>CAJAQB010000023.1 GCA_903943975.1 Synechococcus lacustris | reverse complement strand
CTTTGTAAGCCAGGAAATTCGCGCCGCTGAAGATCCTGAATTTGAAACCTTCTACACGAAGAACATTCTTCTGAACGAAGGTCTGCGGGCCTGGATGGCCCCGGCTGATCAGCCGCACGAAAACTTCATCTTCCCCGAAGAAGTTTTACCCCGCGGTAATGCTCTCTAATTGCTTAGAGTGACGCCGTTCTACTAGCAGTGGGGTGGCAGCGAAGGTGCCTGCACCAGATCTGCCGAAGGCTCCGCCGGCTAGTGCTTTCCCCCCAAGGAGGAGGTGCCCGTGTCTCACAGTTGTTTCATTCAGGGTCTGCTGATCGCGGAGAAGGCCGCCTGATTCAGGCATCGTCTTCCTGATCAAACGGTTCCGCGCCAGAGCGGACCCGGCGAGAGCCCCCGGTGAGCCTGATCCCCTTGGATCGGTGCCCGCCGGGGGCATCGTTTATGGGGCCTTCGGCCCTTGGCCAGCTAGCGGCAGGGGCACCACATAGTCCGGCTTGGTTTTTGCCGTGGTCTTAATTCCAGCGTTGAGTAGTTGGCGCAGCTGGGTTTTTACGGGGCCGTCTGGGAAGGGGTTGTAGTTCTCAATCCAGTCCCAGGAGCCCACCACGGCGCTGGCCCCCTGGTGGGCTAGCTCAGCTAGGAGGGGGGCGCTGGGGCCCTCGGGCTGTTGCAGCCAGCCCTTGCGCCCGCTCAGATAAAGCAAGGTGGGATCACCACCAGTAACGCTCAGCACTGGCTTGCCCGCCGGGGTTTCCCGTTGCACCCGTTGGGCCAGGGCCCAGGTGGGATTACCCAGGGGATTTTCCTTGGCCCAGTAATCCAGGCTCAACACCGTGAGGCTGGTGAGCAGCAGCAGCCCCAGGCCGAGGCGGAGCAGCAGCTGGCCCCTGGGTTTGGCCGCCCGCCAGAGCTGTACCCAGCCCTTGCCCAACAGCGGACAGGCAAACAGCAGCAGCGGCAGCTGGTAGTACTCATGGATATGGCTGGAGCTGGGGGCCACGGCGCCGGCCAGCAGCACCGCCCCTAAGCCCAGGGGCAGCAGCCATTCCTCCGGTTTGCGGCGGGGTAGGGCGAGGCCCAGCAGCAGCAGTGGCAGCCCCAGCACCGCCAGGCCCCGCACGCTGGTGCGCAGCAGGATGTCGCCCCAGTAGCTGAGGCTGAGCAGCTCAGTCCAGCTGTAGCGGGCGGCCTTGGCGCCCCAGAAGCCGAAGCTCAGGCCGGTTTGCAGATAGAGCTGGTGGGCGTGGCTGTACCAGCCGGCCGTGGCGGCCAGCACCAGCAGGGCCATGAGCCAGAGCCCCGGCTGGCGCCAGATCCGGGGGCCGTAGCGACACCAGGCAATCCAGAGCAGCGGTACCCCTAGCCAGAAAAGCGGCAGCACCTTGATCAGGGCGGCGCCGCCGAGGCCGAGGCCCACCAAGGCCAGGTCTTGGCGGCGACCGGATTGCCCCCAGGCCAGGCCCCGTTCCAGGGCCAGGGCACTGCAGAGCAACAGCAGCGCCTCCGGCTGCACCGTGCGGCCGTAATACACAGACAGGGGCAGTACCGCAAAGAAGAGGGCCCCCCACCAACCGGCTTCCCGGCCCAGCAGCCGCTGGCCCAGCCGTTGGATCAGCCAAAGGGCGCCGAGGCTGCAGAGCAGCGAGAGGGCCCGGGCCAGCCATTCGTGCACGCCAAAAACGTTGTAAAGCAACGAAACGGCGTAGGAATAAATCGGAAAATCGGTTTCGGCAAAGCCAGGGCCGGCGCCCCCCCAATCCACCTGGGGCAGCCAGATCGGCAGCTGCTGATCGTGAAAATTACGGGCTAAGCCGGCGGTGTCTGCCTGACGCCAACTGTGCACCCCCAGGATCGGCGCCGACAGGTTCACCAGGCGCAGCACTAGGCCGAGCAGCAGCGGCAGCCAGGGGAGAAGGCCCAACGGTGAGAATCAGCTGCAGCACAGCTTCCACTGAACCATGCAGAAGCCGGATCCCGGGCGGCGGCAGGTATGGGCGGTGGCGGCGTTGTTTTTCACGCTGGGGCTGGGCTTGCAGCTTTGGCGCCTGGAGGGACTCACCGCCAGTTTTGACCAGGGTTTGTTCCTGCAGGAGCTTTGGTCGGGGGGCCAGGGGCGCTTTTTTGAAAGCACCCTCTCCTCGGAGTTGTCGGCGGCGGTGAAGTTGCAGGGGCAACTGCCCCAGCTGGGTTATCTGCACAGCAGCCAGCACCTCAATCTGCTGACGCTGCTCTGGATCCCGCTGGTGGCCCTGCTGGGGATCTATGCCCTGCCCCTGGTGCAGGTGAGCTTGCTCACTGCCGCCGGCCTGGTGTTGTATGCCCTGGCCCGGGAGCAGGTGGCAGCCCCGATCGCGGCCCGAATTTGCTTTGCCTACTTCGCCTCGGTGACCGTGATCGGGCCGTTGCTGGAAAACTTCCACGACCTCTCCAGCATCCCGCTGCTGGGGTTTTTGCTGATCTGGGCCCTGCTGCGGGGGGAGGGTCTTTGGGCCCTGGGGGCCGCCGTGCTGATCACCCTGGTGCGGGGTGATGCGGGCATCCTCAGTTTTGGCATCGGTGGCTGGGCGCTGTTGCGGCTTGGGGGCCGCCGCCGCCTTTGGGGCCTGGCGGTACTGCTTTATTCCCTGGTTTATGTGGTGCTGGTTACCGCCTGGCTGCAACCGCTGTTGGGGGCGGATGTAAACGACCGCTTCATGAATGAGAAGTTTGGTCAGTTCCTGCAGGGGCGCTCCGGGGGCACCCTGGAATTGTTGGCGGTGATGCTGCACCAGCCGGGCTTGTTGCTGCAGGAGCTGGTGTCACCACCGGGCCGCAGCCTCGAATATCTGCTGGCACCAATGTTGCCCCTGGCCCTGGTGCCGCTGCTATCGCTGGATGGCTGGCTGTTGATCGCTGCGCCCCTGTTTGTGGCCCTGGCGGCCAAGGGTTTCAGTGCCCTGGCCACCACCTTGCGCTATGTGCTCTATCTGGCCCCAGGGGTATTTGCCGGGGCGGCCCTTTGGTGGCACTCCCACCCGGAGTTGTTTGAGCGGCGTTGGTTCCGGCGCTGCTGGACCGCTGCGATCGGCCTGTCGTTGGTGCTGGCCATTTCCGCCAATCCCCACCAAAGCTTTTCGGCCCTGATCCCAGACAGCATCAAGCCCTGGGCCCAGGCGGGGATACCGGAACAATGGGCCCGCCGCCAGGCGGCCCTAGGGGCCCTGGCGGTGATCCCGGCGGGGGCATCGGTGGCGGCGCAAACGCCTTTGCTGCCAAGGCTGGCCCAACGGCAGGTGCTGTTGCGTTATCCGTATCACTCGGATTACCTAGACCGCACCGGTAAGCCCCAGGCGGTGGACTGGATTGCCCTGGTGCCCCGCTACCAGAAGCCATTTCTGCAGGCTTTTGACTACGAACGCGATGGCTATGCGGTGCTCAAGGCCCGCACCCTGCAGCTGCTGGACCAGGGCAGCTATGGGGTGGCCCATTGCGCCGATGGGGCGTTGGTGTTGCAGCGGGGCGCCAGCACCACCCCAGCCGCCCGGGCCTGTGGGGCGGCAGCGTTCCGCTGAACTCAGCCCACCCAGCCGCCGCTGGCGAAGCGAAAACCAAAAACCACGCAGAGCAAGCTGCCAAAGCCCAGCAGCAGTTTTGCCCAGCGGGGGTGTTCACTGCCCCAGAGGCCCAGCAGCAACAGCAGTGGCACCGTGGCATAGAGGTGGCGTTCGAGGCTGATGGTGTTCTGCTTGAGCAGGTAGGCGGCGAGGCTGAAAAGGGCAAAACTTGTTTGGATCAGTGGTAGCCGCCTTAGGCCCCAGGCCAGCAGGCCAAGGCTGCCCAGCACCATGGCGCCATTCAAAAAGGGGCTACCCCCCAGCAGCCAGCCGCTTAGCAGGGCAAAGCCGCCGAGGCCGAGGCTGAGCTGGGGCCGTTGGTGCCGTTGAACCAGCGCCGTGAGGGCAATGGCCAGCAGCAGCAGCATCCCCAGGGGATACCAGTAATCAAGGATTTGGCCGGCATCGGTGTTCACGGGCCCCAGCAGGATCTGGCTGGTCAGCCGCTGCCAGCGGGGCAGGCCACTGAGGTTGAAACCAGGCCGATGGCCCCAGCCCGCCTGCTGGGCATGCAAAAAGGCGAAGGGGTCGCCGCTGCCCTGCCAGCCGAGCAGCAGCACCACCCCAAAGCCGAGGCCCGTGAGCGCTGCTGCCAGTAGGGCCTGGCGCCTCTGGCTTGGCTGACGCAGCGCCTGGAGTAGTTGGCCCGGCAGCAGCAGGATGCCGGTGGGGCGGGTGGCGGCGGCTAGGGCGCCGCTGGGGCCGGCCCAGGGGCCGATGCCGCCATTGGCCAGGGCAGCGGCGGTGAGCAGCAGGTAGAGCGCCTCGGTGTAGGGAATTGAGCAGAACAGGCTGAAGGGGTTGAAACAGGCCAGCAGCACGGTCCAGCGGGCGGCGCCAGGGCCCCAGAGCTGTTGGGCCTGGGCCTGCAGCAAGAACAGCGCCCCGAGGAAGGCCAGGTTTGAAAGCAGAAAGCCCAGCCAGAGAAAGGCGATGGGCTGCTGCTGGCTGAGGGCCCCCAGCAGGGCCGGAAAAAGCGGAAAAAAGGCATACAAGGGCCCCTGGGCCCCGTGCTGGGCGATGGCCAGGTAATGCAGCGTGTCCCACTGGCGCAGCACCTGGGGGAAGGGGTGGCCCAGCAGGGGGGCAAGCAGCAGCAGGCGGCTGAGGGCCCAGCTGCCCAGCAGCAGCCTCAGTAGGGAACGTTCCACACGAAGCGGGAGGAGGCGGCGTACTTCCAAACGAAGTCCACGAGGATGCCGGCCAGTAGGGCCAGCAGGGCGATCGGGCCGCCGTGGAGGCTGGCAAACACCACTGTCGACACCCCCACGTTGGCGGCCATCCCCAGGGAGGAAACCAGCAGGAATTTGATCAGCCCCGCCGGAATCGCTGCGCCGCGCAGGCGCCGGGCCCGGAAGGTGAGGGAGTTGTTAATTAAGTAATTGGAGCTGGCCGCCAGCACCACGGCCACCACCTGGGTGGGCAGGAAGGCCAAGCCCTGGCTGCGCAGCAGGCCATAGATGGCGAAATGCACCGCCACCCCGCTCAGCCCCACCAGGCCAAAGCTCACCGCCCGGCGCGGCACCACCCGAAATGTGGCCGTGTGCACCACAGACACCAGCCAGTCCCAGACCACGGCGTTGTCGAGCTTGGAGCTGCCGCTTTGGCGCGGTTGGAAGTGCAGCGGAATCTCCTCTACTTGCAGCTTTCCTTTGCTCACCGCCAACAGCTCATATAGGAATTTGAAACCCGACACATCCACGGCGCGAATGGCGCTGGCGCAACGGTCTGGGCGCAGGGCGAAGAAGCCGCTCATGTAATCAGAGAGTTGAGCGTAGGCGGGCAGTGTGAGCCGAGCCAGTTGGTTGGCCCGCTCGGAACCCCGTTGCCGTTCGGCCGAGAGCCCATCGATGTGGGCCCCTGGATGGAAGCGGCTGCCCACCACCAGGTCGGCCTTGCTTTGCAGCAACTGCTTCACGGCCAGATCCACCGCCTCCGGTTCATGCTGGCCATCGGCATCCATCACCACGGCCACTTCGCCGTTGGCGGCTAGCAACCCTTCGCGGATCGCACTGGAAAGTCCATTTCTGCCCACCCGACGGATCAGGTGAATGCGGGGATCCTGGCGGCTGAGTTGGCGCACCAGCTCTGAGCTGCCGTCGGGGGAATCGTCGTCCACAACGATCAGTTCCAGCCGGTAACGCTGGCCCAGCAGCGCCTTGAGCCGGGCCAGCATCGGCGCCAGGTTGTCGCGTTCGTTGTAGGTGGCCAGCACCACCGTGAGGCTCAGGGGGGGGCTGGGGACACTCACGGGATCGGTGCACAGCGCCAGAGTTGCCAGCCATCCTCCCCGTTGGCTTTGATTTCGCAGCGGTGGCCTGCCAGCTGGGGCACCGGTCCGCGGCCTTGGCTGAGCAGCTGCAGGGGGCCGGCGGGGGCTGCCTGCAGGGGCAGCAAGCGCCTTTGGCTCTGCCAGCTGAGGCTGGGCCGTTCTGGTATGCCCCAGAGGGCCAGGGGGATGTGGGGCTCGGCCTGGCGCCCCAGGGCCGCCCCGGGGGCCACGGCGGTTTGTTCGTTTAGCTCCCAGTGCCAGAGCGGGCTTTGCATCAACAGAAATAAAGACAGCCCCCAGCCGGCCACGATTCCCCAGGCCCCCAGCCGCCGCTGGTTCCCCCTGGCCGCCGGCCGCAGCAGCCAGCCCCCCGCCAGCAAGCCCAGGGCGCCGGGCAGGGCGATCCAGCGGTAGGCGGGCAGCAGCCCAGCGCCAACTAGCAGCAGGCCCCCCAAAAGCAGCCAAAACCAGGGCAAGCGTCGCAGCACCGCGGCCCCCGGCACCCCCGGTAGCCGCGGGCTATCCACCAGGGCCGCCAACAGCGGGCCACAAACCAGGGCAAAGGGCAGCCAAAGGCTGTGGCTGTACCAGGGCAACTGGGTGCGTAGGGGCAAAACGCTGGCGGCCATGGCCAGCTGCAGGCCCAGGGGCCAGCGACCCTCGGGCTTATGCCTTTGTTGCCAGGCCCAGGCCATGGCAAAGGGCCAGAGCGGCAGCCAGGGCCAGCCCCCCTCCAGCACCTTGAGCACCGGTAGGCGCCAGCCCAGGTCACTGCCCTCACCGGCGCTGAGCAGCACCCGCCCGGCCCCATCACCGCCCCAAAGCAGCAGGGCGCCACTGCCGCGGGCGACCAGGTGCCAGAGCTGCCAGCCCAGGCCGGGCAATAGCCCCAGGGCGAGGCCAGCGCCGAGCAGCAGCCAGCCCCGGCGATCCAGGGTCCGGTCGAGGGCCAGCAGCAGCAACCCTGCCCCCAACACCGGCAGCAGGGCGGGGGCCTTGAGCAACAGCAGGGCGCTACCCCCCAGGCCGGCCCAAATCCCAGCGCTGAACGGCCGCTGGCGGGCCCGCAGTAATTGCCACCAGAGCAGGCCGCTGGCACTCACCAGGGCGCCATCGAGCATGGCGAGGCGGCCGTGGCGCATCAGTGGCAGCAGGGTGAGGGCGATGGCGCTGCTCCAGAGGGCGGCGTTGGGCTCGCGGGGGCGCAGCTGCCGGCTGATCGCCCCGGCCAGGGGCACCACGGCACTGGCCAGCAGGGCCGGTACCAGGCGCACGGCCCAGGGGGGGGGCAGTAGCCCGTGCTGGGCCCAGGGCTGTAGCACCGAGGCGATCAGCAGGTGTAAACCCGGCGGTTTATTGAGATAGGGGGCCCCCCAGTAACTGGGCAGCAGCAGGCTGCCTAGGTCTTGGCCATGGGCTAGGGCTAGGGCCCGTTCCAGGGCCACCTGGGCAACGATTCCTTCGTCCCAGTCCCGCAGGGGCAGGTCTAGGCCTGGGCTAAGCAGCAGCCCTAGGGCGGCGATCCAGAGCAGCACAGGGAGCCCAGGGGAGACAACCAATCTCAGCACCGGAACGACCTGGGGGAGTTTTGTATCAACGCGAACACCACTGCGCTGGTTAAGGCCGAATTATCAGTGCGGCGCTTTGCGCCTTCCTTTGGTTGTGAGGACCATGAACGCATTCCGCAAGCTGTTGCTTGCCTCCATGGCAATTGGGGTAGTGGCGCCTTTGGCAGCCCAAGCCCAAGAGCTGAACATGGGGCCAGTAAACCGTTATGTCGACCAGCAAGACATCGACCGCATGCGGGCCCTGGAGGCCCAGATGGGTCAGGTGACCAGCGTTGGCCAGTTTTCCGACGTGCAGCCCACCGACTGGGCCTATCAAGCCCTGTCGAACCTGGTGAGCAAGTACGGCTGCGTGGCTGGCTACCCCAACGGCACCTTCAAGGGCAAGCAGGCGATG
>CAJAQB010000022.1 GCA_903943975.1 Synechococcus lacustris | reverse complement strand
GTGAGTGAAAAGGCCCTGCGCAGTTCCGCCAGGGTCATTTCCTGCCGCAGCTGCTCCTTGCGCTGCTCAATGCGCTCACGCCGCTCAGGGCTGAGGTCTTTGGTGAGTTCAGAGAAAGAGCGCGTCATGGCTTGGGTTGGGCTTGCAGGTTTTTGAGGTGTTCGTCGTAGAGCGCGTCCGCCTTGGGGACCATCGTTTTGTAGAACCGCTTGTCCTTGCCGGTCTTATTGCCGCCAATCAGCAGGATGGCGCTGCGGCTGGGATCAAAGGCATAAAAAACGCGCAAGGGGTCGCCATGGGACTGGATGCGCAACTCGCGCATGTGGCTGTGTCTGGAACTCTCCACTCCTGAGGAGTGGGGGAAGGGCAGCTGGGGCCCCATTTCCTGGAGCAGCTCGACGATGGCCGTCCCATCGTCCTGCTCCTGCTCGCTGAGCTCGCCCCACCAGTCTTCGAAGACAGCGGTCTGACCGACATCCCACATCCAGTATTCCCTCCATGGAATACCTTAGGGGCTTGGTCGCCGCTGTCAAGCCGCGTCGCCCAGGAGCCGGCGCAGCGGAAGAGCAGCACGAGCGCCCGACCAAACGATGCAGATGCCAAGCCTCAAGCACGTCGGCCGTTAGCAAAAGCCAGTGGGGGCAAGGGCTTGTGAGCCGTTACGGCGGGGAGCCTGGCTCCCAAGGACGAAAGCTGCGGCTGCAGTACACCAGGCAGTTTCTGGATTTTGCGGTGGTTCGCGCCGGTGCCCAAGGAGGACACGACCCCATCAACTGGGGATCATGCCCCGGGCGGCGGCTGCATTGCTTGGCCATAGCCTCCAGACCCATTCGTCCCACTACGGGCGCTGGACCGATGAAGCAACTGTGGATGCTGCTGTTGATGCGGCCCTAGCGCGACGGGCAAGGGAGAGGGCAGCAGCTAGGGCGGCGTGATTTCGTGCGTAAAGGTAATTTGATCTGACCAATTAATCTGCTGAAGCTGGCAATATTTTTTCAATCAAATATTTCCGGCCACCGAAGGATGCCGTGGAGGATTCTGAGGATACGGATCAGAGTCTCTTCTCTACGGTAAACGGCTATACATGGTGTGCCTGAAATGATCAATTCTCGGGTCCCGGGCACTCTTCCTGGGCGCCCGTGTTCTGTAAAGTCACTAAGGCGATTTATCTGATTCTGCAGCGTTTCATCAACTCGAATGGCGGCCAATGGCTCGTCCCATTCAATCCAGCTAAAAATTTGCTCGCGATCATCGAGTGCCAGCTGTGACCAGGTGATGTTCCTGGCAAAGACTGAGGTTTAGGAGCGCTTAAGGGCGTCTGAACGACGTTTGGCAAAGTGCTCTTCCACAACTTCATTGGGGATGGGGGGACTGGAATCGGTAAGAGCGGCATGAACCTTGGACTGGCCTGGTTCCCAATCTCGGGGAAGGCATCAGCCGCACCAGCGCAAAGGCATCACGGCTTTATCGGCTAAAAATAATTTTCCGGTGGGCGATGCCGATGCTTGAAACCATCCGCGCCACCAATGGCAAAGAAGCCAGGAAATTTGCAAAAAACCGCTACCCAGATGCCACTGAAATTGAGTTGCTTAAGTAATGGCCATCACCTACGCCGAGCTGCTTGAGCGTCAGCATCAGAGCCGCCCTGCCTTTGGGCGGATGTTGCTGAATTGGCGCAGGCGCAACGGCTGGACCAAGTACACAGCTTGCAACTGGGCAAAAGAGGTCGGCTTTGAGATGATCTCCTACGGCAACCTCTCGGTGATCGAGCAGGGCAAGGCGGGCGAACTGCGGCAGAAAGTCTTCTGGCAACTAGGAGAACTCAATCGCCGCATTGATGCAAAGGAATGGGGCAAGCTGTTGAATAAGGCGATCAAGCAGAAGCTCAAGGGCGCTGTTCCGCTCGGTGATAACGACTGCCCGATCTGGAGTGCACTGGAGTGGTGGGCCTGCTATTGCGGCCTGCGGGAGGTGCCAGAGGCTTTCCGCACCACGCCGCCCCCGGCCCTTGGCCAGCGCAGGGCCACTGAGATTTCCAGCAAATGGTGAAACCAATTGCGCCGGCTGGTTGACGAGTGTGAGCTCGATCCCAGCGATGCCATCATCGCCCTAGTGGCAAATCAGACAATATATAAACAGTCCCTACCCATGGTCATCGCCCTAAATTTCCATAGATAATTAATAATAATTACGCAGTGGCGCAGAGGTGAGCACCTTATACATCGCCAATACTGACCTCACTAACTCACGTGGTGTTTGGCGAGTCAGTTCAACCGATTACCAATATCAATACGCGGCATTCATTCCTGGGCAAGACGTCAACTTAGACCAGGTTTCTATAACTACCAATAGTTACTTGGCAGGTCAAAGTGCACCCAATAACTTTCAGGTTGGACTCTATGGAGCTGGCGTAAATACAAATACGCCAGGCTCCTTGATTTCCGTACTATCTGGTCCATCTTCACCCGCAGCATCAGCAACCAGCAGTTATACCCCAACAACAACATTAAGCCTGTCTTCTGGCACTCAATACTGGCTAGGATTTACATTGTCCTCGGACACAGGAGGATCCAACTCTACTAGGGTCAAGCTAGGCATCAATGCTGGTAACTATACAACGTTGGGCTCGGGATGGAGCGTTCCTGCAATGTACCAAAACCTAAACGGAGTTGGATCAAACGATACAACAAATCCACTTGTATTTAGTCTTTACGGATCATCACCAGCAGTCTGCTTCTGCTCTGGCACATTTATCCGAATGGCCGACGGCAGAGAGCGAAAGATAGAAGAGCTTGACATCGGCAATCGTGTTTACACATCAAAGGGTCCGATGCCCATCAAATGGGTCGCTAAGCGAACCATCAGGAGATCAGCTGTGCCACTAGATACTTACTTTCAAGCACTGCCCATTAAAATAGGCGCAGGGTCCATTGATGCCAATATTCCTACGGTTGATTTATATACGTCCGAGTACCATGGCATTGGGGTCGATGACAAGATTGTCAACGCAGCATTCCTGACGAACGACTTAAACATCATTAAAACCGATCTACAGGATTTTCCCCATGAAATCAGGTATTATCATCTTGAATTCGAGGATGAAGTTTTCGTCTTGGCAAACGGTGCAAAAGCATGTTCATATGTCAACAGTGGCAACAGAAACACTTTTGACAACTACGTAGAATTCATTAGTCTTTATGTGAATCCCGATAGCTCAGGCAAGTCACGCATCAGCAATACGCCACGCAATCAACCTTCCTTGAAAGGCCACAAATCACGAATCAGAAGATCTTGGAGTGTCTCGGCATGTAGCCTTACAATGAGTAGTGCCCCTACCCAATATTCACCCACGGTCAGCCAATAGTGCCGATAGCCATCGCAGGCAGGCTCATCCTGAAATTACGACTTCGCCTCCACAATTACGCTACGTAGCATTGACTCGATGCGGGGCCGTTGATTGGCCTAGCCCGCATTGATCAGTTGGCTCTGCTGCGCAGCCTGTTCCCAACGGTGTGGATCACGAATGTGATCGCAGGGGAGCTCGGTGGCGCTGCCCAGTCCGTTGGCCACCAGCCCTATCCCGGCAGTGAGGCCCTGCAACTGGCCCTAACCGAGGGCTGGCTGGTCATCGCCCCAGCTGGTACTGAGGCCAACGATCCCTATCGGCCGCTCAACCCAGGCGTGGCTGCGGGTGAGGCCAGTGCCATCGACCTAGCGCTGAAACAGCAGGCTGCCGGGCAGCAGGTGCTGCTTTTGGTCGACGATCGCTGCGGCCGCGCTGAGGCACGCCGCCAGGGGCTCTCGATCATTGGCACCGCCGCGGTCCTATTGCTCGCCAAAGAACGCGCTTTAGTTCCGGCTTGTGCCCCGCTGCTCAAAGCACTGCGTGAGCAGGGGTACTACCTCAGCGATGCCCTGGTGGCCGCAGTGCTGAATCAGGCTCACGACCGACATCCTGATGGTGCTGGATCGCGCCCTGGGCTTTCTGATCACTGATCTCCAAACATTGGAGTCCACGGACTACCTCGAGGATGCCTTAATTCAGGATTGCCGTGATTGTCATCCGTCTATTCCTTGGCAAGGGATCGCGGGGATGCGCGATCTGCTGATCCACGCCTACGACCATGGGGACCTAGAAGAAGTGTGGCAGGCCTATCAGCAATTCCAATGGCTGAGGCAGCAAATTGCATTGCTGCTGGAAACATAGGCTCAATAATTGTGGCTCAGTCTCCGTGCTCTAAAACCAGGCGGATCTGTTCCAAGCTGATACCAGGGAAGAGTTCTACGAATTCAGAGGGCGAAACGCCGTCCTTACGCCGTCCTTCCGATTTGCAAATAATGCCGCAACTGGCACCCTGCTTCCGCGGAACACCCAGGCCCCGCTCAGGCGCAAGGGGTCTTGCTCAATGGCTGAACAGCCTGCCCAACCCAGATTAGTGTTACCTGCCATTGAAGTGAACCTGCCTCACCAACGTAGGTGGCATATTGCCGGCAGCAGGCCTTTGACAGCCGAGATAGGCCTCAATCCACCCGTGGTGCCAGTGCCGGTCTCAGGCCCAGGGCCGTGGCGGCTTGCGGCATCCGCCCATGATTCCCGGCGCCAAGATGATCATCTCAGCGCCAGGGCCATGCCCAGGCAGATCCAAACCCGAGGGACCAGTGCTTACAACAACCTTCGCGGAGTTTGCCCAACGGGCCGACTATTCGCTGCTGGATTCCCTTCATGCGGATCCCCAGGCGACCGGCGATGGCCACGATCACCAGCCCCGCCAGGTGTTTTCCGGTCATTACGTGCCGGTGACACCCACGGCGATTCCAGCGGCGGAGTACGTGGCTCACAGCAGCACCCTCTTCAACGAATTGGGCCTGGGCGATGAGCTTGCCCACGACGACAAGTTCCGCCGTCTGTTTTCCGGCGACATCAGCGTGGCGCGGGAACCGATGCGACCGTTTGGTTGGGCAACCGGTTATGCCCTTTCGATCTACGGCACCGAATACATCCAGCAGTGCCCGTTTGGCACCGGCAACGGCTACGGCGATGGCCGCGCCATTTCCGTGTTCGAAGGCGTCTTCAACGGCAGCCGCTGGGAGATGCAACTGAAGGGCGGCGGCCCTACGCCCTACTGCCGTGGCGCCGATGGCCGTGCTGTGCTCCGTTCCAGCGTGCGCGAGTTTCTGGCCCAGGAGTTGATGCACGCCCTTGGGGTTCCTACCTCACGCTCCCTGACGCTGTTTATGTCCCGATCGGAAACCGTACGTAGGCCCTGGTATTCCCCGAACTCAAGGTCCATCGATCCCGACATTCTGGTAGACAACCCCGCGGCAATCACCACAAGGGTGGCGCCATCCTTTCTGCGGGTCGGTCAGCTGGAGCTGTTTGCCCGTCGCGCCCGCAGCCAGGCCCATCCGGGTGCACTGAACGAATTGCAGATGATCGTGCAGCACCTGATCGAGCGGAACTACCGGCAGGAGATTGATCCGAGTCTGGATTTCAGCGATCAGGTGGTGGAGCTGGCCCGGTTGTTTCGCGGACGGCTCACGGCATTGGTGGCCCACTGGATGCGGGTTGGCTACTGCCAGGGCAATTTCAACAGCGACAACTGCGCCGCCGGTGGCTTCACCCTTGACTACGGCCCCTTTGGATTCTGCGAACTATTCGACCCCAGATTTCAGCCCTGGACCGGCGGTGGCGAGCATTTCTGCTTCATCAACCAGCCGCTGGCTGCCGAAGCTAACTATCAGATGTTCTGGGCCGCCATCCGGCTACTGCTCGAGGGCAATTCGGAGGCCCTGGCCAGGCTCGATCAGATCCGGGACGGCTTCGCTGAAGCGATGCAGCAGGAGCTCGAGGCCATGTGGGCCAGCAAGCTCGGCCTGGGCAGCTATGACGGCGAGCTGGTGAACGAGCTGCTGCGGCTGATGCTTCTCTCGAAGGCTGACTACACGATCTTTTTCCGCAAGCTTTCTGAGCTTCCAGAACAACTTTCAAGCCTGAAGGAGAGCTTCTACCTGCCCAGCTCAGGGCAGCTCGATGGGCAATGGACCCAGTGGCTGCAACGCTGGCGGGAACGCATCACTGCCTGCGGCGACCCGCGAGTGATATCCGAAGCGATGAAACGCATTAACCCCAAATTCACCTGGCGCGAATGGCTGATCGCCCCGGCCTATGAAAAGGCTGCGCAAGGTGATCCCAGCCTGATCAAGGAGCTGCAGGCGGTGTTCAGTAATCCCTACGACGGGCAATCAGCGGAGGTGGAGGCGAGCTACGACCGTCTGAAGCCCAAGGAATTTTTCAATGCCGGAGGTGTATCCCACTACAGCTGTTCGTCCTGAGGTGGGAGGTCACCTCAACCACCTCGCCGGCCTAGCGCACCCGTTTGGCCAGGGCGGCGGTGAGGTTGCGCAGCACATCGGAAACATCCCCCTGCTTTAGTTCCACACTCACCAAGCTGGGGCCATCGCCAGGGGCGAGCAGCTTGGTAAGGGCTTGCTCAAGTTCCTCTTCGTAGCGCACACGAACGGCCGCCTTGAATCCGTAGGCCCCAGCCAGGGCAACGTGGTCAACCGGCTGCACGTCATTAAAAGGACCATCAAGCATCGGCCGTTCGGTGCCGTAGCCCCCGTTATCGAGCACCACCACCAGGGCAGGGATGTGATAACGGGCCAGGGTGGCCAGTTCATTGGCACTCATCAGAAATGATCCATCGCCGAGCAACACCAAAGGTTTGACCCTGGGGTTGGCGGAGCCGCCCCAGGCGCCGATCGCGGCTGGAATCGCGAACCCGAGGGAGGCCCAATAGCCGCAGGCCAGGAAATCGCTGGCGGCCGGTAGGCGCAGGTCGGCGGCGGCGAAGAGGGCATCGCCCGGGTCAACCACCACCACTGTGTCGGCTGTGATCCGGGCGTTCACGGCGCCCACCAAGCGCCGCACTGTGATCGGCACCCCGGGGATGGGCTCGAACGGGGCCGGATCCGCCTGGGGGAGTGGTTCCACCGCCGGAGAGCGGGGGCTGGGGGCCGCCGCCCCTTGCCACACCTGCAGTAGGGCCACCGGATCAAGGCTGTCGAGGTCCCCCTGGCTCCAGCGAAGGCCTTCGCCCATCTCCACTCGCACCACCCGGTCAGCCTCCAGGTGCATCGTGAAAATGCCCGTGTCTAGATCCTGCAATGGCATGCCCAGGATCAACAGGCCATCGCTGCCCTCCACCAGATCACGCACCTCAGTGGGTCCTGCGGCCCCTTCGTAGAGCCCAAGGCAGAGGCGATGGCGCTCATTTAGTAGGGATTTGGCACTGAGGCTGGTGGCAAAGGGCCAGTCCTCCCGTTCCAATACCTTCAACAGGGCATCCTGCAGGCCAAAGCGGTGCAGTTCGATGCCAGCCAGCACCACCGGCCGTTGCCGGCTGCGCAGCCAGGTGAGTAGTTCATCGGCCCGTTGGCGATGGAGGGGGGCAGGTTCGGGTGCTGGGGCTGGACTGCCAAGGGGGGCCAGGGGCCAGGGCAGGGGCCGGGTGAGGCAGTCCCGCGGCAGTTCTAGATAGCCCGGGCGCGACTCCCGTTGCATCGCCGCCAACACCTTTGTGATTTCGGCAGCGGCCGTTCGGCCTGAATCGAGCCGAGCCGTTTCGGCGCAGACCTCATTGAAAAAGCGTTGCTGGGTGTCGGAAGCGCGGATGCTGTGGTGCAGCAGTACGTGGCCATCGGACTCGCGCACCCCCGGGGCCCCGCTGATTACCAGCAGCGGTGAGCGCTCGGCATAGGCACCAGCCACCGGGTTTAGCAGTTTCAGGGCTCCCACGCCGTAGGTCACCACCGCCACCCCCAGGCCCTGCATGCGGCCATGGGCATCGGCGGCAAAGCCCGCCCCCTCTTCGCCGGCCGTGCAGATCATCTCGATCGGCGACTGCTCGAAGCGATCAAACAGGCCCAACACATAGTCCCCAGGCACGCCGTAGACCCGGCGAATGCCTCGCTGCAACAGGGCTTCGATCAGGGCGCTGGCGATGTCCATGGGGGGGGCAATTCTGGGATAAGGCTGCTCAGCTGCCGTGCCGGTCGAGATCGAAGCGGTCGAGCTCCATCACCTTCGCCCAAGCTTGCACGAAGTCGTGAATGAAACGCTCGGTGCCGTCGTCTTGGGCATACACCTCCACGATCGCCCGCAGCTGGCTGTTGGAGCCAAAGACGAGATCAGCCCGGGTGGCCGACCAGCGCAGGCTGCCGTCGGCGCGGCTGCGACCCTCGTAGAGGTTCTCTCCAGTGCCTGGTCCCCAAACCGTGCCCATATCGAGCAGGTTCACGAAGAAATCCGTGCTCAACACGCCCACGCGATCGCTAAACACACCGTGGCTGCTGCCGCCGCTGTTCGCCCCCAGCACCCGCAGGCCCCCCACCAGAACCGTGAGCTCTGGGGCGCTCAACCCCAATTGCTGGGCCCGATCCAACAGGAGCTCCTCGGCTCGAATCGGTAAATCCAACCGTTGCCAGTTGCGGAAGCCATCGGCCAAGGGTTTGAGCACATTGAAGGCTGGCGTGTCCGTTTGCTCCGCGCTGGCATCGGTGCGACCGGGCCGGAAGGGCACGCTCAGCTCGTGACCGGCAGCGGCCGCCGCTTGCTCCACGGCCACAGCACCGGCCAGCACGATTAGATCCGCCAGGGAGATGCGCTTGCCGTCGGAGCAGTTGCTGTTAAAGGCTGTCTGCACGCTCTCCAGCTGTGTCAGCACCTTGGAGAGTTGCTCGGGGTCGTTCACCTCCCAGGTGCGTTGCGGCTGCAGCCGTAGCCGAGCCCCATTGGCACCGCCGCGCTTATCGGAGCCGCGGAAGCTGGAGGCTGATGCCCAGGCAGTGGCCACCAGCTCAGACACCGTTAAGCCCGTGGCCAGGATCTGTTGCTTCAAGGCAGGCAGATCGTCGCCATCCACCAGCGGATGGTCGACCGTTGGGAGCGGATCTTGCCAGATCAACTCTTCGGCCGGCACGTCGGGTCCGAGGTAGAGCGCGCGGGGGCCCAGGTCGCGGTGGGTCAGCTTGAACCAAGCCTGGGCGAAGGTGTTGGCGAAGGCCTGCTGATCCTGATGGAAGCGCCTGGCTATCGGCTCCATGATCGGGTCATGGCGCAGGGAGAGATCGGCGGTGGTCATGATCGGCGCCGATTGCAAGCCCGGCACGTGGGCATCGGGAATTAGATGCTCAGGGCGTACGTCCTTGGCCACCCACTGCCAGGCACCGGCAGGACTCTTGGTGAGCTCCCATTCGTAGGTGAACATCATCTCGAAGTAGCCCTGATCCCAGCGGGTGGGGTTGGGTTTCCAGGCCCCTTCAATGCCGCTGGTGATCGTGTGCTCCGCCTTGCCACTGCCGTAGCGGTTGGCCCAGCCAAACCCTTGCTCCTCCAGTGCTGCCCCCTCGGGTTCAGCGCCCAGGTTGCTAGCGGGCGCTGCGCCGTGGCATTTGCCGAAGGTGTGGCCACCAGCCACCAGGGCCACGGTTTCCTCCACGGTCATGCCCATGCGGGCGAAGGTGTCCCGCACCTCCCGGCCTGAGGCCACCGGGTCGGGATGGCCATGGGGACCTTCGGGGTTCACGTAGATCAGCCCCATTTCCACCGCCGCCAGCGGTTGTTCCAGGGTGCCGTCGCCGGCGTGACGCCCATCGCTGAGCCAGCTGGTTTCCCGGCCCCAGAACACATCCTCCTCCGGTTGCCAAATGTCGGTGCGACCAGCGGCAAAGCCAAACGTGCGGAAGCCCATCGACTCCAGGGCCAAGGTGCCGGCTAGCACAATCAGATCGGCCCAGGAGATGGCATTGCCGTAACGACGCTTGAGGGGCCAAAGCAGCCGCCGGGCCTTGTCCAGGTTGGTGTTGTCGGGCCAACTGTTGAGCGGCGCAAAGCGTTGATTGCCATGGCCAGAACCACCGCGTCCATCCGCCATCCGGTAGGTGCCGGCGCTATGCCAGGCCATGCGGATGAACAGCGCTCCGTAATGGCCCCAGTCCGCCGGCCACCACTCCTGGGAATCGGTCATCAGCGCCCGCAGATCAGCCTTGAGGGCCCCGTAATCGAGCCCGGCAAAGGCTTGGGCGTAGTTGAAGCCGCCACCGAGGGGATTGGACGCGGGGTGGTGCTGATGCAGCAGGCCGATTTTGATCTGATCCGGCCACCACTGCTCGTTTGAGGTGCCGCCGGCCGGAGTCACCGCTCCAACGTGACCACTGAATGGACACTTCAACTCAGACATTTTTTCTGGGCTCGCCGTAAGGGATTGGTATGTTTTTAATTCTACATAGGCCATTGAGACAAACAGCCAGCTGTCCGATTCCATTGCGAATCGGCAAGCCCTGGGGAGCATCAGCCTTCGCCCCTTCTGGGCGCTGACTCAGGCCTGGCTGGTGACCAGCTCTCCAGCTGGTTTGCCCAAAACTCCTTATCTTTCCTGTCTTGATCAGCTGTATGCGGTGGCCTGTCTGATTCATATTGGTCTTTTGTATTGTTTGTCTGGTCTTCTTGTCGCTATGGGCTGGCGCCCGATGGCCAGAAGTTCGCTGTATAAGCTACGTTCGATTTGATATTTTACCTTGCACCTACGGGTTGTGCCCTGAAGCTAGCGTTGAAGGCACCTATAAAAGCACCCGTATATTATTTCTGATGTTCTAAAGTCCGATGTTTAGGCCGTTGTTGCCTGTTTGCCCACTGTTAAAAGCAGGACTTTCAACAGTATTTTGATTAACTATTTGTTGGCAAACTTCACGGACGCAGCGCTGATTTTTCTCTTCATGGGTCACCTGGTGGCGAAACCGGCTTCGCTGGATCGCCAGTGGAGTCCTGAGGGTTGGGCTGTCATGCAAGGGGGCAGCTCGATCCTGACGCCAGCGAATGGCTGCCACTGTCAGTCTGCAGATCTAGGGGTTGGTCTATAGGTCTATGGGCTTCAGGCTGACCAGCGGAATTCCTGCCATAGGATCATTGACAAACCTCAGGCAACTAATGCGAAGAATGCTAAGCAGCAAATTTGTTCTTGGGGTTTTGAATTCGTTTGGCTGCCTGGGATTGCTATCAGCCCAGGCGCTGGCAGCCACCCCCCAGCCGGATCTGCTAGATACCATCAAACAACGGGGGGTGGTGCGCATCGGTGTTTCCCCAGATCTGCCGGGGATGTCTCTTCGCAAGGTGGGTAAACCGGGATTCGAGGGGGCTGAAGCCTCCCTCGCCCTGCTGATCGGCACCCAGTTGCTGGGCAAGGCCAGCCAGGTTGAACTGGTTGGCGTTGATTCGCCACAGCGGTTGGCGCTGCTGCAGAAGGGGGCGATTGACCTGGTGATTGCCCAGCTCACCATCACGCCAGAGCGTCAGAAACTAGTCGACTTTTCGATGCCTTACGTTGTCGCCCATGAAGCCTTATTGCTACCAGTAAACAGTCCGATTCAGCGGCTGAGTCAACTGATTGGCAAGGAGATCAGCGTGGCCCAAGGTTCGGCAAGTCAGCAGCGTTACATGCGGGCCTGGCCCGGGATCCTTCAGCGCAGCACTAACTTCGAATCTGGTGGCATTGAACTGCTGCGCAGCGGGCTGGTGGCTGCCTGGGCAAACGACAACACAAATATCCTGGGAATGCTAAGTGTTGCTCCGGATCGCAATAGGTTTCGCCTGCTAAATGTGGGAGCTTGCTTTCCACCCAAACCCTTTGGCATTGCCGTGAGGAAAGGCAACCCAGCGCTGCTGGCAGCATTGAATGTTGGCTTGGCCGAGCAGGAAGGCAAGGGCACCCTCAAAAACCTATTTGCGGCGCTTTCCCTGCCCATAGTGAAAGGATCCACGGCTGATCAGATCTGTAAATGAGTTTAAGTTTGCAAATGAGATCAGATTTGTAATGAGATTAGGTTTGTGATGAGATCAGGTTTGTAAGTGAATTTAGTGGGCTTATTTCCAGGATAAAAAATACATCAAATACCTCGCAACTAAACACCCCTAAGAATCCTTAATGCTGCCATGGCGGCCCCATAGCCGTTATCGATGTTTACCACCGTGAGCCCCGGGGCGCAGCTGGCCAGCATCCCCTCAAGGGCGGTGCGGCCGCCGGCACTTACGCCATAGCCCACACTCACCGGCACGCCAATTACCGGCTGGGGCAACAGGCCAGCCACCACCGTTGGCAGCGAGCCCTCCATGCCGGCACACACGATCAACACCTGATGGCGTTTTAGTTGGGGCAGCTGGTTCAGCAGTCGCTGTAGGCCCGATACTCCTACATCGGCGATCAGCTCCGTGGCCAGTCCATGGCAGGCCAGGGCCAGCTGGGCTTCGGCCGCCACGCTGAGATCACTGCTGCCGCCGGTGAGCACCGCCACGCTTGCCGCCGCAGGATCGGCCGGCTTTGGCAAATCCCCCAGGGTGAGGCACCGGGCCTGGGGGTGGTGCAGCACGGCTGCCAGATCGGCCTGCACCGCTGCCGCCTTGGCTGGGTCCACCCGGGTGGCCAGCATTAGCTCGCCGGCGGCCTGCAGCTCCCGGGCAATGGCGATGATCTGCTCGGCGCTTTTGTGTTCGCCCCACACCGCTTCCCCCATGCCGAGGCGGCGACGGCGGTCGAGGTCGAGGTGATGGTTTGGTTGCTGGTGCTGCTGCTGGTCGCTCATGGCTTGATCCAGATCTGTTCCACCAGGGCCGGCGTAACCCAGAGGCTGGGATGCCGCTGGGCCTGGGCTAGTTCCTGCTCCAACGCCTCCTGTTGCCCTGGGCTCCACAGGCCGGCATCGGCGAGCTGCAACGGATAGCTGCCCAGAAAATCCTGGAGCCAGAGGGCTTTCGGCTGGTTGCTGGGGCTACAGGCCATCAGGCTGCGGCTGCTGAGCAGCTGCAGGCCCCTTTGTTCGAGTAGGCCCGGCAGGCGACTGGCCACATCGGGGTCGCCCCCCTGCTGGCGCCAGTGCTGGATGCAGCAGCGCACAAACTGCTGCACGGCATCGCCGTGGGGATGCAGCGAGAAGCTGTCCCAGCTGATGTATTCGTGCAGCACCAGTCGACCCCCTGGCCGCAGGGCGCTGGCGATCAGTGCCAGCAGCGGATCCAGATCACTCAGGAACATGCAGAGCCAGCGGCACCAGGCCCCGTCCCAGCTGCCGGCAGCCAGCTCCCCAAGGGCAGCGGCGCCGAGCGGTTCAGCCAGGTTGAGGGTTTGGCTATGCAGCTGCTGGAGTTTGAGCGCCTCGGCTTGCTGTTGTAGATGGCTGATGTAGTCGTGGGATTGGTCGATCGCTAGCACCCGACCGTTGGCCCCCACTAGCTCGGCCAGGTCAAGGCTGGCAAAGCCCGGCCCACAGCCCAGATCCAGCAGTCGATCCCCCGCCTGGAAGCCCGCCCGTTGCCAGGCGGCCTGGCTGTCTGCGCGCCAGATGTGGTGCTGACGCCCGAGCCGTTCCCGTTCAGCGCTGTGGGTGCCCAGTACGTAGCTCATCGGGTCGGGTCGCTGGTGCTGCTGGAGCTGAAGTTGGAGCTTGTGTCGGCGTTGGAGATCAATGGTTGCAATGAGCCGGTGCGTTGCAGCGGCAGCGGTTTGCTGGCGCCATTACCCAAGCAACGGCGCAGCACCCGATCAAAACGGGCTTCTGTGCGGCTAATGCTGGAGGCGGGGATGGCATCCCAGGCGGCTTGGCTGGCCCACCCCACCAGCACTACCGCCTGCTGCCGCTCAGGATCCCAGAGCAATTCCCTACCCCGATAGCCCGATTGCTTTTCCAGCCAGGGTTCCCAGATTTGCTGTTCTGCCTGGCGCCAGCAGGGTTGCTGGGCCGTGGCCACCGGCATCTGCAGCACCTCCACCACACCGGCCGCTGGATCTAATGGCCGCAGGGCCCAGGCCGGTGCCACCAGGGTGACGAGGCTCAGCAGCAGCGCCAGCAGGGCGCTCATGGGCGCGTCAACAGGGCCACCGCATGGCAGGCGATCCCCTCCTCGCGGCCGCAGGGGCCGAGTTTTTCGTTGGTGGTGGCCTTTACGCCCACCTGGTCGGGATCCACCCCTAGCCGGGCGGCGATCGCACTGCGCATCGCTTCGATGTGGGGTTTGAGCTTGGGCCGTTCGGCGATCAGCACCGCATCCACATTGCCCACCCGCCAGCCCCGTTCGCGCACCAGACCAATCACCTGTTCCAGCAGCAGCAGGCTGTTTGCCCCCCGCCAGCGGGGATCCTCGGGGGGGAAATACTTGCCGATATCCCCCAACGACAGGGCACCCAGCAGGGCATCCATCACGGCGTGTACCAGCACATCGGCATCACTGTGGCCATCAAGGCCCAGCCCCTCGGGATGCTCCAGCCGTTGGCCACCAATGATCAAGGGCCGACCCGGCACCAGCCGGTGGATGTCATAGCCGTTGCCGATGCGCAGGTTCATGGTTAGGGATCCAGGCCTTGATTCTGCTCCTGGAGGGCCTGCCAACGGACCCACAGATCAGGCCGCCGCTCGCGGGTGCGTTGCTGCTGTTGGTCGGAACGCCAGCGGGCGATGGCGCCGTGGTCGCCGCTGCGCAGCACCTCTGGCACAGCCTGGCCTTGGAACTCCGCCGGCCGGGTGTAGTGGGGGTGTTCCAACAGGCCAGCGCTGTGGCTTTCCTCCAGCAAGGAGTCGGCGCTGCCCACGGTGCCGGGCAGCAGCCGCACCACGCCGTTGATGATCGTCATCGCCGGCAGTTCGCCGCCGGTGAGCACAAAATCCCCCAACGACACCTCCTCATCGGCGAGGCCACGGATGCGTTCATCAAAGCCCTCGTAATGACCACAAAGCAGTACCAGCTGTTGGTAATTGCTGGCCCAGCGCTGCAGATCCGCCTGGCAGAGCGGTTTGCCCTGGGGGGTCATCAACAGGCTGCGGCGCGGCGAGTGCAGGGGAATGGCGCCAAAGGCGGCAAATACAGGCTCAGGCTTGAGCACCATGCCGGCACCGCCGCCATAGGGTTCATCGTCTACCTTGCGGTAGCGATCGGTGGCGTAATCACGCGGATTGTGGCAATGCAGTTCGGCGATGCCGGCACTGAAGGCCCGGCCGATTACCCCCAGTTGCCTGAGGGGTTCAAAGGCCTCTGGCACGAGGCTCACCACGTCAAGGCGCATGTTCCTAGCGGCTAACGCGGCGGATTTCCGAGCAGAACCTCGCCCCCTGCAGTTCCCCAGCTCGCCAGATCAACAAACTGCGTAGCCGCAGGTTTGGTTTACGAAACCAGATGGTTTCAGTTAGCTGGCAGCCGCCAGCGCTGTGCTCCAGCTCGAGGCGCCCATCAGCTTGCAGTCGCCACTGGCCCTGTTGGCCGTCGCCGCTGCTAAGGCTGCCGTTGCTGTGGAAGGTCAGGCGGCCCTGGCACTGGTTTGGCCCCTGCACCGCCAGGGTGCCAAGGCCCTCGCCGTTGCTGGCGGGGCTCCACTGCACCTTTAGTTCCCCCTTATCACTGTCATGCCAATCGTCATCGCTGGCGGCGGGCTGAAAGCGCGAGCGCAGGCTGAGCCATTCGCCGGCGCAGAGGGCCAGCAGGGCTGCGGCGCTGGTGGGGGGGAATACGTCCGTCACGGCAGTCTTAGGCCCAGGCCCAATGCAATGGCAAGTACCTATCCTGCCCCAAAGGCGATTTTTCTAGGGGCAGGTCAGATGGCCCAGGCTGCTCCTTCGGAAACAAAGCCAAGGCCAGTTAGTTGGGCAGCTTCTTGGAGGTTGTTTGTGAAAAAGTGCTCCCCCTTGGATGCAAGGTAAAAGCGCTGCACAGTGGTTGTGCCAGAGACTCCGGCCGTCGCCGACAGGGCCCGACCTGCCACGCCTTCGTATATGTAACCCAGCTTTTGGGCCGCTGTCACTTCTGCGTCGTTGATGGTGAGCAGGTGATCCTTGGAGGTGGGGTTGAAGAGGCGATGGATATCTTGTAAACCACCACTTTCCCCTCCGGCCGCTTGCTGCAGGCTCCAGGCAGAGCCCTCCTCTTTCCAGCCTGAACTGCGCAGGCGTGCCAGTTCGCCGCTGTCGCCAGCGTAGGTGTGTAAGCCGGTCAGAGTGTCAAGAAAACGGATTTGATCAATAGGCTTGGCAAACACCGTGTCTGTGGTTTTGGCGGCGAGATTTTGGAGTCTCTGGTCTTGGCTGGCAGGGGTATCGGCGACACTGAATGCTTTGTCTGTGCTGGGGTAGGTGGCTTTTAGATAGTTCTGAAGTGCAAGCTGTTCACCTATCACATTGCTAGGTATATTGGCTGCGGCAGTGAAATCAAGGCTGGGGTCAATCGCTTTGGAGAGACTGCCATCGCTAAGGATGTAGCGGAAGTTGCTGCCGTTGGCCTTAGTGGGATAGCCATCACCACCATTGGCGGTGAAGTTCAGGGAAACTATGCTGATCTTGCTTGGGGCATAGCTAAGAACCTTGCCGTTATCGATAACTTTGGAAACAAGGTTTCCGCTGGTGTCGTAGACCGCCACATCCTGGACTCGGCTACCGGCAGCCTTTGAGGGGTCAAAGGAGAAATAGATGCCGCCGATTTGGGCGTAACCACCATTGCCAGCACTTAGGCCTGCGGCGAACTCAAGAATATTTAGTAGCTGTTGGGGGGTGCTTTCAAACACCATCAGTTTGTTGTCAAAGCGCAGGGCGTTCTCTACGTCTAGCTGGGAGATGGCGCCGGCAGGTTTAACACTGGTGGCCGCAGGCGCAGTCTTGCTTCCAGCGGCGCTTACCGAGCCGATGGAAGCGCGTAGGCCGCCGCCATTCTTGAGGGAGCCCACTACAGCAGTTGAGCCCAGCCCTTTCAGAGCTGCATAGATATTGGCATCGGCGGAGATATTGCCGAGGTTCACCTCTTGGGCTCGCCCAAAGGCCCTGTCGCCTTCCAGATAAACATTGGTATAGCCAAAGATGTTGCCATCTTTGGAGGAAATCACATTGTTGATTGCCGTGGTGATTTCGTTTACCTGGGTGCCAATGCTGCTGCTGGCGATGATTTGAGCAGCTGTTTGCGTGGTGGCGTAGGCTGTTTTTAGGTTTGTTTCTGTGGAGGCGTAGGCTCCGTTGATTGCTGTGCTGAGATTTTCAGTGAGCAGTTCACCGGCGGCGTTGAAGTCCACCACCAACCTGCCCAAATAGGTGTATTCGGTGTCTGTGGTAACGATCAGCGTCGGCTTGCCGTCCTTGCCTTTGCTGACGATAGGGTATTTGTCTGCAATGAAATCTGCGCTGTGGCCATTGAAACCCACGGCAGTGTCGGTGGCATCGCCCAGGCGTTCGTGGCTTCCACCGGCCACCATTACGTCCACCCCGGTGAGTAGTGGTGCCAAAGCCTTGTTGCGATCCAGCACATCAAGCTGGTCAACCATTACTACCTTATTTACGCCAGCGGCAATCAAGGCATCCACGGCTGGCTGAATATAACCAGCAACTATCGCTAAGCGTTGGGCTTCGCTAAGGCTGCTGCTGTCTCCCTTCACGATCGTGCCGTTGGGAGAAGATTTAACCAGCAGTTCAAAGGTGGTGGCACCCACAACACCTATCTTCTGGCCCCCCTGGGTTATCACAGTGTATGGGGCAATCTTGCCCTTGATTGCCGTGGATTCCAGGCCAGCAAAGCTGTTTGCAGCACTGCCTCCGAGCGACTTATCCGCCAGGGAAGCCAGGGAGGAGTCCTTGCTGAAGTCGAGGTTGGTGGTGATCAAGGGGAACTGGGCGCCAACCCAGGTACCTGAACCGGCGACTGCCCCCTGGAGTACTGGGGAACCCAGGTCGAATTCGTGGTTGCCAAGGGCCGATACGTCGGTGCCAAAGGCATTCATGATCGCCACATCTGGGCGAGCCAGGGCTGTGCTCTTTATTTGGGGGCTGGCATTTAGGGCGGGGTCTGCTCCACCCACCAACCAGGGGCCAGGAATGAAGCTATCCCCTTCGCCTACTACCAAGGTGTTGGCGTAGGCATCATCAAACTTGTCGATAATTGCGCCCATGATCGGTGCCGTGGTAGTGCCCAGCAGACCGCTTTCACCGTAGTAATGCAGAATCTGAAGGGTGTAATCCGCAGCAACTGCCATAGCGCTAAAAATTGGAACTGCAACAACCCTACGCAGCTCGCCTTGTCGTTAGATTGCCGGAATATTGTCTTTACCTTAAGGGATCATGATTGAATCATTAAGCTGCCTTTGCCTATTCGCTGGCGTAGCCCAATTCCGCCAGGCGGCCGGGTTTCTGGCGCCAGTGGGGCACCACTTTTACGAATAGTTCCAGGTAAACGGGGCCGTCAAATACCTTTTGCATCTGCAGCCGCGCGCCGCTGCCGATTGCTTTGAGCATGGCGCCGCCCTTGCCGATCAGGATGCCTTTTTGGCTGCTGCGTTCCACCATCACGGTGGCCAGGATCGCCGTGCGCGGCCCGTCCTCCTCCACCCGTTCGATTTGTACCGCCACCGAATGGGGCACCTCTTCGCGGGTGTGGTGCAGCACCTGTTCGCGGATTAGTTCCGCCAGCAGCAGTTTTTCCGGCTGGTCGCTGATCGTGTCTGCCGGATAAAGCATGGGGCCCAGGGGCAGCAGCGGCCCAAGGGCTTCCACCAGTCCCTGGCAGCCGGCGCCGGTGGCCGCACTGAAGGAGAGCAGCGTTGCCCCTGGCAGGGCCTCCTGATAGCTATGGATCAGCTCTTCCTGCTGGCTTGGATCCACCAGGTCTTGCTTGTTTAGCCCCAGCAGCACCGGGTGCCGGCATTGCTGCAGCAGGTCGAGCACGAACTGGTCACCGCGGCCCAGGGGCACGCTGCCATCCATCAGGGCCAGCACCACATCCACCTCACCGATGCTGTTGCGCGCCGTTTGCACCAAGCGTTCCCCCAGCAGGTGGTGGGGCTTGTGGATGCCTGGGGTGTCGAGCAGCACCAGCTGGGCTGTGGGGGTGGTGAGGATGGCCCGCAGGCGGTTGCGGGTGGTTTGGGCCACGGGCGAGGTGATCGCTACTTTTTCCCCCACCAGCTGGTTCAGCAGGGTGGATTTACCCACGTTGGGGCGACCGATCAGGGCCACGAAACCAGAGCGAAAGCCCTCTGGGGTGGCATCTAGGGCGAAGGAGTCCATACCCTCAAGATGACAGCCCCTCGATTTCCGGCGCGATGAGCGATCAGGCGACCGCTGCAGCCCAACCGCTGCAGCCCAGTTTTGAACAGGCGATCGAGGTGGCAGACCTCTGGTGCCATGCCTGGGAGCAGGGGGAACTCAGTGATGAGGTGCTGGCTGATCGGGTGGCGGAGCTAGTGGCCAGCAGGGATGGGGCCCGGGGCTTTTTTGTGGTGAGCCTGCCGGCCGACAACCCGCTGATGGATCGCCTGCCGGATCCCCTGCTGATTGTGTTGCGGGCCGCCGGGGCGGAACTGGTGGATCTGAGTGTGCGCAACCTGGCGATGAGCACGGCCATGGTTTTGGAGCACGGCAGATCCGGGGCCACTGAGCAGCAGCAGGGTTCAGAACGGGTGCAGGGCCGCTGCCGCGAGTTGTTGCGTTTGCTTGAGCCGGCCCTGGTTAAAGCCCGCCTCGAGGGTCTGCTGGCCGCCACCCGGGGGGAGGGGGCAGATCTGGCCTTCCTGGAGCGCTGGGGCTACGACGACGACCAGCGGCAGGCGATTGCTGCGGCGCTGTTGTCGGTGGCGCAGTAGGTGGCGCAGTAGGTGGCGCAGTAGGTGGCGCAGTAGGCGTGGGCTTTTATCTGTTTGTGGCGATTTTCAATTCTGTACGGTCCGTACGGTTTGTGATTTCGCCTCATTTTTGATTTCGGGCACCTCGAAAAATCCCCATTCAGCCCCTGCGAGCCAGGGACTGTCTATCTCCTGTCACCCATTTCTATCGACTATTTTCAGTATTGAACTTTGGGTGATTATAGAATCCTTACAGGCTTGCCCTACAGATATGGCTGTCTTCTTTTAAAATATTGCTCAGACATGGAATTTTCAAAGCTAAAAAGCTAATAAGCAAAAAAAACGCCCCGTTTGGGGCGCTAGGTCTGCGGGCTCTTCTGCGGGCTCGCCTGGTTTGGCTCAGTCGCGGCGGCTGCCGCCATTGAGGGCAATGATCAGGCGCAGGATGAAGATGAACAGGTTGATGTAGGTGAGATACATCCCCAGGGCACCGGCCAGGTATTGGTCGTCGTTGTAGGTGCGGGGCATCGTGTAGAAGTCCACGAAGGCGGCGCCCACAAACAGCACCGTGCCGAAGCCGGCGATCAGCAGCTCCATGCCGCCGCCCAGGAACATCTGGGGGGCAAAGATGCCACCCACCAGCTGCACCACCATGGCAATCAGCAGGCCGATGATGCCCAGGCCCACCACAGCGGTGAGCGATTGGCCCACGCTGTCGCTCATGCGACGGCCAAAGACCGAGGCCACCACAAAGGTGATGCCGGTGGCCAGGGCTGCGGTGGCCACGCCACCCACCCCTGCCGCTCCGCTGAGGGCCATCGCCACCAGGCCGCTGAGGGTGAAGCCGGTCAGCAGGCTGTAGACCGCCAACAGCGGTAGGGCCGTGGCGTTGTTGCCCTTGAGGGCAACGTTTTGGGCCACAAAGAACAGAATGAAGTTGCCGATCAGGGCCCCCCAGAACAGGGGCATGAAGGCCGGGCTGGCGATCATCGACAGGCCGCCCAGCACCCCCACGGAGGTGAGCACCATGCCACCACCCACAAAGGGCAGGGCCTTATTTACAACGTTGGGGCCTACCAGGGCGCTGCTCTGCGCTTGCCGGATGGCCTCCTGGAAATTACTGCTAGCCGGCATGGCGCATCAGGGATGGGGAACCCCCCCATGCTGCCAGGGGGTTAGCTGAATTGTTGCGAATTGGCCGTACGGATCACCGGCGCCGCTGGGCGGGGGGTTCGCGTTTGCTGTCTTCCCGGGCATAGGCCTGCACCAGCCTTTGCACCAATGGGTGGCGCACCACATCGGCGGCCGTAAGCCGACAGATCGCAATCCCTTCCACCCCCTCCAGCACCCGGGCCGCCTCCTCAAGGCCGCTCAGCTGGCCGGCGGGCAGGTCCACCTGGGTGGGATCACCGGTAACCACCATGCGCGAGTTCTCGCCTAGGCGGGTAAGCAGCATGCGCATCTGGCCCGTAGTGGTGTTTTGCGCCTCATCAAGGATCACAAAGGCATCCGCCAGGGTGCGGCCGCGCATATATGCCAGCGGTGCCACCTCGATGATCCCCTTCTCCAGTAGGGCTGCCGTGCGTTCTGGGCTGAGCAAGCTGTGCAGGGCGTCGTAGAGGGGGCGCAGGTAGGGATCCACCTTTTGCTGCAGGTCGCCGGGCAGGAAGCCCAAGCGTTCGCCCGCCTCCACCGCCGGCCTAGTGAGCACGATGCGTTCCACCCGCCGTTCCTGCAGATTGCGCACCGCTTGCACCACGGCCAGAAAGGTTTTGCCTGTGCCGGCGGGCCCTAGGGCCAGGGTGAGTTCATGGCGCTCCATCGCCTCCACATAGGCGTTTTGGCGCAGGGTGCGGGGCCGCAACAACTTGCCGCTTTGGCTGCGGGCCAGCACCTGTTGGCTCAGTTCGCGATGTTCATCGCCCTTGCCGCTGCTGAGGGCCTGGAGGCTGGTCTGTAGGTCTACGGCGCTGACGGGTTGGCCTTCCCTCCAGAGGGGCCGCAGCAACTCCACCAGGGCAGCGGCCCGCTCCAGTTGGCTGGGGCGGCCATCAATATGCAACTGCAAACCACGCAGCACCACCTGGGCACCGGTTAGTTCGGCCAGCCGCCTCAGGGTTACTTCGCCCTCGCCGGCCAGGGCCAGGGCAGCCCCCTGGTCCGGCAGGTCTATGACGAAGCGGCGGCGCTCCGAACCTTCCATGGGGGAAGGGCTCAGGCTTCGGCCCCGGCGTCTTCGGTTTTGGCTTCGCTGGCAGCTTCAGCGGCGGCGGCGGCCGCAGCAGCTTCGGCAGCCTTGGCTTCAGCGGCCGCAGCTTCTGCAGCAGCCTTGGCTTCGGCCTCAGCCTTGGCGGCGGCTTTCACTGCCGCTTCGCGGGCCGCAGCCTGCTTGGCCTTGCCGACAATTTCTGCGGGGCGAGGGGTTTTGGTGAGCAGGCCGCCGTTTTCCAGCAGGGTGCGCACGGTGTCGCTGGGCTGGGCGCCCTGCTCGAGGCGGCGGCGCAGGGCTTCGGTATCTAGGCGGGTTTCGTTGGTGCGGGGGTTGTAGAAACCCAGCTCCTCCAGGGGGCGGCCATCGCGCCGACTGGTGCTGTTACACGCCACGATCCGGAAGCTCGTTTCCCGCTTCTTACCGAAACGCTTCAGGCGGAGCTTGATCATCGGAATCTTATGGGGCGTGAACTGGAATCCAAGAGTTTACCTGGCGACCTGCGCCTCGGGCAACTGCCCCTCAGAGCTGGCCAAACCCCTTGCGTTTTTTCTCCGGCCGCTGGCGCTTGCGGGGGCCGGCGTTCGGGGCTCCGCCCCCAGGCATGCCTGGCATTCCCGGCATTCCGGGCATCCCTGGCATGCCGCCGCCCATGCCCGGGAAGCCCCCCATGCCCGGGAAGCCCCCCATGCCCGGCATCCCCGGGAAGCCGCCCCCACGGCTCATCTGTTGCATGAAGCCCCGCATCTTTTGGAAGTCGGCCAGCACCTTGTCCACATCGGCGGGCATGTGGCCACTGCCCTTGGCGATCCGGCGCCGGCGGGAGGGTTGAGCGGCCAGCAGGTCGGGATTTTCCCGCTCCTGCTGGGTCATCGAGCCGATCATCGCCTCGATGCGCTTGAGCTGGGCTTCCCCCTGCTTGAGCATGCCGTCGTCGATCTTGTTCATGCCCGGGATCATTTTCATCAGCCCCCCCAGGGAGCCCATGCGTTTGATCAGGCGCATCTGTTGAACGAAGTCGGAGAAGTCAAAGGAGGCCTCCTGCAGCTTGCGCTGCATGCGCTCCACATCGGCGATCTCCACCTCCTTCTGGGCCTTTTCCACCAGGGTGAGCACATCGCCCATGCCCAGGATCCGGCTGGCCATCCGTTCCGGATGGAAGGGCTGCAGGGCCTCCACCTTTTCGCCGGTGCCGATGAACTTGATCGGCGCCCCACTCACCTTGCGGATCGAGAGGGCGGCGCCGCCGCGGCTGTCGCCATCGAGCTTGGTGAGCACCGCCCCGGTGAGACCCACCTGGTCGTGGAAGGCGCGGGTGAGTTCAGCGGCCTCCTGGCCGATCATCGAATCCACCACCAGCAGCACCTCGTCGGGCACCACGGCGGCGCGGATTCGCACCATCTCGTCCATCATTGCCGTGTCGATCTGGAGCCGACCGGCGGTGTCCACGATCACCGTGTCAAAGCCCTCCTCCCGGCCCTTGGCTACGCCTGCGGCGGCAATCGCCTCGGGTTTGAGCTCGGCGCCAAGGCTGAACACCTCCACACCGATCTGGCGCCCCAGGGTTTGGAGTTGCTCAATGGCGGCCGGACGATACACATCAGCGGCCACCAGCAGTGCCCGGCGCCCCTGCTCCTTGAGGTGCAGGCCCAACTTGGCGGTGGCCGTGGTTTTGCCGGCCCCCTGCAGGCCCGCCATCAGAACCACGGTGGGGCTGGTGGCGGCCCGGGCCAGGGGGGCATTGGCGCCGCCCATCACCTCCACCAGCTCCTCGTGCACCAGCTTGATGAACTGCTGGTCGGGGCTCACCCCCCGCACCACCTCGGCGCCGAGGGCTTTGCTGCGCACCTCCGCCACGAATTCCTTGACCACCGCGAGGCTCACATCGGCCTCCAGCAGGGCCCGCCTCACTTCCTTGAGGGCCCCATCCACATTGGTTTCACTGATGGACCCCTGGCCCCGCAGGCCACGGACGGCAGCCTCTAACCGCTGGGAAAGCTCCTCAAACATCAGTTGCCTTCCGGTGGTTCAGCAGCCCAGCACTCTAGAAACGCAGCCGGCTTGAACCTCAGCAGGCATCATTGGCCCCCGTGGTAATCGGCCAGTTTCCAGCTGCTGTCTGGGCTGGGGCGGTGGAAAACATAGACGTTGGTTAGCTGTATCGGTCCAGAGCGCTCCAGCAGCTTGTCTTGGCCATTCAGCACTTCCTCTGAATAGAGAATCCTTGCCCGCACCTCGCGGCGCTCAGGGCTGCTGGCGATCAGCTTGAGCTCCTGCACTTCAGCGTTGATCTTGCGGTGTAGCCCCTGCTGGGCATCGCTCTGGCGGTTGGCTAGGGCGGTGCTCACCAGGTTTGGAACTGCCAGGGGTTCAAGGGTTGCCTGGTTATTGCCGCCGGCCATCAGCAAGGCCTTGGCCCCCAGCCAGCCCTGGAGCAACGCCCGGGTTTCGGTTTCTGGGTTGGTTGTTTTAGGCGCTTCTGGTTTGGCGGCCTCTGGTTTTTGCGCAGCTTCTGGGTTTTTTGCAGCTGCTGGTTTTGCAGGGCTTTTGCTAACTGGGGTTGGCGCTGGGCTGGGTTTCGGCAGGGGCGGGGCGGGGATCAGCAGGGCTTGGCTGGGGGGAGTGCTGGGCTGCTGGTGGCGGCCCAGCAGGGCGCCGACGGCGGTGGCACTAACCAAGGCGAGCCCCAGCACCGCCGCCCGTTGGAGGTTGGAAAGCTGCTGCAGCTTTTCGAGCCAGCTCCGGGGGTGATCCCAGTTTTGGGCATACCACCACTCCGCCAGGCGATCGGCCAGGCCGGGATGGAATTCGTCCTCCTCTTCTTCTTCTTCTGGTGCTGCTGCTCCGCTTGGGCTGGCCAGAGGTGGCGAATCAAGCAGGGATTCAAATTCGCTGCGGCTGGGGGTGGGCAGCAGCTCAAACTCGGTGATAGTTGCCCCTGGGGTGTTCAGGCCTTGGGCCTGGCGGCGGTCCTCCCGTTCGATCGCCGCCTGCACATCACGGTCGGCGAAGTAAGCCTCCAGATCAGGGTCCGCCTCCAGGTCGCGGTAGCAGGGCAGCACCTGGCGCTCAAGCCAGTCGCGGCAGTAGGCGCAGATGCCAGCGAGGGGATCATCCCCCTGGTCCTTGGCCCAACGCTGCAGCTCCTGGTCGCTGCAACGGTTAAAGCAAAGCTCCGCCTCGCGGGTGTGGCCCAGCAGCAGATGCAGGCAGGCCATTTCCCGTTCCACCCCCACCTCCCGCAGGGCTTCCAGCCGTTGCAGGGCCGCTTCAATGCGTTCTGGCTTGCGTTGGGCAAAGCCGGAGGCGGTGAGGGCGTAGGCGCTAAGGAATTCCGCCGTAACTGAACCCTGCTCCGACCAACGCAGGAACAAATCGATCTGTTCCTGCACCGTGAGGAAGGTGCGGATCTGTTGAAAAAAGCTCTGGAAGGCCGCCTGGGGGAAGTTTGGATCCTGCTCGCCGTCAAGGCCGCCGCGGCGACTGATCAGCTCCACCAGCAAGCTGATGCCCTGCTGGCGGGCCTGGTCATCGGCCAGATCCCTGCTGATTAAATCCAGCACCCGGTAGGGCATCAGGGCCTGGAGATCAGTCTCCAGCTCCAGCCGCCGGTCCAGTTGTTGACCCATCCGTTGCAGCAGCTGGATGCCCTGCTGCAGCAGCTGGGCGGCGGGTTCAAACAGCCTTTGCCGTTGGCGTTCCTGGCCCCCCTGGCGGCAGGCCAGGGCCGCCAGCAGGGTGAGATCGGCTTCGCGGCCACTGCCCAGGGCGGGGGCCTGGGGGGGCTGCAGGCTGCGGCGGGCCCCCTCGAAGGCTTCGGCCGGTTGGCCAGATTCCATCAACAACAGCAGCCCCCCCACCTCGAGGGCGGAGCTCACTTCCAGGGCGGGCAGGGCGCCGGAGCCATCACTGGTCTGCTCGGTTAGCAGACACTCATAGTCTTGGCGCCTTTTGGCATCACCGAGCAGCTCGGCACTGGTCCGCAGCAGCTCTGCCCGGGCTTCGAGGGCTTCGCTGGTGAACCCAGGTCCGGGGGTTCGATCCAGCCGTTGTTCCAGGGTTCGCAACACCACTTCGGTGTTGGCAACAGGGCTCACCCCCAGCAGGCGGAAATGGTCTAGGGGGAGCTCCACCGGGAGGTGCTACGGGAGGTTGGAGTTTACGTCTGTTGGCTGAGCTTGCTTGGCGCTGTAGCCAGTCCAAAGGCCATCCCCGTAAAGTCGGGCACTAGCTAGGGCTGGAGCGCCATGACCACTGAAACCGCCGCCAGCATCCCCCCTGCATCTTTCGGCCCTGAAATCAGCCGTGAAGAAGGGCTGATGCTCTATCGCGACATGACCCTGGGCCGGCGCTTTGAAGACAAGTGCGCCGAGATGTATTACCGGGGCAAGATGTTTGGCTTCGTGCATCTCTACAACGGTCAGGAGGCGGTCTCCACCGGGGTAATCAAGGCGATGAAGACCCAGCACGACTGGTTCTGCAGCACCTACCGCGACCATGTGCATGCCCTCAGTGCCGGCGTGCCGGCCCGGGAGGTGATGAGTGAACTGTTTGGCAAGGAAACCGGTTGCAGCAAGGGCCGCGGCGGCTCCATGCACCTTTTTTCCAAGGAGCACCATTTACTCGGGGGCTATGCCTTCATCGGTGAGGGGATTCCCGTGGCCCTGGGGGCCGCCTTCACCAGCCGCTACAAGCGCGATGCCCTGGGCGATAGCAGCAGTAATGCCGTAACCGCTGCCTTCTTTGGCGATGGCACCTGCAACATCGGTCAGTTTTATGAATGCCTGAACATGGCCAGCCTCTGGAAGCTGCCGATCCTGTTCGTGGTGGAAAACAACAAGTGGGCGATTGGCATGGCCCATCACCGCGCCACCAGTGACACCGAGATCTGGCGCAAGGCCAGTGCCTTCGGCATGGTCGGTGAGGAAGTAGACGGCATGGATGTACTGGCCGTGCGCGCCGCCGCCCAGCGGGCCGTGGAACGGGCCAGGGCTGGGGAAGGTCCCACCCTGCTGGAGTGCCTCACCTACCGCTTTCGGGGCCACTCCCTGGCGGACCCCGATGAACTGCGCGATCCGGAAGAAAAGGCCTTCTGGGCCGCCCGGGATCCGATCAAGCACCTGGCCGGGGTGCTGCAGAGCCGCGGCCTGGCCACGGCCGCTGATCTCGAGGCGATTGAGAAGGAGATTGATGGGGAGGTGAGAGACGCCGTGGACTTCGCCCTGGCCGCCCCAGAGCCCGACCCCGCCGAGCTCACCCGCTACATCTGGGCCGAGGACTAGAGCTGGCTGGGTAGCTGGCGGGTGAAATTGCGCAATTTGCGCAGGGCCTTGAGTTCCACCTGGCGCACCCGTTCCCTGGACACATCCATCTGCCGGCCGATTTCGGCCAGGGTGTGCCGTTGCTCGCCGTCGAGGCCAAAGCGCAGTTCCAGCACTTGGCGTTCCTGGGCGGTGAGGTGGCTGAGCCAACGGCCTAATTGTTCGTGGTGCATGCGTCGCTCCACCACCTCTAGGGGCTCGTCGTTGCGGGTGTCTGCAATTAGTTCCCCAAGGAAACTGCGACCCTCTTCGCCACTGATTGGTGCATCAAGGCTGGAGGTGGTGAGGGATTGGCGCAGGAGGCCATCGAGTTCCTCAACGCTGATCTGCATCTCCTCGGCGATTTCCCTGCGGTTGGGCATCGCCCCCAGTTTGTGGGCCAGGTCCATGGTCACCTTGCGCACAACGGCCAGCCGTTCGCTGAGGTGCACCGGCAGGCGAATCGTGCGGCTCTGGCAAGCGATCGCCCGGGTCATGCTCTGGCGAATCCACCAGAAGGCATAGGTGGAAAACTTGTAGCCCCGGGTGGGATCAAACTTTTCCACGGCCCGTTCCAGGCCGAGGGAACCCTCCTGGATTAGATCCAATAATTCCATACCTTTGCCCTGATATTTCTTCGCCACACTCACCACAAGGCGCAGATTTGCCTTCATCATCCGTTCCTTAGAACGGCGACCTACACGGATTAGTTTATTTTCATGGATGCTGTATTCAGCTGCTTCGCCGCGTTCAATCAGGTTCATCATCACCTGCACCTGGTTGCCCAGTTCGATCTCTTCGGCAGGGGTAAGCAGGGGCACCCTGCCAATGGTTCCCAAATACCAGCTGACCGGATCGCTGCCGCGCTTGCGACTGCTCTCGGCTGTGGAGAGCGGAGTGGCTGCCATGGAATCACCGCCTAAGTTGAAGGAGACTCCTACAGGGAAATCAGAAAAGGGTGTGTTTTCAGTAACCTTTTAGATTCTTAAGGGGAAATCCAAACATTTCCACCAAAATACTTGCCTGATTTGGGCTGTTGCGGTCTGGAATTGCCGCCGCAATTTGCAGCATGGCCGGGCTGTTTATTCACTTTTTGCATATTTCGGTGCCGGCCAGTTGTTGGGCCACGGCCAGGGCGGTGGCGGCCCCCTCCCCCCTGGCGGCGCAGTGCAGGCCCGCCAGGCCATGGCGCAGGGCGGCTAGGGCCAGCAGTTCGCCGAGGGCTGGGTCCTGGGGCTCCAGCCCTGAGGCCAGCCCCAGGGCCCCTAGGCCCGCTGCATAGCCCGATAACACGTCGCCGAGGCCAGCCCGGGCGGCCCAGGGGCTGGTTTCCAGCAGCTGCCACCGCTGGCCCGTGGGCGAGGCAATCAGCGTATGGGCCCCCTTGAGCAGCACCCAGGCGCCGCCCTGGGCTGCGGCCTCAACGGCGGCCTCCAGGGGGGGCAGGCCCTCGAGGGCGGGGAAGAGGCGGTTGAATTCGGCCCGGTGGGGGGTTATCCAGGTGGGCCCCTGGCGGCCCCGGAGCCAGGGGCCGCTGGCCCCTTGGCGCGCTAGGCGGTTGAGGCCATCGGCATCCAGCAGCAGTAAACCTGTGAACGCCTGCAAGGCCTCCGGCAGGGCCCCTTCCCCTGGGCCCAGCCCTGGGCCAAACACCACGGCATCCAGGCGATCCAGCGGCTCTTGCCGCCCTTGGAGCAGCACATGGGGCAGCACCTGCCAGAGCTGGCTGGCCTGCTCCGGCGGCAGCGCCCCCTCCAGCCAGCCGATGCCGCTGGCGCTGGCCCCCTCCAGGGCGAGGCGACCGGCGCCGGGATAGGCCTTGCTGCCGGCGATCACCCGCAGGCGCCCCCGCCCGTGTTTTGCCGCCGCCGCTGCGGGTGTGGGGCTGGGCCGGTTGTCTTGGGCCCAGAGCCCCAGGGTTTGCTTTGCCCCCCAGCGCTCTAGCAGGGGGCCGGGCAAGCCCAGGTCGATGCGTTCCTGCTGGCCCACCCAGGGGAGGGCGCTGTCTTGCCAGAGCCCCTGTTTCCAGAGCCCCACCACCAGGCTGCGGCTGCAGTGGGCGGCGGTGGTCCCGAGCAGCTGGCCGCTGTCACTGCAGAGGCCGCTGGGGCCATCGAGCCCCCAGCATTCGCCGCCCGCCTGGAAACGGCGTTCGAATAATTGGGCGATGGGGGCGGTTAGTGGACGGTTCTGGCCGACGCCAAACAGGGCATCGAGCCAGAGTTCTGGGCCGGTTGGATCAGGTTCCTGGGCCAGGCGCGGAATCCCAAGCCAGAGCGCCTGGCGAAAATGGTCAGCTGTGAGCGGTTTGTGCTGGTCAAAGGGACTCCAGATCTGCACCGGTACCCCCGCCAGCTGCAGTTCCCGCGCCACCACCAGGCCGTCGCCACCGTTGTGGCCAGGGCCCACCAACACCAGCACCCCCCGTTGTCGCAGCCCTGGCGTTGCCAGCAGCCTTTGGGCTAAGCCCAGGCCCGCCTTCTCCATCAGCGCTGCCACCGGCAGGCCATTGGCGAACAGTTCCTGCTCCAGCCCCTGAACCACAGCAGCGGTAACTAGCAGGTGCTGGGCGTCGGCGGGGGGCCAGGCCATTGCTATCGGTGCTGCTGCCTCTAGCTGTACAGGCAACATGAAGGAATGACCAGCCCATTACCCCTTTCTGTTTCTCCAGCTCCGGCTGCGGCTACTGCTCCGGCAGTGGCTGCTGCTCCGGCAGTGGCTCCAGCTCCGGCAGTGGAGGAGGTGTTGCAGCGCCTGCGGGCCTGGCCAGGGGAGCAGCGCATTGCTGTGGGACTTTCCGGTGGGGTGGACAGTTCCCTCACGGCGGCCCTGCTCAGTGCCGCCGGCTGGCAGGTGGAGGGGCTCACCCTTTGGTTGATGAGTGGCAAGGGCACTTGCTGTGCGGAAGGTTTGGTGGATGCGGCGGGGTTGTGTGAGCAGTTGGGGGTGCCCCACCACGTGGTGGATTCGCGGGCCAATTTTCAGCAGGAGATCGTGCAGTTTCTGGTGGAGGGCTATGGGTCTGGGCTGACGCCGCTGCCCTGCTCCCGCTGTAACCGGGCCGTGAAATTTGGGCCGATGCTCGAGTGGGCGGCCCGGGAGCGGGGCATCAACCGGCTGGCCACCGGCCACTACGCCCGGTTGCGGCCCGCCAGCGAAAGCGCCAACGGCCGCACCCAGTTGCTGCGGGGCCTTGATGGGCACAAGGACCAGAGCTATTTCCTCTACGACCTGCCCCAGGAGGTGCTAGCCCGCTTGGTATTCCCCCTGGGGGAACTCACCAAGCCCGACACCCGCGCCGAAGCTGCCCGCCGCGGCCTGCGCACCGCCGAAAAACCGGAAAGCCAAGACCTCTGCCTGGCCGATCACCACGGCTCGATGAAGGCGTTTCTGGATGCTTACCTGCCGGAACGGCCGGGCCAGATCGTGCTGGCCGATGGCCAGGTGCTGGGGGGGCACGACGGCATCGAACACTTCACGATTGGCCAGCGCAAGGGGCTGGGGGTGGCCTGGAGTGAACCCCTGCATGTGGTGCGCCTCGATGGGGCCCTGAACCAGGTGGTGGTAGCCCCGCGGGCGGAGGCCGGCCGCGCCACCTGTGAGCTGGCGGAAATTAATTGGGTGTCGGTGCCAGCGCCCCAGCAGCCCCTGGAGCTGGAGGTGCAGGTGCGCTATCGCAGTGGCCCCGAGCGGGCCCTGCTCACCCCCCTGGGGCCCAGCACCTGCCGATTGGACTTCGCCGAGGAGCAGTTTTCAATTACCCCAGGCCAGGGGGCGGTGTTCTACGCCGGTGAGCTGCTGCTGGGGGGCGGTTTGATCCAGCGCTAGTTCCCTGCGGCAGCCTTGCCAATGAGCCTTACCAGTAGGGATCGCTGGCCAGTTCCACCCAGAGATCAATTTGGCCTGGTTGTCCTGGGGAGCTGGCAGAGGGGAGGTTGCTGATACAAGCCCGCAGCAGCTCGCCATTTACCTGGATTTCGCAGGCGCCGCAACTGCCCCCAAGGCAGCCGGTGGGAATGGAGAAGCCCGCCAGCCTGGCCGCCGTGAGCCAATCACTGCCAGCCTTCGCCTGGCTGACGCCGCCATCGGGCCAGTGGATCACAAGTGGTGGGCTCACGGTGGGCTCACGGTGGGCAAGGTGATGTTTAACGGCTCTTGGCAGCGAATTGGCGACCTCCCCTGATGCGATTCTGCTTGGCGGCGGCCTTGTTGCTGCCAGGGTTCTGCCTTAGCGGCGTTGCTGCTTCGCGGCGTTGCTGTTGCTAGGAGTTGCTGCTGCGCGGCATTGATTGATCGAGCGACTCTCTTGAATATGACCCTAGTCATCTAACCCTAGTCATTTTCAAGAGAGTCGGCGAAAGCTTTGCCTGACGACGAAAGCCAGCTGCTGCTCGGCATTCTTTGAGCTGCATTACAAAGCATTCTCAGGTTGTGGTCAGAAACTGGAGAGCCGCACCTATCAACCTTGTCCCAGGGTCAGGCAACGAATTAGTCCAGCAAGGGTCCTAGCTGTACATGGGTTTCGAAGGCATCGGCCAAGCGATCCAGCAGCAATTCCCGCTGCACCAGGTGGTTTACGGGGTTGGCGGGCAGGGGGCTGAGCCCCCGTCGTTGGCGCAGCAGGTTGAGCCAGGCCCGGCGCCAGGGGCCGTTTTCAAATACCCCGTGCAGGTAGGTGCCAGCAATGGAGCCCTGCACCCAGCCCAGGTCAGCGGCGCTGGCAATCGGCTGGCAGTGCTCCGGTTGATCGCAATGGCTGTGGCCCCTATGCAACTCAAATCCCTGCAATTCAAATCCTTGCAATTCAAATTCAGCCGGCGCTGGCCAGAGGGCTTGGCTGCGGCGTTGTTGGAGCGCTTTGCTGGCACCAAAAGTAGTGGTGATCGGTAATAGTCCTAGGCCGGGCACTTCATGGCCCCCCTGGCCACCCCCCTCCAGCCCCTGGGGATCGCGCAGCACAGACCCCAGCATCTGTAAGCCCCCACAGATTCCAAACACCGGCCCCGCGGCGGCGGCATAGCGGCGTAATTCCGTGGCGGTGCTGGATGCCTGGAGTGCCGCCAGGTCCCGCAGGGTCTGTTTACTGCCGGGGATCACTACCGCATCGGGCTGGCCCAGGCACTCCCCAGGTTTCACCCAGCGCAGCCGCAGGCTGGGTTCCGCCTCCAGGGGATCCAGGTCGGAGAAGTTGCTGAGGGAGGGCAGGCGCAATACGGCGATCTCCAGCTCGGCGTTGGGTTTGCGGCTGTGGCGTTCCAGCAGGTCGAGGGAGTCTTCGGGGGGGAACAGCTCCTCCAGCCAGGGCATTACCCCCAGCACCGGCACCCCCGTGTGCTCCTCCAGCCAGCGGCGGCCTTGGTCAAACAGCTCGCGTCGGCCCCGAAATCTGTTGATCAAGATCCCGGCGATTAGGGGCCGTTCCACCGGCCGCAACAGGGCCAGGCTGCCCACCACCTGGGCGAATACGCCGCCCCGTTCGATGTCTGCCACCAGTAGGCAACGGGCCCGCAGGTATTGGGCCAGGCGCAGGTTGGTGAGGTCCCGCGCTTGCAGGTTTACCTCCACCGGACTGCCGGCCCCCTCCAACACCAGGCGCCCGTGGGGGTATTGGGCCTTGAGGGAAGCAAGACCACTACGGATCGCTTGCCATCCGGGCTTAAACCACTCCTGGTAATAGGTTTCTGCCCTGGCAATGCCTACGGATTGGCCCAGATGGATCAGTTCACTGGTGCTGTCTCCCTGGGGTTTGAGTAACACCGGATTCATCGCCACCTGCGGTTCCAGCCCCGCGGCCCAGGCCTGTAGGGCCTGGGAGTAGGCCATCTCGCCGCCGGCCCCATCCACCCAGGCATTGAGGCTCATGTTTTGGCCCTTGAAGGGCAGCGGCTGTTCCCCCCGCCTTTTCAACATCCGGCAAAGGGCAGCGGTCATCAATGATTTGCCGGCGCCACTGCTGGTGCCCAACACCATCAATGGCCGCTGGCTCGGGTCGTTCATAGCCGCGGCCAGCGGCGGCGGATTCCTTGGAAAAGCCTGGTGAGCAGCCCCGCCCGGGGCAGTTCCCCGGGCCAGCGTTCCAGCAGCTTGCGCCCCATCGGGGTAAGCCGCACCCGTTCGGTGATGCCTTGGCCGTCCACCTCCCGGCGCAAAACCCCCAGCCAGATCAGCCAAAGGAAATCATTTTCAATGCTGTCTGCGCTTTGGGCTTGCCAGCAGAGTTCCGGCTGGCTTTCCAGTTTCTGGCTACTGAGCGCCTCGTTGCTTAGCCGCCCATAAAAGCTGCGGCGAAAGGGCAAACAGCTAAGGGCCATAGCTGCCCGCTCAAGCGAACGGCGGTCGCTGATGGGATCTCCGTTTGGATCTCCGTTTGGATCACTGATGGGATCACCTTTGGGGTCGCAGCTGGAGCCCATCACTGGCCGATTGGCACCCCAGCCTAGGCAGTGGCCGTTGCGCTGCTGATCCCAGGGGGCCCGCCAGAATGCCAGCGCCGTTAGTTATTTGAAAGTTGTTCCGGCTTCTGCTCGCTTCCGCCTCCCCCGCCCGCCGTCGCCTGCTGGAGCAAGCGGCAATTCCCCATCGCGTGCAGGTGAGTGGTGTAGACGAAGACGCCATCAGCGCCCCAGATCCGCGGGAACTGGTGCAGCTCCTGGCCAGGGCTAAGGCTGAGGCAGTGGCATTGGCAGTGGCTTCGACAGTGGCGGGCTCAGGTGACTTGGCGTCGCTGGACGAGGCGGTGTTGGGCTGTGATTCGCTGCTGGTGTTTGAGGGGGAACTGTTTGGCAAGCCGGCTACGGCGGCCGAGGCGATTGAGCGCTGGCAACGGATGGCGGGGCGCTGGGGGGAATTGCATACGGGCCATTGCCTGCTGAATCCTCCGGGCGGCGCGGGCGCAGAACCCTTGCAGGCGGTGGTGAGCACCAGGGTGCAATTTGCCAGCCTTTCTGCTGAGGAAATCCAGGCCTATGTGGCCACGGGGGAACCTCTGCAATGCGCCGGAGGCTTTGCCCTGGAGGGCCGAGGTGGCCTGGTGGTGGAACGAATTGAGGGCTGTTTCAGCAATGTGATCGGTTTGAGTCTGCCGCTGCTGCGCCGTTGGTTGTCAATAAAAAAGCCCCCGCAATAGCGGAGGCTGGGTAACAAGGGAAATTTGATCAGCTGAGGCTGAATCAGTCCAGGTCTGGCATGGCCAGCACTGGTTCGGCCTTGCGGTCGATACCTTTTTCGAAGCCAGCTGCAGCGGCGCGGGCGCGGCCAGCGTGCCAGAGGTGACCAACGAAGAAGAAGAAGGCCAGCACGAATTGCACTGAGGCCAACCACTGACGGATGTTTACATAATTCACCGAGTTGGGTTCGGTGATGATGCCGCCCACGGAATTGAGCGAGGCATTAGGCGCGTGAGTCATGTACTCAGCGGCCCGACGCACTTGCCAGGGCTGGATGTCGTTCTGAAGCTTGTCAAGGCTCAGACCGTTGGGACCCCGTAGGGGCTCCAGCCAGGGACCACGGAAATCCCAGAAACGCATGGTTTCACCACCGAAGATGATTTCACCGGTGGGGGAGCGCATCAGATATTTGCCTAGGCCGGTGGGGCCCATGGCAGAACCGATGTTGGCGCCCAGCCGTTGGTCACGCACCAAGAAGGTGAAGCTCTGGGCCTGGGAGGACTCGGCGTTGGTGGGGCCGTAGAACTCGGAGGGGTAGGCGGTGTTGTTGAACCAGATAAAGGATGAGGCAATGAAGCTCATCAGGCTCAAGGCCCCCAAGCTGTAGCTCAGGTAGGCCTCACCATTCCAGATGAAGGCGCGACGCACCCAGCCAAAGGGCTTGGTGACCACGTGCCAGATGCCACCAAAGATGCAGATCAGGCCGATCCAGATGTGGCCGCCGATGATGTCTTCCATCGAGTCGACGCCGATGATCCAGCCTTCGCCACCGAAGGGGGCGCTGGTTAGATAACCGAAGATCACCCCAGGGCTGAGGGTGGGGTTGGTGATCAAACGAACATCACCACCACCGGGGGCCCAGGTGTCGTAGACGCCGCCGAAGAACATGGCCTTGAAGACCAGCAGCAGCGCACCAACACCCAGCAGGATCAGGTGATAACCAATGATGTTGGTCATCTGGTTCTTATCGCGCCAATCTTGGGAGAAGAAGGCGGAATATTTCTCGAGCAGCTCAGGACCACGCAGGGCGTGGTACAGACCGCCGAGGCCGAGAACGGCAGAACTGATCAGGTGCAGCACCCCAACTACAAAGAAGGGATACAAGCTGGTGACCTCCCCTCCGGGACCGACGCCGTAGCCAAGGGTGGCCACGTGGGGGAACAGGATTAGACCCTGTTCGTACATCGGTTTATCGAAGGAGAAGTGGCTCACTTCGAACAGCATCATGGCGCCAGCCCAGAACATCATTAGGCCGGCGTGGGCTACGTGGGCACCGAGAAGGCGCCCAGACAGATTGATCAGACGAGCATTACCAGCCCACCAGGCATAGCCGGTGGATTCCTGGTCTTTGCCGCCAATGATCAGCGAGGAATCAAAGCGCGTTTCCACGGGGCAGGACCTCTTCGGGGAAGATGAAGTTTTCGTGCGGCTGATCAGCCGGGGCCATCCAGGCCCGCAGACCTTCGTTCAGAAGAATGTTCTTCGTGTAGAAGGTTTCAAATTCAGGATCTTCAGCGGCGCGAATTTCCTGGCTTACAAAG
>CAJAQB010000021.1 GCA_903943975.1 Synechococcus lacustris | reverse complement strand
CAGGTCACTGCCCATGCCACCCAGCAGGGCCGTGACCTCGCTTTCAGTGGTGCCCTCCCTCAGGCATTCCACCACCGCCTGGCGCAGGTTGCCTTGCACCCGCACGTAGGACTCAGCCAAGGTTTCAAGAACCTTGGTGTATTGCTTGTTTTGAGACTTACAAATCGCCTTGAAGCCTTCCAGCGTTTCGGCACGGAATCTGGCGCTAAACGCCTTTAGTTCCTCAGATTGGGGAGCCAGGCTCATCGGGTCCCCATTTGGTTGGCGGCCCTGCGGGCGGCCTGGGCCCGGCGCAGCATCAACAGCCGCAACTCGCAGGTGAGCACCGAAACAAACCAGAGTTCACCAGTGCCCACCAACCACTGGGACCAACTGGAAAGGGTGCCCTTGAACAGACCAAAAATCAACAAACTGATCGAGAGCAGCCAGGTCCAGCGAAAAATCGGCGGCTCGTAGGGGCGCACCATGGGTGCCAACCTGAGCCCAACAAACGAGGCTAATAGCCAAAGGGAAAGGCCCATCGCCGCCGTGGGGGACTCATCCTTAGATAAATTATTTTGACACTATAGCCCTGCAAGCCATGGAGCGAGTATGCAATTTTGCATAATTGAGTGGCACGCTTTAGTGGCAGTGGTCTGCCAGCAGCGTTCTAGCCGCCCGGTTTGAATACTCATAGGAATAAGCTTCCTGCTCAAGGTGCCGCTGCACAGCTGAGATCGAGGAGTACACATCCGATTTCAAAGGCCTGCCCGTGATCCGGGCTGGGGAGAGGGGTAAATCCAAGGGCTGGGGACGGTAGTTGATGCCTCCACCCTTGCAGCTTTGGGCCACATGGACGGATTCATGGTTGAGGATTTCCAGAATCACCTCGCTGCCCATGGTGAGGGTTTTAGGGGAGAGGCGCAGCACCTGTAGGGAGGGATCCCATTCACCGGAAGCCCCTTTCTTATGGGGTTCACCGATCACCACCAACACCCCCAGGCCGGAGAGCGTATCCAGCAGTCGATAAATTTTGCGGGTGTAATTTTCGTTCTGACGGCTGGTTTCCAGCAATTTCTTCAGCTCTGCCTCGCTCTTCTTAGCTTCCCCCTCCCGCAGGCTGTAGCGATAGCTCAGCTGACCGAGGGGATCAACAATCATTTTCGGCCTATGGCGATCATCTGCCTTATGGATCGCCTCCTTAAGTACCAACAAACCATCTGGACTGCCCAGGCGAATCTCATCGGGGGCCAATCTCTGCCCCTCAGCCTTCAGGGGCGCCAAAAAACCTGCTGGCTGCCAACGGGGCAGGGGTATATGGAAGCGTTCCAGCAGCAGGGCCAAACAAATCAGCCCCAATACACCAGAAAACCTTTTAACTCGTGGGTCTAGGGTCAATCCTCAAGTGGCTCAAGTTCAGACAGTTTGCGTTTCAGCTGCGAAGCCAAAACCTGGCGGCCCACGGCCACAACCCGCAATTGGTCTTGGGCAAACTTGAGCTGACTTTCGGCAGTTTGCAGACCCTTGACCAACCGCTTCATTTCATCAGACATCAGAGACAAGTCGTAGCGCTTGCCTTCGAAGTTGAGAACAGCACGGCGTTCTGCTCCCTGGGGGGAAGCCATGGTCAGGCTCAAGCTAAGTCGTTACAGGTATACCAGATCAAGACTAAAGGTCAACCGCAGCAGCGGTTTCTATGGGTCGCCTGAGATTCGAACTCAGGACCAATCGGTTAAAAGCCGAATGCTCTACCGCTGAGCTAGCGACCCTTTGCCCCATCGGGCAGAGTCGAAAGTATCACGTCAACACACCCGGTTTCGATGGCCCCTTCCCCCTGGCCTGAACCCCAGCTTCAGGCGGCCGCCTGGGTGGCCCCCAGCGCTGTGCTGATCGGCGATGTGCTGCTGGAGGAGGGGGTGAGCATCTGGCCCACGGCGGTGCTGCGGGCAGACCTCTGCCCGATACGGATCGGCGCCAATAGCAATGTGCAAGACGGCGCTGTGCTGCATGGCGAACCAGACAAACCGGTGCTAATTGGCCGGGAGGTGACCATCGGCCACCGGGCGGTAATCCATGGGGCCAGCCTTGGGGACGGTTGCTTGATCGGCATCGGTGCGATCGTGCTCAACGATGTGCAGGTGGGGGCCGGCGCCCTGGTGGCGGCCGGATCCGTGGTTACCCGTGATGTGGCCCCCGGCAGCCTGGTGATGGGCGCCCCCGCCCAGGTCAAACGACAGCTCAGCCCCGAGGCGATCGCGGCCCAGCGGGCCCACGCACTCCACTACCGCCAGCTGGCCGAGCAGCATGCCCAGGCGGGCTAGAGGTGGGCGAAGCCTGGACCCCGCAGCGACTGGGGCATGGGCGCCTCTAGCCCCTGGAACCAGTCCACCGCCCGCTCGATGTCCTCCAGCAGCTGATCGGCCATGTCCCGGGAGAAACCGGCCCGCACCACGAAGCGCAACACCGCCCGGTCTTCACAATCGGCCGGCAGGGTGTAGGCCGGCACCAACCAACCCCGTTCCCGCAATTTGTCGGACAGCTGAAACACATCCCAGTGGCTGATGCCGGGGTCGCGCTCCACCGCAAACACCGGCAGCTGGCCGAGGGGATGGCTCACCAGGCGCAGGGGCCCGAGGGCGGCAATGCCATCGGCCAGGTGGCAGGCAATCGCCTCCAGCACTGCCATGCGATGGGTATAGCCCTGGCGGCCCAGGTGCAGGAAATTGAAGTATTGACCCACCACCTGGGCCCCGGGCCGCGAGAAATTCATGCCAATGGTGGGCAGCTCACCCCCCAGGTAATTGACGTTGAACCGCAGCTCCTCCGGCAGCTGGGCTTGGTTGCGCCACAGCACCCAGCCCACCCCCGGCAGCACGCCGCCGTACTTATGGCCGCTGCTGTTGATCGAAACCACCCGGGGCAGGCGGAAATCCCAAGACCAATTCGGGGAATTGAAGGGGGCCACAAAACCACCGGAGGCCGCATCCACATGGATCGGAATATCGAGGCCGCTGCGTTGCTGCAGTTGATCCAGGGCCGCCTGGATGCCATCAATGGGCTCGTAGCTGCCATCGAAGGTGCTGCCCACGATGCCCACCACGCCGATCGTGTGGGCATCACAGCGTTTCACCGCCTCCTCGCCGCTGAGGTGCAAGCGGTCGTGGCTGAGGGGCACCAGGCGCGGCTCCACATCGAAGTAGGCGCAAAACTTGTCCCAGCAGATCTGGGTGTTGGCGCCCATTACGAGGTTGGGGCGGGAGCTGTCGGCGCCGGCCGCCTGCTGCCGCTGGCGCCAATGCCACTTCATCACCAGGCCGCCGAGCATGCAGCCCTCGCTGGAGCCGGTGGTGGAGGTGCCCACGGCGGCGCTGGGATCGGGGGCATGCCAGAGCTCCGCCAGCATCCGCAAACAGCGCTCCTCCAGCTCTGCGGTTTGGGGGTATTCGTCTTTATCAATCATGTTTTTCTCGGCGCACTCCTCCATCAGGCGCCGGGCCTGGGGTTCCATCCAGGTGCCCACGAAGGTGGCCAGGTTCAAGCGGGCGTTGCCGTCAAGCATCAGGTGGTCGTGGATCAGCTCGTAGGCCAGATCCGCCGCCAGGCCCTGGTCGGGCAACCGGTTCCGGGGAATCTCCGCCGGCAGCTCGGTCGCCGCCAAATGGGCGCTCTGGTGGGCATTGAGGTGGAGGAACTCCGAGCGGATCCGTTGAACCATGGGGTAATGAGGCGGGGCTGCCGGCATTCAACGCCGAATCAACCAGATGCGCTGCCCCTGGGCCCCCTGGCAATTTGCTGCGAATGACAAAAACAGTGGCCTGGGCTGCACGAAAGTCCGTAGGATCTAAAACGACTTAATCCCTTCCCCCATGGATCTCCGGCTTGCCCTGGTCGCTCTCCCGATCCTGCTGGCCCTGGGCTGGGCCGGGTTGAACATCGGCCGTGCCGCCGTGGGTCAACTGCAGCTGATGATCAAGCGAGCTGGCGGTTGATCGTTTGAAGGTTCTGGTGATCGGCGCCGGCCTGGCCGGCACCGAAGCTGCTTGGCAGGTGGCCCAGGCTGGAGTGCCGGTCACCCTGGTGGAAATGCGTCCCGGGCGCCAGTCGCCCGCCCACCACAGCAGTGAATTTGGCGAGCTGGTGTGCAGCAACAGCTTTGGGGCGCTATCCAGCGACCGGGCGGCGGGTTTGTTGCAGCAGGAATTGCGCCAGCTCGGTTCCCTGGTGATTGCCACCGCCGATCAGCACGCCGTACCCGCCGGTGGCGCCCTAGCCGTAGACCGCGGTCGCTACGGGGCCGCCCTCACCGCCAGCCTCGAACAACACCCCCTGGTGACGGTGGAACGGCGGGAACAACTAAGCCTGCCCGAGCCCAACCAAATCACGGTGCTGGCCAGCGGGCCGCTCACCAGCGAGCCCCTGGCGGCAGCGCTGCGCAGCTTCACCGGCCGCGAAGCCTGTCATTTTTTTGATGCCGCCAGCCCGATCGTGGCCGGCGAAAGCATCAACCTCAGCAAGGCCTTCCGCGCCAGTCGCTACGACAAGGGCGACGCCGACTACATCAACTGCCCCATGGACCGGGAGCAGTACCTGGGCTTCCGCGAGGCCTTACTGGCGGCAGACCAGGCGGAGCTCAAGGATTTTGAAAAAGAAAGCGCCAGCTTCTTTGAGGGCTGCCTGCCGATTGAGGAGTTGGCCCGCCGCGGTGAAGACACGATGCGTTATGGGCCGCTGAAACCGATCGGCCTCTGGGACCCCCGCTGGGGGGATGTAACCGACAAGGAGGTGCGCCGCGCAAACCGCGCCTACGCGGTGGTGCAACTGCGCCAGGAGGATAAGGACGGCCGCCTCTGGAACCTGGTGGGCTTCCAAACCAACCTCAAGTGGGGGGAACAGAAGCGGGTGCTGCAGCTGATCCCGGGCTTGGAGGCGGCGGAATTCGTGCGCTTTGGCGTGATGCACCGCAACACCTTCCTGGAGGCGCCGCAACTGCTGGAGCCCAGCTTGCAATTCCGCCAGCGGCCCACGCTGCTGGCGGCGGGGCAGATCACCGGCACCGAGGGCTACGCCGCCGCCGTGGCCGGCGGCTGGTTGGCCGGCAGCAATGCCGCCCGGCTGGCCCAGGGCTTGGCGCCCATAACCCTGCCCCGCACCACGATGATCGGCGCCCTCACCCACTTCATTGCCGAAGCCCCCTGTGACGGCAAGGGCAAACGGGGCGGCTTCCAGCCGATGCCCGCCAACTTCGGCTTGCTGCCGGAACTGGCGGAACCGGTGCGGGACAAACGCCGCCGCTATGGCGCCTACCGGGATCGGGCCCTGGGGGACCTGGCCACAGCCCTGGGTTTGGTAACCCTGGCTACCTAAAGCCAACTCCCCCCCAATCCCCCCCCCCCCCCCAGTTGGGGGGGGGATATTCAAAAAGTGCACAAATGCGCATCCGCACCAAATAGGCTTGCCGCAGATCAACCGCAGATGAGCAGCGACCGTGCGAAGTAAGCGCCCTGACTCACTACTTTTCCTACTGGCAAACTTCAAAAAGCAGTTCCTTGCCCTTTCAACGGCAGAATCTGAAGTTTTTGTGAACGTAGCCCAGAATCCCGGCTGCACATCCCAGGAAATACAACAGCAACTCAATATCGACCAACCGCACGCTTCCCGCACCCTCAGCAAACTTGTTGAAAAGAACTATCTGAGGCGCCTTAATAACCCTAAACAACCGCGCCAAAAAGTTTATTTTCTTACCCCTGTAAGGGGCATGCAAGCCTTGAATGAATGGATTGATACTTCCTGGAAGAAAGTGTTAGAAGATCCAGACCTTGGCCTTGCGAGCCTCTGCGCCGCCCTTGAATCAGCGCCAATTAGCACTCTTTGCACCCTCAAAGAGGTGCTCGATTGCCACATCCATAAATACTGCAACAAAGAAACTGATTGCGATAGAGCCCGCTCTTTCAAGCGGTTGCGCAATCAATCAATCAACAAATTTCAGCTGCAGCTCAACCATACAGATTCTCCAGTAAACAGCAGCATCCCCACCACTGAGCTGCAAGTCCACTAGGATCTCCACGCCTTGGTCCTAAGCGGTGGAGTTGCTGTTCCTTCGCGATGAAACCGAGCCTAGGCGCAGGGAGGTGGCCCATTGGTTTCTGAGCAGTGGCATCAGACCAAAATTCTGCCTGGCCTTTGGTTCAAAGCTAGCCCTAGTGGGCGCCATGAGTCAGTTCAAACGTCCAAAAGTTATCGTGAGTGCCAGCACCACCGAGGCGGAAGCCCTAGAGGCGGTAGAAAAACACCAAGCCGGTGTACTTATTTGCAGTGATCAACTTGAATCCGGTGATGGCTTCAGCCTGATAAAACGCAGCAAAGCACTGGTGCCAGACCTGCGCACCTTTATGTTTCTTTCCAGTATCGATTCCGATCTCCAGCAAGCCCTGAGCCTCAAACCGCACGGCATCATCCATGAGCAAGACATCGGTAGCGATGACTTCCCCATCCGGAGAGCTTTTTTGAGCCTTGCAACCGACCGCTTCTATCTGGGCCCCACCGCCAAAAAATTGCTGAAATCCAGTGGGGAAACAAAAATCCCCCTGCGCATGGAAGATCTGCTCACTAAGCGGGAGCAATCGGTGCTGGATCAGGTGATTAGCGGCAAGGGCGACCGCCAGATCAGCGAGGAGCTGGGGCTCAGCTACGAAACCGTGCGCTCCTACGTGAAAGAAGTGCGCCGCAAGCTGGGCGTTAAAACCAAGGTGGAGCTGGTGGCGATGGCGATGAAGCAGCTGGCCGGTCGTCTGGATTCCTAAGGTCTTAGCCGCCACTGCCGCAGCGCCTTGAGCCCAACCCCTGGCGATTCCAGCTACGACGTGGTGGTGATTGGCGCCGGCATCGGTGGCCTCGTAACCGCCAGCCAACTGGCCAGCAAGGGGGCGCGGGTGCTGGTGCTGGAGCGCTACCTGATCCCCGGGGGCAGTGGCGGCAGTTTCAAGCGCAACGGCTACTGCTTCGATGTGGGCGCCTCGATGATCTTTGGCTTCGGCGAGCAGGGGCACACCAACCTGCTCACCCGCGCCCTGGCCGCCGTGGGCGAACACTGCGAAACGATCCCAGACCCGGCCCAGCTCGAATACCACCTGCCCGCCGGGCTCACGGTGGCGGTGGATCGCAACTACGACAGCTTCATTGCCCGGCTCACGGCCCTGTTTCCCCATGAGGCGCTCGGCATCCGCCGCTTCTACGACAGCTGCTGGCAGGTGTTCCGCTGTCTTGATGCGATGCCCCTGCTGTCGCTGGAGGATCCCGCCTACCTGGCCAAGGTGTTCTTCCGGGCACCGCTGGCCTGCCTAGGCCTGGCCCGCTGGTTACCGGTGAATGTGGGCAGCGTGGCCCGTCAACACATCAAGGATCCAATCCTGCTCAAATTCATCGACGTCGAGTGCTACTGCTGGTCGGTGATGCCGGCCGATCGCACGCCAATGATCAATGCCGGCATGGTGTTCTCCGATCGCCATGCCGGGGGCATCAATTACCCGAAGGGGGGGGTGGGCGTGATCGCCGAAAAACTGGTGGCCGGCCTCGAGCGCCACGGCGGCCAATTCCGCAGCAGGGCCCGCGTTACCAAGGTGTTGCTGGAGCAGGGCCAGGCCGTGGGCGTGCAGCTGGCCAATGGCGAGCAGATCCGCGCCCGCCGGGTGGTTTCCAACGCCACCCGCTGGGACACCTTCGGCAGCCTGATCGATGCCGACCACATCCCCGCCGCCGAACTCACCTGGCGGCGCCGTTACAAACCCTCCCCCTCCTTTCTTTCCTTGCACCTGGGCATCGACGCCGCGATCGTGCCCCCCGGCTTCCACTGCCACCACTTGCTGCTGGAGCAGTGGGAGCAGCTGGAGGCGGAGGAGGGGGTGATCTTCGTTTCGATGCCCACCCTGCTGGATCCAGACCTGGCGCCGGCCGGTTGCCACATCCTGCATGCCTTCACGCCGGCCTCGATGGAGCTGTGGCAGGGGCTGGGCCCCAGCGCCTACGCCGCCAAGAAACAGGCCGCTGCCCAAAGGCTGATCCAACGGCTGGAGGCAATCCTGCCGGGCCTGGCCGGGGCGATCAAACACCGGGAGGTGGGCAGCCCCCGCAGCCATCGCCGTTTTCTGGGGCGCCACCAGGGCAGCTACGGGCCGGTGCCAGCCCTGCGGCTACCGGGCCTGCTGCCGATGCCCTTCAACCGCACCGCCATTGGCGGCCTCTACTGCGTGGGTGATTCCTGCTTCCCCGGCCAGGGGCTCAATGCCGTGGCCTTCAGTGGCTTCGCCTGCGCCCATCGCATCGGCGCCGACCTGGGCCTCAACCCCTGGGCCCTACCGAACTGAGCAACAAATCAGCCGCCATGGAGCTGGTGATAGACCACAGTGAGACCCCTGAGGATGAACTCCACCCCGATCGAAAGGGTAAATAGTCCCATGATCTTGGTGAACACACTGAGCCCCACCTCCCCGGCGAAGTGAACAATGCGGGCGCTAAAGCTAAACACCAAATGGTTAATCAGCACCAGGGCCAGAATCGCCAGCGTTAGCTCCAGCCTGGAACCGGAACGGTCTGCCAGGTCGGAAAACAGAATCACCGTGGAAAAGGTGCCCGCCCCCACGGTGAGTGGAATCGCAATGGGCACCACCGCCGTGGACAAAAGCTGGGAATCGTCATCAAGCCTCCGGGGCCCCGGCTTGTGATCAACGGCTTTAACGTTTACATCCGAGGATTGACGGGAATTCATCATATTTAGCCCCACCCCCCCCAAGAGCAGGCCACCGGCGATTTGAAAGGCGCTGATTGAAATCCCAAAAAAATCCAGCACCGCCATGCCAAACCACAGGAACATCAACAGCATCCCCAGGCAGGCGAGGCCCGTGGCCAAGATCGTGCGACGCAACTTGACGGCAGACAGCCCCTCGGTATGGGCCAAGAAGGCCCCCAGCGCCGAAATGTTGTTGCCGATCGCCAGTAAACCAATCAGATAGTGCTGAAAGGCGCCATTGCTCAATAAAGACTGGCTCATGCTCAGTAGTGGCTAGGCACAGGCGCCAGCATCGAAGCCGGTATTTGCCGCCAACTGCTCACGGCTGGACTCGACGGGGGCCCCAGGGGCTTCAAAGCCCTTCTCGGGCAGGTTCTCGAGGCTGAAGCGGTAGCCCTGCTGCCGCACGGTTTCGATGCCACCGCCCTCGCCTAGGCCGGCCTGCTCGAGCTTGCGGCGCAGGGTGAGCACCTGGGTGTCTACGGAGCGGGGGCCGCCACTGAAGGGGGGCCAGGCCATGGTGAGCAGCTCCTGGCGGCTGCGCACATGGCCCGGTGGCATCAGCAGCGCACAGAGCAGGGCGAATTCCCGGGGGCTGAGTTCCACCGGTTGGTCCCGCAGGGTCACCTGGCGCAACAACAGATGCACCTCCAGGGGTCCCACGGTCACCTTTTCCTGGAGGGCGCCGCGGCGGCTGAGCAACTTGCGGCAACGGGCCGCCAGCTCCTCCAGGCCAAAGGGTTTCCGCAGCACATCTTCAGCGCCGGCATCCAGCAAAGACACCACCGCCTCAGCGCCGGTGCGGGCGCTGAGCACCAGCACAGGGCAGCGCAGCTGGGCGGCCAAGCGCAGGGCTGTGGATTCCTCCAGCAACTCAGCACTTACCAACAGTTCCGGCTGCTGATCTACACAGAGCTCAAGCGCCTCGGCCACGGTGCCCACCGCAGCGGCCATGTGGCCGTCTTGGCGTAGGCGCTGGGCCAACACCATGCGCAAGGTGGGGTGGGGGTCCACCACCAGGATGCGGGCTTGACCGTGCTCTGCTTCAGAATCCACCACAACAGGATCAATAGCCCCCTACGGTAGTGGTCATTATCAGCTCAGTTGGTAAAAAGGCGAAGCCTTGCCAGCTGTCCCCCCCCATGACCGCGCTCCAGCACCCAGAAGCCATCCGCCATTTCCAGAGCCTCTGTGATGCCTGCGAGGAACTGGCGATGCGCTATCACAGCCCCTCGGAACTAAGGCTCTATGCCGACGGCTACATCCATGCGCTCCGGCGCAGCCAGCTGCTGGATCACCACAGCCAAAGGCGGCTGGAGGAGCTGATCGACCGCTGGATCCAAGACCCCTCCAGTTTTGTGGGACCCGATGGCGATCCCCGTTGTTTGTATGAAGCCGAGCGGCGCTGAAGCCAAGCCCGCCCGGGCCCAGCTCAGGAGGCCAGGACGATTTCTAATTTTTCCTGCAGCTCACCGGAGTTATAAAGCTCAATCAAAATGTCTGAACCGCCTAGGAATTCGCCCTTCAGGTAAACCTGGGGAATCGTTGGCCAATCGGAAAAGTCTTTGATGCCCTGGCGGATCTCCGGATCAGAGAGCACATCAAAGGTTTCGAAGGGCACCCCGAGGGTGTTGAAGATCTGCACGGCCGTATTGGAAAAACCGCACTGGGGCATCAGCTTGTTGCCCTTCATGAAAACCACGATCGGGCTGGCGGCAATCAAAGCCTCAATGCGTGCTTTCAGTTGGGCGTCCATGGCAGAAAAATCGATCGAACAAGCTTAGGTGGGGCAAGAAGTTTGCAGGGCCAGCGCATGGATCGCCTCCGTGGCCAGCTCCTGCTTCAAGGCCCCATAGACCAGCTGGTGCTGTTTAACACGGGAAAGGTCTCGGAACTGTTCAGAGACCACCTTCACCTGGATATGGTCCCCACCACCGGTGAGGTCTTCCACCTGCACTTGGGCATCGGGAATCAGCTGGCGGATCGCCGCCGCCACGGCTTCGGGTTGAACCATCGGATCAGTTGGAGGTGGGGCTAGCTGGGGCGGTGTAAGGGGTGGAAACAAAACCGATTTCCACCAGTTGCTGGTAAGCCTTGCGACCCTCGCCGCTGGTGGGGGTCATCAGCTTCACCACTTCCACCAGCAGGGGCACGGCCACCTCTGACTGGTTTTGACGACGGTAGACCGCCGCCAGCCTCAGGTTGGACTGGGCCAGCTTTTCAATCGATTCGCGGCCCTTCTGGTCCATGTCGCGGGGGATGCGGGCATCAAGGCCCCGGAAGGCACCACCCAGGTCGCGGTAAAACGACAGCAACGAGCGCGAGGCATTACGGGCCTTGTCGTAGCTCTTCACCGCCTCGGGCAGGTTGCCACTGGCCGCGTCGCGATCCCCCTTGGCCAGCAGGGCATCCACCGAACTCAAGTTGAAGTTGTCGCCCCCGGCGCTGGCCACCGGTTGGGCCTGGGCTTGGGCCCGCCCCACAGCACTAAGGCCCAGCAGCGGGGAAAGGACCAGGGCCAGGCTGGCGGTGAGTAAAAAACGGCGCATGGGCCCAGGTACCAAATCAATTGAGTTGGCTGGACTTTAATTTGCCCCCAAGGGGCGACCCACACTGCGGCGGGCCGCTTCCTCAGCCGAACGCATCGCCTCCGCCAGTCGATTGGTGAGCTCTGCGGCCGCCGCCTTGCCCGTGCCCGCCAGCCGCAGGGGGGGGCCAAAACAAAGGGCCGCCGCATCGCCGCACTGGGGCACCGCATGGCTATAGGCCAGGCCCACCGGCAGCACCGGCACCTCCAGGCCCCGGGTGTGGGCCATGCTGGCCAGCCGCGGCAGGCCTTGTTCCAGCTTGATCAGCTCCTCATCGCGGCCGATGCGACCCTCGGGGAAAACCACCACCTGGCCCCCCGCCGCCAGCAGATCGAGGGCGTAGCGCAGGCTGGCGGTGCCGGGCCGTTGCTGGTCGATGCCAAAACAACCAAGGCGCCGCAGAAACCAACCCTGCAGGCCCATCATCTCGGTGGTGGTAACCATGAAGCGGCAATCACGGCCCGTAACCCGGCGGCCCGCCGCCATCGGCAGCATCAGCGCATCCCAGCGGGCCCGATGGGTGGGGGCCAGCAGCACCGGCCCGGAGCGGGGCAAATGCTCAATACCCAGCACCTCGGTGCGCTTGAAATAAAACCTCAGGGCCAGGTCTTGGGTGGCCCAAGTGGCCACGGGCGCCAGCCAGGGGGCCACATAACTGTGAAAAGCCAGGGCCCGGTCGCTGCTGACCATGGTTCCGTTTATGGGGGTGGAAGCCATGGGGCGAACCTTATCCAGCCCAGGGGTTCCTAGGATCAACCGCTGGACAGCAATCGCGATGGCCAGTCTTGGCGTGAACCTCGATCACCTGGCCACCGTGCGCCAGGCCCGCCGCACGGTGGAACCCGACCCAGTGACCCTGGCCCTGCTGGCGGAACTGGGCGGCGCCGATGGCATCACCGTGCACCTGCGGGAAGACCGGCGCCACATCCAAGACCGCGACGTGGAATTACTGAAGGCCACCGTGCGCACCCGGCTCAACCTGGAGATGGCCGCCACCGAAGCGATGCTGGCCAAGGCGATCGCCCTTCAGCCCGCCATGGTCACCCTGGTGCCGGAGCGGCGGGAGGAAGTAACCACCGAAGGGGGCCTTGATGTGGCCGGCCAGGGGGAGGAACTGCGCCGCCGGATCCAAACCTTGCAGGGCCATGGCATTCCCGTGAGCCTGTTTGTGGATGCCGAGCCCCAGCAGCTGCTGGCCTGCCAGGCCAGTGGTGCCCAGTGGGTGGAACTGCACACCGGCGCCTACGCCGATGCCCCCTGGGCCCAGCAGCCCAAGGCCTTGGCCCAGCTGGTGGAGGGCTGCGAGCGGGCCCGGCAACTGGGGCTGCGGGTGAATGCCGGCCATGGCCTCACCTATCAGAACGTGGAGGCGGTGGCCGCCATCCCCGGCATCGAAGAATTGAACATCGGCCACACGATCGTGGCCCGGGCCCTGGCGGTGGGCCTCGAGCAGGCCGTGCGCCAGATGAAGCAGCTGATCAGCCAGCCGCGCCGGGAGCCGCTGTTTGGCGCCGGGATCCTGCTGCAGAATCCTGGAAACCCCGTTGACGCCCTGGAGCCCCTGGGATGAGCACCTACTACTACGTGGCCGCCAGTGAAGCCTTCCTCACCGCCGAGGAACCCCTGGAAGAAGTATTGAAGGAACGGGCCCGCTACTACGCCGAACAGGGCAAATCCATTGATTTCTGGCTGCTGCGCCGGCCCGCCTTCCTGAATAGCGCCGAGCTTCAAGCCACGGCCCAGGCCGTGCCCCGGCCCGCCGCCGCCGTGGTTTCCACCGACAGCAAATTCATTGAATTCATGAAATTGCGGCTGGAATACGTGCTCAAGGGCAGCTTTGAGGCCCCCAGCGCCTCGATCACTGATCCGCTGGCCACTGATCCGCTGGCAACAGAGCCCTAATTCCAGCCGGGGGCCCCTTGCTACGCATTATTCGCAGCAACAGCATCGAGGCCCTGGCTGGGGCGCTAGCCGAACGGCTCAACGCCGAGCTACCGGCGGATCCACTGCAAGCCCAGCAGGTGCTGGTGAGCACCAATGCCATGGGCCGCTGGCTGGCCCTGGCCCTGAGTGAACACCTGGGCATCTGCGCCGGCATCGACTTTGATTTCGGCGGCCGCTACCTGCGCCAATTGGTGCGCCAACTGGCCCAGCAACCCAGTGAGGCCAGCGACCCCTGGGAGCCGGAAGTGCTGCGCTGGCGCCTGGCCAGCCTGCTCGACCAGCTGCCGGCCAGCGGGCCCTACGGCCCGCTGCAGCGGCTCTGGCAGCGGCGCGGCAGCCCCGCCGGCCACCTCGATCGCTATCGGCTGCAGCTGCTGCTGCAACTGGCAGACACCCTCGATCAATACGGGCTTTACCGCCCCGGCCCGCTGCGGCGCTGGCTGGAAAACCCAGCCCAGGGGGGGCTGGAGCTCGGCTTCAACGGCGCCCCGCTGGCGGAGGAGGAGCGCTGGCAACCGGCCCTGCTGCGGGAATTGCAACTGCTCGCCGCGGCCGAAGGTTTCAGCCACCCCTCCCAGCGCCTGGCCGCATCCCTGGATCAACTGGCAAAAGACCAGGAGTTACTGCGGAGCTGGGGGCAGCAGGGGCCGCTGCATGTGTTTGGCCTGTCGTCGCTGCCGCCCGCCTTCCTGCAGCTGCTGGCCGGCATCGCCGGCCGCGGCTACCGCCAGGTGCTGCTCTACGTGCTCAGTCCCTGCCAAGACCCCTGGGCCCAGCTGCCCCTCCCCGCCGCCGACGCCCCCGAGGAGGCCCTGGAGGCCCTAGAAGACCAGTTATTGCACCAGGGGCACCCGCTGCTGGCCAACCTGGGCCGCACCCAACGGGATTTCCAATGGCAGCTGGAAATCCTCAAGGCCGACCTCCAGGAAAAGTTTGAGGAGCAATTGCTGCCCAGCCCCAGCGTTGCCAGCGATGGCGACCTGCTCAGCCTGCTCAAGGACGACCTGCTGCACGGCCGTTGCCGTTCCAGCCTCCCCGGCCATGAAACGCCGCTGGAACTCCAACCAGAGCAGCTAAACCTGCAGCTAATCCACTGCCATGGGGACCTGCGCCAGGTGGAGGAGGCCCAGCGGGCGGTGCTGGAACTGCTGCGCCAGGACCCCAGCCTTGAACCACGCCACGTGCTGCTGATGAGCCCCGATGTGGCCCGCTTTGCGCCGCTGGTGCAGGCAATTTTCGAGCGGCCCGGGGGCAATGCCGACCCCCGCCACCTGCCGATTCGGGTAACGGACCGCACCCTGCGCCAACGCAACCCCCAGATCGACCTGGCCTTTCGACTGCTGGCCCTAGCCGGCAGCCGGCTCGAACGCCATGAGCTGCTCGACCTGCTGCTGCTGCCGGTGGTGGCCAGTCAATTTCAGCTGGAACTGCTTTCCCACCACCAATGGCTGGGGTTACTCGGTCGTTGCGGCATCACCTGGGGGCGCGATGGCAGCCACCGCCAGAGCTGGGGCTATCCCCCTGGCGAAGCCCACAGCTGGCAATGGGGCCTGGATCGGCTGCTGCTGGGCATCCACCTTGAAGACCACTTCCCGGAGCAAGCTGCCGCCGCAGGGGAATGGCAGGGGCGGGCGGCCTTTGTGGATCCCCTCGCCCCCGCCGCCGTGGTGATTGCCCTGATCGAAGCGTGTGGCTGTTTATTTGAGGTCTTGGCCCAGTTGCAGGGTTTCCAAACCCCCGCCGCCTGGGAAACAGCCCTGGCCCGGGGGGTGCACCGGCTCTGCGGCAGCGGCGAAGACGACGGCTGGCAATCGCCGGAGCTCTACGACCTGCTGACGCCGCTGCGCTCCCCCGCCAGCCAGGCCCTGCGGCTCGACCGCGAAGCGGTAACGCGACTGATGGAAGAGGCGGAAGCCCAGGAGCAGGGCCGCTACGGCCATGTGAGTGGCGCCGTTACCCTCAGCGCCCTCGAACCGATGCGTTCGATCCCCCACCGGGTGGTGGTGCTGCTCGGCATGGATGACCAGCGCCTGCCCCGCCGCGATAACCCCGCCAGCTACGACCTGATGGCCCTGGAGCCCTGGCGCGGCGACCGCAACCGCCGCCAGGAGGACCGGGCGATGCTGCTGGAGGCCCTGCAGGCCTGCCGCGACCAGTTCATCGCCACCTACAACGGCAGCGATCCCCGCACCGGTGAAGCCCGTAACCCCGCCGCCCCCCTGGCCGAGCTGCTGGCCAGCCTCGAACGCAGTTTCCGCGGCCCCGGCGGCCAGCCGATCGGGCCGCTACTCGTGCACCAGGCCGAGCCGCTGCGGCCGATCCCCCCGGGCGCCACGACCCCTGAGCCGCTCTGGCCCCCTGGGCTGCGCTGGCCCAGCCCTGCGCTGGCGGAAGATCCCAGCCTGGAGGAGCTACAACGCTTCTTCCGCGATCCAGCCCGGGAACTGCTCCGTAGCCATGGCATCCGCCCCCAACAGCGGCCCCAGGAAGAGGCGGATCCGGAGGAGGCCCAACCGGAGGGCCTGGCCCGCTGGCAACTGGGGGAACTGCTGCTCACGGTCGGCAGCCCAGGGCTAAACCCGGAAAACTGGCCCGCCAGCCGCCTCGCCCTCGGCCGCCGCGGCCTGCTGCCGGAGGCGGAAGCCGGCGAAAGTGCCGGCGCCAGCCCCTGGCGCCGCAGCCGGCAACTGCTGCAACTGGCGGCCCAGCACCTGGAGCTGCAGCCCAAGGCGCTGCTGCTGCTGGGCAGCGGTCGGCTGCGGCCAAAACGGCTGTTGCTGGCCTGGCTTGCCCACCTCTGGGCCAATCGCACCGCCCCCCAGGCCAGCCTGCTGGTGGGGCCCAGCAAGGAAGGCCAAAAGGAGCGCCTGCGGGGGCTGCCGCTGGCGCCGCTGCCGGTCGCCGAAGCCGAAGCGCACTGGCGCCAGCTGGCCGCGATTCGCCGCGAGGGGCTGGCAGGGCCAATCGCCTTTGAACCCGAACCCAGCTGGCAGCTGCTGCTAAACCGTCAAAAACAGGCCACGGCCCAGGGGGCCCCGCTGGAGGGCCTTGATGCCAAGGCTTTAGAGGGCTTCAGCGGCAGCGTTAGCTGGGGGGGGGAGGGGCCCCGCTGGTCGGAGGCGCTGCTGCAACTGCATGGGGGTGAAGCCCCTGCTTTTGAGCTCTGGGCGGCCCAGCCGGAGGCCTGGCAACGGGTGGGCGAGATTCTTTTGCCGCTCAGTTTCGCCACGGCCCAGGCCCTGGCAGCCGACAGCATCGGCAGCCTTGACCCCTTTGATCCCCGCCTGGATTCCCCAGGGGAGGCCCATGGCTGAGCTGGAACCCCTTGATCTCAATGGCCCCCTCGGCGGCGGCACCCAGGTGCTGGAGGCCAGCGCCGGCACCGGCAAAACCTATGCGCTCAGCCATCGGCTACTGCGGGCGGTGGCGGAAGAAGCCGTGCCGGTGGAAACGATCCTGGTGGTGACCTTCACCCGGGCGGCGGCGGCGGAAATCCGCCAACGCGTACGCCAACGGCTAAACCAGGCCGCCACCGGGCTGGCCTATCGGCTGGCGGGGGATCCCAGCGGCGCCAATCAGGCCGAAGCCGACCCCACCCTGGCGGCACTGCTGCAGCTCTGGGCCAGCCGGGCCGATGCCTATTCGTTGCTATTGCGACTGCTGCGGGCCCTGGATCGCCTCGACCTGGCGCCAATCACCACCATCCATGGCTTCATCCAACAGCTGATCCGCGAAAACAGTGAACAGCTGGGCCTTGATCCGCTCGTAAAGCTGCAGGAAAACAGCCAAGAACTGCTTAATAGCCTCGTCACCGACTGGCGCCGCTGCCAGTTGTCGCCGGCGCCAGCCCGCTGGCAGGCCTGGGTGCATAGCCATGGGGACCTGGATGCCGCCGGCCTGCGGGCCCTGGCCCAGCTGGTGGACGACGACCGCGACATGCTGCTCGCCGCGCCCTCTGAGCTGGGGAGCCCCTGCAGCCACTGGCTGCAGCTGGAGCAACGCTTCCTAGGCCAACTGGGGCGCGAGGGGGTCGAGGCCAGTGCAGTGGTGGCCCAGCTCTGCAAGGGCGGCGGCAACAGCAGCCCCGTGAAGGAGCTCGGCAAAAAACAACTGGGCAGCCTGGCCGAACAAACCGAGGCGGCCGAACGGCTGTTTGAGCATTGGCCGGCGGCCGAGGCGGCCCGCCGCTACCGCTTGTTTTGCCAGGGCTTTGCCACCAGCCAACTGCGCCATTGCCTGGCCGACCCAGACCAGGCCCCCACGGCGGGCATCCATGGGCTGGCCGAGCGCTTTTGCTACGAGCCAGTGGAACAGCTGCTGCTGCAATTCAGCTGGGAGCTGCGCCAGGGGGCCCGCCAACGGCGCCAACAGCAAAACCAAATGAGCTTTGCTGATCTGCTCGAACTGGTGGATCCGGCGCGGCTAGCGGCCGAAAGCCTGGCGGCACTGCAGCGCTGGGCCCGGCAGCGGATTCAGTGCTGCCTAATCGATGAATTCCAAGACACCGACCCGATCCAGTGGCGCCTGTTCAGCAGCCTCTTTGATGGCCACCGGCCCCTCACCCTGATCGGCGACCCCAAGCAGGCGATCTACCGCTTCCGCGGCGGCGACATCCGCACCTATCGACTGGCCACGGGGGCGGCGGGCCGCAAGCGGGCCTGCCTAACCACAAACCGGCGCAGCGATCCAGCCCTGCTGGCGGTGCTCAACAAATTATTTGAAAACGGAGATGCCTTTGGCGGCTCCGGCATCAGCTATGCCGCCGTGGCCGCTCCAGCGGGGGTGGAGCGCAGCCGTTTACGCCAGGCCGATGGCCAAGCCGCCCCGCCCCTGCGGCTGCGCTGGCTCACGGCGGGCGATCGAGCCAGCTCCGCCACCCAGCTGCGCAACCAGTTGGCCCAGCAACTGGCCAGCGACCTGGAAAACAGCCTGGCCCAAGGGCTGGAGCTGGAGGAGCAGGGCCAATGGCGGGCCATCAATCCCGGTGATCTGGCGGTGCTGGTGAGCCGCAACAGCGAGGCCCTGGCCCTGCAAAGGGAACTGCTGCTCCGGGGGATTCCCGCCCGCATCGGCCGCGGCGGCAATGCCTGGCAGAGCCCGGAGGCGGCCAGCCTGGGCCTCGCCCTCGGCGCCCTGGAGCGGGAAGGCCACCGCCCCAGCGCCGCCGCCCTGGCCCTCTCCAGCATTGGCGGCGCCAGCGCCAACGACCTGGCCCAGTGGGACGACAACGGCTGGGGTCACTGGCTAGGGCAACTGGAGCGGGCCCGCCAGCGCTTTGGCCAATTGGGTCCGCTGCCGGCCCTGGAGGTGTTGCTAGACAACGGCAGGGCCTGGGCCCAGGGCGACCAGCGGCTGAGCGACCTGCTGCAACTGACCGAACTGCTGCAGGAGGCCTGGCAGGAGCAGGGGCGCCCCGCCGCCGCCCGCCTCGGCCTCTGGCTAGATCAACAACGGCTGCAAACCATTGGGGGCGAAGCCAGCCAGCAACGGCTGGTGGCCAGCGGCGCCATGGTGACCCTCAGCACCCTGCACGCCAGCAAGGGACTGGAATTTCCGCTGGTGTGGTGCCCCACCCTCTGGCAGGCCGATGGCGGCCCCAAGGCAGAGCTTCCCTTTCGGGCCTGGGACCCCCAACTGCAAAGGCGCTGCCTGGAGCTGGGCCGCCGCGACTGCAGCAGTCCCCGCCAGGAACGGTTGCTGGAGGCCCAACGGGAGGCCTGGCAGGAACAGTTGCGGCTGGGCTATGTGGCCCTCACCCGGGCCAAACACCAGCTCTGCATTGATTGGGGCCGCATCGATAAAAGCGCCGGCAGCCTGCCCGCCTGGCTGCTGCACCCCGAGCTGCGCCAACCCAGAGCCGACCACCCCTGGGGGGCGATCGCCGAGGCAATCAAAAGCTCCCCAACCCTGGCCCAACAGGTGGAAAGTCGCTGTAGGGAGCTGGGGATCCAATTTGAACTGGCAGGGCCAGCCAATCAAGAAACAACCAGCAGCCCAGCCCTTGAAAACGGCGGCGAAACCAAACAGCAGCCGGAAAAAAATCCAGAAATACCCCCTGAAACCAGTCCGCCGCCGCCCGCCGCCAGCCGCCGCTCCCCCTGGGGGCGCTGGAGCTACAGCCGCCTGGTGGAACGCAGCAGCACTCTTGCCACCGCCAGTGGGGCCACCAGCAACTCCGGCCGCGAGGAGGAGGGCTTTGACCCAGACCACAGGGGCCCCAATGAAGAAGCCGGAGCGGCGGAAGCCGGGCCGGGGGAAACAGAAGCCTGGGCTGCCCTGCCCGGGGGCGCCAGCTTTGGCACCCTGGTGCACTCAATCCTGGAACAACTCGATTACAGCGCTGATCCCGCCGCCAGCGAAGGCCAGCGGATCATCCGCACCGCCGTGGCCCGTTCCGGCCTGGACCCCAGCCTGGAGGCACCCTTGCTGCCGGCCATCGTGGAATTGCTGCAACGGCCCCTAGGCGGCCCCCTAGGCAACAGCAACCTGGCCAGCCTCGCCCGCCACGACAGTGTGCGGGAACTGGCCTTCGACCTGCCGATCAGTGGTTTTGAGGGGACCCCCCAGCGGGACATCCTTGGCGAAGCGCTGGAACAGTTGAGCCGCCATCCCAACCCGCTGCTGCAGGCCTATGCCACCCAGCGCCTAGGTCAACGGCGCCCCCAGCTCTCGGCGGGGTTCCTCAATGGGGTGATCGATCTTGTTTTCCGCCACCGCGAGGTCTCTGGCAGGGCCGTGTGGGTGGTGCTCGACTGGAAAACCAACCGGCTCAACAAACCGGTGAACTCGATCATGGCCGCCAAGGATTACTGGCTCCAGGCCCAGCTCTATCGCCAGGCGGTGCAGCTCTGGCTGGGGCGGCGGCTGGGGCTGGCGGCTTCAGAGCCCTGCCCCGTGCAGGCCGTGATGCTGTTCACCCGCAGCGGCGAGGGCGCCTGGCTGCTGGACCCAGGGGAAAGCCGATGACCGCCGCCCGTCGCTGTGCCGAACGGCTGTGGGCCCTCGCAGCTCCCGCCGCTGCTGGGCCTGAAACCGCAGCAGAGCCGGCCCTAATCAGCCTGCTGGAACGCTTCTATCAGCAGCTCAGCCAGGGGGAAGAACCGCTGCGGCTCACCCCCCTGGAGCTGGAAACCCTGGCCCCGTTGCTGGGGTCCCTACCCCTGGAACTAGAGCAGGCTGCCGATGGCACGCCCAGGCTCTGGAGCCGTCGCAGCTGGCAACGGCAACAGCGGCTGATCGCTGCCCTGGTGGAAAGGCTCAGCCAGCACGGCGGCCTGCTGGTAACCGGCGGCGCCGGCACAGGCAAAACCAGCCTGGTGCGGGAACTACTGGCAGAAGAGGGAAACCGGCGGGTGCTGCTCACCGCCCCCACCGGTAAAGCCGCCGCCCGGCTGCGGGAGGCCCTGGCGGGCTTTGAGCCGCCGCTGGAGGGGGGCACCCTGCACCGCTGGCTGGAGGCCACGGGGGGCGGCCAGTTTCGGCGCAATCGCCAGCGGCCCCTGGCGGTGGACACCCTGGTGCTGGATGAACTGTCGATGGTGGATGGCGCCCTGCTGGAAGCGCTGCTGGAGGCGCTGCCCGCCGGGGTGCGATTGCTGCTGCTGGGGGATCCGGGCCAGCTGCCACCGATCGGCGGCGCCGGCGTACTGGAACCGTTGCAACAACGGCTGCAGCAGCTGAATTCCCCCTGCTGGCGGCAGCTGCAGCGCTCCCATCGCTTCAACGAAAGCACCGCCCTTGGCGCCTTTGTGGGCGCCCTGCGCCAGCAGGCCTCGCCCCAGGCCCTCCAAGGCCAGCTGGCACAACTGGGCGACAACGACAACCTGCGCTGGCATGACTTGCGCCAGGGCTTCCCCGCCAGCGTGGCCACGGCCCTGCAAAGTCAACGGGATTGCCTGCGCCAGCAGGCCCTAGACCGCCACTGCAGCGATGCCGAGCTGCTGGGCCAGTTGGAGCAGTTGATGCTGCTTTGTCCGCGGCGGCTGGGCCAGCTGGGGGTGACGGCGCTCAACGGCCGTTTCCTCGGCATCGACCCCCAAAAACCTTTGAGCTGGCCCAGCGGCACGCCGCTGCTGGTGACCCGCAACGACAGCGAATTAAACCTGGCCAACGGAGACCTGGGGGTGTTGCGGCCCAATGCCACGGGCCAGCCGGAGGCGCTGATCGCCAGCGCCGATGGCCCGCTGCGCCTGCCGCTAGCACTGCTGCCAGGGCTGGAGCCAGCCTTAGCCCTAACGGTGCACAAAAGCCAGGGCAGCCAGGCCCAGCGGGCCGTGGTGGTGGTGCCCCAGCCCCAGGGGCTGGACCCCCGCCTGCTCTACACGGCCCTAACCAGGGCCCGGGGGGGGGTGGATTTGATCTGCCCCCCATTGGATATGGCTGGCGCCTGAATTACTCGTCGCCTTCCTCTTCTGCACCGGCGGGCAACAGGCGGATCTGTTTACGGCCGAGTTTGATTTCAAACTCATCGCCCACCTCCAGGTTCAGCAAGCTGGTGTAGGCCTTGCCAATCAAGAGATTGCCATTGCCTTGCACGGTGGCCACATAGGAGAGCTTGCGGCCACCCTTGCCACCGCCATTGCCAGCGGCAGCACCGAAGCCGAGACCCTTGGCCTCCAGCAACGCCTCGTAGAAGGCGGTGAAGTTGAGGCGTTCGCCACCGTCTTTCTTGGTGGATACGTAGCCGGTGCTACGCACTATCTCCGATTTGCCGAGATCACCAAGTTCCTTAACCTTTGCCAGAAGAGCAGGACCAGTGAGAGCCATGGGAGCAAACAATCAACTCAGCCAGATTGCAGCACATAGAAAAAAAAGTGCAAGTATTCGCCATTACCATGCTGGCGGCAATACAGCCGAGTTCAGCTAGCAAAGCAGCCCCCCGCCGATGATCACTTCCTTGCAATTTCCCCGCTGATTGCGGCCATCAGCCCCGCCAGCAGCGAGGCTGGGCACAACTGAGCCCAGGCCGATGCCGATTACCCCCTTCTTTGGTGTGCCCTTCACCGACACCCCCCCTGCCGAGGTGCGCAGTTGCATGCAAACCCAGCTGGGCTTAGATATTTATCTAAATAACAACGGTGCCCTGGGGGAACAGCTGCCCTACCCCAATGGGCTCAATGCAGAAGAGGTGGCCATTGCCAAGCGCTTCTGCAGCTCCCTAAACGAATAACACTGAACCCCTAGCGCCGATGGCCCGCACCGATCGCCCCTGGGGCTGGTTTGAAACCCTTGCCAGCGGCGAGGGTTACCTGGTGAAACGTTTAGCGATAAACCCCCACCAGCGCCTTTCCCTGCAACTGCATCGCCACCGGCTTGAACACTGGTATGTGTTGCAGGGCTCAGGCACGGTGAGCATTAACGGTGAGCAACTGGCGGCCCAGCCGGGGGACAGTTTTGAGGTGCCCTGCGCTGGCCTGCACCGGGCAGAGGCCCAGGCCGAAGGGTTGCTGATCCTGGAAGTGCAGCGGGGGGAACTGCTCAGCGAAGACGACATCGAGCGCTTCGCCGACGACTACGGCCGTTGCCCTGGATAGGCGAGGTGTTAAGTTTGGAATGTTGAAATCCATCTGAAGAAGGCGAGGCAGATCAGAACGTGGGTTCTGCCGGGGCCTGAAGCGAAGGAATTTCAGGCCAACCCGCGGCGTCATTCGCCTTTTTCCGTGACCACTACGTCTAATTTTCCGCTGTCCAGCGACGCCCCCACCGAGGCGTCTATTGAGGCGGCCCTTGAGGCCAGTCTTGAAGCCAGTCTTGAGACCAGCAACAGCCCTAGCGACAGCGCTTCTCAATCCAACGAGCCCAGCGAGCCCAGCGAAGCCCTGGCTACCCCTGGCGAAGCCGACGAAACCACTGAGGTTTCCGGCTTCAGCCGTTTCGGCCTGCCCGAAAATCTGATCAATGCCCTGGCCCGTTGCGGTTACCAGGAACCCTCGCCGATCCAGGCAGCGGCCATCCCCGAATTGATGCTGGGCCGCGACCTGCTGGGCCAAGCCCAGACCGGCACCGGCAAAACCGCAGCCTTCGCCCTGCCCCTGCTGGCCCGGATCGACCAACAGGAGCGGCTGCCCCAGGTGCTGGTGCTGGCCCCCACCCGCGAACTGGCCATCCAAGTAAGTGAAGCCTTCCAGCGCTATGCGGCCTGCAGCCCTGGCGTGCAGGTGCTGGCCCTCTACGGCGGTTCTGATTTCCGCGATCAAATTCAAAAACTGCGCCGCGGCATTCAGGTGGTGGTTGGCACCCCCGGCCGGGTGATGGACCACATGCGCCAGGGCACCCTTGATGTGTCGCGGCTCCAGGCCCTAGTGCTGGATGAGGCCGATGAAATGCTCCGCATGGGCTTCATCGACGACGTGCAATGGGTGTTGGAGCAATTACCCAGCAAACGGCAAGTGGTGTTGTTCTCCGCCACCATGCCCCCGGAAATCCGCCGGATTTCCCAGAAGCACCTCAAGGATCCGGCCGAGATCACCATTCGCACCCGCCAGGCCGATGCCACCCGCATTCGCCAGCGTTTCCTGATGGTGCCCCACCACCAAAAGCTCTCGGCCCTGCAACGGGTACTGGAAGCCCATGGCCGCGGTGGCGTAATCATCTTTGCCCGCACCAAGGCGGTGACAGTAACGGTGGCCGAAGCCCTAGAAGCCGGCGGCACCGCCTGTGCGGTGCTCAACGGCGACATTCCCCAATCCCTGCGGGAACGCACGATCGAGCGGCTCAAGGACGGCAAGGTGGAAGTGCTGGTGGCCACCGATGTGGCGGCCCGCGGCCTTGATGTGGAACGCATCGGCCTCGTGATCAATTACGACGTGCCCTTCGACAGCGAGGCCTACGTGCACCGCATCGGCCGCACCGGCCGGGCCGGCCGCGAAGGGGATGCGGTGCTCTTCCTTTCCCCCCGGGAACGGCGCTTGCTGCATGGGCTGGAGCGGGCCGTGGGTTGCAACATCGAACCGATGGATGTGCCCTCCGACGCCGAGATCAACCAACAACGGCTCGACAACCTACAAAGCAAGCTCACCGAACTGCTGCAAGAGCCAGTGCCGGCCCCCCGCCAGCAGGAAGTGGCCTTGATGGCCGAAATCATTCAGCGCATCAGCCGTGAGGCTGAGGTGACCCCCGAACAACTGGCCCTGGCCGCCCTGCGCCTCGCCCAAGGGGATCAACCACTCCTGGTGATCCCCCAGGCCCCACAGAGCAGCCCCCGGGGCCGCATCGAAACCCGCGGTGATCGCGGCAGCGACCGCGGTGGCGACCGGGGCGGTGAGCAACGCTTTGACCGTCGCGGCCCCGTGCAGCGCTCCGAAGGCCCCGAAGCCAACATGGAACGCTTCCGGGTGGAAGTGGGCTGGCGCGATCGGATCAAGCCCGGTCACATCGTTGGCGCCATTGCCAACGAAACCGGCCTGGAAGGGCGCAAGATCGGTCGTATCAACATCTTTGATGACCACAGCACCATCGATCTGCCCAAGGGCATGCCCCCCGAAATGCTGCAAACCCTGCGGCGTGTAAGGGTGATGCAGAAAGAGCTGCAACTCACCCGTTTAACGGTGGGCTGATTAGCACCTGCACCCTGGGCGATGACAACGGCTTGCAGATGCCGTTAGATCGTGCGGTATCAACCGTGACCTCCATGGCAGCCCAACGGGCCCTTACCACCACGCTGGTGTTCGCCATGGGGATCGGCAGCGGCTTCGCTGCCCCCGTTGCCGCAGCCCCCGGCAGCGATGAGGGCGACACCATCCAGAGGCTTTGCCTGGCAGGCTTCCAAACCGCCTTTGTCCAGGCGGGCCAACGGCCCCCGGAGGGCATGGGGGTGTTCACCTGCCGTTGCCTGGTGCAACGGCTCCAGGATGGGGAACCGTTTGCGCCGGCAAAGGAAAGCTGCAAACTCGAGGCCACCCGCCGTTTCCGGGTGCTGCCAAAGGGCTGATTTCCAACCATTCCCCAGGTCACTGATTCACCCGGTCACTGAATTCCCATGCCGCCGCTTGCCCGCCCCCTGACCCGCCTCCCGCTGTTCGCCCTTTGCAGCCTGCTGGGGCTGGGCAGCTTCAGCGCCGCCGCCCGGGCTGGCTCGGTTACAGCGGAATCGATCTGGAGCCAGCAGAACGCCGAAGAGAGGGCCCGCAGCCAGATCCCAGCCGGATCAGTGATTCAAAACCGCTCCTGCGAAACCTTTGAGGTGCGCAACGATCTGCGCTACCGCTGCACCCTGGATTTCGGCCCCGCCCCAGCGGCAGACGCGCTCCCCAACACCACTCCCTGAACCAGGTCAAGCTGACCTGGGCGAAAGACATATTTCTCAACGGCACTTTCACCTATTGGCAGCCCCTGGCGAATCGGTAAAAGTGTGCGTATCAATCCGAGGAGGTGCCGATGGCGGATGAAACTCCACCCCAGTTGAGCAAGCTCAAACACTGAATCATTGCCGATGCAATGGATCTGGAGCGGTTACGATGTTTTCGCTTATCTATTGCCCAAGCGCAATGTACACCTGAGCTTCTCCCTTCAGAACCTCAGCCATTGCCAAGGGATGTTCGGTTCCGAAACCAGGCGAAGCATCTGAGTTAACGGCAGCAAGGCCACTGAACCCTTACCGAAAAACAGTGGTATAGCTCCCTTAATCCGGCCCCCCACCAGTAACCCTTTTGCATTGCTATTCAGTGCCAATGGCAGGGCACTAGATCCCTTGATCCAGGTCAAAGACCTGAAAAAGGCCCTAAAATCCACCCCATACCAGTGCTTATCGAGACCGGTGCTTATCGAGTTCTCTGTTTCCTCCTAGCATCCAAACCAAATCTCGCCCCAGGGCGCCTTTGAAACCAGCTGCGTTGCCTTGCCCATGACGGCGAAGGCTTTTGAAGGGCTCCCGCCCAGCGGGGGCCCTTCCCCATGGCAAACCGCCCCCCTTAGGCGGCTGATCGAAAGCCTGCGGCCCTACGGCCGGCGCCTCTGGCTGGCGAGCAGCTGTTCGGTGCTGAACAAACTCTTCGACCTGGCCCCTCCGGTACTGATCGGCCTGGCCGTAGACGTGCTGGTAAAACAACAAACCGCCTGGCTCACGGGCTTCGGCTTTACCAGCGTTCCCCAGCAACTGGTTTTTCTGGCGGTGCTGTCGTTTCTGATCTGGAGCCTGGAATCACTATTTGAATATTTCTACGGCCTGCTCTGGCGGGGGCTGGCCCAAAGCCTGCAACACGACCTGCGGCTGGCCAGCTACAGCCACCTGCAGGAGCTAGATCTCTCCTTTTTCGAAGCGCGCAGCAGTGGCCGGCTGATGGCCGTGCTGAACGACGACATCAATCAACTGGAGCGCTTCCTCGATAACGGCGCCAACGACATCCTGCAACTGATCACCACGGTGCTGGCCGTAGGGGGCGCCATGCTCTTCCTCTCCCCCAGCCTTGCCCTATTGGCGATGCTGCCGATCCCGGTGATTCTTTGGGGATCACTGCGCTTTCAACGGCGGCTGGCCCCCCGCTACAGCCAGGTGCGCGAACGGGCCGGCGACCTCAACAGCCTGCTTTCCAACAACCTCGGCGGCATTCTCACGATCAAGAGCTTTGCGGCGGAGGCCTGGGAAGCCCAGCGGCTCGAACAGGAAAGCCTTGCCTATGGCCGCAGCAACCGCGAGGCGATCCGGCTCTCGGCCGCCTTCATTCCGCTGATCCGCTTCGCCATCCTGTTTGCCTTCATCGCCATCCTGCTGGTGGGGGGGCTGCAGGCCTGGCAGGGCAGCATTGCCATTGGCAGCTTCAGCTTCCTGCTGTTCATCCTGCAGCGGCTGCTCTGGCCACTCACCGGCCTGGGCCGCACCCTCGACGACTACCAGCGGGCCATGGCCTCCACCAACAGGGTGATGGCCCTGCTCGATGAACCGATTCAGATCAAATCCGGTACCCGCCAGCTGCTGCGCCCCCAGGTGCAGGGCCAGCTGCGCCTCGAAAAGCTCAACTTCGCCTATCCCGGCCGCAGCCCGGTGCTCCATGACCTCTGCCTGGAGATTCCCGCCGGCGAAACCCTTGGCCTGGTGGGGGCCACCGGCTCCGGCAAGAGCACCCTGGTGAAGTTGTTGCTGCGCCTCTACGACCCCAGCGCCGGACGAATCCTGCTGGATGGCATCGACCTGCGGGAGCTGGAGTTGCGGAACCTGCGCTCGTTGATCGGCCTGGTGAGCCAAGAACCGTTTCTTTTTCACGGCAGCGTTGCCGAAAACATCTGCTACGGCAGCTTCGAAGCCAGCCCCAAGGCGATCGCCAAGGCCGCCAACCTGGCCGAAGCCAGTGGCTTCATCGAGGCGCTACCCCAGGGGTACCAAACGGTGGTGGGGGAACGGGGCATCCGCCTCTCCGGCGGCCAGCGCCAACGGATCGCCCTAGCCCGGGCGATCCTCAAGGATCCACCGGTGTTGATCCTCGATGAGGCCACCGCCTCGGTGGATAACGAAACCGAAGCCGCCATCCAGCGCTCCCTTGACATCATCACCACCAACCGCACCACCCTGGTGATTGCCCACAGGCTCAGCACCGTGCGCCATGCCCATCGAATCGTGGTGCTGGAGGCTGGCCGCCTGGTGGAACAGGGCAGCCATGATGACTTGATCAAAGCCCAGGGGGCCTATGCCCGGCTCTGGCGAGTGCAGGCCGGCCTGCGTGACAACGAGCCCCTCCAGCCCTAGGCCTGTGCCCCGCTTGCCATGACCCTGGAGCTACCCCCCTATCAACCGCTGCCGGCGCCCCCCAGCTCCAGCCGCGAGCTGCTGGAACTGCCGATTGCCAGCCTGCACCCCACCCAGATGTGTGTGGGCCTGGCGGAGGTGCTGAACCGCCACAAAGACTTCTCAGCCGAAAACCCCGAAGACCGAAGCCGTTATCTCAAGGGCAGACCGGTGCCGTTGGTGCGCAGTGGCGCCGGGGAGCTGTGGATGGTGGATCGTCACCACCGGCTGCGGGGGCTGCTGGAGGTGCAGCCGGGGGCCAGCGCCTGGGGCTACGTGGTGCTGGAGCTAGCCACAGATGACCCGGCGGTGGTGCTGGCGAACCTGCGGGAACGGGGCTGGCTTTACCTCTATAACGGCCGCGGCCAGGGGCCGCTGGAGCCCCAGGCCCTGCCCGCAAACCTCTCCGGACTAGAGGATGACCCCTTCCGCAGCCTGGTTTGGAAGCTCAAGCAGGAGGGGGTGATCGCCTCGGCCCCGCTAATCCCCTTCCATGAATTTCGCTGGGGGGCCTGGTTGCGGCGCAGGGAACTGCCCCCCTTCAGCTCCCTAGAACTGGAGGCGGCCCTGCCCACCGCCCGGGCCCATGCCCGTTCCAGTGACGCCTCGCATCTGGCCGGCTGGAAAGGCTGAAAAGCAAAGTCATACCGGATATCCCTACCGCCAACCGAACCTGGGCCCAGGCCAAAGCTCCATAGGCTTTAAACACTTCTAATTCGATCCATGGCGCAGCAGCCTGAGTTCGTGATCCCAGCGGCGATCAGCTATCAAACCTTGAAACAACACTTGCCAACGGCCCCCCGGGGGCCGGCCATGGCCAAAAGCGAGCTGCCTGCCCTGGAGGAGGCGCTGCGCAACTATGCCGCCGCCAGCAAGCTGTTGCTGCAGGAGCTACAGGCCAGTAACGGCACTGCCAAAAATCAGTTCTCGCCAAATCAACTGATGGCCCTCGGCGCCCTGGGCGCCCATGTGCAGATGGGCCTCCAGGCCCTCAAGGCCAGCCAAAACTGAAGCGACTGGGGCGATTGCCCTGAAACAGTTGGGGTGGTTGCTGTGTTCTTACGCACCACTGGCTGGTGTTTTACGACAGCTTGAGAACTGGATCGAGACAGCTCCAAAAGCCTTGGTAGCAAAGACTCAAGGCTTTATTTTCCAGGAATGAAGTGTCTCAGCCCGATACGGCTCAAGCCGCTAGGTCTCAAACAGATACGGCTCAGCCCTGGGCTGGGTAGCTGCAAGGGGATGAATTTATGACCGGTCGTGCTTCCCCTTCCCGCCCCGGGGCGATCGGCCTTATGCCGTTAATGCTGGCCCTAGTGGGCGGGGTGAGTTTTGGCGCCTTTCTGCTGGAACCCACGGTGAATGCCCTGCGGCACCTAGATCCGAGGGTCCCTCTGCAGCAACTGGTCAACCCGATCCCCCAGGAGGTGTTGATCCTGGGCACCGATGGCTCTGGTGCCCTCACCGATGTGATCGCCAGTCTGAATCTCAACGGCGGCAGTGCCCGCCTGATCCAGGTGCCCAGAGACACCTACATCAACTCCCCCCAGTACGGAGAAATAAAGGCGAATGCCCTCTATGCCCTCGGTGGCATTGATGCCGTTGAGCAGGAACTTTCAACACTGCTAGGCAGACCGATTCAGCACCACATCATGGTCAACCTGGAAGCGGTGAGACACCTGGGTGATGCCGTGGGAGGCCTTGAGATAACAGTGCCCAAACGGCTGAATTACCACGATTACAGCCAGAATTTGCACATCGAATTAGAGGCTGGTCCCCAGACCCTGAAGGGTCACGATCTGGAGGGTTTCCTGCGCTTCCGCCACGATGAGGAGGGGGATCTGGGCCGCATGGATCGCCAACGGCTGGCCTTTGCCGCCCTGCTCAAGAAGTTGTCGCAACCCCAAACCCTTGCCCAGCTGCCCCAGCTGCTCAGAGTGGCCGAAAAGGATCTAAAAACAGACCTGAACGGCTTGCAACTTATTGGCCTGGCTAGCGCCCTGGCCGGCAAGCAGCTGGAACCATCAAGGCTGCCCGGCCATCCCGAGTATTACAACGGCATTAGCTATTGGTTTCTGGGGCAAGCCCCCGGCAGCTAAGCGGCTCAGGCAGCTTCCCCCTCAGGCGCAGAGGCAAACATCCGAAAGGAGCTAAACAACAAAGCAACGCCGAAGAAGGTGCCGATCACCCAAAGGGTGTCTGAGGGCCATTCCACCAGCACCATGCCGCCCAGCAGGCAAGTGATCACCCCATCGAGCAACACCAGGTTGCGGGCCGGACCACTGGCGGCGGCGGCAGCGGCCAGTTCGGTGACCCCTTCCACCACCAGCAGCGCCCCCACAAACAGGGTGAGGCTGAAGGTGCTGTCCAGCGGAAAAAACAGCACAAACAAACCACCCAGCAGGTAGAGCAGGGCCGTCAAACCCCGGAAAATCTTGCCCTTCAGATCCGGGGCGCCACCCAGGCGCAACAGCTGGGTCACCCCGGCCACCACGGCCACAGCCCCGAAGGTAACGGTGACCGCAGCGGCGGAGAGGAACGGGAAAACGATCGAAGCAAACCCGGCCAGCAGCAGGAGCACGCCCGTGATCAAACGAAGGGTGCGGGTGGGGGGCACGGCCATGGGGCGTTTAACAGAGCTGAATCAAACGAACATTAGGGGCACTCGACACACTTAACCTCCCCATAGGCTGCGCTTCGGCAAGCTGGGCGCAACTCTGTTCATGGCCATGCTCCCCAAGGATCCCGTTCCCGATGGCAGCGGAGTGCTGGATGAGGCACTCAAGCGTCGCCTCAAGGCGATGCCGAAACGGCAGCAGCCAGACCACGATCCCCCTGGGGCCCACCAGCGATCCCACCCACAGCAATCCCCCGAAGACCACCAAAACGACCAAGACATGGAACTCCGGGGCCAGGGCCTGCGGAGCGACATTTGAATGGTCTCTAACCCCCTGGAGCGGGTGAAACGCATCCGCCGGGAAGATGCCCTGGAAGGCCTCGATAGATCCGTGGTGATCCAGGCCTACGTGCAGGGGGAAGCGGTGTTCCTCGGTAAACGCCATGGGCTCTGGGATTGGAGCCGCGATGGCATTCCCCTCTGGTTGGTGCCCGAACTTCAGGACTGCGGCTTGTTGGGGGGTTGAGGAGGCAGCGGTCCGGAAAGGGTGAGTAGCGCCAGCAATAGGGCCATGCCGGCAAGGAATGGGGAGGCCACCCCGGCGGTGATGCCCAGGGCCGCGGTAAACCACACCACCGCGGCACTAGTAAGACCGCGCACCACCGGGGTGGTGTGTTTGCCCTGGCGTGGTTCCACCAGAATTTCCCCAGCCCCCAGAAAACCCACCCCCGTAGCTACCCCCTGGATCGCCCGGCTGGTGGCATTGGCATCGCCCCCTGCCGCCAGGGCAAACAGGCAGGCGCTAAGCGCCACCAGCACATGCACCCGCACCCGACCGGGATGGCTATGGGAGGCATGCAAGCGGTTCACCCCCACCGCAAATCCACAGGCCACCGCCAAGCCGAGCCTGAGCAGATGTTCGGCGTCCTGCTGCAAAAACACGACCCAGACGCAAACTGTTCCCATAGCTTGGCCCCAGCGCAGGGGTTGTGGTGCTGTCCCATCGGGCCTTAAAGGCGGCGATCAAGTACGGCGTGGCCGCAGCGGTGGCCGGCAGCATCGCCGTGGCCTGTGATCGGGTGATGTTCATCTGGTATCCGCTACTGGCGGTGGTGATGTGCATGGATGAAACGGAGACCCAGGTGGTTGCCGCCGCCAGGGGCCGCAGCCTTGGCACCATTGCTGGGGGCCTGGTGGGCTTCCTTATCCACCCGATCCTGCAGGGCTGGCTCGCCCTCACCGTGGGCCTGCTGCTGGTGTTGCCGCTGCTGCGCCGCTTGGGCTGGCAGGCCGGCATGCCCACCGCCGTGGTGCTGCTATCGATGCTGTTTCTGGTGGTGGATTATTCAGTACTGAACTGGATTTATGTGTTCAACAGAACCATCGACACCCTGATGGGTGTGGTGGTGGCGGTGCTGGTGAGCAACCTGCTCTGGCCCATAAATCGCCTGGCGGAAATCCAAGGGCTAGACCAACAATTACGCCGGGCCATCAACCGCCGCCTGCTCGCCATTCAGCAACAACTCAGCAGTGCCGCCGCCCCCCTGGCGGCGGCCAAAGGCCCAGGGCCAGCCCTGGAGGGCACCCGCCTCTGGCGCCAGCTGAACCAATTGGTAAACGATGAATTACGCAGTCACCCGCGGGGAACAGCCCGCGGCTTGCACTGGCGCCAACGCAGCCTGCTCTGGGAACGGATCAACCACCACAGCCTGCAGCTGCAACGGCTATGCCAACTGATCCCGGCCGGCAGCCTGCCCGCCCCCTGGGTAGGGCCCAGCGCCTGGCTGGAGAACCTGCCCAGCCTGCTGGCCCCCCACAGCAATCCGGCAGCCACGGTGCCGCTGCCCGCCCGCCAGCAGTTGGCCCCCCTGGCCCAGCAGCGGGGGCTGCCGCCGCTATTGCTCTACGCCCTGGAAGATGAATTACGCCGCCTGGTGAGCAGCGCCCAGAGCCTGGCCCTGGCCGGTCGCCACGACCCAGGCGGCCCATGAACAAAGCCATCTCCCTGATCAAACAGCCTGAATTAAGGCTGGCGCTCACGGCCGGCCTCTCGGCGGGGCTGGTGATCACCCTGGGGCTCCCCGATGCGATCTACGCCCCCCTGGCGGTGGCCGCCGCCCTCGGGGGCACCCTGGGCAGCAGCTGGACCCTGGGGGTCCAACGGCTCGAGGGCACCCTGCTGGGGGGGCTGATCGTAGTTATTGCCCATGGCGGCATCGGCAGCGCCATGCCCATGCCGATCGGCATCGCCCTGGCCCTCGCCTGCACCCGCCTCTTTGGCGGTTCGCTTGGCCTGCGCTCCGGCTACAAAGTGGCCGGCCTGGTGGTGGTGATGGGCTGGACCGTGCACAGCGGTGCCCTGGCCAGCTGGGTGCCCCTGCGGATGCTGGTGACCCTGATCGGGATTCTGCTTTCGCTGCTGGCGATCAATTGCTTTTGGCCGAGCCGGGCCCTAACCGAACACAAACGCTTATCGGTACTGCTGTTTGAACAGTTCGCCACGGCGCTACAAGAACGGTCTGAACACCTGGCCCGCGGCGTTGACATGGACGCTGAAACCAAAATGCAGCGCCGCGATGGCTTAATCCAAAACCTGCTGGCCCTCCAGAACCAACGCCCTGATGCCAACGTGGAACTAGGTACTGACCATGCGGGCGAATACCTGCTGCGCCTCTGGGACCTAGAGGAACAATTCTTTAGCGAGCTGCTTGGTTATTACCGCACCCTGCTGCGGCTGCCGATGGTGCCGATGCAGGGGCCAAGCTTCAGCGCCGTGCTGGCGGCGGAGGTGAACCTGTTGCACGAATCGGCCCAGTTGTTACGCCAATGGGCCCAGCAATGGCCCGAGGGGCGCCCAAACAACAGTGCTGCCCGCAGCAATGGCCAGCAGTGGCCCTGGGAAGCGGCGCTGGTGCAGGCCGAGCAAGAACTGTTTAACGACCCAGCCAGCAGCGAGATCATGCTGCAGAAAGGTCGGGGCCGCCGGGAGATGCTCTGCCAACAGCTGGCCGCGGCCCTGGGACGTTTTGAACAGAGCTGGGCAAGCCTGGGCTAGGCCCAACCAATTGAGCAGCTGGGCTGCTGGGGCCGGCAAGGCCAGGCTCCGCAGCTGATGCTCAGCACCTAGGTAGGGAGTGGTTAGGGCCATGGGGTCACGCTGGATTCCCCTGGTCAGCCTGCTGCTGCTGCAGGGGCTGGCCGCTAGGGCGGCCCTAGACCCCAGCACCCAGCAACTGGAACGCTCCTGGGGCCAGCTGGATCAGCAGCTGCGCCTGCTGGATCAAATGCTGCCCACTGAAACGGAATCAAGCCCCAGCCGTTCGGCCGTGGCGGCGCCATTACCCAGCTCACTGCTCGAGGCAAACCAAGCCCCCCAAGGCCCCTTAGCCCCAGCCGCCGAAATCCAGCCCAGCCCCCCCCTAGACCTACCCACGGCCCCCCAACTCAAGGGCAGTGGCGTGCAGGGGGTGAGCCTCAGCCAAACCCTGGCCATCGGCCTGGCGCTCAACCCCACGCTGCAAGCCCAGCGCTTAGAGGTGGCTTCCGCCCTGGCGGAATTGCAGGCCCAGCTGGGCAGCTACTGGCCCCGGGTGGCCGCCTTTGGGGGCCTCAGCTACGACCAGAGCGCCAACTACTACGGCACGCCCCAGGGCAACAACAACCTGGGCTTTGGCGCCAATTACGCCCCCAACAGCCTGGTTACCAGCAGCGGCGGCACCAGTAATGGTGCCTTCTATGTGCCCTCCGGCGCCCAGGCCTACCTAAACCAAGGCGTACGCCAGATCAATGGCGGCCTGCAACTGCGCTACGAACTGCTGGATTTTGCCCGCACCCCCCTGGTGCAGGCCGCCCAGGCCCGGCTGCAGCAAAGCCGCCAGAGCTACGCCAATGGCCTGAGGGAACTGCAACTGCGCCTCACGGAGGCCTACTACCAGCTGCAACGGGCAGACCAGTTGGTGTTAATCCGCGATGCGGATGTGCGCAATGACCTGGTGATACTGGGCGACGTGCTTGCCCTAAAGCAGGCGGGCCTGGTGCCCAGGCTTGATCTGCTGCGCCGCCAGGCAATTGAAGCGGAGGCCCAGGAGCAACTGGTGCAAGCCCTGGCCGACCGGGCCGTGGCCCGGCGGCGGCTGGCGGTGCTGCTAAACCTGCCCCCCCAACTCACGCCAGCCGCCTCAGACCCAATCCAATTGCAGCCGGCCTGGCCCCTAAACCTGGAGGAAAGCCTGCTGGCCGCCTACCGGGACAATCCCGAGCTGGAGGCGGTACTCGCCACCCGCCAGGCCCTGGCCCGGGAGAAAACTGCCGTGGCCGCCCAGCTGCTGCCGCGGCTCGGCCTTTTCGCCAACGGAAGCGGCTTTAGCAACCAAACCAAGCAATGGGATATCTCCGGCAATTGCTGCGGCGTCGCGGTGATTCCCAACCTGAATCTGAACGGCAGTGACTGGGCCGTGGGGCTCGCCTTCCGTTGGCTGCTCTTTGATGCCGGCAGCACCGCCGCCCAGGTGCGCTCCCTGGCCAAGCGCGAGGAGGCCCAGGCCCAGCGCTATGCCAGCCAGCGCAATGACATTCGCCTGAGGCTGGAGCAGGCCTTCTTCCAGCATGAGGCCAGCCTTGCCAAGTTGGTGTCAGCCCGGCGCGGGGTGGCCGCCAGCCTGGAGGGCTTCCGCGACGCCAAGCTTCGCTATCAAACCGGCCTGGCCAATGAGGTGACCCTTTCCCTCACCCAAGACCGCTTGATCCAAAGCCTGGTGCAACGGCTCAACGCCACGATCGAAGTGAATCTCAGCTACGCCCAGCTGCTGCGGGAACTGCTGCCGGTGCCGCGGGATCCCGATGCGCCAGTGCCCAACCGCTGGACCCTGCCAAACCCTGGCCAACCCCCTTGGTCGTCTTCCAGGCCCTAACCAGATCCCAGTGGCAAGGCAGTGCCCGCATTGCCATCGCCACGCTGATCACCGGAGCGATTGTGTTCCGTTGGGCGGCTGGCTCCAGTGTGGACATCTGGTATGCCCTCTACGGCGTAGCGCGTAGCAACCTGGCCAATGAGGAGCTGTCCATCAGGGTTGGCCGGGAGCGCCTCTTGGGCACAGCCTTCGGAGGGGTGATCGCGGCCCTGCTGTTGCTCGTGGGCAATCCCTGGCTCTGGGTGGGGCTGGCCTACCTGCTGGTGGAACTGCTGGGCAGCCAGCTGGGCCTGAGTAGGGGCAGCCGCACCAATGCCATGGTGGCCGCGGTGATGGTGCTGATGGTGCCAAACAACAGCGCCGAAGGTTTCAACTACGTGCTCTATCGCACCCTCTGGCATGGCCTGGGCCTGGGCATCGGCATGGCCGTTGAACATCTGTTCTGGCCCAGCAACGCCAACCAACGGCTACGGCAAAGCGAACAACGCCTGATTGCCTTTCTCAAGGATCTATTCCTGAACCCCAACCCCAGCGGTGATGCCCAACAGAGCCGCCAACTGGTGCAGCTCTATCGCGGCGTTCGGGAGCTGCAAGCCACTCTGGAAACCACTGCTAGATCCCAGGGGCCCCTGGATCATGCCGTGGTGCATGGGGCTGCGTTACTGCGGCAATCGAACGCTTCGCCAGGGCCACTGGAGCAGCAGTGCCAACAGCTGGATCGCGAGGCCCTAGGGGCACATCTGGCCGTGCTGGAGGCCAAACCCCAGCCATGACGCCCCTGAACCTCGGCCTCACCCTGCGCAACAGTTGTGTGGTGGGCCTCAGCGCCGGGGTTTGCAGCCTGTTGCAGCTGCCCGAAGGCCTGTTCCTGGTGCTGGCGGCCTTCATGACCCTGGACGACTCCCTAGGGAAAGGGGAAATAGCTGGGCGCGAAAGGTTAGTGGGCACCCTTTGCGGCAGCGTGGCCTGCCTGCTGATTCTGGGCTTGGGGCAGTGGCATGGCCTGCCCGCAGCTGTGCTGGCCATGACCCTGGCGAGGGTGTTGGGGTTAAGCCTGGGGCTCAACAGTGGCTTCATCGTGGGAGGCCACGTGGTGGCGGCCTCAGTGGCCCACCACACCAGTGAGTGGTTGAGCTACGTGCTGTTTCGCACTGCGGAAACCCTATTCGGGGTGTTGATCGGGGTGGTGGCGGCAAGACAACTCATCCCCGTGCGGGCCAGCAATCAATTGGAACAGCAGCTGCGCCAGTGGAATGAAAACTTAGCCAACCTGCTCTTGGCCCCAGAAATCAACCCCCTCAGCCTTCAAGCCAGCAGAGAGCAGCGGGATGATTTATTGGATTTGTTGCGTTTTGCCAGGGAAGAATTGTCCCCCTCCGCCAGCGGTCAGCAACGACAACAATGCTGGGGGGAAATCCTCTTCCATGGGGAGGCGCTGCTGGGTTTCCTCCGGGATTTACAACCCCTTCTAGAACCCGCACAGCAATACTCCAAAGAGCTGGCCATAGATTGCTTCCAACTGCGCAGCAGTTGCGGCAAAAGGTTGTTAACAAGCTGGGGGCCAAAGGACTCAAGCGAGCGAGCCCAGGCCATTCAAATTCAAGAGCAGAGTCTGGAAAGACTGCAACAACAGATCCAATGGCTTGAAAAATATCTGCAACAGCAGGATCACAACGCCCTAAGCCTATCTGCTGTTCTGGTGCAGCGCAGCCGTCAGATCAACGCCCACACCACAGCCCTAGACCAGGGGATCCAGAAGCTTAAAATTGTTTAATCCCAGTTCAGGAATGGGGATCACCATTGGCGAGAAACCGCTCAATCCTGTAGGCAAGCACCACCAGCAACACCACCAACCAGAACCAAAGTTCCGGTGCATTGGCATTCAGCAACACCAACAACAGCACCACCTCTGCCACCAACCAGGGCAGCTCCTGACGCAGCAATTTTTGACCGCTTTGTTTGGGGGAAGGGTTCACCAACTGGATGCCCCCCCCTGCAGCAGGTTGGGACCAAAACTACGGTCCACCTTGCCACTGCGATAGCCACCGGTGATCGAACGCAGGCCGGGCAGCACATAGGAAAGCGGCGTGCGCCATTCCACATAGGCGTGGGTGGTCATGGTGAGGCCATCACGGATCGGGAAAACCCTGCTGCCACTAGAGAGGGTCCAGCGGAAGCCATCGGGGCTGCTGGGGTCATGGAGCAACTGCAACTCCGTGCGCATCACCGGCCCTTCCTTGACCAAATCTTTGGCAAATTGTGGATTGCCCGTGGTGGTGCTGATGTCTTCTTCCGTGGCCGGCAGCACATTAACGGCCCCCACCTCGGCAACGATGCCACCAAAGCGGCTGCGTTCCTTCCAATCGGGGACCACCTCCACCTTGAGGTTCTTCGGCAAACGCCGGGCATCGGCGGGCTTGAAATAGGCCACCGCCCGCAGCGGGATGGAACTAAGGCTGCGACCAATCGTGCCGAGGCGATTACCCAATTTCACGGTTTGACCAGGGATCACCTGCAGGTCCAGCACCTGGCCGTCGCGGTCGGCTAGCACCTTGGCATCATAGGCCAGCTTTGCTTCTGTGACCTCCACGGAGCGGCGCAGATCATCAATCTGCATGCGGCGTTCCAGGGCTTCCGTTTCAATCTGAAGTTTCACCTTCTGGTAAGCAGTGAGCACATCCTTTTCGCGGATATGTACCTCATCTAGGTTTACATCAGTATCAACAAAACCCTTCTCCACCTGCACCACCTCCTGGGCCAGGGGTGCCACCACCTCACGCTTGGCCAACCATTCCAAGTTTGTAAGTTTCTTAGCATAAACCTGCTTTAGATCGCCATAGCGTTGACGATCACTACCGAGCTTGAGCAAAGCGGTTTCCACCGATAGTTTTTCGGTGGAAAGTCTTAATTGATCGCGGGCATCTAGGCGGCGGTTGTGGAGCTGCAATTCCACAAGATTCTGGCGCTGGCGCTCCAACTGTTTCTCCAGCACCGGCAGATATAACTCCAGCAATAACTGCCCCTTTTGCACCCGGTCCCCTGGGGTCACCAGCACCCGTTTGACCTGGCCCTCGGCCCGGGCATTCAAGAGGCCAGCATCATTGGGCACCAACAACACGCCCCGGCCAGTCACCTCGGTGGGCACCCGCCAAAACAGCCCCCAACCAAGAAAGCTGAAGCTCACCAACCCAAGGGCCAGGCCCACCTGCTGGCGGGGCTCCAGGCGCTGCAAGCGATGACGAAGCGGAAGGGAGGCACCCATAGCCTTCAGCATGCCGCCTTCCCGCGGATTTTCAGCCCGGCAGGGGACGATCGGGCGACAGTTCCAACGCCTCCAGCTCCCGTCGATCCGCCTCGCCCCCCAGCAGGGCCCGGGCCAGCAGGGGCGCCAGCACCGGCAGCTGGGCAAAGGGACCGGCCCCGGCACTGAATACGGCCAGCCCAGGCCCCTGGGCCACGGGCCCCACCAAAGGGCGACCATCGCGGCTGTAGGCCACCGGTTGCTGGAGCAGGGGGGCCTGCTCTAGTTGCTGGGGCGAAAGCGTTGGCAGCAGATGGGCCGCAGCGGCCTCGAGGGGGGCCCGCACGGCAGCTTCCGCCGGCGCCCCAGAAAACACTGAGGTTTGGCCCAGCAGCAGCCCCTGGCCCCAGGGGGCGAGGCCTGGGTCGCAGACCAGATCGGCGCCGCTGGCGGATCCTGGGGCCGAGGGGTCCGGCTGCCGTTCCCGCTGGGCCCGCTGGCCCTGGAGGGGCAGCAGGATGCGTTGCTCGCCCAGGCAAAGCCCTGCCAGCGCCAACACCGCCGCCCAACTGAAGGCCAGCAACGGCAGCTGCAAGCCCAAGGGGGCCAGCAGGGCACCGCTGGCGGCGCCGGCACAGAGCACCGTTTGGCCGGCCAGCAATTGCTGGCCATCGAGGCATACCCCGCCCAGCACCCGGCCATTGACGCTGGTTAGGCGGGCCAGGGGCTGGCGCTGGCGGGCCACCCCCAACCGGTCGAGGGCCCGGGCCAGGCCGGCTTGAAAGGCCAAGGGATCTACCCGGGCATAGGGCAGCGCCACGAAGCCCCCCACGGCAGCTTCGGCCAGCAGCGGTTCCTCCCGCCGCCACTGCTGCGGCTCCAACCATTGGAATTCAGGCCCATGGGGCAAGGCCTCCAGGCCGGCCAGGGCCTGGCTCGGGTCCTGGCCCTGGGGCCAGTGGCACCACAATTCCGCCGGCCCATGGCCCAGGGGCCCATGGCGGTCCTCCAGGGCCTGCCAGCAGTGGGGGGCCGTGGCCTGGAGCCGCCCGAGCTGGTCATCGGCTCCGGCCCACCAGGGCACCCCCCCGTAGCTGATCGCCGTGGCCATCGGCTCCCCCCCCACCAGGGTGACCCGGGCGCCAAGGGCCGCCGCCTCCAGGGCCAGCAGCCCGCCGGCCAGGCCCGCCCCCACCACCAACAGGTCTGGGCTGGGGCTGGCCATCAGTAATTGAGGGTGAAAGAAGTAACCACGCTTTCAAACAAACCCGACACCCGATGCCAACGCAGTTCGTTGGTGCTGGCCGCCAGGGTGTAGAGCTGCCCCTTATCTGCCACCACCGTGGCGAATTCGTGGCGGTCACGGTCAGCCAGGTGCACCTTGAATTCCAGGTCATAGAAGGTGTGGCCCTGGTCCTGGCGCTCGCGGGCCTCCAGCAGTTCCGCCTGGCGGCCGCTGCCGGCCGGGGCAATCACGGTGCCCCCGAGCTTTTCACCCACGGCCTCAGCGCTGCCAAGGTCCTCCAGGCTTTTGCTCGGATCCAACGGCGCAATCACCAGGCTGAGGGTTTCATCACTGTTGATCAAGTCATGGAACACCACCTGGGGGCCATTGCTGATCGCCACCCGGGTCCAGCCGGTGGGATAGAGGAAGGCATAGCGACCGTCGGCGCTGGCGTAACGGTTCAAACCGGCGGCAGAGGCGGAACAGCTCACCAATAAAAGAACCAACACCCCAGCCAGGAGGCGGCCAAGCGCTGGCAGAAACCGGATTGGCATGGGAGGTGCTGCTGGGGCAATGGGATAACGCAGCCATTCTGGGTCCATCCCCCTGGCCGCGCCTACCAGGAGGTGGAGAATGGGACCTAACCCGGGTGGAGGATTCCCTGAGCGCCTTCACCCGTCCCCTGGCACGGCTGATCGAGCAATTTGAGCGGCTGCCTGGCATCGGGCCGCGCACGGCCCAGCGCCTGGCCCTGCACCTGCTGCGCCAACCGGAGGAGCAAACCCGCGCCTTTGCCCAGGCGCTGCTGGCGGCCCGCCAACAGGTGGGCCAGTGCCAGCGTTGCGGCCATCTCTCGGCGGAACCCACCTGTGAGATCTGCCGCACCCCGGCCCGCAATACCGGCGTGATCTGTGTGGTGGCCGATTCCCGCGACCTGCTGGCCCTGGAGCGCACCCGGGAATTCCATGGCAATTACCACGTACTTGGCGGCTTGATCTCACCGATGGATGGCATCGGCCCCGAGGCCTTAATGATTCAGCCGTTGCTGCAACGGCTCGATCCCGAACAGGTGCAGGAGGTGATCCTTGCCCTCACCCCTAGCGTTGAAGGCGACACCACCAGCCTCTACCTGGCCCGTCTACTGCGGCCCTTCTGCACAGTGACCCGCATCGCCTACGGGCTGCCGATGGGCAGCGAATTGGAATATGCCGATGAGGTCACCCTGGCCCGGGCCCTGGAGGGTCGGCGCCTGATGGAATGAAAACCTCCCGCTACAGCCAGATCCCCCCCGCCGAGCGCCTACCCCAGTGGTTGCAACGGCCGATCGGCACGGCCAGCCAGCTGGCGGCGGTGCAGGCGGTGGTGAAACAGCAGCAACTGCACACCATCTGTGAGGAGGGCCATTGTCCTAACCGGGGCGAATGCCATGCCGCCGGCACCGCCAGCTTTCTGCTGGGGGGCTCGATCTGCACCCGCAGCTGCGGCTTCTGCCAGGTGAGCAAGGGCCAGGCACCGCTCCCCCTGGATCCCGGCGAACCCCAACGGGTGGCAGCGGCTGTGCACCGGCTCGGGCTTCGCTATGTGGTGCTCACCTCCGTAGCCCGCGACGACCAGCCCGACCACGGCGCCAGCCTGTTTAGCAGCACCATGGCCGCCATCCGCCAGCTGCAACCCCTGGTGGCCATCGAAGTGCTCACCCCCGACTTCTGGGGGGGCCACCGCGATCCAGCGGAGGGGTTGGCCGCCCAACGGCAACGGCTGCAGACGGTGCTAAAGGCCCAACCGGTGTGCTTCAACCACAACCTCGAAACCGTTGAGCGCCTGCAGGGGGAAGTGAGGCGCGGCGCCAGCTGGGAACGCTCGCTGGGACTCTTGGCAAGCGCCCGGGCCCTAGCCCCAGAGATCCCAACCAAATCAGGCCTAATGCTGGGGCTGGGGGAAAGCTTTGAGGAGGTGCTGGCGGCGCTGCAGGCCCTGCGGGCCGTGGACTGCCAGCGACTCACCCTGGGCCAGTACCTACGCCCCTCCCTGGCCCATATACCCGTGGCCCGCTATTGGCCGCCAGCGGAATTTGAGCAGCTGGCGGCCATCGCCCGGGAGCTGGGCTTTGCCCAGGTGCGCAGCGGGCCGTTGGTGCGCAGTAGTTATCACGCCGAGGCTTGATTAACAGCCAAGGCTTGATTAACAGCAAAGGCTTGATTAACAGCCGAGGCTTGATTAACAGCCGAGGCCAGCATTAGAGCAGCGCCACTAAAACAGCGCTAAAAGAAGAGTTTTAAAGACACTTCCGGCCCGTATTGGTGGCTGGTATAGCCGTTATCTGGGCTGGCGCCATTGTTCCAGGCCTGGCCGAAATAGCGCATCGAAACATTCAGGGTGGTGCTGTTACCCACGGCATAGCCCAGCCCCAGTTGGGCATTGCCGCTGAGATCTTGGGCTCCGGCCAGGCCAAAGCCAGCGATGTCGCCGCGGGCAAAGGCCCGCAGCTTTGGTGAGAGGAACACACTGCCCTGCAGCCCCACCAACGGTTGGGCCCAAGTGTGCGAGAGGCTGCCTTGCTGGGCATATTGGCGGCCGCCGGGCCCTTGGCCGTTCAGCTCAGCAGCCACCACCAACTGGGCCTCCACCAGCCGCACGCCGGCATAGGGCACCAGCGTGAACTGGCCGGGCTGCCCTACGGCAGCCTCCCGATCCCCCAAGCGATAACGCAGGGCCAGGTCGTAGATGCCATTGATCGAGGTCACCGTGCTCTTACCGCTAAGCAGGCCCCGGGCCGTACTGCGGGAGGGTTCAGCCCCCAGCTGGGTGTAACTCACATCCGTGAGTAAACCGATGCGCTGGTATTCACCGCTGGCCCGCACGGCAATGGCCGACTGCAGCAGTTGACCAAAAATCAAAGAAGGATTTAAGGCCGTGCTGCTTTCAAAGCCCCGCACCGTTGTGGTGGTATCAGCCCAGGGGATTAGGCCATAGAACTCCAGTGTTCCAGCCCAGGGGGAAGCTTCCGGCCCAGGTTGGCTAAAGGTTTGGGGGCTATCCACTAGGGGCTCTGCCTTGGCTTGCTGGGGCAGCAACCCCACAAGACTCAGCACAACAGTGGCGCCCAACAAACGCATCACCGGAAAAACAAAGGGCAATATTGGCATTTTGAGATCAAAATTTGAGGTTGAGATCTTGAGATTGGGATCTAGAGATTGGGATCTAGAGAATAATTCAATATGAGCTGCCAGCGGGGATGCTTAGCCGCCACTGCTGTCTGCCGGTTGGGGCTGGGCGAAGGGCTTACTGGCTGGCGGCAGGGCCAGGGCTGGGGCTTTGGTGCCGGGCATGATTTCAAAATCAGGGGTGAACTGCACGAGCAGCGACTGCAACAGCTCCACCGGCGCCCCATTACCTTTCAGCTTGGCCTTGCCGCTGGCCACCAGATCCTGGAAGCTGGCCTGGCCCATCATCAACGTTTCCAGATCAGTGCGGTTGAGGGTGATACTGAGATCCGCATCTGCCGCCGTTTGGCCTTTGATATTAGTGAGGGCATCGTTGTTGAGCTCCAGCACATAACGCTCGTGGTTATCTGGAGTGATCAGATTGATTTTGAAGTGCTGGCCGGCAACTTTTGTGGGATCCAGGCGGATGCCAAGGAAATCAAGCCAGAGGTTGGTGCCCATGGCACGGATCACATCGGGGCCGCTGGATTTAGGGGTGACCCCGGTGGGAATGCCAGAGCGCAACTCCAGGGCGGCGGCCAGGAAGCTGTTGCGAACACTGGGGCTTTCCTTTTGATAACCAATCTGTTCAAAGCTATCGGCCAGCGCATCTTTGGCCTCCTGGTTCCCGGGCTGGGCATACACCAGCTTGTTGAGAATCTCCATGGCCAGGCGATACTGGCCCTGGCCATTTAGCTCCTTAGCCCTAGCCAGGATCGGCCCGCTGCCCCCCATCAGCTCCACATACAACGGTGCCGAATCCCCTGGGGAGAGGGGAATCAAGCTGGCGGGATTGGCATCCCAATAGCCCAAGTAGCGGTTGATTACCGCCCGGCTGTTGTGTTCTTCGGAGCCGTGGTAGCTGTGGGCCGCCCACTGCTGCCGCAAACTTTCGGGCAGCTGATATACATTATGAATTTCATTAATAGTTACGCCCTTATTGGCATGATAGAGCACATTGTTATTGAGGTGGGCATAGGCATCCCGCTGGGCACGCATCACCTCCTGAATGCGGCCATTACCAAACCGGGGCCAACTATGGGAAGCAAACATCACATCAGCTTTGCTGCCGAAGCGATAGAGAGCATCGTTGATCTTCTTACTCCACTCCAGCGGATCACGGATCAAAGCGCCCCGCAGTGTGTAGATATTATGGATGGTGCCAGTGATATTTTCTGCCGCCCACAGGGCCTTGAACTGAGGAAACCAGGTGTTCATTTCCGCCGGTGCTTCCGTTCCCGGCGTGTTCTGAAACACCATGGTCACCCCATCCACCGTTAGCTCTTCGATGGGCTTGCTGATGATGCGGTTGGGGGCAATCAAGCCTGAGCTGCCAGCGGCAGTATTTTTGCCGATCGACTGGTCCACATGGCCGAAGGGACTGCGGGGCAGCAGAACTCCGTATTGATAGAAAAGCCGGCGATTCATCGCATTACCGGCATATACATTTTCACTCACCGCATGGTCCATGAAGCCCAAGGGGGCAATCACTGGCAGCTTGCCGCTTTTAACATCGGCTTCATCAACCACACCGCGAATGCCGCCGAAATGGTCGGCATGGGAATGGGAGATCACCACCGCCGTCACAGGACGGGCCCCCAACTTCTCATTGATGAAACGCAGGGCCGCCCGGGCCGTTTCCTTACTGGTGAGGGGATCAAAGACGATCCAGCCCTTACTGCCCTTGATGAAGGAGATATTGGCCAGGTCGAAGCCCCGCACCTGGTAAATCTTGCCCGGCACCACCTCATAGAGGCCATAGGCCATGTTCAGTAGGGCCTGGCGCTGGAGGGAGGGATGAATGCTCTGGAACTCCTTGCCCTGCAGCAGCCAGTCGTAGCTGCCCATGTCCCAGGCCACGCCGCCATCGTCCCGCAGGATTTGTCGGTAGGCAGGGGCGGCGATAAAACCGCGCTTGGCCTCCTCCAAGTCCCGCTGGTCGGCGAAGGGCAAACTGCCTTTCTGCTGCTCCCACAGCTTGATCGTGAAGGGGGAGGGTTGTTTGCCCTTGGGGTGGAAATGGCGGCCCTCAGCAGCCCCGGGATCACTGAGCACCGCCCCACCGCCAGCCGCTAGCGCCGGGAACGGAGCCACAGCTGCCAAACAAAAGGCGGCCAGCAGCAGGCGGGGCAGGGTGAGAAAGTGTCGAGGAGCCATTGGGCGGAGAGGGTGGCCAGGGTTCACTGGCACGCTATGGAGCTCACCCCCCCCACGCCAAGGGGGCAAAAATTCCAAAAGTGCAGACTTGCTCTCCCCTACTAAGCGTCTATTTCAGCGGAATCGAGCAGTTGGCCGCCATCCTGCAGGCCGCTGGCTTTCAACTGGAGCTGCGGCAATTGGAGGGGGGCCTCTGTGAAGGACAGGTGCAGCGGCTGCAGCTCGGCAGCCTGCAACTGCTGCGGATCCGACTCAATCGCTCGCTGGTGGTGATTGGCGACAAAGCCCTGGGCAGGTTGCTGCTCTGCCTCAGCCTGGTGCCCCCTAGCCCCGGCGGTGTGGGGCTGCAATCCCATGGGAAATCCATCGGCGAAGCAGAGCTCTATGGGGTCGATTCCCAACTCCCCATACATCTGGTTACGCCCTCTAGCTATACCCTGGCCATCGCCTCGATCAACCGTGAGATGTTGTTCGAGCAGGCGGAAGCCCTTGGGGCCCCGGATCTAGCAAAACTGCTGGGCAGCAGCAATGTTTTGAGCTTGCAGCAGAAACGCCTAGAGGCGCTGCGCCGCTGCATAACCAACCTGTTCGCCATGCCAGCGGTCGGCCCTGGCCCTCCCCCCGAAAACGATCTGCTGCCGCTCTTAATTGAAGCCATCGTGGATGGCAAAGAACGCCAACAGGGCAAACAACGACTGCCACCCCGTTTTGAGATTGTACAGCTGGTAGAACGCTGGGCCCTGGAGAATCCCTCCACGCCGATCAGCCTTGATGAACTCTGCCGCCAGGTATACGCCAGTCGCCGCAGCTTGATCCAGGGTTTTCAGGAACATTTGGGCATGCCACCGATGCGGTTCATCCGGCTGCAACGGCTCCATGGCGTGCGCCGGGCCCTGCTGGAAGCCCAGCAAACAGAAAGATCGGTAGCCGAGCTGGCCGGGGCCTGGGGCTTTAACTCCTCAGGCCATTTCTCCAGAAACTACCAGCAGCTTTTCGGTGAGTTGCCACACCAAACCTTGCAGCGGGGACGCAGGGGGGCGAGCTAATTGTGCTGATCAACCCAAATCGCATTCGCATCCTCGCCATCGGCAAACTGCGGCGCGGCTGGCTGCAGGAGGGGGTGGCGATGTATCTAAAACGGCTACCCGGCTTGGAGATCCTTGAACTGAAGGATTCCAGCCCTGGGAAGGAAGCCGAAGCGGTGCTGGCGGCCCTAAAACCAGACGAAGCGCTGCTGCTCTTAAGCGAAGAGGGGGAACAGCTCAGCTCCAGGGCCCTGGCCCAGGCCTTGGGCCAACGGGGTTCCCAACGGCTGGCCCTGGCGATCGGTGGGGCCGACGGCCATGCCCCTGCCCTTAAGGCCCGGGCCCAGGGGCTGCTAAGCCTTTCAGCCCTCACCTTCCCCCACGAACTGGCGCGGCTGCTGCTGCTGGAACAGCTCTACCGGGCCAGCACGATCCTGCAGGGGGGGCCATACCACCGGGGCTGAGGACGCCCGTTCTCAAGCTGTTACGCCAGCGGGGCTCCCACCAGCAATTCAGAGATGTGGCTCCTCCCCTACTGAGCCAAATCGCGAAAGATATCGGCATGAGCATTGAAGCGTTCAGCAACTGCCGCTGAGCTCAGGCCCCCCAAAGCCGCTGGCTGCGCGCCAAGCCCTCGGCACAATCGGCTGTCATCAATAAACCCGCTCCGCCCCACACCAAACGCAGCGGCAGATCCAGCACACCGGCCCCCAGCTCCCGCACCGGAGCAAAACCGAGCCGTCGGAAATAACGCACCAGCCGTTGGTGTTGGCGGTCGTCGTCTCGAATCGCCAGCAGCCGGGCGCGGCGACAGGGGCTGGCCCCTAGGGCCCAGGCAAAAGTGGCGGCCCAGATCAACGGCCCCACCCCCTGGGTGGCGGCCCCCTGCACCCGCATGGTGTCTAGCTGGAGCCCAGCGGCCAAGGGCAAAGTCCAGCCCTTCAGTTCCCCCAGCAACAGCAAGCGCTCCCCCTCCCGCCGGGCCACCCCCACCCGCAGGGTTTGCAGGCCACCGGCGCCCCCCAACTGCAGGCGCAGCAGCAGGCCCCGCTCGGCGGCCTGGCGTTCAAGGTCTTCTAAGGGGCTCAATTTGCTGGGTTGCCGAGGTGAAGCTCGCCGCGGGCGGCCGCCAGCTTCATCTGCCGTTGCCGGTCGGCGAAACGGCGGCGGTCGGCGTCACTGAAGCGCCCAAGGCAATGGACACAGCTCACCCCCTCCACGTAGCTGGCCAGCTGGCGATCCTCGGGGGCCAAGGGCAAACCACAGGCATGGCAAAGGCTGTGTACGCCTGGCTCCAGCTTGTGGTTAACGGCCACCCGCTGGTCAAAAACAAAACACTCGCCGTTCCAGCTGCTCTCGGCCTCTGGCACCTGCTCCAGGTACTTGAGGATCCCCCCCTGCAGGTGGTTCACCCCTTCAAAACCCTGTTGCAACAGGTAAGCAGTCGCCTTTTCGCAACGGATCCCACCGGTGCAAAACAGGGCTAAGCGCTGCGGTTTCCGTTCTTCCACCAGGGGGCGCAGCTGCTGGTCCACCCAGGCGGGAAACTGACGGAAATGGCTGATCTCTGGGTCAATCGCCCCCTCAAACGTTCCCACGGCCACCTCGTAGTCATTGCGGGTGTCAACAACGAGGGTGGTGGGGTCATTGATCAGGGCATTCCACTCTTCTGGGGGCACATAGGTGCCCACCAGCTCCGTGGGCTTAATGCTGGGGCAGCCCATCGTGACGATTTCATTTTTGAAACGCACCTTGAGCCGATGGAAGCTCTGGCGGGGCGCCCAGCTCAACTTCACCTCCAGATCAGCCAAACGCCGATCGCTACGCAGCTGCGCCAACAATTTGCTGATCCCCGCCTCCGGGCCGCAAACCGTGCCATTAAGCCCCTCGGCCGCCAACAGGATCGTGCCCTGCACCGCCCCTGCCTTGGCCACGGCCAGCAGCTGCTCCCGCAGGGGCGCCAGCGGTTCGAGGGCTACGAACTTGTAGAAGGCTGCCAGTTGGAAAAGGTCTGTCATTGATTTAGCTCCGCTCCAGCACTTGCACGCCGGCGGCGGCCAGCAGGGCCCGATCTGTCTCCACGGCGGGGTTAGCGGTGGTGAGCAGGGTGTCGCCGTAGAAGATCGAATCGGCTCCAGCCAGCAGGCAAAGGATCTGGGCTTCGCGGTTGAGCTGCTCGCGGCCGGCGCTGAGACGCACCCGGCTGCGGGGCATCAGGATCCGCGCCGTGGCCACCATGCGCAACAAATCCAGCGGCTCAAAGGGCGGCTGGTCCTCCAGGGGGGTGCCCTCCACCGCCACCAAACCGTTGATCGGCACGCTCTCGGGATGGGGATTGAGGCTGGCGAGCACCTGCAGCATCGAGGCCCGGTCCCTGAGCTGCTCGCCCATGCCGATGATGCCGCCACAACAGAGGCTGAGGCCGGCCCGGCGGGCGCGGTCAAGGGTTTCTAGCCGCTCCTGGTAGGTGCGGGTGCTGATGATCTGCCCGTAGTGCTCTGGGCTGGTATCGAGGTTGTGGTTGTAGGAGGTGAGGCCAGCCGCCGCCAGGCGCTGGGCCTGCTCGTTTGTAATCATCCCGGCGGTCACGCAGGCCTCTAGACCCAGCTGCCGCACCCCCCGCACCATCTCCAGCATCGCCTCAAAGGGGGCGCCATCGCGGATTTCCCGCCAGGCCCAGCCCATGCAAAAACGGTTAGCGCCGGCTTGTTGGGCCGCCTTAGCCCGTTCCAACACCGCCTCCACCTGCAGCTCCAGCTCAGGCCGACCAGTCACATCACTGCTGTTATGCAGAGACTGGGGGCAATAGGCACAGTCCTCCTCACAGCCACCGGTGCGCACACTCAACAACGAGGCCAGCTGCACCTCGTAGTTGGGATTCACCTGGCGGTGCACCTGCTGGGCCTGCCAGAGCAGATCCACCAGGGGCAACTGCAGCAGCGCCTCAATCTCCGCCAGGCTCCAGTCGTGGCGCAAGGCAGAGACAGATGGGGCAGAGGGGGCAGGGGCAGCAGTCAAGGGCAGGGCCGGGCGCTCAAATGATCTAAGACGGGTCTAGGACAGCACGCCGCCAAAGCGCCGCTGCCGCCGCTGGAAATCCCCCAGGGCCGTGGCCAAGGCCACAGCATCGAAATCCGGCCAGAGCACATCGGTGATGTGCAGCTCGGCGTAGGCCAGCTGCCAGAGCAGGAAGTTGCTGAGTCGAAACTCACCGCTGGTGCGGATCAGCAGGTCTGGGTCTGATTCACCGGCGGTTTGAAGGGCGGAGGCAAAGGCGGCCTCATCGATTGCTTCCGGGTCTAGCTCGCCCCGTTGCACCCGCCGGGCTAACTCCCGGGCCACCTCCACCAACTCATGGCGGCTGCCGTAGTTGGTGCACACGTTGAAACGAATGCCAGCGTTACTGGCGGTGCGGGCCGTGGCATCTTCAATCAGGCTCTGGAGCCCGGCGGGCAGGGCGGTGAGATCCCCGAGGAAACGAATCCGCACATCCTCCCGTTCCAGCCCCTCCAGCTCCCGGGCCAGCACCCCCTCAAACAGGGTCATCAAAAAACTGACCTCTTCCCCGGGCCGCGACCAGTTCTCCGTGGAAAAGGCATAGGCGGTGAGGGTGGCGATGCCCCAGTCGCTGCAGAGGCGCAGGGTGCTTTTGAGCGCTTCCACCCCCTGGCGGTGGCCCATCACCCGCGGCAAACCGCGCTGCCGCGCCCAACGGCCGTTGCCATCCATGATCACCGCCACATGGGCCGGCAGGCGGCCTGGGTCCAGGTCCGCAGGCAACGACGAAAGGGCGGTGGAGCGGGCGGCCGTCACCAGGGGCCGACTCATGGGCGTATCCGTGGGCTCGGTTCAGCGGAGTCGCCGCTGGGATTTGCTTTAGGCAGCGTACGTGGCTGGCGTCGGCGCCGTTCACCCGCCTGCAGCTGCAGCGATTCGTTTAGCAACTCGCGCAGGCGCTGGTTGGTGATCGGCCGCTCAAACTTGCCCTGGGAGGCCAGCGAAATCGTGCCCGACTCCTCGGAAACCACCACGCACAGGCAGCGTTCAAAACGTTCGGTGAGGCCCAGGGCCGCCAGGTGCCGGGTGCCATGGCGGGTGAGGCTTTGGCGGGAGAGGGGCAAGATCACGCCGGCGGCGGCGATGCGATTGCTCTGAATCAACACGGCCCCATCGTGGAGCGGCGTTTCCGATGAAAACAAATTCAGCAGCAAATCCACCGACAGCAGCGCATCGATCTGCACCCCTGGGTTGAGGAAATCCTCCGGGCGCAGGTCACTGCCGAGATCCAGCACGATCAAGCCCCCACAGCGGCGCTTCGACAGCTGCCCCACGGTTTCCACCAGGATTTCAACGGTGCCTGAATCCTGACGGTCTTGCTGGCGGCTACCGAGCAGCACATCCAGCCGGCCGGTGCCCAGCAATTCCAACAGCCGCCGCAGTTCCCCCTGGAGCAGGATCGCCAGGGCGAGGCCACAAACCAGCACCAAGGCTTCCATCAGCTTGGCGGTGAGCGGCAGATCGCCATAGCGCTGCAATAACCAGCCCACGGCCACCAGCAGCAGGTAACCCCTCAGCAACCAGAGGGTGCGCTGCTCTGTAACGCGCCCCAACAGCAAAAAGCCGAGGCTGGCGGCAAACAGCAGGTCGAGAAAAAGTCTCAGCCAGAACACCGCTTAGTCCTGAAGTCCCCCTGGGCTCACCCTACCGATCGCAGCCGCTCTGGCAGCACGTCGTAGCGCAGCAGCTCGTCTGGTCGTTCCCGGCGCTGCACCAATTCAGCGCGGCCATCGCCCACCAGCACCGTGGCCGGCCGGGGGATGCGGTTGTAATTGGAGCCCATCGAGGCGTTGTAGGCGCCTGTGGCCAACACCACCAACACATCGCCGGGTTTGCTGGCCGGCAGGGGCAACTCCCGCAGCAACACATCCCCCGATTCACAGTGCTTGCCCGCCAAGGTCACGGTTTCAACCGCCGCTGCCCCAGGCCGGTCCGCCAGGCAGGCGGTGTAGCTGGATTGATAGGTGATTGGCCGCGGGTTATCGCTCATGCCGCCATCCACCGCCAGGTAGGTGCTGAAGCCGGGGATCTGCTTGCGGCTGCCCAGCTCATAGAGGGTGACCCCCGCCGGCGCCACCAGGGAGCGGCCCGGTTCACAGAGCAGCCGCGGCAGCTCCAGCTCCCGTTCGCGGCAGGCGGCGGCCACGGCCTCGGCCACCACCTGCACCCAGCTGTCTATGGACGGGGGATCATCGGATTCCACATAGCGGATGCCCAGCCCGCCCCCCACGTTTAGATCGGTGACGTTGTGGCCTAAACGGCGGGCCAATTGCAGGGCATCGGCCAGCACCCCGGCCAGGTCGCGGTGGGGTTCCAGCTCGAAGATCTGGGAACCGATGTGGGCGTGGAGACCGCGCACCTGGGCCCAGCGACAGGTGGCCAGGTGGGTGAGCACCTCCTCCAGTTGATCGGGGTCGAAGCCAAACTTGCTATCGAGGTGACCGGTGCGGATGTACTCGTGGGTGTGGCACTCGATCCCCGGGGTAAAACGCAGCATTAACGGCACCGGGCCAGGGCGACCGCGGGCCAACTCCGTGAGCAGCTCCACATCACGCCAGTTGTCCACCACCACCGTTACCCCGTGCTGCAGGGCCAGGGCCAGCTCTTCACTGGATTTGTTGTTGCCATGGAGCACGATCCGCTCCGGCGGCATCCCCCCCTCGATGGCGGTGAGCAGTTCCCCCGCCGAAACCGCATCCAACCCCAGCCCCTCGGAGGCCACCAGGGCGGTGATCGCCAGGCTGCTGTTGGCCTTTGAGGCATAGAGGGCCAGGGCCGGACCGGGGTAATGGCGTTCCAACGCCTCCCGGTAGGCGCGACAGCTGCTGCGCAGGCTTAGTTCATCAAGCACATATAGAGGTGTGCCAAAGCGGTGGGCCAGCTCACTGAGCAGGCAGCCCCCCACGCTGAGCCGCCCCTCGGCATCCAAGGCCGCAGACAAAGGAGCAAGATTGCGGTTAGGGCTATGAAGATCCAAACCCTCCCCAGCCCAAGGCAACGGTGCCGCTGCATCCGTCTGCGTACTCGCCATGACCAAGGACTGGTGTGCTGAAGAACCCCCCCATCCTTTCAGCCCCAGCGCCCCCCTGGCGCTCGATCTGAACGCCCTGGGGCCGGCCCAGGCCCTCGACCGGCGGGCCCTGGGGGGCTTCTGGTCGGAAAGCCAGTGGCAGCAGGAGCTCGGCCGCCAGGGCAGTCTCTGCTTCGGCCAATGGCAAGGGCAGGAGCTGCTGAGCCTGGCCAGCGGCTGGCTGGTGGTCGGGGAACTGCAACTCACCCTGGTGGCGGTGGATCCCAGCTGGCGGCGGCGGGGGCTGGGGCGCCAGGTGCTCACGACCCTGCTCCAGGAAGCCCAGCGGCAGGGCTGTGGCCAGGCCAGCCTGGAGGTGGCAGAGAGCAACGGGGCCGCCCAGGGGCTCTATGGCGGCCTGGGGTTTAGCACCGTTGGAATCCGTCGCCGCTACTACCGCAACGGCGATGCAGCTCTGATTCAATGGCTGGAACTCAAGCATGTTGAAGAAGTGCGGATTCCCGCCCCTTCTTTTCACTAAAGCCCAGCGGCTTTTTTGTACGAACTTGTGGCTAAACGCTTCCAGCGCAACTGATCTGCGGCGAATTGAGCATCAAAAGTTCTGTAAAGATGAACGGCGTAATCCCACCCACACTGCAGCACCACAGCATCCCTCCAATTCCTGATAGGTTGGATACATCTGCAGGCACTGCCGCCTCCCATGTTCGAGCGGTTTACCGAGAAGGCCATCAAGGTGATCATGCTGGCCCAGGAAGAGGCCCGGCGGCTTGGGCACAACTTCGTGGGCACCGAGCAGATATTGCTGGGGTTGATCGGTGAGGGCACCGGCGTCGCCGCCAAGGTGCTCAAGTCGATGGGGGTCAACCTCAAGGACGCCCGGGTGGAAGTGGAGAAAATCATCGGCCGGGGCTCCGGCTTTGTGGCGGTGGAGATCCCCTTCACCCCTAGGGCCAAGCGGGTGCTGGAGCTTTCCCTAGAAGAGGCCCGCCAGCTGGGCCACAACTACATAGGTACCGAGCACCTGCTGCTGGGGCTGATCCGGGAGGGCGAAGGCGTCGCCGCCCGGGTGCTGGAAAACCTCGGCGTTGATCTCGCCAAGGTGCGCACCCAGGTGATCCGCATGCTGGGCGAAACCGCCGAGGTGGCAGCGGGCAGCAGCAAGGGCAGCACCAAAACCCCCACCCTTGACGAATTCGGCAGCAACCTCACCCAGCTGGCCGCCGAAGGCAAGCTTGATCCGGTGGTGGGTCGTCAGAACGAAATCGACCGGGTGATCCAGATCCTCGGGCGCCGCACCAAGAACAACCCGGTGCTAATCGGCGAACCGGGGGTGGGTAAAACCGCCATCGCCGAAGGTTTAGCCCAGCGGATCACCGCCGGCGAAATCCCAGACATCCTTGAGGACAAGCGGGTACTCACCCTCGACATCGGTTTGCTGGTGGCTGGCACCAAGTACCGGGGTGAATTTGAGGAACGCCTCAAAAAAATCATGGAGGAAATCCGGGGTGCCGGCAACGTGATCCTGGTGATCGACGAGGTGCACACCCTGATCGGCGCCGGTGCCGCCGAGGGGGCAATTGATGCCGCCAACATCCTCAAGCCAGCCCTGGCCCGGGGCGAACTGCAGTGCATTGGTGCCACCACCCTCGACGAATACCGCAAGCACATCGAACGGGATGCCGCCCTGGAACGGCGCTTCCAGCCGGTGATGGTGGGGGAACCCTCCGTGGCCGAAACGATCGAAATCCTCCAGGGCCTGCGGGAGCGCTACGAGCAGCACCATCGCCTCAAGATCAGCGACGACGCCCTGGTGGCTGCCGCCACCCTGGGCGATCGCTACATCAGCGACCGCTTCCTGCCCGATAAGGCGATCGACCTGATCGACGAAGCCGGCAGCCGCGTGCGACTGCTCAATTCAAAACTGCCCCCCGCCGCTAAGGAGCTCGACAAGCAACTACGCGAGGTGCAGAAGCAAAAAGAACAGTCCGTGCGGGAGCAGAACTACGCCAAGGCCGGGGAGCTGCGCGACAAGGAAGTGGAGCTGCGCGATCAAATCCGCGGCATCACCCAAACCCGCCGGGAAGACAACGCCAATGAAGCGGCCGCCACCGCTGAAGCTGGCGTGGTGGCTGTTGAAGACAGCATGCCCGTGGTTGATGAAGAGGACATCGCCCAGATCGTTGCCTCCTGGACCGGCGTACCGGTGCAGAAACTCACCGAAAGTGAATCGGCGAAGCTGCTGAACATGGAGGAAACCCTCCACCAGCGCTTGATTGGCCAGGATGAGGCGGTGAAGGCCGTATCCAAGGCGATCCGGCGGGCCCGGGTGGGTCTCAAGAACCCGAATCGGCCGATCGCCAGCTTCATCTTCTCCGGCCCCACCGGCGTTGGTAAAACCGAGCTCACCAAAGCCCTGGCCGCCTATTTCTTCGGCAGCGAAGAGGCGATGATCCGCCTCGATATGTCGGAGTTCATGGAGCGCCATACGGTCAGCAAGCTGATCGGTTCGCCTCCGGGCTATGTGGGCTTCAACGAAGGCGGTCAGCTCACCGAAGCGGTGCGGCGGCGGCCCTACACCGTGGTGCTGTTCGATGAAATCGAGAAGGCCCACCCCGATGTCTTTAACCTGCTGCTGCAACTCCTCGAAGACGGTCGCCTGACCGATTCCAAGGGCCGCACGGTGGACTTCAAGAACACCCTGATCATCATGACCTCGAACATCGGTTCGAAGGTGATCGAGAAGGGCGGCGGTGGCCTCGGCTTTGAATTCGGTGGTGGAGACGCCGAAGAGAATCAGTACACCCGCATTCGCTCGCTGGTGAATGAGGAACTGAAGCAATACTTCAGGCCTGAATTCCTCAACCGTCTCGATGAAATCATCGTCTTCCGTCAGCTCAACCGCGACGAGGTGAAACTGATCGCAGACATCATGCTGCGGGAGGTATTTGCCCGGATGCTGGAGAAGGGCATCCACCTCTCCGTTACCGAAGCCTTCAAGGAACGGCTGGTGGAAGAGGGCTACAACCCGAGCTATGGGGCCCGCCCCCTGCGCCGGGCGGTGATGCGCCTGCTGGAAGACAGCCTGGCCGAGGAGTTCCTCTCCGGTCGCCTCAAGGATGGCGATGCCGCCCTTGTGGATGTGGACGATGACAAACAGGTGGTGATCCGCCAGGCGGCCCTGCCCCAACCTGAGCTGGCCAACGCCGGCGTGTAAAAGCCCCATGGCCCCCCTTACCCACTGGTTCGAGAGCAGCTGGCAACTGCTGCGGCGCACCCCGCCGCTGGTGTTTGCCATGGCCGTACTTTCCGTCGGCCTCTGGGCCGCCAGTGGGGTGGTGGTTAAGGGCATCCGCCAGGCCAATGACACGATCACGGTGACCGGGGCCAGCACCGAGCGAATAGTTAGCGACTACGTGAACTGGTCGGTGGAGGTGAGCCAAAGCGGCCCCAGCCAGCAGCTGTCTTACCAGGGCTTGCAACCGCTGCTGGATAAAACAGTGGCCTTCCTCAGAGGCCAGGGCATCAACGCCGATGAACTGGAACTTGGTTCGGTAAAAACCGAAAGAACTGATGTGCAGGATCCCCGCACCGGCGAGTTGCGTTCCACCACCTGGACCAGCAAACAGGCAGTGTTAATTGGCAGCTGGGATGTAAATAAGATCCGCAAGATTTCTGGCCAGATCAGCAGCCTGATTGGCCAAGGGGTGCCCATCACCATCAATGATCCGGCCTACACCTACACAAAGCTGGCGGCAAAACGGGTGGACATGCTGGCCAAGGCCACCCGCGATGCCAAACAACGGGCCAAGGCGATTGCCGCCGAGGCCGGCAGCAGCATCGGTGCGATCACTAACGCCAACACCGGCACCTTTCAAATCACCGTGCCGGATTCCACCGACAGCAACGACGGCGGCTCCTATGACACCCGCACCATCGACAAAGACATAACCGCAGTGATGGCAGTTAGTTTCCGGGTGCAGTGACGGATCCCATGGCCAGTGGCTTGCTCAGCCAGCACTCGATCGCCCCGGCGCGGCTGTTGCGCGGGCCCGGCGCCTGGGCCGCCGCCCTGCCGCTGATCCCCGCCCTCAGCCGTCGACCGCTGCTGCTGGGCCGCAGCGCCGCCACCCGGCCCCTGCGCCAACAACTGGCCAACGACCTGGGCCAGCGGGGGCTGCAAGCGGAGGCGGCCGAACTGCGCTGCGACTGCTGTGAACTGGATCTCAGCGCCCTCGCCGACCAGGCCCGCCGGGCCGGTTGCGATGGGGTGCTGGCCAGCGGCGGCGGCAAGGTGCTGGATGCCGGCAAGTTGCTGGCCCACCGTCTACAGCTGCCCTGCATAACCGTGCCCAGCAGCGCCTCCACCTGTGCCGGCTGGACCGCCCTCGCCAACATCTATTCAGCGGAGGGGGCCTTCGAGGGGGATGTGGCCCTTGAGCGTTGCCCCGAACTACTTATTTTTGACCATGGGCTGGTGCTGCAGGCCCCCGCCCGCACCCTCGCCAGTGGCATTGCCGATGCGATGGCCAAGTGGTACGAGGCCTCGGTTAGCAGTGGCCAAAGCAGCGATGGCCTGGTGCAGCAGGCGGTGCAACAGGCGCGGGTGTTGCGCGATCAATTACTGCTCGACAGCAGCGAAGCCCTGGCCCAGCCCGGCGGCGAGGCCTGGGGGCGGGTGGCGGAGGCCTGTGGCCTCACCGCCGGCCTGATCGGTGGCCTCGGCGGCGCCCACTGCCGCACCGTGGCGGCCCATGCCGTCCATAACGGCCTCACCCAATTGGCCCGCTGCCATGGCAGCCTCCACGGCGAAAAAGTTGGCTTTGGCGTGCTGGTGCAACTGCGGCTGGAGGAACTGCTGGGGGGCAATCAGCTGGCCGCCCAGGCCCGCCGCCAGCTCACCCCCTTCTTCCGCAGCTTGGGGCTGCCGGTGAGCCTGGAGGACCTGGGCCTGGGCCAGGCGAGCCTCAGCGAGCTGCAACAGGTGTGCGCCTTTGCCTGCCGCAGCGGCTCCGACCTGCACCACCTGCCCTTCCCGGTGGCCGCCGAGGAACTGCTGGCAGCCCTGGTAAGCAGCAGCCAGGGCTGCCCGGTGCTGGAGGTTTCCTGAACGGGCCGGCACTGCTGAGCTGGGCCGCCACCGAGCTGCTGGATCCCCAGGGCCGCAGCCTTGCCGCCGCCGTGCGCTGGCTGCCGCTCACGGTGCCAGGCATTCCGGGCCAAGAACAGTGGCCGGTGGCGGTGCTTGGAGAGGGGCCGCCGCTGCTGCTGCTCCATGGTTTTGACAGCTCGCTGCTGGAGTTCCGGCGGCTGGCACCCCTGCTGGCCCAAGACCACCAGCTTTGGATCCCCGACCTCTGTGGCTTTGGTTTTGGCCCGCGGCCGCCAGGCTTGGCCTACGGCCCGCCGCTCGTAATTGCCCAACTGCAGGCGCTGCTGGCGGCAATGCCCCCTGGCCCCGTGGGGCTGATTGGTGCCTCCATGGGCGGCGCCGTGGCGGTGGTGCTGGCGCGGGAATTGCAGCAGCAGCAACCTGGGCGCTTCTCGCGGCTGCTGTTGCTGGCCCCCGCTGGCCTCACCGGCCAACCGCTGCCGCTGCCACCACTCCTAGACAAGTTGGGCGTGGCCTTCTTAGCCCTGCCGGCCGTGCGCAGGGGCCTCTGCCGCCAGGCCTTTGCCGATCCCAGCAGCAGCGTTGGCGCCGCCGAGGAACAGATCGCCAGCCTGCAGCTGCACACCCCTGGCTGGGCGGCGGCCCTGGCCCGTTTTGCCCGCAGCGGTGGCTTTGCCGGCGTGGGGGCACCGCTGCCAAATCTGCCAATCCAGGTGCTCTGGGGTAGCAACGACCGCATCCTGCGGGGTCCCCAGCGGCGGGCGGCCCAACAACTGCTGGGGGCCCCTGGGGAGGAGCTGCAGGCCTGCGGCCACCTGCCCCACCTCGACCAAGCGGCCCTGGTGGCCCAACGCTGGAGGCAGCCATGAGCAGTGGACCGGTGCTCAAGCTGGTGGGGCAGGGGGTGGGGCTGTGGCTACGGCGGAGCTGCGATCAACTCGATGAATTGGAGCTGGATCTGCAGGGTTCTGGCTTCGCCCTGCTGGGGGGTCGGCTGGAGGGGGCCCAATTGCGGGCAAAGGGGGTGATATTTCAGCAACTGGCCCTGGCGGAGGTGGAGCTGCGCAGTGAAGCGTTTGAGCTGAATGTGGGCGCCATGCTCAAGGGCCAACCCCTGCAGCTGCGCGAACGCTTTCGGATCCACGGCCAGGTGCTGTTTACGGCCGCTGGTTTGAATCAATCCCTGGCCAACGGCCCCTGGCGCCAGTTCAGCGATGGCTTGGCCCAGCAACTGCTGGGTTGCGAGCGCCTCGAGGCCTACGGCCTGGAAAACAATCAGCTGCAGTTGATCGGTGCCAACGGGGCCCGCCAGGGCTGTGAGCTGCGGGCCGAGGCGGGGCAACTCTGGCTGCAGGGCCAGGCCGTGCCCCTGGATGGGGCAATCCAGATCGAACGGGTGTCGATCAACGGCGATCAGCTGCGGCTGGGGGGCTCTTCCCTGGTTAGCGCTTCAGGTGGCTAGCGCAAGAGGGGCAGCGCCAAAGTAACGGCATAAAACACCACCGCTGGTGTGAATAGATAGCTATCGACCCGATCGAGAATGCCGCCGTGGCCAGGGATCAGCGCCCCGGAATCCTTCACGCCAGCATCGCGTTTCATCATCGATTCGGTGAGGTCTCCCACCAGGGCAAACAGGGCCACCAGGGCCCCCAGCCCAGCCCCCAGGGCCCAACCCCAGGGCCAACCCAGCAACCAGCCCCCCAGGGCGCCGGTGAGCAGCGAAGCCACTAAACCGGCCAGGGCCCCCTCCACGGTTTTGCCTGGCGACACCTCCGAAAGCCGGTGGCGGCCAAAGCGGCTGCCCCAAAGGAAGCCGCCGCAATCGGCGGCCCAGATCAACACAAAGGCCAGCAGCGTGATCGCCAGCCCCCCATGGCCCGGCCAGTGGGGGGCGAGCAAGGGGTCACTGAGGTCCCGCAGCCGCACCCAATGGCTGGGTAAAAAGCCCAGGTAAAACAGCCCGAAAATCGAGGCGGCGATGTCGGCAATGCTGCCGGTGATCGGCTGCAGCAGCAGCCAACCACAAATCACCGAGCCGGCCAGGGGCAGCACCGCCGCCGCCAGGGCACTGCCGGGGGCCAGCTGGGTGCTGATCAGCAGCAGTTGACAAACCACCAGGGTGGTTTTGATCGCCGGGCGAATGCCCTTGAACTCGGCCAGCCGGAAAAACTCCAGCAGCGCCAGGTGCACGATCACGCCAATGCTGAGGGTGAACCACCAACCGCCCAGGCCCACGATCAGCAGGGCAAAGGCCGCCGCCAGCAGTCCACTCAGCCAACGACCCCCCATCAATGGCGCTCGGCAGCAATCAAAAACAGCGGTTCCGCCGCCGCCAACCTTGTTTGGTCTCCCCGCCGTTGCATGCGATGCACCGTGGCCTGCACCACCTGTAGGTCATGGGCCTGCAGCTGACCGAGGTGGTCGGTGGCATCCACCAGGCCCTCCAGGCTGGAGGTGCTGATCACCAGGCGCCCCCCCGGGGCCAGGGCCTCCCATACCGCCAGCAACACATCCCCCAGGGGCCTACCCACCTCCAACAACACCCGATCGGGATGGGGATCAAGCCGATGCAAATCGCCGGGGGCCTGGCCCTGGTGGATCTGCAGGTTGGCGATGCCAAAGCGTTGGCGGTTGCGTTCCAGTAATTCCACCGCCTCCGGATCGCGCTCCAGGGCATGGACCCGCCCCCGGGGCAACAGCCGGGCAATCTCCAGGGCCAGGGCGCCGGTGCCGCCGCCCACATCCCAAACCACGGAATCAGCCCGGGGGCGCAGGTGGGCCAACAACATCACCCGCAATTCCATCGGCGTTGGGCTGAAACCCGGCGCCGCCTCAAAGGCGGCATCCGGCAGGCCCGGAGTCACGAAGTCCCACTGGTAGGGGGAGGGGTTGGGGGCCGGAACGGGAGCCGCCATGGGGTTAATTGGACCCTGCTAAATCAGGCGGAACTAGATCAGGCCGGAACGCTCACCGGATCAGGCCAGAACGGTCACCCTATCAGCGATCTGGCCAGCCCAGAGCTGCCGTTGCCCCTCCAACCAATCCAGGCGGGGGCGATCGAGCCGTTCCCCGGGCAGCAGCAGGGGGATCCCCGGGGGGTATGGGCAGAGGGGCCGGGCGGCAATCCGACCAACGGCCTCCGCCAGGGGCAGCTCCACGGCCGGGGCCCGCCAGGCCTGGGCCAGGGGTACCGCCAGGCGGGCCAAGGCTGGCAACGGCGCTGGGGCCAGGGGGGGCAGCGGATCGGCCCCAGCCCAGGCCTGGCGCAATTGGCCCAGGGCCGCCGCCAGGGGCCGTTCCAGCCCCCGGGGGGAACCCATCCCCAAGCAGAAGGTGAGGCTGAGCGGTTCCGGGCATTCCGCCACCACCCGGCGGGCCATCAACCAGTCATCCGCCGCCAGGCCCGTGAGGCCCAGGGCACCGCAATCCAGCACCAAGCGCAGGGGGTCTTGGTTTGGCAGCAGCGGCAGCCCGCCCCGCCGCAGCCGATCCCCCAGGGCGCGGGCCTGGTGGAGCCAAAGGCTGAGCTGCCGCCGCCCCCGGGGCGCCAACCGGGCCGCCAGCGCCCGCTCCGCCGACAGCATCAACAGCGCACTGGGGCTGCTGGTTTGCAACCAAAGCAGTGCCTGTTCGATTGCCTCTGGCGCCAGCCGCGGCCCCTGCAGATGCAGCAGGGCCGTTTGCCCCAGCCCCCCCAGGCTCTTATGCAGCGACTGCACCACCAGATCAGCCCCGGCGGCCAGGGCGCCGCAGGGCAAGCTCGGGTCCAAACCGAAATGGCCCCCATGGGCCTCATCAACCAGCACCGGCAGCCCCCGACCCTGGGCCAGGGCCACCAGGGCCGGCAAATCAGCGGCCAACCCCTGGTAGGTGGGCGACACCAGCACCAACAGATCCAGCTCTCCAGCCGCCGCCAACAGCTGCTCCAACTCGTTGGGGGGCAGGGGCTGCCAGAGGCCCGTGGCCGGATCCAGCGGGGGGGCATAGAACAGCGGCTCCAGGCCCCCCAAGAGGCAGCCATGCAAAAGGCTGCGGTGCAGGTTGCGGGGCAGCAGCACCCGGCCCCCCGGGGGCACCGCCCCCAGCAGCGCCGCCTGGAGCAGGCCACTGGCGCCATTCACTCCATACCAACTGTGGTTGGCCCCTAATTCCGCCGCCAGGCGCCGTTGGGAGGCGGCCACCGCCCCCTCGGCAAGCAGCGGTCCACCCAGCTCCGGCAATTCCGGCAGGTCCCAGGCCCAGGGCAGCCGCGGCCGCCCCGGTGGTGCCGCCGCCCCACGGCGGTGGGCCGGCAAATGCAGAAACAGGCCCCGTTGGCGGGCCAGGGGGCCGAGGCTGGCGGCCAGGGGCCAGGGGGCCGCAGGGGAAAACAACGACAGCAACTACTACTTCTTAAAGTCTCAACTAGCCCCGAGCGCCGTCATCTCCCCAGCCACCGCCGTTCCCCTGCATCAGGTGTGGGCTCGCCTGCTGGTGGTGCTCTGGCAGCTGGGGAACCTCTGCCTCGCCCTGCTGGTGCAAGGCGATAGCCAGGATGCCGAGGTGCAACGCCAGCTGGGTAAACGGCTGCTGCATACCCTCACCGAGCTGGGGCCCTGTTTCATCAAGCTGGGCCAGGCGCTCTCCACCCGCCCAGACCTGGTGCGGCGCGACTGGCTGGAGCAACTAACGCGGCTCCAGGACGATCTGCCCCCCTTTGAGCACAGCCTGGCCCTGGCCACGATCGAAGCCGATCTTGGCGCCCCAGCCCAGAGATTATTTGCGGTTTTTCCAGACCACCCGATCGCCGCCGCCAGCCTTGGCCAGGTGTACAAGGCCCAGCTCCACGACGGCCGCTGGGTGGCGGTAAAGGTGCAACGGCCCCAGCTGGAAAGCCGGCTGCAGCTGGATCTGGCGGTGATCAGCCTGTTGGCGCGGTTCGCAGGGCCGTTTCTACCCCTGAACCTGGGCGATGACCTCAGCGCCATCGTTGATGAATTCGGCAACACCCTGTTCCGGGAGATCGACTACGGCCTGGAGGCCGACAATGCCGAACGCTTTGGCGCCCTGTTTGCCAACGATCCCAGCATCCACATACCCGGGGTGGAACGCTCGCTGAGCAGCCGCCGGGTGCTCAGCACCGACTGGCTCGATGGCGTGAAGCTGCAACACCGGGAGGTGCTGGAAAGCCATCAGCTCGACCCCACCACGCTGATTCGGGCCGGGGTGATCTCCGGCCTGCGCCAACTGCTCGAATTCGGCTACTTCCATGCCGACCCCCACCCGGGCAACCTCTTTGCCCTGGCCGGCGGCCCCAATGGCTATGGCCGCTTGGGCTACGTCGATTTCGGCATGATGGACATGCTGAGCAACGACGATCGGCTCACGCTCACCGATGCGGTGGTGCATCTGCTCAACCGCGATTTCCCGGCCCTAGCCCACGACTTTGTGCGCCTCGGCTTTCTAAATCCAAACACCGATGTAACGCCAATCCTGCCGGCCCTGGAAACGGTTTTGGGCGGTCAGCTGGGGGAATCGGTGGGCAGTTTCAACTTCAAAACGATCACCGATCGCTTCTCGGAGTTGATGTTTGATTACCCCTTCCGGGTGCCGGCCCGCTTTGCCCTGATCATCCGGGCGGTGGTAAGCCAGGAGGGCCTAGCGCTGCGGCTGGATCCAGACTTCAGCATCATCCGGGTCGCCTACCCCTACGTAGCCAAACGGCTGCTCTCGGCCGACACCGAAGAAATGCGTCGCAAGTTGCTGGATGTGCTTTTTGATAGCCGCGGCCGCCTGCAACTCCAACGGCTGGAAAACCTGCTCGATGTGGTGGGCCAGGATGGCAACCCCGCCGAGCTGTTGCCAGTGGCCGGCGCCGGCATGCGCTTGCTGCTCGGCCCCCAGGGCCACGACCTGCGCCAGCGACTGCTGCTCACCCTGGTGCGCGACGGCCGCCTTAACACCGCAGACCTGCGGGCCCTGGCCGGGCTGCTGCAACGGCGCTTCAACCCCAGGCGCCTGGCCGGGGACCTATGGCAAGGGCTGAGCACCTAGCCTGCACAGCCTTGGCTAGCCCCCTTCCTTGGAATTCGAGATCTTCGAGCTGCCCTACGCCCAGCTGGCCCAGCCGCCCTACCTGATGGTGGGGCTGGGGCTGGGCATTGCCGTGCTCTGCGGGCTCACCTTTTCGCGCCTGATTGAAGCCAAACTGGAGGGCTGGAAACAGGATCGACTGGCGTTGTTACCGCTCGGTAATGCCGAAACCAGCCTTGCCTACAGCGGCATCCTGATCGGTATCACCCTGTTCATCGGCAGCGCCCTGCAGGTGTTTGGCTTTGGGGCTGGCACAGCATTACTGGTGGCGCTGCTGCTGTCGCTGCTCACCGGCGGTGGCCTCTGGGTGCAGCTGGAACAGCTGATGGGCCAGGTGGAAGATGGCAGTTTTAAGGCGGTGGATTTCGATAATTTCGACCAATTTTTCTGAACTTCCCTTGGTGCCCTTGGGAACAGCAAAGGACTCCCAATCACTTTGATTAAGATCAAGGTGCATCTGTGTGCCCCACCCAGTGGCTGTTAGCCCGCCTTCCCAGGCCTCCCCAGCCCGGCTCCTAGTGGTGGAAGACGACGACACCATCCGCGAAACCATCAGCGAAGCGCTCAGCGCCGAGGGCTTCACGGTGGATGCGGTGGCCACCGGCAACGGCGCCCTAGATCACTTCAAGGGCTCGCCTGAACAGCAGCCCTTTGATCTGATTCTGCTCGATTTGATGTTGCCGGGGGTGAGTGGCCTAGACATTTGCCGCTATGTGCGCCGCCGCGGTTTCTCAATCCCGATCCTGGTGGTGAGTGCCCGCGACACGGAAACCGACCGGGTGGTGGGTCTGGAGGTGGGCGCCGACGACTACCTGATCAAGCCCTTTGGCATGCGGGAGCTGGTGGCCCGCTGCCGGGCCCTGCTGCGCCGCTCTAGCCAAAACAACGATGGGTCCACCGGTGAGGTGATCAGCCATGGCTACCTCAGCCTCTACCCGGAGGAATGCCGGGTCACCCGCGACAGCAAGGAGGTGAATCTTTCCCCCAAGGAATACCGGCTACTGGAGGTGTTCATGCAAAACCCCAAACGGGTTTGGAGCCGCGACAAGTTGCTGGAACGGGTGTGGGGCCATGACTTCATGGGCGATAGCAAAACAGTGGATGTGCATATCCGCTGGCTGCGGGAAAAGCTTGAAATCAACCCCAGCGCCCCCACCTTGATCCTCACGGTGCGCGGTTTCGGTTACCGCTTCGGATGATTCCTGGCTTAAAGCACCTCTTGCAAGGCTGGCGACGCAGTCCAATCAAGGCCGCCCAGCTGCTCGACTGGCTCGACAACTCCCCCCAGGGGCTGCTGGTGCTCGACCCCTGGAACCGCCTGCAGCACCTCAATGGCCGGGCGCGACGGCTGCTGCGCATCGGCCCAGACCAGGCCAGCCAAGGCCGCTACCTGCTGGAGGTGGTGCGCTGCCACCAGCTGGAGGAGGCGGTGCAGGCGGCCCGTAGCAGCGGCCGACAGCAACGGGTGCACTGGACCTACACGGCCGTGAGTGCCTCGCCCCTGGAGCCGGAGCCAATCAAAAACGAACCACTGGAAGCCTTTGCCATGCCTGGGGAACGGGGCTGGGTGGGGGTGTTTCTGCAAAGTCGTCAATCGCTTGAGGTGCTGCAACAGCAGCAGGAGCGCTGGGTGAGTGATGTGGCCCATGAGCTGCGGACGCCGCTCACCGCCCTGGCCCTAGTGACCGAATCCCTCGCCGTTAGCCCGAATAAAAAGCAGGCGATTCAGATCGAACGGCTGCAGCGGGAGTTGAATCGATTACAGCAATTGGTTTCCGACCTGCTTGAACTCAGCCGCATTGAAAACAAATCACTCAACAACGACGATCAACTCGTAGCCGTTGAATTGCATGAACTGGTGATCCAGGCCTGGCAAAGCCTGGTGCCCCTGGCCGAACAAAGGGGGGTGGATCTGGTTTTAGATAGTGGCGGCCAGCACCTGGTGCGGGGCGACACCGCCCGTCTACACCGGGTGCTGCTCAACCTGCTCGACAACGCCCTGCGGTTCAGCCCCGACCAGGGGGAGATCCAGGTGCGCCTCTACCGTGAAGGCAACTGGCAACGCATCGAGGTGCGCGACCAGGGGGAAGGTTTCAGCGAAGAAGATTTGCAGCACATGTTTCAACGCTTTTACCGGGGTGATCCCTCCCGCTCCCGGGGCAAACGGGTGGGCAGCGGCCTTGGGCTAGCGATCGTTGAACAGATCATCAGCGCCCATGGGGGCCGGATCCGGGCCCGCAACCACGCCGAGGGCGGCGCCCAGCTGCTGCTGGCCCTACCGGCGGAGAACTGAATGGCCCGCCAACGGCTACAGAAACTATTGGCTGCGGCCGGCATTTGCTCGCGGCGGCGGGCCGAGGAGCTGCTGGTGCAGGGGCGGGTAAAGGTAAACGGCAAGCGGGCGGTTCTAGGGGACCAGGCCGATCCCCTGCTGGATGAGGTGTTGCTGAATGGTCAGCCCCTGCCAGCGGCGGCCACGCCGCTCACCGTGCTGCTGCACAAGCCCCGGGGGGTGCACTCCACCTGCTACGACCCGGCCGGCCGCCCCACGGTGCTGGAGTTGCTGCCGCCGCGGCTGGCCCGGGGCCTGGGCCTGCACCCGGTGGGGCGCCTCGATTCCGAAAGCCATGGGGCGTTGCTGCTCAGCAACAACGGTGCCCTCACCCTGGGGCTCACCCATCCCCGCTACAGCCACCCCAAGACCTATGAAGTTTGGGTAAGGGGCAAACCCAGCCCCGCCAGCCTCGAACGCTGGCGCCGGGGGTTGCCCCTCGATGGCGTCGCCAGCCGGCCGGTGCTGATCCAGCAACTGCACCAGGCCGGGGATCGCACCCTGCTGGAGCTAGTAATGCGGGAGGGCCGCAACCGCCAGATCCGGCGCACCGCCGAGCTACTGGGCCATCCGGTGCTGGACCTGCAACGGCTGGCGGTGGGGCCCGTGGCCCTAGGGGAGCTGGCCCCGGGCGCCTGGCGCCCCCTGCACCCGGAGGAGGAGGCTGCCCTGGAGCTGCTGCTGCTGGGAGACCAAGGTCCAGCAGAATCCCCCCAGGCTTAATCGAAAAATCTCTTCCCCCATGGCACGGCTCCGCGCCCGGCTAAACGCGCTGCTGCAGCGGTACCAGCCAGCCGCCAGCGAAGGGCTGGCCGGGGGCCCTGGGGCCCCTACCCCCATAGCCACGGAAACGCCCCTGCAGGAATTGGGCCACCGGCTGGAGGCCCGCCGCGAGGAGTTGGGCTTGAGCCGGCGCCAGCTGGCCCTAGACACCAAGGTGAGCACCGCAGTGCTGGAGGCCCTTGAGCAGGGCTGGACCGACCGGCTGCCGGAGGCCGCCTTCCTGGGCACGATCCTGCAGAAACTGACCCAACGGCTGGAGCTACCCGCCGGGGAATTGGAAAAGGCGCTCAAGGCCGCCCTGCCCCCCAAACCAAACCAACGGGGGGGCGACAACAGTGCCCTGAAGCGTTTCACCCTCAGTTCAATCGAACTGTTCAGCACCTGGCAGAGCACGGTTGCCTATGGGCTGCTGCTGGCCGGGTTGGTTTATGGGCTAAACCTGCAGCAACGCCAACTGGCGGCGGCCCAGGTGTTCAGCCTGCAGCCAATCCCCCCCAGCGCCAGCCCCACCAAACGCCAAGACAACGCCCTGCAACAGCTGCTAAAGCTTTACCCCGAGCTGCGGCCCCTGCCGTAAACCCTGGCCATGGCGGCGAGGCCGCTGAGGTGGCCGGCGAGGCCATTGATCGAGCCCTCCAGCCGCCAGCTCCAGTTACCCGAGGCGGTGCCAGGGGTATTGAAACGGGCCCGATCATCGAGGCTGAGCAGGTCTTGGAGCGGCACCATCGCCAGATCAGCGGTGGAAGCCAGGGCCAGCCGCAGCAGCTCCCAACCCGGCGCCTGCACCCCATGGCCAAGAATTGCCTCCATCTGGGCCCGGGCCTCGGCCGATTGCCCCTGCCACCAGCCCAGGGCGGTGGCGTTGTCGTGGGTGCCGGTGTACACCACCCAGGAGCCACTGCCGAAGTTCTGGGGCAGATAGATGTTGCTGGGGTCGCCCTCAAAGGCGAATTGCAACACCTTCATGCCCGGCAGCTGAAAGCGATCGCGCAGGGCTTCCACATCGGGCGTGATTACGCCCAGGTCTTCCGCCACCAGGGGCAGGCTGCCGCCCCGGCGCTTCTGCAGGCGGCTGATGATCGCCGCCCCCGGGGACGACTGCCAAGTGCCATGTTCGGCGGTGGCATCCGCCCCCGGCACGCTCCAGTAGGCGCTGAAGGCGCGGAAATGGTCGAGGCGCAACAGGTCAAACAGTTCCAACTGGCGTTCCAGGCGCCGCAGCCACCAACGGAAGCCCGTGAGGCGATGGCGGCCCCAGCGATACACCGGGGTTGACCAGAGCTGGCCGGTGGCGGCGAAATAATCCGGGGGCACACCGCTCTGCTGGCTAAGGCTGCCGTTGGGCCCCAGGCTGAACAGCTGGGGGTTACTCCACACATCGGCACTGTCGTGGGCGCCGTAAAAGGGCAGATCGCCCAGCAGTTGCACCCCCTGGGCGCTGGCGTGCTGGCGAATCCGTTGCCACTGCTGCTGGAGCCACCACTGGCGTTCGGCCTCCTGGCGCAGGGGCCCAGCGGCCTGGCGATCTAGCTCCGCCAGGGCCGCCGCCGAGCGCCGCTGCAGCGGCTCCGGCCACTGCCACCAGGGCCCCTCGCCAAACCGTTCCCGCAGCACCATGAAGCGGCAGTGGTCCACCAACCAATGGCGTTGTTGCCGGCGCCACTGGTCAAAGGCCAGGCGCTGCTCGAGGGTCCAGGCCGGCAGGGGCTGGTCCGGGTCTAGAAACTGGGGGTTGAGGGCAAAACCACTGGGGGAGCTGTAGGGGGAACCGGTGCTGTCGGTGGGGGCCAGGGGCAACACCTGCCACACCCCCACCTGGTGCTGGGCCAGCAGATCCAGCCATTCGAAGGCACTGGCGCCAAAACCACCGCTGGGGGCAGGGCCCGGCAGGGAGCTGAGGTGCAGGAGCACCCCCACCGCCCGCTGGCCGCCCAGCAATTCACGCAGGCGACTCATGGCTTAGGCAGGCGATAACGACTCACAATTTCCTTGGCAAAGCTGGGCAGGTGCGCTTCCAGCTTCTCCGGATGATGGCGCCGCAACCAGAGGGCATTACGGGTGAAGTGGGAGTCGATGGAGAAACGCGCATACTCCAGCCCCTTGGGCCCCAGCCGCTGCACAAAGAAACCGATCAGCTCCGCCAGCCAAAGCGGTAGCCGCAGCGCCTTGTCGTAGGCCTCGATCCCCTGTTGCACCGCCTGGCGCCGGTCACCGGCACTGGTAACCGCTTGCAGTTCCAGTTCGGCCTCCACCAGGTCCAGCAGCCGCTGGCCGCGGTCATTGCGCACCACCAGCCATTGCCAGGCGAAGGGGGCCCCCATGTAGCCCACCACCAGATCAGCGCCGGCGTTCACATAGTCAAAACAACTGAGGCAACTGGGGGCAAACACCTCCTTAAGACGCGGTGTATCGAGCCCAAAGAAGGGCACCGTTTCAGTGCTGCCGTCGCTATGGCGGAAGTGAATCCGGAAATCCTGCATGAACTCGTAGTGCACCACCGTGGCCGGCGAACGGCTGGTGGATTCCAAAAAGGTCTGCAGGCCTTCCCTGCTGACGTTGTCCACACAGGGCAGGCCAAGCACATACAACTCCTCCAGCCCCAGGCTGGCTTGCACCTCGCGCAGGGCCTGCACCTGGCAGCCCACGCCAATGGCCAGGAGGCGGCGGATGCCACTGCCGGGCAACTGTTCCAACACCGAGAGGTTGTTGGAAAGGGTTGGTTTATTCACCCGGGCGGCCCGCACCTGCTCGGGGGTGCGGGCCAGCACCGGCACCGGCGTGAAGCGATCGCTGGGGCTCTGCTGCACGCAAAGCACCGCATCCACCAGGCCCTGCTCCAGGGCCCGTTCCCCCAGGCTGCTCACAATCCCCGTCCACTGGGCCCCCTCCAGGGGGCTTTGCCTGCGGGCGCAAACCATGCGCTGGAACACGCCGAAATACAACTCGTCTTCGTTGGCCAGGTGGCGGCTGCGGCCATGGGCCCGCTCCTCCATGCGCTCAAATTGCTGGTGCAAAAAGGCACAGGCCTGGCGCACGTAGGCCACCCAGCGGCTATCGCAGAGGCCGCAGTCGCTGCAGAGATCCTTGGCGGGCCGCAGGCTGCCGCGGGCCATGGGGCGGGCCCGCAGGTGGGGGGCTGGCGTCACAAAGCAACTACGGTCAAGCCCCAAACTATCGGGCACACTGGCGGCTCCACCGTTGCCATGCATGGGCACCTGGGCTCACCTCCGTCGCCGTAGCCGCATTTTTTGGAGGATCGGTTGCGCCGGTCTCGGCTTGCTGGCCGGGATCTGGCTGGGGGAACGGCTCTTTCCCCGCGGGCAATCGCCCCAGGCCCAAGACGAGCGCCCCGCCATCGCCCGCCTGGCCGACCCCCCCGGCCGCGCCGAAACGGTGCTGCTTATGGGGCTAGACAGCGACAACCTCCAGCAGGGCCGCCGGGGGGAGGTGCAGCTGCTCTGGCTGGCCCGGGTGCATCCGGAGGGGGGGCTGGAGCTGTTGCAGCTGCCCAGCGAGCTGGCCGTGCAACTGCCGGGCCAACGGCGGCTCCAGCCCCTGGCCGCCCTGCATCGGCTCGGCGGCGTTGCCCTCACCGCTGAGGTGGTGGGTCAACTGGTGGGCGGCGAGGGCAACCCCCAACCGCCCGACCGCTATCTGCTGCTGCCCCGGGCGGCCCTGCGCCAGGCGGTGGCGGCCATCGGCGGCCTGCCCTTTGGCCTCGATTCCCCCCTGCGCTACCAAGACAAGGCGGGCAAGCTCAAGATCAACCTCCAGGCGGGCCAGCAATGGCTGGGGGGCAGCGAACTGGAGCAGCTGCTGCGCTTTAAGGGGCCTGATCCGGGCGACGCCGGCCGGCGCCAACGGCAACAACAGCTGCTGCTGCCCCTGGTGGACCGGCTCAGCGATGCCAGCGTTGCCCCCGGCCTGGCCGGCCTACTCAGCAAGCTGCAAAAGCAGCTAGATACCAACCTTTCCCAGGGGGAAATGCTCAGCCTGCTGGCCGCAGGCCTGCGGGATCCCGACCGGATTGTGATCAGCCGCCTGCCGCTCACGCCCCCCCCCGGCCAGCCCCGCCTGGAGCAAAACAGCGCTGAAGCGCTGCTGGAGCACTGGCGCCAGGCCCAGCGCCCCGACCCCGCCCAGGGCACTGTGCATGTGGAAGCGAGCCTGGGCCCAGCCAATCAAGCCGCCAGTGATGCGGCGATCCAACGGCTGGAACTGGCCGGCCTGGCGCCACTGCTGAGCCCCACCCCCCTGGAGCTGCCCCTGCCCCGCACCCTGATCCGCCACGGCAGCGACCTGAAGCAGGCCCTGGCGGTGCGCAAGGCGCTGGGGCTGGGGGAATTGCAGCGGGGCCCTAGGGCCCCGGGGGCCAGTGTGCAAGTGCTGCTGGGCCAAGACTGGCGGGCCAAGCCCTAATCCAGGTCCAGCTGCCGCAGCCGTTGCTGCAGCAGCGGCCGCAGTTCCAGCAAACCGTCACGGTCCTCCGGCTGCCAATAACCCAGCCAGGGCAAAGGCTCCCGCCGCCGCTGCTGGGGTTGCCAATCACCACCCACCTGCAGCAGCCCCAGCAGTGGCACCCGCCGCTGGCTCAGCAGGGCCTGGTGCAGGGCCGCCTCCGCCCCTAGCCGCGGCCCCCCCGCCAGGGCCAGCAGCGTGGGCAAACGAAAGGCGGCAAAGGCCTCCACCCAATCCACCAGCTCGGCGGCGGCGGGCAACACCAGCAGGCCGTTGGCTGCGCCATCGAGCTGGGCTTCCGGGGGGGCAGTGGAATCAAGCAACTGCAGGGCTTGCTGTTCCTGCTGCGCCCAGGCCTGGGCGAGGGGCAGCAGCACCCCGTTGCCATGGGCACCACATAAAACAAAGCAGCCCATGGCGGTCAGAAGCGCAGGCACGCTTCTACCATCGGATCTCGAGACCGCTGCCGGGAGTGCCGTGACCAGTTTCGTGGCCACCGAAAGAATCAGCCAAACCTGCCCCTCCGGCGATGGCCAGCGGCTGCGGCTGTTTAGCGGCAATTCCAACCCAGCGCTGGCCAGTGAAATCTCCAGCTATCTGGGCATTCCCGATGGCCCGCGGGTAAGCAAACGCTTTGCCGATGGCGAGCTCTACATCCAGATCCAGGAATCAATCCGCGGCTGTGATGTGTTCCTGCTGCAACCCACCTGTGCTCCGGTGAATGATCACCTGATGGAGCTGTTGATCATGGTGGATGCCTGCCGTCGCGCCTCCGCCCGCCAAATCACCGCCGTGGTGCCCTACTACGGCTATGCCCGGGCTGATCGCAAAACCGCCGGCCGTGAATCAATCACCGCCAAGCTGGTGGCCAACCTGCTGGTGGAGGCTGGTGTAAGCCGGGTGCTGGCCATGGACCTGCACTCCGCCCAGGTGCAGGGCTATTTCGATATTCCCTGTGACCACATCTACGGGGCACCGGTGCTGGTGGATTACCTGGCCACCCGCGACCTGGGCGAAGTGGTGGTGGTCTCCCCGGATGTGGGCGGGGTGGCCCGGGCCCGGGCCTTTGCCAAACGCATGGACGACGCGCCCCTGGCGATCATTGATAAACGCCGTTCCGCCCACAACGTGGCCCAAAGCCTCACGGTGATCGGGGATGTGAAGGGCAAAACGGCGATCCTGGTGGACGACATGATCGACACCGGCGGCACGATCAGCCAGGGGGCGCGGCTGCTGCGGGAGCGGGGGGCCGAACGGGTGATCGCCTGCGCCACCCATGCGGTGTTTTCACCACCGGCGATCGAACGGCTCTCGGAACCGGGCCTGTTTGAAGAGGTGCTGGTAACCAACAGCATTCCGATCGCCAAGGAGCTGCATTTCCCGCAATTGCAGGTGCTTTCCGTGGCAAACATGCTGGGGGAAGCGATCTGGCGGATCCATGCGGAAAGTTCCGTGAGCTCGATGTTTCGCTGATGCAGCGTGTTTCGCTGATGCGCCGTTTCACCCCCGCCAACGGCTGGAAACTGGCCATCAAACGGCGCCTGCCCGCCCTGTTGGTGCCGCTGCTGGCCGGCGGTTTTGCGCCGAATGCCTGGGGGGCCTACAACCGGGTGGGGGTGTGGCTCACCAACAGCCCCAGCCCGCTCTATTACGACGCCAACCGCATTAACCGGGCCGTGAATGAGCTGGCCGATACCGGCTTTAACACCCTCTACCCAAATGTGTGGAGCCGCGGCTACACCTTCCACCGCTCCCGCTGGGCGCCGCTGGAACCAACCCTGGCCCAACAGGCGCCGGATCTGGATCCCGTCTGCCGGATGACCAGCGATGCCCATCGCCGCGGCCTGCAGGTGATCCCTTGGTTTGAGTACGGCCTGATGGAACCGGGCGATGCGGCGGTGGTGAAACAAAACCCCGACTGGGTGCTGAAAAAACAAGACGGCAGCCCGTACTACGCCATGCATGGCGCCAACCTGGAAACATCGCCCCTCAAAGATCTACGGGTTTGGCTTAATCCAGCCCACCCGGGCGTGCGCCAACGCTTCATTGGCTTAATCACCGAAATCGTTGAACGCTGCCATGTGGATGGCATCCAGCTGGATGACCACTTCGCCTGGCCCGTGGACCTGGGCTACGACGCCTACACCACAGCGCTTTACCGCCAGGAAACCGGCCTGGAACCACCGGCTGATTACACCAACCGCGGCTGGATGACCTGGCGGCGCCAGAAATTAACTGAGCTGTTGGTGGAGTTGCGCGCTGCCCTGCAAAAGAGCAATGGCAACGGCCGCATCAGCCTTTCCCCAGGACCTTTCCGCTTTTCCTACAACAAATGGCTGCAGGATTGGGAAATCTGGTCGGTGCGGCGGCTGGTGGATGAATTGGTGGTGCAGAACTACGCCTATTCGGTTAAAGGTTTTGAGCGGGACCTAGACCAATCGGCCCTGGAGCGGGCCCGCAGTTGGGGCATCCCGATCAACATCGGCGTGCTGGCCGGTTTTGGTGGGCGCACCACCGATGCCAACAGCCTGCGCCAGAAGATTCAGCTCAGTGCCGAGCGGGGCTATGGGGTGATCTATTTCTATTGGGAGGGCCTTTGGGGCCAATACGCCGGCGCCGAAGGCGGCGACCTGCGCAAGGCCCTGTTCACCCAGCTGCACCGCAGCCTCTACCCCGACCCCTTCCCCAACTCCAACAACCTGCGCACAGGCCGTTAAAACCCCAAGCACTGCTTACCCGAGGCACTGCTGGGCCACCTCGCGGCTGTTGGCCGACACAAAGCGCTCGGCCATCCAGCCCAAGCTGGCCTGCATCTGCCCCTGGCGTTCGGGGCTGTAGCGGCGCCAGCCGTTAAACAGCTTCAGGAGCCGCGAGGCGGCAATCGGATTCCGGCCATCGAGCTGCACCAACTGCTCTGCCAACCAGCGGTAGCCACTGCCATCGCCGTGGTGAAACGACTGGGCGCAACGGCCAAAACCGCCCAGCACCGCCCGCAGGCTGTTGGGGGCCTGGGGATCAAAGCGCGGGTGCTCCAGCAGGGCTTCTGCCCGGGCGATCCCATCGCCAAAGGGGGTGGAGGCCTCAAGGGCAAACCAAGCATCAAGGATTACCGGCTTCTCCAGCCAGCGGGCCTGGAACTCCTCCAGGGCCCATTGGCGCTCGGGACAATCCCAGGGCTGTAGGGCCGCCAGGCCCGCCCGGGCCAGGGTCATCGAGGGGCCGGCCACCGCGGCGGCCGCGGCGCGGCGGGCACTGCCGGCACCTGCATCAGCGCCAGCGGCGGCCAGCCAATTCCAGGCCAGGCCCAGCAGCTGCCGTTCCCCCACCCCCGCCGGCCAAAGCTGATCCCCCAGGGGCTGGCAGCGTTCGACTAGGGCCTGCAGTTCCGGCGCCAGCGCCTGCCCCAACCATTGGCGCCGCTGCAACAGGGCCCGCTCCAGGGCCGGCGGGTCAGGCACAAGGCCCTGGCCCAGGCAGGCGGCCTCCAGTTCCTCGGCGGCGGGGGCCTGCAACAGGGCCCAGGCCAGGCGCGGATCCAAAGCAGCCCCGAGCAGCTGCCGGCAGGCAGCCAGGAGGATCTGCTCCAGCTCGCTGGAGGGGGTTAGCAGCCAGTGCTGCCAGAGCTGCTGGGCGGCATCCCAACGGCTAAAGGGGTCTGGGTCATGGGCCAGCAGCTGGGCCAACTCGCCAAGGCTGCGCTCAAACTCCAGCTGCACCGGTGCCGAGAAGCCCTGCAGCAACGACAACAACGGCGGCTGCGGCCCCGGCGGCAGCCCCTCAAAACGCCAACTGGCCTCTGCTTCCTCCAGCACCAGCAACTGTTGGCGCAGGGGTTGGCCTTCAGGGTCCAGCAGCCCCACGGCCACCGGAATCGGCAGGGGCTGTTTGTGGGGTTGGCCGGGGGAGGGGTCGTGCTGCTGCTGCAAGTTCAGCTCCAGCAGCCCCGCGGCGCCATCCCAATGGCGCTGCAGCCGTAACCGGGGCGTGCCGGCCTGGTGGTACCAACGGCGAAAGCTTTGCAGCGATTTACCAGAGGCCTGCTCCAGGGCCAGCAGAAACTGTTCACAGGTGGCCGCCTCCCCATCGTGGCGTTGTAGATACAAACGCACCCCAGCCATGAAGGCCTCTTCCCCCAAGAGGGTGCGCTGCATGCGAATTAGTTCCGCCCCCTTTTCATAGATGGTGGTGGTATAGAAGTTATCGATGGCGATGTAATGGTCTGGCTGCACTGGATGGGCGGTGGGGCCGGCATCCTCCGGGAATTGATGGGCCCGCAGCGTCGCCACCGCCTCGATGCGTTTCACGGCGGCGCCATGCAGATCAGCGCTGAATTCCTGGTCTCTAAATACGGTGAGGCCTTCCTTAAGCGACAGCTGAAACCAATCGCGGCAAGTAATCCGATTACCAGTCCAGTTGTGGAAATACTCGTGGGCAATTACACTTTCAATCCGCTCCAACTCAGCATCAGTGGCGGTTTCTGCATCGGCCAGCACCAATTTTGAATTAAAGATATTGAGGCTTTTATTCTCCATGGCGCCCATATTGAAGTGGCGCACGGCAACGATATTGAATTGGTCTAGGTCATATTCCAGGCCATAAACCTGTTCATCCCAGGCCATTGCCCGCTTAAGGCTAGCCATGGCATGGCCACAGAACTGCTCATCACCGGGCTCCACATGGATGCGCAGCTGCACCGGCCGGCCGGAGGCGGTAATGAACTGATCGCTCACCTCCACCAGGGGGCCAGCCACCAGGGCAAATAAATAACTGGGCTTGGGGAAAGGATCCTGCCATTCCACAAAGTGTCGGCCTTCCGCTAATTCACCACTGGCCACACAATTGCCGTTGCTCAACAGCACTGGGGCCTGCTGGCGATCGGCCTCGATCCGCACCCGGTAACAACTAAGTAAATCCGGACGGTCTAGAAACGGGGTAATCCGCCGAAAGCCTTCGGCTTCGCATTGGGTGGTGAATAGCCCACCACTCACATACAAGCCCTCGAGGCTGGTATTGAGCTCCGGCTGAAGCCGCACCAAGGTTTCCAACTGAAAAGGAACCGTTGGCACTGCCGCCAAACGCAGTTCCCCTCCCGCCAGCTGCCATTCCCCTGGCTCCAAAGGCCGGCCATCGATGGCCAGGTCAAGCAGTTCCAGGTCTACGGCCTGGAGCAGCAGCTCAGCCGGCGCCCCCTGCAGGGGCGTGATCGCCAGCCTGGCCCGCACCAGGGCATGGTCTGCAAACAGCTGAAAGCAGAGCTCCACCTGCTCGATCGCCACGCTGGGCGGCCGGTAATCGGCCAGCAACACGGGGGTGGCAGCAGGGGTAATACTCACGCGGCGGGCAGATCAGGGAAACCCACTCTGCCGCCGGCAGCCGCCCTACGGGCTTGCTACGGGGCCTTGGCGCCCCCAGCGGCCTGGCCCTGGAGGGCCTGCTTCACCTTGTCGCGCACGTCGGCGGGCATCAGATCAGGACAAACCTGGGATACGCCGATCAGCACGGAATTGATCGAACCTTTGCGCAGCTCCTCCAGGGGTAGCGGCTTCACGCCCAACTGCTTGATGGCGCCGCCATTCTGGCCCTGGATCACCTGGGTGAGCGTTTCACCGGCGATGCCGATCGCCTTGTTGAACTCCACGCCGGTGGAGGTGGAAATGCAGGCGTTTAGGGCGGTGATCCGGGTGTAGAGGGTCATTTCCGCCTCGCTGGCGGGCTGGGGCGCCGCCTGGGCCGCCAGGGGCAGGGCGGTGAGGCCGGTAAGCGCCAGCAGGAAGGAGGCGGGGATCAGCTGACGCAACACAGAAGCAAAGGCGTAACAGCACCCATGTTGCTGCATCCCGTTCAGGCCGCCAGCTCCAGACGGACCTGGTCATCCCTGCGGAGCAAGGGCAAGGGCCCTGGGCCGAGGGGAGCCTCCAGCTCGGCGGCGAGGGCGGCCAGCTGCTGGGGCATGAACTCCTCAAGGAAACTCAGCTCCTCGTCACTGATTTCATCATCCAGAAGCGAATTGAAAGCCATCACGCTTGGCAGGCAATGCGCCCCTATGTAGCGACGCCCAGCCTGGGGCGCAAGGGTCCAAGGGCGAGACCAGCTGGGAATCCAGATTATTAGTAAATACGCAAATAACCATCAGCCCTTCTCAGGGTCTAAAGCCCAGCCCCAAGGATTCAGGGTCTGCACGCCAGTGGGAGTGAAATGCCGCAGGTTGCGCGTCACCACCGTGAGGCCGTGCTCTAACGCTGTGGCGGCTATCAACAGATCAGCGCCGTCATGGCCCAAGTTGGCAGAAAGCTGGCCCCATCGCCTGGCAATACGCACATCCACCGTTAGCAACCGATCGCCATACAGCCGCAAAAACTGATCAAGCCAGGCGGCCAGCTGCTCGGCAAAGCCCCCATCAGCATCACGCTTGCGGGAAATGCCGCGCTCGATTTCAGCGATGCTCACCACGCTCAAGAAGCAATCCTCAGGGCGCTGCTCGCTGATCCAGGCCACCACTCCAGGATCGCGTTGGCGCTTGCGCAGCTCAGAGAGCACCATCGTGTCGATCAGGAACAAGGAAACTCCCGCGCTGTCAGCGGCAAACGCTCGAACTTCCCGTCATCCTGCGGAATCTGCAACAACATCGCCCCCAGCGATGGCGCACTGTTCTGATCCAGGCGCCTCAACCGCTCATATTCTTGGGCCGAGAGCACCACGCTCACCCACTTGCCGCGGCGGGTCACCCTCTGGGGCTCCCCGGTCAACGCTGCCTCCACCAGCGCACTGAAGCGGTTCTTAGCGTCTTGAAGGGTCCAGACCGAGGCCATGGGCTAGCTGGCTAGCTGATCCAGCTAGCCTAGTGCCGTTGTCTTCGCGCTGAGCTGCAAGAGCTCTCTGAGCTCCATCGCCGGGGCCTCTAGGCACAGGTCGATGGCTGACCCCGAGCAATAACGACCCATCGCCTTAAGGCCCTGGCCTGCATCGCCCGCTCTCTGCAAGCTAATGGGCCGCCATGGCCCCAGCCAAATGTGAAAATAAAACCATGAATCGTTCTGCCGACTGGCTGCACCAGGCAATTGCTGACCTTCAATTGGCTCGCATCAGTGCTGATGCCGGCCACCATGAATGGGCCTGCTTTGCCTGCCATCAGGCTGCCGAAAAAGCCCTCAAGGCGTTGCATCTGGCCTCTGGGCAACAGGTATGGGGCCACGGCCTGGGCCGCTCCTTTCGAGATCTGCCAGCAGAAAAAGCCGTTGCCCTAGCTGGGGCTATCAGCGATCTTGAGGATCGTTTACGCATTCTTGACGCTCTCTACATACCCACCCGTTATCCCGATAGCCTTCCCGATGGGGCACCCACCGACCATTTCGGTCGCCTCCAGAGCGAAGACGCCTATTGCCATGCCCGTGCGCTTGTTGACGCAATCAGTTCTGCACTGGCCTGATCCAGCTGAGGTGCTGGCTGCCGTGCGCCACTGGGCAGTGGAGCAAGCCAACCGCCAGCCATCCCTGGGGCGAGTGGCTATTTATGGCAGCTATGGCCGCGGTGATGCGGGGGTGGGCAGTGACCTGGATCTATTGCTTATTGATGGCGCAGCCCAGGGTCCCCAGCACGGGCGTTTGCGGCAATGGCCCTTAGAACAACTGCCGCTTAGTTGTGATGCTCTTGTGCTAACTCCCCTTGAATTTGAGACTCTACTTGCCTCAAATCAGCGCCTAGCCATAGAACTTAAGCGCGACGCTCGCTGGATCTGGGAACGGGAGAAAATTTAAGAACTTCCAGCCAAAGATCAGCCATAATTCCCCAAGCCAATCCCATGCTCAAGCCAGCAGCGGCGCCCCCGCAGGCTCCAGCCGGATTTCGTGGTGGGTTTCAGCCATCATCAACTTGCCATCGCTCCAGGAATAAATCGAACGGGCCCGGTATTGATCCTGACCCACCAGGCGAATGTGTTCGGTAACATCCCATTCCTGATAATGGGATTCAAATACCAATTCATGTTCATCCACTTGGCGGATCTGACTCTTGGTATTTTCTGGGGAAAGATAACCACAGCTGCGGCGTAATTGGTGGCCACAGAGATAGGCATCCATCGTTCCTTCGCGCACATAGCGGGGCTTCTTATCAAAGAAGTCGTATTCCTTTTCTGGCCACCAGCTAAAGCGATAGGCGGCTTCCCCCTCCACCGGTTCCCGAAAAACCTCCACCCGCAGCAGCATGTCTAAGCGCAGGCACTCATCATTTTCAAAGAAATACTGACGCCGGGAGCGCCAAAGGCCGAGGTTACGGTTAAACCAGCGCCGCAGCCCCCTATCCAGCTGAATGCGGCTGGGATTGGGATCACGGCCCACCCGTAGGGGCGGGGTTTCAGAAATCAAAGGTAAGGGCTCCAGCATCGGCTTACTCAGACCCTGAGGGGCCTCTGCTACTCAGTCTTAGCCAGTTCTAGGTAAAACAACCACCCCATTGCGTTGAAGCACGGGCAAACAGTCCTGCCGCCAGGCCGCTGGCGGAGGGCGTCATTACCTAAGACTGTCCATTCTTCCCAGAAAACGCAGAAAAAATCCATATCCTGGGGGGATCTCCCTTAGGTACCGGTGCCCAGCAAGGCAGCAGCCAAGCAAAAACAGGCTTTGCGCTTACTGCTGGTGGCAAGCCCCGTCCACCTCGCCCGCAAGGACCTGCGGGGGCTGTTGGAGTTGCTTGAAACCCAGAAAGATCATTTCGAGCTCACGCTCACGGTCGCAGACCCCCAGAAGGAGCCAGAGCTGCTGGAGCTTTATCGCCTGGTGGCCACCCCAGCCCTGATCAAGCTCGATCCCCCCCCCCGACAGGTATTCGCCGGCAACGCGATCCTGCAGCAGATGGAACACTGGCTGCCCCGCTGGCGCCAGCTGGGCCTGGTGAGTGGCCTCGGCATCGGCCTGCACGGCAAAACCGCAAGCGGTGACCACAGCCAGCGGGAACTGCAACTGGAGGACCAGCTGCTGGTGCTGCGCCAAGAGAACGAAACACTCACCTCGCGGCTGGCGGTGCAGGAGAGCCTGCTGCGGATGGTGGCCCACGAACTGCGCACGCCCCTCACGGCCGCCAAGCTGGCCCTACAGAGCTTTCGGCTGGGGCAAATCCCCAGCGAACGCTTCTTTGATGTGGTGAACCGGCGGCTAGACGACATCGTTCAGCTCTCCCACGACCTGCTGGAGGTGGGCAGCACCCGCTGGGAGGCCCTCTTCAACCCCCACCGGCTGGCCCTAGCCCCAATTGCGGCCGAGGCAATCCTCGAGCTGGAGAAGCTCTGGGTAAACCGCAAGCTGGAACTCCACACCGATGTGCCCTCAGACCTGCCGGATGTGTTCGCCGACCAACGGCGCATGCGCCAGGTGCTGCTCAACCTGCTGGAAAACGCCCTGAAATTCACCCCCGATGGCGGCCAGGTGAGCCTCACCCTCTCCCATCGCACCAGCCACTGGGTGCAGGTGAGCGTCTGTGACAGCGGTCCTGGCATCCCCAAGAATGAGCAGGAGCGGATCTTCCTAGACCGGGTGCGGCTGCCCCAAACCGCTTCCCAGGTGCCTGGCTTCGGTGTAGGGCTTTCCGTTTGCCGACGCATCGTGGAAGTACATGGGGGCCGTATCTGGGTGGTTTCTGCTCCGGGGGAAGGGGCCTGCTTCCATTTCACGATCCCAATTTGGCGAGGTCAGAGCGATTAACCCTTGACGGTGGGAACCCCTAATGACTAGGTTGGCTTCTTGCCAATCGGCCTTGCCCCCATCGTCTAGAGGCCTAGGACACCTCCCTTTCACGGAGGCGACAGGGGTTCGAATCCCCTTGGGGGTATCAGCAAAATTGTGGTAAGACCACTGGCAAATCAAAAGCGGTTGAGGTGCAAACTTCAACCGCTTTTTTATTGGAATTTTTTATTGGATTTGTATTGGTTTGTGATTACTGGGCGCTCAGGGCCAGGCTGGCGGCCTGGGAACGGCGCAGGGTTTCGAGGGCCACCGCCCGCAGGTTGCTGGCCAGGTCATCCCGCAGCCGCTGCTCGATCAAGCCAATCGGCATGCCCAGGCAGGCCTGCACCAGCAGCTCGTAGCGCAGCCTCAAACCCTTGCCGTCGCCAGAAAGGGTCCAGGCCCCCTCAAAGCGGCGGAAGTCCCCAGCCACCATGCGGAAGCTGAGGATGCCGTCCCCAAGGCGCTCCAACAGCTCTAGGCGCACGCTGGCGGTGAAAGCCAAGCCCACAAACCGCTGGCTACCCGTTTGCTCCAGCAGCACCCGCGAGCCTTGGCGGCTGAGCAGCCGGGAGCGCACCAGGTTTGGGATAAAGCTGTGCAGCTGCTCGTAGTCGGTGAGCACTTCCCACACGGCCTCGGCCCCGAGCGGCAGCACAAGCTGGGCCGCCAGGCGACGGGTGGAACCGGGGAGACGTTCTATCTCCTGCTCGATGGGCTCGAAGGGGAGCGTCAGGGGAAGGGCTGGGGTCAAAGACCTAAATAACGGCTAAGAGCCATCAACAGCAATGCTGCTGACACTAACGGTGTTTTCTCCCTGACGGGAAGCAGGTCACGCCAGTATTCCAGGGGTCCCTATAGTCTCCCCGCCAGTTCCTCTGCCATGCGCGTTTCCACTGCCTCCAGCCGCCCAGGCGACAACCGCATGTATGAATTGGAGGTTCAAAACCTCATCGGCACAGGCGTTCGCCGTGGTGTCAGTGTCTGGCAGGTGTCCCACCGCCAGCTGAACGCCAGCCTGCGCAGGATTCACCAGCTCGGCGGCCGCCTGGTGCGCATCACCCCTGCCCAAGGCCATCACGAAGCCCCAGCAGCCGCTCCTAGCGACACTCCAGTGGCAACTCCTGCCACTCCAGCTGCGGCAGCAAAACCGAGGGCCGCCAAGGCCCACGCCGATGTGCCGGTAAATCTTTACAAACCAAAGGATCCCTTTGTTGCCACCGTGGTCGGCAACTACAGCCTCTTAGGGGAAGGGGCGATCGGTCGGGTTAACCACATCAGCTTTGACCTCTCCGGCGGCAACCTCCACTACGTGGAAGGCCAAAGCATCGGCGTGATCCCCGATGGGGAAGACGCCAAGGGCAAGCCCCATAAGTTGCGCCTCTATTCGATTGCCTCCACCCGCCACGGGGACAACCTCGAAGGCAGCAGCATCTCGCTCTGCGTGCGGCAGCTGGAATACAAAAACGAAGCCGGTGAGCAGATCTACGGGGTGTGCTCCAGCTTCCTCTGCGACATCGAACCCGGCACCAAGGTGAAACTCACCGGGCCCGTGGGCAAGGAAATGCTCCTGCCCCCTGACGAAGATGCCAACGTGATCATGCTGGCCACCGGCACCGGCATCGCCCCGATGCGCGCCTACCTGCGCCGGATGTTTGATGGAGGGGAACGGGCCCAGAACCCCGAATACCAATTCCGGGGTAAGGCCTGGCTGTTTATGGGCTCCCCCACCAGCGCCAACCTGCTCTACGAAAACGACCTAAATAGCTACCTGGAGGAATACCCCGAACACTTCCGCTACACCAAGGCGATCAGCCGCGAACAGAAAAACCCCAGTGGCGGTCGGATGTACATCCAAGACCGGGTCACCGAACATGCCGATGAGATTTTCGCCCTGATCGCAGACCCGAAAACCCACGTTTACATCTGCGGTTTGCGCGGCATGGAACCGGGTATCGACGAGGCGATGACCGCCGCGGCCGCCAAGTGCGACCAAAACTGGACCGAGCTACGCCAGGCCCTCAAAAAGGCGGAACGCTGGCACGTGGAAACCTACTAAGAGCCCCTGGCCGCCCCCGGGCGGCCTTTTTTGTGGGCATTTCCACAGAGAACTAGGCCTGAATTCTGGAATCAGCACAACTTTTCACCTTTCTTTGAGCTCGATCATCCATGGTGTGGGCAGGGAATGGGCTTTGCCTCCATGTCGACCACGCTGACGAATCCCCTGCGGATTGGACTGCGCCAAGAGCGGGTGATTTCGCCCCAGTGCCTGGTGATCTTTGGCGCCAGCGGCGACCTCACCCACCGCAAGCTGATCCCCGCCCTGTTTGAGCTGTTCCGCCAGCGGCGGCTGCCCAGTGAATTTGCGATCCTCGGCTGCGCCCGCCGCCCCTGGAGCGACGAGGAATTCCGCCAGAAAATGGCCGCCGCCCTTGCCCCGGTGGTTAGTGAGGATCCAGGCGCCTGGGCCAACTTCGCCCAAGGGCTGTTCTACGAACCGGTGGACCTGGAAAAACCAGAGGATGTGGTGAAGCTCGGCATCCGGCTTGAGCAGATCGACCGGCTGCGGGCCACCCGCAGCAACCGCACCTTCTACCTCTCGGTGTCGCCGAATTTCTATGGCAGTGGCTGCCGCAGCCTGGCGGCCGCTGGCCTGTTGGCCGACCCCAGCCGCAGTCGGGTGGTGATCGAAAAACCCTTCGGCCGCGACTACGCCAGTGCCCAGGCCCTGAACCGGGTGGTGAAGAGCTGCGGCCAAGAGCACCAGATCTTCCGCATCGACCATTACCTCGGCAAGGAAACCGTCCAGAACATCCTGGTGCTGCGCTTTGCCAACACGATCTTCGAGCCCCTCTGGAACCGTAACTACATCTCCAGCGTGCAAATCACCGCGGCTGAAACCGTAGGGGTGGAGGAACGGGCCGGTTACTACGAAAGTTCTGGGGCCCTGCGGGACATGGTGCAAAACCACCTCACCCAGATGCTGGCGCTCACGGCAATGGAACCCCCCGGCCGCTACGAGCCGGAATCAATCCGCAACGAAAAGGCCAAGGTGCTGCAGGCCGCCCGGCTCGCCCATGAGGCGGAACCCTGGAAATGCTGCGTGAGGGGCCAGTACGGCCCGGGGGGCAGCAGCCACGAACCAATGGTGGGCTATCGCCAGGAACCCGGTGTGGAAGGCAACAGCACCACGGAAACCTATGTGGCCATGAAGGTTTTCATTGATAACTGGCGCTGGCAGGGGGTGCCCTTCTACCTGCGCACCGGCAAGCGGATGCCGAAACGACTGAGCGAAGTGGTGCTTACTTTCCGCGAGGCCCCGGTGCACCTGTTTGATTCCTCCGGCGGCGGCCAGCCCAACGCCAACCAATTGATCCTGCGGATCCAGCCCAATGAGGGGGCCGACTTCCGCTTTGAGGTGAAGGCCCCCGGATCAGGCATGCGCAGCCGCCCGGTGGACATGGATTTCTCCTATGACGAATCCTTCGGCGAACCTTCCGATGAGGGCTATGTGCGGCTGCTGGCCGACGCCATGCTCGGCGATCCCACCCTGTTTACCCGCGCCGATGAGGTGGAAGCCGCCTGGCGCCTCTACACGCCGCTGCTGGAACTGATTGAACAGAGCCCCTGGCAATTGCCGGTGTACCCCTACGAAGCCCGCACCTGGGGTCCGGCCGCCTCCGACAGCCTGCTGGCCCGCGATGGCCTGCTCTGGCGGCGCCCCTAACAGCTCGAGCAAGCCGTTAAGCGTTTCGTTTATCCACCCACCCCCGCCAAACACCGCCATGGCTCCGCAGCTGACGCTTCAGGCCCCCCTGGAACTCCCCCCCCAGGAGGTGTCGAACTACCTGGAAAGGCTCTGGGAAGGGGACCAAGGCCACCCCAGCGGGGCCACCACCTTCAGCCTGTTGGTGTGGGAACCGGCCTGGATTGAACAACACCTGGTGCGGCTCGGTCGGCTGCAGGGGCCGATCACCGGCCTGGAAAGCGCCAGCCTGCTGCAGGCCGCCCGGGAGGCGATCCCCAGCTGTGGCCTGCCTGCAAGCACCTCACCGCTGGCGCCGGAACTGGCCTGGCAACTGGGGCTCCTGCCCGGGGATGCCAGTGGGGAAGACCGCCGCGGCCAGCATGTGGATGCGGCGATCAGCCGCCACCAACCGCGGCGCCTGATCACCCTCGCCCCCAGCCTCGACAGCCAGCAACCGCTGGAAACCCTGGTGGCCGCCTACTGCCCCCTGCCGGAAGAGGGGCCCAAAACAACGGTGTGCGGCGATGTGGTGGTGATGCGGGGCGGCATGGGGGCCCTGGAACAGGGCCTGGCCATGGTGAATCCCTTGATCCCGCCGGAGTTGCCCAGCTGGGTGTGGTGGAACGGTTCCCTCGACGAGGCCCCCCAGTTGTTTGAAGGCCTCAGCCAGCCGCCGCGGCGGCTGATCGTGGATACGGCGATCGGTTCCGCCGCCCGGGCCCTGGAGGTGCTGCGCCAACGGGCCGCCAGCGGCCAGGCGATCAGCGACCTGAATTGGTATCGCCTGGTGAGCTGGCGGGAAAGCCTGGCGATGAGCTTCGACATGCCCAGCCGCCGCGAGGCCCTGGCCCATGTGTCCCAGCTCGACATCGACGTGCAGGGCCACCAGCCGGTGCAGGGGCTGCTGATGGCCGCCTGGATCGCCGATCGGCTCGGCTGGGTGCTGGAACACACCGCCCCGGCGGAGGAGGGGGGCATCCGCTCCGAATTCCGCCGGCCCGATGGCGCCCCGGTGCGCTTCCGGCAGATGTCTGTGCCGGTGGGCACCCCCAGCACCCATCCGGGCAGCTTGGTGGGCCTGCGGCTGGTGTGTGAACCGAAGGACCGCCAGGGACTCTGCGTGATTCTTTGCGCTGAAACCGGCGGCTGCATGCGGCTGGAGGCCGGCGGCATGGCCCGCATGGAGCTGGTGGAGGAGGTGGTGGCCACCACCGTGGAATCGGCCCAGAAGGAGGTGTCCCGCACCCTGCGGGGCGGCCACGACAGCACCAACCCGCTGCTGGCCGCCTGCGTGCCCCTGGCTGCCAAGCTGCTGCCACGCTGAGGTTTAAACGGCTTGGCCCTGCTGATCGCAGCCCCCTGCAGCGGCAGCGGTAAAACGCTGGTTTCACTGCTGCTGGCCGCCGTGGCCCGCCAAAGGGGTTTGCCGCTGCAAACCTTCAAGGTGGGCCCCGATTACCTCGACCCCCAGCTGCTGGCCAGCGCCAGCGGCCGCCCCTGCCGCAACCTCGACCTGCTGCTCTGCGGTGCCGCCTGGGTGCGCCGCAGCTTTGGCTGGTGGAGCCGTGATGTAGCGCTCAGCCTGGTGGAGGGGGTGATGGGCCTCTACGACGGCCGTGGCCCCAGCAGTGAGGGCAGCAGCGCCGCGGTGGCCCTGGAGTTGGGGCTGCCGGTGCTGTTGGTGGTGGAGGCCAGCCGCCAGGCGGGGTCCCTGGCGGCCCTGGTGCGGGGCTTCCGCGACCACGAACCCCGCCTGCAGCTGGCCGGCGTGGTGCTGAATGGCGTGTCTACGCCGCGGCACCGGCAACTGTTGGCGGAGGCCCTCGCCGCCATTGACGTGCCGCTGCTGGGGGTACTGCCCCGCCACGAAGCCCTGGAGCTACCCAGCCGTCACCTGGGCCTACTGCCCCCCCAGGAGCTACCCGATTGGCCCCAGCGGCTCAGCCAATTCGCCGCCCTGGCCGAGCAATGGCTGGAGCTAGACAAGCTGCTGCCACTGCTGGCGCCACCGGTTTCAGCCCCTGGGGCCCTAAGCCCGATCGCCCAGGCCCTCGGCGGCCAGCCGGCGGCGGCGGCCCAGGCTCAGGGCCCAAGCCAGGGGCCAAACCAGGGGCCAGTAATAACCATTGCCCGCGACCGGGCCTTTCACTTCTGCTATCCGGAGCTGCCCGAATGGCTGGAGGCCCTCGGCTGTCGGCTGGCCTGGTGGGCGCCCCTGGAGGACCAAGCGCTGCCCGCCGGCACGGCCGCCCTGGTGCTGCCGGGGGGCTATCCAGAACTGCATGCCGCCCAGCTGAGCCAATGCCAGCGCAGCCTCGGGGCCCTGGCGGAACACTGCCGCCAGGGGCGGCCCCTCTATGCCGAATGCGGCGGGCTGCTGCTACTGGGCCAGGAGCTCTGCGATGCCGATGGCCAGGGCCACCCCATGGCGGGGGTGCTGCCCTTCCGCGCCCAGCGCGGCGCCCTCAGCCTGGGTTATCGGGAGGCCAGCCCCCTGGGCGAGGGGCTGGTGCTGCGCCCGGGCGAGACCCTGCGGGGCCATGAATTCCACCGCTGGCAGCTGGAGGAAAGCGGCGACGCCTGGCGGCTGGAGGGTTGGGGGGTGGAGCCGAGGCTGGAGGGCTGGAGCAGCCCAACGCTGCATGCCAGCTGGCTGCACCTGCACTGGGGCGGCTGTCCGTTGGTGCCCCAACGGCTGCGGGATGCGGCAATACTTGCCTCGCCAGCCCCCTGAACAGCTGCAGCATGGAAAGAGCACGCGAGATCTGGCTGCTGCGCCATGGCGCCACCGAATGGAGCCGTAATGGCCGCCACACCGGCAGCAGCGACATTCCACTGCTGCCGGAAGGGGAGGCAGAGGCCAGGGCCCTGGCGCCCCTACTGGCGGGCAAGCACTTTGCCCAGGTGTGGGTGAGCCCATTGCAGCGGGCCCGGCGCACCTGTGAGCTGGCCGGGCTGGGGGGCCAGGCGCAGCTGAATGAAAACCTGCGGGAGTGGAACTACGGCAACTACGAGGGCATCACCACCGCTGAGATCCGTCAAACGGTGCCGGGTTGGAGTGTGTGGAGCCACGGCTGCCCCGGCGGGGAAGATGCGGCCGCCGTTAGCCAGCGCTGCGAAGCCTTGATTGCCCAGCTGCTGAGCGTGGGGGGGGATGTGGCTGTGTTTGCCCATGGCCACCTGCTGCGCAGCCTGGCGGGCAGCTGGATCGGCCAGGGGGCCGTGGGGGGCAAACATCTGGCCCTAGGTACCGGCAGCAGCAGTGTGCTGAGCTTTGAACGCGAGAATCGCGTGATCTTGCGCTGGAACGTCCCTTGCCCCTGACCAGAACCATCACAGAACTGACGGCCTGTGGCATTGCGGTGGCCCTCAGCCCGCTCGACATTGCCCTGGTGTTGTTGCTGCTGCTGGGCAGTGCGCCGCTAGTGCGCTCGGGCTTGTTCAGCCTTGCCTGGTTCCTCACCAACAGCGTGGCGATCGGGCTGCTGGTGACCGTGGGGCGCAGCCTCACGCTGTCGATGGAAAAAGGCGGCGTCCACCAGGTGGGTATCGACCTATTTGCCGCTGGAGCCTTGCTGGCCCTGGGCATCCGCGAACTGGATCCCAAACCGGAGGGCTATGAAGACCTCTCGGAGGGCTGGATCCACAAATTGGAAAAGGTGGGGCAACTGCCGCTGTTGCTGCTGATGTTGATGGCACCGCTCACGGAACTTCTCAGCCCAGACAACCTTTTCCTGTTGGCAAAAGGGGCAGCAATTGTGCAATCAGGCCCCCACAACCAAAACACGGAAATCGGCCTGATTATTTATTTCAGCCTGGTGAGCAGCGTGATGTTGCTGCTGCCGATCCTGTTGCTGCTGGTGGGTCGTAAGCAGGTGGAACCGCTATTGCAAAAAGGCAAACAGCTAATTGAAAAACGCAGCAGCCTGATCCTTGGCAGCCTCAGCCTCGCCCTAGCCGGCTACCTGGGCTGGCAGGGCTGGCTGGGCCTGGGGGAATTCCAGGTGATCAGCCAGGTGATGAGTTGAGCTAGTTGGCTGGGCTAGTTAGCTGGGCTAGTTGGCTGAGGTTGTTAGCTGAGGTTGTTAGCTGATGGGCACCTCAAAATTCGCCCGCTGCTGCAATTTCGGCTAGTGGTGAAACCGTTGCTGAAAGGGTTCTGCCTTTGCAGCAAGGGTTCTGCCTTTGCAGCAAGGGTTCTGCCTTTGCAGCAACTGGCTGCTGTGTTGAGGTTGCTGTGTTGAGGTTGCTCAGCATTGAACGAAGTGCTTGTTTCAGCCGCTCTCTTGAATATGACCCTAGTCATAGGACCCTGGTCATTTTCAAGAGAGTCGCCAAAATCTTGATTTGCCTCTTGGCCTGACCCTTGACCAGACCCTTGACCTGAAGCTCGGCCCAACTGCAAATGCCCCGTGCTACTCGGCATTTTCCGAGGTGCCCTGAGGTAATTAGCAGAAATAGTTAGCTGAGCAACTGATCCAACCAACGCTGCTGCTCGGCGGTATTGCCATGGGCCTCAGCATTGCTATGAGCCACAGCATTGCCATGGGCCGCAGCCCCCACCAGCCACACCCGCCGCCGGGCCCGGCTCACCGCCACATAAATCAACTGGCGGCGCACCTCCTCCGCTTGGGGCCAATACACATCCGGCGCCACAAACACATCGGTGAAGCTGCTGCCCTGGCTGCGGTGCACGGTGAGCACCGCGGCGGGCCCCAGCTGGGCAAAGGAATCCCGCAACAGGAAAAACTGACGCCAGAGCTGGCTGCGGTCGCGGCCGCTGGCCAGCTTGGCCCGGCCCCGCAAATCCGCCAGCACCGCCTCCAGCCGCTGGCGGCCATCACTGCCGGGGGCGGGGGCCAAGCGCAGTTGCAGCTGGGTTTCGCCAGCTTCCACAGCCACCCGCAGGGTTTCGATCACCGGGGCATTGGCGATGCCCAACTCAGCCAGGTCACAGCGGTCGGGGGTCACATCCCGCACCACTAATTCCCGGTTGGAACCAAGCACCAGGTCGGCGTCTTCGCCATTGGCCAGGCCCTCCTGGCAGGCGGCCGCCATCACCGCCGTGCGGCTGATCAACACCTCCCCCGGCAACACCGACAGTTGGTCGGCCATCTCGCCATGCAGGGCCCGCCGGGCGATCGGCACCAGCCGCTCCAGGGTGCGATTGGTGAAACAAAGCAGCCGGGCGTGGTCTGGATCCTGGCGTTCGCTGCTTAGCCGCAGGGCCGCCTGGGCCTCGGCGATCCATTCCTCGCGGCTCACCACCGCCACCTGCCCCTGGGCCCCCGCCACCGCTGGCAGCAGCGGCGGCTGACTGGCGGGCAGGCGCGCCTCCCGCAGGGCCGTGGCCAGGCACAACACCGGCCCCCCATGGCGCACCACCTCCGTGAGCTGGTGCTGCACGGCCCGCCCCAGGGCAAAAACCGGACTGCGCTCCTCCCCCACCGGCGGCAACTGGGCCGGATCGCCCACAAACACCAGGCGGGTGCCGTAGGGATGGGCGCATTGCAGGATTATTTCCAGCAACTTGCCATCCACCATCGAGGCCTCATCGAGCAACACCAGCCCCAGGTGTTCCAAGGCGGTGGCGGTTTGTTCGGTGGGTTCGCAGCGTTCCTGCTCCTCCTGGCGGCTGAGCTTGAGCCGCAGCAGGCGATGGATGGTGGAGGGATACCAGGTGGGGCGCAGGGCCTGGTCCGCTAGGGCCTGGCGCAGCACGCCCACCGCCTTGTGGGTGGGGGCAGCCACGGTCCAGCAGAGGCCGGCGGCATCGGCCAGGGCGAGGAAACGGCTGGAAAGGAAGGTTTTGCCGGTGCCGGCATAGCCACTGAGCACCAGGGGGCGGCCATCGGGGGGCCCCGCCAACCACTGCTGGAAGCCCTCCAGCGCCTCGGCCTGCCCAGGGGTGAGCGGCAAGTCGCTTGCTTCTGTGATCAGCCCACCCCCAGCCAGCTGCCCAGCCGCTGGGCCAACTCGAGGGGGCTGCCCAGCAAGGCCAGGCCCGGCAGGGCCACCAGCGGCCCGATCAGGCTGCCCACCAGCACCTCCAAACGGCTGTGGCCGAGGCTGGTTTTCAGCGGCGGCTGGCCCTGGGATTCAGCCAATGAATTAATCCGTTCGGCCATGCGGCCCGCCGCCCGGCGCACGCCACTGGCGTCATACATCACCACAAAAGCGACGGCGGCGGCGAGGGCAAACAAGGGGGAATCAAGCCCCTGCTCCCAACCAATCGCCGCTGCGGTGCCTGTAACCAGGGCTGAATGGCTAGACGGCATCCCGCCGGTTTCGATCAACACCGCCGGCCGCCAGCGGCGGTGCCAGACCAATTCAATCAAGAGCTTTGAGCACTGGGCCAGGCCGCAGGCGGCCAGCCCCCAGGCCAGGGAAGCATTTTCAAACAGGGCTAATGCCGCAGGCTGGCTCATCGGTCCCGGGCCGTGATGTAGCCGGCCAGGGCCAGCAGGGGCGCCGCCTGGGCCTGCCAGGGGGCGAGCACGGCGCAGGCCTCCTGCACCAGGGCCTCGGCCCGGCGGCGGGATTCCTCTAGGCCCAGCAATTTCGGGTAGGTGGTTTTATCGGCGGTGAGGTCTTTACCGGCGGTTTTACCCAGCACTTCGCTGCTGGCGGTTACATCGAGGATGTCGTCGATGATTTGAAAAGCGAGGCCAATCGCCCGCGAATAAGACCGCAAGGCAGCCAGCAAACTTTCCTCTGCCCCGGCCACCAAGGCACCGCTGAGCACGGAAGCCTGCAGCAGGGCACCGGTTTTATGCAGGTGGATGTATTCGAGCGTGGCCAGGTCTACGGCCTGGCCCTCACTGGCGAGATCCACAATCTGGCCACCCACCAGGCCCGGCGCCCCGGCCGCCAAACTCAACTCACCGATCACCCGCAACAGCCGTTCGGCCGGCACCCCCGGACTGCGCAGGGCAACCATTTCAAAGGCGCGGGTGAGCAGGGCATCACCGGCCAGGATCGCCGTGGCCTCGCCGTAAACCTTGTGGTTGGTGGGCCGCCCCCGGCGCAGGTCGTCGTTATCCATGGCCGGCAGATCGTCGTGGATCAGCGACATGGTGTGGATCATTTCCAGGGCCGTGGCCGTGGGCAGGGCCAGCTGCGGATCACCCCCCGCCAGTTCACAGCTGGCCAGGCAGAGGATCGGCCGCAGCCGCTTGCCACCGGCCAGCAGCGAATAACGCATGGCCTCCCGCAGCGATTCAGGCCGTTCCGGGCCCAGCGCGGCATCAAGGGCCAGTTCCACCCGTTGGCGACCGGCCTCCAGGTAGCGCTTGAAATCAAAGCCGGTGGCGACCACAGCGGTCATGGGGGAGCAGGCACGGGCTTCAGATCCGAGGATTCTCCCCCAACGCCGGCATTTAGGGCAGCCGTTGCAACAAGCCGCTCAGGGTTCGGCATCGAGGGGGGCCTGGGGATTCTTCTGTTGTTGCTCCTGGCGCAGGTCCCAGGGGCGCTGGATGCCGCCCGGTTCAGACCACACCCCCAACTGCTTTTCCCGTGCCTGGGCTTCCGCTGCGGCGTAGGGCAAGTCATCACAACGGCCGAGGTAACCATCGTGCACAAACAAAAAGCCGTTTTGTAACAACGGCAGGGCCACATCGCGGCCATCACGGCGCACCACCGCCACGATCCGATCAAACACATCGCGGGCGCGCATTTCCACGGTGATGGCGCTTCCCACGGGCAATTGCTCGGCCAGGGCCTGCTTGGAGGCAGTGGTCCAGGGCAACTGACTTTTTTCGGGGCTATCCACACAGGCCAGCCGCACCCGCCGCTCCCAGCGGCCCAGCCGCACCCGCAACACATGGCCGTCCTCCACGGCCACCACGGTGGTTTGTTCCGGGGGGGGCCGCTTCACTGGCGCCGCTGAGGCCAGCGAGCCGCCCAGGGAGCAGGCCAGCAGGGCAGAGCAAAGCAAACGGGGCAAAGACACAAACAGCTGCATGGCCATCAGAGCAAGGGCAGCGGATAGGCCAAAGCATGGCTACGGGCCCAGGCCCGCACCGTATTCAGTAGCAGCATCGTCACCGTCATCGGTCCAACGCCGCCAGGTACGGGGGTGATCGCCTTGGCGAGGGGTTCCACCTCCGCAAAACGCACATCACCGCAGAGACCGCCCTCGGGCCGCCGATGGATGCCCACATCCACCACCACGGTGCCGGGGCTCACGTGCTCAGCCCCGATTAAGCCGGGCCGCCCCGCCGCCACCACCAACAGCTCCGCCTGGCGGGTGAGGGCGACCAAATCCTTGGTGCGGGAATGGGCCACGGTGACGGTGGCATCGGCCTGCTGCAACATCAAGGCCATCGGTTGACCCACCAGGATGCTGCGGCCCACCACCACGGCCCGGGCGCCGCTGAGGGGGATTTCCGCCGTCTTGAGCAGGGCCATCACCCCGGCCGGGGTGCAACTGCGGGGGCCGGCTTCGCCGCGCACAAGCCGGCCAAGGTTGAGGGGATGCAAGCCATCGGCATCCTTATCTGGATCTAGGGCCAGCAGCAGGGCCCGGTCATCAAGACCCTCGGGCACCGGCAACTGCACGAGGATGCCATCCACGGCGGGATCGGCATTAAGGCGACGCAGCTCGGCCTCCAGCTGCGCCTGGGGGGTATTTGCCGGCAGATGGGCGCCAAAACTGAGGGCACCGATGCGGCCACAGGCCTTTTCTTTGTTGGCCACATAAACGCCACTGGCGGGGTCATCCCCCACCCGCAGCACCGCCAGGCCCGGGGGGCGACCGGCCTTTGCCAGGCCAGCACTGATTAGATCCGCCAACTGGGCTTCCAAACGGGTGGCAAGGGCGCGGCCGTCTAAAAGAAGCGCTGCCATGGTGGTTGAAGGGGCTAGCGTCAGTCTGGCGTCTGGCCTGCGTTTTGCCCCCTGCCCTGCCCCAGTGGCTCCAGGCCTGGTTTTGCCGGGGGCAACGGCTCTGGCGTCAGTTTCTGCGCCACGAACGTCCCCATCGCCTCGCCGTGCGCTGGAACGCCCAGGCGGGCATCAGCATTGCCATTGCCTGCATGTTGGTGGGCCTGCTATCGGCCTGGCCCTGGCTGGTGCAACCCACCTTGAGGCCGGGGGTGCCGGCCCCCTTTGAAGCGCGGGCCCCCCGCACCGCCACGGTGGTGGATAGCGAAGCGCTGGAACAGCGCCGCTCCCAGTTGGGGCCCAGGGTGCAGGTGCAGATCACCGACGCCCAGGCCAACAAGCAATTGCAACAGCGGCTGGAACGGCTGCTGCAGGAACTCTCCGCCAGCAGCCATGGCCATGAAAAACAACTGGCGCCGGTAACACTTACCCCCAAGGAACAACTATTTCTTGAAAACAGTGGCCCCCAGCAATTAGCGAGCTGGCGGGAGCAATTGCGGCTCGCCCAGCAACGGATGTTGGCCCAGGGGTTGGTGGGCAGCCTCGCCAGCGGCCAGTTGTTGCAGGCCAGCTGGCTGCAGTTACCGCAGCTGGAGGAACCGGGCCGCAGCCTGGGGGCAAAAGTTATAACGCGATCGTTACAGGGCAGCACCAACCTGCGCACCGACAACAGCCTCACCCAGTTGTTACTTAATGACCTAATCCACGAAACAGGGGTGCCAAAGATCCAGGTGCGGGCGGGGGAGGTGATCAGCCACCGCGGTGAACCCCTGAGCCAGCGCTCCTACGACGTGCTCGATCATTTCGGCCTGATCAGCCGCCGGCCGGCCCTGGCCCAGTTTCTGGGTCGCTGGCTGGAGGCGGTGCTGGGCTGTGGCCTGCTGGTATTGATCACTAGGCGCTGGAAACCAGACCTGGAGGCGCCCCAGGCGCTGCTGGTGCTGGGCAGCCTCGGGCTGGTGCAGTTTTTCAAGCTGTGGTTTGGGGCGGCGGCCAGTCCGCTGGCCTTGTTGGTGCCCCCCAGCCTGCTGCTGGCGGAGGGGTTGGGGCCCGCCTGTGGGCTGGCCTGGCTGGCCCTGGCGACGCTGCTCTGGCCGGTGCCGCTGAATGCGGTGGCCACCGCCAAGTTGTTGGTGGCGGCGCTAGTGGCGGCGGCGGCAACGCTGCTGGCCGGCCGCCAGCGCTCCCGGGCGGAGATGCTGCAAAACGCCGTGTTGCTCACGGTGGGGGCGCTGCTGCTGGAGGCGCTGCTGGTGCAGCTGCTGGGTCGGCTGGCCCGACCCCTGGGCGGTGAGCTATTGGCGGAGGGGGTGCTGATGGGGGGCCTGCTGCTGCTGGGCCTGTTGCTGGCGCCGATCATTGAAAACCTGTTTGGCCTGGTGACCCGGTCGCGCCTACTGGAACTGAGCGATCTGCAACGGCCGCTGCTGCGGCGGCTCTCCTCCGAAGCGCCGGGCACCTTTGAACACACGCTGATGATCTGCGGCCTAGCCGAGGAGGGGGTGCGGGCGATCGGTGGAGATGTGGATCTGGTGCGCACCGGGGCTCTGTATCACGATGTAGGCAAATTGCATGCGCCCCAATGGTTCATTGAGAACCAGAGCGGTAGCAATCCCCACGACCACCTCGATGACCCCTGGCGCAGCGCCGAAATCATCCAGGCCCATGTGGATGAGGGGCTAAAGATGGCCCGCCGCTATGGCTTACCGAGGCCGGTGGCGGATTTCATCCCTGAACACCAGGGCACCCTAAAGATGGGCTATTTCTTACATAAGGCGCGGGAACAAAACCCCAAGGCCAGCGAACGCCCCTTCCGCTACCGCGGCCCCACGCCGCAATCAAGGGAAACGGCGGTGTTGATGTTGGCCGATGGCTGCGAAGCAGCCCTGCGCTCCATGGCGCCCGAAACCTGTGAAGCCGAGGCCCGCGAAAGTGTGCGCCGCATCCTGGAGGCCCGCCGCGAAGATGGCCAATTGGCTGATAGTGGCCTCAGCACCGCAGACATTGAATTATTAGTGCGCGCCTTTGTGCAGGTGTGGAAACGCATGCGCCACCGGCGGATTCCCTATCCAATTCCAGCCCGCAGGAGATTTGGCGGTTGAACTATCACTTGAGACCTTAGCATTCTGCTAAATTGACAAAAGAGCGCATTGGGGTGATTCGCTGCCATGCCGAAGTCGTCATCACCTGTGCGGCTGCAGATTGAATACTGGGCGGCACTGGGTCGGCGAGTGGCCCAACTTGTTGCCCCCGAGCCAATCTTCTCCGCCGTGGAGGACGACCGGCGCTCGGGTGAGCTGGCCAAGATGGTTAGCCCTGCAGCCATCCGCTATCAGGCTTCCCCAGCAAAACCAGGCCAGCTGGAGCGCATCAGTGGCGATGGCACTCGCACTTTGGGAACGTTTCAGAACGGGATCTTTATCCCCAGTGATGCGTAGGCATTTTGAGCAAGGAGAAACAACTATGGATGCTGGTTGGAGGCAACGGGGCTGGTAAATCCACTTTTTACCGCCTCCATCTTGAACCCACAGGCTTGCCCTTCGTAAACGCCGACATCCTTGCCAGGATTGTTTTCCCAGACGCGCCCGAGGCCCATAGCTAAGAAGCAGCAATCCTCGCTGAGCAACAGCGGCAAAACCTACTTCTCAGCGGACAGCCCCTTCATTCCCGTGGTGACAATTGAGAATGGCTGGGTTAAACAGCATCGTGATCCCCTAGCCGTCTGGGCCGAGGCGATGCTGTAGAGCGGCACTAGTGCCCAAGGGCCAAGGCAAAAACCCACAACTCATAAGCCAAAATACCTACTCAACCCTTAACAGCATCCCCACTGGCGCTAGGCAAGATAAAGCGCTGCAGAAACACAAACAAAACCAGCACCGGCAGGATCGAAACCACCGCCCCAGCAGCCACCAGCCGCCAATCTAGCGAAAAACTACTGGCCAGTTGTTGTAAACCCAAGGGCAAGGTATAGAGCTTTGGATCATCAAGGATCACCAGGGGCCAAAGGAAATCACTCCAGGTGCCGATAAATACAAACATCCCCAATGTGATTAGATCTGGCCGGGCCGCAGGGATCAACACATTCCACCATTCCCCCAGGGGACTACAGCCATCCATGCGGGCCGCCTCCTCAAGCTCCTTGGGTACCGCTAGAAAACTTTGACGCAACAGAAAAATACCAAAGGCCGTGGCGGCATTCGGCAGAATCAAGGCCAGCAACGTATTACGTAGGCCCAGCTGCACCATCAATAGGTACAGGGGAATCATCACCACCTGGAAGGGAATCAAGATCGTGGCCACCACCACCGCCAGCACCAAACCACGGCCCCGGAACTGCATCCGCGCCAGCGGAAAGGCCGCCAGGGAACAGAACAGCAGATTTGCCAGCACACTAAATAAACTCACCAAACTGCTGTTCAGCAGGTACTGAGCCATCGGGTTCTGGGAAAACAGGGTCCCGTAGGCCTGCAGGCTGGGCTGCAGGGGCAGCAGGGCCGGCGGGCTGCTGAAGATATCTTCCGCTGGGCCCTTAAGCGATGTGCTCAACAGCCACAACAACGGCACCAACACCAGCAGCGCCACCAACAACAACAGCCCCAACTGCAGGGCCAAAGACCAAGGGGAGGAACGGCGAACTATCACAGCACCGGCAGCGGCGCCTGCTGGGGATGCAGCGGTTGCCGTTGCAGACCATTCACCAAACGATTCAAGGCATTCACAAACGCCTGGGCTGCGGCCACCACTACATCGGTGTCGGCCGCATGGCCTGAATAGAGGCGGCCATTTTGACGCAGCCGGATCGTTACTTCCCCCATGGCATCAATGCCTTCGGTGACTGATTTAACGCTGAACTCCACCAGTTCATTGGGCACATCTACCAATTGGTTGAGGGCCTGGCACACCGCATCCACCGGTCCGGTGCCGATCGCCGCCTGGGTGAGTTCAGCGCCATCGGCGGTGCGCAGGGTCACGGTGGCGGTGGGCCGCAGGTTGGTGCCACAGCTCACTTGCACACCCAGCAATTGATAACGGGCCTCCAGCTGCTGGGTGTGGTCACTAACAATCGCCTCCAGGTCGCGGTCGGTGATCTCGCGTTTGCGGTCGGCCAGTTCCTTAAAACGGGCAAAGGCCTCATCCAAGGCATCCCCCTCCAGCTTGTAGCCCAACTCCTCCAGCCGCGCCCGCACGGCACTGCGGCCACTGAGTTTGCCGAGGCTGATGCGGTTATCACTGAGGCCAATCGTGCGGGCATCAATGATTTCGTAGGTGAGTCGGTTTTTCAGTACCCCATCCTGGTGGATGCCCGATTCATGGGCAAAGGCATTGGCCCCCACAATCGCCTTATTGGGCTGCACCGCCATGCCGGTAAGGTTTGACACCAACCGCGAGGTTTTGTAGATCTCCTCGGTGCGGATCTTTGTGAGTGGTTCGCTGCTTTCCGCCGGGCGCCCCAGGTAGGGGTTGAAATAGCTGCGGCGCACATGTAGCGCCATCACCAATTCCTCCAGGGAGGCATTACCGGCCCGTTCGCCGATGCCATTGATCGTGCATTCCAACTGCCGGGCGCCGTTCTTCACCGCCTCAAGGAAATTGGCCACCGCCAGGCCCAGGTCGTTGTGGCCATGCACCGAGATCACGGCTTCATTGATGTTGGGCACATGGCGATCGATGCCAGCAATCAAGGCACCAAATTCACCGGGGGTGGTGTAGCCCACCGTGTCTGGAATGTTGATGGTGGTGGCACCGGCGCCAATCGCCGCTTCGATCACCAGATACATGAATTCCGGATCACTGCGGCCGGCATCTTCACAGGAAAACTCCACGTCTTCCACCAGGGAGCGGGCATAGGCCACCATCTCCGGCACGATCGCCAACACCTCGGCGCGGCTCTTGCGCAGCTTGTGTTCCAGGTGGATGTCGCTGGTGGCCAGGAAGGTGTGGATGCGGCGCCGGGCCGCTGGCGCCACGGCCTCGGCGCAGGCCTTGATATCGCCGCGGGTGGCCCGGGCCAGCCCACAGATGATCGGCCCCTCCGGCGTGCCCACCCGCCCGGCGATCCGCTGCACCGCATCGAAATCACCGGGGCTGGCAAAGGGGAAGCCGGCTTCGATGATGTCTACCCCCAGGCGGGCCAGCTGCTGGGCGATCGCCAGCTTCTCGTCGAGGTTCAGGCTGGCGCCAGGGGACTGCTCCCCATCCCGCAGGGTGGTGTCAAAGATCAGTACTCGCCCCGGATCCTTCGCCATCAATCGCTCGCGGAAACCGCGCCTCCTGCTGCAACTCTTTGCCAACTCTAAGAAGTCCCCGCCGTAGCCCCGGCGGTAGGGGACTTAAACTGCTGACACCGTTGGAAGTCCATGGCCGCAGGCGCACTGGCCCTGGTGCTTCACGCGCACCTGCCCTACGTGCGCAGCCGCGAGCCCGGTTCCCTTGAGGAAGACTGGTTTTTCCAGGCTTTGGTGGAGAGCTATCTGCCGCTGCTGGGGATGCTGGAACGCAGCCGCCAGCGGCGGGGGGTGACCCCCCGGCTAACGATGGGCCTCTCGCCCACGCTGCTCTCCTTGCTCACCGATCCGCTGTTGCTGGAGCGCTTCAGCCCCTGGGTGGAGCAACGCTGCCTGCTGCTGCAGCGGGCCAGCCCGGAGGAACAACCGGCGGCAGAGCAACTGCTGGCCCATTTCCGCCAACAGTTAAAGGCCTTCAAGGGCTTTGGCAAACAGCCGCTGCGCGGCTTCATTGCCCTACAAAAGGCCGGCGTGCTGGATCTACTCACCTGCAGCGCCACCCACGGCTATTTGCCGTTACTGAGGGATCCACCCCAGGCCGTGCGGGCTCAGCTGCGCACCGCAGTGCGGGAACACGAACGGCTGATTGGCCAGGCCCCCACTGGCATCTGGCTGCCGGAATGCGCCTATTACGAGGGGCTAGACCAGGAACTGGCCAATGCCGGCCTGCGCTACGCCGTGCTCGATGCCCATGGCCTGCTCCATGCCCTGCCCCGGCCCCGCTATGGCGTGTATGCACCGATCTGTTCGCCGGCCTCGGTGGCCTTCTTCGCCCGGGACAGTGACGCCACCCTGCCGGTGTGGTCTGCCAGCGATGGCTACCCCGGCGATGCCAGCTATCGGGAATTCCACCGCGACCTGGGCTGGGATCTGCCAGAAACCGAACTGCAAGCCGCCGGCATCCACAGCCGTCGGCCCCTGGGCTTGAAGCTGCGCCGGGTGAGTGGTGCTGATTGTCCCCTCAACTACAAACTGCCCTACGACCCCACTGCCGCCGCCGAAACCGTGGCCCGCCATGCCGGCGCCTATGGGGCCGACCGGCTTAAACAGCTGCAGAGCCTTGGCGCTGCCATGGGCCGACCGGCCTTGCTGGTGGCCCCCTTTGATGCTGAATTATTTGGTCATTGGTGGTTTGAAGGTCCTCAATTCCTCGAACAGTTATTTCAACAGGGGGCTGCCGCCGGACTGCAATTCACCACCCTGCGCCAGAGCCTGGCCGCTGAACCGCAGCTGCAGGTTTGTCGGCCCTCCCCCTCCAGCTGGGGCCAGGGGGGATACCACTCCTATTGGTTAAGTAAGAGCAATGCCTGGGTGGTGCCCAACTGGCACCGGGCCTCCCTGGCGATGGTGGAGGCCAGCGGCCGCGAAAAGGGCCAAAGGGATAGGGATCCGCAAAGGCAACGGCTGCTGGCCCAGGCGGGCCGTGAGTTGCTGCTGGCCCAGTCCTCCGACTGGAGCTTCATCCTGCGGGCTGGCACCACCACAGAACTGGCAAAGGAACGGATCCAGCGCCACCTGAATCGTTTCTGGCGGCTGCTGGAGGCGCTTAAACCGGGCCAGGGCCGTAGCGGTGAAGGGCATGACGCTCAAGGGCATGACGCTCAAGGGCTTAGCGATAAGGAGCGCAGCTGGTTGCTGGCGGTGGAGGCAGAAGACAACCTCTTTCCGCTGATTAAGCCTGATGACTGGACTTAGCTAAGCCTCGGGCCAGGGAGGTCACGGCAGGGGGAAGGTTTGGCCAGCTCTAACGAAAATGACCAGGGTCCTATGACTAGGGTCATTTTCGTTAGAGGCAGGGTTGATGAACTTCCCAGAGACCAAAAGCCACCACGAAAAATGTTGAACAGCAACGGGATCCCACTGAACAGCAGCCGCTGACTTTCGGCCCTACTGCAAGAGCAAATCGGCCGTTTAGATGTAAGCAACGCCCGGGTTGATATTGAACGCATCATCAACGATACACATCAGCCGAAGATCTGGTCGCCACCTTATTTTCAACAGCTCGCCCAGCGCATTCAACATGTCTAATTAATCTGGCGCAAATCAACAGAAACCTGGTGGCAGCAGCCCACCAATCAAACAGTTAATTGCAAACAGGCCCTGTTGTTGAGTTGATGTTCTTTGGTTTCAAGCACATCCTGTTCGGGGTCGGCAATCACCTGCAACTGATGGGGGCCGGCGGAGAGTTCCAGGGGCAGTTGAAAACTTTCCGCCGCGCCGGCCGCCAGCCAGGGCAAACGCAGGTAGCGATGGTCGCTGTAGCGATCGTCGATCACCACGGCAACACCCACATCACTCACATCCAGGGCCCCGTGGTTGGCAATGGAGAAACTGAGCTGGCCCGCCTCAAACTGCAGTTGTTCCACCGCCAGGTCTGAGGCCAGCTGTTGGATCTCCTGGAGGGGATAGAGCACTAGGCGTTGCAGGCGCCGCAGGCGGGTGTCGACGTGTTCATGGTGCAGGTGGCCCCCATGGCGCAGGTCGGTGCTGCAACCATGCAGGTGCAGGTGGGCACCGGCCACAGGCACCGTGACCCGACCACTCTCAGGCCGCGTATCCCAAAAACCACAGCATTCCCACTCGAGGCTGGTGCCCAGGAAACGAATCGGATCGATTGGATTTGTCGGATCAACTGGAACGGCAGAATTAGCTGAATCAGCTGATTTAGCTGGATCCTCAGCCGCCAAGCGGTAATGCTGCAGCAGTTGATAAATGCTCTTAGTGGCGGTGGAATCGCTGGCGGCACTGTGGGCGATGGCGCTATTGCGCCGTTGCTGGCCCATGCAAAGTTTTGAGGCAACGGTTATCACCAAACTGTGCCAATCGGCCAGCAAGCGCAGGCCATAGATCGGCGCCTCCGCCAAACTTCCCTCGCTACGCAACTGTTCAATCGCCCGGCCCACCAACTCCTGCAGTGGTTGATTCTCCTGGGGCCCCAACTGCTGCAGATCCACGGGGGTGCGCAGGGAAGTGGCATCGGCGCTAAAACACACATAGGGGAAATGGCCACTGCCATCGCCTGGGGTGAGGGCCCGGATGCCCCCATCCCTGGCCTCACATTTCCAGACCTGGGTATGTTTACCATCGGCTGCCGGCAGAAAACTCAGTTCGCCATTGTCAAGGCTGGTGGTAGTGCCGAGCCCTAAAACGTCTCCATCCAAAGGGATCCGTTCCAGCGGCAGATGCTCCCGCACATCCCCCTGGATCAGGTCGGTAACACTGTTGGCAATTGAGAATAAAACCATGGCAAATCAATTGACGAATGACTGGGGATAGGTTTGGCAGCGGATGGGTTTGGTAGCGGAAAGACTTAGGGGAGGATGGCTTTGGTCAAGTCTGATTTTGACTGAGGATGTGTTTAGTGGAGGGTGAGTTTAGTGGAGTGTGTCTTAGCGGAGGGTGTCTTAGTAAAAAGTGGTTTGATTTAACAGGAGCTCTACCAGCGCCCCCCGTCAAAGCATTAACCGCTCAACAGCCTTGCCAGCAAGGTCAGTTCACGGCCGCGGGGCTGCATCAGGCCCCAACGCACCCCCTGGGGGGCCCTGGCAAATAGGCCCAGCATTGCCTCCAACAACTGGGGCAACGGCAGCGTATTGGCGAGGAAGCCATACCACTGGTCGCCGGGCAGTTCAAAGAAGCTGGCAAAAAATTGGCGCAGCTGAGCCTCGGGAAAGCGCATCAACTTTTCGAGGCCAAAGCGATAGAGAGCATGCTTGCGGCGCAGCTCCAAGGGCCAAAGCGCCTCCCAGGCAGCGGCACTGGCAGCTGAGCTGGTGGAAGCGCCTGAATCCAACCCCTTAGCTATGGCCGCCGCCAGCCCTGGCGCCCGCCGCAGCAGGCTGCCCACCATGAAGCCGGAGGCCGGATGCACCATCGCTGCCGCCCCGCCAAAACCCAGCACCCGCTGGTGGCGATCGGGTAGGGGCGGATTCATCGGAAACAAACAAAACTCCTCGTGCTGCAACTCCTGCACCGCCACGCCCCGCTGGGCCAGGCGCCGCTGCAGCCGTTGCTTGAGCAAGCCAAACGGCAGGGCCGGCGCCAGGGCCAGGGAGGTTTCCTCCACAAAAAACTGGCCGCCCCCCAGGTCCATGGCATAGAGAAAGCTGGGGGGCTCGCTGCGTTCAGCGGCCGTGAGGTGATCACAGCGGTAGTCCATCAGCACAAATTGACCCGGCTCCACCGGCGGCGCTGAGAAGCCAGCCACGATTCCATAGGCGGCCTGGCTGGCAACGCCAGCAGAAAACTTGCCAGCCCCTGGTCGCTGCACAAAGATTGGCTCGTGGCCACTGGCATCGAGCACCAGGCGGGCCCGGTGCTCCTGGCCCGCGGCCGTAACCACGCTGGAAAAATCGGGCCCGTGCTCAATGGCAGCCGCCACCCCCCGCTGCCAACCCAGGCCGCAGCGGCTGGTTTGGTCAAGCCAATGCTGCTGCAGGGCGTTTGCATTGAACAGGCCGTAGTCGCGGCCATGGGCCGTGGCTTGATTGTGGCCGGGCTGGCCGGAGCCGAAATAACTAACCGTGTTGCTCCAGCGGTGGCCGAGCAAATGACCAATGCCGAGGCGATCAACTTCCTCCCCCCAGATGCCGTAGGTGTTAGTCCAGGCTGCATCTGGCTCCTGGGCCGCCAGGGCTTCCACCCGCAAACCCCGCTCGCCGAGGGCGCTGGCAATCGCCAGGGCGGCAGGCCCTGCACCGATCACCAGGGCGTCAACCCTCGGAGAAGAGCTCACGCTTGAGGATCTGCCTCGGGAGTGGCTTCGGGATCTGCTTCGGGATCTGCCTCGGCAACATCTGCCTCAACATCTGAAGAAGAAGCAGCAATAATTGCTGGCCCTTCAGATACATCAACCACTGCAGTTGCAGTGACATCAAGCTCCTCCTCAGCCGCCGATGGTGGCACCAGCACCACCTCCGTGAGGCGATCGCCAGAGTCGAGCTTTTGGAGGCGCACGCCGGTGGCCGCCCGCGACTGTTGGGGGATGGCATCAGATTGCAAACGCACAATTACGCCGCGTTCACTTACCAATAACAGTTCCTCATCGGCCCCCATCACCTTGAGGCCCACCAGGGTGTCGCCATCGCGGCGGAACTTGATGCCCCGCAGGCCGAGGCCCGCCCGCCGCTGCAGCCGGAATTGATCCACCGGCACCCGTTTGCCCAGGCCACTGGCGGTGGCCACCAACACCCAAGGGCCCTCGCTGGCCGCTGTTTCCTCCACTTCGCCCTCAGCGTCGCCGTCTTCTTCGGCTGCGGCGCTGTTGGCCACCCGGTCGGCCAGCTCCGCTGGCAACACATCCATACTCACGAGGCTGTCGCCCTGGCGCAGGGCCATGGCCCGCACCCCCCGGGCCGTACGGCCTAGGGGGCGCAGTTCGCCATCGGTGATCCGGAAGTGAATCGTCATTCCCTTCAGGGAACCAATCAAAACGCTGTCGCCCTTGAGCGCCAAGCGCACCCAGCGCAGGGCATCCGATTCCTCAAGGCCAATGGCAATCAAACCATTGGCACGGATGTTGGCAAAGGCCGATAGCGGCGTGCGTTTAATGAAGCCACCGCTGGTGAGCATCAACAGCTGCACATTTTCTTCAAAGGCACTCACCGCCAACAACGAGGTGATCAGTTCCTCCCGAGGAATTGGCAACAGTTGCACCACCGGGGTGCCCTTGGCGGCCCGGCTGGCGATCGGCACCCGGTAGGCGGGCACGGAATACACCACGCCGCGGTCACTAAACAGCAGCAGGCTGTCGTGGTCATTGCAGCTGATAAATAGCCGCACCCCCTCATCGCCCTGGCTCTTGGTGCCGGCCTTACCGCGGGTGCCACGGCTGGTGGCTTCAAACTCACTCACCGGCATCCGCTTGAGGTAGCCGTTTTCAGTAACAAGCACCACCGAGCGCTCGTTGGCAATTAGATCAATGTCTTCGAGGCCCCCCTCGAGGTCGAGGATTTCGGTGCGCCGTGGCGTGCTGTGGCGTTCCTTGAGTTGCTGCAACTCGGTAACAATGATCTCCAGCACCCGCTCGCGGCGGCGCAGGATGTCGTTGTAGTCGGTGATTTTGGCGAGCAGATCCTCATGTTCCAGCCGGATCTTGTCTGCTTCTAGGGCCGTAAGCCGGCGCAGTTGCATCTGCAGGATCGCATCGGCCTGCAGTTCACTGAGGCCATGGACTGCGATCAGGCCCGCCTTGGCCCCAGCGGCATCCGCCGCATGGCGGATCAGATGGATCACCGCATCAAGATCATTGAGGGCCACCAACAAGCCCTGGAGGATGTGATCACGCTCCTCCGCCTTGCGCAGCAGATAACGGGTGCGACGCTCAATGGTTTCAATCCGGAAATCGAGGAATACCTCGAGCATCCGACGCAGGTTGAGCAGCACCGGCTCTGATTTAACCAACGCCAACATGTAGGCGCTGAAGTTATTTTGTAGCGGCGTTAGTTTGTAGAGATTGTTTAGCACCACCTGGGGGTAGGCATCGCGGCGCAGTTCAATAACGATCCGCATGCCATCGCGGTCGCTTTCATCGCGGATATCGGAAATGCCTTCCAACTTCTTATCATTTACCATCTCAGCAATGCGCTCAATCAGCGCCGCCTTATTGGTTTGGTAAGGAAGTTCGGTAATGATCACCGCATCGCGGTCAGGGCGTCCGGTTACCTCCAGGGTTTCGATCGCCGCCACCCCGCGCATCGTGATCGAGCCGCGGCCACCGGTGTAGGTCTCCCGGATGCCCCTGCGGCCAAGGATCTGGCCGCCGGTGGGGAAATCTGGCCCCGGAATAATCGCCATCAAGGCGCGATCTTCGATCTCAGGGTTGGCAATCAGCGCCAACACCCCATCAACCAATTCGCCCAGGTTGTGGGGGGGGATATTTGTGGCCATCCCCACGGCAATGCCGGAGGAGCCATTCAGCAGTAGGTGGGGCAGCCGCGCCGGCATCACCGTGGGCTCCTGCTGGGAACCATCGAAGTTGTCGATGAAATCGACGGTTTCAGCCTCGATGTCCTCCAGCAGACTGTCGGTGGTGAGCGCCTGCAGCCGTGATTCCGTGTACCGCATCGCGGCCGGGGGATCGTTATCTACGGAGCCGAAGTTGCCGTGGCCGTCGATCAGCGGCGCCCGCAAAGAGAAACTCTGGGCCATGCGCACCAGGGCGTCGTAAACCGCCGTATCGCCATGGGGGTGGTACTTACCCAGCACTTCCCCCACCACCCGGGCGCATTTCCGGTAGGGACGGTCGCTGGTGAGGCCCAGCTCGTACATCGCGTAGAGGATGCGGCGATGCACGGGCTTGAGGCCATCGCGGGCGTCGGGCAGGGCCCTCCCCACGATCACGCTCATCGCGTACTCCAGGTACGACCGCGACATCTCACTGCGCAGATCCGTCTGGATGATGCGTTCGTTAGAACCGCCCGGGTTCGTGGGTTCGCTGGGATCCGCCATGCCGCTGCCTGCTGCGTCCAGCCTTAAGAACACCCAACATTACCGAAACCCCAAACCCCCCATGGCCTTTCGGCCCCGCACCCCCCAGCAGCTGAGCGAAAAACAGCGGGACGGCAGCCTGCGGGTTTGCAGCGCCCTTGAATTTCGGGCGCGGGTGGCGGCCACGGATCTGGCCAGTGCCTACGCCGACACCGACGTGCTGGCGGCCGCCAGCTGTGAATTCACCGACCAGGGGCAGCTCTGGATCAGCCTCGGCCCCAGCGATCCACCCCTGCGCCTGCGCCAGGCCCAGCTGGGGGGCGTGGCCGCCGCCGGCGGCTTTGGCGCTGGGGAGCTCTGCCTGCCCCTTGGCGGCGGCCTCAGCTCGCCCCAGCGGCGCGGGGGCGCCCAGGTGCTTGACGAGCTGCTGAGGGGCCAGGCGGTGCCCCTGGAGGTGCAGGGGGAGGGCAGCCAGCTGCATCCCCGCCGCGACCTACAAACAACTCTGCAACTGGAACGGCTGGGAAGCAGCCGTTTGCTGCTGAGCCGGGCGATCACTGAAAACGGTGTGGTGGCGGTGAGCAGCAGTGAAGGCCTGCTCTCCAGCCCAATCGGTTCCCTGCAGGGGCCCTTCAGCAATGCCCTGTTTAGTTGCAGTGGCGCCCGCAGCATTGGCCTCACGATGCCGGGCCTGGAGCAACTGGGGCCGGGCCAGCCGGTGCTGGTGGCCGGCGCCATCGGCCGGGTGCTGGGGCCGGGCAGTGGCCATCAACCCAACTGCCGCCGCCAGGCCAGTGGCCAGGCCAAGGCCCCCGGCGCCACGGTGGCGGTGGGCGTGGAACTGCGAGATTTAAATCCCCACTGGATCCGCCCCTGTTTCTTTGAGGGCCATGGGGCGGCCCTGCTGGTGGCGATCGCCGCCCCGGTGCTGCTGCTGGGGGAACGCCAGGCGCGCCAGGCGGCGGTGCCCGACAGCGCCCTGGAGGCGCCGGTGCTGGATTTCTCGATCCCCCGCCGCATCCGTCCGGGTTTCGGCACCGTGAGCTACGGCGAACTGCTGGCCGGCCGCATCCAAGTGGATGGCCACAAGCTGCGGGCGGCGCCGGCCTGCAGCTTGACCCTGGGGGACAGCCTGGCGGAGGAACTCTTGAAAGCCCTGGAAAGTGGCCGCTTTCCGCTCAGCGGCCATGGCCCCCTAGACAGCAGCGGGCGGCTCCAACCGCTCGACTGAAGTCGGCTTTGCTACCGCAAGGTTTCTGCTTTCGCTGCGTTGAGGCTGTTGCTTTAGGGCTGTTGAGTTGAGGCTGTGGCGCTGAGGCTTTAGGGCTGTGGCGCTGAGACTGTGGCGCTGAGGCTTTAGGGCTGTGGAGCTGAGGCTGTGGCGCTGAGCTGCTGGTTTGAGGCTGCTCGGCGCTGATCGAGACACTCTCTTCAATCTGACCCTAGTCATCTGACCCTGGTCATTTGAACCTTGTCATTTGCTCCTTGTCATTTGAACCTTGTCATCTGACCCTGGTCATTTTCAAGAGAGTCGGCGAAACCTTGGCCTGACCATGAAAGCCAGCTGCTGCTCGGCGCTGATCGAGACACTCTCTTCAATCTGACCCTGGTCATCTGACCCTAGTCATTTTCAAGAGAGTCGGTGAAACCTTGGCCTGACCATGAAAGCCAGCTGCT
>CAJAQB010000020.1 GCA_903943975.1 Synechococcus lacustris | reverse complement strand
CTGCTTGCCTGCAGGCTCCTCATCCAGGCGTTGGGCCTCCAGATCACCTTCCCAGGCCAGACACCCTCGGAAAGCGCGAATTTCTGTCTGCTGCTGCAGCTTGACCAGGGTGCGCAGCCCCAACTCCACGGCTTCCCGCTTGCTGCGGGCACCGCTGGCCTGCATCGCCTGCTTCATCAGGGCGTCGTCGATGACGATGTTGGTGCGCATGACGCGAGCACTCAAGTCGGTGTGTAGAGCTTAGGCCAGGCATACACATTCTCAGGGCCTGGCAACAGGGAAAGCGAGCGCAGCCCGGACGGGGCGCCCGCAACACCACAGCCTTGCCGTGAGCGGCTGCTGCCAGTGGATGGCAAGGGCCAACCGCTCACCGCCGATGGCGTAGCGCTGTGCGATGGCGACTACATGGAGGAGCTGCGCCGCCACCCGGTATTCAGCTTCCTGTTCCAGCAGCGCAGTGGTCTGTATGCGGGCACGGTTGCAGAGGCGGGCCATGACCACAGCGCCGCCCCAAACCTGCAGACGCTTAGCACCGCCGAGCTCTACCTGGAGGCGGTCAAAGCCACCACCCCTAGGGCGGCTGCACCGCGGCGCTGATGAACGCCCCGGTTAACCCCTGCTGTAGAAGCTGATGGCCTGGTATCTGGTGTTCTGGCGCAACCGCTCCACTTCCACCGTGGTGCTGGCCGCCAGCGCCAGCCAGGCCCGCTCCCGTGCCCAGCGCCGACACAAGGAGGGCTATGGGGGTGATCGTGGCCGCTCGCCGCGCCAATCCCCAGGACAGCCAGCTCATTCGCCGTGGCGTCTGGGTGCGCCGTCGCCGTGACGGCAGCGAAGCGCCTACCGCCATTGGCTATGAGGCCCGGCCACCAACCGGCAGCCGGGCCCGAGCCCCCAGGCTCAGCAGACCGAAACGGTGCAGCCGGGGGTGCCCTGCAGCTTGCGGGCAAAGGCAAATGCCTTCTGGGCGGGGATCAGCCGGTTAAGGATCTGACAGGCTTGCCAATCCGTTTCGGCGTAGCTGATCCATTACCGGATCATCGGGGTTAGTTCAGCTATGCAGCACCTCTCCGTGATCCAAGGCTTCGCGGATGAATGGATCCCCCCAGCCATAGCGCTGAAGAACGGATTCAGGTCTGCATCTCCAGCCGTTTCTCCAGCGATGACCCCTCGAAGGGCATCACTACCAGGATGTCGGCATTGGAATCCCAGCTAGCCGTTCCCGTCGCCTGGGAACCGAACAGGATCACCTTCTCCGGCTCAAACTGCTCCACCAGGCGTTGGATGAAGGCGTTGAGGGCCCGCCTGCGGATTCAGCCAATCTATTCGGCTTGATCACGCAGACTGGCTTCTGCTTTTCTCAGAGTTTCAGCGGAATATCCGCCGCCACCAGCAACATCAAGCTGCGGCTTTCCATCGGCGCTGAGGGGGGCCGCCAGAGGGGTGGTTCGTCGGGCAGATCGTCGCCGGGGGGCAGGCCGGTGTCGATCACCCGGCGCCAGCCGCTGGCGCTTTTGGGAATATCAAAGTGAAGCGCTTTGAAGTATGCATTCAGCCCGCACCAGAGCTTTGGAGCCTGGTCTTCGCCGGTCAGGCTCCAGGCAAAGCAATGGGACCAGCTGGCCCAATCTGGTTTGTTTAGTTCCACCCCGTGCCAGATCGGTTCAAAGGGTTTCGCTGGATTGATTAGTGGCTGCAGCTGTTGGCGCAGCCGCAAAAGTCTTTGCGTAAACAGGTGCAGGGCGTCCGCTTCGGCGTCCCCCTGCCAGGCCATCCAACCGAGGGGATTGTCTTGGCACCAGCTGTTGTTGTTGCCCCCCTGGCTGCGGTGCACCTCATCGCCCATCAACAGCATCGGCACCCCGGGGGAGAGCAGCAGGGTGGAGAGCATGTTGCGCATTTGCCGCTGGCGCAGGGTGTTGATCGCCTTGTCGGTGCAGGGCCCCTCCACCCCGTGGTTCCAACTGTTGTTATGGGAGTCACCGTCGCGGTTGTTTTCGCCGTTGGCGAGGTTGTGCTTGTTGTTGTAACTAACCAGATCGTTGAGGGTGAAACCGTCGTGGGCGGTGATGAAGTTGATGGTGCGCCCTGGTTTGGCTGGGATGCCGCCGAATAAATCCGGACTGCCGCTTAAGCCTTCCGCCAGGTTCCAGGCGCTGTTCTCATCACCTTTCCAGAAGCGCCGCAGGTCATCGCGGTAACGGCCATTCCAGGTGCCCACCCGCTTGGCAGGGAAATCAGCGAGGCGATAGAGACCGCCGCAATCCCAGGGTTCACTCACCAATTTGAGGTCGGCCAGTTCCGGATCGGCCTCCATCGATTCGTAGAGGGGCGGGTGGTCTAGGGGGGTGAGGTCTTGGCCGCGGGTGAGGGCGGCCCCCAGGTCGAAGCGGAAGCCATCGATCCCTAGCTCCAGGGCCCAGCAACGCATCGATTCCAGAATTAGGTGCCGCACCAGGGCGTCATTGGCGGCAATGCTGTTGCCACAGCCGGAAACGTCTTGGTATTTGCCGTCCTCGGCCTGGAGGTAGTAATTGCGGTCGGCAAAACCGCGCCAGCTGATGGTGGGGCCATCCCCGTGGCCCTCGGCGGTGTGGTTGTAGACCACATCAATAAACACCTCGATGCCAGCGGCATGGCAGGCCTGCACCAGGGCCCGCAGTTGCTGGCGGCCCTGGAGCGGGTCATCGCCAGCCACGTAGCCCGGGTGGGGGGCAAACCAACTGAGCGGGCTGTAGCCCCAGTAGTTGAGCCGCCCAGCGGGGGCATCGTGGGGATCAAAGGCCATCGAGGGCAACAGCTCGATGCTGGTGACCCCAAGGCTGCTGAGGTAGGGCAGGGCATCGATCAAGCCCAGGAAGCTGCCCCGGTGTTCCGCTGCCGCCGGGCTGTGGTCCCCCTTGGTGAAGCCGGCCGGATGCAGCTCATAGATCACCGTGTTGCGCCAGCTGTGGCGGGGCCTGGGAAAGCGCTCGAAGTCAAAGCGATCCCGTTCGGTAACTACCGCCTTGAGGCAGCTGGCGGTGTTGGGCTGGTCGCCCGTAGCCGCCTCGCGGTTGTAAACCTTCCAGCCGGCGATCGCCCTGGCGCAGGGGTCGAGCAACACCTTGGCGGGGTTAAAACCATGGTTGCCCCGGCCCAAGGGTCCGAACACCCGATAGCCGTAACAACAGCCGAGGCCCAGCCCCTCCACGGCCACATGCCAGTAGTCACCGCTGCGGTTTTGCTCAGAGAGGCTGATGGTGCGGCTTGGTTCGGGGTCATCCCCGTGGTCAAACAACAGCAACTCCACCTTGCGGGCCAGGGGGGCTGCCACGCAGAAATTCACGCCCCCAGCGATCAGGCTGCTGCCAAGGGGCCAGGGGCGACCGCTGCCAAGGACCATCGGTTTCTAGCCTTTTGCGCCTGACCGTAATCAGTTGATGGCCTGAAATGGGAGGAATGTCCGTTCAAGCACTTTCTCCAGATTTTTGGGTCTTCCCCCCCAGCCGCGAGAGCGCCGGCGGTAGCGCCTGGCTGTTTCGCTCGGCGGCCGGCCGCTCGGTGCTTGTGGATGTGCCCCTGCTTAAGGAGGAACATCTCGCGTTCCTCCAGGCCCAGCCCCCCGGGCTGATCGTGCTCACCCATCGCCAGGGCCATGGCCGCTGCCGGCGCCTGCAGCAGCAGTTGGGCTGGCCGGTGCTGTTGCAGGAGCAGGAGGCCTATCTGCTGCCCACGCTGGAGCAGCGCCAGGGGTTTGGGGCGAGCTTTGAACTGGAGCCGGGGCTGCGTTTGCTCTGGACCCCGGGTCCCAGCCCCGGCTCCTGCGTGCTGCATTGGGCCCAGGGGGAGCGCGATGTGCTGTTCTGCGGACGTTTTCTCTGGCCCCAACGGCAGGGCGGGGTGCAATTGCGACGCACCCAGGCAACTTTCCATTGGCCCCGGCAAAAGCGCAGCCTGGATCAGCTTTTGGCCTGGTTGCCCGGGGGCTCACCCGCTGAGATCGCCTGCGCCGCAGGGCTTGGCGCCATTGGGGGCGGCAAGTTGGTGGGGGCTGGGGCGGCGGCCCTGGCCGGGGCTAAGGCGTCGCTTGAAGCGCCCTGATCGGGCAAAAGCACTGCAATTGCTGGATTATGTGGTTGCGTCCATCGGCACTGTTCCATACGATTGGCGCGTTCCTCTCCACGGTGGGCGGGACTTTCAAAGCCCGTTCAGCATTCCGCTGGCTCGAGATTCCCAATTACCTCCCCCCATGAACAAAGCTGATCTGGTCAACCTGGTGGCTGCTCGCACTGAGCTCACCAAAACCGATGTGTCCCAGGTGGTCGACGCCGCCATCGAAACCATCATTGATTCCGTTGTGGAAGGCAAGAAGGTTTCGATCCTTGGTTTTGGTTCCTTTGAATCCCGCGAGCGTTCCGCCCGTCAGGGTCTGAACCCCAAAACCGGCGAAAAGATTGCCATCCCCGCCAAGAAGGTGCCTGCCTTCACCGCCGGCAAGTTGTTCAAGGACCGCGTTCAAGGCTGATCCAGCCCCTGAACGGCAGCAGCCCTTGCTGAATCAGTTACTGGAAGCGCTCCCTGCCCATACGCAGGGGGCGCTTTTCGCTGCCCAGGCCCAGCGCCAGCAGCGGCCCCGCGGCCGCTATGCCCCCACCCCCAGCGGCCCCTTGCACCTGGGCAACCTGCGCACGGCCCTGCTGTCGTGGCTCCAGGCCCGGCAGCAGGGGGGTGAATGGCTGCTGCGGATCGATGACCTAGATACCCCCCGCAATCGAGCCGGAGCTGAGCAGGGGGCCCTGGCGGATCTGCAGTGGCTGGGGCTGGCTTGGGATGGACCGCTGCTGCGCCAGAGCGAGCGCCGCGGGCTGTACAACACCGTGCTCACGGCCCTGCGCCGCCAGGGCTTGCTTTACCCCTGCCGCTGTAGCCGTCGGCTGTTGGCGGATCTCTCGGCCCCCCATGGGGCCTGGCCCCTTTATCCGGGCAGCTGTCGCCAGGCGGGCCACAGCTGGGGCCCCGAGGTGGGGCGTCTGCCCAGCTGGCGGCTGCGCTTGCCGGTGGGGCTGATCCGCTGGCGGGAGCTGGGCCAGGGCCCAGACCAGCTGGATGGCACCAGCCAAGTGGGTGATGTGGTGCTGCGGCGGGCCGATGGCTTCCTCGCTTATCACCTGGCCACCGCTGTGGATGAGCTCTGGCTGGGCATCAGCACGGTGGTGCGCGGCGAAGACCTCTGGCAATCCACCGGCCCCCAGGTGGCCCTGATGCAGCTGTTGGGCCAGTCACCCCCCAGCTACTGGCATGGGCCCCTGGTGCGGGATGCAGAGGGGCGGCGCTTGGCCAAACGGGAGGGGGCCGCTGGCCTGGCGGGCTGGCGGGAGCGGGGGGCTGGCGCCGCCGAGCTGGTGGGCCAATGGGCAACGGAACTGGGTTGGTTGCCGCCAGGTTCTGTGCTTAGTGCCCAGGAATTACTTCAGGAAATTTCCAGAAAGCGGCCCTGGTAGCAGTTCTTAAGGAAGGTTGCTGGATTAGGTGCGCAAAGTCTGACCAAACTGAGGGCAGTAAATCAGCGCCACCTGCATGGCTAAGCACCCCATCGAAAGCCTCCAGACCAAATCCCAGGTCCAATGCCATAGCTGCGGTGGCGCCGGTGTGTTGCGCCTTGGCATTGATCACTACCGCACCTGCCTGCACTGCTTGGCTAAGGGGGTGGAGCCTGCCCCCCTGGAAACCATCGACTTCAAGAGGCTTGGTAGGCAGCAGTTGCTCAGCGCTTCTGTTTCGAGCGCCAAATAAAGAAGGCGGCGGTCGCCACCACGGCCGCCAGGGGGATGGCGCTGAGAAGCAGCAGAATCACGGCGGTCCAATCGGTATACATCGAGTGCGGAAGAACGGACTAAGCGTCACCATTATCGGCCTGGGTTTGCTGCTTTGTTCTGGGGCGCCGGCCACCGCTGGGGTGGTGTTTGACAACTGCAGCACCGCCGCCGATGGCAGTGTCACCTGCGACACCCAGCCCACGGGCAACACCGCCACCGATGCCATTGATGCCCAATACGGCCTGATGGATGAGGCCAGCCCCGGCTGGAATGAATTCATGCCCTACGAGGGCTTCGACGACGACTTCGGCGGCAACTGGACCTGATCCTCTAGGCGCCGTTCCAGCAGCCGGGGCAGCACGAGGGTGATCAGTAGCAACCCCAGGCCCACCAGGCCGAATTTCACCACCCCGGAAAGCATTTGTTCCAGGGGTATCCAGCGGCCGCCCAGCCAGGCGAGGCTCACCATCGAGCCCGACCAGAGCACAGCTCCGAGGCTGTTGCAGAGCAGAAACCGCGGGTAGGGCATGCCCACGGCGCCGGCCATCGGACCCGCCAGCACCCTCAACACCGCCACAAACCGGCCCAGCAACACAGCCCGACCGGCGTTGAGCCGAAAACCTTCCCGCAGTTTCTCCAGCCGTTCGGGGCTGATTCGCAGCAGGCGCCCCAGCCGTTCCATCAGGGGCCAGCCGGCCCGGCGGCCAATCCAGTAGCCGATGTTGTCGCCCAGGATGGCGCCACTGGCCGCGGCGCCCATCACCCCCAGCAGGTTCAGTTGACCACTGCCAGCGGCGTAGCCCCCCACCAGGGTGATCGTTTCACCTGGCAGGGGCAGGCCAGCGTTCTCCAGCAGCATGCCCACAAAGATCACCCCGTAACCCCAGCGGGAGAGCAGCTCCTGCAGTTGCTGCAGATCGAGCGATTCCATGGCCTGTCCGATCAGCGCTATGACCGTAGGCACCGCAGGGGCCCGGTCGGTCGCCGTTGGTAATCCAGCTGCAGGCTCCAGCTGGGCAGGGCCGGTGCCTGGATGAGCGGTGCAAAGCAGAGTTCGGGGGGCAGGCAGCTGTAGAAGCGCTCCAGCATCTCCCCCACGGCGCTGGCCTTAAGGGCGCCGCCGCCGGCCCGCCGTTGGCGGGCCTCCGCCTGCAGGCGCCAGCGCAAAACGCGGGCGGGGCTGGGGGGTTCCAGCAGTAAAAGGCCATCGAGTTTGGCCCAGATCAGGGCGTAGGGCTCCAGCAAGGGCAGCCCCCGGGCGCCCACACACCAGCCCTCCAGCAGCAGCAGTTCCCCCTGGAGCAGCCGCTGGCCGCGGCGGTCCCCGGCGCCGCCGGCCAGGCTTTTGTCAAAACAGGGGGCCAGGGCCTGGCCGTGGCGGCGGAAGTCGTCAAGAATTTGGGCCAGCAGGGGTAGGTCGTGGCTGCCGGGCAGGCCCCGCTGCTGCTGTTGCAATTGCGGTTGGGGCCAGTAGAGATCGTCGATCGAGAGGCTGGCCACCCCGGGCAGTTGCTGGCAGAGCCAGCTTTTGCCGCTGCCCGGCGGGGCGCAGAGCCCGAGGATGCGGCGGCCGTCGGCCCGCTGTTCCTGGCACCACTGCTGAATTAGCGCGCTGGCGTTGGGCGGCTTCATGGCTGGGGGCTATCGGGGGCTGCTGCAGGGCCGTGGCGCAGTAATTCCTCCTGGAGGGCTGTGGCGCTAAATCCCGCCACGCTGATCAATTTCTGGCGGCTGGCGTCCCCGCGCAGCAGGCACACATCCCGTTTCGCCACCCCCAGCAGGCTGGCCAGATAGCGGATCAGGGCGGCATTGGCGGCCCCCTCCACCGGTGGCGCCTGGAGCTTGATCGCCACGGCCCCGTCCCGCAGGCCCAGCACCTGGTTGCGACTGCTGCGGGGCAGCACCTTGATGGCCACGCCTTCCATGGCAGGAGGTTAGGTGAAATCCTGATAAGATATTGAGAGTCGTTCGCAAGAGGAGCCGTTGCCGCAGCAGTCCGATACCAGCCCCCTTTCGACCCTGCGGCCTGGGGAGTCGGCCACCATTGAGTCGCTGGGGGGAGACCTCGGTCTGATGCGGCGGCTAAAGGCGTTGGGTTTGGGCCGGGGCCAGCGGATTCACCTGTTGCGACGGGCCTGGATGGCTGGTCCCCTGCATGTGCGGGTGGGTATGACTGAATTAATGCTGCGGCGGGTGGATGCCATCCACATTCGTATCACCCCCAGAGCGGCATGACCATGGCCCTGGTGGGCATGCCCAACTCCGGCAAATCCACCTTCTTTAACGGCCTCACCGGCAGCCATTCTCCGATCGGTAATTGGCCTGGCCTCACGGTGGAGCTGCATCAGGGCAGTGTTCAGCTCGAGGGCCGAAGCGTCCAGTTGATAGACCTGCCCGGCATCTACGACCTGCACGGGCTATCGGAAGACGAAGCAATCGTGCGTCGCTTCCTGGAGACCACGCCAGTGGATTTGCTGGTACTTATTATTAATGCCAGCCAAATCGATCGCCAGTTGCGCCTAGCCCTGCAGGTGCAACAGCTGGGTTTGCCGGCTCTGCTGCTGCTGAACATGGGTGATGAGGCGGAGCGTTTCGGCGTTCGCATCAACACCGAGGCCCTTAGCCAGCGGCTTTGTATGCCGGTGCTTTTAATCAGTGCCAAATACAGCGCCTGCTTCAAAACCGTGGAGTTGGCCCTGGCCGCTGCCCTGGCCAAAGCCGGCCCGCCGCGGCGGGTCGAAGGGCTGGAAGAGCGGCTGGGGGCGGGGGAAGCGGCGTTGGAAGGCCGCCTGGCTGAGCTCTTGAACCAATGCGTGCAGCTGCCTGAACGCCTGCGCGACCAGCTCACCCGCCGCCTGGATCGGCTGTTGCTGCACCCATTGCTGGGGTTGCCGCTCTTTTTTCTGGCGATGTTCCTGATGTTTCAGGCCATTTATGCCCTGGGGGTGCCGCTGCAGCAACTGTTGGGCCAGCTGCTAAATGGCTTTGGCACTGCGGTGCTTACGCCGCTGCTGGCTTCGGCCCCCGCTTTTGTGAGGGGCCTGTTGCTGGAGGGCTTGTACCAGGGCATTGGCACGGTGGCGGCCTTCCTGCCGGTGATCTTCCTGTTTTTCCTTGCCATGGCCGTGGTGGAAGACAGCGGTTATCTCTCCCGGGCGGCCTTCCTGATGGATGCGCTGATGGAACGGCTGGGCCTTGATGGCCGTTCCTTTGTGCTGTCGTTGATGGGTTTCGGCTGCAATGTGCCGGCAATCCTCGGCACCCGGGTGATGCGCTCCAAGGGTTTACGGATTCTCACCATGTTGGTGATTCCTTTTTCCCTTTGTTCAGCTCGCCTGAACGTATTCCTGTTCATGACCGCCGCCCTGTTTGCCCCGCGCCAGGGGGCGGCGGTGTTATTTAGCCTGTATCTGATCAGTTTTTTGGCGGCAATTCTCACCGCCTTGATCTTTAAGGGGCAGTTCCCTTCACGGGAACCGCTGCTGCTGGAATTGCCCCCCTATCGCTTCCCCACCATCAAGCAAATGCTGGTGCGCTCCTGGACAGAGGTGCGTCACTTCTGGTTCTGGAGCCGCAAGTTCATAATTTTCGGGGTGGTGGCCGTTTGGTTGCTCAACAACCTGCCCTGGGGGGTGGCGCCGGCCTCTGATCAATCACTTTCCGGGCTGCTCGGTTCGGCCCTGCAGCCGCTACTGCAGCCGATTGGCATCAACCCCAAGCTCACCGTTGCCCTGGTATTTGGCTTTATCGCCAAGGAAATCGTGCTGGGGGGCCTGGCGGTGATCTACAACCAGGCCGACATGGGGCAGCTGGGCCATGCCCTGGCCCGAGACATCTCCTGGACCCAGGCCTACAGCTTCATGCTGTTTACCCTGCTCTACACCCCATGCCTTTCCACCGTGGCTGTGATCCGCAGTGAGTCAAAGCGCTGGGGGGTCACGCTGCTGTCGGTGTTCTGGTCGTTGCTGCTGGCCTGGCTGGTGGCCTTCTGTTTCTTTCAGGGCAGCCGGCTGATGGGTTGGGCCTGAGGGCTGAGCCCAAATAGGGGGTAGGGGTCCACGGCCAGCAGTTGATCGCCTTGGCGCTGGCGCCATTCGAAATGCAAATGGGGCCCTGAGGCCTGGCCCGTTTGGCCAACGCGGCCCAGCAGGCTGCTGGGGTCCACCAGCATGCCAGGTTCTACATCCACCGCTGAGAGGTGGCCATAGAGGCTTTGGCGGCCGGCACCGTGGTCCAGCACCACGGTGATGCCATAGCCGGAGATCGTGTCCACCAGCAGCACCCGACCGGCGAGGACCGGGCGCACCGGGTCCCCCTCGGGGGCGACCAGATCCACCCCCGTATGCATGCGCCAGCCGCGCCGTTGCTCGGAATAGCGCCACTGGAAGGGGCTCACCTCCCAGGCGGCTTGATCCAGGGGGAAATTCAGGGGGGGCTCAGCAGCCCCTGCCTGGCTCTTCAGCGGCAGCCAAAAGAGTCGTGGCGGCGGCAGCGGTTGGGGATGTAGGTAACTGCGCAGTTCCGGCGGCAGCTGCCGGTTGCTGCCCAGGTCGGCCACGGCCACGCTGGCGGGAATCGGCGGGGGACCATCGCCGGCGGCCCCTAGGGCCAGCAGCGCCAGGCTGAGGCCCACCCCACCTTTAACGAAGCCCATCCGCCTGGGTCGAGACGCCCCGTTGTATCGGCCCTAGTGCCCGCGGGCCAGGGCCAGCAGCAGGGAGCCATTAATAAGCACAATCAGGGCGGCGCAGGCCCAGGCCAAGCCCAGCAGCCAGGGGGGGGCCTGCAGTTCCCCCATCAAGCCCCGCCGGCCGCAGAACCACACCAAGGGAATCACCGCAAAGGGCAGTTGCAGGCTGAGCACCACCTGGCTGAGCACCAGTAGCTGGTTGGTGGCCTGGTCCCCGAGCAGCAGCACCGTGGCCAGGGCGGGGATCAGGGCCAGCCCCCGGGTGAGCAGCCGCCGTTGCCAATCGGGCAGGCGCAGGTTTAGGAAGCCCTCCATCACCACCTGGCCGGCCATGGTGGCGGTGAGGGTGGAGCTCTGGCCGGCGGCCAGCAGGGCCACGCCGAATAGAACACTGGCCAGGCCGCTGCCCAGCAGGGGGGTGAGCAGCCGGTAGGCCTCACTCAGATCTGTTACTGGCGGCAGGCCCCGGCCATGGAAGCTGCCCCCCGCCACCACCAGGATCGAGGCATTTACCAGGAAGGCAAAGCCCAGGGCCAGCGCCGCATCAAGGCTGGAGTAACGCAGGGCCCAGGGGCGGGCCTTGGGATGGGCGCTCCAGTGGCGGGATTGCACCAGGGAGGAGTGCAAATAAAGGTTGTGGGGCATCACCGTGGCGCCAAGAATGCCGGCGGCCAGGTACAGCTGCTTGCTATTGCTGAGGTGGGCCGCCTGGGGAATGAATCCTGCAGCCACCTCCCCCCATTGCGGTTGCAGCAGCCACAGCTCCACGGCAAAGCAGGCCCCCACCAGCAACACCAGGGCGATCACCAGGGCCTCCAGCCGCCGGATCCCGAACTGCTGCAGGCTCAGCAACACCAGGGTGTCGAGGGCGGTGAGCGCGACCCCCCAGGGCAGGGGCAAATGAAAGAGCAGCTGGAGGGCGATGGCGCTGCCCACCAGTTCGGCCAGGTCGCAGGCAACGATCGCCCCTTCCGCCAGCAGCCAGAGGGGGATTCGCCAATACTCAGGCAGGTAGCGACGGCAGGCCTGGGCCAGATCGAGGCCAGTGGCGATGCCGAGGCGGCAGCAGAGCGACTGCAGCAGCAGCGCCATCAGGCTGGAGATCGCCACCACCCAAAGCAGCTGGTAGCCAAAGCTGGAGCCGGCGGCCAGGTCCGTGGCCCAGTTGCCGGGATCCATGTAGCCCACCGCCACCAGGTAGGCGGGGCCCAGCACCCGCAGAAACAGGCGCAGGGGATGGGCGGTGCTGCTGATTTCCACCACGCTGGCGGGCCCCGGGGGCTTCATTGGTGGCGGCCACAGTCATCGCTGCCGTAGGCGCGCAGCAGCCGCTGCTGGCCCCAGAGCTTTAGCTGCTGCACCCGGGCGGGATCGTCGCTGGCCGTGGCCAGCTCCACCTTTTGGGCCAGTTCAACGCAGGCCTCCTCAAGGGTGGCGGGCATGGGTGCTAGGGCTAATAGCGATGCAAACAGCACACCCATGGCTTCAATCCTCGGTTAGCGGCGAGGATAGGTGGGTTGCGTTTGGCTCCATGGCTGGCATACGGCTGCTTCTGATTGCTGCCACCACGGCCCTTGGCCCCTACGCCCTGGCGGCCCCTACGGCGGCGCCCCCCTGTCCAGCTACTGCCACGGCGGCAGTGCAGAAGGCCCTCGATGCTGATCGCCAGAAATGGGCCGCAGAAATTCTGAGCAAGGCCCGCACCCCTGAGGAGAAGGCCTCGGCCCAGCGCAGCCTTGAGGCGCTTTCCGCCCTTGAGAAGGCCAAGCTCACCGAACTTGTTTTGAAGAAGCACAGTTGTGTGCTCAGCCTGTCCTGAGGCTTGAGCTTGGCAACTGTTAATTAGTTGGGGGAGTGTTGAGCTCCCCCTCCCGTCACCTGTTCAAGGGTGAAACGGGTACCCGTATGCGACCGGTCAAGGCGCGCAGAAGGGGTACTTCCATGCTGGGGCCCAGGTCCTTGGGTTGCTGAAGTTTCAGGGAATTTGAGGCGGAACTGCTGCGGTTGGCTTTGGTTAGGGGCCGTTTCCTGTTGGCGCGGCTGGATGGGGGGCGCGGCTGGCTGGGGGCGGCAAATATAGAGAATGTTTTGTCTGTCTTTGTTAGTTCTGGCTCAGGTTGTTCTCTAATTGGCCACTGATTTCATCCTGATCATTTTCATTTTGCCCAGCCTCGCTCCTGTTATCGTTAATATTCTGCTTCTCATCCTGCCCCTGCCCATTGTTTTCCTGCCCATTGTTTGTCTGTCCATTGCTTGCCTGTCCATTGCTTGCCTGTCCATTGTTGATCTGTCTGCTTTGGGCTTGGTTGCTAAGGGGTTGTTCGCTGGGCTGCTGCTCTGTTTCCCTTGATGGGGGCTGGGCTTGAAGCTGGGGGTTTATATGGTCTTTTGGTTTTGGCTGTTTTTGTTGGGCTTGGAGTTGTGGCTGTTCCTGGGTTTGTGCCCGCTGCTTTTGCTGCAGTTGCGGGGAACTCTCTGGGGCGGCTTCTGCTGCTGCATTGCCATTGACTTGAAAGGCGCTGAACAGTAGTTTTGCCGCAACAAAACCAGCCAGTAGAAAGATCATAATCCAGCTCGTCTCTTTGGTTCCAGCTATTAGTAATAGACCCATTGCTTGGAATCCATTTACTGCCCCTATAAGGGGCAGATGTGCCGCGCCATATCTGGCTTCTTGGCTGGTAATAGTGAATATTCGTGCTGCGATCGTAACGATCAATTTGTTGGGGCTTCGATCGAAAAACACTGCCCGCCCAAGCGGCCCGGCCCAGGCTGGGCTGGTTAGTTCTTCTGCCCCAATGTTTCTGGGCAGAGCCGTTCCAGGGCCCGCAGGCCAAGGCCCACCAGGCCGGGCCAGGGGGGGCAGCGGGGGCCAAGAAGTTGTTCGAGGGTTACCCCAGGGGGGCGGATCGGATGGCGGCCATTCAGGCCAAGGCCAAAGCGCACATGGCGGATTTCGCCGCCGCGCCAGTTGATGGCCGTGAGCACCCCCGCCAATTTGCGGTTCGCCACCATCAGGTCATTGGGGGGCTTGATGCTGGTCTCTAAGCCCAGCAGGCGCAGTTCCGCCGCCAGGGCCTCCACCACCAGTAACGGCAAGCGTTCTGCCTCGGGGGCCGCCCCCCCCCAGGGGAGCGCCGCACTCAGCCAAAGCCCGCCGGCGGGGGCTTGCCAGCTGCGACCGTGCTGGCCCCGACCCTGCCGTTGGCGCCTGGCCAGCACCGCCGCCGGCAGCGGCACCCCCGCCGCCAGCCAGGCACTGAGTAAATCTTCCGTGCTGCCACAAACTGGCACCAGCCGTAGGCGCCAGGGCAGCCGCAGCCTCAGCCGCTGGCGGGCCAGCAGGGCGCCGCCATGGCTGAGGCCGGTGTTAGTCATCGCCGCACTGCTGTAGGGCCGCACCGAGGCGCAGGGCCGCTTCCTGGAGCACTGCTTGCTCGGCCACAAGGGCCAGCCGCAGCCAGCCCTCGCCCCCAGGGCCAAAACCGACGCCGGGGGTGAGCGCCACGCCACTGCGTTCCAACAAGCTGGCGCAGGCCGCTTCACTGCCCAGGCCCAGCAGCGCTTCCGGCAGGGGCAGCCAGTGATACAGGGCCATGCTGGCGTGGGGCACGCTCCAGCCCTGGGCCTTGAGGGCGGCGGCCATGGCATCCCGGCGGCCGCGGTAGATGGGCAGCAATTGGGCCGGCCAATCGGCAAATTGCTGGAGGGCGGTGATCGCGCCGGCCTGGAGGGCCAAGGACTGGTTGAAATCAACCACGGCCTTCACCTGGGCGAGGGCCTCGATTAACGGCGCCGCCCCCACGGCAAAGGCAAGCCGGAAGCCGCCCAAGCACCAGCCCTTGGAGAAGGAGAAAAATTCAATGCCCCCTTCGCGCCAGCCGTCGCAGCGCAGCAGGGCGGGGGCCTCCCCCTCCAGGGCGAGATCCACATAGGGGTTGTCGTGGGCCAACACTGCCCCACTGGCTTGGGCCAAGGCCAAGGCCTCCTCTAGCCACTGCTGCTGGCCCACCGTGGCGGTGGGGTTATGGGGGAAGCCCAGCACCAGGAGCCTTAGTTGGGCGGTCTGGCTGGGACTTAGTTGCTCCCAGCAGGGTCGCCAACCCTGGTCTGCTAGCAGGGGTAACAGCACTGGTTTGCCGCCGGCCAGCAGCACCCCGCCGCGGTGGCTGGGGTAGCCAGGGTCCAGCAGCAGCGCTCTTTCGCCGGGATTCAAGACCGCCAGGGGCAGGTGGGCGGTGCCCTCCTGGGACCCCACCAGCAGCAGCACCTCCCGCTGGGGATCAACCGTTACGCCAAAACGTTGCTGCACCCAGGCGGCCGCCGCCTCCCGGAAGGGCAGGGTGGCGGCGTTTAGGCAATAGCCAGCACTGGCCGGGGCGAGCAAGGCTTCCGCCATTGCTTCCAGCACCGGCACTGGGGGCTGCAGGTCTGTGCTGCCCAAGGAGAGGTCCAACAGCGGCCGCTCCAGGCAGGCCGCAGATAGGCCGTAGGCCCGTTTGCGGTGATCCATCCGGGCGAAAACGCCCGAACCAAGCTGCCCGAGGCGCTCAGAGATGGGCATCAAGGAAGGCCTGGAGCTGGGTTTTGGTTACGGCCCCCTCCTGGCGGGCCAGCTCCTGGCCCTGGCGGAACAGGATCAGGGTGGGAATGCCCTGCACCTTGTAGTTGTCTCGGATCGTGGGGTTGCCATCCACCTCCAGCTTGCCGACGCTCAGCTTTGGGCCATAGCTGGCGGCAGCCCAATCCATCAGTGGGGCCACCAGGCGGCAGGGGCCACACCAGGGGGCCCAGAAATCCACAAGCACGACCCCCTCCGCCTGGAGCACCTGCTCAGAGAAATTGGCGTCGCTGAAGGTGTGAACGGTCACGGATTGGCCAGGGGCTGAGGCTGAGATTGTATGGAGCGCCAGGGGCCGCCAGCGGTTTAGAGGCTGTCGATCGAGCGTTTCAGCTGTTCCAGTTCCTGGTCAACTTCTGCCGCCTGGGCCGGCTGCAGCTGGGGTTTCTTGGTTTCGTCTGGCAGGGCCACGGGGGTGGGATTGAGGCTGGCCTTGAGGGCCGCCAGTTCGCTATCCACATCACCACCGGCTTCGAGGGCCTGAAAGCGGCTGTCGAGGTCGCTGCCGGCGATTTCAGCGGCGGCCTGGCCGCGGGCCTCCATGGCTTGAACCTTTTCTTCCATGCGCTCAAAGGCAGCCATGGCGGAATCGGTGTTCAGGCCCCCCACGGCCCCTTGCAACTGCTCCTGGGCTTGGGCCGCCTGGGCCCGGGCCTTGAGCATGTCTTTCTTGGTGCGGGCCTCGGCGATCTTGCCCTCAAGGGCCATCAGGTTTTTCTTGAGGTTTTCCACCTGCCCGGCTTGGGTGCTGAGCTGGGTATTGAGGGCGGTGGCGGTTTCCTGATAGGTCTTGCGGCGGCTGAGCGCTTCCTTGGCCAGCTCCTCCTCCCCCTTCTTGAGGGCCAGTTCAGCGCGCTCGTACCAGGTTTTCGCCTGGGCTTCCGCCTGTTCAGCTTGATTTTGAATGCGTTTCTGGCCGGCGATGGCAGTGGCCACGGCCTGGCGCAACTTCACCAGATCCGCCTGCATGTCGGATACCGACTGGTCAAGGATCTTGGATGGATCCTCGGCGCGGCCGACCAGATCATTGAGGTTGGCGCGGAACAGACGGCTCAGACGGTCAAAAAAGCCCATGGGGCCAGCGGCATGCGGCAACCCATGGACCCTAGCCAGGTCTGCCCCTTAAACCTAGAGGTGGCTTCGGTAGGGATGGCCGCCCCCCCTAGCCTTTAGCCATGGCCAAAGCCCCCCCCAGCCAAACAAGGCAGATCGGCCAGGTTTCAGTGCTGATGCCGGCGCCGCGCCCCGGCGCCAGCGCCCTGGCCCAGTGCCTTAAGGATGTGGAGCAGGACTGGCGTCGTGATGGCCATCTGGCGGCCCTTTGGCAGGCCTGGCCAGCAATCGCCGGCCCGCAGCTGGCCCCCCACTGCCGACCGCTGCGGCTGCAGGGGGGCATCCTCTGGGTGGGGGTGGAGCAACCCCAGTGGTTGCTGGCCCTGCGCTATAGCCGCCATCAACTTTTGGGCGCCCTGCGCGGCGCTGGCTTCCCCCTGAAGGACCTGCAGCTGGAACATCGGCAGCCGCCTGGGCCGGCAGCGGTCACCAGCCACATCAACGAAGCGAGTTGGGAGGAGCACCCCAGCCGGGTGGATCGCCATGGCATGGGTAGCTGTCCCCGTTGCGGCGCCCCGGCCCCGGCGGGGGAAATGCAGCGCTGGGGCCACTGCTCCTTCTGCCAGCGACAGATGGCTTAACTTTTGGCTTATCGGGTGCTGGAGGGGGAGCGAATCGGCCGCAGCGCATCAAAGGCCCGGTCGATCACATCGGTGAGCAGGGTGATAACCCGTTTTTCCCTGAGCACTAAATTAGCCGTAAGCGTTTCACCTGCCCTGAGCGGGTAAGTGCGACCATTTTTAGTAAGCACCTGCTTGGATAGTTCGATTATCACCGGGAAGCGGGGCTGTTGGTTTTGCTGGTCGGGAGGCAGGGCTTCTGTTGCGATTCGTTTTACTGTTCCCTTCACCGAACCAAACTCAGTAAAGGGATAGGCGTCCATGCGCACATCAGAGGCTTGGCCCAGCTTCACAAAGCTAATGTCTTTGCTGGTTATAAACACCTTGGCCCGCAGGGAATCGGAGGGAACAACATTCATTATGGTTTCATTCGGCGCCACCGCATAACCTTTGCTGCTGGTGGCAAGATCAAAAATCACCCCTTTCACCGGGGAGCGCAGCAGCTCGGTTTGCATTTGCTCCTTCACCTCAACGCTTTGGCGTTCCAGGTCTGAAAGTTGCCGCTCGCTTTCCTTTCTCTGCTTGAGCAGATCAAATTCAACCTCGTGCATTTCTGCGTCGGTCTGACGGATTGAGGCTTCCGTTTGAGCAATCTCAGATCGTAATTCCTGGGCCTTATTTTTTTGTTCCATATATTGCACCACCTGAATACCGCCCTGCTTGGCCAGGGGCTCGATCCTGGCTAAAATATCTTCCTCATTTCGCAGGGTGAGAGTCTGGCTGTTGCGCTTGGAGACCAGGCTTTCGCGTTTGGCTTTCACATTTTCCAGGCGGGCTTCGGTGCTACTTACCTGCTGGCCAAATCTTTGGCGCTCCAGGCTTAATTGGCGCCCCACGTTGCCCTGCTGGGCCACAGATTTATCGGTGTCAAAGCGAATCAAGGGTTGGCCCGCTTCCACCTGCTGGCCTTCCTTTACAAAAACCTGCTCCACCACCGCCGCCTGCACGGCCTTGATTGGTTTCACCGTGCCGGTGGGTTCCAGGTCCCCCTGGGCCACCACCACCTCGTCAATCTTGGTGAACAGGGCAAACAAAAAGGCAAAGCTGGCGGTGCCGATCAGGGCCCACACCAGGGCGCGACTCCAGGTGGGCGCTGGCCTCAGCCTCACATCCTGCAGATTGCTGGAGCCAAGGCGTACAAGTTTGCTCATACCAGGGCAGCCTCCTGCTGACGGAACAAGGTGGCATATCGGCCGCCAATGGCCATTAGGTCCTCATGGTTGCCCTGCTCCACCAGGGCCCCCTCATGCATCACCAGGATTAGATCAGCATGGCGCAGGGTGCCGAGTCTGTGGGTGATAAACAACACAGTGCGGCCCCGGTAGGCCTCACTGAGGTTGCGGGTGAGCTGTTGCTCCGTGTCCACATCCAAGGCGCTGGTGGCCTCATCCAGCACCAGCAGCCGCGGCTGCTTGAGCACCATCCGGGCGATGGCCAGTCGCTGCCGTTGGCCCCCCGAAAGTCCGGCGCCCCGTTCCCCCACCGAGCTGCTGTAACCCGCCGGCAATTGCTGGATGAAATCGTGGGCACAGGCCACCTTGGCCGCCGCCATGATCGCCTCGAAATCAGCATCTGGCCTGGTTAGGGCAATGTTCTCCTGCACCGTGCCATCAAATAGCAGGCTGTCTTGGGGCACCACGCCGATCTGACGCCGCAGCGAATAAAGATCCACCTTGGAAATGTCATAGCCATCCAAGCGGATGGTGCCCTCCAAGGGGTCATAGAGGCGGGTGAGCAGCTTCAGCATCGTGCTCTTGCCGGAGCCGCTGCTGCCAACGATGCCCACAAAACTACCGGCGGGAATATCCACATCCACATTCAATAGTTGCAGTGGACCACTGCTGCCAAAGCGGAAGTTGACCCGTTCGTAGCGAATCGCCCCGAGGATCGGCGGCAGGGGCGGCAATTGCTCGCCGGCAATCTCAATCTCCTGGGGATGGTCAACAATGTCTGAAAGTCTTTCAAGGGAGAGCGCTGTTTCCTGGAAGTTCTGCCAGAGGGTGGCCAAGCGCAGCAACGGTCCAGTTACATAACCAGAGAGGATTCGGAAGGCAATCAACTGGCCAAGGGTGAGTTCGCCCTTGAGCACCAGGCCCGCCCCCACCCAAAGCACCAGCAACCCCGACAGCTGCTCAAAGAAGTGGGAGGCGGAACCGGCTGCTGTGCTGGTAACGGTATTGCGGAAGCCGGCCGAGATCTGGCCCCCATAGAGCTGTTGCCAACGCCAGCGGCTATGCAGTTCCATGCCTTGGCCCTTGACCGTTTCCATGCCGCCAAGGGTTTCCACCAGATGGCTCTGCACCCGGGCATTGGCCTCCGCCTGCTCCCGCAGTTGGGCCCTGATGATCGGTGCCGCCGCTGCGGTGAGGCCAATGAAGAAGGGCACCACCCCAAGGGCCCAGGCGGTAAGCATGGGGCTGTATAGCAACATCACGGCGATATAAATCACCGAGAACACCGCATCCAGCACCACGGTTAAGGCTGTACCGGTAAGGAAACGGCGGATCTTTTCCAGTTCATTGATGCGACTGGCCACCTCCCCTACGGGACGCTTGGCGAAATAGCTGAGCGGCAAGCGCAGCAGGTGGTCGATGATTGTGGAGCCGAGGGAAATATCGATGCGATTGGTGGTGTCACTGAACAGGTAGGTGCGCAGGGAACCGAGTAAGCCTTCAGCTACGGCCATGGCCACCAGCAGCGAACCCAGCACATTGAGACTTTTTAGATTTCCCTGGGAAATCACTGCATCAATGATCTGTTGAATCAGCAAGGGATTCAGCAGGGCAAATAGTTGCACAAAGAAGCTGGCCACCAGCACCTGGATAAGGATGCCGCGATGTTGACGAATGGCGGGAAGAAACCAGGAGAGGCCAAAGCGCGCCTTGGGGGTGGAGCTGGCCCGTTCCAGGGTGAGCACCGCGATGCGACCTTTTTCGTCGAGCAGACCAGTTAATTGCTCCCGCAGCAGCCGCCGCTGGCCGGCGCGGGGATCGCCGATCAACAGGCCAGCGCCATCCCACTGCCAGAGCACCAGGGGATGGCCGTTTTCCAGGGCCACCGCCGGCAGGGGCAGCCGGGCCACATCAGTGGGGGCCACCTCCAGCAACGAGGCCCTCAGCCCCAGCAGATCCGCCACCGCCGCCAGCTGCAGCAGGCCGATGCCTTTGCCTTCGGCCCGTTGCAACTGATCTTCCAGGATGCGCCGGATGATGTCGCGGCGGAAGGGCAGGTCAAAGCTGCGGGCCAGCATCCGCAGGCAGGCGAATGGTTCGTCCATGGGCCCCTGGCCCTCCACCTGGGGAAAACTGCCGTCATCGCCTAGGCGGCCATACCAATCCTCAAGGGCCTCCATCTGATGGAGCTGGGGCACCAGTTCGTTGCCATCAAGCCATTCCGGTTCCAGCACCTCGCTGGGGGTCACCACCAGGGCATCGGGCTTGGCGGCGCCATTGCTGGGGGGCCAGGGCTGGGGCAGGGGTAAAAGGCGAATCGGCAGGCGTCCCTTGCGTTCCAACACCAGGCCAGGGCTGAGCTGTTCGCCTACGGCATGGTCTAGGGCCGAGCCGTTGCTGAGCAGCCAATTGCCTTCGGGTACCACCGGCTGTTGGCCCTCAAGGCTCACGGCAGGGGTGGCGGCGGCCTGCTGGGCCCAATCCCTCAGGGCCAGCCCCCGGGGCAGGTCGGGACGGGTGGAGGCTGAAACCACCGCATAGCGCTCGGCTACGCCGCCATCGGCAAAAAACTCCTGAAAGGAGCGGTGTTTTTCAAATAACTCCAGGAAGGTTTGGGCCGGCAGAAACCAGCCGCGGCAGGCCACCGATGCCGAAAGCACCTGGCCAGGCACCCCCCGTAGCAACGCCAACCAGCCGCCGATCGCCCCTGGATCCAAGCGGGCCAGGGTGAATGCCTCCCCGCGTTCGTCCTGGCCCAGCAGGCGCAGCTGGCCCTCCACCAGAATCAAGATGCCGGGGGGCAGCTCATCAAAGCCATGGAGCCGGGCCCCGGGGCGTAGGGCAAGGGGCTTCAGCCGTGGGGCCAGTTCGGCCTGTTCCAGCGCACTCAGGCTGCGGAAGGGCGCCACCGTAGAGAGCAGGTCAAGGGCAGCTGAAAGCGACATTCGTACTCAGCCGACCAGCAAATCTTTGGCTGAATTATGGACAGTCATCTGTTCTCTTACCTGACCCCTGAGCCAGTCTTCCCCCTGTTCCAACATCAACCGTCTTGCCATTGGCTCATCCAATTGCGCCCCCCGTAATTCCTCTAGGCGCACGATGATCCACCAGCTCTCTAGTTGCTTGGGGGGCCAGAGCTGTCCAGGTTGGCTGATTTGTAACAAGCGGGCCAGGGCCGGGTGGGGGGTGGAGAGCGGCACTGGCCCCACAAGGCCGCCACTGCGTTGTTCAGGGCCCTCGGAATAACGGCCGGCCAGCTCGGCGAAGGAGGCCTCCCCCTCCCGCAGTTGCTGGTGCAATTCCGCGGCCAGTTCCCCGTCTTTGAGCCGCAGTAATGAATAGGTCACCTGGTCAAATTCGCCCTTACGCCGCAGAAATTCAGTTTCAACTAGGGCTGAAAATTTCTTGATACACCAGCCTTGCCAGCGCTGGGGCAGCTCGGCCATGGCCTGTAGATCGGCTTCGCTGAGGCTTCGATCCTGCAGCCAGCTTTCCCGGCGGTTGGGGTCCTGCAACTGCAGTTGCTCCAGCAGCGCCGCCAGGGCCTGGGCCGCCTCCGTTGCTTCCAGGGGGGGGCTGGCCTGGGTAGCTTCTGCCATCAGCCGATGGCGCCAGGCCGCCTCCAACAGGCCGGCCCGGGCCAGCTCTGCATCGCCAAAAGTGAGCTTTTCAGGCACAGACAAGCCGGAGAATGCCTCCTTCATAGCGGCAATCCTCAATAGCGTTCAGGGTTGGGCAGGCGCCAGGTGGAGGGAATCCCCTGGCGGACCAGGGCCCGGGCGCCTTGGTCTAGGGCCGTTCGGGGCACCCGCCAGAGGTCATAAATACCCCACTGGGCCAGGGTTCTATGGGGTATTGAGCGCCAGTAGGGCAGCGCCGCCGTGGTGGTGTCAATAACCACCAGCAGGGTGGGCGATTGCCCCGAAAGCCTTTCGCTGAGGTTGCGCAGGCCCGTGGCCGGTCGGCCCTCGTAGAGCACCACCTGGCGGGTGTAGTAGTGCAACGAAGGTTTATTTACACCCACCATTGCCAGGGGTTCCCCCGGCCGGATTGTTTCGTTTACGGCCGCGGCGATCTGGCGCACCGGTCGCTGGCGGATCCGATCCCCCAACTCTGCAATCGGCTGCAAACCCAGCAGCTGCCAGAGGATCAGGGGCACCTGGAGGGCCAATAGCCAGCCAGGCCAGTCCCCAGCGCGGCCAGCCCTGGGCCAGAGCAGTAAGCCGCCCCCCAGCAGGGCTGCCCCCAGAAAACAAGCGCCACTGCGTTGCACGGCCCCGGATGCCAGTAACTGGGCTGCCATCCCGGGCATTTCCGGGTCATGGATCAGGGGCACCCAGAGTGGCGCCGCCCCCAGACCAGCCCCGATCAGGGCGCTTAATGCCACCGATCCCCAGCGGGCCCGCCCCAGCCAGGGGGAGGGGCCAGTGGCTAGGGCCACCAGCAGGGCAATCGCCGGCAGGCCGGGCAACAGATAACTGGCAAGTTTGGTGGCCGAGAGTGAAAACAGGCCCAGCACCACCAGTAACCAGCAGAGGGCAAAGCGTTGCAGGGATTGCGCTGGGGGCTGTGGCAAGCGTTGGCGCATTCCGCCGCTGGCTTGCGCCAGGCCCAGCAGCAGCAACGGGGTGACCGGCAGGCTGGCGATCACCAACACCGGCAGATAGAACCACCAGGGGCCGGCATGGTGGTTCACCACCTGGGTGAAGCGCTGCAGGTTGTGATAACCGAAAAAGCTGTCCCAGAAAGGCTTTCCCTCCCGGACCCACTCGAGGAAATACCAGGGCAGGGCTACCGCCAGGCTCAGGGCTAGCCCGCGACCGGGGGCTAGGGCCCGTTGCAAGCCAGCAAAATCCCGTTGTAGCCAGCCGAAACTGGCCAGGGTGCCGAAAGCAAGCACCAGGGCCACAGGTCCTTTTGTTAGTACCGCTAGCCCCAGCCAGAGCCAGCTGGCCCAAGGCCAGCCCCGGCCAGCCCTGGCGTAGCTGCGCCAGAAGCCGAGCAGGGCCAGGGCCAGGCAGGCGCTGAGCAGGGGATCACTTACAGACACCCGTCCCCAGAGCAGCACCAGGGGCGATAGGGCAAAGGCAAGGGCGGCGGTAAGTGGTTTCCAGGAATCCCGTTGTCCCGGCGCCATGGCCAGCGCCACGGTGGGCACCAGGGCCAGCATCACCGCCACCATCGCCAGGGCCGAGGGCAGGGTGGCGGCCCAGCTGCCCAGGGGATCCCAGCCGCGGGGCAGCAGGCTTAAGGCACCGATCAACCAATAAATCAGTACGGGCTTGTCGAAGCGCGGATGACCGTTCACCCGGGGGGTGAGCCAGTCGCCGCTATCGGCCATGGCCCGCCCCGCGGCGGCGAAGAGGGCGGGGGTTTCGTCCACCTGGCCGATGCAGCCGAGGCGCCAGAGGAACAGCAGAGCCCCCAGGGCTGCGGTGAGCCCCAGCAGCCAGGGAAGCCGTGGCGAACGGGTCACGGATGGGGCAGTTGATATTGGCGGGAAGCCTATGCGTGGCTGGTGTCCAAAGACACCAAGTCACAGTCCACCCCCAGGCGCTGCAGGACCTGTTCCAGCAGCCGTCCAGGGGCCTGGTAAAGGGGGGGAGTGCGCTGGGGGCCCTGGGTGGTGTTGAGATAGGCGCCCATTTCGCCGGGGGTCGCCGCCAGGAAGCGGGCCAAGGCCAGCTGGGCCTCAAACAGGGGGGTATTGCTGCGGATGCCCCGCAACTCCAGGGTCCAGCGGGGGGGCTGCAGGCTGCCGCTTTCCACCTGGCGCAGGGCCGCCAAGCTGGCCAGCACCACCAGGCGATCCCCCTGCTGCAGCACCCGTTCCGGATTGGGAAGGGCAATCGACTCGCTCTCCCCCTTGCCAATCACCACCAGGGGAATCAGGCCATAGCCACCGGCCACCGCCGCCAAGTTGAGGCCATGGAGGGTGTCGTTGCTTTCCACTCGGTAATCGGTGAGCAGCAAATAGGCCTCAGCCAGCCGCAGCACCCCCCGCACCCGCTCCCCTAGGGCCGTGGCCACCACCGCATCGGCGGCCACTTCCAGGGGGTTGATTACCTGCATGCCTTCAAACAGAACGTTGAGGTTGCTGGTTTCCGAGAGGGAATGGGATTGCACCGCCAGCCGAATCCCTGGCCAGCGTTCCTGCAGCTCCAGGGCGATGGCCAGATTCGCCATCAGATCATTAGACAAAACCCCCACCGCCTGGCAGGGGCAATGGCGCAGGGCCCGCAGGGCGCGATCGAGGCTGCGGTAGGCCCCCCCCTCTGAATCCCCATCCGCCGCCAGGCTCTGCACCCGCACCACCTGGAATTTCTGCAGCCGCAATTGCTGTTCCAGCCGTTCGGCCAGCCGTCCCCCCTCCAGCAGCAACACATAGGGGGTGTGGGCGGGCAGGGGCCGTGGTTCCTGCCGACCAATGCGGCCAGCCAGCAAGCGATCGAGGATCAGGGCCACCAACCAGGCGGTGAGCAGGGTGCCCCCCAGGGCATACAGCAGGCTGAGGGCCGCCAGGGGGAAATGGGCCTGCCCCAGTTGGGGGTTGGAGTCATTAACCATGAAGCTGAAGGCGTCGAGGTATTCCCCCTTAAGCAGGGCCAGGGTGAGCATCAAGCCCCGCAGCGGCGAGCCAGCCCCAAACCAGTAGCTGCCCAGAAGCAGCACCACCACCAGGCTGCCCAGGCCCCAGAACAGCAGGGGATCGCGGCGATTGGCGAGGTTTTGCAGTGCGTCCCAACCCCCCTCCACAAAAAACCGCAGGTGGGCCCAGCCGCTGGCCAGCCACTGGCGCCTGGAGCGGGGGTGGGTTTCTAAGGTGCTGGCCAGCTCCAGCCAGAGCAGCCGGTCGCCGGGGCCGGGGCGAGCATCGAGGTCCCACCAGCCGCTGGCGGGGGGGCCAGCGGGGGCCTGCTCGGCCGGGAACCATTGCACCAGCCGTTGGCGGCGGCTGAGCAGATCGAAGAGGTCACGGCTGGCGGCTTGCCGTTGCAGGCTGCTGCGCACCTTGAATAGCTCCCCCTCCAGTTCGAAGGCCGCCTCGGTGCCATCGGGGCGCAGGGCATTGGCAAACACCCCTGCGGTGAGCAGCTGGGGATCCACAATCGCCAGCCCCGGCAGCCGGGCCTGCAGCTGGCGCTCCAGCTTGCTGCTGCTGTTGTTGTTGCTGGAGCGCACCACCAGCTGGGCCGTGGGATTCAACAGCCGCACCTGCAGCGCCGCCTCCAGATTCACGCCACTGTCTTGGCTGAGCAGCAGCACCGCCCGGGCCTGGCTCACCCCGGCCTGCAGCAACACCTTCGGGTGGCGCATGTCCCCCAGCACCAGCGCTGGCTCCAGCTGCTGGGCTAAGTCGGTGTCAGCCCACACGGGCTGGCGCTGATCCAGGCAGCGGATCGGTAGATCAAAAGCCACAAGGCTGGCTAAACAGGCCTGGCCCAGGCCCCCCAGGCCGCAAACCAGGATCTCGCCGCGGGGATCCATGGGGGGCCAGCAGTTGTGCCGGGGGGATGCTAGCCAGGCTCTAGCAACCAGGCCTCAACTCGCTCGGCGAAGGCCTCCAGGCTGAAGCGTTCCTGGGCCCGGGAACGGCAGGCGCGGCGGTCCAGGGCCAGCACCTGGGGCAGGGCCTCCAACAGGGCCCCCACCTGATCGGGCTCCACCAGGGCGCCACTCACCCCTGGATCCACCAATTCCGCCGGCCCCCCGCGGCGGTAGGCCAGCACCGGCACCCCGCAGGCCATCGCCTCCACCAGCACATTGCCGAAGGCTTCATTCCACTTAGGGGTATTCAGCAGGGCCGCGCACTGGCCCAGCTCCGCCTGCAACTGCTCGGTGGCTAAAAAGCCCCGCCACTGCAGGGTGCCTGCCGGCACCGACGCCTCCACGGCCGCCCCATAGGCCGGATCCTCCAACAGGCCCCACACCGCCAGGGGCCAACCCCAGGCCGCCGCCGCTTGGGCGGCATCCTCCAGCCCCTTCTCCGGGGCGATGCGGCCCACCCAGCCCAGCAATGATTTCGGCTCGGCTTGAAAGCTGTAACGACTGAAATCAAAGCCGTTGGCCAGCAGCCGGGGCGGACCCAGTAAGTGAAAGTCCGCCGCCTGGGCGGCGCTGTGAAAAGCGAGTCGCTGGGGGAAGGCCGCCGCCGTGGCTTCGATCACCTCATCCATGGCCTGGGCGACGCTGCCCATGCTCACCAGGTGAAACAGCGGTGGGCGGAACTGGGGGGTGAGCCAGAAGGGCAACCAGTCATAGCCAAGGTTGAGCACGGCATCGAACTGGTCCTGGAGGGCCAGGGCCCTGGCCCAGAAGCGCGGCAGCAATCCAGCGGCCGGTATTTGAATCGCCCCCTGGCGTTGCTGGTGTTGCCAGCTGGGTTGGGGCAGCCCGGGTTCCAACAGCAGCTCCACCCCAGGGGGTAAAGCCAGTTGGCTGCCCTCGGCGGCGATCAGGCTGAGCTGATGGCCGCGGCCTGCGAGGCCCTGCAGCAGACCCAGCAGGGTGAGTTCCACCCCACCGCCCAGCCCCTGGCCCAGGGGGCCTAGGGGGGTGGAAACCAGTAAAAGCCTCAGGCCTGCCATAGCTCCCCCCGACGATTAATCAGCAGCACCGAACCCAGGGCCAGGGCCACCCCCAGCCACTGCAGGGGCCGTAACTGTTCACCCAAAAGCAGCATCCCGGTGGCGAGGGCAAATACCGGCGTGAGGAAGGTGAGCGAAGTAAAGCCGGTGAGATCACCGCTGCTGGCAAACCAGAAGAACAGGCCATAGGCCAGGGCGCTGCCCAGCAGGCTGGCGTAGGCCACCAGCCCCCATTGGGCCAGCGACAGCTGGGGCCAGAGCCGCAGCGGATCGGCCAGGGGACCCACCAGGCTCAGGGCCAGCAGCGGCAAGCCGCCCAGCAGCAGGTGCCAACCGGTCACCGCCAGGGGATCACTGTGGCGGCAGGCCCAGCGCGATAACAAAGTGCCTACCGCCATGGCCGCGGCGGCCAGCAGCATCAACAGTTCGCCCCGGCTGGGCCCCAGCACCCCCGCCACCGCTGGTCCTTGCAACCACCAGTGCCGCAACAACTCCGGGGGCAAGCCCAGGCAGAGGATCCCGGCTAGCCCCAGCAACAGGCCCACCCAGCCAAAGGGATTGATGGCTTCCCCCAGGAACGTGCGGGCCAGCAGCGCCACCAGCAGCGGCTGGGAATCGATCAGCACCGAGCCCAGGCCGGCACCGGTGTCCCCAAGGCCTTCGGCCAGTAACCCCTGGAACAGGGCGCCATCCACCAGGGCAAAAGCCAGCAGCCAGGGCCAATCGCGGCGATCCACCGCCAAGGAGCGCCCCAGCAGGCCCACGGCGGCCAGCAGCACCACGGCCGCTGGCAACAAACGCAACCAGGCCAGCGTCAGGGGCGACAGCTCCGGGAGCAGCGCTTTCATCGCCGCCATCGCCGTGCCCCAGAGCGCAAAGGGCAACAACATCGCCAACCAGCGCAATAACGCAGGCACCGCAGCGCTACAGGGGGCACGAGCCTAGGGGCGCGGGCTGCATAGGATCCGAGCCATTCCTAGTTCCATCCCTGCCATGTCTTGGCCCCTGCGCCGTCCGCGGCGAAAACGGATCGCCCGCCTCTGTTTGGAGGGGCCCATCGCCGGCGCCGCCCGCAGCCGGGTGCTGAAGGCCCTGCGCCAGGTGGAGGACCAGCGTTTTCCGGTGTTGTTGCTGCGGATCGATAGCCCCGGCGGCACCGTGGGCGACAGCCAGGAAATCCACCAGGCGCTGCTGCGCCTGAAGGCCAAGGGCTGCAAAATTGTGGCCAGCTACGGCAACATTTCCGCCTCGGGCGGGGTGTATGTGGGCTGTGCCGCCGATCGCGTTGTTGCTAATCCCGGCACGATCACGGGCTCCATTGGTGTGATCCTGCGGGGCAACAATCTCGAAAAACTGCTGGACCGGATTGGTATCCGCTTTGAAACCGTTAAAAGCGGGGTTTTTAAAGACATTCTTTCCCCGGATCGGGCCTTGAGTGCGGAGGAGCGCGGCATCCTCCAGGCCCTGATCGACAGCAGCTACGGCCAGTTCGTGCGGGCGGTGGCGGAAGGCCGGGGCCTAAGCGAAGAAACAGTGCGCAGCTTTGCCGACGGCCGCGTGTTTAGCGGGGCCCAGGCCCTGGAGCTGGGCTTGGTGGACCTGCTGGGCGATGAGGACACCGCCCGGCGGGAGGCGGCCCGGCTGGTGGGTTTGGATGAGGAGCGCAGTAAACCGGTCAACGTGGGCCAGCAAAAACGGGGGCTGTGGCAGCGCCTGCGCCAGCAGCTTCAGCTCGAATTTGGGATGGGGGGACAACCCCTCTGGCTGTTCCACCCATGACCGAACCCACCCTTGCCTTGCGGGCCCTGCGGGGGGCCACCACGGTGGCGGCCAACACCCCCGCTGCCATCGCTGAGGCCGTGCGGGAATTGATGGAGACCCTGGTGAACCGCAATCGCCTTGGGGGGGAGCAGGTTTTAACGGCGATCTTTTCGGTGACCGCCGATCTCGACGCCCTGTTTCCGGCCTCCGTGGCCCGCCAGTTGCCCGGTTGGGGGGCGGTGGCCCTGCTGGATTGCCAGCAGATGGCGGTGGTGGGCGACCTGCCTCGCTGCATCCGGGTGCTGGTGCAAGCCTGGCTGCCGCTGCCCCAGGAGCTTTGTCACACCTACCTGAGGGAGGCCCAGCGGCTGCGACCGGACCGATCCAGTCACAACTGACAGCTCTGGGGCCGGCCCATGCCCCCCCAGGGGGCCGGGGCGTACTAATGAGAATCAAGCCACTTTCAGGGAGGCTGTAATGGCCCGTTTAATTCGTCCACTGGCTGGCCTTGCCGCCGCTGGTTTGCTGGCCCTGGGAAGCGGTGCCCTGATCAGTCGTCAAGCAGCTAAGGCCCAGGGCTCCGTGGGTACGCCCTCGATCCTGGAATTCCGCTGGGACAGCAACAAGGATTTCAAGAAGCTCTATTACTACGTTTCCGACACCGAACGCAATCGCTGGGCTGAATATTTCCTGGTGTTGAGGGGTAAGGACCGCAAGGCGGCGATCCTTAAGTTGTCTATCACTGTGCCCAGTTACTTCAATACTTCGATTGATATCCAGAAGGTTCACCTCAAGTATTGCAACGCCGGTGGCTATGCCAAGCGCACCAAGTGTGAGGAAACTATCCCGGCAGAGGTGAAACTCACCGACAACGGCAAACGCATTGATATCTACCCCACAACGCCTGTGCCACCTGATAAAAGCATTGCGGTGGTGTTTACCGTGCCCAACCCTTTCAACAGCGGCATGTATCAGTTCAATGCCCTGGCCCAGGCCCCTGGGGACATCCCCATGGCTGGCTATCTGGGCAGCTGGGTGATCGAAATCACCAATTGAGCCTGGGGCCAACCTGATAGGCTTGGAGATTGGCTCCAAGCCACCCTTTACCGTCCACCGCCATGACCAAGCGCACCCTTGAAGGAACCAGTCGCAAGCGCAAGCGCGTGTCCGGTTTCCGTGTGCGCATGCGCACCCACACCGGCCGCCGTGTGATCCGTACCCGGCGCCGGCGCGGTCGCGCCCGTCTGGCGGTCTGAGCTTCCCCAGCTGCCGTGGTTCTGCCCCAGCGGCACCGCCTAAGGGGTCGGGGGGTGTTCGATTACCTCTATCGCCAGGGCCGTGCCCACAACCGAGGCCCCCTGCTGCTGCGGGTGGTGCCCCCCAGGCCCGAGCTGCTCAAGCCGGAACTACGCCCCCAGGAGCAGGAGTTTCGGTTTGCCGTGGTGATCAGCACCAAGGTGAGCAAGCGGGCGGTGGTGCGCAATCGCCTGAGACGACTGTTCCACACTGCCTTTACCGAGTGGGCCCTGGGGTGGCCCCTAGCGGCTGGACCCCAGCCCCACTGGTTGCTGCTCAGCCTGCGACCGGAGGCGGCCCAAGTCGATCCCCACGATCTCCTGAGAGAATGGTGTGCATTGATGCAACAAGCAGGGCTCAGCGATGACGGCGTCCCCCAGTCTGGGCCTGAAGGAAGACCTGTTTTATGAGGGGGGACCGGCCAGGGGTGACCTGATCGTGAACCTGATTTTTGGGGCCACCCTGATCGGCCTGCCCTTTGCGATTGGGGCGATCGTGCGAGCCTTTTGGTTGCGGTTCAAAATCACCAGTCGCCGGGTTTCGGTGAGCGGTGGTTGGTTTGGCCGCGATCGCAGCCAGATCAGCTACGGCCAGATCAAGGAGCTGCGGGCGGTGGCCCGCGGCTTCGGCGCTTGGGGCGACATGTGCCTACTGCTTAAGGACGGCGCCCGCCTGGAAATGCGGGCCCTGCCGCGTTTCCGGGAAGCGGAAGCCTTCATCAAGGACCGCATGGCAGAAGCTGCTGCCAAGACCACAACTCCCGCTGGCTTCGCCGTCGCCGCCCCCAACGGCTGACCCGCCCTCAGGCACACTCAACCCCATCGCCTAGCACCCCGCCGTGATCGGCTACATCTCCGACAACCTCCTGCTTCCCATCCTGGATTTTTTCTATGGATTGGTGCCCAGCTACGGCCTGGCGATCATTGCCCTAACGGTGGTGATCCGACTGGCGCTGTTCCCGCTCAGTGCCGGCTCGATCCGCAATGCCCGCCGCATGCGCATTGCCCAGCCGGTGATGCAGCAACGCCAGGCTGATATCAAAGCCAAGTACGCCAGCAACCCCCAGAAACAGCAGGAGGAGTTGGGCAAGTTGATGAAGGAGTTCGGCAGCCCCCTGGCGGGTTGTTTGCCCCTGCTGGTGCAGATGCCGATCCTGTTTGCCCTGTTTGCCACCCTGCGGGGCTCACCCTTCGCAGATGTGCCCTACAGCCTCAATCTGAAGGTGGTACCCAGCGATCTGGTGGCGGCGGTGGAGGCGAAGCCCTTTGCCAGTGCTAGCCATTCGATTTTCATCACTGAAACGGATCACGTGCCCGTGGTGGCCGCCCTGCCGGGGGGCAACCGCCTGGGGGTAGGCGAGAGCGTCAAGGTGCAGCTGCAGGCCAAGGATGGCAGTGAATCCTTGGAGGCGATCGAGCAACGGCTTACCCCCAGCATCGACCTCACCCCCCAGTGGAGCCTCACCAAGGGGGAGGGGATTGTGACGGTTAATGCCGATGGCACCCTGAAGGCGCTTGCCCCCGGTGACGCCACCGTTGAGGTGAAGATCCCTGGGCTGGCGGCCCGCAGTGGCTTCCTGTTTATCAAGGCCCTGGGCCAGGTGGGCTTCCTCACCGATGGCACCGTCAATTGGGACATTGCCGTGCTGGTGGCCGGCTTCGGCATCAGCCTGTTTGCCTCCCAGATTCTTTCCGGCTGGGGCATGCCCGCCAATCCGCAGCAGGCCACCGCCAACAAGGTGACCCCCGTGATGATCACCGGGATGTTCCTGTTCTTCCCCCTGCCGGCCGGGGTGCTGCTCTACATGGTGGTGGCCAACATCTTCCAGGCCCTGCAGACCTACATCCTGATCCGCGAGCCCCTGCCCGATAACCTCCAGGCGATTCTTGACCAGCAGGTCTCCCAGCAGACCGTGACCGCCAATGCCACCGCCGTAACCACCGAACGGCTGCCCTTTGAGCCGAAGGGCGGCAAGGGCTGATGCGGCCGATTCCCCTGCAGGAGCTAAAGCTGCTGGGGGATGGCCAGCGCTGGCCGGTGGATCAAAAGCTGGCCTCCCTAGATAGCCTCGGGCCGGTGCGTGGTTTTGTGCAGGCCCAGCACCGCGGCAACGAGCTGTGGGTGAGCGGTGAAGGCCGCACCCAGGTGGAGTTGTGCTGTGATCGCTGCCTGCAGGTCTTTGTTTACCCGCTGGCGGCCAAGGCGGAGGAGGCGATCGCCCTAGGGGATCCCACCGCCCCAGATGACCCTGAGGTTCTGCAGGAACTAGGCGGCGCCAGTCCGATCGAAACCCTTGATCCCTTAGGCAGCTTTGATCCTGAGCATTGGCTGTTTGAACAGCTCAGCCTTCACCTGCCGCTTAAGCGTCTCTGCAGCCCTGATTGCGCCGGGATCCTGCCGGAGGAGGTGCGCGGCCCGGCCCGGCTTAACCCCGTTGCCGTTGATCCCCGCTGGTTGGCGCTGCAGCAGCTGATTGTTCCCCCGCTAGAGGAGCAGAGTCCGCCAGGGGAGCCAGCCAGCGAGCAATGAGGGCCTGGATTGATCAGCTCGACCTGCTGATTCGCAGCCGCACCCCAATCCTCTGGATCCGCCAGCAGGAGGAGGAGCGCTTGCGGCGACTGCTGGACCAGGCCGCCCAACGGCTCGGCCAGCGGCTGTTGTTGCAATGGGATTTTGTGGCGGGCCTGCAGGGGCTGGCCAACCACCGGGGGGAGGCGGCCCGTAATCCGATGGCAGCGCTCGATAGTTTCCGGCTGGTGCCTGAACCCCAGGCGGCGATCCTGCTGCTGCTGGATTTCCATCGCTATGTGGACGACAGCGCCATCTGCCGGCGCCTCTGCAACCTGGCCACGGAGCTACGCCAACGGCCGCTCACCCTGGTGATCTCCGCCCCAGACCTGGCCCTGCCCCGGGAGCTGGAGGCGAATCTGACCGTGCTGGAGCTCCCCCTGCCGGAGGCAAGTGAAATTCGCTTGCTGCTGGAGGGGATCGCCAGCGCCAGCCAAAGCCCCCTGGAGGCCAGTGCCCTGGAGTTGCTGGTGCGCAGCTGCCGCGGCCTGCCCGAACAACGGATCCGCCAGCTGGCGGCCCGGGCCCTGGCCCGCCATGGGGGCCTGGAGGCCGCTGATCTTGATGATGTGCTCGAGGAGAAACGCCTGGCCCTGGCCCGCAGCGACCTGCTCGAGTATTGCCCCGCCGCCGCCGACCCCAGCGAAATCGGTGGGCTCGAACAGCTGAAACGCTGGCTGGAACGCCGGCGCCTGGCCTTCAGCCCTGAGGCCCAGGCCTATGGCCTGCCCCATCCCCGCGGGGTGCTGCTGGTGGGTCCCCAGGGCAGCGGTAAGTCGCTCACCGCCAAGGCGATCGCCCACAGCTGGGCGATGCCGTTGCTGCGCCTTGATCTGGGGCGCCTGTTTGCCGGATTGGTGGGGGCCAGTGAGGCCCGCAGCCGCGAAATGATCCGCACGGTGGAGGCGATGGCCCCCTGCATCCTTTGGATCGATGAGATCGACAAGGGCTTCAGCCTTGATGGCCGCAGTGATGGCGGCACCAGCCAGCGGGTGCTGGCCACCCTGCTCACCTGGATGGCAGAAAAAAGCAGCCCTGTGTTTGTGGTGGCCACCGCCAATGCGATCGATAAGTTGCCGCCGGAACTGCTGCGCAAGGGGCGCTTCGATGAAATCTTTGTGCTGGATCTGCCCACGGCCGCCGAAAGACGCCAGATCCTCGATCTGCACCTGCGCCGCCGCCGCCCTAACTACAGCATTCCCCTAGAGGTGTTGGTGGACCGCTGCGCCGGCTTCTCCGGGGCGGAACTGGAGCAGATCGTGCTTGACGCCATGCTGATGGCCTTCAGTGAGGGCCGTGAATTCGGCGAAGCCGATCTGATCACCGCGGCGGCGGAACTGGTGCCGCTCAGCCGCACCGCCCGGGAACAGATCGAAGCTTTGCAAAGTTGGGCCAAGCAAGGCCGGGCCCGGCCGGCCCATTAATAAACAAGATTGCGGAGCATTACGAATACCCACAGGCGGTAACGAAGCCCGGCTGGCCTCTGGTGTTCGCCCATACATCTGCCTACGGTCGATTCAATATCAGCTGCGCTTTGAACCTTCCCCCTAACCGCGCCGAGCTCACTAATCAACTGGCCGTGGCAGCCCTGGGGGCCGGGGTGATCACCACCCTGGCGGTGGCCCAAGGTCAGTCGCCGCTCACCGCCCTCGGCATCACTTTGTTTTCGGCCATTGCTGCGGTAGCTGTGGGTCAGGTGCTCTGAAGCCTTGAGCCTCACCCTGCGGCAGCAGCTGCCTGCCCTGGCCGGTAAGCATTACTTCAACTACGGCGGCCAGGGGCCCCTGCCCACCCCCTCCTTAGAGGCGATGGTGGCCTGCTGGCAAAAGTTGCAGCAGCTGGGCCCCTTTGGCCGGGATGTATGGCCTTGGTTGAACCAGGAGCTGGCGGCCCTGCGTAGCGCCCTGGGGCAGCTCTGTGGGGTGCCGCCCCGGCGCTTGGCCCTCACTGAAAACGTAACCAGTGGCTGCGTGCTGCCGCTTTGGGGCCTGCCGTTTGAGCCGGGCGATCGCCTGTTGATCAGCGATGCCGAACACCCAGGGGTGCTGGCCGCCTGCCGTGAACTGGCCCGGCGCCAGGGGTTGGAAATTGATTATTTCCCGGTGCAACAGGTGCGCAGCGATGCCGAGTTGCTGGAGTCCCTAGAGCAGGGGCTAACCGGCCGCACCCGCCTGGTGGTGCTTTCCCACCTGCTCTGGAACAGCGGCATCCCGATGCCGATTGCTGCGGTGGCGGAAAGACTTCAGGCCCAGCGCCAGCGCCCCTGGCTGCTGGTGGATGCGGCCCAATCGGTGGGCAGCATCGAGTTGGGGCAGGCCCCTGCCGCCGCAGACATTTTTGCTTTTACCGGCCACAAGTGGTGCTGCGGCCCGGAGGGGCTAGGGGCGGTGGTGCTTTCCGAACGGCTGCTGGCGGAAGCAAGCCCCACCCTGATCGGCTGGCGCAGCCTCTCCCACGAGACGGAAGCGGGCAGTGGCTGGCATCGCGATGGCCGCCGTTTTGAGGTGGCCACCAGCTGCGTGCCGCTCGGGGCTGGCCTGCGCCAATCACTCGAGCTACTGGAAGGCTGCGGTAATGCTGCCCAGCGGGAGGCTGAGATCTGCCTCAGAAGTGGGCAGCTCTGGAGCGGTCTCCAGGCGATTCCTGGGGTGCGAACCCTGGTGGAGGCAGCCCCCCCCCGCAGTGGCTTGGTGAGCTTTGTGGTGGAGGGCCACCAGCCGGAGCAGCTGGTGAATCGCCTGGCCGATCAGGGCTTTCAGCTGCGCAGCCTTGCTGATCCCCATTGCCTGCGGGCTTGCACCCACCTCACCACCAGCCCAGAGGAAGTGCAGGCGCTGTTGCTCAGCCTGGAAGAGCTTGTGCATCAGTCCTGACGACCTAAGGTTGCGGCATCTGGGGGAACTCCCATGCTCCACGAGGCGCAGACCAGCTTCCTGCATCCGCTCTCCGTGGTGGAACCCAGCGACGATCCAGAAATTTTGCTCTTCAACGCCTTTGCCCTGGCGGAAGAGATGGTGGTCGCCGCCCTCACCGAAGATCAACTGGATGAAAACTTCCGGGTGGTGCGGATCCTGTTTGAAACAGGGCTGCCCAGCGACCATGTGCAAGAGATGTTTGAGGAAATCCGCCTCGGTAACCGTCAGGCGCTGCTGCGCCTGATCGAATACGTGGCGGATGCCCTGGTGGATGAAAGTGAAGCCGCCGATGGGGATGGGGAAATCCCTACGGCGGCTTAGGCCGTTCTCAGGAGCCTTCCCCCTCCATCAAGTTGCGATAAACCCAACCGGCCAGCAGCGCCCCCAGGATTGGCGCCAACCAGAACAGCCAGAGCTGACCAATCGCTTCACCACCCACCCAGAGGGCCACGCCGGTGCTGCGGGCGGGGTTCACTGAGGTGTTGGTCACCGGGATGCTGATCAGGTGGATCAGCACCAGGGACAGACCGATCGGAATGCCGGCAAAGCCCACCACGGCCCGGCGGTCGGTGCTGCCAAGGATCACCAGCAAGAAGATGAAGCTGAGCAGCACTTCAATGGTGAGGGCGGGCAGCAGGCCATAGCCCCCCGGTGAATGGGCTCCAAAGCCATTGGTGGCGAGCGGATTGCTGCCGGTTAAGGCAAATCCCACTCGGCCACTGGCGATCCCATAGAGGGCGCCACCGGCCAGGCTGGCGCCGAGCACCTGGGCAACGATGTAAGGCAGCAATTCCCGGCTGGGGAAGCGGCCGCCGGCCCAGAGGCCAAAACTAACGGCGGGGTTGATATGGCAGCCAGAGATGTGGCCAATGGCGTAGGCCATCGTCAGCAAGCTGAGGCCAAAGGCCAGGGCCACCCCAAGGAAACCGAGGCCTAGGGGATTGGCGGCGGCTGAGTCGTAGGGGAACACGGCCGCCAGCACGGCGCTACCGCAGCCCCCAAATACGAGCCAGAAGGTGCCGATTAGCTCAGCTAGAAATTTCTTCGAAAGGGGAACACCGGAAGCCATAGGGAAAGGCGAGCGTTGAAAAATCACAACGTCGGGATTGTTGCAGGGCTTAGGTCAATTCGTCTGCCTTGGCGAGGCAGCGGGCCGCCTCCTCGCGGTCATCGAAATGAAGTTTCTCCGTGCCCACAATCTGATAGTCCTCATGGCCTTTGCCGGCGATTAGCACCAGGTCGCCGGCGCGGCCCAGGCCAATCGCCTGTTCGATCGCCAGGCGCCGATCCACCTGCACCTGGAGGGCGGTGCCCGTGGGGATGCCCGCCAGCACGTCCGTGAGGATCTGCTGGGGGTCTTCCGTGCGCGGGTTATCGGAGGTGAGCACCACCTGGTCGGCAAGGCGGGCAGCGATTTCGCCCATCAGCGGGCGTTTGCCCCGGTCCCGGTCGCCCCCACAGCCAAATAGGCAGATCAGTTGACCCTGCACAAAGGGTCTACAGGCCCCCAGGGCGTTTTCGAGGCCAGCGGGGGTGTGGGCGTAGTCCACCAGCACCGCCGCCTGGCGGGGGCCACTGGGCACCCGCTCCATGCGGCCCGGCACCCCCTGGAACTGGCTCAAGCCCGTCAGCAGCGGCCCGAGGGGCAAACCCTGCTGCAGCAGCACCCCCACCGCCTGGAGCAGGTTCATCAGGTTGAAGCGGCCCACCAGGGGCGATTGGAAGCGGGCCTGGCCCAGGGGGCTAACCAGTAGCCCCGTGACCCCAGCGGCGGAAAACTGCAGCTGCTCCATGCGCAACTCCGCCGTGGGGTCCTCCAGGGAGCTGCGCCAGCAGCGCTCCCCCAGGCGCAGGGCCAGGCGCCGCCCATGGCGATCATCCAGGTTCACCACGGCCTTGCCCTTGAGGTAGGGGGCCTCAAACAACTGGGCCTTGGCTTCGAAGTAGGCCTCCAGGGAGGGGTGATAGTCGAGGTGGTCTTGGCTGAGGTTGGTGAACACCGCTCCGCTGAAGCCACAACCGGCCACCCGCCGTTGCTCGAGGGCATGGGAACTCACCTCCATGGCCACCAGTCGGCAGCCGGCGGCGCGGGCCGCCGCCAGCTCGGCCTGCAACTGATCGGCGAAGGGGGTGGTGTGGGTGGCGGTGTGGCTATGGCCAGGCCAACGGTTGGCCAGGGTGCCAAACAGGGCTGTGGGCCAGCCGGCGCCATTGGCGAGATGTTCGATCAGGTGGGTGGTGGTGGTTTTGCCATTGGTGCCGGTGACCCCAATCAAGGCCAGCTGGGCACTGGGCTGGCCCCAGAAGGCAGCGGCGAGGCGCCCGGCGGTTTCAGCCACCGGATCGGCCACCACCAGCACGGAATCCCCAGGGCCGGGGGGATCCTGGGCCGCGGCCCCAGGGCCAATCACCGCGGCGCTGGCCCCCGCCTGCAGGGCCGCCCGCCAAAAACAACCGCCATCCACCCGGGCCCCCGGCAGGCCGATGAACAGTGTTTCAGCCCCCACCCGTCGCGAATCACAGGTCACATCGCCCACCAGCGGATCCGGCAAGCCCTTAGGCACCAGCAGGCCCGCATCCCGCAGCAGGGCATGTAAGCGGCCCAAGGGCGGCGACTCAGGGGCAGGGACGCTCATGGGGGGCCGCAGGGGAGGGATGCCTAGGGGCGTTTTAGGTGGTTAAAGCTTAGAAATCTGGCGCTGCAACCATTCCGCCAGTCGAGCCCCAGCCAGACGCGGCGGCACCCGGGGCAATTCCTGGGGCTGGCCGTTGGCCGTTGGCAACATCAACACAGGCACCTCCAGGCCATAGCGGCTCTGGAGCGCTGGATCAGTATCCACATCCACAGGCTGAACCTCGGGGGCGGGGTCCAGGGCGGCCAGCCGTTCGGCCAGCCCCTCGCAGAGGCAGCAACCCTGGCGGGTAAGCAAGAGCAGTTTCATTCGGGCACCGGGTCAAAGCCCCCCTCCGCAAAGGGATGGCAGCGGATTAACCGCCCCAGACTGAGCCAGGAGCCCCGCCAGGGGCCATGGCGCTGGATTGCCTCCACGGCATAGCCACTGCAGCTGGGCACGAAGCGACAGCGGGGGGGACCCAGCAGGGGCGAGATCAAGCGCCGATAGATGGCCAGCAGCGCCAGCAGCAGCCAACTCAGCGGTCGCCAGGGCCCCCCTGGCCCTGGGCCAGGTAAGGTATCGGATTGGTTTGCTGGTGCCTCACACAAAGGGAGCATCCGCCGATCGAAACCCCATCCTGACGTTCCACTGAATTTATGTCTCGCTACCGCGGTGCTCGATTGAGGGTGACGCGGCGCTTGGGAGACCTTCCCGGTCTCACCCGTAAGACTGCTAAGCGGTCTTATCCCCCCGGTCAGCACGGCCAAGCCCGTCGCAAGCGCTCCGAATACGCCATCCGTCTCGAAGAGAAGCAAAAGCTTCGGTTCAACTACGGCATTTCCGAACGGCAGCTCGTTCGCTACGTCAAGAAGGCCCGCGCCCAAGAGGGCTCCACGGGAACCAACCTTCTGAAGCTGCTGGAAGGTCGCCTCGACAATGTTTGCTTCCGCCTGGGCTTTGGCCCCACCATCCCCGGTGCCCGGCAGCTGGTGAACCATGGCCACGTGACCGTGAACGGTCGTGTGGTGGATATCCCCAGCTACCACTGCCGCCCCGGTGACGTGGTTGCCATCCGCGAACGTAAACAAAGCAAATTGCTGGCAGAAACAAACCTGGCCTTCCCCGGCCTGGCCAACATTCCGCCCCATTTGGAGTTTGAAAAGGCCAAGTTGATCGGCAAGGTCACTGGTAATTGCGAGCGCGAATGGGTCGCCCTCGAAATCAACGAACTGCTGGTGGTGGAGTTCTATTCCCGCAAGGTCTGATCCCAGCGATCAAGCCTGTTCCGGTCCCCAAGACCTCAAACCCCCCGCCCAGGCGGGGGTTTTTTTATGGCCCCCAGGGGCCGCCCCGCTGCCTGCTCCAGCTCAGCCGTTTATCAGATTTTCCAGCGCCACCGTTACATCCGCCTGGCTCATCAGCGCTTCCCCCACCAGCACCGCATCGGCGCCAGCGTGCTGCACCCGGTCGAGATCTTCCCGGCTGAACAGGCCTGATTCGCTCACCAGCAGTGCCCCAGTGGCGCGGATCTGCTGGCCGTAGGTAGCCATTAGCTGCTCGGTGGTGGCGAGATCGGTGTGGAAAGTGCTGAGGTCGCGGTTGTTGATGCCGATCAGAGTGTGGGCCGCCGCTTGGGGTTCCTGCCAAACGGGCAGGGCCAACACCCGTTCCAGTTCTGCGCCGTCGTGCACCTCGATCAGCACCGCTAGGCCGAGGCTGCGGGCCACCTTGAGCAGATAAACAAAGTCTTGGTCCGTGAGGATCGCCGCAATCAGCAGGGCGGCGTCGGCGCCGGCGGCCCGGGCTTGGTAAAGCTGATAGGGGCTGAGGATGAAGTCTTTGCAGAGCAGCGGCAGTTCCACCGCCTGGCGCACCTGCACCAGCACCTCAAAGCCCCCCTGGAAAAACTGTTTATCGGTGAGCACCGACAGGCAGCTGGCACCGCCGGCTGCATAGCCCTTGGCAATTGCCAAGGGATCAAAATCCTCACGGATTACCCCCTTGCTGGGGCTGGCCTTTTTGATCTCGGCGATCACCGCCGGTTTACGACAGCTGGCCCGCAGGGCGGCCACAAAATCGCGGGGGGCGGGCAGCAGGGCCACCTGCTCCTTGAGTTTTTCCAGGGGCAACCGCTCCCGGGCCGTGGCTGTTTCCCGATCCTTGGCCCAAACAATCTCCTCAAGAATGTGGCGGGGCTTTTCCTCGGGGAGGGGCACGCCATATTCCAGATAGGACACCCGCACCTTGGGGCTGGGGGGCCGACGACGGATCTCCATGGGGCTCAGGGGTTAAGGGAGTGGGCGGCTTGCTTGTAGGCCACTTCCACCACTTCGCTCAGGGTGGGGTGGGTATGCACTTCGTAGGCCAGGGTGCGCACGGACTGGCGGCGGGCAATGGCATTGGCCACCTCCTGGATTAGGTCGGCCGCATGTAAACCATAGATGTGGGCCCCGAGCACCTCGCCGTTGTCCTTGCGGAACAACAGCTTCATCAGGCCATCGCTTTCCAGCTCGGCCAGGGCCTTGGAATTGGCCTTGAAGTAGCTGCGCACGCTGCCCAGCTCAAAGCCCTCCTCTGCGGCTAGGGCCTTGGCTTCTTGCTCACTGAGCCCCACGGAACCGATCTCCGGATGGGTGAAGGTGGCCGCCGGAATTGAGCGGTAGTCAACGGTGCGGGCGTCCCCACAGATGTTTTCCACTGCTACCACCCCCTGGGCGGCGGCGGTGTGGGCCAGCATCATTTTCCCGGTCACATCACCCACGGCCCAGAGGTGGGGCACCGGCTCAGCGCCGGCCAGCACCCGCATGCCGCCGTCTACGGGAATGAAACCCCGCTCGGTTTCCACCCCCACGGAGCTGAGGTTGAGCTCGGCACTCACCGGCACCCGTCCGGTGGCCACCAGCACCGCATCCACCTCCAGCAGCTCCACCAGCTCGCGGCTTTTGGCATCCACCAATTCAATCCGCACGGGGTTGCCGGGGGTCACCTTGCTGGCAAATACCCCCACCCTGGTTTCAATGTCGCGGCCTTCAATCAGCTTGCGGGCGGCCAGCTTGGCGATGTCTGGATCGAAGGTGGGCATCACCCGATCGAGGGCTTCGATCATCGTGACCTCACAGCCGAGGGCTGTGTACACATCAGCGAATTCCAGGCCGATGTAGCCGCTGCCGATGATGGCTAGCCAGGGGGGCAGGCTCTCCAGCTTGATCGCATCGTCGCTGGTGAACACCGTGACGCCATCGGTGCTGATGCCCGGAGGCACAAATGGGTCGGAACCGGTGGCGATCACCACATCGCGCGCTTTCAGTCGCCGTTCGATGCCGCTGGCCTCGCGCAGGGCCACCCGTTGGGGACCGTCCAAGCTGCCCACACCCTTGAGGATCGTGACGCCTGCCCGTTCCAGGGCTTTGCCGAGATTGCTGCGGATCGTGGCCACCAGTTGGGCGGCATGGTCGGCAATCCCTTGGCGGTCAAAGCTGAGCGCTCCACTGCTGATGCCGAACTGTTCCAGGTGGGCCCGGTCCCCCAGTTCCCGCACCCGGCCGCTGGCGGCCAGCAGCGCCTTGGAGGGCACGCAGCCGCGGTTTACGCAGGTGCCCCCCAGGTCGCGGCTCTCAATGATGGCGGTGCGCAGGCCTTTCTCGGCCCCGTGCTTGGCGGCATCAAAGCCGCCGTAGCCGGCTCCGATCACGATCAGATCGAAGTCAAACTCCCCCTCAAACGCCCCAGCAGCAGTCAACGGCTCAGCTCAGTTGTAGGCGATTCTCCCCTGCCGGGGCCCGGGGCGAGCCCCTGGCGCCAGCGTTCCAGCAGCAGCAGCCCCGCCGCCACGCCCACATTCAGGGATTCCACCTGGGGGCCATGGGGAATCGTGACCGGCAGCACCCCTTCAGTTAATAGCTGCGGATCGATGCCGGCCCCCTCATTGCCCAGCATCAGCAGCGTGGGCTGGCGCCAATCCAATTCCCAGTAGGGGCGCCCCCCCTTGCCCACGGCGGCCAATAGTTGCAGGCCCTGGCGGCGGGCCAGGGCGAGGCCAGGGGCGAGGTTCTCAAGCCGCTGAATATTCAGTTCAAGGGCCGCCCCGGCGGAAGCCCGCAGCACCTTTGGCTGCCAGGGATCGGCCCCGGCCCCCAGCCAGAGTTGATCCACCCCCGCCGCCAGGGCGGTGCGCAGCAGCGTGCCGAGGTTGCCGGGGTCCTGCACCCGATCGAGGGCCAGCACAAATTGAGCACTGGGGGCGAGCTGGGCCTCGGTTTCCTGGCTGGCCCCTGGGCAGGGCAGCAGGGCGAGCACCCCATCGGGACTATCTGTGGTGGCCATCGCCGCCAGCACCTCAGCGGTGACCAGCTGCAGCGGCAGGGCCGGGTCGAGCCAAGGTTGGCTCTCCCGCCAACGGGGGGTGGCGATCAGCAGCCTGGGGGGCAGTTGCAACCGCTGGCATTCCTGCCACAGGTGGCTGCCCTCCAGTAACAACAGCCCCTGCTCCCGGCGGCCCCGGCCCTGGTGCAGGGCCCGCACCTGGGCCACCAGCGGGTTGCGACGGCTGCTGATCAGTTCAGCGGCCATGGGTCCCCTGCTCAGATCTCCTCAAAACGGCGGATGTGCAAGTCGTTTTTGACGGTGATGCCCTCCTTGGCCAGGTCAATGCCCTTGACGGAGGCCACTGAGCCCTTGATTCCTTCGGCCCGCAGGTTTTCCACCAATTTCTTGATCACTTCCTCTTCCACCTTGGCCTCATCGAGGGCATCGGGGGTAAGCCGCTCTATGAAGCGACCAACTTTGGAAGCCACCAGCTCGGATGCATTACCGATTTTGAGAACGATCACAGCGCTGGATTTAGGTCTCTGGTGGATTCGAAGGTTTTATCACTTCTGGAAGCCGGATCGCGCCGGTTGCCAGAAGATGGGAGTAATGAAGTGCGGATGGGGAGACTTGAACTCCCACGACATTGCTGCCACTAGTACCTGAAACTAGCGCGTCTACCAATTCCGCCACATCCGCAGGCGATACCGACCATCACTGGGTTTTGGCCCCGTAGATGTTGCCCTTGACGGCTGTTCGGTAGTTGAAGACCATAGCCCACCAAGGTCCCTAGGGGCCATTAGCTTGGGGACCAGCCACGAGACAGTTCAGGCGCCGGCCTTCTAGACGGTCCCAGGCCTGATTGTCAAGATGTGTTGATGCCGGCGGCGACTCTGCTTATGACCCTCACGATGACGCCGTCTCAGCAGCTTCTAACCCCCCAGCTGGAAATCCGCGGCGGGCGCCAACTTTCCGGTGAAGTGCGGGTATCGGGAGCTAAGAATTCAGCGCTGGTGCTGATGGCCGCCAGCCTGCTTACGGAAGACAGCCTGCGGCTGCGCAATATGCCCGCCCTTTCGGACATCGGCGGCATGGGCGACATCCTCGGGGCCCTAGGGGTGGGGATTGACCGGGGCAGTGACTGGGTGGAGCTCAAGGCCGACAGCCTTAACCAGGCCTCCCCCCCCTATGAATTGGTAAACAGCCTGCGGGCCAGTTTCTTCTGCATCGGCCCCCTGCTGGCCCGCCTCGGCGTCGCCCGGGTGCCCCTGCCCGGCGGTTGCAAGATCGGTGCCCGGCCGGTGGTGGAACACGTCAAGGGGCTCAAGGCCCTCGGGGCCCAGGTCACCATCGAACACGGCGTGGTGTCGGCGGTGGTGCCCGGCCGCGGCCATCGCCTCAGCGGCGGTCGGATCCATCTCGACTGCCCCAGCGTGGGCGCCACCGAAACTTTGATGATGGCTGCGGCCCTCGCCGATGGCGAGAGCGTGATTGAAAACGCCGCCCAGGAACCGGAAGTGGTGGATCTGGCCGGCTTGATCATTGCCATGGGCGGCAAGGTGCGGGGTGCCGGCACCCCCACCATCACCATCGTTGGCATGGAGCGGCTGCACGGGGCCGATTACATGGTGATCCCCGATCGGATCGAAGCAGGAACCTTCCTGTTGGCCGCCGCCATCACCCGCTCCCGCCTGCGGGTGACCCCGGTGATCCCCGACCACCTGCGGGCGGTGCTCAGCAAGCTGGAGGAGGTGGGCTGTCGGCTCGAGCCCGATGGCATCGGCATGACGATCAGCGCCGACCACATCCGCGCCGTGGACCTGCGCACCCAGCCCTTCCCCGGTTTCCCCACCGACCTGCAGGCCCCCTTCATGAGCCTGTTGGCCACCGCCGACGGCACCAGCGTGATCACCGAAGCGATCTTTGAGAATCGGCTGCAGCACGTGGGCGAGCTGCAACGCATGGGGGCGGCGATTCGCACCCAAGGCAACATCGCCTTTGTGGAGGGGGTCCCCAGTCTCAGCGGCGCCCCCGTTACCGGCAGTGACCTGCGCGCCTCAGCGGCGATGGTGCTGGCGGGCCTGGTGGCGGAAGGCACCACGGTGGTTCAAGGGCTGCACCACCTAGACCGCGGCTACGACAACATTGAGGGCAAGCTCAATGCGCTCGGCGCTTCGATCCTGCGCAGTAACGGTTAATGGGGGCAGTCGGACTCGAACCGACAAAACCGAAGTCGGCGCATTTTGAGTGCGCTGCGTCTACCAATTCCGCCATGCCCCCGAACCCTGATTCTACGGCCGTGATGGCCACCTACGCCAGATTTCCGCTCAGCTTCGAACGGGGCAGGGGGGTTTGGCTCCAGGACAGCGCTGGCCGCTGGTACTTGGATTGTGTGGCGGGCATTGCCACCTGCAGCCTCGGCCACAGCAATCGCCGCCTGGGCAAGGCCCTGGCCCGTCAGCTGGGCCGGCTGCAGCACGTTTCGAACCTCTACCGGATCCCCGAGCAGGAGGAACTGGCCCTATGGCTCACGGAGCACAGCTGCACCGACAAGGTGTTTTTCTGCAATTCCGGTGCCGAGGCCAACGAGGCGGCCATCAAGCTGGCTCGTAAATATGGCCATAGCCGCCGCCAGGTGGAGCGTCCTGTGGTGCTCAGTGCCCGGGCCAGCTTCCATGGCCGCACCCTGGCCGCCGTTACGGCCACCGGCCAAGACAAGTACCACTGCGGTTTTGAACCGCTGCCCGAAGGTTTCGACTACTTCACCTACAACGACATCGACAGCTTCAACAGCACCCTGGCCAGCCACGGCGATCGGGTGGTGGCGGTGCTGATCGAGCCGCTCCAGGGGGAGGGGGGTGTGGTGCCCGGCAACCCTGAGTTCTTCCGCCAGCTGCGCCAGATCTGCGACCAGCGCCAAATTTTGTTGATCCTTGATGAGGTGCAGGTGGGCATGGGGCGCAGCGGCAGCCTCTGGGGCTACGAGCAGCTGGGCATTGAGCCCGATGCGATCACGGTTGCCAAGGGGTTGGGCGGCGGCATTCCGATCGGTGCCCTGGCGGTGAAAGCCAAGGCCGATGTATTTGAAGCCGGGGACCATGCCAGCACCTTTGGCGGCAATCCCTTCTCCTGTAGGGCGGCCCTCACCGTGGCGGCTGAACTGGAGCGGCGCCAGCTGCTGCGCAAAGTGGGCGAACGGGGCGAGCAGCTGCGGGCTGGCCTGGCCCGGCGGGTGGCCCAACATCCTGAACTGTTGGCGGGGGTGCGGGGCTGGGGCCTGATCCAGGGCCTGCTGCTGCGTGATGGGGCCGCCACCGCCGGGGACGTGGTCAAGGCCGCCATGGCGGAGGGTTTGCTGCTGGTGCCCGCCGGTCCCCAGGTGGTGCGTTTTGTGCCACCGCTGGTGATCAGCCAGCGGGAACTCAGGCAGGTGTTCAAGCGACTTGATAAAGCCCTGGCCCGGCTGGGCTGAGCGCTGCTGCGGTTGTTTTGTACTGATCTGAATCTTTGAGACTCTTACTCATTGAGACTTCCTGATCCGGTCGAGCTCTCCGACCTGCTCGAACCCTTCAGCCAGCGGGGCATCGACCTGGCCCTGGGGCGGCTGGAGGCGGCCCTGGCGGAGGCGGGTCATCCCGAACGCCAATTCGCCGCCGTGCAGGTGGCCGGCAGCAATGGCAAGGGTTCGATCTGCACCTTTCTGGGGGCGATTCTCCAGGCGGCGGGTGTGCGCAACGCCATTTACCGGTCCCCCCACCTGGTGAGTTGGTGCGAGCGGCTCGAGCTCAATGGCGAGTGGATCACTGGCCCGGAGCTGCGTAGGGCCGTGGGCCGCTGGCGGCAGCTGGGGGAACGGCACCAGCTCACCCCCTTTGAGTTGCTCACCGGTGCCGCTTTTTCCCATTGCGCTGACGCCGCCATCGAGCTGGCGGTGCTGGAGGTGGGCCTGGGGGGGCGCCTTGATGCCACCAGCACCCACCCGGATCGGCAGGTGCTCGGCATCGCCAGCATCGGCCTCGACCACTGCGAACACCTGGGCTCCAGCCTCGCGGCGATAGCCGCCGAAAAGGCGGGGGTGTTTCAGCCCGGGGCGCTGGCGATCAGTGGCCCGCAACAGCCTGAGGTGGCAGCGGTGCTGGCCCGGGAGGCCCAGGCCCGAGGCACGCAACTGCGTTGGGTGGAACCGCTGGGTAGCGATCAACCCCTTGGTTTGGCGGGCCAATGGCAGCGCACCAACGGCGCCGTGGCCCGGGCGATGGCAGAGGCTTTGCGGGGGCAGGGTTGGGCGATCCCTGCCCAGGCCATCGACCAGGGGCTGGCGGCGGCCCGCTGGCCCGGCCGGCTGGAGCGTTGCCGCTGGCGAGGCCAGGAATTGCTGATCGATGGGGCCCATAACCCGCCCGCCGCCGTGGCCCTGCGCCAGGAACTGGATCAAATGGCCAGCAACAGCAAGGGCGCCCCTGGCCGCCGCCGCTGGCTGCTGGGTATCCAACGCCATAAACAGGCGCCAGAGATGCTGGCCAGCCTGCTGGGCCCCGCAGACCAGGCCTGGATCGTGGCGATCCCGGGCCACCCCAGCTGGGGCGCCGCGGAGTTGGCGGCAGCCATGCCGGCCCTGGCCGGCCAGCTCAGCCCTGTGCAGAGCCTGGCGGAGGGGCTGGCCCAGCTAATGGCCCCCGAGGGGCGACCGCTGGCCCCGCCGCTGGTGGCTGGCTCGCTGTATCTGCTGGGGGCATTACAGCCGTTGTTGGACTGTCCGGATGGCGGCTGAGTTTGCCAAGAGGCCCCACAGTGGGGCTAGCCGCCGATCAAGCGTGATCGCTTCCCTGGCCCGCCGCTGCTGTTCCCTGGCGGCGCTGTTGTTGTTGGCCTTGGCCATCGGTTTTGCCCCCCTTGGGGTGGCGGCCGCCAGCAGCTATCTGGAAAAAATTGATTACACGCTCACCAACCAGAGCAACGCTGATTTCCATGGCCAAGACCTGGAGGGCAGTTCCTTTGCCGGGGCTGAGGCCCGGGGCGCTGATTTCTCAGGGGCCGACCTGCAGGGTTCGATCCTCACCCAGGCGGCCTTCGCGGGGGCCAATTTCCGGGGGGCCGACCTCAGTAATGCCTTGATGGACCGCGCTGATTTTGGCGGCAGCGACCTGCGCGATGCCCTGCTCAGCGGCGTGATTGCCACCGGCAGCAGTTTCGCCGATGCCCAGATCGAAGGGGCCGATTTCAGTGAAGCGCTGCTGGATCGCGCCGACCAGCGGCAACTCTGCCGCCGGGCCAGTGGCATTAACCCCCGCAGCGGCGTTGCCACCCGCGACAGCCTTGATTGCGCCTAAGGGGCAGCGCTGGGCCTTGCTGGTTAGGCCCGTAATTTGCCGGGATTAAGCAGGCCGCAGGGGTCGTAGTTGGCTTTGGCCGCCAGCTGATCGGCAGCCACCTCGCCGCTGCCACCGGCTTCAACGCTGAGTACATGGGAGTTGAACAGCAGGCCCCCCGCCTGGCGAAAGGCGCTGTTTAGCTGCTCCAGTTGGGCTTCCCCCTGCCACCGGAATAGGGGCAAACCCACCCAGCGGGGCCTGCCCCCCTGGCGGATCCGTTCCAGGTGCCAGTGCAGCCAGCCGGGCCAGCGGGCTTCTAGGGCCTCGATGAAGGCTGTGGCCGGCTCCGGCAGCAACACCACCTGGTACGTGAAGTTGGGGTCGTGGGCCCGCAGCTGCAGGGTGGTGTGGTTCCAGCAGAGCTCCCGCAGCAATAGGCCCCGGGGGGGCCACTGGGGCCGTTGCCAGAGCAGTTGTCCACCGGCGGCCCGGCTGAGGGGTTCGATCAATGGCACGGCGGCGGGGCTGGCCAGCAGCAACAGTCGATCCCCGGCTACGGCGGGGGCCCCAGCTAAATCGGGCATCCTTTCCAGCAGGCGCCGTTCTAGGTAGCAGAGTTCATCAATCTCCAGGGCCGCGGCGCTGAGCTCCTCCCCCAGGGCCAGGGCCGTGGGCCGATCAGGCAACTCCAGCACCAGTTCCTGCCAGTCTTGCCAGGGGGCGGTGGGCACTGTCACCGCCGTAAAGATGCCGTTAGTGCCATAGGCATGGTTGTGGGCCTGGGCCTCGATCGGCCCCAGCTGCAGCAGCCTCGGCTCGGCCTCCAGGCTCACCAGCTCCAACCCCAGCAGGTTGCCGCGATCCCGCAACAGGCCCCAGCGCAGGCTGCCCACGCCACTGGAGCCCCCGGCGATGTAGCCCCCCAGGCTGGCGCTGCGCCAGGTGCTGGGGCTTAGCCGCAGGGCCCAGCCCTGGGGTTGTAAAAAGCGATCCAGCTCCAGCAAGCGACAGCCAGGTTCCGCCGTAAGTACGCCGCTGGCTGGATCGAAATGGCGCACCTGATCCAAACCTGAGCAGTCGAGCACCAGGCCCCCCTCCAGGGGCACGCACTGGCCGTAGTTGCCGGTGCCCGCCCCCCGCAGGGTGAGCGGCACCTGGTGGCGGTAGCACTGGGCTGCCACCCGGATCAGCTCCTCCCGTTGGTGCACCCGCACCACCAGCTGGGCAACACAGTGCTGCAGGCGCTGGGCCAGCAGCGGTGAATAGGCGAATTGATCATGGGAGAGCTGGCTGAGTAGCGGTTCAGCCCAAACCAGGTCGAGCCCGGCCAGGTCTGCGCCCAGGGCCTGGAGCGTGGCTTCAGGAACCATCGCTGCGCTCCGCCTTCAGCACAAAGAACTGACCGGCAATGGCGAGGGTGTCGAGCTGATAGCCCGGCAACGACAACTGGGGAATCAAGGCACCGCCCGCCAGCCGGGTGGTGTAAAGGCTGAATAGGCCGAAGTTATGGCGTTGGCTCAGTTGCGCCGCCAGTAGCCCCAGGGGCTGGCGCTGGGAACGGATCAGGGCGGGACAGTTCTCCACCACCATCTGCAACAGCATCGGCATTCCCCCGGGCCGACAGAACTCGCGGGCGCCCCGGTCAGCCAGCTCGGCCCCGGCAAACTCGCGAAAATCTGCCGGCCCAGGGTTGGTGAAGGCCAGCAAGCCACCGGCCGCCCCAAGGGCTATTAGCAGGGGAATCGGAGGTCTGGCGGCCAAGGGAAGGAGGGTGTTACGCACCGTTAACGAGGTAAATCTAATCCGAAAGGCACCAGTGGCTTTGGCAGCCAACAGGCCTATGCAATGGCTACACAATTGGCCGAAGCTTAAACTGGCCAAAGACTTGCCTCTCTAAAGAGGCTTGAGAATTTGAAAAGTTAATCGACATCAGCCGCATGGCTGAATATAATTGAATTGGGTGGTAACTTTTGGTGTATGAGGTTTCATTAAAAGCTCGTCAGCCGCTGAAATCCTGCTAACATTGTCCTATCCGTAGGATGTTCTGTTATGGCTGCTGCCGCAAATTCGATTCCTATTGTCTTTGAACTGGATCCAGCTTTAGCTTCCTTGGGATTTAACTCAGATAATATTTACGTCAGTTTTTTTGATAGCCCCCAAGGGACGGGCCCAAACCCAGGCAGTGGCGCCAGCTTCAGCAACAATTATTATATTAGCAATGGTTCAATATCAAGCCTAGCCCTGCAGACTGGCGGAACAGTCGGTAATTACAGCATTTCTCAGTTGAATGCTAATCTTGGTCAGGCAAATCAGTATTTAGCTCAAACTACGACCCCACTCGCCAGCAGTAATGTAAGTCTTGCTGGGCTAATTAATAATCCTGGAATATTCCTGAGCGATTATTCGGGCGGCCGGATCTATGTCAGCCTTGGCCAGCAGTTGGCATACAGTGGCACTGGCGTGCCTGGCGCAGGAACCCCTTCAGACCCTGCATTTAATACCCTCTATCAATATTTTGAACCCTACGTGGGCACTCCAAACAATTTAGCTGACCTATCATATGTTGATCACTTCTCATTTCCGATCAGCCTGCAGGCCTACGACCTAAATGGCAATGCGAAAACAGGCAGCTCCGGTGGCAATCCTACCTCTTTGTCGGGTGGAGATGCAAGTGTTATCTATGCTGCCCTGGCTGCCAATGCAACGCCTCCCCCTGAGCCAGCCTGGACAAGACAATTTCCAAATTACAACTATCCATATACCAATTCAGCAGTCACCAGCGAAATATATCCTAGGCGACTGATTGCCCCTGGCCTTGCCAATCCATCGGCAGGACTAATTCCTAGGCCAGCATCATCGAATCCTTTTCTAACCCCAGCATACTACACCAGTGGCTATGATCGCTTTGGTGGCTATATGTCAAATCTGGCCGATTACAATGTCACAACTTTAATCCAAGGTGGCTATAATGGCGTAACAGGAGTCAGCTCGCCAACGATTTTTCAACAGAAAACAAATTACAATTTTACAGCTACTTTTCACACTGCAATATCTAGTATTGCCGATAAGAGTAAGCAGCTAAATATAGGAAATAGTTACCCATCCATTGGTGGTGGCTATGCAGATCCCCAGGCGTTCCCCTGGTCCAGCTGGACACCAGATCCAAGTGATTCAAATATGACAACGAGTAATGTCGAAATTGGTGATAATAATTACATTGATCTTGATGGCAGTCTGCCAGGTATCAGCGCAACTAATACTTATAAAATACGAATCCATTGGTTGCCCAGTGGGCCCACGGCCTCTGGCAGTCTACTTTCTGGCTGGACAGGGCTTTCGGGTGCAGCATCTATCTATGGAGCAAACCCTTCCTATGAATTATTCACCTATCAAGGTGGAACGCAAAGCAACCATCAAAGCTATGTGGGCAACGAGAATGATGTAATTGCGGAGATCATTGGTGATCTAGTATCTGGCTTTAATTGGGGTTACCTTGGCTCTCAGTATCGAGTACCAGATCCAGTTACTGGCACACCTACTGCCATAGGTGATTTGCCCTCCTATAAATGGTTTATATCGCAAAATCAAATCGATCCCTTCACAAATGCTAATGCCCAAAGTAATGGGCCCGCCTTCACCATTTTTGGATCCACAGCACAATCAATCACCAATCCCGTCACCTGGCCTGGACCAGAAGCGGCCTGGAAGCAGGTGTTTTGGAATGATTGGATGAGTACACTCTCGACGCCAAGCCAAGGGGGGCCTGGTGCAAATGGAAAATTAACAGATGCCTATTCTTTTGCCTATTCAGATCGCCTTGGCGGTACTTTTGTAGACTTTAACTCAGCAGATACTGGCTACCTGAAAGTAGTTATTGGCGTTCCTCCTCCGGAATTGACAACTGGCTATTTATCAGATGTTAAGCTGGTTTATAAGTTATTCAACCAAACCACAGGAGATTACCTAATGACAACCTCTAAGGCTGAGCAGGATGCCTTGACGGGACTGCCCAGCAATGGAGCAAAGCAATGGATAATAGATACTAGTTATCAATCCCCCTTGAATAGTGGTCAGCCACTTTATCGTTTTTTCCAAAGCCAAACAGGCTTGCATTTTTACACTGCAGAATTGTCGGAAAAGGAGCAACTCATAAGTAATTCCGAATTAGGGTTTAATTATGAAGGTGAAGTCGGTAATGTTTACGCCGCAGGTAGCGCAGCTGTGGGAAGTGGCCCTGTCTCTAGATTTTACAATGCTAATACTAACCAGCATTTTTATGCCTTTGACCAACTTCAAGTAGATGCCTTGGCTAAGCTCCCTTTAAATCAATATGAAGGGATTGCCTATCGCATTTAGCCTGTTTGCAATATATCAATGAAGTGTCAAGCTTGGCGCTGGGAATGGTTGGCCTAGTTATATACAAGGCCTGAGCCATTGGCCGCTTCTTTGTAGCTGAAATCGCCTGGCACCTTGCCAAATACCTTGGCCAGTAAAGCTGTGCCACTATTGAAGTAGGTGGATTGATCTGAGCTGGAATAAGTTAGCGTTACACCCGAGGAGCTTAGGCCATTGCCTAGTTGAATCATGTCAGCCCCTTTCCTGAAATCTCTGATATTGAGTGTGGTGCCAAGATTAAGTTGAAAGAGATCGTCGCCAGGGCCACCATAAACTGTGTCAATCCCTCCATTGGCGGCAAGAATTATATCCTGGCCAAATCCACCAGAGAGGATTGAACCAGCACTAGTGGCAACTAAACTATCATTTCCAGCCAATCCAAAGGCAATTAGGCCTGTGAGGCTGTCGTTGGCATCTGTGCCAATAGATATTCCGTTAACTAATGCGATTTGCCCTTGATTCTGAAAGCCATAGGCAAAGGCAGAAAGTCCGGGATTTGAGGCAAAGGAGGTTTGCCATTGATTGTACAGATCTGGACTATTGCGTACGATCGCTCCCCAATCAACACCCCCGGAGAGCTGACGACCCTCTAGTTTCCCCCAATTGCTGTAATGCTCTTTGCCCCAGGCAAACATGCTCATGGAGCCACCGTTGATAATTGCCCGAGTGTCTTTGCGATATATATCCAACAGTGTAGTGCCGTAGTTTTCCACATAGGCGCCGTAATCATTGAGATCATCGCTCGGATCGCTCTGCAGCAAAAGGCGGCCCTCGTCAGCCCCGTAATTTAAATAATGTTGCTCTGCATAGGCGGATTTTGTTTGACCTGTTGGCTTGATCAGTGTTTCATAAGTATTGCCAAGGGTAAGGGGGTATCTGTCTATATAGGCTTCCCATTGCAACGCAGTAACCCCAGTTGGAGCTTGGAGTGAAAGTTCTCCTGTGCTTGAAAGGCTGTAAAGACCATCGGCGAATAAAATTCGTTCGATCCCCTTGATTGTATCTTGCTTGTTTTGCCCATTTATAATGAATGATCCTTGTCCATCGCCTAAAATCGAATAGCTGGAGCGATTGCCAATGTAAATGGCAATATCCTTGCCCTCACCGCCATCAAGTTGATCAGAGCCACTGCCAGCTATTAGTAGGTCGTCACCCGCTAGCGATTCTAAAATATCATTTCCAGCCGCACCAATAAACAGGTCTCCGTTGGCAGTTCCCAAGAGGCTTTCTGCGCTATCGGTACCCCGCTGGAAGGCACCGGTAAGATTAAGAATACTTAATAGTATTTTATTCTGACCGCTACTTATTTGACTGAGTTCTGGTAGGCCTGCATAAATTGGATTTGTGGTGCCAGCGGGGATTACGCGTAAAATTTCAACAATGAATCGAAGTTCGCTGTTGGCAGGAATAGATCCAATGGCTCTGCTTCCGTAGGCGAGGTTGGCGGGTATTTGTAACTGAACCAAGCTGCCCAAGGCAAGATCTTGTAATCCCAGGTCCCAGCCCGCTATGACTTGACCGGTACCGAGTGAAAAGCTGAATAAACCATTGCTTCCTGTTGCATTGCTATCAAATACTGTCCCATTATTTAAATAGCCTGAATAGTAAACACCTACAGAGGCACCTGCGCTTGTGGATGTGCCAAATCCCTGCCTAAGTACGGTTCTCAGAAGGCCATTGCCAAGATCAATGGCGGTCACGGGCTGGTGCGCTGCTTGGGAGGATTTCCATTTTAGGGCTAAATGGTTTCCCCATGCTTTGTTGCCTGGTGCTGCCCCTTGGTGTTGTAGGTTTTGTTGCCACGGCGGGCGTCGCCAAGTGGTTAAGGCAGCGGCTTGTGGTGCCGCCATCCGGGGGTTCGAGTCCCCTCGCTCGCCCTTTACTCGACCCAGGCAAGCCCCTGCTTTAAGGGCTTGCCAGCAGGGCCTCTAAGAGGGTCCCTGCGCCACCGCGTACGGCATCGGCACAGGCCAGCCCGGTGAGGGCTGCTGTTTTGGCGATGGCAACCTCGGCTTCTGCGGCACTGAGCAGGGCGGTGTTGAGGGCGATCGCCTCTACCCGCGGTGCCCTGGCCCCGCTGGGAATGGCCAGGGCCGCCAGGGCCTCACAGGTGGCGATCAGCTGGGGCAGGGGCGGGATCGCCACCGCCGGCAGATTGCGGATGCTCTGCTGCTGGGCGCGATGCACCAGCAAGAGGCCGGTGGGCTGGCTGCCGCGCAGCAACGGCAGGCTGGCGCTGGAACCGGGATGGCAGAAGGAACCCTGGCCTTCCACAAACAGCAGGGCTTCGGGGCCTGCCCCCTCCGCCGTAGTTAGCACCGCCTGTTCCACCGCTCCGGCGGCGTAGTCCACCCGCACCGCATCAAGGGCGATCCCCTGGCCGGCGATCAGGATCCCCGCCTGGCCGGTGGCCACGAAACGGGCATCAAGCCCCCGCTGCCGGGCTATGGCGGTGAGCTCCAGGGCGGCGCTCATCTTGCCCACCGACATGTCTGTGCCTAGGGCGAGGATCCGGCGGCAGGGCAGGGCCGCTGCCCGGGCCGCAGCCACCTGCAACGCCGCAGGTTCCTGGCGCAGGTCCCAGATCCAGCGGCCCGGCTGCACCAGGGCGGCCAGGGCTGGATCGTCCCCCAGGCGCGTATGCAGGCCACTGGCCACACTCAGCCCCGCCTGTAGCGCTTCCCCTACGGCCTGGCGCAGGGCTTCCGGCAGCTGGCCGCCAGAGGGGGCCAGGCCCACCACCGCCACCTGGGGCCCATAGACCATCGCCTCCGCCACGGAACCCAGCACCGGCACCGGCCGGGGGATGCCGGTGAGGAGGGGGAGATCGGCCCCGGCATGGGCAGGATCCAGAACGGCCACGATCGGCCCCTGGCGATAGCGCAGGAAGGCCAGGCCGGTTTTGCCCGAGAGATCGGTTAAACCGCCGTGCTGCAGCAGCAGCACCGCTGCATCTGCCGTCAAGCGATTGGCGCTCAGCATGGCTGTACCCCCAGGCCCGGCCGCTCGCTGGGCAGCAGCAGATCACCAACTCGCTGGGGCCCTTCGAAGGGGTCATCAAGCAGGTTGAGGTGGCTGTCTAGGTCGGGCCATTCCACCAGGGGCAGCAGCTGGGCGGCGGCGCCGTTGAGCAGGCTGCTGTCGGAGTAGCAGCCCAACATCAGCTTTAGGCCGAGCCTGCGGGCGTTGCGGGCCAGCAACAGCGCTTCCGCGAGCCCCCCGGTTTTCAGCAATTTCAAGTTCACCCCCTGCACATGGGGGGCGAGCCGCAGCAGATCCTCGAGGTTCCAGCAACTTTCATCGGCCACCAGGGCGATCGGGGCGAGCCCCTGCAGGGCGGCGAAATCCTCTTCATCCCCCGGGCGGGCGGGTAGGGGTTGTTCCACCAGCACCACCCCCCGCTCCGCCAACCAGGGAATCATTTGCCTTGCCCCGGCCAGGTCCCAGCCGCCATTGGCATCCACTTGCAATTCAGCGCCGGCCAGCGCTGGCAGCAGGGCCTCCACCAGGGCCTGGTCTTGCTGGAGGCCCTGGGGACTGCCCAGCTTTAACTTCACCCGGCTGGCGGGCAGCAACTGCCGCCAGAGCTGCAGCCGCTCCAGCACTTGCGCTGGTGCCGCCAGGCCGAGGGTGACGCTGGTGGGCCGGCAGGCCTGGCGATCCAGGCCCCAGAGCCGCCAGAGCGGTTGGCCCAGCTGTTGACCCCATAAATCGTGCAGGGCCAGGTCAATGGCGCAGCGGGCCGGGGCGCTGAGCTGGGCCAGCAGCGGCTCCAGGGCCATCAGGCAACTGGGATCCTGGCCCTCCAGCTGGGGCAGCAGCGCCCGCAGCTCCGCCTCCAGGTCCCCCAGCCCGTAGGCCCGCTGGCCGGTGTCAAAGCCACCGGTCTCGCCGCGGCCCACCAGGCCGTTGTGCTGGATTTCCAGCAGTAGATGTTCCACCGCCGCCGTGGTGCCGCGGCTGATGCTGAGTGGCACCCGCTTGGTTAGGGGGAAACGCCGCAGCTGAAATCGCATCGGCAGCCAAGCCAAGACCCACGCCTCTCAGGCTGCCATGGCCCATGGTTGACACTGGAGCTTGCCCGGCCCATCAGCGCAGCCTTCAGCCCATGGCCCAATCCACCCGGGGGACCTACTGGATCACCACCTTCGGCTGCCAGATGAACAAGGCAGATTCCGAACGGATGGCCGGCATCCTCGAGCTGATGGGCTACGCCCAGGGCAGCGCCGAAGACCAGGCAGATCTGGTGCTCTACAACACCTGCACGATCCGCGATAACGCCGAGCAAAAGGTTTACAGCTACCTGGGGCGCCAGGCCCAGCGCAAACGCGAAAATCCCCAGCTCACGTTGGTGGTGGCCGGCTGTGTGGCCCAGCAGGAGGGGGCGAGTCTGCTGCGCCGGGTTCCTGAACTGGATCTGGTGATGGGTCCCCAACACGCCAACCGGCTTGAAAGCCTGCTCACCCAGGTGGAAAGCGGCCAGCAGGTGCTGGCCATCGACGAACACCAAATCCTGGAAGACATCACCACCCCCCGCCGGGAGAGTGGGTTATGTGCCTGGGTGAATGTGATCTACGGCTGCAACGAACGCTGCACCTATTGCGTGGTGCCAGCGGTGCGGGGTAAGGAACAATCGCGGCTGCCCGGGGCGATCCGCCTCGAGATCGAGGGGCTAGCGGCCCAGGGCTTTAAGGAAATCACCCTGCTGGGTCAAAACATCGATGCCTACGGCCGGGACCTGCCGGGCATCAGCAGTGAGGGGCGCCGTCAGCACACGTTCACGGACCTGCTCCAGCAGATCCACGAGGTGGAGGGCATCGAGCGAATTCGTTTTGCCACCAGCCACCCCCGTTACTTCACCGAACGCTTGATCCGCGCCTGCGCCAGCTTGCCGAAGGTGTGTGAACACTTCCATGTGCCCTTCCAGAGCGGTGATGACGAGCTGCTCAAGGCAATGGCCCGTGGTTATACCGCCGACCGCTATCGCCGCATCGTCGCTCAGATCCGCCAGTTGATGCCCGAGGCGGCGATCAGCGCCGACGCCATCGTCGGCTTCCCCGGGGAAACCGACGCCCAGTTCCGCCGCACCCTGGCCCTGGTGGAGGAGGTGGGCTTCGATTTGTTAAACACCGCCGCCTATTCCCCCCGCCCCCACACCCCCGCCGCCGATTGGCCCAACCAGGTGGAGGAGGCGGTGAAGGTGGAGCGCCTGCAGGAACTCAATGCCCTGGTGGAGCAAACGGCCCGGCAGCGCAGCGGCCGATACCTGGGTCGCACGGAGGAAGTGTTGGTGGAAGGGGTGAACCGCAAGGACCCCGGCCAGTTGATGGGTCGCACCCGCAGCAACCGGCTCACTTTTTTCCCCGCCGAGGGCCATGGGGTGGGGGACACGGTGCCGGTGCGGATCGAGGCGATCCGTGCCTTCTCCTTAACTGGCCGTGCCGTGCCAAGGGCTGCGCTGGTACGTTGAGGCCCCCGAGCCGCCGCTTTGGCCCCAGTCGCCCCGTCCAGCAGCCCTGAACTCCCGGTGGTGGGGCTTGTGTTTGGCGGTGCCTCCGGCGAACACGAGGTGTCAATCCGCTCCGCCGCCACCGTGGAACGGGGCCTGGCCAGTGGCGCCAACGCCCAGCGCTATCAGCTTCAGCGTTTTTATATCGACCGCAACGGTTATTGGTGGGGGGAGGCGATCGCCCGGGAGGCGCTGGCGGCGGGCCGCCCCCCGGAGCCGGCGGCCTTGCCCCATCAGCCCCGGCGGCCGGGCTTCCAGGGCTTTCCCGAGGGGGCCCTGGGGGTGGATATCTGGTTTCCGGTGCTGCATGGCCCCAATGGGGAGGACGGCACTATCCAGGGGCTGTTCAGCTTGATGCAGGTGCCGTTTGTGGGTTCCGGCGTGCTGGGCTCCGCCGTGGGCATGGACAAATTGGCGATGAAGGCGGCCTTTGCCGCCGCCGGCTTACCCCAGGGGCCATACCAGGCGGTGGCCGCCCAGGAACTGGAGCAACCTGAACAGTTGCTGGATCGCCTGGCCCAAGCCCTGGAAAGCCCCTGGTTTATCAAACCGGCCAACCTGGGCTCCTCGGTGGGCATCAGCAAGGCCGAAACCAGGGATGAATTGCTGGCGGGGCTGCGGCTGGCCGCCAGCCATGACCCGCGGGTGATCGTGGAACAGGGCCTGAAGGTGCGGGAACTGGAGTGCGCCGTGCTTGGTCGCGAGCAACTGCAGGCTTCGGTGCTGGGGGAAATCTGTTTCGATGCCGATTGGTACGACTACGACACGAAATATTGCGAAGGTCGCAGCCGCACGGTGATCCCGGCGGAGCTGCCAGAGGCGGTGGCGCAGCAGGCCCGGCAGCTGGCGATTGCGGCGGTGCAGGCAGTGGGGGCCAGTGGCTTGAGCCGGGTTGACTTCTTCTTTGAGGAGGCGAGCGGGCGGCTATTGATCAATGAAATCAATACCTTGCCGGGGTTTACCAACCAGAGCATGTACCCCATGCTCTGGGCTGCCAGCGGGTTGCCGCTGGAGGATCTGGTGCATCAACTAGTGGAGTTAGCCCGATGACCCAAGGACTGCTCTGGTTACCGCTGCTGGTGGCCTTCCTGGTGCTGATGGCGCTGGGATGGTTGGAACGCCGGCGCCAACGCCTGTTTTTGGAATGGGCCGCCGGTTCCGAGCTCTCCAAGCTGGACGGCGGTGGGGCGGTGCGCCTCAAGGGCGGCCAGCTGGAATGGAGCAGCTTTGAAGCGGGCCAGCTAAAGCCGGAGGGTTCCTTTGAGGTGTCGAAACTGGAGCTGGTGGAGCTGCTCTCCCTGGGTTCTGGTGATGCGCCCCTCACCGATGAAAGCCATGGCAACTGCCGGTTGCGCTTGATTGGCAATGGCCGCGAACAAGACTTGCATTTCTCCGATGCGGAGCGGGCCCGTCGCTGGATTGATGAATTGATGAGCCATTCCCGCTGCGAACTCTGATGGTGGAGGGTGTGCAACGGCGCAAGGAGTTGCGCCGCAAGAAACGGCTCGACATCCTTGCCCAGCTCTGGCGTTTGCTGGCCCTGATTGGCGCCGCCGGCGGCCTTGGTTGGTTGGTGTTACGCAATGGCTGGATCCTCGAGGGTCCTACCCAGGTGGAGGTGAGCGGCGCCCCAGACCTGAGCCGGGACCAGGTGATCCAGGCCAGTGGACTGCACTTTCCCCAACCGCTACTGCAGCTGGATCCAGCCCGGGTGAAACAGCGCCTGGCCGCCGCCCTGCCCGTGGAGCAGGTGAAGGTGCAACGCCAGATGTTGCCCCCCAGGCTCACGATCCGGCTGAAGGAACGGGAAGCGGTGGCCCGGGCCCAGCGGCTTGGGGCCTCGGGGTTAGAGCAGGGGTTTGTGGACCGCACCGGCCGTTGGATCAGCCCCCGCCAGCAGGCGGTGAGTGGCGCCTCGCGGCTGCCGGGCCTCACGGTGGTGGGCTGGCAGGAGCGTTACCAACCCAGCCTGGAGCTGCTGCTTAATGGCTTACCAGAAGCTGCAGTGGTGCGGCAGTTACGTTTTGAAGCCAATGGCGAACTCTGGGTTGTAAGTGGCCGGCTCGGAAATGTGCGCTTCGGGCCCTTGGATGATCGCCTTGGCCGCCGGGTGCAGGTGCTCAGCCATCTCACCAGCCAACTGCCGAAAACCAGTGGTGCAGCTGGGGCCAGGGCCCTAGACCTCAGTGATCCGGAACACCCGGAGCTGGTTATGGGGACTTCAACGAAATGACACCGGCAAAAGGTTGCGCTTTGGCCCTGGCCGAGCAATCCTGTTCGGATATTCCCATGACCGTCGGACGCACCCTGGATAATGCATCAATCACTCAATGGTGCCCGCCCGGCCATGGATAGTTACCAAGCCAAGGCCAACGAAGGTACCGACCCCACCCGTAGCGTGCTGGCCGGCCAGGGGATCGTCCCCAGCCAAACAGCCCGCATTGAAGTGATCGGCGTTGGCGGTGGCGGCAGCAATGCCGTGAACCGGATGATTGCCTCGGAGCTCCAAGGGGTGGGCTTTTGGGTGTTGAACACCGATGCCCAGGCCCTGCTCAATGCCTCCGCCAGCCAAAGGGTGCAGCTGGGCATGAAGCTCACCCGGGGCCTAGGGGCCGGCGGCAACCCGGCCATCGGCCAGAAGGCGGCGGAAGAATCACGGATTGAATTGCAGCAGGCCCTGGAGGCCACCGACCTGGTCTTCATCACCGCTGGCATGGGCGGTGGCACCGGCACCGGTGCGGCGCCGATTGTGGCCGAAGTGGCCAAGGAATCCGGCGCCCTCACCGTGGCGATCGTGACCAAGCCCTTCACTTTTGAAGGTCGTAAACGCATGCGCCAGGCCGAGGAGGGCATCGCCCGGCTGGCGGAGCATGTGGACACCCTGATCGTGATCCCCAACGATCGCCTGCGCGATTCGATCTCCGGGGCCCCGCTGCAGGAGGCCTTCCGCACCGCCGATGAGGTGCTGCGCAGCGGCGTCAAGGGCATCAGCGACATCATCACCAAGCCGGGCCTGGTGAATGTGGACTTTGCTGACGTGCGTTCGGTGATGGCCGGAGCTGGCACAGCCCTGCTGGGCATCGGCATCGGCTCCGGCCGCTCCCGGGCCACGGAGGCCGCCATGGCCGCCATGAGCAGCCCCCTGCTGGAATCGGCCCGCATCGACGGAGCCCGCGGTTGTGTGATCAACATCAGCGGCGGCCGCGACATGACCCTGGAGGACATGACCACGGCTTCCGAGGTGATCTACGACGTGGTTGATCCCGAGGCCAACATCATTGTGGGCGCCGTTGTAGATGAGAAGTTGGAGGGCGAAATCCACGTGACCGTGATCGCCACTGGCTTCGAGGGCGGTGGCATCTACGTGCCCCAGCGCCAACACCACAACGCCCTGCTGGAAACGCCTACCAGGGAAAACAGTCCGATTGTGGACAGCAGTGGGGTGCGGATTCCCTCCTTCCTGCTAAACCGCCAGCACCGCAGCAACGAGGGATAGGGGCCAGGCTTGTTTCTGACTGGTTTGAATAGGTGACCCGGAGTCCACGCCTGCCTCGAGCATCCCGTGTGGCTGCCGCCTTCCGGTTCTGACCAGGTTTAGGCGTCGGAGCCGCATGGATCCGAGTCGCTTGAATGCTAGCAATAGCTACGGCCCGGAGTTGCCTTGAGCCTTACCCCCCCCCAACTCAACCTGCTGCTGCACCGGCGTAAGCAGGAAAGTCAGCCGATCACGGTGCTCACCGCCTGGGATGCGATGAGCGCCCGCTGGGCAGAAGCCGCCGGGGTGGATCTGGTGCTGGTGGGGGATTCCCTGGCGATGGTGAGCCTGGGCCACAGCACCACCCTGCCGGTGAGCCTGGAGGCGATGCTGCACCATGCGGCGGCGGTGGAGCGGGGGCTGGCGCACACCCCGATGGTCTGTGACCTGCCCTTCTTGAGTTATCAATGCGGCGCAGACGAGGCCGTGGCGGCCGCCGGCCGTTTCCTCAAGGAAACCAGCTGTCTCGGCGTGAAGCTGGAGGGGGCCGAACCGGAAACCCTGGCGGTGATCGATCGCCTAGTGCGCAGTGGCATCCCGGTGATGGGCCACCTGGGGCTCACCCCCCAGTCGGTGCGCCAGCTGGGCTACCGCCGCCAGGCCACCGACCCGGTGGCCCAGGAAAGGCTGCGCCAAAGCTCCCTAAACCTGCAGGCCGCCGGCTGCTTTGCCCTGGTGCTTGAACACGTGCCAGCGGAGTTGGCCGGCCGGCTGCGGCGGGAGCTAAGCCTGCCGGTGATCGGCATCGGTGCCGGCGACGACTGCGATGGCCAGGTGCGCGTTACTGCCGACCTGCTGGGGCTCACGCCCCAGCAACCGCCCTTCTCGCCGGCGCTGCTGCCCGGGGCTGAGCTATTCAGCGAGGCCCTGCGGGGCTGGGTGCAGGCGCTGCAGGCGGATCCCCAGGACCCAGCCCCAGATCCTGCTGCTCCCACCAAGCCAACAGATCACGCAACACGGCATTGCTGAGGCTGAAACCCTCCGGGGGCACCAGCCGCAGCTGCTGACCCTCCAGGCGCACCAGCCCCCGCTGCAGCCAAGGGGCGAGCGGCGCCGCCAGGGCCTCGGCCAGGGGCTGTGGATGGGGCCAGGCACCGCTGGCCTCCAGCCAGGCGAGGTTCACCCCCTCGCGGCGGCGCAGGCCCACCAGCAGTAGGTCATCGAGGGGGGGCAAGGCGCCCACGGCTGCCGGTGCGCCGGCTGCTGGCCCCTCGCTTTGAGCCCCAGCCCGCTGCTGCAGCCAGGCGGCGTAGGCCTCCCGGGTGCGGGGCCTGGCCAGCCGCTGGCCGTTTACGCCGGCGGTGGAGCCGAGCCCGCAGGCCCACCAACTGGCGCCGCTCCAATACACGCGGTTGTGGCGGGAGCTATGGCCGGGCAGGGCCCAGCTGCTGATTTCGTAGTGGCCATAGCCCGCCGCCGCCAGCTGTTGGTGGGTGAAGGCGAGCCGCTCGGCGGCGGCTTCCTCCTCCGGCAGGGCCAGGGTCCCCTGGCGCTGGCGCCGTTCAAACACGGTGCCGGCTTCCACGATCAGGTCGTAGATCGAAAGGTGGGGGGCGGCTTCTGCCAGGGCGGCTTCGAGTTCCTGCCGCCAATCGGCGGCGCTCTGGTTGGGCAGGTTCACGATCAGATCAAGGCTCCAGCTGGCCAAACCCCTGCTGGAGCAGGCCGCCCGCAACCAGCCACAGGCCTCCCGTAATTGCTGGGCGTTGTGGCGGCGCCCCAGCCCCGCCAGCACCCCATCGTTGAAGCTCTGGCCCCCAAGGCTCACCCGATTCACCCCCAGGGCCAGCACCGCCTCCAGCCGCGCTCGATCGAAGCTGGCCGGATCCATCTCCAGGGTTACTTCGGCGCCCGGGGCCAGGCCCCAGTGGCCCCGCACCTGATCGAGCAGGGCCCCCAGCTGGGCTGGGCTGAGGATCGAAGGGGTGCCGCCGCCCACGTAGAGGGTGGATAGCGGTGGCCCGGCGGGGGCGGCGGCCAGGTCTTGCTGCAGCTGCTTGAGGTAGTGGGCCACCGAGGCCGAATGGCTGCCGTCGGCCCGATCCCCCAGGGGCACCACTGGAAAATCGCAGTAAAAACAGCGCCGATGACAGAACGGGATATGGAGATAGAGGCTGCGGGGCAGGCGCCGGTGGGGTGGAAGCGGCACACTCATGGCAATCTCCCCATGGCCCCCTTGGCCTTCTGCTGGATCCCCAGGGCTTGATGGTCGACGCGTTGATCCTGATTCTGTTTTTGATCTCCGGCGCCGCCTCCGGCTGGCTGGGGGTGGATCTGCTGCCGGAAAGGTTGCTGGTGCAGGTCAACAACCTGGAGGGGCTGCGCTGGGTGCTGGGCGGCTTTGGCGCCTTCTTTGGCCTGGTGGCTGGGTTTTTCTTCCAGCAGCTGCGCCAGAAATTGATGCGTCAGGTGCGCACCATGCCCACCGACCTGTTGATCAGCCGCGCCCTGGGGCTGATCCTCGGGCTGCTGGTGGCCAACCTGCTGCTGGCGCCGATCCTGTTGTTGCCGCTGCCCTGGGAGGTGGGTTTCATTAAACCCCTGGCCGCCGTGATGAGCAATGTGTTCTTCGGGGTGAGTGGCTACAACCTGGCCGAGGTGCATGGGCGCACGCTGCTGCGGCTGTTTAACCCGAGCAGCACCGAGGCCCTGTTGGTGGCCGATGGGGTGTTGCAACCGGCCAGCCCCAAGATTCTCGACACCAGTGTGATCATCGACGGCCGGATCAGGGCGCTGCTCGATTGCGGTTTGCTGGAGGGCCAGGTGATCGTGGCCCAGTGCGTGATCAATGAGCTGCAGCAGTTGGCGGATTCGGGCAATAGCGAAAAACGCGGCAAGGGCCGCCGCGGCCTGAAATTGCTGGCCGAACTGCGCGACAGCTACGGCCGGCGGCTGGTGGTGAATAACACCCGCTACGAGGGGGAAGGGGTCGACGACAAGCTGCTGAAACTGGCGGAAGACACCGATGGGCTGCTGGTCACCACCGATTACAACCTGGCCAAGGTGGCCCAGGTGCAAAACCTGCGCCCGCTCAACCTCAGCGAACTGGTGATCAGCCTGCGGCTGGAGGTGCAGCCGGGCGATTTGCTTCAGCTCAAGATCGTGCGGGAGGGCAAGGAGCCAGAGCAGGGGGTGGGCTACCTGGAGGACGGCACGATGGTGGTGGTGGAAGGGGGCCGCAGCGGCATCGGTGAGCGACTGGCCGTCACCGTCACCGGCGCCCTGCAGACCCCCGCCGGGCGGATGGTGTTCGCCCGGGTCACCGACCCTCGCTAGGCTCACGACCTTCGCGTCCGCCGATGTCCGCGCCCCTCGACGCCTTCCCCCCCCGGGCTGTGTCGGCCCCCTACTACGAAGGCGGCGGTGCCAGCTTCCGCACCCCCCCCCCGGATCTGCCCTCGCTGCTGCTGAAGGAGCGGATCGTTTATCTCGGTTTGCCGTTGTTTTCAGACGACGACGCCAAGCGCCAGATGGGCATCGATGTAACCGAGCTGATCATTGCCCAGCTGCTCTATCTGGAGTTTGACAATCCGGATAAGCCGATTTTCTTCTACATCAACTCCACAGGCACCAGCTGGTATTCCGGCGATGCCATCGGCTTTGAAACCGAGGCCTTTGCCATCTGCGACACGATCCGCTACGTGCGGCCGGCGGTGCACACCATTTGCATTGGCCAGGCCCTGGGCACGGCGGCCATGATCCTTTCGGCGGGCACCAAGGGCCAGCGGGCCTCCCTGCCCCACGCCTCGATCGTGCTGCACCAACCCCGCAGCGGCGCCCGGGGCCAGGCCACAGACATTCAGATCCGGGCCAAGGAGGTGTTGCAAAACAAACGCACCATGTTGGAAATGCTCTCGGAGAACACCGGTCGCAGCGTTGAGCAATTGGCGGAGGATTCCGACCGCATGACCTATCTCACCCCCCTGCAGGCGGTGGAGTATGGCCTGATCGACCGGGTGCTCTCCAGCAAGAAAGATCTGCCCACGCCCCCGCCGGCGGGCTGAATCCGGCCTGGCTGCCCGCCCCAACGTTTTCCCTTTTTTTATTTCCCCCCTCGCTTCCTCGCCATGCCCATCGGCACCCCCAGCGTTCCCTATCGCCTCCCCGGCAGCCAATACGAGCGCTGGGTAGACATCTACACCCGTTTGGGGGTGGAGCGGATCCTGTTTCTGGGCCAGGAGGTAAATGACGCCGTAGCCAATGGGCTGGTGGCCCAGATGCTTTATCTCGACTCAGACGACAGCAGCAAACCGATCTATCTGTACATCAACTCGCCGGGGGGGTCGGTGACCGCCGGCCTGGCGATCTACGACACGATCCAGTATGTGAAATCCGATGTGGTGACCATCTGTGTGGGCCTGGCGGCCAGCATGGGGGCCTTCCTGTTGGCGGCGGGCACCAAGGGCAAACGGCTGGCCTTGCCCCACAGCCGGATCATGATCCACCAGCCCCTGGGGGGCACCAGCCAACGCCAGGCCAGCGACATTGAAATTGAAGCCCGCGAAATCCTGCGGCTCAAGGATCAGCTGAACCAGCAAATGGCAGACATGACCGGCCAGAGCCTGGAAAAAATCACCAAGGACACCGACCGCGATTACTTCCTGAGCGCCCAGGAGGCCAAGGAGTATGGGCTAATCGACCGGGTGATCAGCAATCCGAACGAGGCCTAGGATCTGCGGTTTGCTTCCCCCGTAGACCGGATGGCCACCCTTTATTACGACAACGACGCCGACCTCAGCCTGCTGAACGGCAAGACGGTGGCGATCATCGGCTACGGCTCCCAGGGCCATGCCCATGCCCTGAACCTCAAGGACAGCGGCGTGAACGTGCTGGTGGGCCTTTACGAGGGCAGCCGCTCCGCCGATAAAGCCCGGGCCGATGGCCTTGAGGTGCTGAGCGTGGCCGAGGCCAGCGCCAAGGCCGATTGGATCATGGTGCTGCTGCCCGATGAGTTTCAAAAGGCCGTTTACGACGCCGAGATTGCCCCGCACCTGAGCGCCGGCAAGGTGCTGAGCTTTGCCCACGGCTTCAACATCCGCTTCGGTTTGATCGTGCCGCCCGCCGATGTGGACGTGGTGATGATTGCCCCCAAGGGTCCTGGCCACACCGTGCGCTGGGAATACCAAAACGGCCAAGGGGTGCCCGCCCTGTTTGCCATTGAGCAAGATGCCTCCGGCAATGCCCGCGCCCTGGCGATGGCCTATGCCAAGGGCATCGGTGGCACCCGCGCCGGCATCCTCGAAACCAACTTCAAGGAAGAAACCGAAACCGATTTGTTTGGCGAGCAGGCGGTGCTCTGCGGCGGCCTGAGTGAATTGGTGAAGGCTGGCTTTGAAACCCTGGTGGAGGCTGGCTACCAGCCCGAGCTGGCTTACTTCGAATGCCTGCACGAGGTGAAGCTGATTGTGGATCTGATGGTGAAGGGCGGTCTTACCGCCATGCGCGATTCGATCTCCAACACCGCTGAATACGGCGACTACGTGAGCGGCCCCCGCTTGATCACCGCCGACACCAAGGCGGAGATGCGCAAGATCCTCGCTGAAATCCAAGACGGCACCTTCGCCCGCAACTTTGTGGCCGAATGCGAGGCCGGTAAGCCCCAGATGACTGAAGTGCGCAACCGTGATAGCCAGCACCCGATTGAAAAGGTGGGCAAGGGTCTGCGCTCGATGTTCAGCTGGCTCAAGGCCGCCTGAGCCCCCTGCCGCCCCTAGTGCTGGTGCTGGCCGCCTGCGGCCTCGACCGGCTCGCGGCTGATCCGCCCTGGTGTGTTCATCCAGTGCAGCTAATGGGCGCCGCCATCGAGGCCCTGCGCCAGTTGGTGGAGGCCTGGGCCGCTGATCGCCCCTGGCGGCTGCGGTGGGGGGGGGTGCTGATCACTGCCCTGGTGGTGGCGGCCAGCGCCGGCGCCGGCTGGGCCCTGGAGCAACTGCTGCTGCTCAGCGGCGGGCCTGGCCGCTGGCTGGGCTGGCTTGCCCTGGGGCTCGTGGTGATTGGCATGGCCAGTGCCCTGGCCGGCCGCAGCCTGCGGCTGGCGGTGGAGGCGGTGCTGGAGCCCCTGGCCCTTGAACCACCGGATCTACCCCTGGCCCGCCAACGGCTGGCCTGGATCGTGGGCCGTGATCTGGAGGGTTTACCCCGCCAGGAACTGTTGCGGGCCGCGGCGGAAACCGCCTCAGAGAATGCGGTGGATGGCTTGTTTGCGCCGCTTTTTTGGATGTTGTTGGGAGCCTTTGTGTGGGGCCTGGCCCCCCAGGCTCCGGGCCCCCTGGCCTTTGCCTGGGCCTACAAGGCCAGCAGCACCCTGGATTCGATGCTTGGTTATCGCACTGGCCGGCTGCGCTGGCTGGGCACCGCCGGGGCCCGGCTCGATGACCTGCTCACCTGGCTGCCCTGCCGGCTTACGGCCCTGAGCTTGGGCCAGTTGGCCCCGGCCCTGCGGGATGGCGCCACCGATCCCTCCCCCAATGCCGGGGTATCCGAGGCGGCCTATGCCCATGCGCTGGGGGTGGAGCTGGGGGGGGCGAATTATTACGGCGGGGAGCTGCGCCAAAAACCGCTGCTAAATGCTGGCGGCGGCCCGGTCACAGGGGCCTCAGTGCAGCAGATGCTGGGGTTGAGCCAACGCACAGCCTTTGCCTGGTTGGCCCTTGCCAGTGGTTTGGCCTTTGGCTTTTCCCAGGGGCAGGGGGCTGGCTAGGCGCTGGATCAGTAGGCGCCCTTGTCTGAGGGGAAAAGCACCACGCCGATGGTGCAGATCAGAATCTTGAGGTCTACCAGCAGCCCGCCCCGGCGCACATAGGCGAGGTCAAGCTGCACCCGGCGGCGGTAGCTGAGGTTATTGCGGCCAGACACCTGCCAGAGCCCGGTGAGACCTGGGCGCACCGACAAAACCGTATCCATTGATTCCCCATAGCGGGGGATCTCCGCCTGCACGATCGGCCGCGGACCCACCACACTCATTTGCCCCCGCAGGATGTTGATCAGCTGCGGTAATTCATCCAGGCTGGTAACCCGCAGAAACTGACCAATTGGGGTGATGCGCGGATCGTTCTTGAGTTTGTGGTCCTTGGCAAATTCCGCCTGGAGTTGCGGCGAACTTTCCAGGAGGGCCTTAAGCCGTTGGTCGGCATCCAGCTCCATGGTGCGGAACTTGATGCAACCAAAGCGGCGATAGCGGCGGCCGATGCGCCTCTGCACAAAAAAGATTGGACCCGGCGAGGTGATTTTCACCAGCAGGGCAATGGCTAGAAATAGGGGGGCACCGAGGCTGAGCAGGGCCAGGGCAAAGCTGATGTCGCCGCTGCGCTTCAGGGCGGCCCCAGGGCGCAGCAGCCGGTTGGGCCGGCGCAGGGGCGCAAGGCTGCGAATCCCTGAGACGGCCCCTGGCGACTCCAGGCCCCCCAGGGGGGTCAACAGGCTGGGTGGTCGCGAGAGCATCGCCTCCACGGGTCTGTTAGCACCGTACGAATGGGGCAGAAGTGAACCCAGGCCCGCTATGTCAGCTAACCCACAGGCACAGAGCCCAGGGCCCCCTTGCGGTGCTGGTCCCACCAGTCCAGCAACAGGCCGCTCAACCGTTGGCGAAAGACTGCTGGAGCAAAGGATTCGGCGTGGAGCCGCAGCCGTTCGGCCGGTAGTTGTTGCCAGAGTTGCCCTGCTTCGAAGGCCGCCAGCGCCCCCTGGAGATCAGCCAGTTGTTGATGCGGAAACAGCAAGCCCGTGGCGTTTTTGGGGTCCTGGCGCAGGCAGCGCACTGAATCCAGCAGCCCCCCCTGCCCCAGGGCAATCACCGGGGCCCCGGCCGCCATCGCTTCCACCGGGGCAATGCCGAAATCCTCAAGGCCGGCATACAGATAGGCGCGACAGCGGGCCATCAACTGCTCCACTTCGCTGGCGGGGCAGCGGCCCAGGAAACGGGTGGAGGGGCCGGCCAGGGCCTCCAGGCGCTGGCGTTCCGGGCCATCGCCCACCACCAGCAGGGGCAGATCAAGGGCCCGGCAGGCTTGCACCACCAGGTCCACCCGCTTGTAGGGCACCAAACGACATACAGATAGATAGAAGTCGGCGCGGGGTTGCTGCCAATCGAAGCGCTCCACCGCCACCGGTGGCGGCAGCACCGTGGCGCTGCGGCCCCAGTAACGGGCAATGCGGCGGGCGGTGAAGCGGGAATTAGCGATCAATTGGTCGGGGCGGCTGCTGCTCAACACATCCCATTGGCGCAGTTGGTGCAGTTGCCAGCGCACCCAAGGGCCCAGGGGGCCCCGGGCGATGGCCGAGCCGCGCAGGTAGGTGTGCATCTGGTCCCAGGCGTAACGCACTGGGGTGTGCACATAGCTCACATGTAATTGGTCTGGGCTGGTTAACACCCCCTTGGCCACCAGGTGGCTGCTGCTTAACACCAAGGGGAAGCCGCCCAGGTCTAACTGTTCGATCGCTAGGGGCAACAGCGGCAGATATTGCTGCACATGGCTGCGGCCAAAGGGCAGTTGTTGAATGAAGGAGGTGCGGATTGAGCGGCCCGCCAGCCAGCTCTGGGCTATACCACTTTCCCCATCCACCAGGGCAAACAGCTGGGGATCAAGCAGCGCATCAATTTCGCGCACCACCAGCTCGCCCCCCCCCACCGAGCGGGGGCTGAACCACTCGTGAACCAGGGCCGTGGGGAAAGGGAACAGGCTCATCGGGGCGGAGCGTAGGCGGCCGCTTAACAAAAACTGCACTACGAAAGCTCACGGGTTCTTGCCCAGGTCAAACTCGCCCAGCAAGCTGACCGCAGATTTCAGGCCCCATGGCGTTGCGTTCCCTACTAGAGGAGGCCCTCAAGGAACCGCCCATCGGCAGCACAGAGCGTTTTGAGTGGCATGCCACCAATGTGGGGATCGTTGCCCTCTGGACAGCCGGTGCGGTGCCTGCCCTGCCCCCCTTTGACCTGGCCCTCCTGGAGGGGCTTGCCCTGGGCCTCGACCTCAGCCGTGAGGAACGCGAGTTTCATCAGGTGCGCCAGGGGCTGGTGCTGCTGTTCCACAGCTAGGGTCTGCGGATGGACCAGGAACTGCTGCTTCCGCTCATCGGTGGTGCCGTATTGGTGCTGATCGTGGTGGTGGGAACGGTGCTTGTTGTTTTTGGTCCCAGTGACACCCCCCCTAGCAAGCGTTGATGGCCAACCAGATGCCCCTAAACCGGACCCGTAAAGCTGGCTTTATTGCCCTGGTGGCCCTGGCCAGCAGCCTCACCTGGTCGCCCCTGGCCTTGGCCCAGAGCTGCAGCTTTTTGCCGGTAATTGGCGGTGATGGTGGCATCAACGTGGCAAAACGGGTGGATGCACCAAAGGTTTCGCCATTTGGCATGTTGCTGGGACGCACCAACTGGAACACCGACTTTGCGGTGAACCAGCCCTACAACAGCTATAAGCTCTTTTTCACAGCCCAATCCACTGAGAAGGCCCGATATCCGATCACGGCCTATCTGAAATTCAGTGATGGCACCAACCTGCAGGTGGTGAATGAACTGATGGCGCCGCCCCTAGGCAAAGGGGCGATGTTTGGCCCCTTCCAGGCGGTGGCGGGCAAGGAGGTCAGCCAGGTGAACTTCAAGATCGGCGCCAGTGCCGACCCAGGCAGCACGGGCTTCAGCTATCGGATTTCAGTGCAGGGCTGCAATTAGCTGAATCCAGGCGAGGAATTCAGGCGAAAACCCGGGTAACCAGCTCCACCACCAGGAAGCCAAAGAGCGCAAAAAAGGCGAGTAAAGATACGGAGCCCATCGGCCACCCCTGAAAACTGAACCAAATCTAAAGCACATGGGTCGATTGCGAAACCCCTTTGTTTCGCAATGCAACCGATCCGCTGCAGCAACTGGCACATTCCCTTGGCTTGACTGGGTTTGCGCCGCTGCTGTTGCTCTGCCGCTGCTCAGATCACCTTTTGGATCAGGCCGTAGGCCCGGGCGACAAATACTCCGAGCAGGTCTAGAAGCATCAGGCTGTAACAGGCCACAAGTAATCTTCCGTGGCGACTGACACCTTTGACAGAGGAAGTGCCTTTGTTTACTAGGGAAAGTAAAGAAGAATGGTAGTAGTCAAATGAAGTAATTGGTTCAAGTGCGTCCGGCAAGGAAATTACCTGTTGGGGGCTGCTGCGGCCCACAAAGTCAACCCGCCAGAATATCCAGCCCCAGGTAACGATGAAAAATGGAATATAGGCAACTATCTGCCAGAGTAAAAGGTGGGGGCTAACTGCTGGCGTGAAAAGTAGAGCATTAACAACAAGAAACCCAAATATAAATTTAAAGATATACCAGCCCCCGCAGAAATCAAAGAGCAGCCTGGGAACGCTTCGGCCCATTAACAGGGCGCCCCAAACTGATATTGTTAAGATTGCAAAAAATATGGCGATCGGCCCATGGCAATAACGAGCAAAAATGAAATAAGCATAGACAACTGGGCTTTGATGATTGTATTGCAAACCTACGGCGTCATGGAGAAATAGGGCGCTAGATATAACTTGAAGTATGCCGAGAAATGTCAAGGCGCAGGCCTCCCTGAGCTGCGACCTGTGATCGCTGAAGTTGTTGGTCAAGCCAGGCCCCAAAAAATCAAGATGATATCTAGCCTAACGGCAGCACAATCTAAATCGCACGCAGCCGGTCTAGGCGCGGCTATAATGGGGTGCCAGGAGAAGCGTCACACAATTCAAGAAACTGTCAGTGTGATCACTCCCACCAGGCTTTTGCCGGAAAGGCTCGGCATGCTGGTGGAGCTGAACCGGAGCCTGAAGCAGAATAGCTGCAACGTTGAACACGTAATTGTTGTCGACGGCAACAGCGCCGCCAACTTGCCCGAAGAGTTGGTTGGGCGAGCAACTGTCCTCGCCACTGAACGGCAGATCGGTCAGGCTGCAGCTCGTAATCTGGGGTTGGTTGTTGCCCGTGGTGATTGGATTACCAGCGCAGACGACGATGACTGGCTTTACCCCCAATCCCTTGATAAAAGGCTTAGCGCGATCCATCGGCAGCCCAAGGCTCTTTGGTCGGCTGGGTATTGCACCGATGACTTCAAAAGCGACCCCCAGATCCTGCCCCCAGGCTTGTGTTTGCCTGGGGATGTGTGGCGTGCCTGGCCAGCGCCGGGTGACAGCATCCCCTTGGGTCCCACGACCTTGCTCGTAGAAGCCAGTTTATTAAAGCGAGCCGGGGGCTGGATGGGGCTATCCCAAGGGGAGGATATTGGCATGATGATTGCAGTCACATGTATGGCTCCAGGCGTGTTAATCGACGACCATGTTTATCATATTCGCTTGCATGCTGGGCAGATGACGAAGACTAGCTGGTTCGATGACTTGGAACTATTGTCGCGACGATGTGCCTGGGATCGAGGTGAAAAAATTCTTTCCCATGCGCTTAGTGCCGATGCCAGATTGGCTGTTCTAGAGTTGCGTTGAGAGTGGCTGCTGAGGGTTTGCTTTTATTTAATCTGAAGTCCTGATTAAATCCGCCCCCAGGCGATAAAGGCGAAGAAGGAGAGACGCTTGAAAAAAGCCGATGCTGCATTTATGGTAACTACCACCGTTGTTGATGGCGATGCCAAGCCTATTTTCGCCGCTCCAACTGGGCACTCTGCAGTTGCCCAATCGCATCTGGATGGCGCCCCTTACCCGCTGCCGCGCCGAGGAGGGCCATCTGCCCGGCCCACTTATGGCCCAGTACTACGGCCAGCGGGCTGGCGCTGGGCTGATTGTTGCCGAGGCCACCATGGTGCTGGAGGGGAATTCTTCCTTTTGGCATGAGCCCGGTATCTATAACCAGGCCCAGATCGAGGGCTGGCGGCTCACTACAGAAGCGGTGCATCGCGCCGGTGGCCACATCGTGTTGCAGCTCTGGCACGGCGGCCGTGCCTGCCATCCGCTGCTTAATGCTGGCCGCCAACCCGTGGCCCCCAGCCCGATTGCCATCAGCGGTGAGACGCTGCACACCCCTGAGGGCAAGCAGGCCTACGTGCTGCCGCGGGAACTGCGCGATGAAGAATTGCCCGCGATTGTGGAGGGATTTCGGCTGGCGGCCCGCGCCGCCATGGCAGCGGGCTTCGACGGCGTGGAGATCCACGGGGCCAATGGCTATCTATTAGATGCCTTTTTGCGGGATGGCAGCAACCGCCGCAGCGGCCCCTACGGCGGCCCGATCGAGCAGCGGGCCCGCCTGTTGCTGGAGGTGCTCGAGGCGGTGGCCACGGAGACGCCACTGATGGGCCTGCGCCTTTCGCCGCTTAATGGCTACAACGCCATGGGCGACTCCGACCCGATCGGTCTGATCACTTGGCTGGCCCAGCGGCTCAATCAGTTGCCAGTGGCCTACCTACATCTGATGCGCGGCGATTTTCTGGGCCAGCAGCAGGGAGATGTGCTTAGCCCCGTGCGCGAGCACTACAAGGGTGTACTGGTGGCCAACATGGGCTACACAGCCGAGGAGGCCGCCGCTGCCATCGCCTCCGGCGCCGTGGATGCGGTGGCCTTTGGCAGCGCCTTCCTGGCTAACCCCGACCTGCCGGAACGCTTCCGCCGTGGTGCGGCCCTAAATAACCCCGACCCTGCCAGTTTCTATGGCCCTGGCCCAGTTGGCTACACCGATTATCCCAGCCTTGAGCCCCAACCATGAGCCAAATATCAGCGGCCAGCGGTCTGGTGTTTCGCCCCGCAGCCGAGCGCTTCCACAGCCAGCTCGACTGGCTCGATAGCTGGCACACCTTCTCTTTCTCCAGCCACTACGACCCGGCCTGGCTGGGCTTTGGGCCGCTGCGGGTGATCAACGACGACGTGATCGCCGCCGGTCGTGGCTTTGGCATGCACCCCCACCGCGACATGGAGATCATCACCGTGATGGTGGAGGGCCAGCTAAACCACCGCGATTCACTGGGTCACGCCGAAGTGTTGCGCGCTGGCGAGCTGCAGCGCATGAGCGCTGGCACTGGCGTAGTGCATAGCGAAATCAATGAAGGCGATCGGCCCTGCCGGTTACTGCAGATCTGGATTGAGCCCAGCAGTAATGGCATCGCCCCGGCCTATGGGCAAAAGCCCTATGCGATTAGTAGCGGCTGGACGTTGCTAATCGATCCTGATCAACGCGAGGGGGCGATGGCGATCCAGCGACCGGTGCGGTTGTGGCGGGCCCAGCCAGCGGCGGGGCAGTCTTTGTCTCTGGCGATCACCCCCGGCAGCCAGGGCTGGATTCAGTTGATTAGCGGCGAGGGCCAGGCCGATGGCAAGGGGTTGCAGCAGGGCGATGGCTTGGGCTTTGCCGCCGGAGCCCTCAGCAGTTTTGCGGCTGGAGTTGCCGGGGCCGACCTGCTGTTGTTTGAGCTGTAATGAACAGGCGCTGGTGGCCCTAGGGGCAGGAACTGCTTTGTTGTTTTAAGTAACAATGTTCGCAGCGCCTTGATTAAGCGAATACAAGGAGAAAAACCATGGCACATAGCAATGGCAAACCTTTCTACAGGCTTTGTGTTTACAAACCAGGCCGACACCGCCAGCGACCTCTTGAACGGTTTGTTTCTGGATACCGGGTTACAGGTCTTTTCACTTGCCGGCGATGACAGCATAATTGGTACCTACATCTACACAGATCCCAGCGCCACCATTGCCGGCATCAGCAACAAAGGCACAATCGATACCGGCAATGGAGACGACAACATCATCGGCAGCAGCGACGTCCGGATTGGCCTCTTAAATAACGGCACTATCAATACCAGCAATGGCAACGATAAAATTGCTGGCACCAGCGCCGAGGGCTACGGCATCACCAACAACGGCCCGCTAAATACCGGCAACGGCAATGACGGCATCTCCGGCAGTGGCTGGGGTGGCATCAATAACAATGTTTCGATTGACACCGGCAACGGAGACGACAGCATCAATGGTACTTGTACCGGAAGCTTTGGCTTTGGCATCTATAATGCAGCCACGATTGATACCGGCAACGGCAACGACGTCATTACTGCGAATAGCATCAGCTACGTTGGCATCTACAACGCAGTCACGATTGATACAGGTAACGGCAATGACATCATCACTGGCACTGGCGTGCAAGGCATAATCAACGACAGCACAATTAATACCGGCACCGGAAATGACGTCATCACCGGCATCGGTACAGGCTCCTACGCTATTTTTAATAGTGGCACGATCAATACCGGCAACGGAAACGACACCGTCAATGCCCTTGATGGCGGTTTCGGCGACTTGGGCACAATTGATCTAGGCATCGGCAATGATAAATTGAAGGGATTTGGCAGTGGAAAGTTTATCGGTGGATTGGGTACAGATGTAATTACCTTCAACCCAGGTACTTACACCATAACTGGAGTGCCGTCAGTGGGCGGCCAATATACGATAAGTGATGGGATAACTTCCATGTATGTAACCGGGTTTGAAAGGTTTGGTCCCGGCGCAGATCGTCAAAATTTCCTGGCCGCTGCTGCTTTTGGCAGTGTGACCTTCGGCTGAAGGTATTTAGCCCCTGACAAAGGAATGGCTGCAAATGCTCAAATCGACAGCATCTTGAAGCCAAGTACAATTAAAACAGCACCTCCTAGTATCTCCAGGCGAGATCCAAAAGCAGCGGGCATTCTTTTGGCAAGATTGAGACCTAGGTAGGTTGAAATGAATGCTGCAAGCGCAATTGCCAACGAGTAATTGAGGATAGGTTTATCGGCAAGGCCCAGGGTCACGCCAACACCAAGTGAGTCAATGCTTGTTACCATTGATATGAAGAGAATCTTCAGGAACCCATGGGTGCGTGGGTCTTCAGACTCCGTTGTCTCATTGGGGTCATGGTGATAGGCCTCCCAGCACATATGAGCGCCAACAGCAACTAGCAATGAGAAAGCGACCCAATGATCGTAATTAACGATTAAATCTTTTGCTACTCTGCCAAGCAGAAAACCAATGGCAGTGGCGCCTCCTTCGGCAAAGGCCGAACTAAAAGCAAATGAAAAGGCACGTCTCGCCGAAAAGCGACGAAATCCCATCGCAAAAGCAGCGGAAAATGAGTCGATACTAAGAACAACGGCAAAAAGGATTATTTCCCAGGACATCGGAGGCTATAAATTTGCTAGACATTGTAGGCCATTGCTGGCTGTGCAATTTGAAGTCACTCCTGCTGGGCGCTTGTAAGCCCTACAAGGCAACGCCTCCAGTTCCCCCCGGCGAGGCAGCCACTGAGCCCCTCCGCGTCAATTGCTCGCGCGGGGAAAGCCAACCTCGCAAATCGTGCAATTTAATCACGCAGGTGAATCTACTCCCCGATCAAAAATATCATTGTGCAGGATGAAATCAACAGCGAATTTTTTGAGTGACAGGGCTTTTTGCTTTTGTGATTCAGCGGCACAGGAATTGCAGTAAAATGAATAACCTTTAGCGAAGGATGGAACCTCTTGAAAATAATCCTTGCTTAGCGGTTTTTCGGTCCCGCAGGCAGTACATTTGCTGATTGGAAGTGCATTGATGTTGCTCTGCATAGGATTAGTTGCTTTTGGTGTTTGTCAAGGCCTTGGGCGCCGCTTGGTATTGAGTCTAATTGCTGGTCTCAGTTTGGATGGTCGCTGGCTGGAATGAGGCGTATCTGCTGCACTCATTTTTGCTGAGAAGCGTTCAGAATTTCTTTCAAAAACTATTTATGCGCCTTGGCAACCACTCTCATGCTTCCCCTGCTTGAGGTCATGGGAAGTGGGCGTGAAATGACGACCAGGTAGATAAGCGATGCGCCTGACTTCAGGGGCAGGATCAAACCTTAAAGATCTTCTGCAGGTGGGTGATTGGGTTACGGGAGTCGCCGCAGGCAACCCAGAACTCTGTGCTGCCACTCCTCAGCAGAGCACGAAAATCATCCGCTTCAATAAGGATGCCACTATTCACTGCGAGGCTGACCATTTCTGCTGGCGTTGTGGCGGCATAGAAAATGCGCTCAAACTCTGGGTCACCATCGACCTGGTGAAGGAAGTGATCCAGCGCATCAAGCAGTTGGTGCGATGACTGCTCCAAGCAAGAAAAACAGAGCGCAAAACCTTAGCAAGAAAGCGCAAAACAAAGTGCCTACATCACAAGATGTAGCACGATAAACTATGTTATCGGCATATAAACTCATTGAGCTTCAGTTTGACGAGCAGGGTCGGTAAGGAGGGATATCCTGCAGGGAGAAGCATGGATTCCCTTGAGGCGCCTACTGCTATTTGGTGTGTTGCTGATCCCCTTCAGTGCGGCCCAAGCACAATCACCCAAGATTCAGTGCCCTGGCGGCACCACCGTTGAGATGCGCTACTGCGCCAGCTTGTCCCTGGAGCAGTCCAACAAGCAGTTGCAGCAGAAGATCGGCCAGCAACAGTTCAAGCATTGGCAGGACGCCACCAGGGAGGTATGCGCCAAGGCGAATGCGGCTTACAAAGACGGCAGCATCTACCCGCAGTTGCTGCTGGGTTGCGATGACCACCTCAATCGGGCGCTGCTCAAGGAATTTCAACCGCTGGGGAATTAGCACCTGCTGGTGCGACTGCAGTGACTCGGACAGCTGGCAGATACGACAGCAAACCCACGCACCGTTGCAAAACTTCATAGAGTGTCCCCGGTCATCGAGCGGGTCCTTGGGTCCGCTTTTTTATTGGCTTGGCGTGGCGCGGGGGATCAGAGGGGTGGACTACTTGCCCACTGATTTCCAGATCCACCAGGCAACCAGTGCCAGCAGCACCCAGGGAACCAGGGCCCTGAAGACCAGCAAGACCAGCAGAACGACGCCAGCGCTGACGGCGGCTCGCCTGGTCAGTGCCTTTGCCCCATCGCTCATGTAGCGCCAGCGGGGCACCAGGGACATGGGCTTCAGTGGGTGGGGGAGTTCCAAGTAAACCCCTGTGGCGCTCGGGCGCCAGCCCATAGCGGGCAAAAACCTGTGGCAGCAGGCACACTGGAGATATGCCCCAGGTGCCAGTGATCGACTCAGCAACCTTCATCACCCCCCTAGATGAATCGGGCCTTTGCGTTGCTGGCCGATGCGATGGCCAATGGGCCTGCTGCCCTGAATCAATTGAAGAAGGAGGGAGTGATTCAACGCTTCGAGTATTGCTTCGAGCTCGCCTGGAAAACCACGAAGGATTACATGGAGGCCAATGGCTTTGTCTTTGCCGTCATGACGCCCCGCCAACTAATGAAGGATGCCATCCACCAGCGCTACCTCAGGGGAATTGAACAACTGCATGCCTTCCTGCAGCAGGAGGCGCTGCGATGACCCGACCGCCCTTGGAGGCAAGAATAGTTTGCGCAATTCGAATACAAGGCGTAAACGGCAATCCATAATCGTGGCTGATGACGAGGATCATTTACTCATATCAAAGTGACGCCAAAGTGTATTCAGCGCCTTCTATAGTTTAGAGGGCAGACGAGAAGTCAGGCAAATGACAGATACTGCACGAATCTCGCAAACTCACGATGTCAATCAGGAAGGTGAACTTACGGACTTGAATAAAAGTGAAAATTTCCCATCGCAGTCATGGCACCAATTCTTCCGCAGGCGCCAAATCGTCCAATCACTGGAGGCAGTTCAGGATCTAATTGCTGTGTCACTGTGCATGGGTTTATTCTGCGTCATGGCATTGCAACTTAAGAATATATTCCAATCGCTACTCACAACACCCCAATTCCACGAGATCACGGCAGACATACTTTTTATTCTTATATTGGTAGAACTTTTTAGACTCTTAATCATCTACCTGCAGGAGCAGCGTGTATCAATTGGAGTTTCAGTGGAGATAGCGATTGTGTCGGTTCTCAGGGAGGTAATAGTCAAGGGTGTGCTGGAAACTGATTGGAAACAAATGCTCGCACTATGCCTATTTTTAGCAACTTCTGCACTATTGCTTGTTGTCCGTGTGTGGTTGCCGCCCACATTTGATGGAGTGGACCCAGAAGGACGTGTGTCGGCAAGAATTCTTAAAGAAAAAAGGAGATGAACTGGGGATACCTCCAGCTTGATCTGGTCGCTCATGTAACGCCAGCGGGGCATCCTTAAGGTTCTCCGTGGGCAGGGACAGGGCGATCAGAATGAGAACCGCTTGAAGCGCAAATCATCTGACCGGATCCACCTTGCTGCTACTGCCGGTTTATGCAGAATTTGCATATTGGGTCTCCGCATATGCAGGTTCTACATAATTGCCCCACCCAGAGGGGGGTATGCAAAGCTGCAAACGCAGTTAGGATATGGTGTATATCCGCAGCACAATGTAGCAAATGGTCTCAGTGCCCCCCCCCCTGTGAATACTGGTAATGGCGCTCAGGGGGCAGACAAAAATGATGTTCCGCAGTTTCAGACCCTAATGCTGCCTCTGCTCAAGGTCATGGGTGGCGGTCATGAGATGACAACCATCCAGATGCGAGATGCCGTAGCAGATGATCTTGCTCTGACTGCTGAGGCATTAAGTCAGCGCCTGCCAGGTGGAACGCCAAATACCTTTAGTAATCGGATAGGATGGGCGATAACTTTTTTATTTAAAGCAGGTCTTCTGGAGCGCCCACACCAAGCAACATACGTTATTAGCGAAACAGGCAAGCAACTGCTTCTCAATCCTCCATTAGAGATCGATGCAGAATTCCTCAGGTTGTACGAGGAATTTAATTGGTTTTATGATTCACCAAGAGGAGAATACAAAGAATTGCTTCCTGATGAAGGTGTTTGCAACGAACCGACCCCAGACGAGCAAATTGAGATTGACTTTAGTCAGATACAGCGCGAACTCAGTAATGAGGTTGTAGAGAAAATTAAACTGTTATCAACTGAAGATTTTAAGAAATTAGTGATTAACCTGCTTGAGATAAGGATTGGTTCCCGCCAGAATATTTGACGACGAACTGTTTGCAGAAGAACAAGTAAACAAGGCAGTGTGTTTGGTCAGTGCCTTTGCCTCATCGCACATGTAACGCCAGTGGGGCATCATTGGGCATCCAGAGAGAAGGCAGCGTGATGGACAACCCCCTCTTGATCCTGGTGCCCTGGGCGGTTTTTTCGGTCGCTGCAGGGTTAAAGTTCTGGCGCCTGAACTCCCTGTTCAGAAAGCATCTGCTGGGCATCCCCTCCAGAACCGAACGCTTGAGGCAGATGCTGGAAAGAGTTTGGGAGAGGGATTAGCAGTCAGTGTGATTGAGAACCTGAATTCGGGATACATCTAACTTGGTCTGGGTGCTCTTGCCTTTGCTGGTCTACATGTCTGGCGTATCAGT
>CAJAQB010000019.1 GCA_903943975.1 Synechococcus lacustris | reverse complement strand
GCTGTCAACTCTTGGTTTTTTGGGGAGAATGCCCGTGAGGACTGGGGTTTGCCGTGCCCAACAGCGCTGCCGGTGCCAAGGTCCCTGCAGGGAAGCAGGGTCGGTCCATTGGCGAGAGCAGCCCAGGGGGCGTCTCGCTACTGCCTGATCTGGCCGCCGTGATCGCCCCGTCTACTCCAGGCAGGTTGTGCCAGCAGTGGAAAGCGGCTGGAGCCGATGCTGCTGCTGAGCCTGGACAGCCAGCTGCGGAGCTATGGCGCCACGGTGAATGTGGTCTAAATCTGCCTTTCGTGCTGGCAGGGAGGGGGTGCGGATGCTCAAGGCTCAACCCTTACCCCGATGCCGCGCCCGGGCTGCATCCTTAGCCGCCCGGCTGTAATGCAGGTCGTAGTTGACACCGAACAACCAGACCAGGCGTTTCCAACTGATTAGTGCCAGGCTGGCATTCATGAGCGAAGCGAAGCCTTGAACCCTGAAGAATCTGATAGCCATGACCAGTGAACCCATCCGCTTTACCGATGGGGCCGGTTACGACCGCTTCATGGGGGTCTGGAGCCGCCTCGCCGGCCAGGATTTTCTCGACTGGATCGCCCCACACCACGGCCAGCGCTGGCTGGACGTGGGCTGTGGCAATGGTGCCTTCACTCAACTGATCGCGGAAAGGAGCGCACCGCTCTCGCTTGTTGGCATCGACCCGTCAGACTCACAACTTGCCTTTGCCCGACAGCATCCACTCCTGCAAAGCGTCGAGTTTATTAACGCTGACGCCATGGCCCTGCCGTTCGCTGACGCCAGCTTCGATCTCGCGGTCATGCCCTTGGTGATCTTCTTCGTGCCTGAACCGGCACAAGGTGTGGCAGAAATGGCACGCGTCGTTGCCCCGGGTGGAACAGTGGCCGCCTATGCCTGGGACCTGGAGGGTGGGGGCTACCCCTATCAGGGTGTGAATGAAACTCTGAGCGCCATCGGCCGGCCCAGACCGATGCCACCAAGTCCCGAGACCTCCCGCCTTGAGGTGTTGTTGGACATCTGGGCCACCGCCGGCTTGAGTGACATCCAGACGAGAGAGATCGCCGTGGAGCGCAGCTTCCTCGGCTTCGACGACGTCTGGAACACCCTCCGCGGCGGCCCAAGCATTGGTCAGGCGCTTGCGGCCATGAATGAGGAGGAACGCTCCCGCTTCCACGCATTGCTGCGAGCCAGCCTGCAGCCGGCCGGCAGCGGTCCAATCACTCTCGCGGGGCGGGCCCATGCCATCCGGGGCACAGTGCCAGGCCCGTGATGCACCTGCTGATCGCTTGCTTTGAGCGCTTCCCGCAGCTTCACCTCCCGGATAACGCCCTACTTCCAGGCTTTCAGTAATTCTGACGCTGGCGGGCAACAGCAGCGCCCTTACATAGCAAGTCATTTTATGCAATATCTGCAAAATTACTTTCGACAATTCGTTTGCAGCCTGGCGGCTCACTTTGCCTTGCAACTGGCTCCGCTGCTTTGGAAGCAGAGCTGCTGCTGATGCGGCACCCTCTACACGATCGGCGGCGGCAGCTTGATGATGTTGTTCACCCTGCTTACCTTTTCCACGGGCTCCTTCCTGGGCAGCCTCAGCAACGGCGTTTGGCAGCAGCTGCCTGAAATCGAGCCCGTGTCCCTGCTGCAGCTCTGGGGCTGGTTTGGGGTATTTGCCCAGTTGCTTCTCCTGGCGGGCCTGGCGTTCTGGCTGTGGAGCCGTCACCGGGGGAGTTTGCTTGCGTGGGAAGGCTTCTGGTCTTTGGCTATGGGCGGCATCGTCTTGGCCCTGCTGAATGCCCTCACTGTGGTGTTGGCGGGCCGGCCCTGGGGTGTCACCTGGGGGTTCACCCTTTGGGCGGCAAAGATCGCCGCCCTGCTGGGTTGGGACCCCGCCACCAGTGGGCTTTGGCAGCAGGAGCGCTTCGCCAGTGCACTGCAGGCCAGCGTGTTTGCCGATGGCACCTCGGTGATGAATTTCGGCATCGTGCTGGGGGCTGCGGCGGCGGCCGCCTGGGCGGGAAAGCTCTCCATCCGCCGGCCGCCCTCCCCCCGGGCCGTGCAGGCCGCCCTGATCGGCGGCCTGCTGATGGGCTACGGCGCCTGGTTGGCGTTTGGCTGCAATGTGGGGGCTTACTTCAGCGGTATCGCCTCCACCAGCCTGCATGGCTGGCTGTGGATCGCCTTTGCCCTGCTTGGCACCGCCGTTGGGGTGCGGCTGAGGCCCTGGTTCAGCCTGGCGAACTAATCGAAATGCCTGGTCGGAGTTGGGCCTGAATCCGGTCCAGATCCGCCGACCAGTCGATGGGGCGATAGCTGGGGATATCTAGGGCCCGATCGTCTAGGGCCGCCTCCAGGCTGGCGGACTGGGCGAGTTCGGCGAGGCGGGCATCGCGCTCCAGCAGCAGCGCGGCGACAACGGGCCGGTAGAGCAGCAGGAAGTGGGTGAGCCAGCGGCCCAGGGCCGGATCGGGGCTCGGGCCTTTAACCGGGCCAGGAACCGGGAAGTGGAAGCGTTCCAGCAGGGCGATCGTCTCGGCAGCCGGCAGCCAGGCATCGTTGGCCACCCAGCGGTTCAGCGTGAACAAGCCCAGCGGCAACCCCCGCGGATCAAGGCTGATGCCGATCAGGTGGGTGAGCTGGGCCCCTGGGGAGGCCGGCAGAAACAGATGGAGATGCCCATGTTCCTCTTCGCCCCGGTGGCAGTGGTAATAGAACTGGGAGCCGCTTTCGGAGTCGATCACGTCGTTCTCCGGGTAGTGGTTGTTGGCGAGCACGCTGTCACTGCCGGTGAGGGCAGCGATCACGGAGCCATGGGTGCGGGTGAGTCGCAACCAGTAGCGGAGGCTGCGGCAGGCGGCGCCATAGCGGCCAGCCCTATGGCGCCCAGCCCCCATCAGTGAGCCCCGCAACCCCCCGCAGCCCCACAGCCTTTTGCAGCGCCACAGCTCTTACTGCGGGCTCCACAGGGCGCCGCCACTACGGGGGTGGCCAGGGCTGCGCTGGAGAGGATCGCGCTGGCCAGGCCCAGGCGGAGTTGATCGGAGAGGGAGAGCATCGGCTTGAGGTTTGGCACTGATATGCAGGAGCTGCCAGCTCAGTCCTACAAAGTTAGCCATCAAATAATAGGTGAAGGTCTTTATCTGTGTTGTCTTGCCAATGATCGTGTGGCTTGAGCGAAAAACCGTCTGGTGGCCGATGAATTGCTAGATATCGCCCCCAGAAACTACTCTAATTTAATTAGAGTTAGAAGTATACTTAGCCTGGAACAGAGGGGATAAGGCCTGCCGCTTCGAGTTCTGGAATAAATCCAAAAGCAGCTGGATCACTTAATTTATCTGGGAACAACACCCCATCCAAGTGGTCGCACTCATGCTGCACCACGCGGGCATGAAAACCCTCCACGCAGCGCTCAATCTTGTTACCTGCAGCATCAAGCCCTTGATAGCGGAGCTGCTGCCAGCGGCGCACCCGCCCCCGTAGGCCAGGCACACTCAAGCACCCTTCCCAGCCCTCCTGTTGCTCATCAGCTAAGGGCGTTAGCACCGGGTTGATCAACAGGGTGTGGGGCACCGGAGCTGCATCCGGATAACGCGGATTTACGCCGCCCCCACCAAAAAGAACCACCCGCAGGGCAACGCCAATCTGGGGCGCAGCGAGTCCAGCCCCTTGATGGGCCGCCATGGTGTCCTCCAGATCTGCGATCAGCTCCGCCAAAGACGAATCAAAAGGATCCCCCACGGCCTTGGCCCGTTGGCGCAGCCGTGGATCGCCCAGGCGCAGGATCTGACGAACGCTCATAACTCCCAAGGCTATGGGGCTAACTGCAGGGGTTAGGGGGCTAACCGTTCCACCGTCCAGCCCTCAGCCGCGGGCCGATAACGGAAGCGATCATGCAGGCGATTTTCACGGCCCTGCCAAAACTCAAATTCCGTAGGCACTACGCGAATCCCGCCCCAGGCGGACGGCAACGGCACCTCGCCAGCGGCAAAGCGCTGCTTTAGCTCTTCCCACTTGCTCTCAAGGATCTGACGTGAGCTAATTACCGAGCTCTGCTGCGATACCCAGGCCCCCAGGCGGCTGCCAAAGGGTCTTGAAACGAAGTAGGCCAACGACTCCGTGGTGGGGATGCGCTCCGCCTTGCCCAGGATTGCCACCTGGCGCTCTAGGGCATACCAGGGAAACAACAGGCTCACATGGGGATCGAGGCCAATCTCGCTGGCCTTACGGCTGGCGTAGTTGGTGAAGAACACAAAACCCCGCCCATCAAAGGCCTTGAGCAGCACCGTGCGGCAGCTGGGGCGCACCCCATCCGTAGTGCCCAGCACCATGGCGTTGGGCTCCAGCAGTTCTGCGGCGGCGGCCTGACCAAACCAAAGCCGGAACTGCGCCACCGGATCGGCATCGAGATCCGTGCGCCGCAGCCCGTCCCGGCGGTAGTCCCGACGGAGCTGGGAGATGTCGGGATGGGCGGGGGCTTCCATGCCGTTTAGCGCGGTCCCCGGTGGTTTACTGGTCCCCCCAGGTTTGCGCCATCACCAGCAGCGCCATAGCCCGGTTCACCAGCCGCGGGCACCCCAGGGGCACCTACGGGGTTGCCAACTGCGCCATAGCCATAGCCATAGCCCGGTTCACCAGCAGCGGGCACCCCAGGGGCGCCGGCAGGGGCCGCCCAGCGCCGCTGAGCCTCGGCGGCCATAGGTGAAAACAGCAGTGCTGCCAAGGCCACGAGGGCAAATGGTCTCATTAATTCAATTCTTAGTACCTATGGTCTACCAGAGAGTGGCTAGTAACTGAGTGGGCCCATCAATTCAGTTGCTAAGCCCATCAGTTGCGGAAACCATCAGTGGCTAAGCCCATCAGTGGCTAAGCCCATCAGTGTCGGAAACCATCAGTGTCGGAACCCATCAGTGGCTGAGCCGATTGGATCGGCCGGCACTCTCTTGAATATGACCCTAGTCACTTGACCCTAGTCATTTTCATTAGAGTCAACGGAACAGTGTTTGCCTGGCGCCGCGCGGTTTCTGCTGGCGCAGAGCAGTTCCTGCTATCGCAGAGCAATTTCTGCTGGAACCGCCAAGTTGTCTAAGGGTCAATTTGTTAGGCGCTTGGCCGAACCCGCTGGTTTACCGCAGTCAATGCGCTTCGGCGCTAGCAAGGCCAGGCGATTTGCCTGGAGGGGATTGAAGTTGTCATCGCTGGCCAGCAACAGCGTGCTGCGGCCATCCCCCAGGCTGGGCCCCACCGCCATCGCCTCCCAGTTGTCTGGTTCCAGCCCCAGGGCAATTAGATCCCATTGGGCTATGGGCGCCCGGGGGGGCTGGGGGGCTGGGCCGAGGGCCAGGGGAGCGAGGAGCTCCAGCCGACTCCACCAGCGGTTTGGTTTGGCGTAACCCCGCCAAAGGGCCAGCAACGGCCCAGTTTGTTGGCGGTTGCCGGACTCCAGGGGCAGCAAGTCTGTGAGCCCCCAATGGGCGGCAGCCCCTGGTTCCGGCCTATAGGCCAATGGCGTTCCCATGGGCTCAAAGCGCAGGGCCGCGCTGCCCCGGGGCTGCAGCTGGGCCAGCAGCAAGCGAAGTTGTCCATTGGGGTCCTGCTGCAGGGGCCGTTCTGCAGCGACCAACAGCCTCTGGCCCGGCAGGGCCACGAGGGCCTCAGGTCCCTGGTTGGGCCATAGCCCGCGACCAGCTTGCGGCTGCCAGTCATCCGGCAGGGGATAGAAGCCGCGCACACTCAACTTTTCACTCCCCGCATTACCACTCCCAGCAGCACCCCCCCCCGCAGCATCTGGATCGACCCGCAACTCCAGCAGCGCCGCCGGTTGCAAGCCGCCAAAACGTCCCTCACTGGCCATCCAGTAGCTCTCCCCCAGGCGCACCAAGGCTTCGCCATCGAGGGGCCCCTCGGGTGGATTCAACAGGGGTTGGGGTTCCCCCAGCTGCCATTGGGGCTCCAGCAGCGACCCCCGCCATTGGGCCTCCAGCACAAAACTGCTGGGGGAATCGCTTAGTAACAGCAGCCGCCGTTGGCCGGGTTCCAGTTGAATGCCCGAAAAGCCACCGATGGGCTTACCTAAGGCGCTCTGGCTGGGCAACTGCCGCTGCCAGAGCAGTTCCCAACCGGCCGCCAGGGGGCAGGGCAGCAGCGAGGAAAGGCTCACAGCGAGAAGCGGCAACATCAGCTGCCCAGGCCAAACATGCTGCCGCCCAGGCGCCGGATCACCCGTTGGGCAATGTCGCCATAGACCATTTCACCACTGAGGATTTGGGCAATCCGCTGGGGGGCGGTGGGCCGTTTAATCCCCAGCTGATAACCCACCTTCGGCAGCCGATAGAACACCTGGCCAATGCGTCGCCCCCAGCTCATCGATTCCCCCCACTCCCGCCGCATCGCTGCGGTGTAGCCAGCCAGGGCCTCTTCCTCACCGCCAAGCCAATGATCTAAGGCCTCTGCAGACCGCAGGCCGGAAAGCAGGGCGGGCCGCAGCCCCTCCGCCAAAAAGGGATCCGCCAGGGAGGCGGCATCTCCCACCACCAGCACCCCTGGGGCATGGAGCCGATGGTGGCCATTCCAAACCCTTAGGGGCCAGAGGCGCCGCTCACCGGCATCCGCTGGCAGGCCCAGGGAGGGGAGCAACTGGCCCAGCACCCGGTCGTAGTCGGCGGCTTCCCGGCCCAGGAAGGTGCCCACGCCAATGCTGTAGCCGCCAGTGCGGGGGAAACACCAGCAGAAGCCGTGCTTCACCAGGCCAAATTCAAACTGGGCCGTGGGTGGTTCCTGCACCGGCCCCTCCAGCTCAACGGCCATGGCCGAGGCGAGACGGGGATGGGGATCCCCCAGCTTTAGTTGGCCGGCCAGCTCCCCCTTGGAGCCATCGGCGATCACTAGGGCACGGCAACGCAGGCTCTTAGCAGTGCTGCTTCCTTGAAGTTGCAGCTCCCAGCCATCCCCCTGGCGCCGCAGTTCAGTTACCAAACAACCGTCCAGCAGCTCAGCCCCCTGGGCGATCGCCTGTTCCGCCAGGTAGTGGTCGAGGCGATTGCGGCGCACGATCCAGAAGGGGGCATCGCCGGGCAGCTGGGCCAGCACCGGATCCCCCAGGCACCAGCTGAAACGCACCTCGGAGATCACCCGATCAACCACCGGCTGCAGTGAACAGGGGAACCATTGCTGCACCGAAGCCGCCATGCCACCGCCGCAGGGTTTTGCCCGCGGTAGGGCCTGGCCGTCGATCAAGAGCACGGAACGACCCCTTAGGGCCAAGTGATAGGCGGCGGCGGCCCCGCCAGCACCGGCGCCAACCACGGCCACATCAACGCTTGCGGGCGTCACACCTTAAGGATTTCAGATTCTTTAGTGGCTAATAATTTCTCTAATTCAGCGATGAATTTATCGGTTAGTTTCTGTACTTTCTCCTGTTGATCATGGCTGAGGTCCTCAGAGAGATCACCGTCTTTTTCCTGTTTCTTGATTTGATCAATGGCATCGCGACGGATGTTGCGCAGACCCACCTTGCCCTCTTCAGCATATTTCGATGCCAGTTTGCAAAGGTCCTTGCGACGCTCTTCAGTTAGGGCTGGAATATTGATGCGCACCACCTTGCCGTCGTTGTTGGTGGTGAGCCCCAGATCACTGGTGGCGATTGCCTTTTCGATTGTTGCCATCGAGCCACTGTCAAAGGGCTGGATCTGGATGGTTTGGGAGTCTGGGGTGGTGATAGTGGCGAGGGCCTTCAGGGGCGTTTCGGCCCCGTAATACTCCACAATGATTTTGTCGAGCAGGGAGGGATTTGCCCGTCCCGTGCGGATCGTGTTGAAGGTGCGCTGGGTGGCTTCCAGCGACTTACGCATGCTCACTTCAAGGTCCATGGTCAGGCAGCAGTGGGAGTGATACGGGTGCCGATCGGTTCGCCCGCAACCGCCCGGGCGATGTTGCCTGGGCCGAACAGATCAAATACCACAATCGGGATGTCGTTGTCTTTACAGAGGGCGATGGCGGTGGAATCCATTACCCCCAGTTCGGCGGTGAGCACGTCCTGGAAGGTGAGGCTTTCGTAGCGAACGGCGTCGGGATACTTCACCGGATCACGGTCGTAGACCCCATCCACCTTGGTGGCCTTCAGCACCACGTTGGCATTGATTTCAGCGGCCCGCAGGGCGGCGGTGGTGTCTGTAGTGAAGAAAGGATTGCCGCAGCCGGCGCCAAACACCACCACCCGACCCTTTTCCAGATGCCGCATCGCCCGCCGGCGGATGTAGGGCTCAGCCACCTCTTGCATGGCGATGGCGGTTTGCACCCGGGTGGCCACCCCCGCCGCCTCGAGTGAGTCCTGGAGGGCAATGGCATTCATCACCGTTGCCAGCATGCCCATGTAATCGGCGGTGGCCCGTTCCATGCCAGCGGCAGCGCCCTTGAGGCCGCGGAAGATATTGCCTCCGCCCACCACAATCGCCAGCTCGGTGCCGGTGGCCACCACCTTGGCCACATCCGCAGCTATCCCCTTAACGATGCTGGGATCAATGCCATAGCTCTGGTCGCCCATCAGGGCTTCGCCACTGAGCTTGAGCAGAACCCGTTTGTAAGCCATCCCTGCCCCCTATCGGGCGAACAGTAGCAACCGGTTCCTGGCCAGTAGCCCAGGCCCTAGAACTCAATCCCTTTCTGGGCCTTAACCCCCTGCTCCCGGAAGGGGTGCCGCACCAGCGTCATTTCTGTGACCAAATCAGCACGGTCGATCAGGCCGGGGGGCGCCCCCCGGCCTGTGAGCACCACGTGGGTGCCCTCGGGACGGGCCTCCAACCCCTGCAGCAGCTCCTCCAGCTCCAGGTAGCCGTGCTTGAGGGCCACATTCACCTCATCCAGCAGCACCAGCTGGAAAGCGGGATCGGCCAGAAACAACAACGACTGCTGCCAGGCCAGCTGCACCAGCTCCCGATCGCGGTCCTTGTCTTGGGTTTCCCAGGTGAAGCCCTCCCCCAGGGCCCGCCACTCGAGCAGGTCAGAAAAGCGCTGCAGGGCCAGGGCTTCCCCCGGCTCCCAGGCCCCCTTGATGAATTGCACCACCGCCACCCGCTGGCCATGGCCAAGGCAGCGCAACACCAGGCCCAGGGCCGCGGTGGTTTTGCCCTTGCCATTGCCGGTGTGTACCAGCACCAGGCCCTTCTCCAGGTTGCGTTCGCCCACCCGTTGGTCTTGCACCTGCTTGCGACGGGCCATGCGCAGGCGATGGGCCTCGGCGGACGCAGTCATGGGCAGGGGGCAGGGGCCAGGGGACGACAAAGTAACCGTTGCAAAGCGCCAGCGGCGAACAGTTGCCGCCGCTCTAGCTGCCAACCACAGGCTGCCAGTTCTGCCTCCAGGTTGAGGGCCAGAAAAGCCTGGGCGGTTTCTGTTTCAAACAAGTTGCAAAAAAGCTGTTGCAGCGGTGCCAGCAACGGCCCGGCCTGGTGCAGATCGAGCAGCACCAGCACCCCACCGGGCTGGATCAGCCGCCGGGCGGAACGCAGCAGGGCCCGGCGTTCACTGGCTGGAAATTCATGCAGGGCCAGGCTGAGTTGAATGCCGGCCCAGGCGCCAGCCGCCAGGGGGGGCTGTTCGGCTAGGCCCTGCACCAGCTGCAGTCTTGGATGGCGGCGGGCAGCCAACTCCAGGGCCCGGTCGGAGATATCCAGCCCTGTTACCGCTAGGCCAGCAGCCAACAACGGAGCTGCCGCCTCGCCGCTGCCGCAGCAGAGGTCCAGCACGGCAGCCCCAGGCGCAACGCTCTCGATCAACCATTCCGCCGCCAGGGCCCGCAGCCGCCCCGGGCCGCCCACGGGCAGGGAGGAAAGGGCGGTAACGCCGTCGTAGATCCAGCGGTGGCGATAGGCCAGCTGCCGCAGGGGGCCTGCCCTCATGGGCTGCGCCTGGCCAGGGCCGCATCCACCGCCTGCTGTTGGTCGCGGCGGGTGATCCAGTGGTGATAGGTGCGGGTGTGGATCGTCACCGAGTGGCCCATCATCCGAGCCGCCACCGTATCGGGCAAACCCATGTGAATGGTGCGCAGGGCCCAGGCGTGGCGCAGGTCATAGGGGGTGAAGGGCAGTTGATAACGGCGGAATTGTTCCGCCACCCGGCGGCCCACCTGTTGCAGGGTGGTGCGGCCCAGGTCGGTGCAAACCGGGGGCAATAGTTGGCGTCGCTGGCCCAGGGCCCTTAGCTCAAAGAGTTCCACCCACTCGGGCTGGAAGGGCCATACCTGGTGTTCACCGGTCTTGGTGGTGGGCAGCACCCGCAGCACGGCGTCTGGATCTGAATCAAGGCCGCCCAGGTCGGTGAAAAACACCTCGTGGTTGCGCAGGCCATAGGTGGCCATCAGGCCAAACACCAGGCGCCAGCCAGGGTTTGGGATCAGCTCCACCGCCTCAAGGATCGCCCCGTCACTGGGCAGCTGGCGAAATTGGGCCTGGTGCAGCCCATAACCCGCCGCCCGCTCGGCCCAGTCGCCGGGGAGTTCGATCGCCTCCTGGCGGGCCAGCACCGCCAGCACCGTGCCGCACTGCTGGCGGCTGCGGCTGGCCAGGGGATAGCTCTCTAAAACCTGTTCCAGCAGTTCAGGCCCCAGGGGCCCCGCGGCCAGGGCCTGCAGCCGGCGCAGGTAGGGCAGGTAGGCGGCGCTCCAGGTGCTGCGGCTGCCGGCCGGAAACCGGCGCCGCCGGGGCTCAGCGAAAAATTCCGCTTTAAAGCGTTCCAGCACGGCGGCCAGTTCTGGGGCCCTGGTCGCCGGGGCCGCCGGGGCCGTCGGCCATAGAAAGTGCCCCTGGTCCAACTCCGCCTGGAGCCGGTACAACTGGCGTAGGGCCTCCTTCAGGCCGGAGGGGTCAGCCGGCAGCCCAAGGCTGAGCCGCTGTACCTGGAGCCCGGGCTGGCCATCCCGGCGGGGGAAGGGGCCGCGCAAGCCCAGCCGCTCCCCGCGCTGCTCCAGCCGCAGCCGCACACCGGTGCTGCGTAAGCCGCCATTGAGCTGGGCCAGGTTTTCGGCAATCGAAGCGCCCATGGGCGAGACCGTAACGATCACCGCCCGCAGGCACCAGGGGTTAGGCGGTTAGGCTCTGGCCAAATTGTTGATGGCACGGGCATGGGCCGGGTCGGCGTTGTTCTGCTGAACCTGGGGGGTCCGGAACGGATTCAGGACGTGGGGCCGTTTCTCTACAACCTGTTTTCCGATCCGGAAATCATTCGGCTGCCGATCCCGGCCCTGCAGAAGCCATTGGCCTGGTTAATCAGCAGCTTGCGTAGCAATAAATCCCAGGAGGCCTATCGCTCGATTGGTGGAGGCTCCCCCCTGCGCCGCATCACCGACCAACAGGCCCGTGAACTGCAGAGCGTGTTGCGTCAGCGCCAGGTGCATGCCACCACCTACGTGGCAATGCGTTATTGGCACCCCTTCACCGAATCGGCCGTGGCAGATATGAAGGCCGACGGCATCGACCAGGTGGTGGTGCTGCCCCTCTACCCCCACTTCTCAATCAGCACCAGCGGTTCCAGCTTCCGGGAACTGCAACGGCTGCGCCAGGGGGATCCAGTTTTTGCGGCTTTGCCCTTGCGGGCGATCCGCAGCTGGTACGACCATCCCGGTTACCTGCGGGCCATGGCCCAGTTGATCGCTAAGGAACTCGACGCCTGCGTTGATCCCGCCAGCGCCCATGTGTTCTTCAGTGCCCACGGGGTGCCGAAGAGCTATGTGGAAGAAGCCGGTGACCCCTATCAGCAACAGATTGAATGCTGTGCCCAGCTGATCATGGACACCCTGGGCCGTGGTAACCCCTGGACCCTCGCTTACCAGAGCCGGGTGGGGCCGGTGGAATGGCTGCAGCCCTACACCGAGGAAGCCCTGGTGGAGTTGGGGGCCGCCGGCGTTAAGGAGCTGGTGGTGGTGCCCATCAGTTTTGTGAGCGAACACATCGAAACCCTCGAGGAAATCGACATCGAATACCGGGAGATCGCCACCGAAGCGGGGGTAAGTAACTTCCGCCGTGTGCCGGCCCTGGATGTAGACAGCACCTTCATCGAAGGCCTGGCAGACCTGGTGCAGCAGTCGCTGGCGGGTCCGGAGGTAAACCTGGAGCAGGCGGCGGCCCTGCCGGCCAAGGTGAAGCTCTACCCCCAGGAAAAGTGGGTTTGGGGCTGGAATATCAGTTCCGAGGTCTGGAACGGTCGGCTGGCGATGCTGGGCTTCTCGGCGTTTCTGCTGGAACTGATCAGCGGCCACGGCCCCCTGCATGCCCTCGGCCTGCTCTGAAGCCCCTGCAGCCAGCGGCGCTGGCGCCTAAGTTAGGTAGCTATTGACCAGCCAGCGGGTGCTGCCGTGACAGTCACGTCTGCAAGAGAGGCCACCACCGCCCTGGAGCTCCCAGGGGAAGTGAGCGGGGCCTATGCCCTGATGGATGCCCTGCACCGCCATGGGGTGCAGCACATCTTTGGCTACCCCGGTGGAGCGATCCTGCCCATCTACGACGAGTTGCTGCTGGCTGAACAGCGGGGCTGGTTAAAACACCTGCTGGTGCGCCACGAACAGGGGGGCACCCACGCCGCCGACGCCTACGCCCGCGCCACCGGCAAGGTGGGGGTTTGTTTCGGCACCTCCGGCCCCGGGGCCACCAATTTGGTTACGGGGATCGCCACGGCCCAGATGGATTCGGTGGCCATGGTGGTGATCACTGGCCAGGTGGGTCGGGCCTCCATCGGCACCGACGCCTTCCAGGAAACCGACATCTTTGGCATCACCCTGCCGATCGTTAAGCACTCCTGGGTGGTGCGGGACCCCGCAGACATCGGCCGAATAGTGGCTGAAGCCTTCCTGCTGGCCAGCACCGGCCGCCCGGGCCCTGTCTTGATTGATGTGCCCAAGGATGTGGGTGTGGAACGCTTCCACTACGTGCCGGTGGCACCGGGCTCAGTGGTGCCTGCCGGCTATCGCCTGCCCAAGCCCCCTCGCCAAGCCAGCATTGACGACGCCCTGGCGTTGATCCGGGCGGCCCGGCGGCCTTTGCTCTATGTGGGCGGTGGAGCCGTGAGCGCCGGGGCCCACCGGGAGGTCAAGGCCCTAGCCGAACGCTTCCAGCTGCCGGTCACCACCACCTTGATGGGTAAGGGCAGCTTTGATGAAACAGCAGACCTGGCCCTGGGCATGCTGGGCATGCATGGCACCGCCTACGCAAATTTTGCGGTAACTGATTGCGATCTGCTGATTGCAGCTGGAGCCCGCTTCGATGACCGCGTTACCGGCCGCCTCGACAGCTTCGCCCCCCGGGCCCAGGTAATCCACATCGACATCGATGCCGCCGAGGTGGGCAAAAACCGGGTGCCGGAGGTGGCGATCGTTGCCGATGTGAAGGCCACCCTGCAGCTGCTACTGAGTAGCTCCGCAACAGAAAAACCCAGCCATCGCACCGCCGCCTGGCTGGAGCGCATAGCTGAATGGAAACAGCACTATCCGCTCAATATCCCTGAGCCTGTGGGTGAAATCGCCCCCCAAGAGGTGATGTTGGCCCTGCAGGAGCTGGCCCCCCAGGCCACGATCACCACCGACGTGGGCCAACACCAGATGTGGGCTGCCCAGTATCTGCACAACGGTCCGCGCCAATGGATCAGTAGCAGTGGGCTCGGCACCATGGGCTTTGGCCTGCCGGCAGCGATCGGCGCCCAAACAGCCCTTGAGGGGCAACAGGTGGTGTGCGTGGCCGGTGATGCCAGCATCCTGATGAATATCCAGGAGCTGGGCACCCTGGCCCAGTATCAGTTGCCTGTGAAAATAATCATCATTAACAACGGCTGGCTGGGCATGGTGCGCCAGTGGCAGGAAAGCTTCTATGGCGAGCGTTATTCCGCCTCAGATATGAGCCAAGGCATGCCAAACTTCCCGGCCCTGGCTGAAGCTTTCGGGGTGAAAGGTATGGCGATTGAAAACCGTGGGCAGCTGCACAGCAGCCTCCGCGAAGCCCTAAACCATCCCGGACCGGTGCTGGTGGATGTGAAGGTGAGGCGCGATGAAAATTGTTACCCGATGGTGCCGCCGGGCAAGAGCAACGCCCAAATGGTGGGCCTGCCCAGCCATCCCGAACTGGCCCTGAGTGAACGGCGCAATTGCGGCAGCTGTGGCCACAGCAACCCCAGCGAGCACCTCTTCTGCGCCGATTGCGGCGACCGGCTTTAGGTCGGAAATCGGAGATGATTAGCTTGTTTGGAAGTTGCCCCATGGGGTTCCGGAGCTGGGGGCCCTGGCTGGGGGCCCTGTTACTGCTACTGCTGGCCTGGCCCGGGGCAGTATTTGCCGCTGAAGTGCTCCAGGTGCGCGAAGCGGATCTGCTCTTGATTGGTGACCACAACCGCACCTACAGCGTGCGCCTGGCCTGTGCCCAGCCCTTGCCGGGTCAAGAGCAGGCGGCGCTGGATTATCTGCGCCAACAACTGCCCAGGCGCCAACGGGTGAACCTAATGCCGATGGGCAGTAAAGAGGGCCTGCTCCTGGCCAGGGTGCGCCCGATTGGCAAGAGCACAGATCTAAGCAGCCAATTGGTGGCCGCCCACCTGGCCAAACTGAGCAGCAATTGTTTGCCAGCTCAGCAGGGATGAGTATTAATCGCACCGCCAAGGGGATTGTGCTGGTGCCCTGTTTGCTGCTGGGCTCAGCTTTTCTGGCCGCCGCCCTGTGGGGTGCAGAGCCGAATCGTCAGCTAGCCCTAGCCCTGGGCTTCAGCCTGCTGCTGACGGGGCTATTGGCGCAGTTGCTGCCCGAACCCCCAGAGCAACCGCCGCAGAATTAGTCAGAACTATTTGGCTTTGGCTGGTTGCTGCTGTTGCTGCTCCTGCATCAGTTTAAAGAAGGCCTGGGTGGGATAGAAAACAAACTGATCTTGCTTTTGCTCAATGATCTGACCAAGGGCCACGGTTATATCTGCTGCCAGCAGTTCCACCTTTGTGCCAGTGATCTTGTCTGCTGCCTTCTTGGCGTCGTCGTAGCTCATAAAGAACACCGCCTTGGTGCCCTTGGGGGTGTTTATTGTAATGAAGGGCTTCGAGAAGAACACTGGCACAGACAGTCCTTCCTTTATCTGCTGCTCACTAACCCCCTGCTTGCGCAGCATTTCCACGGCCTTGGTGAAATCAGCATCGGCACTGATTACCGGGGCAATCAGCTTCTTATCGGTGAGCTTGCTATTGATTTCATTTACCTTTTCGTTGGCCAGATTCATCGGAATCGGAATCACCCGGGCCTTGGCCGTGGGATTGGCCTTGTTGAAGGCTTCCAGTTCCTTCTGGGCGCGATCTTGCTCCATGAACATGGGCAGCACTAACTTGTCGCCCTGGGGAATTGGCAGGGGCGAACCCTGCTCGTTGGTGATCAGGAAAACGGGGATCACCGCCAATTTCTTGAGGGCATCGGCCTCTGGGATCGCCCTGGCTGGACCCGCCTGGCTCAACAGGATCAGGCTGGCCAGGGCCCCACTGGCAAGGCTGGGCAAGCTAAATGGGATGAAGCGCATGTAGGCCGACACCTGGTGTTCTAAAAGATTAGGCATAACAGGGGATCTAACCTGCTGCGGCTGGACGGTACCTGGCATGACCACTGACCCTATTTCCTACAGCCTGCGACTGCTGGGGGTTTTTGCCGCTGTGCTGGGGGTGCAGAGCCTTGGGGCGGCTGCCCCCCAACCGGGGGATGCCCTGATGCTGCTCTCCTCGGAAGGAGCTGTGGCCGGCCTTGGCGATGGCCTGCGGCGGGGCTTCAGCCTGGCCCAGGAGCAGGCCCATATTTGTGGGGCAAAAATCACCCAATGGTCGGTGGGCTGGCTGCCCCCCGGCAGCGACCCTGCCCAAAAACTGAGCCAGCGCCGTCTTCCCCCCCTGCTGCTGGCGCCAGCGGCAGCCCCCCTGGTGGAAACGGGCCTATTGGCGGAAGACCGCCACCGCCAGATCCTGCTGCCCCTGCAACGGGGGGCCTCCCTGCAGCAACTGGCCAGCCGGCCGGGGTCCGATCGGCTCTGGCCGGTGGCACCGGCCCGCAGCCTCGCCATTGATGCCCTGGTCAAAGCCCTGGCGGAACAAAACCTCAGGAGTTTCATGCTGATCACCGATGGCAGTGCCGATCAGCAGCTGTTGGCGGACCGCTTCCTGGAGGGGATGCGGGGCCAAGGGGGCGTATTACAAGGGCCTGATCTGCAGCCCAGGGCCGTGGACCCAAGCAAGCCAGAGGAACTGAAATTATTGGTGTCGGATGCCGATTGGTTTCGACCGGCCACCTTGGTGGTGATGACGCCCAGCCACAGTCCTTTGATGCAGGCGATTCTTCAACAAAGCTGGCCAGAGGAGCTGCAATTGGTCTGGAATGTGCCCCCTAGCGAAAACAATCGCCAGGCCCAGATCGGGGTGGAATTCACCAGCCGTGGTCCCGCCTGGCAAAGCTTCCGCAAGGATTTTCAGGCCCGCTACGGCTACAAACCCGGCACGGTGGAAGCCGCCGGCTATGACTCCGGCTTGCTGGTGGCCCTATCAGCCTCCGATCCAAAGATCACCCTTACAAACGGCATGAAGGGCTTTGATCCAATTCTGAAACCAAAAAGCGTTTGCCAAAACCTGAAGTTGAGCCTGGCGGGCCAGGCCGCTCGCCCGCTGGGAGCCGGCAGCAATATGGATATGAAACCAGCCACTCCCCCCACAGCCCAGCTTGAGGTGATCCAAAGGGCCGCCGACGGAAGTAGCCAACGCAAGGGCTATAACCTTGGTAGTAATTAAGTATCGGCGAAGGTGGTAATGGATAGCTGGGGCCAGCAGGGCTTAGAAAATCTGCAAGGCTCTTTTCGGCGCATCAAACGACTGCGCAGCGAGCTGCTGCAGAAGAAAGATCCGGAAGTTTTGCATCAACTCAGGGTGAACCTGCGCCGGGTTCGATCCTGCGTGGAACAGGGGGCAGCGGCATTGGAATTACCCCGTTGCCTGGGGGCTGGCAGCGTGGCCCGCCAGGGGCGGCCCCTGGGCCGGGCCCGCGACCTTGATGTGATCAACGACCAGCTCAGCCTGCTATTGCTGCCCCAGCTGCCCAGCCAGGAGCAAGCCCTGCTGAACCCGCTGCTGGAGAAGCTTGAGGGGCAACGGCGCCAGGCGAGGCGCCTGGTGAATAGTCACTTGCTAAGCCCTGGCCATCGCCATTGGTTGCAGCGTTGTGGCCACTGGCTGGAGGCGCCGCGGCTCACACCCCTGGGGGAACGGCCCTTGCTGGAGCTGTTGCCGGATCTGCAGCTGCGCAGCCTGGGCAGCCTGTTGCTGCAGCTGGGCTGGCAGGTGGAGGATCCCGGCAGCGAGGCCCGCAGCCTGCATGAGCTGCGCAAATCAGTCAAGGCGGTTCGATATCAAGCGGAGGCTTTTCGCAGCTGTTATGGTTTGAATAAAAGCAGTGGATTGAGTTACAGCAGTTGGATCGACGAACTGAAACGCCTGCAGGAGCTGCTGGGCAATCTTCAGGACCTGGTGGTGCTGCGAAAGTTACTTGGTAAGAAATTACTGAAGCAACTACCTGCACTGGAGGAGAAGCTGCAGGCCTCCCAGGCGGAAAATTGGGTCGCCTGGCTGGGCCTAAGGGGCCGTTATCGTGATCAAGCCAGCCGTCAGGCCCTAAGACTGCTGGTGGTGCAAATGGAAAGTGGCCCCACTACTCCCCCAACTACCGCCCCATGACACGACACCAGATCAGCCTGTTAATTGCTGCCGCCGCCTGCATTCTGGCGTTACTGGTGTGGGTGGGAGAGATTGATATCGATTTGGATCAAGGGCTCGATACACCAGCGGCAGCTCCCAGCCCCAGCAAAACTGTCAAAACACCCTGAAATTGCCGCTGGCTGATTTGTGGGTGGAATTGCTAATTATTAGTTACTGGCCAATCAACTTAAGCAGCTCATCTCCATAGCGACTTAGTTTGGCCTTGCCAACGCCGCTGATGCTGGCCAGGCTTTCAAGGTCCATGGGGCGAGAGCTGGCGATCTCGAGGAGCGTGCGGTCGTGAAAAACCACATAGGGGGGCACTGCCTGGCTCTGGGCCTGCTGCCGGCGCCAATCCTTCAGCAGCTTCAGCAAGTCGGCATCAGCCTCTGCCACTGGCGTTTGCTCAGCAACAGCGGCAGCCCCTCGTTTCTGGCGCCGCTCCTGCCGCGGCGCTGGTAGCCGTAGGGCTAGGGACTCTTCCCCCCGTAGTAATGGCCGCACCAAGGGGTCGGCGCCAAGTTGTAAACCACCATGGCCAGCGGGGTCACTTATCAGAAAGCCCTTGGCCAATAGTTGTCGGAACAAACTGCGCCATTGGCCACGGTCCAGCTCCTTACCAATGCCATACACACTCAATTGCTGGTGGCCGAGTTCCCGGAGGCGTGCTGTATCAGCCCCAAGTAATATATCCACCACATGGGCTGCACCAAAACGGTTGCCACTGCGAAATACAGCTGAAAGGGCTTTTCGTGCAGCTTCAGTTACATCAACGCTGCGATCAGGTTCAAGGCAGATATCACAGTTGCCGCAAGCTTCCTTAAGGGATTCACCAAAATGACTGAGCAACACCTGCCGTCGGCAGGAGCAGGCTTCTGTAAAATTAATTAGGGCATCGAGCTTGCCATGTTCAATTTGTTTCTGGCTGGCTTCAGCCTCAGAATCTTCTATGAAGCGGCGCAGTTGGGGGATATCGCCTGCCCCATGCAACATCCAGGCCAGGGCAGGTAAACCATCTCGACCGGCCCGTCCTGTTTCCTGGTAGTAGGCCTCCAGGCTCTTGGGTAGATCCAGATGGGCAACAAAGCGCACATCTGGTTTGTCAATGCCCATGCCGAAGGCAATTGTGGCCACCACAATCACATCACTATCCCGCCGGAATCGCTCTAGCACTGAAGTTCTTACTTCAGGTGCCAGGCCAGCGTGATAAGCCATGGCGTTATAGCCAGCAACTTGAAGCTCCTTGCAGAAGCTATCCACCCGGTTTCTGGAGCGGGCATACACAATGCCAGATTCCCCTTTGTGCTGGCTAAGAAAAGTAAGTAGTTGCTTCCGGGCATCCTCCTTTTCGCGAAGTAGGTATCGAATGTTTGGGCGATCAAAACTTGCCAGGAAAACAGGTGCCTGTTCCAGCTGTAAACGCTGCCGGATTTCGTTGCTGGTTTTGGGGTCAGCTGTAGCAGTTAGGGCAATCCGAGGAACGCTGGGGAACCGCTCCGCCAGCAGGGCTAGCTGTAGGTATTCGGGGCGAAAGTCATGGCCCCATTGGGAAACACAATGGGCTTCGTCAATGGCAAATAGGGCGATGGGCCCTTCCCCCAGCCGTTCCAAACAATCGCCGGCCAGCAGCCGTTCAGGGGAGAGGTACAGCAGATCCAGTTCACCGGCCCGCAAGCAGCGCCAGGTGGCAAGCGTTTGCTCCTGGCCCTGGCCGGAGTGGAGCGCCGCTGCCCTAACGCCTAGCTGAGCCATGGCCTCCACCTGGTCCTGCATCAAGGCAATAAGTGGGGATATCACCACGCCTGGGCCGGTTCGGCAAAGGGCAGGGATCTGATAGCAAAGTGATTTGCCGCCCCCGGTGGGCATCAACACCAAGGCTGAACCGCCAGCACATACATGGCGAACGATCGCCTCCTGGGGGCCGCGGAAGGCTGGATATCCAAAGACATCAAGCAAAATTTGGGCAGGATCGACGCTCACCAGGGCCATGGGCTGCGTAGGCATTGCCAGCAGCATGCCCCCCAGCCGCCAAGCCGTGCTAGAATATTATTGAATTACAACTGGGGACCCATGCTGTGATCATCCAGGTCGTAGGCTTGGCCCAATGAGAATCCAAATTGGAGATTCAGCGTTTGCCAAGCGAAGAGCGGACAGCGCGACTGAGCGTTCTGATCGATCCCAAAAAAAAGGCCTGTTTTGAATCGCTCTGTCGTCAGGAAGATGTCACCCCTTCCCAAGTGGTGCGTCAGTTGATTCGTGAATTTATTGAAAATAGAATCGGCCCCGGCTGGCGTGAACAGGTGCTTGGTAACGGCGAGCAAAGCTAAGACAATTTCAGTAAGTCCAGATTAAGTTACTCCAGATTAAGTACATCCAGTTCAATCCATTGCGGAATTCTCAATGAGCGGCGAAAGAATCGGGTTTCGTTATCAAAATGGTGATTCGGTAATCAAGCGCAATCCCCAAGGCAGATCACGGCGAGGCTGGATTATAAGCCCCGTAGAACAGAAAAATGCCCGGGGCACAATGATGCCTGCTTACATCGTGCGCTGGCGCGATAGCGAGCGCCCAGAGCAGGTGTTGCAGCACATGCTAATCGAGGATCCAGATCCCTCGGCCCCCGCTGATCCTGAAATCCTTAATCCAGAACGCTTGACTAAGACATCAAAATAAGAGCAAATATAAGAAACGATATAAGAACAAATGCAAGAACCAATATAATCATACATATCTGTCGATTGTGGCTGGTTAAGTTTGCTTCCTAGGCTTACGAATAGGCAGAGGCTTGCTGGATCTGCTATTATTAAAGCTGGACTGGAGTTACATCAAATAATATCCAGTGATCGCAATGGGCTCGGGGGCTAGCTGATGGTGGTGCAGGGCAAAAAAAATAAAGCTATGGGAAAGCTGCGAGCCATGAGCGCCCTGCGCGATGGTTTCTCCTCTGGCTGGTATGGAATAAGTGGGCTTAGGGCTGATCTGATTGCTGGCCTCTCAGTAGCTCTTATCGCAATACCATTGGCCATGGCCCTGGCAATTGCCAGTGGTGTGCCTCCACAATATGGACTTAATTCGGCAATTGTTGGTGGTATTTGTGCCGCTATCTTTGGGGGATCCCGTTTTAGTATTTCAGGGCCAACGGCTGCCTTTGTGGTGCTATTAGCGCCGATTAGTGCTACCTATGGTATGGCAGGTTTGGCCACGGCAGGCCTTATGGCAGGGATAATTCTTGTTGTATTTGCCTTTTGTCATCTGGGTAGATTGATTGAATATGTGCCGGAGCCTGTAAGTCTTGGCTTCACCAGTGGCATCGCCATTGTGATTGCATTGCTTCAGGTAAATGATCTTTTGGGTCTGGGGATTGAACAATCTCACTCTCACTTTATTGAAAAGATTTCTACGATTGTTGCTGCCATTGGTCATGCAGATGTGCTGTCAATACTGGTTAGTGTTGTTACAGTGCTGGTTGCAATTATCTGGCCCAAGGACAAGTGGATCGTTCCAGGCTATCTGCCTGCAATAATTGTCGGGTCTTTGCTTTCGATATGGCTGACTAGTCATGGTCATTCACTCGATACAATTGGTTCACGATTTAGTTATCAATTTGAGGGTATTATTGGCCATGGAATCCCACCCATTCCGCCTGAAATAGGCTTTCCCTGGCAACTGCCTGGTCCCGATGGACATGTATTTAAGCTGAATTTGCATGCAATCCATGATTTGCTTCCATCTGCATTGACAATTGCAATTCTAGGTTCAACCGAATCTTTATTGTGTGCTGTAATCCTTGATCGAGCCACAAGCTCACGCCACCATTCCAATGGAGAACTACTTGGCCAGGGAATTGCTAATATTATAACCCCTTTCTTTGGGGGTATTCCTGTAACAGCAGCCCTTGCACGCTCTGCGGCAGATGTTTCAGCTGGGGCAAAATCATCACTATCTGCTGTTTTTCATTCACTCTTTATTCTACTGTCAGTGTTGGCTATAGCGCCAATGTTTTCAGTGATTCCGATGGCCTCCATGGCTGGCATCTTATTGGTTGTTGCTTGGAATATGAGTGAAGCCCGTCAAGGATTAGAGCTGCTAAGAAGGGCAACAGTATCAGACAAGCTCATCTTTGTAAGTTGCCTTGGACTAACGGTTGCTTTTGACATGGTTATTGCAATTGGTATCGGTTGCGTATTGGCCGCTACGTTGTTAATGAGAGATATGGCCAGATTTACGCAAGTGCGAGAAATTAGTACAAGTCGTCATTACAGCCAAGCGCCATTGCCCCAGGGTTGGCAAATGCTAAAAATCACTGGAGCAATGTTTTTTGCCGCAGCAGAAAGGGTTCTCCGGGAAATTTTGGAGTTGTCCGAAAGCAATTCAAATCTGATAATCTATGCCGACGGTATTACTGTCTTTGATGCTGGGGCTGCATCAGCTTTTCATCGATTCATGGCTGAATGCACAAATAATCGACAAATTAAAATAATATTAACTGACCTTCAGCCGCAGGTTCAGAGATCAATAATTGATGCAGGAATAATGAATTCAGGTTATAAACTGCAGATCTGTGAAACCCTTGTCGAAGCAAAGCAAATCGCCTATGACAGGCAAATTCAATGCTGAATAGAGTTCCTTGGGGTAAGGTTTTGCAGGTATGGATTAGGTTCAATTGGAATTGAAATTCTATTAGTAATTGAGGTCGTTGTATAGCTTTAGTTGGCTTTCAACACGACTACGATGCTTTCTGATCCGCATAATACGATCATCCTCATTCTCCTCGATGTGCTTGCTTTGGGTGGCGATTTGCCGAGCACGGCGTAGGTTAGTGTCGGCATTATGATTATGCATAGCCCATTTCTGGGCCCAAGCCATATCTGTGCAACTCACAGGTTCGCGCTTAGCAATCCTGTCTGTGATTTCGCGAAAGCGCTGACGGGTCTCAACGTTCATGGGGCCCAATGCTTGGGTTAACCCAGCCTAACCGCATATTGAGGCGGACGCCACAAGCACACGACAATCGAATGCCTAAGCCCTAGAAGAGGGGCCGCAGCGAGGTTGATAGCACTGCTGAAGTGAGGAGAAAAAGTGTTTATTCATACAAATCTGAACCAAGATAGGCAATGATTGGAGCCAAGGGAGAAAACGAGGCATATACGCTTCAGTTGAAAGCTGACGGCGTCTCTATATTTCATTAGGGTTTAATGCTATCAAGCGAAATGACTAAGGTGCAGCCTCTTAAAGTTGAACAAAATTTTGATATATCAACCATAACAAACCTAGCGTCATTATTGTGGTCTAGGGCTGAGCACAGTCCTGACAATGTTGCATACATATATATCGTTGACGGGGAAGACGATGCAATGACAATAACTTATTCGGAATTGCATCATCAAGCCTGCCAAATTGCGTTGGCAATCAAGGATCGAGCATTGGGGCAAGATAAAGCCTTGCTTCTCTACGGGCCTGGACTTGACTTTATTGCTGCATTCTTTGGCAGCATCTATGCTGGAATAATTGCAATCCCTACATATATGCCACCAAGACAGAAAAAGATAGAAAATATAAAAGCAATAATGTCGGATGCGGAAACTTCAATTATCCTCTGCAGTGGCGAGATACAGCGTGAAATTGAATCCCATATTCAAAATAATGGCGAGGCATTTGATGCTATTTGGATTAATTCTGAATCAACACATTGCTACAATCCTGATCAATGGTTAGAACCCCTACGGAGGAGTGATGATATTGCATTTTTTCAATATACATCTGGATCAACTGATAATCCCAAGGCGGTAATGGTAACACATGCAAATATTATGGCGAATGAACTGGTAATAAAGCAGGCTTTTAGGCATGACAACGAGACAATAGGGCTGGGATGGCTACCGCATTATCATGACATGGGCTTGATTGGGAATATACTGCAAACAATGTACATTGGCAGACCATGCATACTAATGTCACCATTTCACTTCATTCAAAAGCCACTGCGCTGGCTCCAGGCAATAAGTCGATATCGGGCCACTAGCAGCGGCGGCCCCAATTTCGCCTTCGAATTATGTATTTCAAAGATTAAAGAGCAAGATAAACATAACCTAGACTTAAGTTGTTGGAAACTAGCGTTTACTGGCGCAGAGATTATTAGGCAGGAGACACTGGATAGATTCTCAAAAGCATTTGAGGCTTGTGGATTTGACAAGAATGCATTTTATCCCTGCTATGGCCTGGCAGAATCAACGCTATTTGTGTCAGGAAGACCATTAAATTCCAATGATTCTAGTAATATGATTGATGAAAATTGCAATCCTGCTAAATCAAGCCCAATCTTAAATCCAGATGATTCTATTTTAGAGCCAGTAAGTTGTGGTAATAGCTGGGATAAACACTGTATGGAAATTGTTAACCCTGATACAATGGAAAAATGTGATCAGGGTCAAATTGGTGAGATATGGGTTCATGGACCAAGCGTAGCAAAAGGATATTGGCGGCGGGCTGAGCAAACAGAGAAGATTTTTAAAGCAAAGCTTAAATATGAAACTGATAAAAGCTATTTGCGCACAGGTGACCTTGGCTTTAAAAGAAACAATAATCTATACATTACTGGAAGGCTAAAGGACTTGATGATAATACGAGGCCAGAATTATCACCCATATGACATAGAAAGGACAGTTGCCAATAGTAGTGCAGCCCTTGTGTCAAATGGCGGTGCAATATTTGCTGTGCAAATTCAAAATGAGGAAAAGGTAGTTATACTTCAAGAGGTTGAACGCAATCACTTGAAAAGTATTAATCATGAGCATACTGTGTCGCAAATAAGGAGTGAAGTGTTGAGGCATCATGGCTTAAGGGTCTTTGCAGTTGCACTGCTTAAGCCCGTGACAATTCCAAAGACCTCTAGCGGGAAGATTATGCGATACAAATGTCGTCAATTGTATATTGAGAATAGCCTTGCTCATATATATGCATGGGAAGAAAACAGGGGGACAGGAATTTAAAGGAAAATCTAATAAATATGTCATCACGATTTTAGAATCGTTACTATGCTTACTGAGCTATTTCCCAAGCAGTGAATCATAAAGCTTGATAAGTTGGCTGCAACCGGCTTCCAGGGAAAATGCTTGAGAGTCAAGGCAAGCTTGGTTTGCTAGATCAATAGTTTGTATTGACATGGTATTATGCATTGCATTGGTTAAGGAGTCTAAATCATCTGGCGTGACAAGATAACCATTGACTCCATTGCAGATATATTCCGCCACCGCTCCACTTTCTACGGTTACGACTGGAACACCAGATGCCATTGCCTCAACTAGAGTCCGTCCAAATGTTTCAAATGGTGATGCGCTACAAAATACATCACAAGATGCCAAGACTTGGGCTTTGCGCAAGCCATGTAGAAAGCCGGTAAAATGGATGTCAGGAGTTATAGATGCTAGGGATTGTAATTGCTCGACAACCTCAATGGGACCATCGCCTGCAATAAGCAATGAACAGTTAGGTGAATGAGACTTTAAGGATGCAAACGCACGAATAAGTAGGTCAACTCGCTTTTCATAACCAAGCCTGCCTAAGTACAGAAAAATCTTATGGGCATGTTCGTGGGGTAGTAACCATTCTGAAAGATTTTCACGGTGACGATGCTTTGGACTGAACTCAGAGATATCAATACCAAGAAAAGCCACAATCTTTGTATTTATAATACCCATTTCATGACAGCTGTTTGCAGCTGCCTGACTAGCACAAATTGTGTAATTAAAGTTGCGATAGAGGAGACTTGATAGCTTTGTTAGCTTGACAAGCCCTCTTAACCATTGCCAACCTGGGTAAGCTGCCGAAAAATTATATAAATCCGTGTGATACTCAGCTAATATAGGAACAGATTTGGCCTTGGCATACTCAATTCCTGGTAGCTGCCATGTACCGAATAAATATAGACGCTCAACATCAGTATAAATGATTATCTCGGGTCGATGAAAATGAAGTTTTTCTCTAATAAATGATGCAGATGAAAAACGGGGGACATGGGTGAGCGTATATGGAGGCCAAGGTTTAGAAGGATATAAATCAATAACTAAGTTTGGAGGTATTGCTTCCCGGGAGAATTTTTCAGTTCCTGGATTCTGCCAGTCTGGTGCAAGTACTACAATTCGGTATGAGGACATCTTCGCCAAGGTAAAGGCACGCTCCCAGTTGAAGAGGGAAACGCCACTAACATCTGGCGGAAAACCAGTTACTATAAAAAGAACAACCGGAGTTTGCTTGTCTATGCTCTGTGATTTCATCAGTGCACTTCTGATTTAAGACTGTTTCGGCTGGGCTTTGGGATGAATCCAGTTTGATTAAAGTGGTTAAAGTATGTATGTATCAATTTCCTGTCAATTTGTGGGCAAATTATGTTAAGCATTTTAAGCTCATCAGCAGTATAACTGCAATCCAGCCTTCCACGATGTACTGCTAGTTCTGCAAATGTATAGTTAGAAGTTGACCACTTTTTGAGGAAAAATGGAAGTAATGGTGCAAGTACATTCCCATTGGTCTTGCTTTCCTCAATTAGCTTTTGCTCCCAAGAATGGTATGAGATTGCTTGAAGTGGATAACCAGCAATCTCAATCCATTCTGCCACCTCTCTCCAAGTTGTTTGATGGGGATTGTTAAGGTGATAATTGCGACCATTAACATGTTCAAGTTGTGACAGGCCAACTATAGCCTTGCTAACATAGTCAACAGGGGCAAAAGTGACGAATGTATCAATTTCAGGAATTGATTTCATTTGCACGCAGCCCTTCAGAAATAAGCAAGTAAAATCATCGGTATTCCAGTTGCCATACAAGGAATGGCCTGTGATAAGAGGCGGGCGATAAATTGTAACTAACAAGCCCCTGCCTCTTGCCTCACTAACAAGAGATTCCGATACCCATTTGGTTTGAGTGTATCCAAGGTCAATTCCTTCGTTATGAGAAATTGGCTCATCTTCATGGATCAATCTATCGTAATAGAATGATGAGTCGAATACCGCATCAGTAGACACGTAGTGAAGATGCTTAGGAGTGCCTTCACATGAAAAACGAATAACTTGCTCAGTGCCATAAACATTGTTATGCTTCAATCTGTTGTATGGGAATACGAAATTTAATATTGCTGCACTGTGATATACAGCATTAATGCAGTTGCTTAGGTACTCGTAAAATGACGGCTCAATCCCTAGATGAGGAAGAGTCAGATCTCCCGTCACTGGTATAATACGTGCACAATCAACTCTATCCAAAAGGTTGTAATTCTTGAGATTTGATATAATTCTATTTCTAGCCGATTCTGTATTTGAGGTTCTGACAAGACAATAAATATTTTTATTGGTTTCCATAAGTAAATCATAAAGTAAATATGCACCAAGAAATCCAGTGGAACCGGTTAGTAATATTCCTTTTGCAGTAAGTGATGGCAAGATTTCAGAACGAATTGTTGGTTTAATATCAGCGGCAAGCAGAGCCTCTACGGCTAAATCTAGTTCCGGCTCTTCAGGGGTATTAAGGTGCTCATTAGGGAACAGAAGTTGAAGAATTGCTCCTGTCATCCCGTTTAAGCTAGAAGCCTTGCTCATTTCAAGAAAACTAAAATCTGCACAAATTTCAGATCGTACAAAGTCAACAATATCTAATGACATCAATGAATCGATTCCTAGTTCATATAAGCTTGCCTGAGGATCTATCGCCAGTGGATCATCGTAACCAAGTGCAACTGATAGCTTCGCTAGCAGATTACCACGGAGAATATCAAATCTTTGCTCTGCATTTACTGAAATTAAGTCATCACAAATAGGTGATGTGACGGATCCATTGAGACTCGAAATTCCAGATGAATCTGAAACTAATAATTTATTGACTGCTAGATCCTTAAGCAGGCTTGTTCGAGCCTTTGTCTGATAGATAGGAGTAAAATGTTGCCAATCAACATTGGCTACTACCATTGAACTGCTTTTAGAAACAAGCAGCCTCTCTAGGATGGAAAATGCCTTTTTGCTCTCCAATGGGGTAATACCTATTCTAGAGAGCTGCTCTCTGAAGTCTGAATTTGCCATGCCATTGCCATCCCATGGTCCCCAGTTGATACAGGTAATTGGCAATGCAAGTTGGTGCCGGTAACAGCTGAGGGCATCAAGAAAACTATTGGCAGCTGCATAATGAGCCTGACCTCTAGATCCCCAAACAGAGGCTATTGATGAAAAAGTTACAAAATATTCCAGGGGAAGATTGCTTGTGTAATGGTGAAGATTCCAACTGCCAGCTAGCTTGCTAGCCAAGACATCTTCAAAGTCTAACCAAGTAAGATCTTGAATTTCTCGGTAACTGCTACAGCCAGCGCAATGAAATATACCAGCTAGAGGAAATCTTGATGTGGTGAGTTTGGTTATCATGGATTCAACAGCCTTGCTGTCCGCCACGTTGACTCTTAAATATTGAACAACTGCACCGCCATGACTAAGTGCATCAATTGCATGTTGTTGCTCAGGTGTTGGTTGGCTACGACCAATTAGTAATAAATTTCTTGCACCATGATCAATCAACCATTCAGCCACCTGCAGCCCTAGAGCCCCCAATCCTCCAGTAATTAAGTAGCTACATTTAGCATCTGATTTTAGCTTAAAGGGCTTATCATTCGTCAGTGGACTGCTCCTAAGACGTGGAACTAAACATCTAGTTCCACGTAAGGCCAGAAGGGTCTCTGTCTGCTCACCTAAGAGTAGCTTTCTAAGATTATCAATTATACTTGGTGATAGATGCACAGGCAAATCAATTATTGCCCTTAAAATTTCAGGGCATTCAAGTCCAAGAACTTTTGCATAACCCCATAATGGTGAAAGCCAGGGATTAATGGCTTCCCCTGGATCGAGTGAATAGGCGGTTTGAGTTAAGATCGAGAGCTGTAATGCAGCGCTCCGATTAATTTCGATATCACTAGCTTGTGCTATTAACTCCACAAGAAGCCCCAATGTCTCATAAGCTTGAGATTGAAATTCATGTAAATAATTATGATTGTTACTCATCAGTGCAGGATTTGTGGAATCCGCTACTAGAAGTACGTTTAGACTTTTGCCAATTGGAATCTGATTTATTATTTTGCTTAAGTTTGAGCTGTGCAACGCTCGATCAATCTTCTTGCAATCAAAAAGTTGTATATCCTTTTTCGCAATGTGTAGTATTTCGATCGCCTCTGTCCATAGCTCCCCTCCATTGCCTATCACTAACCACTGATCAGATGTAGATATAGAATTAGTGTATTCATTTGGAGAAGTAGTTGGCTTAGGCATTTCTAGCCAATCTATTGCATAAGTTTGCCCATATAGTTCATTTAGAGATGCTTCTTCCCGCAAGGAATCCTTTGAGTGGATACTTGCAATATCAAGCCAATACTTTTCCCGTTGAAATGGGTAAGTTGGCAGCTTGATATTGCGATAGCTACGGTCTGGGTAGATGGCTTGCCAATTAACTCGTGCTCCATGGCAATAGAGTTTAGCCAAGCTCTCATTGATTTGATCACAATCATCTCGTTTTGGGTGCAAGCTTGGCAGATTTTCATGCTCATGCTCTCTCTCGGCACAGAAGGAGCTTGCCAATCCAAGTAAGGTTGGTCGAGGACCAATTTCAATTAGTAATGGCCGTGGTATTTTGAGAAGTTGAAGAAGTCCATCATGGAAAAGTACTGGTTCTCTAAGGTGTCTATTCCAGTAATCTGGCGCTGTCATTGAATCCCCCGCAGGCCCAGGCAATAAGGTCGACACAATAGGCAGCTTGGGGGAATTATATTTAATTGAAGCTGTTAGCTTGGCAAACTCATACTCGATTTTCTCCATCTTCACTGAATGAAACGCATGGGATACATCAAGGCTTTTAGTGTGAATACCCATGTCACGGAATTGTGCTGCGATATTATGGACTGCATTGATGTCTCCTGAGATTACACAATTGTTGCTTCCATTTATAGCGGCAATGGACACCTCATCTGAACGCTGTCTTATGTATTCGCCTACAATATTACTTGAAGCTTGAATTGCCTCCATTGCACCATCAGCAGGAAGAGATGAAATCAAGCGACCACGTTCAACCACAAGTCGCAAGCCATCTTCAAGTGAAAATACATTGGCAATGGTAGCTGCTACATATTCACCTAGGCTGTGGCCAATCATTAGTGAAGGCGATATTCCCCACGACATCCATAGCTTTGCCAGAGCATATTCAAGCGAAAAAATGGCTGGCTGAGTATATTGAGTTTGGTTAATTAAATCTTTATCTCTCTCTCCATTTAATATTTCAATAAGAGTTGGACTCATCCATTGATTTAATATCGCAGCACATTCATCGATGGCAGATTGAAAGACCTTGTGCGTTTGATATAGTCCCATACCCATGCCAGGATATTGTGACCCTTGGCCGGTGAATAGGAATACTATTTGGGGAGACTTTTTAGATTGCTGGAATTTGCTTCTTATTATGCGCTGGGTTTGGTTTTCGCTAATGATAGATAGGAGTTCACTGGTTGAACGAGCTTGAATCGCCAATCTCCTTTCAAAATGTGCGCGACCGCGTGCTGCACTCGCGCATATATCTGCTAAATTTGCACTCTGTAATGAATTGGATCTATCTGCGTAACTCTGCAAAATATTTTTAAGTGCCATGTCAGACTTGGCTGAAACTACAAATAGTTGGCTGCTATTTACAGCAATTTGGGCGTTCTTGACATTGTAATTTTTTACAGTATTTCCCTCTGCCTTTGGAGCTGATTCAAGAATGACATGAGCATTAGTTCCGCCAAAGCCAAATGAACTTATTCCTGCAAAATATTGGTCATCAAAGGTGGCCCAATCGCTTAGTTTTGAGGGTAAATATAGCCTAGAATCATCTAGATCAATGTATGGATTGATAGATTTTAGGTGAAGGTTTCCCGGTATCTGACGTTTGTCAAGCATCATCGCAACTTTAATCAGACTGGCAATTCCTGAAGCTGCTTCAAGATGACCAATATTTGTTTTGACGGCTCCAATGGCACAGAGATTATTCGGAATATTGGCTTCACCATACACTTTTTTAAGTGCTTCCAATTCCAATGGATCACCTAGGCTAGTGCCTGTACCATGAGCTTCCACATAGCTCACGTGGGAGGGGGGAATGCCGGCTTTGAGTAACGCATCTTTAATTACTGCTTGTTGAGCCAATCCATTTGGAGCAGTAATACCATTACTACGTCCATCCTGATTTATTGCGCTACCACTGATAACTGCGCGTATATTATCCCCGTTAGACATGGCATCTGAGAGGCGCTTTAGAACAACAATGCCACATCCTTCACCTCTAACATAGCCATCAGCACCTGCATCAAATGTACGACATCTGCCTGTTGGTGACATCATTCGGGCATGGGAATACGTAATTGTTGGTTCTGGTGCCAGCATTAGACTGACCCCACCTACTAGACACAGGTCAGTTTCCCCAGTTTGTAGACTTTGACATGCGTAGTGTAGACTTACTAGAGATGAAGAGCAGGCAGATTCCAGAACTAGGCTGGGACCACGAAGATTTAGAAAATAGGAAATTCTATTGGCTGCAATGCAAAGTGTATTGCCCAGACCATCATAGGCGTTAATTAATTCTGAATTAAGAATAAGTAGTCGACCATAGTCATAATTTCCTATTCCTAGAAATACACCGGAACGGGAACCATCCAGTTCGGCAGGACTAATTCCGGCCTCCTCAAGGCTTTCCCAGGCTACCTCCAACACTAAACGATGTTGCGGGTCCATCCGTTCAGCTTCTTTAGGAGAAATCCCAAAAAATCCAGCGTCAAAACTATCAATTTGATCAATAAACCCCCCCCAGCGAGTACACATCTTGCCTGGCTGTTGGGGCTCAGGATGGTAATATCTATCAATTGACCAACGATTTTGTGGTACTTCAGTTATTGCATCTAAACCCTGGGATAGAAGCTTCCAATATTCCGAAGGTTGTTTGGCCCCTGGCAGACGACAGCCGAGGCCAACAATTGCAATTTTTTCCATGGAATATTATGAATTCTTCATTTGATTAGATGACTTGCTAAATAGGTCATAATCTTTTTTATTGGCTTGCAAATTACGCATGATAGAGCAACCAGATGACATGATTCCAAGTTGGCGATTGACTGGCCACAGGTAATTCAGTGGCTGGAAGGCATGCTTCATTGCCGTAAGTAGTCGATGATGATGTTTTAAATTCATATGATAACCATCGTGTTCCTCGCATAGGGCTCGTTGGAGCCAGTGCATTGTAGTATCATGGTCAAAATCAAACACTGGTGATCTCAAAATTCTATATAGTGGTTGTAAAAACACACCGTCATTTCGGAAGGTTGATGGCATAACCCCTGAGAGGCCACTAAGAAGCAGCTCTTGCCCTCTATAGAAGACAGCGTTAGCCATTAATTGTTCGTATAATGTGGGTTTATTGAATTCTTTGTACAAATCCTGGGAAATTAACTGTGATATTGTGGTATGAAATGATTCATCTAGCATATGGTAATATGAAATTGCAACCGGAGCGGGGATGATACTTCCTGATTGATCTAATTGCTTGTAATGTTGTAAATACCGTTGCTCCCAATTCTTCAGCAACATATTCGCCATATAGCGAGTCGCATAGAAAAAACAAGCAGAAAAGGGCGAAGATCCAAAGTTTGTAGTTAACAGTTTTGATAGAGATGCTGGTACTACTTGACCAAGCAGACCACTTGTTTGAACTGGTATTCTCCTCCCCATTTGTTCTAGCGATAGAAGATATTCAGAATAAAATTGCTTTCCATTTCCACTTGATAATTGGATGCTTATTCGTTTCCAAGCATCTTCCTTTAAGTTTTCCCAGTTTAGGTTGGGTAGGTTTAGACTTATATTAGTTAATCTATGCTTAGAATTGATTTTAGATAAAATTGGCTTTGGGCGACTGAATGCTGTATTTCCAAAAAGAGCTTTTCGAGTCGCATAACCGACTGAATGAAATGCATGCATGTGTGCATGTTCTTGTTCAGTCTCTAGGCTGAGCTCCTTGCAGAGAATATCGTATCCCCCTACAGCGTTAAAAACACCTTCTGTTACTTGATTGTATAGAACTGCATTCGCCTCAGTGGCAGCTGTTTGATTATATTGAGTGATCCAATATAGATGATTTAGAGCAATCTTTTGTGTTTCAGAGGCCTGCTCGTATAGGGGGCTACCATAAAATATCGAAAGTTCTACTGGTCCCCAATATTCATTTTTATTTTCTTCGTAGCTAAAGTTCTTTTCAAGTTGCTCAATAATTTCTGTGTAATTTGATGCAATATTATTTCTGTAGGTGGTATTTGTAACTATCTCATTTTTTGAATTCAGAGGGATTGCTTTTACTGTCTTGGCATTGGTTGTTGTCATGGCATGTCTTTGAGGTTTTAGTAATTAACTAATTGGTTCCTTTTCGCGATGGCATTAATTTCTAATTAGTTAATTCAGTGGCTAAATTTTCGCTAAGACTGGCAATGGTTGTGTAGTTATATAGTAGTGTAGGATTTATTCTTTTGCCAAGCCATTCTTCCAAGTCTCCCGTTAGGCTAACTGCTAGTGCTGAGTCAAGGCCATATTTGTCAAAATGCGCGTGGTGATCAATTTCTTGCTCGGAAATTTCTAGAACCTTGGCTAGATATTGGCTTAGCCATGACTCTATTTCTGATGCTGAATGTGTTGCCTTTACATCATTTGAAAGCATAGTTCAAATTGCAATTAGATACGATGATTGTTGGCATGGAAATAGTCAGTATTCAGCATGGGGATTTTTTGTGCCATGCTAAAGTAAAATCAGAGCGTCATTATTTCAGCGCATTAAATTTAAGCCTTTGTATTTCCCGGGTTAGATGCTATCGCTCTGCATTAATTTGCTTAATTGTCTTGATAAGGATTGGCTAATCCTCCTCGGAGCTACAAATATACTAAAGTTAGGATTGTGAACCGGAGCGCTTTGGCTTACAGCATTAATGAGTCAAAACTACATCACCATTATCGGTTGAAATTGCGTATTATCATTATTGATTTGGAGGATGAAAAATTACGCAAAATAGTGACAAAGGCTACAATTTGCCAACTGAAGAGTTTTCTCGCTCAAATTGTATCGAATCTAAAGCGGAGCCTGAAGATGTACAGCCTATTCAGGATTTTACCGTCGCTATAGTTGACTCAGAGCTAAAGGACCTAGAGACTCAGATTAGCATTCCAGATGTATGGGGATTTGGCGAACGATTGGTTCCTGATTATATGGCTTCTGATTCTGCAAGTGCAAGAATCGTTCAAATACATTGCCATCATTATGAGTTGGCATCAAGGTTGGCTAAAAATCGGTGCATACTAGATATTGCATGCGGCAGTGGTTATGGTACTAATATGCTTTTTGAAGCCGGAGCTAAGCTTGTTGTTGGAGTTGATTATAATCCGGAGGCGGTAATGTATGCATCAAATCGTTATAATTCTAAGCAAATTAATTTTATCTGTGCCGATGCGGCAGATTTCACTTGGCAGCATCAATTTGATTTGATTACATGTTTTGAAACGATTGAGCATCTAGATGATCCTGCAGGTTTTCTTTCTAAACTCAGGCTGCTTCTCGCTAGTGGTGGTGATTTATATCTGTCATTGCCAATAGGTGAAACTAGACATTTTGATCCCTATCATAAGCATATATTCTCTATTGGGGATATTAAAAAATTGATTGTTGATGCTGGTTTTGATATTGAATTTGAGCGTTGTGACGAAATCTTTTTAAGTAAGGATCATCTGAAAAAGTGGCAACACTTATATCCTGGAGCACCACAATTGCATACTGCTGATCTTTTATTTACTAGCCGCGGCAGAAGAGTTCTCCAGGACCTTCTTATCCAGGGTGGACTGAGGATTCAGCAACTTCTCATTACAGCTAGATCTACTAGTTCTACATGAAGATATTTGATTTGATATACTTTAGTGCTTATTTTGTCATTGTATTTATTCCCTTCGCTTTCTAAATTTTTGCCATGGCCCAAGCTATTTTGCCTCAGACTTATGCTCCAAGTAGTGATGTTGCCTCTGGTACTAAGCCTAGTCAAATAGTTTGGGGCCGTTCAGGTAATGATGTGGTTTTTGGCTATCAACCATGGCTTCCGGGATTAGGTATTGACCAGTTTGATGTATTACTCGGTGATTATGAGATATCATTGCTGGTTGATCCATATCCCCGCGTTTGGACAAATACGTTTATTCTAGGCGACTGGCGATCGGCATATTACACAAATGGTAATCCGTGGATTTTTGGATTGAACAATGTTGCACTTGTGGCTGATTTTAACCCTGCCAAGGATTTTATTCAGCTTCATGGCAGTCCATCGGATTACTCAGTTATTGATCTTTTTGGCCTGGCGTCAGTGTTAATATATCAGCAGCCATTATTTCCAGAATTCAATATTGGATTGTCGGATGTTGTAGCAATTATACCTGGCCCAGCACTTGATTTACATCAGGATTATTTCAAGTATAGTGGCTATTCTCCAGCAGGTATTACCAATTCTAAGATCGTCCAGATTGGCACCGCTGGGCTAGAGATTACTGACACTATCACTAGTGATGCAAAGGGCAATCTCTACGTTATGGGTACTACCACGGCTGAGATTGGTGGCATTAATTCTGGTTTGAGAGATATTTTTATTAATAAATATGATGCCAGTGGCGACCTTCTTTATAGCCATCAATTTGGTACAAAGGAAACAGATGCTGTATATAGTGCTGTAACTGATACTGATGGAAACCTTTACCTGGTGGGCAGTAGCCAGGGCGATCTGGGTGGAGCCTTGGTTGGAATTAATTCAGATGCATGGATTGCAAAGTTTGATGAGGGAGGAAATCAACTTTGGCTAAATAAAATTAAAGGGAATGGTTTTGGAAGTCCAGCGGGTAGCTATGGAATTGATATTGATGCTTCTGGCTTTCTCTACGTTTCCGGTGTGGCAGATGTTCCTACACCGCCAGATTCTTTGTTCCCACTTTCAACAGACAATTTTGCAGCCAAATATAATCCTGATGGTAGCCAAATTTGGTATCAGCAGTTAGGAATGCCAAATGCTCTTGATTTCGATGAAGCATATAACTCTGCTGTTGATGTTAGCGGAAATTTCTACCGAGCCGGGTTTACTACTTCGGATTTTGCCGGTAGTGCAGCTAGCTTATATGATGGCTGGCTTAGCAAGCATGATTCTGCTGGTAATCTAGATTGGATTAGGCAAATAGGTACTAACGATTATGATTGGATATGGGGAGTAGATACAGATTCCGAGGGTAATGTACTGGTTGGTGGCTGGACGCTTGGAAGTTTTAGCGGAGATCATCCAAATTTAGGCTCTTATGACGCTTGGCTTGCCAAATATTCGAGCGATGGTGATCAAATTTGGTTGCGTCAGTTTGGCTCATCAGGTGACGATGAGGGATTTGCTCTTGAGGTTGACAGTAATGATAATATTTTTATTACAGGATTTACAGATGGGGAATTTGCTAATGGCTCCATGAATGGAGGTGTTGATGCCTGGCTGGCTAAGTTTACTACGGATGGTGATGAACGTTGGCGGCAACAGTTTGGTAGTCATGGCAACGACCAGGCATACGATCTTGCGGTTACATCTGATGGGATTATATTTGTAACTGGTATTACTGATGGAAGTTTGGGCTCGTATAATCAAGGTTTATTCGATTCCTTTGTTGCTAGCTTTGATTCTCAGTCAGGAACATTGCTAGATTTTGGATTCACTGATAATCAGCAGGCAAATTATATTATTTCTGATGGTTTGACAGATTTACCTGTTGATCTAGGGGGTCATCTCAATGTTGAATCTATTACGCAAGTAGCTGTTGCATACCTTAGCCAGCTCTTGGGTATTGGCATTGATCAAGTGCTGCAGGATGACACACTAAAAGATATGCTTGAAATTTTGCTTGCCCCCTATTTGCCAAACTTGCCTCCAACTGCTCTCTCTATCTTGAATGTAATTTCAAATATTCCGGAAAATTCCTCCACTCTGGAATCTATTCGGATTGCAACCATTGATATTTCTGATGATGGTTTCGGCGCGAATCTAATTAAACTTGCCGGTGATGATAGGGATTTGCTTGAAGTAGTAGGCAATGATATTTTTATAAAAAAAGGATCAACTTTGGATTACGAGGCTAAATCTCACCTTAATTTCGAGATTCTTGTTGATGATGAGTCTGTCGGTGGTTCTCCTGACTTGCAGGCTAATTTATTTGTTGATTTGACAGACATCAATGAAGCTCCTACAGCTCTTGTGCTTGGAAGAGATTCTTATAGCTTACGAGAAGATACATGTTCCCATGATCAGCTTCTGCTTACTGATTTTAGCATTATTGATGATGCAATGGGCTCGGAGAATGTCAAGCTAACAGGTGCTGACGCTAAATATTTTAAGGTTAAGGCGGGTAATTTGTATTTAAAGCCTGATTATAAGTTTGACTATGAGAAGCAATCTGTTTACAATGTCATTCTAACTGTTGACGACCCAACTGTTGGTGGCATTCCTGATGCTAGTTGTGAATTCACTTTGCTGATTGAGAATGTCTGCGATCAGCCCACCAAGCTTACTAATTCGGGCTGGATTGTATCTAGTGATTCTTTGTCAGGCCGTTGGCACGATTCCCTTGATAAGGTTGAGAGTCTTTCTGATGGCATTATAGTTGCAACACAAGCAACCGTAAGGACAAAAGGTGGCGATGATAGCATTTTGGGAATTGGCCCAGATGAGGGAATAAATATCAAGGGGCGTCTTTATACCGATGCAGGCAATGATATCATTACTGGAGTTGGCTCTAAATATGGTATTTATAATTCTGGTTTACTTGACACAGGCAATGGTGACGATTTTGTGAATGGCCTAGATGGTGGGTATGGTGGCAAGGGTACAGTAAATTTAGGCAATGGAAATGATAGACTTTCTGGATTTGGGTCTGGAACTTTTGATGGTGGCAATGGAAATGATACCCTTTTACTTGGTGATGGTATTTATGATCTTAGCTCCCATGCAAGTTGTTTTTGGCTTAGCAATGGGAAAAGCAATATGAAGTTAATCGGTTTTGAGTTTCTTGGAAGTGCTGCTGAGTTTGGTGATACGCACAAATTTACTACTGGGCATTTCCAAATCACTGGAACCAGCATCGTCTTTTGATTTGAATTTAGTATACCTACGGCATTCTTGCCAGCCTTGATTAATATTAATGATTTAGCCCCCTTGATTGATGGTGGGTTAGTCTGATCTGTGATCTCATTTCAACACTAGAAAGCTAGGTGGCTAGCGCTCAAATCGTGTTGCAGCTGTTTATTTTGCAGCTGCTCTTGTTTCCGCCCATGCACCATCAGGAAATGGCATAATTGGTCGATTGTAATTGCAGCAGAACTGTATTTTGACCCGTCAGCAAATATCTAAATACACCTGCGGATGGTGGATACGCATTGCCAACGCGGTGAGCGGATACCCTCTAGGTGCTTAGTTTTACCTATGTTGGCGTGTGCCCCTGCCTTATCTTCGTGGATCGCTCAAATTGCTTGGTTGTAGTGTCAGACTTGTCGCCTCATGAGGATTAATGTTTCTTAGCATTCACTACGGCAGATGGGAATAATTTTTTTTTACTGGGTAGTAACGTTTGCTAACTGCATCATGATTCATGGAATTTTCATCATCATATCTGCTGAGGGTGATATGCTAATCTTTCTTTTTTTTGTTGATATCGAATTTATCTTGTCGGGCTGTAATTATGCGCCGTATTTGCGTCTGTATTTCCGTTAGCCATTTTTTCTTGGTTTAATAGTGGCACTGATGTTTCCCTTTGGGCATCCATCAATTCTTGCGCGTCCTGTCATCTTGAGGGTTTCCAATGTCATTCTTTGATTTGGTCTACAAGAATGCGGCAATTACGGGATTCTTGCGGATAGTCAATTTTAATGTAATTGAGGCTGATGAGGTTGTTGATACCGATCTCCTTACCCCTATACCTTTTGCCTTGGCTGATCTGCCTGATATTGTTTTAGCGGATAGCCCTGCTAGTGCCTTGCTGGGTAATACTCTTGTGGGAAATAGTACCTCCTCTGTTCAGCCATTTGTGCTTCCATCTGTCTCAAAGGTTATTAATATTCCAAGTGAATTTGACGGTAATATAACAATTAATGTACCTGGTTCGGATCCAGCGATTGATCCAATTTCTTTTGATCTTGAAAATTCACCCAATGATTTTCTTGTTGGCTTTGGAGGTGCTGATGATATTCTTGGATTAGGGGGTGATGATGTACTTATCGGAGATGGCCTGAAGTCCAATGAAGGTGGAACTGATGGATCCGATAGCCTAAGCGGTGGCACAGGCAATGATGTGTTGATCGGTGGTGGTAGTGGAGATGTGTTGCGAGGTGATGAGGGAGACGACTTGATCCTTGGCGATTTCTTCCTTGGTCTTGCGAATGCTGTGATTCCGATTAATATCAACCGGCGCATTGCCCAAGGCTCGGACAGTTTCTCCTTTTTAGGTTCTGGTGGATCTTACAATTATTATGCCAATATCGTCTATACTGATTCAATTGAACTGGGATCTGGCAACGAAGGTAATGATTTGATTTTTGGTGGTAGCGGTAGGGACACAATTATTGCAGACAGGGGCAATGACACTGTCAATGGTGATTCCGGTGATGACCTAATTCTTGGATTCGCTGGAAGCGATATTCTCAGTGGTGGCCTAGGCAATGATGTCATCTTCGGTGACTCGCTAGCTCCTAACTTTGCAGGGGCAGATGGTGGAGACACATTAAACGGCAACGAGGGCGGCGACTTTCTTGTTGGCGGAGGCTTGGGCGATACACTAAATGGTGGAGATGGTGATGATATTCTGCTAGGCGACTATTTCCTCGGACTCTTCTCAGGCAGCATTCGCCTAGATACGCCCGAAACCATCATTAAGGTTCCAAGTAATATTCCCCCTATTGTTCCTGGTGTACCAGGTGAGCTTGCTGTCACCGACATCTCGATTCAGCTGTTTGCAAACAATACCTTTCTGACGATCGGCTCCGGAAATGAGGGCTCGGACATCCTAAATGGTGGTGCCGGCAATGATATCGCCATCGGTGACAACGGCTCCGATACCCTGAATCTTGATTCTGGCAACGATACCGGCATCGGTGGGGCTGGAGCCGATCTCATCAATGGTGGTTCTGGCAACGACATTATCCTTGGTGATTTCCTCAGCCCCAATTTCCAGGGTGCAGCAGATGGAGCCGATGTGCTAAACGGAGATCTGGGCAGTGACTTCATTCTTGGCGGCGGCGCTGGAGACTCCATCACAGGTGGAGATGGCGATGATGTCCTTCTCGGCGATTATTTACTTGGACTTTTTGATATTTCGGTTCCCCTTGACTTGGGTGAACTTCCTGCAGGATTTAATGCCGTCTCCTCAATTCCAATTGGTTCAGGCAACGAAGGGAATGACACTATCAATGGGGGCATTGGTGATGATGTAATCATCGGAGACAATGGCTTTGATCTACTTGATGGTGGAGATAATAATGACTTTGTTCTTGGTGGAGCCAACTCTGATTCCATTGCTGGAGGGCTTGGTGACGACACCCTGATTGGTGATCTCCTGGCACCCAATGCCTACGGATCGGATGGGGTTGACACTATCGACGGTGGTGCTGGTGAGGATGTGATCATTGGTGGTGGTCTTGGTGACCTGATCTATGGTGGTGACGGCAATGACTTTATCCTTGGAGATTATTTCTTTGGATTGCAGATCAATTCCCCCATCACGATCCCCCTGTCTGGCCCCAGTAGCAACGCTCTCCTGAGCGATGTCTTGTTGCCTGAAAGTGGCGCCTTCTTCAGCAATGACGTCTTCACCCTGCCGGACATCAAACTGCTGATCGGCTCTGGCAATGAGGGCAACGATACCATCTACTCCGGATCCGGTGATGACGTTGCCTTCGGCGATAAGGGGCAGGACCTCGTCTACGGCGAAGACGGCAGCGACACTCTCCTTGGCGGTGCTGACAACGACACCCTCGTTGGTGGTTCAGGTGATGACATTATTGCTGGTGATTACATACTTCCTCCGGGGTCAAAGATTCAATTGGATCCTGACACTGTTGGGTCTGTCGGCAGGTTCCTGTTGCTGACTGAGGCTGGTGAGTTGATCATCAATGGCGGACCTGAGGGAGATGATCTGCTTGAGGGCAATGCTGGAAACGACATCCTCATTGGCGATGGCGGTAGCGATACGGCCACCTATGCAAACGACCCTGGGCCTGTCAATATCAGCCTCGGCAACATCTTTAATCCTGGCTTTGGCTATGGATTTGATGGCTATGGGAATTTTGACACCCTCATCAGCATTGAGAACTTGATTGGTTCTAATTTTGCCGATACCCTCAACGGTGATGACAAAGCCAACAGCATCTGGGGTGGCACGGGCAACGACACCATCTCAGGCCTTGGTGGTAACGACACTCTCTACGGAGAAGCAGGTGACGACCGCATAACCGCGGGGGATGGTGACGACTACATCGTAGGCGGCAAAGGTGGGGATTATATTGATGGCGGTAATGGCATCGACACTACCTCCTACCTCCAATCCGACTTCGGTGTGGTCGTTGATGTCGGCATTATAGATGTCAATCTCTTGGGTATCTCCCTCTACACCCAGGGCAACGGATACTCAGGAGATGCCCGCGGCGACACCCTGATCAACGTTGAGAACATTGAGGGGTCCCTGTTCGTTGACCAGCTTTGGGGTACCAACGGCGCCAACAAGATTGAGGGCTTCGCTGGGGACGATCAAATCTTCGGGCGTGGTGGCGATGACCTCCTGTATGGAGGCAATGGCAACGACGTCATCCGCGCTGGTGATGGCAACGACAATGTCTATGGCGGTGATGGGCGCGACAACCTCTTCGGCGACGCCGGTGACGACTTCATTTATGGCGGCGATGGTTTCGACGAGCTCACCGGCGGTGATGGCAACGACCGCATCTTCGGTGAGGACGGAACTGATCGCCTTTTCGGTGGCAACGGTGATGATCAGCTCTCCGGTGGCAACGATAACGATTCTATCTATGGAAATGACGGCGTCGATTCTCTCGACGGTGGTTCAGGCGATGATCTTCTTAGCGGCGATGAAGGCAACGATATTCTCAAGGGTGGTGTCGGCATTGATACGCTAAAAGGTGGATTGGGGAATGATTGGATTGAGGGTGGATTCGGTGCCGACAACCTCTATGGAGGTAATGGCAAGGATCTGTTTGTTTTCTCCAAGGATCCGATTACCGGCGGTCGAGTCAGTGGCTTTACCCCTGGCAGTACTAGTGGATCCAGCAACACCATCTTCATTGGTGAGACCAACGGCATTCCCTACATCTCACCGGGCACCATCGACACCATCTACGACTTCAAAAACTCAGGCCAGTGGTGGGAATTTGGTTCCAACATCGATCAGATCGGTCTGCGCGATGGTCTCCGCTATCAGGACCTGATCTTTTATGGTGTCTCCTCCGTCCAAGGTGACAGCACAGCTAACAGCACTATCATCGGCTACTACGGCAGGAACGAGAGCTTTGCTCCTCTCGTTGAAGTCATCGGCCTCACACCTGATAAGTTCAAATCTGCCGATTTCGTACTTGTCTGAATCTTATATCCCACCACTCCTATGGTCAGCTCACCTCGCCATCCGTACAAAATCGGCTGAAATTTGTATGCACAATCTCCTGCTTTTCAGAACGTCGAGTAGCGCTAAGGGTTTCCTGGAATACCTAAACTGTGCGAGGTATGCTGAATGTTAATTTGCAAGTACTAGTGGCTGCAAATTCATTGTCAGGCCGCTCTAAATCCCATTGCCCCCAGTTCGCGATATAGTATTCTTAGAGCGGTTATTGTATTACCTGTTCAACTTAAAGTCAGCAATTTTAAAGTGATCTAATTCGATGCCTAACCTTTCGGCCTGGATCCCCCCAGGGCTTTGACCTGGGGGGTAGTCTACTTAAGGCGTGCCCCCCTGGAGTGCTTGGAGCATCTGGTGAAAAAGTTGCAGCCGCTACCTTGGGATCCGAGGGCCGTGCTACCCAGCGAAGCCAGGGCTGCCCTTAGTCTTGACCACCATGATCCTCCGATTGTTCTGCAAATCAATCGCCAGATTCTGAATGATCACGATTATCAGCGCTTATTTAATGAACATTTGAGTGCAGAGGAACAACTTCACCATGGGGCTTTTCGTCGCCAGGAGGATAGACAGCGCTTTCTACTTGGTAGGGCTGGATTGCGGATCCTGTTGGCTCAACTACTTGATCTTGATCCCCAGAAGCTGCTTATCCAGTGTACTAGCCACGGTAAGCCTGTGTTTGTTGTTGATTCCATAGAGTTGCCACCGCATTTCAACATCTCCCATGCCGGTGATCTGGTTTTGTTAGCGCTCCACCCCAGCCTTGCGGTGGGGGTGGATGTGGAAAGACTTAATCGCAGCTGCCACTGGGAACGGCTCGCCCAACGGGTGCTTAGTGCCGCTGAACTCGCTGCCCTGCAGGAGTTGCCGCCACAGCAGCGCTCCGCCAAGATGCTGCTCTATTGGTGCAGGCTCGAGGCGGAGCTCAAGTGCTTGGGCCATGGCCTAGCAGGACTTGAAGCCCTTGAGGCCCGAAGGCTTCGGCAGGGAGCATCAAATAGGGTACTGCGGCAGTGGGACCTGACCATGGAAGCTGGCTACTGTGGTGCGCTGGCTTGCTTGGATTTGAGTTGATTGTAGTTCCTTAGATGGCCTAGGGGCAGAGAGAGATTGGTTTGCTGTGTCTGATTTATTTCTGGGCACACTTGTATTGTTATTGTTTGTGTGGCAGTGCTGGCAAGAATTGCTTCAATAGTCAGTTTTTCTATTATAGTATTGTCAACGATATCTAGGCTTTGAAGAGCTAGGATCTATACCTTCAGGAGCCATGACCTATGCTTCCAATAGGGCTTCCAATGACTACACTTGTACCGGGTTTTCTGGCTTTAGTTACGCTACTGCAACCAGCACACCCTTTCAAGTTTGATCTTGCACAGGCAACCATCTATCACCAGGACCCTTGGAATCCCAATAGTCAGCTTGAGGTTGATTGCCTTACCCTGGCCGATGGCACCATTACTTGTGATACTAGCCCAGGTGGGCATCCATGGGTGAAAACCTACGGAGTTGGTCGTTGGAGCGATAATCAGAAACTTGATGCTGAGCAGAATTAAATTCTGCTTAATTTGCAGTTGCAATGCAATCGCTTGCTCTTCTTACAGCAATTGAATTTAAGGATTCTGCCTGGCATTTCCATTGAGTGGAATCCATGGCTTAGGCGGAGGCCCTGCTTTGGGCCTGCCGATGGTTTAACCAGTCGGCAGGTTTGATTTTGATATTATTTATGTTATTGAGTAAGCTTGAATTCCGTTCTCCTGAATGCCAGAGAGGCCAAACTTGTCCTCCAGTAGCTTTGCTACACCTGGGGACAGAAAAGCCGGTAGGCTTGGTCCAAGTTGAATATTTTTTACGCCTAAGTGAAGTAGGGCAAGCAGTACAATCACCGCCTTCTGTTCATACCAGGCAATGTTGTAGTCGATTGGTAGCTCGTTTATGTCTTCTAGGCCAAGGGCCTCTTTGAGGGTAAGTGCCGTTAGGGCAAGGCTATAGGAGTCGTTGCATTGGCCGGCATCGAGTAGGCGAGGAATGCCACCGATTTCGCCTAGATCTAACTTGTTGTAGCGGTATTTGGCACAGCCGGCCGTAAGGATCACTTGGTCCTTCGGCAACTGCTGGGCAAAGTTCGTGTAGTAACTGCGCTGGGGCTGACGGCCGTCGCAGCCGGCCATCACCACAAATCGTTTAATCGCACCGGATTTAATTGCTTTCAGAATCGGGCCTGCCAGTTGTTCCACTTGCCTATGGGCAAATCCAGTAATGATTGTGCCCTGCTCGATTGCTTCCGGTGGAGCGCATGTTTTTGCTAATGCAATTAATGCTGAGAAATCCTTCCAGCCAGTAGCATCTCTCTCGATGTGACAATAGCCTGGATAGCCTGCGGCACCGGTGGTGAAGACCTTGTCTGCATAGCTGGCTCCCTGTGGCGGAGGGACGATGCAGTTGGTTGTGAACAAGATCGGGCCATGAAAGCTGCTGAATTCTTTATGTTGCTGCCACCAAGCATTGCCATAGTTCCCATAGAGGTGGCTGAACTTTTGAAATTCTGGATAACTGTGGGCCGCTAGCATTTCGCTGTGGGTGTATATGTCCACACCGGCATCAACGCTTTGCTTCAGCAATTCCTCCAGATCTGCCAGGTCGTGGCCAGACACCAGGATTCCCGGTCGGGTACCCACTCCAATTCGCACTTTGGTTTGTACAGGATCGCCATAACGGCCGGTATTTGCCCCATCAAGCAGTGCCATCGCCTGCACCGCCTTCGCACCGGCTTCCAGCACGAGTCCGGTTAGGGCAGGTCCATCCAACTCCGGATCAATGGTGGCCGCCAGTGCCCGGGCCAGGAAGGCATTGAGGGTTGGGTCCTGGGCACCCAATTCCGCCCCATGCTGCATATAGGCGGCCAGACCCTTGAGCCCATAGCTAAGTAGTTCCCTCAGGGAACGCAGCTCAACATCATTGGTGCGAAGCACCCCCGTCTCCCCAGGCGAATCCAGCATTTCGGCGCGGCTGGTGGGGCACCAGCGGGCCGCATGGCTGCTGGCTAGGGGCACCACCAAACCGGCCTCGGCGCAGAGCTGTTGCAGGCTCAGGCGCCAGGCGAGGCCCCTTTTGATCTGGGCTTCAATGGCGTCGTCATCAAAATTTGCATTGGTGATTGTGGTGAACAGGGCTAGCCGCAACCAGGCGTCACTCTCCGCCGGGGGTCTGATGGCATTTGCATTCAGCGCTGCGCTGTAACAGGCCAGGCCCCGGGCCCCATGCATCAAAGCGTCTTGGAGGGCAGCGGTGCTGGCGCTCTTGCCGCAAACACCCTGAACCGTGCAGCCCTCAGCCCGGGCCGCCTCCTGGCATTGGAAACAGAACATCGACATCGTGAACCTCAGCGCAGGTAAGGGATGGAACCCGGCGCTCTGCCGGGCTCAGCCATTGACGATGGGACCTGCTGCCCTAGAAATCCTTGATGGCCGTCAAGTTTCCGTTGGATTTCCCAGGTTTTATCAATTCCCAGCAGGCGCTGGCACTGCTGCGCGACCTGGGGCAACCCCGTTCGATCGCCAAGGGCGGCAGCCTGGCGATGGAGGGTGATGGGGCTGAGGGGTTCTGGTGGGTGGAGCATGGTGCAGTGCGCATTGATCAGATCTCACTTGACGGTCGACAGTTGGAGCTGGGCCGTTTCAGTTCTGGTGAAATTGTGGCGGCGGCCCTGGCCTTTGCAGATGCCCCCTTTCCCCATCACCTGGAAGCGATGGTTGACAGCAGATTGTTGTGGTTCCCGCGACGGCTGGCCTGGCAGCGCATTACTACCACCCCAGAACTGGCAGCATTCTTCCTGCTAATGCTGGCTGGTAAATGTCGGCTGCTGCAGCAACGCCTTCACACGCAGGGCTTACAGACCCTGCGCGAACGCTTACTTATCCACCTAAGGGGCCTGGCGGCATCTACTGATGCTGGCAGCTTCCAATTGTCCCAGACGAAAAAAGAACTTGCAAAGGAACTTGGTGCCACCCCGGAAACGCTTTCACGCACCCTGCGGGTCTTGATTGATGAGGGGATGCTAAGCATGCAAGGGCGGCGGCTATGTCTATTGAAATAGCAAGTATGGCAGGGATCATTGCAAGCAATGGCAAGAAGTTTATCGCAGTATTTGTTGCCAGGCTGGCTCCGCCCCAGCATTCCCGCTGTTCAAGCTCAAATGCAATGGATCCAGTTTAAAACCATGGCAGGTTCTTGCTTGGTGCAATAGATTCACAGGATATGCATGGCGTAATGCGCAACGCTAAAACAAGTTAAAACTTTGGGATAAGATATAAAGCGTAATATTTCAAGTTATTCTTGTTTGGCCCTTAAAGAAATAATCCGATAGTATTTTTATGTTCTAGTCCATAATGGAAATGACAAGCCTGCTTGCCCGCAATGCTGAGGTGCTAGTCACAATGGATAGCGAGCGTCGCGAGCTTCGCAATGTTTCTATCTATGCCGAAGATGGTTTGATCAAGCAAATTGGGCCGTCGGAAGAGCTGCCCATGCATGCTGATACCGTTATAGACCTCAAGGGCCAAATAGTTTTGCCCGGCTTGGTGAATTGTCACCACCACCTAAACCAGACGCTTACTCGCAACATCCCCGCAGCTCAAAACAATAATCTATTTGCCTGGTTAAAGGCGCACTACAAGATATGGGCTGGCACTACCCCGGAGGCTTCTAGGCTTAGCGTACTGGTAGGCTGCGCTGAACTAGCGCTCTCAGGTTGTACAACAGTCTTCGATCACAGCTATGTTTTTAAGAATGGCAATAGTGTAGATGTAATTGTTGAGGCGGCAAGGGAACTTGGTATTCGTTTTCATTGTAGCCGCGGATCAATGTCACTTGGCGAATCAAAAGGGGGACTTCCACCAGATAGTTGCGTTGAGGAAGAACCGGCAATTTTGGAAGATACCCAGCGTGTAATTAAAGCTTATCATCAGAGTGAATTAGGTGGCATGACCCGCATAGTTGTGGCACCCTGCTCCCCATTTTCCGTAACCCCTTCGTTGCTCCGGGACTCAGCTGACCTGGCTCGCCAATACGAAGGGGTGGGACTTCATACCCATCTCTGTGAAACTTTTGATGAGGAACGCTACACCCTTAATACCTATGGCCAACGACCGGTGGAGTTTATGGAGAGCGTCGGCTGGCTAGGGGACGAAGTCTGGTTTGCCCATGCAATACATGTGGATGACCAGGAGATAAGTCAATTTGCAAGTTGTGGCTGTGGTGCCTCCCACTGCCCTTCTTCTAATATGCGATTAGCCTCTGGCATTGCACCAATTAAGAAATATATGGAAGCCGGTGTCAAGGTGGGCTTGGGGGTAGACGGCTCTGCCAGCAACGACAGTTCAAACATGATGCTTGAGGTGCATACAGCATTCCTTCTGGCTAGATTAAAGATGGGACTTCAACCGCCAGAAGGCCCAAGCCGTTATATGAATCTCTCCCAGTCGCACCCCAAACGAGCAAAAGAATGGATGACAGCTCGAGAAATTCTTGAGGTTGCCACGCTTGGTGGAGCTTCAGTAATTGGACGAAATGACATCGGCTCCTTGGAAGTGGGGAAATGTGCTGATTTCTTCTCGATAAATCTGCATACTGTGGACTATGCAGGTGCACTCCATGATCCCGTGGCAGCTACGGTTTTTTGTGCTCCCCAGAAGGCTCATTACACAGTGGTAAATGGGAGGGTGATTGTTGACCAGGGTCGTTTGGCCACTGTAGATCTACCCTTAGTGGTTGAGCAACACAACCTTGCCAGCATCAAATTGGTTGAAGGTGGGGAGGTTAACTGAGATGAATGGATTGACCCGCTGGGGAGTTGCCCAGCTCTTCTTTGCTTTGAGTGTTCTTTGTGACGTCTGTTTTGCTATTTCCTCCCCGAGTCTCCTAAATTCCCTCGGCCTTAAGGATGCTCAGCTCGGAGAACTTGGAGGGACTTATTTTGCCTCCTTTTCGATTGCTCTGTTGATCCTTGGCGGCCTAATGTCCACGATTGCGCCTCGGCTTCTATTAGGTGGCTCAGCGGTTGTGGCTGCCATCGGCGCATTATTGCTTGGCTCAGCCAATGGATTTGAGGGAGCTCTGATAGCAAGGGTACTGATGGGCATCGGCCTTTCAACCGCCTTCGTGGGCGTAATCACCTATGTGGGCCGTGAGTTTCCGCAGAACTTTGCTTTCATGGCTGCCCTTAGCAACGCAATAACAAATCTCTGCTCTGCATTGTTGGCTATTACAAGTTCAATGGTTCCAATTTTGGTCGGTTTTCGTGCGCCGTTCCGGCTGTTGGCCCTATTGTTAATGCTAACAGCAGTTTTGCTTTTTATAATTCTTAGGGATGGCAAAAATAGCAATGGAAATATTGCGAATGCCAGCCAAAGTAAGAAAATAGCTACACTCACGGCTGCGGAGCTGCCAGCAGCCATTGGGCGAATTGTAAGAAAGCCTCAGTTCTGGTACGTCACCCTTTATTTTGGTGGTCTATTTGGGTCCTTCCTTGCCTATGCTGATCTATGGAATATTCCCTATCAGTTAAAGGTTTTCGGCCATCCAATTCAACATGCATCGCTTCTTAACTCTGCTTTTCCCATTGGCATGACGGTAGGGTCTCTACTTGGTGGTGCATGGGCAAAACGGATTGGATTCATCTTGCCGTTGCGTGTGTTTGCGATTATTACCTTCATAACTGAGGCGGTTTTATTTAGTACTACTTTGCCGGAAATTGGCGCCGGTCTTGCCTTTTTCCTTGTGGGCTTTGGTTGTAGTGCCGCATCTCTTGCGCTAGCAGCACTTCCAGAACACCTAGAGGCCCCTCTAGTGCCAATTGCAACTACATTTGTGATGACTTTTACATATCTCCTTAGTGCTTTGATACAGGTGGCGGCTGGTCAGCCTGGAGGGGGAGGAGGTATAACAAGTTTCTCCAGCTACCAGGGAAGTATCGCTGTGATTGTTTTCCCAGTCGCGATTGCAACAATTACTGCTTTCCTAATCCGACGCAAGATTGTTCCTGCATTGTCAGCCTAATCATTTATTGCGACTTACATAGGTTTTAGATTAGTGCCAGCTTCTTTTGGAGTTAAAAAAGAGCAGTTAGTTGTATTGTTGCTGATGTGGAGGCAGCTGTAGCATTCCCCAGGCCAACTAGGGGCAAGGTTGTCAGCGTAGGCTGTAAAAAGATGTTGCCTATCATATGAAATTGGCCATAGGCTTGGATCATTAGCTCGCTAGAATTAAATCCAAAGCCGGCATCCGTTCGATCATTTAATCTTGCCCAGGAAACACCCAATCCATAGCTGTCACGGGGACGGGAGGCAAAGGGAGACCAAACAGTAAGCCCAGCACCAATTGATGAGTTGATAAGGTTTGTTATGGATGGAGACCAGCCTGCTTGAAGAAACACATTCAAGCCGCTGCTGTCTTTACCATAGCGAAAATTTATTAAGCGCTGACTTACTTGACCATAGATTCCATAGGCAAAGTCTTCAGTAAGTGATCCCGCAATTAATGGTCCCGCCTGGCGCCATGCACCAATAAAGAATTGACCTGGGGCATGGCGTTCACCATGCCTCCAAGCACCGCCGATCTGAGCAATTGAGAACAAAGGACCGCTAAGGCTTGGTGAGACAAGACCGGTCCATACCCCTTCAGCGCCTAGGCGGCCGTCATAAATTCCAGCCGAAAGATAAGTGCGATCTCCAAGAAAATCTGGGGATACAGTTAGTTGAAAGCCAAGGGCGGAATCGGGATATCCTGGTATACGACCAAGCATTGTAGGCACTACAAATGCAGGCGTGTAATTCAGACCAGTTAGCGCAGGAACTCCATAACTAACTTCAGTGGCCGTGGGATCCTGAGCTGCTGCATTGCCAAAGTTAATTGTTGGGATAAGCTTGCCGGCCATGAACTGAATCTGATCGCCAAATAAGTTTTGAACAAAAAGATAGTTATAGAGCTCCGTCCGATTGTTTGGACCAACTGCTGCCACTGAATTTATTCCCTGTACACTGCCAGCATTAGAATTAACTGGTTGAACATTATACTGAAGACCAGCGACACCAATTTTGGCTCCATTCCAGCCGATTGTCTTCTCCAGATCCAAGCTTGCCCCCAGGGCTGCAAAACCGGCATTGTTGAAGACAGATGACTGCTCGCCCCCCCCTAGCTGGGGCGTGACATTGCCAACAGCAACCCCACCGATTCGTAGTGCACTTTCAGCGGGTAGACCGAGAAGACGTCCCAGTTCACCAGTTCCTAAAAAATGAATTTCATTGATTGGATTACCACTAACTGAGTCTGGCTGTGCTGGCGAGCTGTCTCTTGAACTGACCAGAGGTGACGACTGCGGCGGTACAGGCTCGGCAGATGCAGCAACCAAAGGCGCATTGGCAGAGGAATCTGCATCTGGATCAACCGGCGTGGCTAGTGCTGTATTGGCACCCAAGCCGAGGCCTAATATCGCAAGGAATACGTTTCTGCTTTTGTCTAGAATAAGCATTTTGCAGGAGCTCTATATGCTTTCAAGCTAATTAGAGCATGAATTCGCGATTTTCAAAGGCCTAGATCAGTTTTCTTACTGAATCGCTTAATTGGCCAGCCGAGAAGGGGCCTGCTTAACGAAAGTTATTAATTACAGTAGGGCCTGATTGCAGTTTTTTACGAATACATTCAAGCATGGCTACATTTGTGTATAATCATATTTAAGCATTAATAAATTTGGGCATGGCTGCATTGATGTTATCCTACATTAAGAAATAAGCATCCCTGATAAAAAAGAAAACTCACCAACCAAGCAAGTCCCAGTGACCAAACCAGTGACAGGGCTGTAAAGCGCCAATCCTTTGCTTCGCTTTGGATCACAGTCACTGTTGATAGGCAGGGGGTGTAAAGCAGGGTGAACAGCATGAAGCTGTAGGCCTGTATCCAGTTCACTTCCGCGGCCAGGGCAGAGCCAAGGGCTTGGGCATCAGATTGTCCGTAGATCACAGCCATCCCCCCAAGCACGATTTCCTTGGCAATAAAGCCAAATAGCAACGCTACAGTTAGCTTTGGATTTATACCTGCTGGCCCCAAAACTGGCTGCAAAAACTTTCCTAGTTGGCCTGAGAAGGAGTGGGCTGATGCTGGAGCCACCCCTACGGGCAGGTTGTTTAGCAGCCATATGCCAATAACCCCCACCACCAAATAACGTCGGGCCCAAAACCAGAAATGACGCAGCTCGGCCCAGGCCCGCGTAAACATCTGTGCTGGCGTTGGCAATCGATAGGGTGGCAATTCCAGCACTAGGGCTTCTTGGCTATCAAATTGTCCTTTGAAGAGGGCGGCAGTTAGGAGTGCAGCCGCAAAGCTAACAAGATATAGGCTAAAGATAACTAATCCAGCTTGGGCTGGGGCAAACATGGCGCTGGCCATGAACAGAAATACATTTAGCCTTGCCGAACAGAGCGAAAAGGGTATAACTAACATCGAGAGCAGTCTTAAGCCCCGGCTGCCCATTACCCTGGTGCCCATGATTGCTGGCACATTGCAACCAAAACCCATCAACGACAATACAAAGGAACGCCCATCAAGGCCGAGGCGTTCCATCAGGAAATCCACCAGATAGGCGGAACGGGATAGGTAACCACTGTCTTCAATCACCCCCATCACCAGGAAAAAGAGAAATATCACCGGCAGGAATGCCGTTACTGTGGCCAATCCCTGCCAGAGGCCCTCGATCAGAAGGCCGCTCCAGAAGCTGGGAAGCTGATCAGCAAGGGGACGCAACACTGCGTTGCCAAAATCTGTAAGTAATCCGGCCAGGGCGTCCTGGAGTGGTATCCCCAACGCATAGATGGCCTCAAACATCAGCGCCATCACTATAAAAAATATCGGTAGCCCCCACAACGGATGCATCAGCACCCCATCTAGCCGCTGGCTGAGTTGATCTCCCCACTGGGGGGGCAGCTCCACCACTATGGAAATTAACTGTTCCAGTTGATCTTCCAAAGTGGCGTCGCTGCCGGCTAGCAATATTTCCAAATCAGCAGTGGCTAGGGCCACCGCCTCCTGGCCAGCTGCCTCCACAAGTTTTCCGCTGAGCAGTTCTAGCCCCTGCTTTTGTTTGGCACTGATCGCCACTACAGGGCAACCAAGCTCTTTCTCCAGCTCTCCAGTGTTGATTTCCACCCCAAAGCGATGGGCCTCATCGCTCATATTCAGGGCCACCAGCAGCGGTAGCTTCAGAATCTGTAGCTGCAACGCCAGCCGCAGTTGGCGATCAAGCTGGTTGGCATTGAGCACCAGCACCACCAGCTGCAATCCATTCCCCTCGAGGAAGCGGCGCACCACCGCCTCATCTTCGGATAGGCCACGTAAGTCGTAGATGCCCGGCAGGTCGATCAGCTGGATGCAGTTGTTTGCCCCCACTAGATCTGCCTGCATCAGATCCACCGTTAGCCCGGGCCAGTTGCCGATATGGGCATGGCTGCCGCTCAGGCCATTGAACAGGGTTGATTTGCCCGTGTTGGGCATGCCAATGAAGGCCACCCTGGCTTGGGCTGTAGTGGTGCTCCTGGGGATTGCCGCGGCCATGGGCAGTGCTCATTCACCCCCATTCTGGGGGGGATTGCTTCACCTAAGCATTAATGAATATTAGTGGCTTGCTCGGCGGTTACTCGTTAACCACGGAAGCACTTACCTGTGTGGAGAAGTCTCCGCATTGGACAATGCTTCCCGTTGGATTTGCAATGGCTGTTCCCAGTACCAGGATGGGATCCGCAGGGCGAATTTGACCTGGCTGGGTGTTCTGGCAAATGATTGTGATCATTTTTGGCTTTTCGCCTGGAGTGAAGAAAGTTGCCCCAACAAATGCTTTTAAGCTTCCTGTATTAGCCGGTTGCGTTGGAATCACATAGTTGTAGGCGGAATATGTGGTGGTCCTGGCGGCATAGTTAAAGCTGCTGGGCAGGGTAATAGCAAAATCTTGTTGAAGGCTTGCTATATTTGCCTGAAATCTTCTGTTTTTATTGTAGTAGGTGCGCTGGGCTTCTGTCATCTTTGCCACGGCAGTTAGGGCGGCATTCTGATCAATATTTACTTGCCCCTGGGCCTGGGCGCTGGTTTCAGTAACAGCCATGGCTACCTGCAGGCCAGCAATTGCAATTCCAAATCGAAAAGCCATTTTAATCGAGCGTTGCATTGAAAGCCTGAGTTGCTTTAACTACTATATCAGGCCTCGGGGGGGTGGCTGATTATTGCTGGCCATCCGATATAGTGCAGTCATAGTTTATTTGCTTTCAGCTCGGATACCCGCCAGTATGGCTATCTAGTGTTGATATCTAGAATTGATATCCATGCTGGATATTGTTGCCCTATTAATTCCCTAGTCTTGGCATTATTAGCTGATTCTTCCGCTCGTTTATTCCGCAGGAAATACCTGGCGATAGCCAGCTGCTTTGCATACCCGCAAGGGGGTGTTGAATAGGGCGCTGAGCGGAGCATCCTGAAGCAACTCATCGATAGGGCCTTCGGCCAGCACCGCCCCCTGGCTAAGTAGTATGCAGCGGCTGATTTCCGGGATGATCGTTTCGATCTGGTGTGTCACTATCAGCAGGGTTGTTCCTTTCTGAGCAAGGACGCGCAGGTTTGCCAGTAACTCGTGTTTAGCCTTGAGATCAAGGCCGTTTGTGGGTTCATCTAGCACTAATACCTGGGGCCTATGCACTAGGGCCCGCGCTAGCAAGAGGCGGCGTTGCTGGCCATCGGAAAGTTGGGCGTAAGGGCGATCCTCAAGATCTGCGAGCCCAAGCTGGCATAGGAGTTCCCCCACCCTTTCCCTTTGGCCAGCACTTGGCTCTTGACTGCGGCCAATGCCAACTGAGCCAAAGAAGCCCGAAAGCACCACGTCACTGGCGGCAACGCAGCCCCCGTAGTCAGCCTGTAGATCACTGCTGACCAGGCCAATGCGGGCTCGTAAATCCCACAGATTCACTGTTTTTTCGCCAAATATCCTCAGCCAGGAGCCCGGTTTAACAACGGGATAGATCTCGCGGCTTAGCAGTTTTATTAGGGCACTCTTGCCGGCTCCGTTGGGGCCCAGGATCACGGTATTTTCGCCCACTAGAAGCCGTAGGCTTAGGTCATTGAATACCAGGCGGGGTCCCAGGTAGGCAGCCACGGCCTTGAGCTCAAGATAGGGGGTGGCAGGGGGCAAGATAATGTGGGCGTCTGTGCCATGAGCATATATGTTTTTGCAGCCGCTTTAGGCATGGTTACTCCGTAGATTATTTATAACCTATTTCGCCTCTTTTTTATTCTTTATGGTGATATTATTGCTTGGATGTTGTTTTCTGGGCATCTTGCGCTTTGTTTGGTTGTTTGGTTGTTTGGTTGTTGGCTGATTTGGTTGTTGGGTTGCCAGGTTGTTAGGTTATTGAATTTAAGGTTTTGTGTTCAGATTTTGGAGGTCGATCTTGCTTCTCAGTAGTGCGCCAATGATATGGAAGCCAAGCTTAAATTTCGTTTCTACTTATCTATTTGATGGGCGTTTCCTTGGTTTATTTTTCGTTTGCCAACGAATAAGATTGGTCTCACTAGGTTTTTGGCCTCGGAGGCGGTTACCTGTATTTGGTATTGGTGTTACCCCTTGTCTTGTTGGGAATTCCGCTCGTTGCCAACGGTTCATCCTTGCCCCGTTGTCCACTTGAAAGGCTTACCCATTATCATGTGTAATTTGTCTTATTGTATCTTAACGCTGTTGTTGATGTTTTTTGTCGATATTGCTTTAGCCTTTAAGTAATCATTGCAATCTCTTCCATGGCTGATGCAGACACTCGCTCCCTTGGTTTTGCTGATTTGTTATTGGTACCAGATTTTTACGCAAATGCTGTTAATTCCCTTCAGTATGCTGGCCTAGGTGCTGATGGGCTTCCACTGAAAAAGCATAACAAGACTTTGTATTATTTTATTAATACCAACCCAGGTAGTTATCAGGTTAACCCCAATTATTCTGTTTCTGCAATTGCCCCCTCGGCTGGAGTTGAGGATTTTATCGTGAATCAGGCATTTGCCGCCTATGCCGTTGCCACTGGCCTTGAATTCAAGCGAACTTTAGATCGAAATTTAGCTAATTTAAGTCTGATTGAAGTTGACAAGAGCTTTGATTTGCTTGGCCTGGCTGAAACCACTGCTAATGCTACAAATACCTGGAAGGAGGTAATGTTTAAAGTTGACCACCCAACTCTTGTGGCCGATGATAAAGCAACTATTACCCATGAAATTGGTCATGCCCTTGGCCTTTCTCACCCCCGTGATGCCGGCAATGGTTTTTATCCTTATGCGAGTGGATCAGTTCCTGTAAATCCAGATCCGGCTTTTACGAGGAATTCATCTGTAATGTCTTACAATAGTGTTGATGGTGACAAGCTGGCCGGAAATTACTTGCTAACTAATGTTGATAAAGCCGCGCTCAATCGTCTTTGGGTTGATATATATGGATCAGGGTCGGCACTTTCTAATGCCGCTTTTACTTTTAATAAATCTCTTGATATTAATCTTGATTCATCTGAATCCCAAGATGCTTCCAACTATATTTATGGAACCTCTGCCAATGCCATAGAAGTTGCCTTCTCGGTAAAGGGTAGTGATGTTTTTCAGATGGGAGCTGGCTATAAATTTGCTGTCGGCTCTCTTGCTGGTAATAATGTTTATCATGTGGCAGATGTTGGTGGTAATGGCTATCTCACTATATATAGCCCAAACTTTGCCACAGATGTTATTGCCCTTCCTGGCTCTGCTGGGGTTAAATTTATAACTCAAGGTTTTGATACTCGCATTGTACTCGATAATCCTGATGCTACCGAGGGAGCAGAGCCAACAACCTTGGCCGTTGTAAAGGGAGGAGCCGTAGGGGGGTGGACCCAGAGGGGGCAGATTGTTTTTGATGCTAATGGTGCTGCAAATCAGGCGGCTGTTAATAGGCTAGGCCTCGGACGCTTCATTGATCCGCTAACAGGTATACACCAGTACGCATCTGCTGACTCTCTGCCTGTTTTTGAGCTTTCCAAGTCAGCAGACTTGGAAAGCCTAAATATTTGCTCTATTATCAATGGCGGAGATATTCTTTATGCATTTAAGAGTAAAAGTGGCCAGGGCATGATGTTTACATTGGATGCTGCAGAGGCCGCAGCAATCAAGTCTCAGCCTGATTTTTATTCAACTATCCCAGTCGAATTACGGGGCTACCAGGCTGGTTCCAGCTTGGGAACATCTGATGTTTATCGTTTCCTAAATACATCTTGCGGTGAGCACTTCTTTACCGTTGATTCTGCAGAGGCTTCTGGTCTTATTGCTAATCCAGCGGCAGGGTTCAGCTATGAGGGCATTGCCTGGCGTTTTTAGTAGGCCTTTACAGAGTCCGCTGCCCTTGCCCTGCCGCCGCTGGCTCGCTCAGCGCGCTGTCGCCAGGGCGGCCCCAAAACCGCCGCGTACATCTTCTGGCAATAGACGGCCATCATGGTCGGTGTCTAGGGCATCAAACACGGCATCACTACCTAGCCATTCCTCCCGGGTGATGCAGCCATCGCCATCAAGGTCATTTAGCAGGAAGATCTCCTGGGCAGCGTGGGCGAAGGCGGCCCCCCCTTCCAGCACTGCCAGGCGATGGGCCAGTTGGGCTTCAAGGGTTTCAATCGCCTTGCTGAACCCTTGGATTCCCTCGTGCAGTTTCTCGTGGGCCATGCGATCTTCGGCCATCAGGCTTTTGAAGCTTTCGGCGTCAATGCTTAGTTTCTCAATGCTGGCGGCGGGCTTGCTGGCATCCAGCTTGCGGCTGAGCTCAGCTTCGCTGTTGCGCAGTTGATCCAGCAGGTTTGGAGAGATGGTTAGCAGATCGCATCCGGCCAGTTCAATGATTTCGTCTAGGTTGCGGAAACTAGCGCCCATCACCTCGGTTTTATAGCCGTGGGTTTTGAAGTAGTTGAAGATTTTGGTCACTGAGATAACCCCGGGATCTTCGGGGCCTGGATAGCTATCACGGCCGCTGTCTTTCTTGTACCAATCAAGAATTCTTCCCACAAATGGTGAGATCAGGGTTGCCCCTGCTTCGGCGCAGGCCACGGCCTGGGCAAAGCCAAATAGCAGGGTGAGGTTGCAATGGATGCCCTCCTTCTCCAGCACTTCGGCGGCCTTTATCCCCTCCCAAGTGGAGGCAATTTTGATAAGTACTCGATCATTGCTAATGCCAGCATCGTGATATAAACCAATCAGTTTTTTTGCCTTGGCGATGGTGGCCTCTGTGTCGTAGCTGAGCCGGGCATCCACTTCGGTGGACACACGACCTGGCACGATCTTGAGGATTTCCTTGCCAAATGTTACGCAGATTTCATCTAGGGCTTCAGCTACCACCTGCTCGGCGGGGGCGCTGGCTCCGATCAGGGCACGGGAGGCCTTGAGGGTGCCATCAATCAGGTTTTGATAGGCCGGTATCTGGGCTGCCGCCAATATTAAGGATGGGTTTGTGGTGGCATCCCGCGGGGTGAATTTCTGGATCGCCTGCAGGTCGCCGGTGTCAGCCACCACCACGGTGATGCTGGAAAGCTGGTCAAGCAGTGACGCCACTCGGATCGGGAACGGGTGCGCCCACAGTAGCCAGAGTTGTGGGGGCTAGCTCCGGCTTGTGTGGGCTAACGCAAACGTGGTTTGGTGGGGGCAATCTGTTCGATCACCAACAGTGCTTCGACGATGCTCTTGGCCACCGGTGCCGCCACCGTGGAGCCATAGGCATTGCCCCCCTGGGGCTCATCCACCACCACCAGCACCACATAGCGCGGATCGTCCACCGGCAGGTGGGCCACAAAGCTGGTGATCCTGGCGCCAGGGATATAAACGCCGTTGGCGGCCTTTTGGGCGGTGCCTGTTTTGCCGCCGATCCGATAGCCAGGGATCTGGGCTGCCTTGCCACTGCCCTTGTTCACTACGGTTTCCAGCCAGCCCAACACCAGTCGCGCCACGGCTGGATCAAGCATCTGTCGACCATTGCTGAGGCCTGGGCCGGCCAGGTCATCGCCGCTGCGCAGGCCCCTGGTGATGTGGGGGCTCACCAATTTGCCGTCGTTTACCAGCATGGCGTGGAGCTGCAGCACCTTCAGCGGTGTCAGGGCAAAGCCCTGGCCGAAGGCGGCGGTGGCAGGTTCGATCGGATTTTCAAGGAAGGTTTGGCGGGGCTTGAGCTGGCCACTCACGGCACCGGGCAGATCGGTGTCGGGGGCGCTGCCAATGCCCAGCCGATCCAGCCATTGCCAATAGAGGGCTGGTCTCAGGTGCTGCATCGCCCGCACCATGCCGATGTTGCTGGACACCTGCAGCACCGTGGGCAGGTCGATTACCCCATGGGCGCTGTGGTCGTTGTTGAAAATCGGCCAACCGCCAATCTGCAGGGAGCCGGTGTCATTGACCCTGGTGTTGGCATTTATCGCCTTTTCCTGCAGGCCAATCGCCAGGTTGATCGGCTTAAAGGTGGAACCCGGTTCGTAAAGGTCTTGCACCGACCATTCGCGGAACAACCCCGGTGTGTGGCGCCAGAACTGGTTTGGGTCGTAGGTGGGCACTGAAGTGAGCGCCAGTAGTTCACCGTTGCGGGCATCCATCACCAGGGCGGCGCCGCGCTTGGCACTCCATTTCTTCACCTGGCGCGCCAGTTCCATCTGGGCCACCCGTTGCAACCGGGTGTCGAGGGTGAGTTGCAGTTTCAGGTCGTCGCGGAACATGCTGCCGGCCCCAAGGCCATCGGGCAGCGGGGTGCCATCGCCGCCCTTGCGGATGCCAATCTGCATCTCCTGGCTGCGCAAATCCTGTTCTCGGCTCTGTTCCAGCCCCGCCTGGGGCACCCGTTCCAGATTTAAGAAGCCCACCACATTGGCAAATAGCGAACCCTGGGGATACACCCGTTGGGGGCCATGTTCAAAGTCAATGCCGTCGATGCCGAGGGCCTTTAGCCGGGAGCCCAACGATGGCTCCAGGTTGTTGGCGAGTTTCACCCCAGATTTCTGATTCCCCATGCGCTGGATCAATGTCTCGGGGTCTACTCCGAGCAGCGGCGCCAATTTCAGGGCCACCTCCCTGGGGGTGCGGCGTTGGCCGGGATCATCACCGGGGAAGTGGAAGTAGCGGGGGTGGGCCCAAACGATTACCCGTTCCTCGTCTATGGCCAGCAGCCGTCCGGTCCGATCAACGATGCTGCGACGGCGGCCCAGGGGATTCTGTTTCTCCGTTTGCACCTGGCGGGCCCTGGCCTCCAGACGACTGCCTTGCACCACCTGCAGCCAGGCGAGGCGCAGGGCGAGACCCCCCAGGCCGAGGCAGAGCAGCACCACCACGGTGATCAGCCGATTGGCCGGCACCGGATGCAACTGCAGGATGCGGTGCTTGCTACTGCTGCCACTGCGGGCGGTGCGCCCCTGGCGGGGGGCTGGGGCCTGGGCTGGTCGCGACGAGCTGGGGGGGCGACGTCTCAAGGTTCAGTACCCGCTGGCGATCAGGTTGAACTGCAGGGGGGCGTGCAAAAAGCTGATGGCGTTCTTGGCTGAGGGGGGACTGGGCACAAACACCAGGTCTTCGCTGCGGGTGGCCACTAGGGCTCCGGGTTGTCGGGCCCGCAGCAGATGGTGTTGTTCCAGGGCCGAGCTGGACTCCAGCACCCGGTGTTCCAGTTCCTGGGACGCCTGCAGTTCGCGGTAGTCGCTGCCCCAGTTGCCTTGCCAGTGCAGGGTGAGGCCGGCGAGGGCAAGGGCCGCCACCCCTGTGGCCATCAGTCCGCCATCGGCCACCCGATGTAAACCAGCCAGCCAGGGGGCTTGGCGTTCCACCCGTTTGGCGGAAAGGGATCCCTGCAGCAATTCGAGGGAGCGTTTCTGGCGTTGGGCCTTGCGTTGGGCCACCTGCAGCCGCCGTTGTTCTAGGCCTGCATCGGCCGAATAGTTGGGCAGGGGAACGGCCACCACAGCTGCAGACTCATTTCGCGATGCGCCAGTGAACCACCCAGCCCAGGTGGGGGCAAGCTTTAACTGCCAAGCAACAACAAGTTGAAGAAGGTGAAGCCGTTCCATAGGCCATGCATCACCACACAGCTCATCAAGCGGCCGCTGCTGTAGCGCAACCAACCGAGCCCCAAGCCCAGGGCCAGCAACGGCAGGGCTTCACTAAGACTTAGGTGGGCCAGGGCAAACACCGTGGCACTTGCCACGATGCCCGCCGGCGCCCCCCACTGTTTTCCCAGCACCGGCAGCAACACCCCCCGGAACAGCAATTCTTCGAATAAAGGGGCCAAGACCACGGCGGTGAGGGCCAGGCAGGCCAGGGCTGCGCCGTTGTGACTGTCGAGCACCTGTTCCAGTAGTGGATTGCTGCCGCCAGCGTTTTGCCAGAACAGGGCCACCAGCCAACCCATCAGGGCCACCGGCGGCAGGCTGAGCAGCAGGCCCCGGGCCCCCTGGGGGATACAGAGCGGCGACCAGCGCCATTGCAGCCAGCCCCCCTCGGGCATCGGCCCCCGCTGGCGAAGTAACAACCAGAGAATTACTATGGCCGGCAGGGCCGTGAAGCTGTAGTAGCCCAGCACCGCTGCCCCGGCCTGGGCTGAATTGCTGATTTCCAATAGGCCGAGCACCCCATTCACCAGGGGCATGGTCACCAGGGGGGCCAGCAATTCCCCCAGCACCACAAAGCCACCAGCAATCACCAGGACTGTTTCCATCAGGCTGAGGTCTGGGCCCAGCAGAGGGGCTTCAGGGCTTTGGCGCCCGCGCCAGCGCCGCCAGAGCGCCTGACCCAGGAGCCCCAGGCCAGCGAGCACCCCAAGCAGCGGCAGCAGATTCACCAGGGCCAGCCGCCAGGCCGCCTGGCTGATCATTCCGCTCGGCACACACTCCTCCAGCGGCCGGCCCAGGGCACGGCAGCTGAGCTGTCGATAAATCGGGCGATCGGGCAGGGGCGGCAGGGCCTGCTGGCTTTTTCCTTTGGGCTGCAGCAACGCCTGGGCCAGTTGTCGCTCGGGGTCAGTGGCCCCCTCAAGGGCAGTGTTTAGGTGTCCCGCGGCGGCACTGTTGAGGCCCAGCTGACGCTCCAGCAGGGCCCGCTGGATCAAGTTGCTGCTGCTGTCAGCAGCTGTGGTGCTGGCGAGGCTGTCCAGCAATTTCTGTTCCGGGTGTTCCAGGGTTAGGGGGTGGAGCAGTGCGGCGCCGGGGGCCTGCACCGCTAACACCTGTAATTCCAGTTGCCGTTGTTCGAGAACGTTGTCTACGGAGGGACGCTGGACGCTGTCTACGAGCGACACCACCCAGATGAAGGCCGCCAGCAGCAAACTCAACAGAGCCAGAAGATTGATGCCCACTGCTGGTCGCTTGGCTCCTTCGCTTGGCGGCACCGATTTCCCCATCAATCCAGGCATTGTCCCTGGCCGATGAACCAGATTGCGTACTATGGCGCCGCGATCCCCTGAGATTCCAGTGGCCACAAGGATTTTGCTGGTTCGTCACGGTCTCAGCAGCTTTAACCTCGAGGGGCGGATTCAAGGCCGCGAGAATGATTCTCAGCTCAGTGCTGCCGGGGAAATTCAGGCTCGCCAATTGGGGGAGGCCCTGCGGGAGCTGCCGCTAACAGCCGCCTGGTGTTCACCGCTGCAGCGGGCCCAGCGCACCGCTGAACTATTGCTGGAAAGCCAGGGTGGTGGTTTAACCGCCGTGGCCAGTGAAGGGCTGTTGGAGATTGATCTCAGCCCCTGGGCTGGGCTAAAGCGCGAGGAGCTGCGGCAGCAGTTTCCCCGGGAGGAACAGCTCTGGCAGCAGTCCCCAGCGGAATTTCAGCTCCAGCGGGCCGATGGCAGCAGCTACTACCCGGTGCGGGAACTGCATGCCCAGGCCCAGGCCTTTTGGCAGGAACTGCAGCGCCAGCATCCGCCGGAGCAGGACCACAGCGTGCTGGTGGTGGCCCACAACGGCATCCTGCGCTGCTTACTGCTGGCGGCCTTGGGGCTTCCGGTGAGCGATTTCAACCGATATGCCATCAACAACTGCTCGCTCTCAGTGTTGAACCTGCGCCCCGGCGGCCAGCTGCAGATCGAGTCGCTCAACACCACCAGCCACCTGGGCGAACCCCTGCCCAGTCGCCGTAAGGGCCCGCGGCTGTTGCTGGTGCGCCATGGGGAAACCCATTGGAACCGGGAGGGTCGCTTCCAGGGGCAAATAGATATTCCCCTGAACGAACGGGGCCAGGCCCAGGCCGCCGCCGCCGGTGATTTCCTGCGGGAGGTTCCGCTTGATCGGGCCTACACCAGCTCGATGGCCAGGCCCCGCCAAACCGCCGAAGCAATCCTCAACCAGCAGCCCCAGCCGGTGCCCCTCACCAGTTGCCCTGGCCTGGTGGAGATTGCCCACGGTGAATGGGAAGGCTGCCTGGAGGAGGAAATTCGTGAGGGTTGGCCCGAATTGCTCAGCGCCTGGCAGGCCAGCCCCCACACGGTGGAAATGCCCGGGGGTGAAACGATCCAGCAGGTGTGGGATCGCTCCGTGGCCAGCTGGCAGCAGATCGTGGCGGGCCTCAACGACGGCGAAACCGCCCTGGTGGTGGCCCACGATGCCGTGAACAAAACAATCCTTTGTTATCTGCTGGGCCTTGGGCCCGCAGACATCTGGGCGGTGAAGCAAGGCAACGGCGGGGTGAGCGTGATCGATTACGGGCCCGGCGGCAGCGGCCAGCCGGTGGTGGCCAGCCTCAACTTGACCGGCCACCTTGGGGGGGTGCTCGATCGCACTGCCGCTGGCGCCCTGTGAAGCGATTGCTCCGTGGTCTTCAGGTGTTGGAGGCGGTTGACCGCCCCCTGCAACGGCGGTCGGCCCTGTTTGAGGGCCCTGTGCTGCTGGCCCTGGATGGGGAGGCGGAGGCCGGGGCCGATCAAAACACCCGGATTGAACTGGCAGAGGAACCCTGGCTGCTGGCCCCGGTGCTGGTGGATCCCCACAGCCACCTGGAGGATCCCGACAGCGGTACGGCCGAAACCTTGGCGAGCCTGGCTAATGAATGTGCCGCCGCTGGTTACGGCACCGTGGCCCTGCTGCCCCGGGCCCGCAGTTGGCGGGATCGACCGGAAAGTTTGGGTCTGGCCTGGCCCGCACCGCTCTGCCTGAAGCTTTGGGGTTCCCTCAGCCGTGGGGGCCAGGGGGAGGCCTTGGCGCCCCATGGGGACTTGCTGGGGGCCGGTGCCGTGGGCCTTAGCGATGGGGAACTGTTGCCGCCCCTGGCCCTGCTGGAACGCTCCCTGTTGGTGGGGGAAGGCAACCAGCATCCCCTGCTGGTGGCCCCCCTTGATCCGGCCCTCACCCAGGCGGGTTTCGTGCGCGAAGGGGTGGAGGCGTTGCGGCTGGGCTGGCCCCTGGACCCTGCCGTGAGTGAAAGCCTGCCCCTGCGCAGCCTGCTGGCCCTGGCGGAATTGGCCCCCCAACTGCGCTTGTTGAATCTTTCCACCGCCGCCGGGGTGGCGCTGCTGGCGGCGGCCCCAGCCAGGCCGCAGGCCAGCGTTTGCTGGTGGCACCTCAGCACCGACAACGCCAGCCTTGACCCCCTCGGCGAGGGTTGGCGGGTGAGCCCCTCCCTGGGGGGCCCCAGCGATCGCCTGGCCCTGGTGCGGGCCCTGCGCCAGGGGCTGCTTACGGCGGTTGCTGTGCACCACACCCCCCTGGATCGGGAGGAACAGTTGCTGCCCCTAGACCAGCGGCGGCCCGGGGTGGCTGGCTACCAGGCGTTGTTGCCCTGCCTCTGGCAGGCCTTGGTTGAGAACGAGGGTTGGTCTGTGGCGGAGTTGTGGCAAGCACTTAGCTGGGGCCCCTCCAAGTTTCTGGGGCTGGAGCCGGAACGTTTGCAGCCGGGCAGTCGCCGTTGGTTGCTCTGGGATCCCAGCCGTCCCTTTGCAGCCCAGGCCGGCACCCTGGCCGCCAATTGCCCCCTGCCCCTGGACAGCCTTAGGGGGCAGTTGCTGGCGACGGGGCTGCAAGCGCCCCCCCTGTGGCGGTGGGATCAGGGCTGACCAGGGAACCGGTGGCGTTGAGCGGAAAGAAGCGAAATACGGCCCGGCCGATGATTTGGTTGAGCGGTACGAAGTGGGTGCCGGGCCAGAAGCGCCCGTCCCAGCTGTTGGCACGGTTGTCCCCTAGCACCAGCACAGACTTTGCTGGCACCACCGCCTCCAGGGTCCTGCAGCTGCCGCCGGGGCTGTTATCGCAGTAATTGCGCACGTAGGGCTCGTTGACCGGCCGGCCATTGACGCTGAGATGGCCGCTGGGATCCACGTTCACCCGGTCGCCGGCCACGGCCACCACCCGCTTGATAAAGGCATCACAGGCCGGTTCCTGCAGCCCCGGCAGGCTGCCCACCAAGGGCAGATTCACCAGGAAACAGCGCAGGGGGCCGGCCTTGTATTCCTGCTGCAGGGCCGGGTCAAAGGCATGGGGGGCGTGGAAAACCACAATTTCCCCCCGCCGCGGTCCCCTTTGCAGGTAACTGAGTTTTTCCACCAGCAGTCGGTCCTGCAGTTGCAGGCCCGGAAGCATCGAACCGGAGGGGATGTAACGGGCTTCCACCAGAAATTGCCGGATTCCCATGGCCACAGCCAGGGTGAGACCCAGGCTGCGCCAGAAGCCCCAGTGGTCCTTGGGGGGGGTGGTGGGCACCTCAGCCAAGCTCATTCCTGCACGGCAGTTCAGATTAGGTGTCGTAGTTGATGGGGCCCCTGCTGATGGATCCACGCGGAGGCGATCTCCTGGTGCGCAATGCCGAGGTGCTGTTGCCCGATGGCCAGTGTCGACGCTGTTCGGTGGAGATCCGCGCTGGCCAAATCGAAGCCATCCATGACACGCCCCCCGCCTGGGGGCAGCAGCCAGTGCTGGAGGCCCATGGCCTCACCCTGCTCCCCGGGGTGATTGATCCCCAGGTGCATTTTCGAGATCCGGGCCTTACCCAAAAAGAAGACCTGATCAGTGCCAGCCGCGCCTGCCTGCGGGGTGGCGTTACCAGCTTTCTGGAGATGCCAAACACCCTGCCGCCCACCATCGACAGACAATCGCTGCTGGCCAAGCGGCAGCGGGCGGCGGCAGTGAGCCGGGTGAATTACGGCTTTTTCCTGGGGGCCTGTGGCGATGGCTCCAACCTGGCGGCCCTGGCGGACCCGGGCCCGGCCTGCGGCATCAAGGTGTTCATGGGCAGTGCCCATGGGCCGCTGGATTGCGGCGATCCGGCGGTGCAGGAACAGATCTTTGCCACTGGCGACCGCTTGATCGCCGTCCACGCCGAAGACCAAACGCGCCTGCGCCAACGGCGGGAGCAGCTGCTCGCCCTCTATCCGGAGGCCTCAGACCGGCCGGCAGACCTGCATTCCCAGATCCATGACCCCGAGGCCGCCCTGGCCGCCACCCGCCGGGCCCTGGAGCTGTCGGCCCGCTATGGCCGTCGGCTGCACATCCTGCACCTCTCCACCGGAGCAGAGGCCCAGTGGTTGCGGCAGCACAAAACCAGCCTGGTGTCCACGGAGGTCACCCCCCAACACCTGCTGCTCGACAGCAGCGCCTACGCCAGCCGCGGCAGCCTGGTGCAGATGAATCCGCCCCTACGCACTGCCCAGGACCGGGAGCAGCTCTGGCAGGCGTTACTGGATGGGGTGATCGATTGCATTGCCACCGACCATGCCCCCCACACCCTGGCCGAAAAGGACAAGCCCTATCCCCACAGCCCCTCAGGCATGCCCGGGGTGGAAACCTCCCTGCCGTTGATGCTCACCCAGGTGGCCCTCGGCCGTTGCAGCCTCGCCCAGGTGGCCCGTTGGCTGAGCCTGGCGCCGGCGGAGCTCTATGGCATTCCCCGCAAGGGTCAGATTGCGCCGGGTTGGGATGCAGATCTGGTGCTGGTGGATATGGAGCAAGCCCGGCCGGTGCTGCGGGAGCAGGTGGTGAGCCGTTGTGGCTGGAGTCCGTTTGAGGGTTGGGAGCTGGTGGGTTGGCCCGAGGCCACCGTGGTGGCTGGGGTGGTGGGTTATGAGCGGGGGGTGTTTAACGAGGCCTGTCGGGGTAGGGCACTTCAGGAATAAATAGGCTTTATGAATAGATAAAAGAACGCAGGCGCCGGGCTTCTTCCCCGGCGCGGGCCTGCAGGTCTGTGTCACTGAGGCGCTCCTCCTCCCGGGCCTGGGCCGCCAGCACATCCGCTTCGTTGATGGCATAGCCGGCCCCCTGGGCCAGGGCCAGAAATGCCTCCAGTTCCAGGGGCTGGGCTAGGGAATCAGCGAGGGCTGGGTCCTGCTGGGCCTGGGCAAGGAAGCCATCCAGTTGCTCTAGTGACATTGGGATAAGGAAGGTGGTGGGAAAGGTACTCCCCCTAGCCTGGGGCTGGTTAGAGAGCCTGGATGGTGCGTCCCCGCTGGCAACGGCCCCTTGGTCTGGGGCTTTCCAGTCTCGGTTGGCGCTGGGATCGTTTTGTTGCCATTTGGGCCAGCATCAACCTGGCCCTGGTGGTCTTTGACGTCACCTATGTGCCCCTGCGCAACTTCTGGCTGCAGCGGCATCTTTATCTGTTTCCGGGCTTGCCCCTGGCCATCCCGCTCACGGCCCTGCCCGATATCACCCCCCTCTATGACCCGGTGAAGGGCATTGAGCCCCATCGCGATACCCAGCGTTATCTGCAGCAGTGGCAACTGCTGGATCAACAGTTGCTGGCCCAGCCCGCTACGCATCCGGCCAGCCGGCGCCTGTTGCAACAGCAGCTGCTGCTCACCCAGCAATTGATCGACGACAACCCCTTCTTGGGGGCCAATAAAACCGGCACGCTCGAACGCATCAAAAACCGGCTGCGCCAGCGCACGGGCCTTGATTCCGGCCGGCTCGGGGCCGAGCAGCTGCTGGCCCCCGCCTGGCTGCAGAGCCATCCCTGGGGCCAGGAACGCCTGTTTTGGCAGGGGGAAGTGCTGCCCCTGGTGGCCACCAATTACTGGCGTTCGATTGATGAAACCGGCCGCCCCACCGAGCGCTTCTGGCGCCTGGATCTGTTGGTGTTCCAGAGCGTTTTTTTCGTAGATATCGTGCTGCGGCTGATCAACCTGCGGCGGCGTTTGCCGGGGCTCTCCTGGCGGGATGCCCTGTTGCGCCGGTGGACCGACCTGCCCCTGCTGCTCCCCTTCTGGCGCCTGGCCCGGGTGATTCCCGTGGCAGCCCGCTTACGCAGCAGTGGCCTGGTGGATGCGGAGCCGGTGCGGGCGGTGGTGAGCCGCGGCGTGGTGGCCCTGTTGGCCGTGGAGTTGATTGAGGTGCTGGCCCTGCAGCTACTGGATGGCGTTCAAAAGCTGATCAGTTCCCCCGATTGGAGCGGCCGCCTGCGGGGCAACAGCACTGAAAGCCGTGAGCTGGAGGAACTGCTGCGGCTCTGGGGGCCATTGCTGCTGGGGCGGGTGTTGCCGCGGCTGGAGCCTGAACTGCAGGCGCTGCTCAGCTATGCCCTGCAGCGCAGCCTCGAAACGAGCGCCTTTCCCCAGGCCCTGCAGCGGCTGCAGCCCCTGCTGCTGCTGGAACGGGAATTCACCCGCCAGCTGGCGGGGGGCATGGTGGAGGGGGTGCTGGATCTGTCGCGGGGCACCGCCCAGCAGCTATCCCGCCAAGACCGCCGTGGCAGTGACCTGGTGCAGCAGATGGGGGAAGCCTTTTGGCGGGAACTGGCCGCAGCTATGGCCGCAGGCAACACCCTCGAACGCAGCCAAAAACTGTTGTTGGATCTGCTGGAGGAGCTGAAACGCGGTTATCTATCGCGGATCAACAGCGCCGGGGTGGACGACCTGCTGGAGGAGCTGGATCAACTAAGTGGTGGCAGCCCCCGTCGGGTCTCACTTACGAGCGAGCCCTAGCAATGTCTTGAGCGCCCCAAGCAAGCTGTTGGAGCCTTTGCCCACCCCATCGCTGGGGCGGGTGCGCACGGTCACATCACCGTTAACACTGGTGCGGCAGCTGAGCCGATAGCTGGAGGGGCGATCCGCCAGGTAAACCTGCTCCACATCCGAGCGGGGGGAGAGGTTTTTCATGCCTTCCACCACCTCAACCACGCAGGTGCCGCACTGGCCAACGCCACCGCAGTTGTTCAGGTTGTTGAGCCCTTTGTATGGGTTGATGCCTGCATCAAGGGCCGCCTTGCGTAGGTTGGCGCCTTCAATGCAACCGACCTGCTGGCCTTCCTGCTCAAAACGGATGGTGGGCACGGCGGTGGGAAGCGTCTGGGCGCCGACCAACTTAACTGGCTGCCAGCAGTTTTTTGGCCATTCGGCCAGGCTCTGATGCGCTGCCTAACATCTTTTCAAATTTCTGCAGGGCAGCGAAGCCATGGCTGATCCGATCAGCGTTGCCGGTTACGACGACCGTGCCCAGCGCCAGATCCCCGGCTACGCCAGCCTTGCCCGCCTGGCGGTGGCCCTGCTAGCCAGCTCCCCCACCGCCGCCAGCCCTGGGGCTGAGCTGCTGGTGGTGGGTTGTGGCACGGGGGCAGAGCTCAGTGAAGCCAGGGCCCAGCGGGCCGACTGGCGGCTGTGGGCGGTGGATACTTCGACGGCGATGATCAGCGCCGCCCGCCAACGCTTGGGGGCCGATGCCGAGGCCGTGCAGTGGTGGGAGGGGCCGGCGGAGGAGCTGGAGGGGGAGGCCCGTTTTGCTGGGGCGATTGCCGTGTTGGTGCTCCAGGAATTGCCAGACGATGGCAGCAAATTGCGGTTGCTAACGGCCCTAGCCCGCCTGCTGGCTCCGGGGGCACCGTTGGTGCTGGTGGACCTGATGGGCAATGCCCCCAGCGTTGGTTCCTCCCTGGAGCATCAGTTTCAGGCGGCCCAGGCCCAGTTCCAGCGGGCCAGTGGCCTAGATGCTGATGCCCCCCAGGCGTTGGTTTATCCGATCGGCGAGGCGCGGCGCTCGGCCCTGCTGGAGGCGGCCGGCTTCAGTGATCCGGTGCGAATTTTTCAGGCCCTGGGTTACGAGGGGGTGCTTGTGCAGCGGCGGAATTAACGCAGTGTTCCACCAGGGCGGTGGCGGCTTCCCCCTCCCGCCAGCCAAGGATTTCGGTGGTGCGGCCATCCAGCCCCCGGTTGGTGCGAAAGAACTCGGAGATCTCCTCGAGGCGACTTAGCGAGAGTTGATTGATGCTCACCATGCCCTCGAGGTGGGGGTCATGGGCCGGCACACAGAGCAGTTTGCCGTCGTAGATACCGGCATCCAGCAGCTCCAGCAGGCCGATCGGCCGGGCCAGGATTAAACAGCCGGGGAAGCTGGGTTCCTCCATCACCACCATGGCGTCCAGCGGGGAACCGTCCTCCGCCAGGGTGTTAGGCACGAAGCCGTAATCAAACGGGTATTGAACGGAAGGATGCAAAACCCTGTCGAGGGCCATCAAGCCCGCAGAGGGCAGGTATTCGTATTTGTTGCGTCCCCCGGCGGGCACTTCCACCACCACATGGATGAGACCTGGCTCAGGTTGGGGGGCAATGCAACGCAGATCCACTCAGGGTTGCCGGGGGAGGGCACCTAACCAGGAGACCGGTGGTTCTGGCAGGGGCAGGAACTGGTCGGCCAGCACACAGCCGATGGGCAGGATCAGGGCCGCAAGGCCAATGCAGATCCCGGTGAGTTCAGCGAAGGGATTGAAGCCCGGACTGTGGGGGTCATCGCTGGGGGGAGCACCCGGTTCCGTTCCGCCGCCACCATGGCTTTCGGCACTGGGGCTGCCGGCAGTGGCGGAAGGATTCTCTAGGGCGGGGTTCATACAGGGGGGTCAGGGACAAGCCCACCTAGCTGTGCGCCCCCAAGGGGCGATCACCAGATTTGCCCCTTCCATTAAGGGAAGGGAGCAGGGCTACCTATATATTGCCACCGCTGGGCCGATTTGTCTCAGGCGGCGTTACGTTGCTGGCCGTTCTGGTCGCGCCGGGCATTCAGATCCGTGGCCGGGCTGGCGGAGCCCGCCAGCAGGATCCGAATATCCCGCAGTTCATCCAAGATGCTGCTCAGCAACTGCTGGGTGGCGGAATAGGGAGAATTCAGCACCTCAACGGTTACTTCCTTGATTCGCAACACATCCCGGGCGAAGCGGGCCACTTCGTTTGGGTGAAATAACAGGGCTTCTTTCTGGTCGCTGCGGTACTCAGGATTGAGCTTGCGCGGATTAAAAGCTGGGTTGAGATTGCGCGGATCAGTATTGGTATAGCGGTATACAGAGGCGCGGGAACGGTTCAATGCCCGCTGCACATCGTCGATGCCGATCAGGCCCTCACCGTTGTCGCCACTAGGGGATGCGGGCACTTCACTGGGGGAGCCGGCGTATCCCATCGGGGGCATGGCAACCATGAGACGGCTCTTGGACAGACGGGATTCAGCCAGACCCTAGCAGATGTTTTTTCAGGGTCCATAAATAATCTCGGGCCTGTGGAACTTGTAAAAGCGTCCCCTGGCTGGGCCCCAGCTGGGTCGCTCCCCCAGGGGCTGCGGTGATAGCTTCCGGCCCGATCCCGAGAACAGTCTTATGCGCGTCTCCCGTTTGCTTCTGGTGACGCTCCGGGAGGATCCCGCCGAAGCTGAAATTCCCTCCCACCGCCTGTTGGTGCGGGCCGGTTACATCCGCCGGGTTGCCTCCGGCATCTACGCCTATCTGCCGCTGATGTGGCGCGTGCTGCGCAAGGTTTCGGCGATCGTGCGCGAGGAAATGGATGGCACCGGTGCCCTGGAAACGCTGCTACCCCAGCTCCAGCCCGCCGAACTGTGGGAACGCAGTGGCCGCTGGGCCGGTTACACCGCCGGCGAGGGGATCATGTTTCACCTGGTGGACCGCCAGGACCGTTCCCTTGGCCTTGGCCCCACCCACGAGGAGGTGGTTACGGCCCTAGCCGCTGATCTGCTGCGCTCCTACCGGCAGCTGCCCGCCACCCTCTATCAGATCCAAACCAAATTCAGGGATGAGATCCGGCCCCGTTTCGGCCTGATGCGCAGCCGTGAATTCATCATGAAAGACGCCTATTCCTTCCATGCCAACCCGGCGGACCTGGCCGCCACCTACAACGAGATGGAGGCGGCCTACCGGCGCATCTTCAAACGTTGCGGCCTGCAGACCCTGGCGGTGGAGGCCGATAGCGGCGCCATCGGTGGTTCCGCCAGCAAGGAGTTCATGGTTACCGCCGACGCCGGTGAAGACCTGGTGCTCACCAGTGGCGATGGCCTCTATGCCGCCAACCAGGAACGGGCCGAGTCCCTGGCGCCGGAGGCCCAGCCCCTGGAGGCGGATCTCGCCGAGTTGGCAACCCCTGGCCAGGCCAGCATCGAAGCCCTCTGCGCCGCCCATGGCTTCCACCCCAGCCAAACCCTCAAAGTGTTGCTGCTCCTGGCCCGCTTCGCCGGCGGCCGGGCCCAGCCCCTGCTGGTTTGCCTGCGGGGGGACCAGCAACTGAATGAGGTGAAGCTCACTAATACGCTCAGCAGCCTCCAGGGGGAGGCCTGGGGCAGCCTGCTCACGCTGGAGCCCCTGGATGCCGGCCAACTAGGTGATCCCAAGGGCCTGCCCCTCGGTTATCTCGGTCCAGATCTGGATGATGCCGTGCTCGCCGGCAGCCCGGGCCTTGAGCCCAAGTTCCTGCGCTTGGCAGACCACACCGCCGCCGCCCTGGGCCGCTTTGTTTGTGGTGCCAACCAGCCCGACCGCCATCGGGTGGGGCTGGAGTGGGGCGCCGGACCCCTGGCCTGCCCGCAGGCCCACGACCTGCGGGCGGCCCAGGCCGGCGACCGCTGTTGCCACGACCCCAGCCAGGAGCTGCGCGCCACCCGCGGCATCGAGGTGGGTCACATCTTTCAATTGGGCCGCAAATATTCCGAGGCCCTCTCGGCCCGGTTCACCAATGAGCAGGGCCAGGAGGAGGCCCTCTGGATGGGTTGCTACGGCATTGGTGTGTCGCGGCTGGCCCAGGCAGCGGTGGAGCAGCACCACGACGGCGCCGGCATCGTTTGGCCCGTGGCGATTGCCCCCTTTGAGCTGGTGTTGGTGATCGCCAGTGCCCAGGAACCCCTGCAGGTGGAACTGGCCGAGCGGCTTTATGGCGAGCTGCGGGCGGCTGGGGTGGATGTGCTGCTGGATGACCGCGCCGAGCGGGCCGGCGTCAAGTTCAAGGATGCTGAACTGTTGGGTATCCCCTGGCGCTTGGTGGTGGGCCGCGGTGCCGCCACCGGGGTGGTGGAGTTGGTGGAGCGGGCCAGCGGTGAGAAGCAGGAGGGGCCCGTAGGGCCCCTGGTGAGCCATCTGCTGGAGCGCCTGCAACTGCAGCGGCTCGGAGGGCTGTGAGGACCCCCTGGCCCCTAATGGCCGGGCTGCTGTTGCTTGGCGGTTGCCAGCAGCCCTTTGCCCGGGAGGGCCGCAGCACCGTCTGGGTGGAGCCGCTGCGGGCGGAGCTGAGCCTTAGCCCCAGCCGTCGGCAGTGGCAATGGCCCGTGCGTATCGACCGGGGTGATGGCGAGCAGTTGAAGCTGCTGGTGGAGCTGGAATGTGACCGCCGCGCCCCAGCCAGCGGGCTGCTGAGCCTTACCCGTCTCTATCGACAGGATCTGCTGATCGGCCTAGATCGCCGCGATCCCTCCTTGGAACGCAGTTGGGGTGGTGCTGATCCGGCCCTGCCCCCCGCCTGGCTGCGCCGGTTGGCCCAGCGCAGTTGCCCAGGGCCAACCCTGCCTTCTCGCTGGCGCGGCAACTAAAATTGCGCCACTGATGCTGAGGCCTTACCTGTGTTTGCTCTATTGCAACGGCTAAGCCGTGCCTTGACCAGAACTCTGCTTTCTGGCCTGTTCTTGGGCTGCTTGCTGCTGGGGCTCACCGCCTGTGGCGGCACCCCCGCTGGGCTCAGCGGTTCCTATGTGGATGACACCGTTGCCGTGGCCCAGGCCCTGCTGGAAAGCATCAACACCCCTGGCGACGGCCCCGATCGGGCCCAGCAACAGAGCCAGGCCAAGACCTTGATCAACGACTACGTGGCCCTCTACCGCCCCAATCGATCGGTGAATGGCCTTGCCTCCTTCACCACCATGCAAACGGCCCTCAATTCCCTGGCTGGCAACTACGTGAGCTATGCCAACCGGCCCCTGCCAGAGGCCCTGCAGCAGCGCATCGCCAAGGAATTGCACCAGGCGCAGACCACGGCTGTGCGGGGCAGCTGAGCGGGGCTTTTGAACGGGGCATTGAGCAGCGGATTCCGTCATTTTTTTGACGGCGGGCCTCATGATCTGAGAAACTCTCGGATTGTCTTTAGAAGCGGCCCCGTGCCGCCGTCGCCTTGGCCAATGTTGTCGTCATCGGTGCGCAGTGGGGTGACGAGGGCAAGGGCAAGATCACCGATCTCCTGAGCCGCTCCGCAGATGTGGTAGTGCGCTACCAGGGGGGAGTCAACGCTGGTCACACCATCGTTGTGGACGGTCAGGTGCTGAAACTGCACCTGATCCCCTCCGGCATCCTTTACCCCGACACCATTTGTTTGATTGGCTCAGGCACCGTGGTGGACCCCAAGGTCCTCCTCGGTGAGCTGGAGATGCTGGCCGGTAACGGCATCGATGCCAGGGGCCTGAAGCTGGCCTCCACCGCCCACGTGACCATGCCCTACCACCGCCTGTTGGATCAGGCGATGGAGCAGCAGCGGGGCAGCCGTCGCATCGGCACCACCGGTCGCGGCATTGGCCCCACCTATTCAGATAAGGCGGAGCGCAATGGCATCCGGGTCATTGACCTGCTGGATGAGGAGCACCTGCGCGAACGCTTGGAAGGGCCGATCCAGGAAAAAAACCTGGTGCTCGAGCGCATCCATGGTCTGGAGCCCCTCGATCCCAGCCTGGTGATCGCCGAATATGCCGAATACGGTCGACTCCTAGCCCCCCACGTGGTCGACTGCACCCGCAGCATCCATGAGGCGGCCCGGGCCCGCAAAAACATCCTGTTTGAGGGGGCCCAGGGCACCCTCCTCGACCTGGACCACGGCACCTATCCCTATGTGACCTCCTCCAATCCGGTGGCCGGTGGGGCCTGCATCGGCGCTGGGGTGGGTCCCACCCTGATTGACCGCGTTATTGGTGTGGCCAAGGCCTACACCACCCGGGTGGGGGAAGGTCCCTTCCCCACAGAGCTGGATGGCAGCCTCTCCGACCACCTTTGCGACCGTGGTGGCGAGTACGGCACCACCACCGGTCGCCGCCGCCGCTGCGGTTGGTTTGATGGGGTGATCGGTCGCTATGCGGTGGAGGTGAACGGCCTCGATTGCTTGGCGATCACCAAGCTGGATGTGCTCGATGAGCTCGACGAGATCAGCGTTTGCGTGGCCTACGAGCTCGATGGCCGTCGGATCGAATATTTCCCCAGCAGTGCTGGCGATTTCGCCCGCTGCCGCCCCATTTATGTGACTTTGCCCGGTTGGCAGACCTCCACCGCCGACTGCCGCCGCCTTGAGGATCTGCCTGCCACCGCCATGGCCTATCTGCGCTTCCTGGCGGATCTGATGGAGGTGCCAATCGCCATTGTTTCCCTGGGGGCGAGCCGCGATCAAACCATCGTGGTGGAGGATCCCATCCACGGTCCCAAACGGGCCCTCCTCAGCGCCTGAGCCCTATGACCTCCAAAAACTTCGATGTGGTGGGCATCGGCAACGCCATCGTTGATGTGTTGGTGCAGAGCGATGACAGCTTTCTTGCCCAGCACGGGCTGAATAAGGGCACCATGGCCCTGGTGTCCGCCGAGCAGGCGGAACAGCTTTATGCAGCCATGGGCCCCGGGGTGGAAACCTCCGGCGGTTCCGCCGCCAACACCCTGGCGGCCGTGGCCCAGCTGGGGGGGCGGGCCGGATTTATCGGTCGGGTGCGCAACGACCAGTTGGGCGCCATCTTTGCCCACGATCTGCGGGCCACCGGCGCCCATTTCGATACCCCGGCGGCCGAAAGCGGTGCCGCCACCGCCCGCTGCATGATCCTGGTCACCCCTGATGCCCAGCGCACCATGTGCACCTTCCTGGGGGCTTCGGTGGCCTTGGATCCCCGCGATCTGGATCTCTCGATCGTGCGCCAGGCGCAGGTGCTGTATCTGGAGGGATATCTCTGGGATGCGGAACCGGCAAAACGGGCCTTTTTGGCCGCGGCGGCCGAGGTGCGGGCCCATGGCGGCCAAGTGGCCCTAAGCCTTTCCGATCCCTTCTGTGTGGATCGCCACCGCCAGAGTTTCCTGGAGCTGGTGGAGGGCCACGTGGACCTGCTGTTCGCCAATGAACGGGAGATCATGAGCCTCTATGCCACCGACTCCTTTGAGCGGGCCACCGAGCAGGTGCGCGGCCATTGCAGCCTGGCGGCCCTCACCCGCAGCGACCAGGGTTCCCTAGTGCTCGAGGGGGAACTAACCCACTTAATTCCCATCTATGGCCTCGGCCCACTGGTAGACACCACCGGGGCCGGCGATAGCTATGCGGCAGGCTTTCTTTACGGTTACACCCAAGGGCTATCGGCGGAACGGTGCGGCCATATCGGTGCCCTCTGTGCCGGTCAGGTGGTTACCCAGATGGGTCCCCGCTCCCAGGTGTCACTCAAGGAGCTGGTGCTGGAACACCTGCCCTAGCCCGCCTAGCCAGCTGCTTTTAATTCCCCCTGGAGCCAGCGGCCGTAGCCAGGGGAGCTGTTTACCGGCCAGTGGAGCCATTCAGGTAGCTCATAACTGTGGTTTTCATGGATTAAACGCTCCAGCACCTGCAGCTGCTCACTGCTGGTTTTGATTAACAATTCCACTTCGCTGCTGCTTTCGAGATTCCCTTGCCAGTGGTACAGCGATTGCACCGGCCGCAGGCTCACGCAGGCCGCCAGCCCCTGGTCCAGCAGCAGCCTGGCCAGGGCCTCCGCCCTGGGGGCGTCAGCTTCGGTGGTGAGGGCCAGCACCACCGAAGCTTCTGATTGACAAGCAGAGGTCATTGGAGTTCTGGCCATCCCAGCTGATTCAACAGGGCTTCCAACTCCAGGCCGCGGCTAGGGGCTGGTGCTGGCCGGGCGATCAGCAACAGCTGCAGGTTTGTTTCCTTGCAGATGCGCTGCCAGAGCTGTTCAGTAATGCCCCCCGACTGGCGGCTTAGCACTGCGCTGATCCCCCAGCGACGGCAGAGGGCAGCTTCCACCGCGCCACTGCCCCCTGGCCGCAGGCAGGCCAGCCGTTCGGCTGGGATTCCCAGCGTTAGGGCTTGGCGCAGGGCGCCGGGGCTGGGCAGTAGTCGCACCCCATGGCCGCTGGCGCGGCTGTGGGCCAGGGCCTCCCCCAGTTGCCGTGCCCCCAGGGCAATCAGCAATTGCTGGCCCTCCAGGGGCTGATCGGCCAGGGCCGCCAGCTGGGGCAACAGCCGGGCCCTACCCAGGGGCAGGACGGCCCGGCTCAGCCGCAGCAGTGGTTGCCCCAGGCTTGAACAGGCGCTTGCCAGGGCGCCACTGATCTGTTGGGCAAAGGGGTGGGTGGCATCCAGCACCCAGCGGCAGGGCCATTGGGCCAGGGCCTGGGTTAGGGCTGCTTGTTCCCCCAGGGCCCCCACCTGGCACTGCAACTCGGGATGGGGGGCATAGGCCCTGCTGGCCGCGGCGCCCACCACACTCACCCGCACCTGCCAACCGCGGGCCAGCAGGGCGGCGGCCAGCGGCGGTCCTTCGCCGGTGCCGGCCACCAGCCAGAGGCGCCGGTTTTGTTCAAGCATGGTGCTGGTCTCCCGTACCTGGGTGGGGGAAGATGGGCGCCCCAGCCGTTACCCAGCCGTGAACCACTGCCTGCTCGAGGTGGAAGTGCTCGAGGCCCCAAAGATCCGTTACACCCAAGACAACCAGACGCCGATCGCCGAAATGAATGTGCGGCTGGAGGGTCTGCGGCCTGAGGATCCGGCTGGGGAGCTCAAGGTGGTGGGCTTCGGCAGCCTGGCCCAAGACCTGCAGAACCGCGTGCAGGTGGGCCAGCGCCTGGTGGTGGAGGGGCGGCTGCGGATGAACACCGTGGCTCGCCAAGACGGCATCAAAGAAAAAAAGGTGGAGTTCACCCTGGCCCGGATCCATCCCCTGGGCGCCGCCAGCGCCCCGGCCGCCACGGCGCCAGCAGCCGTGGCGGCTCCAGTGCCTATGCCTAGCCGGCCTGCAGCCCCAGCCCCCGTGCCAGCCGCCGCCGCCCCCGCGGAGGCCGTGGCCCAGGCGGCGCCTAGCTGGAACACCGGCCCCCTGGTGGACCTGCCGGAGGACGAGATCCCCTTCTGAACCCATCCCCTCTGAACTCATGCAGCGGGGGGGCGTTCGGCCGCTAATTCAAGAAGTTGCCCCAGTTCCCGTTCCAGGGCCGCCAGGTCGAGCCGTAATTCCGGCCAACGGCCCCCATCCAGTTGCCGCAGTAACCAGTGGCGGTCGGCTTCTAGCTCCTTTATCAAGTGGCGATCTGGGCCAGGGGCAGACTCGACCATGGGCAACACCACAGGGGCTTATCTGCCCATCCTTACGTTTCCTGAAGGAAGATGGCGTAATGCAAGCCCTTTTCTCCCCCGGTTCCCTGCTCACAGTGCTTGGGGCAGTGCTCACCGTGGTTGGTTCCGTGGCCTACGCCACCGATGCCCCCAACCTGAGCTTGCCAACGATTTTTTATGGGGTTCCGATCTTCTTGGGGGGCTTGGCCCTGAAGTCTGCGGAGCTGCCGCCCCCCACACGCATTACCCCAGCAAACCAATGGCGCAGCCTGCGGGAGGCCACGGCCACGGAGGGGCAACTGAAGTTGCTCAAGGATGTCTTGCGCTGGCGCTATGGCCAGAAGGCCCACCTGGAAACCTCCCTGGTGGCCCTCAAGCTTTGGGATCAGCAGGCCCCGCCCCAGCTGGAAAGCCTTGAGGAATACGAGCTCAATGGTCGCTATGCCCTGCGCCTGCATTTCCAGCTGGAGGGGGTGCCCCGGGAGCGCTGGGAGGCCCTGCAGGGGCGGCTGGGCCGTTTCTTTGGCCCGGGCCTGGTGGCCACCCTGGAGGATGGGGGGCCCGGTGCTCTCAATCTTTGCCTGAGCCAGCCATGCCCGTAGACCCCCAGATCAGCGCCGACGACAGCCTGCGGGTGGAGGTGCTCAGTGAGGCTCTGCCCTACATCCAGCGCTTCGCTGGCCGTCGGGTGGTGATCAAGTACGGCGGGGCGGCGATGGTGAAACAAGAGCTGCGGGAGGCCGTGTTCCGTGATGTGGCCCTACTGGCCAGCGTTGGTGTGCACCCGGTGGTGGTCCATGGCGGCGGTCCAGAAATCAACCAGTGGCTAACGCGCTTGTCGATTCAGCCGGTTTTCCACAACGGCCTGCGGGTCACTGACCCCGAGACCATGGATGTGGTTGAGATGGTGCTGGTGGGGCGCGTCAATAAACAGATCGTTAATGGGCTTAATCAGGTGGGCGGTCGGGCGGTGGGTTTCAGCGGGGCCGATGGTGATTTGGTGCGGGCCCGTCCCTATGGCGACGGCAGTTTGGGGCTGGTGGGGGATGTGGCCCGGGTGGATCCCTCGGTGATCATTCCCCTGCTGGACCAGGGCTATATCCCGGTGATCTCCAGCGTCGCCCCTAACCAAACGGGCCAGTCGTACAACATCAATGCCGACACGGTGGCCGGGGAGCTGGCGGCCGCCCTGGATGCGGAGAAGTTGGTGCTGCTCACCGACACCCCAGGCATCCTCAGAAACCGCGAGGATCCCGATTCCCTGATTCGCCAACTCAGTCTCTCCGAGGCGCGCCAGTTGATTGCCGATGGGGTGGTGGCCGGCGGCATGACCCCCAAAACCGAATGCTGTATTCGTGCCCTGGCCCAGGGGGTTACGGCGGCCCACATTGTTGATGGCCGCGTGCCCCATGCGCTGCTGTTGGAGGTGTTTACCAAAGACGGCATTGGCACCATGGTGGTGGGCAGCGGTCAGCTCTGAGCCATGGGGCAGCGGCCATGACCACTGAGCCGAACCCGGCCCTCAACGCCGCCAGGGCAGCCCTGGCTCGGGGGGACTATCGCAAGGGCCTCAGTTTGTTGGCCCCCCTGGCGGATCAGTGGCCTGCCAGGGGTGTAGCGGGGGCTGAAGTGCGTTTGCTAATGGCCACCGCCCACCAGGGCCTCGGCCAGGGGGATGGGGCCCTGGCCTGCTGTCGGGCGGCCCTGGCCTGTGGCGATAGCGTCCTGCGGAGCCAGGCCCAGGAGGTGCTCTGCATCCTTGAGGCCCCCCAATTGCAGCGACCGAAGGAATGGAATCTCACCATCCCCAGCCTTGGGGAAATGCCATCTCTGCAGGGAGCTGCCGGCCAGAGGGGCCCTGGCAGTGGCCGGCTTAGGTCAACTCCCCCCCCACCAGCGCCACCGCCGGTGGGTCGCACCCGACCTCCATGGGGGTTTGCCCTGCTGGCGGCCAGTGTTTTGCTCGGGCTCACCCTGCTGATGGGGGGTTGCGTGAGGGTGGACACCACCCTGCAGTTCCATGGCCCCGGCCGCCTGGAGCTGCGCCAGCAGCTGCAAAGCCGATCAGGGGCGCCCTTGGCACTGCCTGCGGAGAACATGCCCAGGGATCAGCACAGTGGCCTGCTGCTGGGCCCCCAGTTGGCCCCATTGCTGGAGCGCCAGGTGCAGCAGGCGGCAGCCCTGTTGGACCTGGAGTTACCGGCCCCCCAGCTGCAATGGCGGGAACGCAACTGGTTGCTGGGGGTGCAGCAACGGCTGGAATTTGAGTGGGATCTGGGGCCCCTTGAGGCCCTGCCTGGTTTGGAGCTGCGCCTGCATTTGCAACCGTTGAAGCTGGCGGCGGTGGATCGCGCTGTTCCAGCGGCGGCGGAGCTCGAGGGCAATGAAAGCGTGGGCTGGAGTTTGCAGGCGGGGGCCCTCAACCAGCTGGCCGTTAGCTGCTGGCGTTGGAGTGGCCTCGGCCTCGGGGCCCTGGCGGTGGGGTTGTTGCTGGGGTTAAGCCTGGCGCTGCAAAGCTTGCGCAGCAAGGCTTAGTTAGAGCTCCAGCGGATCCGGGTCGATCGCCAGGTGCACCCCCCGGGGCAACAACCGTCGCAACTCCTGTTCCGGTGGGAGGGGTAGCGGGCTGGCGGCGGGGCCGTGCAGCAGCAATTGCCAGCGGCTTAAGCCCGCCAGCCTCGCCATCGGCGCCGGCGCCGGTCCGATCGCCCACCAGCCGGCCGCCTGCAGCCCCGGGTTGATGTGTTCCAGCAGGGTGGTGGCGCCACTGGCGGTGAGGCTGGCCTGGGCACCGGAGAAGCGCAGTAAACAAGCCCGGGCAAAGGGCACCAGCCGGGCACTGCGGCGCATCGCCCCCTCCTCCTCCAGAAAACGGCCATAGCGGCCATCGATCAGGTGGCGGATCACCCGGTGCTCGGGGCTGTAGGTCTGCACCAGCACTTCGCCGGGCCGTTCCCCCCGCCCCGCCCGGCCCGCCAATTGCAGCAGCAACTGCAGGCTCTGTTCCGCCGCCCGCAGGTCGGGGCGATGCAGCATGCCGTCGGCGGCCAGCACCACCGCCAGGGTCACCCGGGGCAGGTCCATGCCCTTGGCCAGCATCTGGGTGCCCACGAGCACATCGGCCTCCCCGGCGGCGAACTGATCCAGCAGCAGTCGGTGGCCATCCCGCCCCCGGGTGCTGTCGCGGTCGAAACGCAGCAGCCGCAAGCCCTCCAGCTCGGTTTCCAGCTGTTCCAGCACCCGCTGGGTGCCGGCACCAAAGGGCTTGAAGGCGCTGGAGCCACAGGCGCCGCAGCGGTCGGCAGTTTCCTGGCGGTGGTCACACCAGTGGCAGCGCAGCCAGCTGCGGCCGTCCCGCTGGCGGTGCACCGTGAGCGACACATCGCAGTGGGGGCATTGCACCGCCTCCCCACAGCTGCGACAGCTGAGGAAGGTGCTGTAACCCCTGCGGGGCACCAGCACCACCGCCTGTTCCTGCCGTTCCGCCAGGCCCGCCAGCCGATCCAGCAGCGGCCGGCTGAGCAGGCGTTTGTGCCCCTCCGAGAGTTCGAGGCGCATGTCCACCACCCGCACCGGCGGCAGGGGCCGGGCCTCAATGCGTTGCTCCAGCCGCAGCAAACCCATGCTGGCCCCAGGGCCCTGGCAGGCCAGCCAGCTCTCCAGGCAGGGGGTGGCACTGCCCAGCAGCAGCCGACAGCCGTCGTGCTCGCAGCGCAGCCGTGCCACCTCCCGGGCGTGGTAACAGGGCATCGGTGACTCCTGTTTGTAGGAGCTGTCGTGCTCCTCATCGAGCACGATCAGGCCCAGCTGCTGCACCGGTAGGAACACCGCCGAGCGGGTTCCCACCACCACACAGGCCTCGCCGCTGCGGCAGCGCCGCCAGGCCGCCAGCCGTTCAGAGTCCGCCAGGCCGGAGTGATAGGCCACCACCGCTGCCCCAAAGCGGCGCCGACAGCGATCGAGCAGCTGGGGGATCAGGCCAATCTCTGGGGTGAGCATCAGCACGCTGCGGCCGGCGGCCAGTTCCTCGGCACAGCAGCGCAGATAGACCTCAGTTTTGCCAGAACCGGTCACCCCCCAGAGCAGCCACTGCCGTTGCTCTGGTTTGGCCTGCCATTGGCTCAGCAGCTCGGCCTGGGCGGCACTTAGCGCTGGGGGCTGGTCGGCCTCGATCGCCGCTAGCCGTTGCCAGTTGCGGGGGGGGATTGGCCGTTGTTCCAGCTGCAGCAGTCCCTTGGCCTCCAGGGCCTTGGCCACGGCCCGGCCCAGGCCGATGGCCTCCAGCTCCCGCAGGGCCATGGGGCCATGGCTTTGTAAATGCTCCAGCAGCTGTTGTTGTTTGGGGCTGAGGGGGCTGGGCGGGGCAGGGTTGCCGCTGGCTACGGCCACCAGTTGTTTTCTACCTAGGCCCACGGCCTGGGCTTTCTGGCCCAGCCAGCCATGGGGCAAGGCGGTTTTGAGCACCTGGAAGGGGGCCGTATGGCATTGCACTGCCACCGCCTCGAGCAGGGCCTGCCAGCGGGGATCCACCGCGGCGGCTTCCAGCCGTTCCAGCACCGGTTCCAGCTTCAGCCCCTCGGGCAGCTCGGGCCTCTCGGCGGTGACTAGGCCATTGAGCAGTCGGCCCCGCAGCCGCACGCGCACCAGGTCGCCGGGGCGCAGCTCGGGGCAGGTGCCGCTGCTGTAGCTGAGTAGTCGCCCTTCCCGGCCGGCTTCCAGCCACACCGCCACCTGCTCAGGCCCACCCAAGACGGCCCCCGCGGGCTGGACATGAACAATCACTATCGATCAGAAACCGGTTGCTTGCACTTCCCCTGATCTTTTCTTAAGATGGTGGCGTTGAGCTGCTTTGCAGTTGTCGGAACCCGACAGAGTTCCGTCCAGTGGGTAGACCTTGGGAAGCATCGCTTCGGGTCTGCGATCACCCCTGACAACCCTGTCGCCCCCTCCCGGCCCCGGGAGCTTCCCAAGGCTTAGCTCTTCCCCAAGGGTTTGGCCCATTGTTGAGTGCCTTGAAAATCCCCCCAGCTTGCTTGATGTCAGGGGGACCTGCGCTTACTGAGTTTTCGCTCCGCTTGGGGGTTGTCCCTCCGTGGTGCCGTTTGGAACGTTTCTGCCTCCCTATCGAATGACCGTCACCTCCCTTCCTGAGATTGTTGCTGTTGTGGAAGTAGTCGCGGAAGGGGAAGCCCCAGCCGTGCTCAAGCCTGTGAAGGCCAAGGCGGCGGTCAAGGCCACCACCAAGGCTGCTGCTGCCAAGACCAGCACCGCAAAGACCGCCACCGCAAAGACCTCCACTGCAAAGACCGCCACTGCAAAGGTGACCGCCACTAAGAGCACCACTGCAAAGGCGACCACTGCAAAGGTGACGGCCACCAAGGCCACCGCCACCAAGGGGGCTACAGCTAAAGCCCCTGCAGCAAAAACTGCTGCTGCCAAGACCGCTGCAGCCAAGACGAAGGCTGCAGCCAAGCCAAAAGCCCCCGCTAAGGGCAAGGCCGCAAAGGCAGAGGCAGAGGCCACTGTGGCGATGAGCCCTGAGGAGTTGTTGGAGGCGGCGGCGGCCCTCAGCTCCGCGGCAGATGCGGCTAAGGCGGCCAAGGCTGCCAAGGCGGCCAGCATCAAGGTGGGTCCAAAGGGCGTCTACACCGAGGATTCGATCCGGGTTTATCTCCAAGAAATTGGCCGGATTCGGCTGTTGCGGGCCGATGAGGAAATTGAGCTGGCCCGCAAGATCGCCGACCTGCTGCAACTGGAGGAGCTGGCCAACCAGTTTGAAGAAGACAACGGCCACGCCCCCGATACCAAAGAGTGGGCGGCCCTGGTGGAGATGCCTGTTATCAAGTTCCGCCGCCGTTTGATGTTGGGCCGGCGGGCTAAGGAAAAGATGGTGCAGTCGAACCTGCGCCTGGTGGTGTCGATCGCTAAGAAATACATGAACCGGGGCCTGTCCTTCCAGGACCTGATCCAGGAGGGCAGCCTTGGCCTGATCCGGGCTGCGGAAAAGTTTGACCACGAAAAGGGTTACAAGTTCTCCACCTACGCCACCTGGTGGATCCGCCAGGCGATCACCCGCGCCATCGCAGACCAGAGCCGCACCATCCGCCTGCCGGTGCACCTCTACGAAACGATTTCCCGCATCAAGAAAACCACCAAGGTGCTCAGCCAGGAGTTTGGCCGCAAGCCCACTGAGGAGGAGATCGCCGAAAGCATGGAAATGACGATTGAAAAGCTGCGTTTCATCGCCAAATCCGCCCAGTTGCCCATCTCGCTGGAAACTCCCATTGGCAAGGAGGAAGATTCCCGGCTGGGGGATTTCATCGAAGCAGACATCGAAAACCCAGACCAGGACGTGGCCAAAAACCTGCTGCGGGAAGACCTGGAGGGGGTACTGGCCACCCTCAGCCCCCGGGAACGGGATGTGTTACGCCTGCGCTACGGCCTAGATGACGGCCGGATGAAGACCCTCGAGGAGATCGGTCAGATCTTTGATGTGACTAGGGAACGTATCCGTCAGATTGAAGCGAAAGCGCTACGCAAGTTGCGCCATCCCAACCGCAATGGCGTGCTGAAGGAATACATCAAGTGAGTTCCCCCAAGCTGGAGATCAGTTCCCTGGAAGATCTCAAGGGCCTGCGTTCCGCCCCGCCCCTGGATGCTGAGCAGCGCGCCCGGCTTAATCAAGACCTGCGCCAACGGCTAGGGGCCTGTGAATGGTTCACCGTGGGGGTGATGGCCCCCAGTGCTGAAGCGGCCCTGGAATCCCTGCACCAACTGGAGCAGGCCCTGGGCTGGACCCCCCTGGAGCTGCCGGCGGAACCGCTGCCGGAGGGACCTGTGTTTCTCAAGGGAAACCAACGCAGCGGCCAGGCCCTGCTGCGTTCGGAGCTGGGCCTGGGGGAGGGACTGCTGATCACCGGCCAGGCCCCCTCCAACCCCGATGGCGAGGACACCTGGGGCCCATTACCGCTGGATTTCTTCACCTCAGGGCCTGGCTGAGGGCATCGATCCCTAGGCTGTTTAACCGTTCATGGCCGGTTGTCCGGGTCCTGCTGCTTTTCGATGACGGCCTCCCTCCTGCGTATTGCTTCCCGTCGCAGCCAACTGGCGATGGTTCAAACCGAATGGGTGCGGGATGAACTCCTCCGTGCCCATCCCCAGCTGGAGATCAGCATTGAGGCGATGGCCACCCAGGGGGACAAGATCCTCGATGTGGCCCTGGCCAAGATTGGCGATAAAGGGCTATTCACCAAGGAATTGGAGGCCCAGATGCTGCTGGACCGCGCCGACATCGCCGTCCATAGCCTCAAAGACCTGCCCACCAACCTGCCCGAGGGCTTGATGCTGGGCTGCGTTACAGAGCGGGAGGACCCCGCCGATGCCCTGGTGGTGCATGCCAAACACCAGGACAAAAGCTTGGCCACGCTGCCCGAGGGCAGTGTGGTGGGCACCAGTTCCCTGCGGCGCCTGGCCCAGCTGCGCCACCACTACCCGCAGCTGGTTTTCAAAGACGTGCGCGGCAATGTGATCACCCGCCTCGAAAAACTTGATGCCGGTGAATACGACTGCCTGATCCTGGCCGCCGCCGGCCTGGGTCGCCTCGGCCTCGGCGCTCGCATCCATGAACTGATCGATCCCGCCATCTCCCTCCATGCCGTGGGCCAGGGGGCCCTGGGGATCGAATGTCGCCTCGGCGATCAAGAGGTGTTGGCCCAGATCAAGGTGCTGGAGCATCTACCCACCGCCCGCCGTTGCCTGGCGGAACGGGCCTTCCTGCGCCAGTTGGAGGGGGGCTGCCAGGTGCCGATCGGGGTGAATTCCAGCTTTGAGGGCCCCGAGGCGGCCCAAGAACTGGTGCTCACCGGCATGGTGGCCGCCCTCGATGGCAAGCGTTTGATCCGAGATACGGTGCGCGGCCCCGCCACAGACCCAGAAGCCCTGGGCATTGAGCTGGCCCTGCTGCTGCGCAGCCAGGGGGCCGGGGAGATCCTGGAGCAGATCTTTGCCGACGTCCGACCCCAGGCCTGAGCCCAGGCCAGAGGCCCGGGTGGAACCGACGGCGGCCCCCTTTCAGTGGGGACTGCTGGCCTGGGCTGCCCTGGTGGGTTTGCTCACCGGGGTGGCCATCGTCGGCTTTCACTACCTGCTGGGGTTCATCAACAACCTCATCTATGGGCCGTTTGTTGAATTTGTGATGGGCATCGCCGGCGCCCACCAGGCCCTGCCCGAGCCCTTACCCCTACCGCCGCCACCGGCCTCAACGCCGCTGCGTTCATTGCTGCAGCTGGGTCTCGGTGGCGTTGGTTTGTTTTCGCCGCTGCCGCCCCCATTACCGGAACCGGTGCTGCCGCCGGTGCCCCTGGCGCCCCCTTGGCTCAGCACCTGGCCAGTGGTGCTGGGCCCTGTGTTGGGGGGGCTGTTGGTGGGTTTGCTGCGGCTGGTGGCCAAGGACCTGGGCCCCAGCCTGCCGAGCCTGATGGCGATGGCCGATGGCCGCATGCAGGCGGCGGCAAAGCTGCCCTTTGCCCGCTTGCTCGGCGCTTCGATCAGCCTTGGCAGTGGCGCCTCGCTCGGGCCCGAGGGCCCCAGCGTCGAAAGCGGCGGCAATATCGGCCTTTGGCTGGGGCGTAGGGCTGGACTCACCCCGGAGGCGCTTAAGGCGCTGGTGGGGGCAGGGGTGGCGGCAGGTTTAGCCGCCGGTTTCCGGGCGCCGATTGCCGGCGTTTTCTTTGCCTTTGAGGGGGCCTACAGCACCATTCCTGGGCGTCCCAGCCTGCGGGCGGTGCTGGTGGCGGCGGTGAGTTCCACCCTGGTGATCCAGCTGGGGTTGGGCGATCAACCGATCTTTCGGCTGCCCGCCTATGAGGTGCGCTCCCCCCTGGAATTGCCCCTCTACCTGGGCCTGGGGCTGCTGGCCAGTGGTGTGTCGCTGGCGTTGGTGCGGCTGCTGGCCCTGGGGCGCAGTGCGCCGGTACAGCAGCGGCTGCAGCGCTTACCCCCCTGGTTGCTCACCAGCCTGGGGGGGCTGGGGGTGGGCTTGCTGGCCCTGGGTTTCCCCCAGGTGCTGGGAGTTGGCTACGACACGATCGAATCGCTGCTCGGTTCCGGTGGTGGCATCAACCTCCTGACGCTGCTGGCGCTGCTTTTGGTGAAGCTGCTGGCCACCGGTCTTAGTAATGCCACCGGCTTCATCGGTGGTGGTTTTGCCCCCTCGCTGTTTCTGGGGGCGGTGCTGGGTAGCTTCTATGGCCAGTTGCTTGGCGATGGGGGCTTTGGCCTGCCAGTGGCTGAGGCGCCGGCCTACGCCATGGTTGGCATGGCGGCGGTGCTGGCCGGTGCCGCCCGGGCGCCACTCACGGCCCTGCTGTTGTTGTTTGAGCTAACGCGAGACATTCGCATCGTGGTGCCCCTGATGGCGGCGGCGGGCCTCAGTGCCCTGCTGGTGGAGCGCTGGCAGGGCTTGGCCGACCCAGGCCTGTTGGGCCCCGATCCGGTGGAGGAGAACCGCCGCGCCCAGTTGCAACTGGTGGGGATCAATGAGGCGCTCGATGGGGAAGCGCCGCTGGTGCTGCCTTCGAGCCTGGCCCCGCGCCAAGCCCTGGCTCAACTGCTGGCGGCCAATGCCCATTGTTTGCTGCTGGAGGAGGGGGGCTGGATCCTTGGGTTGGTGACCCTCGAGGACCTGCAGCGGATCCTCACGGCCAACGGCCAGGCGCCAGTGTTGGCTGATTGCCTGCGCACGGAGTTGGTGTGGTTGCCGGCCGATGCCGATCTCAGCCGCCTAGAAGATCAGCTGCGGCCCAATGGCCTGCGCCAGCTGCCGGTGTTTCAGGTGGAGGAAGGTTTGCCGGCCCAGTTGCCCCATGGGCTACCGAGCGAGGGCTTGGCGGTGGGGCAACTGCGGGGCCTGGCCAGCCGTGATGGCCTGGCCAGGGCCCTAGCGCGGCGGCTCAATACTTAAGTTTGGCCGGGCGCTGATCCGCAGCAGCCTTTGGATGGCCCACCAGGCCAGCAGAATTGCCAGCGAAAACATCAGCCAATGCAGGCCGTAGAAAAGGGATTTAAAGCTCAGAAGCCAGGGGCTCATCTTTGGTAATGCCACTAGAGCTGAGGACAGCAAAGCAAGAATGCTGCTCTGGAATAAATCCCGAGACGACTCGTACAACTCGGCAAGATCGCGGGAGGAGCAGAAGGTTTTGCCGTTGCTGCACCAGGTCATGGCAAAGGCCGCCATGCTGAGCACCACCGCAAAAAAGCCGAGGGGCAACAGTTCTGAGCCACCACCAAAGTCGGAGAGTTTGCCAAAGATCAGTAGCAGTGCCAATAGGGCCAGGCTGGCGCTGATCAGTTGGGCTAGGAAGCGACGCAGTACGGCCATCAGCCACCAATCAGAAGCTGCTGAATTTAGGCGAATGCCTGGGCAAAGGCCCGGTGATCCAGCACGGTTTGGTTGGCGTAGCTCAGGGCATAGTCGGCCAGTTGGCTGGGGAAATGGGGTATGCCCTCCAGCAAATCGTTGATTGCTGCGGGATTACCACTGCGGGCATGGGATTTGGCTAGGGCTTCGGCGCAGAGCTTCAGGTAATCCAGCAAACAGCAGTCGTCTAGGGCGGCTAGATCCACCGAACCTTTCCAGTCACGGAATTGACGCCAGTAGCAGTGGCCGCCATCGCCAGTGGTGGCCCAGCCAAGGAACGGGTCGCTGGTGGATTGCATCAGCCGCTGACCCTCCACCACCCGTTGCCCCTGCTGCCGGTCGGTTTCCCCCCTTGCCACCGCGGAAGCCACGGCCTCCTTCACCTGCAGCACAATCACGTCGTTGGGATGGTCCCCCTGCAACAGGGCTAGGCCACAGCGGCGACCCACCGACCCCACCCCCACCACCTTCAGGGCCTGGTCAACCACTTCGAAGTGCTGCAGTAGGGCACGCACCTCCACCCGAATTGTGTCTAGGTAGCCGTTGTTGAGGGAAGGCCGCCAGTTTTCTGCCAGATCAAGTGGTTGCAGCGTTGGCGGATCGTTGCGGAAGCGACGGCTGCTGCCTTCCCCCACGCAGAGGCGGCGCACACTGCTGAGGCTGTCGCGACCGCGGGCCTGATCGGCCACGTTTTGTAGATAGCTGCGGAAGTGTTTGTTACTGAGCCCATGAATAAAGGCCTCGGCATCGAGGCGGGCATACCAGGTTTCTAGGCGGTTGCGTTCGCTATAGCTGGCGATGCAGTGGCGGTAGCGCTTGGCCAGGGTTTTCACCGCGGTCTGTGGGCCTTCCTCGCCCATGCCCAGTTCCCGGGCCGCCAGCACAGCACTAACCGCCAGGCGTTTGAGATCCCACTCAAAGGGGCCGGGATGGGTTTCGTCGAAATCGTTGAGATCAAACAGCAGGGTGCGTTCGGGGGAGGCGTAAAAGCCGAAATTCATCAGGTGGGCATCGCCGCACAGTTGCAGCTGCTCCCCTGAGTTGGGGCCCTGGGCCAGGTCCCTGGCCATCTGGGCGGCTGCACCCCGGAAAAAACTGAAGGCCGATGCCGCCATGCGTTGGCGCCGCAGGGGCAATAGCCAGCTCAAGCGCCCCTGTTCCTGGTCTTGGTTTAGGCCCAGGATCTGATCGGCCCGGGGAACGGCGCACCAGGGTTCAAAGAGGTGCTGGCTCACAGTTGGCGGCCCTGGGTTACGGGGGTAAGCCCAGAATGCCTTGGCGAGGGGGTTGGGGCGCCATGGAGTTTTTTGAGCAGCAGTGGAGCAGCTACCGGGCGATCGTGGACCACGATCTGATGGAACACCGGGCGCTCACGGCGGCGGTGGCCCAGGTGCTGGACCAATGGCTGGCAACACGGCCGGCGGGAACCCCTGCTCCAGAGCTGGTGGATCTGGGTTGCGGCGACTTGGCGCTGATGGCAGCCCATTACCGGCGCTGGCCCTTGGGCGGCCTTTGGGCCCTGGATCTAACCGCGAGGGTTTTATCCCTGGCCCAACAGCAGTTGGGGCCGGTGGGCTACCCCTGCTGTTTCCAGCAGGGGGATCTGTTCGCCTGGGCCAGCCAGGTCGATGGCCAGCCGGTGGACCTGATCCACACGGCCTTCGCCGTACATCACCTAAACGACGACCAAAAGCAGACGTTTCTGCAGGGTTGTCGCCGCCGGCTGCGGCCGGGGGGCTTGATGTTGTGGGGTGATGTGTTCCGTGAGCCGGGCGAAAGCCGTGATGAGTATGTGAAACGCTATAGCCAGCGCATTCGCAGCGGCTGGACGGTGCTTAGTGACCTGCAGCAGGAGCAAACCATTAACCACCTCAGCAGCCTCGATAATCCTGCCGATTGGGGGACGATCGGGGCGCTGGCCAGGGCAGCGGGGTTTGAGAGCCGCTGGGTTTGGGGGGGGCAGCACAGGGCGGAGAAGTTATTGGTCTTAACTTAAGTTTGTGGTTAATTTTAGAAGGGGTAATTTCGAGTGCCGCCGGTGTAATTAACTGTAAATCGTGAGAAGTCATTGGTTGGTATGCCGCGAGTGTCTACATTGTAATCCGACAGCGGCATGTCCAGGTTGATAGTGTATGGAACGGCCACGTTTGTGTAGCCATAGCCGGTGATATCCACTAATATTCCTCCATTGCTGGTAATGCTATTGGCTGAAACATTAATCAAGCCTGATCCGCTCTGGCCACCCGGTAGTAAATTTTGATTAGAAGCAGAGAAATCAATACCTGCATTTCCTGCTTTCTGGGCTACGAATGTGTTATTGGTTACACTACCTACAACCATGGCTGTGCCACGGAAGTCTGTTGTTAGGGGGTTGCCTGTAAGTACATTTACATAGTTGTGATCAATGGCAAAGTTAAATACACCATTTTGTCCAACATTAAAATCTATGCCGTCATGGTTGTTCCTTGCGGGATCACCTGTTCCAGGGATCAGGCTGTTGGTTGTTATGTTTATATTCATTGTTGCAGGGCCGTTAGAGCAATCCCCGTATAGGCCATCTCCATAAAGATCCCCTGTATTGCCAAAGGATGTGCGGCCCCGGCAAAGACCAATTTCAAGAGGGTCAATTACATTTCTCTTGGTTGGGTCATAGGCGAGCTCACCGTTGGCGCCCGCTGCATATCTACCAGGGATATTGCTTGTGACGCTGTTTCCAGAGACAGTAACGTTGGCTGTGCCTGAGCTCTGCCGAATGAATATAGCTGCCTGCATATTTGTGTCTGGCCCCATGCGCGTGTTTGTGATTGTATTATTTAGTATATTGACAGTGCCATTGGCGTTATCTAGTCGAATGGCTTCATCAAGGGCATTGCTGATGCTGTTTCCAGCAATATTTATGCCAATGCCGTTGGTGATGCGAATGGCATTGCCACTGAGGCAGGTGGCAGAGGTTTCGCTAGTGCGGTTGCCACAAACGGCCCAGCCATCGGCTCCGGTAACCGATGCATAGCTGGCAACTTGGGGAGTATTAAAGCTATTGCCACGGATAGTTACGTCACTGACGCCATTTAGGTTAATGCTGGGTAGGGCATTGGCAGATACACCTCCTGGATTATCCGTATAGGAACCAACAAAGTTGTTGTTGGCAATCAATACATTTTTGGTGCTGTAGTTAGTGATGGAGCTGTTGTTGAAACCAAGACCTGCAATGCTGGTGTTGCTGCCAATGCTGAGGATGCCATTGTTTATTTGAGGAGCGGCACCACTGCCGGGGCCAAATACTGAGATCAGCGGAATCAAGCCACCCTGGGTGGCCAGCACTGGTGCACTGGCACCGCTGCTTAGGTTGGTGCCTGCGGGTAATTGCAGGCTGGATCCATTCAGGTTGCTGTTTGTGCCATTGGCCAGCAACAGCACATCGGCTGGGGCGCCGATGGCGTTCACGGCTGCAGCCAGATCGCCGTAGCCGCATTGCACGCTGTAGGCGCTGGCGTTTAGCCCCACACAACGCACCACCCATTGCTTGCCAGTGAGTGGATCGCGGGCCGCCTCCTGGTCGCGCACCTGCTGGTTTGCCACCTGAATCACCCGTTGGCGATCCACCGGCAGTCCCCGCATGGCGAGGAAGCGTTCCTCTGCTTCGTTAATGCTGTTGCCGATTGGTTTCTGCTGGGGACTGAAGCCCAGGCGCACGTAGCCGGTGGCCTGGGTTTGGAAAATGTCGTCGTAGGAGACGCTGCCACCGACGCTGAGCTTTTCCCCTAGCCGTAGCTCTGCCCGGGCCCGCACTCCGGAGCTGCCACTCACATAGTCACCGTCTAGGTAGTAGTAGCCCGCATAAAGGCGCAGGTCACCGCCCTGCCAGCGGGCCACCGGGGTGCCCACTTCCGCATCGATACCGCCCAGCGCTACCCCAAACCAGCGGGAGCGGTTTAGTTGCAGCTGATCGTTCACCAGACCGTAGGCGCCGTTGTAAGCAGTGGCGTAGAGGTTGCTGGTTTGGGAGAAGGGGATATAGCCATTGAGCCGGAATTCCAGCTGGGGGCTGAGGGCTTCTAGGCCAACCCCTGCCTGCAGGAAGTTTTGGGCCTGGAAGGGGCGGTTGTCGATGCCGGCGTTAACGCCATAGATCCAGCTTTTGTTATCAGTGAGCCAGCGGTAGCCCAGGCGGGTGCTGCTGCCAATGCTGCTATCGATGCCATCGCCGGCGATGTTCCAATTGATATACGACTCAGCAAAGAAAACGTCGCCCCGTTCATTGCCCAGAATTGGCAGGAAGGCATAGCCACTCAGGGTGTTGGGCGTGCCGGCCCCCTGGGAATCAAAGCGCAAACCGCCGTTGAACTGAAGCTGGGGGGCAGGGGCTGCGCCGGCTTGCGTGGGCAGCAGTGGTAATGCAGTTGTCAGTATGGTGAGCCCTGTGCACAGGCTTGAAGCGATCGATTTGCTTTTCAATGATTCAGCTTAATATGTATTTATTCTAACTTGTCGCGTATCAGCCTGGTTTGTTGGTGGTCAGAACTTTGGCTGACACAGCTAAGCTTTTGAGTATATGCTATATGCATTTCTGCCATTCTGGCTTTTCTGCTGTGCTAGATGTTTGCCATTACTGGGCAATACTCACACACAAAGCTTCGCTGCTATGGCGTAGCTGCTTGGCAGTGCCAGTGGCTATTTTCCCATGGGACTTCAGTAGATCCTGCATCGCTTTTATATCTTGGTAGCCTGTGTTTGCCAGCTCCGCACATTGCTCCCGCCCGGTTTCACTGGCCCCCCGCTGACTAGGGCTCAAGCAACCCTGCAGTAGGAGCATCAACACCAGCGGAATTAACTGGAATTTCCCCAAGGGTTTGCACTGGTGATTTTGCACTGGTCATACGGTACAGGCCTGTTCAAACCCTTGCTGCCGTGGCCCTGATCAACACCGCCGTTGGTTTGCTCGCGATTAGCTCACCGATCGGGGTGTTGCCGGTGGTTGCCAAGGCTGGCGGCGGCGACCCCAGCAGGATCCGCCAGATCAGCCGAATGGCGGTGCTCACCTTCCTGTTCACCCTCTGGGCCGCCTGTTGGTGGGGGCAGGCGCTGCTGGATTTGTTTGCCATCACCCTTGATTCCTTCCGCATTGCCGGTGGGCTGATCCTGCTGCCGATTGGGCTGCGGTTGATTGAGGGCCTTGAGGTGAGCAGCGCCGATGGGGAAACTGGCTGGGACAGCCTGGGGGTGGTGCCGATTGGCCTGCCGTTGCTGGCGGGCCCCGGGGCGATCTCGCTGGTGGTGGCTGAGGCCCCTGAGCAATGGCTGGGGCGCCTGGCTTTGAGTGCTGTAATCGGCTTGCTGGCGCTGGGGATCTATCTGGTGCTATTGGTTTCGATGCCCCTGCGGCGGGCCTTGGGTGAACTGCAGGAGAAGGTGATCAGCCGCTTGATGGGCCTGCTGCTGAGTGCCATCGCCGTGCAGATGCTGGTTAGCGGACTGAAGGGCTGCTTCCCTGTGCTGCATTGAGTTCTGCCCTGAGGCCTGCTGGGTCTTTGGACGTAGCGGCCGATACGTCCTGCTGGCTTGTGGGTAAATCATCACCGGTTGTCAACCTGCCTACACAATCCGTTACGCTAGGTGCAGTTCAGCCCCTCTCCCGATGACCAGCTCCAGTCTCCAGGCCGATAGCCAGTGGTTCCAGGCCACTGCCGCCAGCCAAATCCATGGCGAACAGCTCCAGCGGGCCGAACTTTTCAATGGTCGCGCCGCCATGCTCGGCTTCGTGATCGGCGTTCTCACGGAAGCGCTCACTGGCCAAGGCATCCTGCATCAGATCGGCCTTGGCACCCTGCTTTCCCAGGGATGATTTAACCCACCATGTTTGCTTATTAAAATGAACTTCCAACAGGGTCAATTGGTTCAGGTGGCCAGCAACCAAGACAGCACCTATCAGGTGCTGAGCGTTGATGATACTGCCGACCTTTGCTGGGTGCGTCGCTGGCCCCTTTCCCGCAAGGGCTCACCTGCGTTTTCTGTGTCACTGCAGCAGCTTAAAGAGGCTGAAATCAATCCGGGGCTAAGGCTATGATTCCGATGGCGCTAATTATCAGAATCAACCTCTGGCAGCGGCTGGCGGCAATCGCTTTGCTTAGTAGCTCCACGGCCCTGCTGGTGGAAGTGGTGAGTCACTCCTGGTCTTGATCCCTGGTCTTGAGTCCTGGCCCTAGGGCTGAGCTTGGTTCCGGGTTGACTTTGGTCATAGGCTGGAAATGCCCTGGCCAGTTACCTGTGTTGAACGGACCCCAGGTGGGCCGCTTTGGCCTGCGATTGCTGCGGATAACGGCCAGTTCTGCGGCCCTGGTTGAGTTGTTGCGGCAGGAATGGATTGCGGCAGCTTGTATGACTGTTGCTTGGCTGCTAAGTATGCAGGCTGAGCGGGCCATTAAGTCTGACGAATGAGTTTTAATCGTAATTAAGCACCAGTCCAGCTGCTTTCTATAACTTTTACTTGAAGCTTTGTTGGTGGCTGTAGCCGCTGGGGTCCCTGCGGCTTAGGGTCGTTTTTGGGCTTTGCACTCCTGTGCAGGCCCAGACGTACCAACCTAGACGCATCAGCCATGGAACTGCTCGCCCACCTGTTGGTATTTCTGCATTTGCTGGCCATGGCAGTGCTGGTGGGTTCCTTCACCACCCAGTTGTCGGCCCCCACTAAGCGGGTTACCCCCGGGCAATGGCATGGGGCCCTGTTGGCCCTCGTAACTGGCGTGCTGCTGGTGCTTTTGTATTCGCTGGTTCCCAGCCTCGACGAGCATCTGGACCACGGCAAGATTGCTGTGAAGCTGCTGATTTCCCTTGCCATTGCGGTGCTGGCCCATCAGGGTCGCCATCGCCCTGAATGGAAGGCCGGCTGGTTACGCGTTGGAGTGCTATCGATTGCAAATACAGCCATCGCTGTGTTTTGGTAGATGAATTATTGATGCCAGCGGCAAATATTGATGGCTAATCCCGGCAGTACCCAGCAGCAACTGCACGACTATCTGCATCAGACCCGGTTGATCGGCTCGATCAACAGCGCCCTTTATTACGACCAAAACACGGTGATGCCCGCGGCAGGGGCTGAATGGCGTGGCGAGCAGCTAGCCCTGCTGGCCAGCCAATTGCATGGGCGCCAGATCGACCCCGTTTATGGCGAACTGCTGGCCTCGGCGGAGGCGGAGCTCACGGAGGAGTCGCCTGCAGCTGCCCGCCGCAATTTGTTTTTATTGCGCCGGGAATTGCAGCGCCAGCAGGCCCTTGATCCGCAGTTGGTGAGCCAGCTGGCCAAGGCCCAATCCCGGGGCAATGCCCTTTGGCAGCAAGCCAGAAAAACCAACGACTTTGGTTTGTTTGCCCCTGCTTTACAGGAACTGATTGGCCTGCGCCAAACCCAGGCGGCCCAGCTGGCGGAGCCCCGCAGCCCTTGGGAATGCCTTGCCCAGCCCTTTGAACCAGAGGTGAGCAAGGCCCGCCTTGAACAACTTTTCAGCCCACTGAAACAGCAGCTGCCCCAATTGCTCGACCAACAAAGGCATTCGGCCAAGCCCATGGCATTCGAGCTGGCGGAGCAGCAGCAGGAGGCCCTGGGCAGAGAGTTGCTTGATGGCTGGGGCTATGACCCGGCCCGTTGCCAACGCTCCCGCTCAGCCCATCCCTTTTCCTGCACTCTCGGTCCAAACGATTTCCGGATCACCAGCCGGGTGGTGCCGGGTCAACCCTTTTCCTCCTTCCTGGCCACCGCCCATGAATGGGGCCATTCCCTCTACGAACAGGGGTTGCCCCGCACGGGGGATCATTACTTTCCCTGGCCCCTGGGGGAAGCCACCTCCATGGGGGTGCATGAAAGCCAGTCGCTTTTCTGGGAATGTCGGCTGGGGCGCAGTGAAGCCTTTGCGGCCCGTTGGTATCCGCGTTTCCGCAGTCAATTGCCAGAGGATCCCTGGGGAAATTCCCATGCCTTCTGGCGGGCCCTAAACCCAATGCAACGGGGTCTGATCCGAGTGGAGGCCGATGAACTCAGCTATTGCCTGCACATTGTGTTGCGTTTTGAACTGGAACTGGCCCTGATTGAAGGGGGTTTGGCGGTGGCAGATCTCCCTGAGGAATGGAACCGTCGTATGCAGGAACTGCTGGGTATTAGGCCGGCTACAGATGCGGAAGGTTGCCTCCAAGATATACATTGGGCGGAGGGATTATTCGGCTACTTCCCCTCCTATGCCCTTGGCCATTTAATCAGTGCCCAGTTAGCGGAGACGCTGGAATTGCAATTGGGCCCGATTGAAAATTTAGTGGCAGCTGGAGAGGAGCAGGCCCTGCGGGCTTGGTTTGCTGAGCATGTTTGGCCCCTCGGCCGCTCTGTTAATGGTGAAGAATTGGTGCAGCAGGTGTGCGGTAAAGCGCTCAGCGCTGAGCCGTTTCTTAATTACCTTAAGGGCAAGCTGGATCGGCTCCAGGGCGACGGCTGAGCAACAGGGGCGCTATATCGGCTTTGCTTGGCTAATTCTTCTACTGAGAAAAGCCATTTGTTAATGGGGGGTGGATCCCCTGCTTTCACATTCGACCTTAGATTTATGGGTAATTCTACAAATACTTGTCCCGGGTGCTGACACGAATTAATTGTAGATACTGCTGAAGCAATCTGGGGTCAGAATCACTGGTTGAACTATGGCAATACTGTAGATGGTCGTGTATTGGAAGTCGTTACAGGAACAGAGGATTCCAAAGTGTTCGGCGACGATTAGGTAGGCGCTCGGGTGATCCCATCGCCGATACCAGTAGGTGGGTGCCCGCCTACGTAGTTGACACCGGGCAAGCACGTCATTCTAATAACAGATGCCTAACTCAAAACAAATGGCTAGGCGTCTGGCAGCGTGGCTGAGGTGATCAGTGACATCAACATCAACCTGGCAATGGTGGAGGACGGTCTGGCTTTTGCCTATCGCAAATACCTAGGCCAATGCAACGCCAGGGAGTATCTAGATGCTGAGTACCGCGCCTCCCGCCATCGCTATGGCGTTCGGCAGCACCGCCGACAGCTATCTCGATGGCAACGGCGATGGGGTGGCTTGCGAGGGGTTGAGGTGAAGGGCAGGTGCAGGAGTTACTGGGAAATCTGAGCCATGTTGCCTGTGCGGCGGGCTCATCAGCCTCCTCACATCAGCCTGAACTGCTGCAATGTATCGACGCATTGATCTGCTCCATTAAGCCCCCATGTGGCTGAGGGTGTGCTGCTTGGCTACATAAGTTGAGGGATTGGATCCACTGTTAACTCATCATGCAAACTCTTATGAAAGTCAGCTAGAGATGCCATGTTCTCAAGCCTACCCTTCGATAAATTGTAGAGAGGAGAAGAGCACCCAGCGGTTTTCTGGGTCCAACGTGCCGCCAAAAGGCACATGGAACTCCTCGATTGAGATCTGACCGTTATGGTGTTTTCGGTACATCTGCAGCGTTTGGCAATTGTAGCAATCGTCGATTGCCTTGTTCGTGGCCAGTTTAACGGGTCTTGATCACTGAGACCAGTTGCGCTGCAGTGGATTTGCCTTTTTCAGCAGTCCCCAAGGGGGGGCCGGCGGGGCCCCCAGCCTCCGCAGGAGGGTGAGATTCAGAGGACCAGATTGGCACCACTCAAGAAGGTGACGCCAAGGTCGTTGTAGTCCCAGTCAGAGCTGGTGCAGAGATCTTCAAAGCCGATGGTCTGGGCTGTCCCCGTTACGGCCAGTGCAGACAGGTTCATCCTGGTCATCAAATCACTGGTGGGCAGAAGGGAAGCATGACTGGCTCCGGAGGGATTGCTGCCAGCAAATGTGGTGAGAAACTGGCTGCCATTCCTGATCACAATCCCGTAGGACTGACCAATCTCAACCGGGAGGCTTTGGTCTTTGACGCCGGAGCCTGGGAGGCTTGCATTCCACTTGCCCGGATTGTCAATCCACTGACTGACGCCAGCGGCCACATTCGCCAGATAATCGCTGTCGGAAGGTTGCCGGCCATTCACGAGGCCCGTGATCGGATCCGCAGTGGCATCCAGCTTGAAGAGGCCTACAGATACATCAGCTTCCCCCTGGTCCGTGATCCTGAGAGCCACGCTGTCCGCGGTGGCTTTGAAGTAAGCAGCATTGAGCTGCACGGTCTTGGGAATCACCTCCCCTGAATTGCTGCTCGACCCCAGAAGTCCCGAGGACTTTGCCCAGTCTGAGAGCTTATCCAGCACATTCCCCAGAACGGAAGTCCCCCACTTGTTCGGTGTGTAGGGCGTGCTGGTATTCTTGGCGTCAGTGCTGCCCGCATCCCGCCACTCGTACTGGTTGTAATTGATCGGAGTTGAGGTATTCCCGCCTCCCCAGAGGATGGAGAAAATGTGATCCAGCACACTCGCGGACTGGGGGTTTTGGCTGCCACTGGCGGCAACCAGCAGGCTCTGGGTGAGATCCTTTTGACCGCTTGCCTCGAGCGCATTGGGCTTTTCTGAGAAAATATAGTCTGCAAGATTGGTCGGGCCAGAGGGACTCCCTGGAATCGCTAACGTCGCCAGATCGGGAAATCTACGGGCAAAATCCTCTTTGCTTACCAGGTTGGAGTTGCCAAAAATCGTATCAAAAGCAAAACTCAGATGGGGCTGATCTGAGAGGGCAGGACCCGCAACATTGTTGACGAGATCCTGGATCGTGGATAATTTGCCTGTTTTAGGGTCTGTGCGATCCGCTGCTGTGCCATAGGCCTTGGCGTAGTAGGAGGCATCGGCATTGCCATCGCTGCCCGCCTGGGCAAGGGGAGCGGTGGGAATCTGGAATAGAAGGGTTTCATTGCTCCCGACTCCCTTCTTGTTGATGCTGTCATAGATGGAGCCGCCCCCCGTGGTCAGCTGGTTGGCCAGGGACTGGGTGTAATAAAGGTAATTGATCCAGCCATTGCGGTTGTAAACGTTGCCCAGCTGGGCACCGGCCGCCTGGCCCGACAGCTCATCCCGCTCATATTTGTCAACGCCAAGATAGTCCATGTAGGGGCTGGCCTTGAACCAGCCAAGAGTTTTTGCCTTGTTCGCGATCTGCTGGGTGACGACATCGATTCTGCTGCGCACATCAGCCGCCGATGTGGCAGAGGCCAGCAGGTTGGAGTCATCCCGGAAAGACCTGGACGTAACATACCAAGGAGCTGCGTCAATGTTTCCCGCCATCCAGGGATTCACGACGGTGGCCACATTCAGGGGGCCGGCAAACAGCTTTGTGAGATAGGCCTGAACGGCCAGGTAGTCATCAACGGTGTTGCTGAAGTTCAGGGCTGGTAGATCAACTCCAGGCTTGGGGCTGAAGGTCGCACCGGGATTGGCGACAACTGCGTCAAATTTATCTGGAAAGACAACGCCCAGCTTTTCAAGGCTGGCCCGATTGTTCGAGAGGTAGGTAAGGGCATTTGTGAGTTGACCTTTGAAATCAAATTTGGTGCTGGTGCTGATGTTGGGCAGGGAGGTTGCCGGGTCCGTTGCATCGGTCACCTGACTGGTGAAGCTGACCCCAGTAGCTGTAGCCGTCTGCTTGGGGGAAACGTCGAAACCAAGAACCTTCGTCGGCCAGATCACCTTGGAACCCATGGGGTCGGTAAGCTCCCAACCAACGGAGGTTTTGGCCATGGTGGCCCCCAACCCCATGGTGACCGTGACATCGGCACCTGAATTGATGATAGGAACAGATGGGGTGTAATTCTTGGTGAAGGAGCCAAACCCATCGGGGGTCAATAGTAGATCGCCGCTCAAAAAATTGCCGAAGCGATTATCGCGTAACTGCTTAATCTGAGCGTCCGTAAGATCACCCTTGCTCGGGTCAATGTCGTTGACAAGCCCCCGTGCATCCATGGCCGCCTTGGTGCGGGCGCCTAGGAAAGCGCCGGCAGTCAGGGCCGCATTGATCAGAATGTTGACCGGAATCGTGAGGCCATTGGTGGTGCCACCCTCACTGGCCATGTCGATCGCCAGGTTGAAGCTCGATTCCGAAGTGGAGGCATCGTTGGTGTAGAGCACATAGACCGGGGTGAAATCAAGGCCAACATTCCCGGAGATCAGCCAGGGGCTTTTGCTACCCGTGAGCTCATTTCTGCCCAGGATCCTGGAGCGGTTGTCGGCCGAAAAGCCCGAGCCGAAATAGGTCATGAGCGCATCCAGTGCCACCCCGTTATCCGGATGGATGGAGGGATTCAGGAGTTGGGCGTTGGTGTCGTAGTACTTTCCACCAGCAAATCCCTTCAGGGTGTCCTGAATGCTGTTCACGGCACCCTGGGCGTAGCCGCCAAAGATCTGGCCCTGGGAAACCCAGTTATCCAACCAGCCACTTGGATTGTCACCCTGACCCATGGCCCTGATCCTTCCAGCTGTTTATTTATCTATATCTTTCCATTGGTCATCAACTTATCCTAAATCAGCAACAATTCTTGATCCGGTGGTGGCGGCTAAGGGCCCCGCTGCTGTCCTTTATCCGCTGGATCAATGATAGCTCATTGGAGCGCAGATTTCTTGCAGAACTCTTCCCTCTGGAGTGATTCTTTCTGAAGAGCCCATGGGAACTTTAGCCGCCCGCCTGCTTCGGTCGGAAGCCCTCCTTCTCCAGGGAGACCAGGCCCCAGCCAGCCACCTAATAGGGGATCAAAGCCAACAGCTCTTGATCTAAATCAACCGCTGGCTGCTGGGCTTGACGATCGATCAAGCTATCCTCGATCAAATCAGTGAGCCGCTCCAGCCGGCGCTGAAAGCATTCCTCGGCCAAATAGCCAAGCAGAACATCATTGAACTGATTGATACTGGAAAACCGGGCAACAGAAGCCATGGCAGGCGTAGCGCAGGACCCGTAAGCAGGGCTGCTGGGGTCAAGGGGCAGCCCCGACCAGTCCAAGGGAGGCGAATAGCCGACCCAACGCAATAAATGGGCTGCCTTGCGTCAGCCCTTGAGGCCAGCTGCACAATGAAGGGGCCTGGACGTAGCCGAACAACAGTGGTGTGGGAGAAAGCCTGACGGGAACAGGGGCCACTGCGCCAGAGAGTCACTTTGAACCTCGGCGAGGACAAAGCGACGATCACGTCCCAGGTGATTGCCGCCACGATCGATGCTGGTCTGATCAAGCAGGACGCCAGCGTCGGTGGCTCCCGCAAGTTCGCCCGCTACCTCCCCTTCTGGTCGTGAGTTTTTTTCATGGCATGCTCGCCCACAAGCCAATCACCCTTGCAAACCTGCTGCGGCGCAATGGTTTTCTTATTTAAGGCTTTCCCAGCTCCTTGCCAACGGAGCCCTGCATTCCCCAGCGGATCCGCGCCCCACGGCAGGCCTACACCACCGAGCTACATGCGCCTGTTCGTGCCCTCGGGGTATTCCGGAAGGGATGCGCATCGTGGTGAAAAGCAACTGGAGCCGCATCCGTGGGAGGCAGGGGCCCATGGCAGAGGAGGAAGTTGATGGCTGACCCTTCATCGTCCGGCGAGGCTGACGCCCCCTACTCCCCACCGCTGACGCTCACCCCAGCGTTGCTCAGCCAGGTGGCCGCCATCGCAGAAGCCCTCGGCCGCTGGAGCGCCCGTCAGGACGCTTTGCCATCACCCCGTTTGCGCCGGGAGAACCGCATCCACACCATCCAGGCCTCCCTGGCGATCGAGCAGAACACCCTCAGCATCGAGCAGGTGACAGCGCTGTTCGATGGTCAGCGGGTGATCGCTCCGGCCCGCGACATTCAGGAGGTGCACAATGCCATCGCCGCCTACGACGCCTTGCCCCGCTGGGATCCCTCCAATCCCCAGCATCTGCTAGGAGCCCACGGGCTGTTGATGGCTGGGTTGATCGACGCCCCTGGCCGCTTCCGCAGCGGTGGCGTGGGCATCTACCGCGGCGATCAGCTCGTGCACATGGCACCGCCAGCCGCAAGAGTTCCGGGTTTGGTGAACGACCTGCTGGCCTGGCTGGCAGCCAGCACCTGGCATCCCCTACTCGTGAGCTGCGTGGCCCATTACGAGCTGGAGTTCATCCATCCCTTCGCTGATGGCAATGGCCGCCTCGGTCGCCTTTGGCAGACCCTGATCCTCAGCCGCTGGAATCCGCTGCTGGCCTGGTTGCCGATCGAGGAGGTGATCCGCTCCCGCCAGCAGGGTTACTACGAATCGCTGGGCCAGGCGGATCAGCTGGGTGATCTGGAGCCCTTCGTGTCCTACCAGCTGGAAGCCATCCACGATGCCCTGCATTCGGAGATCGGTTCGGAGAAAGGTTCGGAGATGGCTTCGGAGATCGGCGCCACACCAGGAACCGCGATCGATGCGGTGATCCTCCGGGATCTCACCACCGAGCCCAGCCTCTCAGCACGCCGCCTGGCAGAACGTCTACAGCTCAGCCAGCGAGCAGTAGAGAAGCATCTGGCTGCGCTCCAGCAAAAGGGACGCCTACTCCGCCATGGCTCACCCCGTGGCGGGTACTGGCAGGTTCTTTAGCCTCACCCCATGGCACTCTGATGGGAGGTTTGGCAATGCCAAGCAGAGATAAGTGCTAGTTCACGCGCCCTCTGACCTGCCCGTAGCAGGGCAACGGACAACCGCTGCAGGTCTGGATCATCCGAGTGGCTCACAAACCCCTTGGTCACTGGTTTTCCCACTCCGCCATCAGCAAGGGATGGCTTCCACCATTATCAATCAGCTGCCAGCGGTCAACTCGTTGCTTGTAAAGGATTCGGGAATCCCATGGTGGCCGGTGTCAACTACGTAGGCGGGCGCGCCTACCTAATCGTCGCCGACCATCCTGCATCAATAGTGGTAGTGCCCCTGGAGAAACTCGATGCGGTCAGCTTTCACTAGGTAGACGCAGCGGTGCTCCTGGGTGATTCGGCGCGACCAGACGCCTGTTCCGAGATACTTCAGCGGCTCCGGTTTGCCGATGCCGCTGAACGGATCGCGCAACACGGCCTTCATCAGCTCCAGCAGGCGGCGAGCGGTGCGGCGGTCGGTTTCGATCCAGTGCTGCAGGTCCTCGAGAAACTCCGGATGGCACACCGCTTCTCTCTGGGCACTCATGCCTGCAGCTGGGCCTCAAGATCCTCCAAACGAAGGGCGGGAAGGCTGTTGCCGCGGGCGCGCTCGAGGGCTGAGAGGAGCCGGGCTGCGTTTTGGGGCGAGCGCAGCAGGTGAGCCGTTTCCAGCAGGCCCTCCAGCTCGTCGGCTGCCACCAGGGCGACATCGCCCCCCTGGCGGCGCCGCACCATCACCACCTCCCGGTCTTCCACAACCCGGTCCATCAGGGTCTTGAGCTGGTCGCGGGCGGCGGTGTAGGTGGTTTCGATGGTCATGGAGCTGTACAGGAAGTCTGTCCAGGCTAGCGCCACCATGGGGTATTCCGGTCAAGGGGCCTCAGGAGCAAAGCGATTAAGTTCCAAATATCACGCTCAACAGCGCAAAGATGTCTGAATCCTGAGTGATGCTGCATGTTGAACCGCTGCCGGAGGGTGGTTATCTGGCCACCTCGGAGGCCATCCAGGGCTTGGTGTCTCAGGGTTGCACGGTGGCGGAAACCCTGGAAATCGCCCGCGATGTTGCTCGAAGACTGCTGGAATCTCAACAGCAGGGATCTCACAGGGTCAAAAACTCCTGGCGCACATGATGCAGGCGAATCAACGGCGGAAGAGATACCGGGTGTCAATCCTGGTCTTTGGCTTAAGTGCCTTGAGATCCTGGTTAATAGCGACATCGATAGAATTGATCGCCGCCTTTCCGAGTGCCATGCGAGTGGGCATGATCACATGGCCCGCAGGGATCAGAGCTGAGCTACTAGCAAATAAACCATCATGAGTAATTGATTCGAGTGTTGAGTCAATGCTCGGGCCCTTGAAGTCTTTGACAGAAGCCCAGGGAATGCTGCCATTCCAATAGTGGTCAACATCCCGAGAAGGGGTTCCTCCGCCAATGAAATCCACAACCTCGCCAATGGGAACCATATGTGCGCTCATCGCAGCATCCCCTCCAACTCCTCGATCCCTTGCAGGATCTCCGGCTCGATCGCCCGCGGTTCGGCCAGGATCTCCAGCGGTGGACGGTGCTCTACCTCTTCGTGGATCAGGGCCATGACGGCGTGGTGCCTAAATCGGTGACACCCGCGCCCCCGGTCAATCTGCTGCTCCAGGCCCCGACCTGCCATCAGAATGTGGGTATGATCATACTGATCTGCATACTTTTTCCCGGCCATGGCGCGCTCCAGTCCCCTTGCTGAACGGGTGACCGTGACCATGCCGTCTGAGCTGGTCGCCGGGATCGACCGCATCGAGGCCAACCGCAGTCGCTTCATCGCCGAGGCCGTGCGCCACGAACTGCAGCGGCGCCAGCGCCTCGAACTACTGCGCTCCCTGGAGGCTCCCCATCCCGACAGCGCCGCCACTGCGGCCCTTGGCCTGGCGGACTGGGCCGAGGCCCTGCCTGAAGGGGACAGCGACCTGCTCGATCCCAGCGCCGGAGAGCCGGTGCACTGGCGACCGGAATCGGGTTGGCAGCACGCCGGCTCCCCCGAGATCAAGCCATGAGCGTGCCCCGGGGCAGCCTGGTGCTGGTGGATCTGGAGCCCACCCTGGGCCCTGAGCAGCGCGGCACCCGGCCCTGCCTGGTGGTGAGCGACCCGGCGGTGAACACCAGCCAGCGCTTTCCGCTGCTGGCCGTGGTTCCGATCACCGGAACGCCTGCTCCCGGTGCCCTCTACCCGCCCCTGGCCCCGGGCGCTAACGGCCTCACCAAGCCCTCTTACGCCCTGGTGGATCAGCTGCGCTCGATCGACAAACAACGCATCCGCCGTCGCTACGGCCAGGTGAGCGAAGCGGAGCTGGCCGCCATCGATGCGGGCCTGCGCCTCTACCTGGGCCTGGAGCCCGATCCTGGCTAAAGCAGCTAGCCGCAGTTCGGCCCAGGCATGAACCGCATGCTCCGACTAGGTTGACATGTAACCGTTTGGGGTGCCGCCATGGGACCTGAAGCCGCCCCCGGAGGCGCGCCGCGCCGCCAACGGCTACGAACCCAGGGGATGCGGCCGATCCAGATTTGGGTGACGAATGTGCATGCGCCTGAATTCGCCGCCGAGGCGCGGCGGCAGTGTTTGTTGGCCAATGCCAGCGAGGAGGGGGCCGAGATCCAGGCCTTCATCGACTCGGTGTATGAATGGCCTGATGACGAATACAGCCAGTGAAGCGCGGTGAGCTCTGGACCATGGCCGGCGGCCCCGGCTACGCCAGCAAGCCCAGGCCTGTGGTGATTGTTCAGGACGATGCCTTTGCCGCCCGAGATTCGGTGACGGTGTGCCTGATCACGACCGATCCCGCTGACCTCCCCGTGTTTCGTATCGAGGTAGACCCCACCGCCGAGAACGGCCTGAAAGCAATCAGCCGCCTGATGGTCGACAAAGTCACCACCGTCCCCAGGCGGCTCAACCGCTCATTGCTGGTGTTTATTGGCCTGGCCCGCTGATCGCGCTTGCGTGCCGCCCATCGCAACATCCCCTCCACCTCGTCGAGGCAGAGTGTTTAACGACGGCTGATGATCATGGGTTTTGCTCCTCTGATGGCGTGGTGATCAGTCGATACTTCTGTAGTCCGCTGTTCGGTTTCTCTGGTGCCCGGTGTCAACTACGTAGGCGGGCGCCTACCTAATCGTTGCCGAACAGCCTACGACTGCAAAACCCAAGAGCTGGTGGCAACCCCCATCCAGGCCATCGGCGCCGAACTGGATCGCGACACCAACCGCCTCACCCTTACCCCAGGCCAGGCTGCCACAATTGGCCTGCAGCTGTCCGCTGAGGTAAGCACTAAGAAGCTCTACCTGGAACTGCGTGATGCCGCCACCGATCTCGTTCTGCACCGCAGCCCTGATCTGCCGGTGGATCTGATTGGGTGATGGAAATAAAGGCAGGTGCGTAGCACGCGCGCTAACATGGAACCGTCGTTTTGGGTCGAGTACTACAGCCCCCGCGTCCGCGAGGAGATCGAGGCCTGGCCTATCGACCTGTTGGCCCGCTGCGATGAGCTGCTGGACCTGCTGGAAGACCACGGACCCCAGCTCAGGGCACCCCACTCCAAGTCCATGGGCGACGGCTTGTTTGAGCTCAGGCCCAAAAGCCGCTCTGGCATCGGTCGAGCCTTCTACTGCTACTGCAGTGGAAAGGTAATCACCATCCTTCATGCCTTCGTGAAGAAGACCCAGAAAACCCCCAAACGCGAGCTTGTGCTTGCCCTTCAACGTCTCAGAGAGGTCAAACGCCATGGCTGACATCCCCTACGAACCCCTTGCCCGCAACCGCGAGGTAGAACGCGCCAGGGTTGAGAAGATCCCTGGCTACCTGGAAGCCAGGCAGGAAGCAGCTGTGGAATTTCGCCTGCTGCGTCAGCTCCTCGAAGCCCGCAAGCAGGCAGGGTTGACCCAGGAAGAGGTGGCCCTGCGCATGGGCACTACCCGCAGTGCGATCAGTCGGCTGGAGGCAGCACGCAAACACCTGCCGGCCCTCACCACCCTGCGCCGTTATGCCGAGGTGCTCGGCTGCGACGTGGAAATCAACCTCGTTCCCCGAGGCAATCAACCCGCCACCCCAGTTCGATGACTGCTACTGCCACCGCCGTTCGCGATGCCCTCGACGACAAGATCAACCAGAGGGGATAAAAGCCAACAGCGCTGGATCTAAAGCAACTGCTGGCTGCTGGGCTTGACGATCGATCAAGATATCCTCAATCAATTCAGCAAGCAGGGCAGTTGGGGTCAAGGGGCAGCCCCGACCAGTCCAAGGGAGGCGAATAGCCGACCCAAATAAACAATATGGCTGCCTTGCTTCAGCCCTTGAGGCCAGCTGCACCAACAGGGGGGTGGGAGAAAGCCTTACGGCAACAGCAGCCACTGTGGCAGACAGTAACTTTATGCAGATATTGCATATTCTGGAATGCCTTAAATATGCCTTATATCTACGCTATATTTACTTAGCGCCTTGCTAGAGACGCAACCCGTAGTGATTCCGGCAAGCGATCATGGCAACTGCTGCAGGCACAGATAATTTCTACGCCCTCGAAAGCGAATGGAGGGCGCAGCTAAGCCAGTGGGCGACAAGCGGCCTCCTGGAGGCTGCAGCACTAGAAGCGTTAAACCTGAGAAGTAGACCCGCAGCCCTAGAGGAGCTGATCAGCCAGTGGACAAAGGGGGATTTCAGCGGCCTACCACCGATTGAACTGCTACCAGCCAGCTCGATGCCGGGAGCCGCTGGGGCTTATGCCATCGGCACGGGCACCATCTATATGAACCAGGACTGGCTGGCTGGGGCAAGCAACGCCCAGGCCATTGCCGTGCTCACAGAAGAGCTGGGACATCACCTTGATGTGCTGCTGAATTCAAGTGATTCGCCAGGATATTTTGGCTGCTGGATTTGGAGATGATTTGATTGTCGGTATTAATGGAGGTACCGATACTGTTTTTGGAGGCCCTGGTAATGATATTTTCCTTCTTAACGAAGGGACGACGCTGAATATTAGAGATTTTCGCAAGGGGGCTGATTTAATTCAACTTGCTGACAGTCTCAATGCTTCTGGAATAACTAAGACTTGGAGTGGGGAGGATAATATAACATCTTTCTATAATGGCACCTCACTGCTTGCTCAGGTCTTTGGCAAAACACCCACTGACTTCACCTATGCAGATTCATCGAATGGAGTGAGTAAGGTTTATATTTGAATATGTGACCAGGCATGAGGATGCCGTTATCTGTAAGGTAGCGGCATCCAGGGCGACGGCTAAGGCTATTAAGTAATTAGTTTAAAGCTCTTTGCTTCTTTGCCATGGCCGCCAGCCTGTTCAGCGCCGACCAGCTCGACAGCTTGGCTGAATTGCTGCCCGACTGGCAGCTGCGCGCTGGCAAGCTCCATCGCGACTTCAGCTTTGCTGATTTCTCCGCAGCCTTTGCTTTCATGACCCGGGTGGCCCTGGCGGCGGAGCAGCTGGGTCACCACCCGGAATGGAGCAATTGCTGGAATCGGGTAAGCATCGATCTAGTTAGTCACGACCTGTGCGGCATTTCCACCCTTGACAGAGACCTGGCGCTGCAGATCAACACTTTTCTCTAAGGCGGCCCCCCGGTTTCCCGCTCCAGCAGGGCCCGATCCAGGGCCTGTTGCACCTGGGCTGTAAGCAGGGCGGCCCTTGCCACCTGCAAATCCCGCTGCACCAGCAGCACTTCCGTGAGTGGTTCCACCTGGGCCCGATAGCGCAGCTGGGCATCGTGCAGCCCCCTTTGCGCTGCCGCCACCGCCTCCCGGCCAGCGGCAATGCTCTCGGTTGAGGCCCGCAGGTTTTCCCAGCTGCTTGCCACCGCCTGGCGGATCTGGCGACGGGCCAGCTCGCCATCGGCCTCCAATACCGCCCCCTCCTTGCTAGCCAGCGCGGCGGCCCCCCTGGCCCGGCCGCCGTCATAGAGCGGCTGGCGCAGCAGCAGCAGGGCGCCCCAGTCGTAGAAGGATCCCTGCAGGCTGCCGTTACCTGCGAAGCCCGGCAGGCTGAGGTTTGCGGCGCCACTGAGGTTGGCGGCAGCGCTGGTTTGGCTGCCATAGATGCGGTTGCCGTTGAAACCGGCCCCAGCCAGCAGGCTCACCCTTGGCAGCAGCGCCGCCCGGGCGGCCCGGGCCTGTTGCTGGCTGGCCCGTTGTTGCAGAGCTAGGGCCTCCAGCAGGGGCCTTTGATCCAGAGCCCGCTCAACGCTGCTGGCCAGATCCAGGGGCCAGGGGTCCGCCAGGCTTTGGATCGGATCCTTGGCGCTGGGTGGTTCCTGGAGCGGTAGGGCCAGCAGTTGCCCCAAGCGCGCCTGGGCGCCAGCGAGTTGGGCCTTGGCCGTGGCCAGCCCCTGGCGATCGGCGGCCCGCAGGGCCTGGCTGCGCAGCACGTCGATGCGGGCGGCTAGCCCGCGGCTGTGGAAGAGCTGGGCGTCCCGTTCCAGGGCCGTGGAGGCCCGCAGCGCCGACTCCCACACCGGCAGCAGCGCCTGGCGCAGCTGCAATTCCCGGTAGGCAGTTTCCAACTCAAAGCGCACCTGGCGCTGGGCCTCCGAGAGGCTTGCCCGGCTGGCTTTGGTTTGTTCCGTGGCCGCCGCCACCAGGGCCGCCTCCTTGAGCGGCAGCAGGTTGGCCTCCAGCACCAGCCCGCCCCCGGCAAAGCTGCTCTGCAGCAGGGCGTAGCCGTTCTGGCCCAGCCCGAGGCTGAGGTCCCCCATGGTGGGCAGGTTGCTCACCACGCCGATGGAGGTGCCCACCTGGGTGAAGCTGCCGCTGCCCACCAGGTTCAGCTGGGGCAGGCGCAGGCTGCGGCTAAAGCCGAGGCTGGCTTCGCTGCGGTCCAGCTGTCGCCGCGACAGTTCGAGGCTGGCGGAATTCGGCAACCCCCGCTCCAGCACCTGCTCCAGGCTGAATTCAGCGCTGCGGCCTGCTGCCGCAGCCCCCAGGGTGCCCAGGGCAATTGCCAAGCCCAGTCCCCGGCGCAGAGCAACGTCCACCGCTGGCAGGCAAAGGGGCCATGACAATAGGCAGGCCTCAGACCTAGGGTCCGGGCAATCCAAAGCTTCCATGGAGTCTGCCGAGCCTGCGATTGCTGCCCCTGCCCGGCCGGGGCCGCCCTGGCTGCAGCTGTGGCCCACGGCCTTTGTGGCCCTGCTGACCCTTGTTTGGGGATTGCAGCCAACGATTCCAGTGAAGGTGCGGGGCAGTGGTTTGCTCACCGCCCCTGAAAGCCGTCGGCTGATCTATGCCCGTGGGGCTGGCGAAGTGCAGGAGCTGAAGGTGGCGGTGGGGGCTGAGGTGCGCCAGGGGCAGTTGCTGCTCAGCCTTGATCGGGTGGGCCAGGCGGCCCCCGGCGGCGGCTTGGTGGCAGCCCCCGATCCCCAGGTCAGCAGCGCCCAACTCAAGGCCCTTGGTCAGCAGTTACAGGGGGTGAGTGAGCAGGGCCAGGCCTTTGCGGTGCAAGCTGCCGCCCTGCAGCTGCGCCGCAGCGAGCTGCAAACCACCAATCGCCCCGTGCAGAAGCAGCTGCAGGCCCTTGAGTCATTGCGCAAGGACGACGTGGTCGCCCGTTACAGCCCCCTCTGGGTGGGGGCCCAGGATTTGTTCCTGCGCAATAGGGCCGACATCGCCGCCATTGATGCCCAGCAGGCCCAACTCCAGGCCCAGCGGGCAGAGCTGGCCGGTCGGGCTGGTCAGTTGCAGGCCCAACGGGCGCTGCTGGCGGCAGATGTGTTGTCGCAGCAGGTGTTTAGCCCTGCGGCGGGGCGGATCCTTGATCTGGCGGTGGTGCCGGGCCAGGCGGTGATCCCTGGCCAACGGCTCGGCAGCATCGCCCTGGCGGCCCGCGGCCATGGCCCCCTGGCCGTGGTGTTGTTCACCGCCGCCGATGCCAGCCGCCTTAAAACCGGAGATCAGATCAGCCTCGATCCGCAGTTACTCAGTCGCGACAGCTTCGGGGGCAGTGCCGAGCGCTACGGCAGCCTCGAGGGCGAATTGATCCAGCTTTCCAAGGCCAGCGTTGACCTCGCCGATGTGGCGGCCCAGCTGGGGGGCCAGGAGGAGGCGGCCAACCTGATGGCCAATGCCCGCCAGCGGTCCTTTGGTGATGGCGGTGATCTCACCGCCCAATTGCCTGGCCGGGTGGGCTCGCCGCTGCTGCTAGGGGTGGTGCGTTTAAAGCGGGCTGCCACCGCCACGGGCCTGGCCTGGAGCCGGGGCGATGGACCCAGCCAGCCCTTGCCGCCCCGCACCCCCCTGCAGGTGGAGGCGGAGGTGGAACAGCGTTCGCTGTTTAGTTATGTGCTGCCCTTCTGGCGCTGGTTGGCGGGGGCACGGCCATGAGCCCCAGTTCCCCCCTACGGCGTTTGTTTGAGCCCTGGCGTCAGCCCTGGCCCTGGCTGAGTTTGCTGCTGCTGTTGCTCTGTAGCCGCACCGAACCACCACGGCTCTGGTTTTGGTTGGCGTTGTTGCTGATCAGCCTGCTGGTGGGGCTGCTGCAGGGGCTTGGGCCGCGCCGGTGAAGCTCTTGCTTTCCCTGCGTTATCCCCTGGTGGTGGCGCTAGCCGCTGGCATGGTGTGGGCCCTTTGCCAGGCCCTGGGTTTGGGCTCGGCGGCGGCCTACGGGGTGGTGATTGCTGCCTTAGTAGTAAGGCCAGACTTCAAGGCCTGGCCCAAGCCGTTATTTGTGGCCCTGCCTCTGGTGGTAACCGTTGGCCTGGCGCTCGGCACCTTCCTCAAGCCCCTGGTGGATGCCCCGATCGCCTGGGAATTTGCCGTGGTAAGCGCCCTGGCCCAGCTGCTGGGCCAGGTGCTGCCAGACCGCTTGGCCATCTTGCGCAATCTCTTGCCGATCCTGGCGATCCTGCCGCTGCTGGCGCCCAACAGCACCTGGTTGGCCGCTTGGCAGCAGTTGTTGGCGGTGATTGTTGGGCTGGGGGTTGGTGTGGGGCTGCAGGCTTGTTTTCGCTTGCCGCTTGATCTGGGTGCAGTAGCAAGCTCCCCTGCATCAGGCTCCCCTGCAGGCGCCCCAGCAGCCGTGCCCCCCCCTGAACCGCAACGCTCCCTTGGTGCTCGCTTTCAGGATCTCTTTTTCTGGCGCAAATTAGTCTTTTCCGTGCTTGCCCTTGCCATTGGCCAAGGGGTTGGAGCAGTCAACCCTAAATATGTCTACTTCGGGGTGGTGATCCTGCTGAATGACAGCATCGGCGCCACCCTTGGCAAAGTGCGAGATCGCATGGTGGGGGTGAGCCTTGGGGTGTTGATGCCTTGGCTGATTTTCAACACCTTTGGCGTGAGCAGTGTGTCGTTGGGCTTGGTGATGGGGGGCACGGTGGCCCTGCTCATGGCCCTCGGGTTTCAGCCCCACCTGCGCACCGCTTTGATTTCCAGTGGCGTCACATTTGCTGGTTATCAAGCGCTCACCGATTGGTATATCCCCACCCGTTGGCTTGATTACCTAATGGGTTGCGGTTTGGCTTTGTTGGTGTGTGTGCTGTTTAGTCCTAGCTCCGCTCTACAGCAATTCCGTCAACTGGCGGCGCGCCAGGGGCGGCTGGAGGGGGAATTACTGCGCCTACTGCCCAGTGCCCGGGAGGAAGCCCTCTGGCTGGGCCAGCAGCGGGAATTTGAGGCGCTGGTGGGATCGTTGCGTTAGGAGAAGAAGTTTGGAATAGTAGATGTGATCCCAAAGTTTGCCGTGCCATTGCCAGCATTGCTGAAGATGTTTGTACCGCCCGCACTTTCAAAGGCACCGCCATTGAGGGTGATTGCACTACCTCCTTCAAAGATCAGTGTTACCTGGGTATTGCCATAGCCGAAGGAAACTAGGTTTGTACCACTTACTAGGAAGGCAGAGGAGAAACTGCCGGCGTTGAAACCTGAGGAGCTTTGACCTGCAGCAAAGCTAATGTCAAGGCTAGAGCCAATACCGTTGCTGATCCCGAATACTGCGCCGGCACCAGAGGTGCCATTGGAGATGATGTTGTTAAAGACAATTGAATCAGTACCAGCTACATCATTCCAGAAGTAGGCGGTATTTCCAATGCTGCCTGTGAACTGAGTGAAGTTGAAGGTGTCATTCTGCGCTCCACCCCAGAAGCTCACCCCGCCAGTGCCAATGGTGACTGTGCCGAGGAATTGATCTTCGTCAGTTAGGAAGACTGGCGTCTGAATTGAGCCACCATATAAAGATGCGCCTGCCAAAATATTTGTAAAAACTAGAGTGTCATTGCCGTAGGCCCCGTTGATTTTTGCTGCACCAACCGTTCCGCTGAATGTAGCTAAATCAGCTAATGGACTGAAAATAATGGTGCTGCCACTGCCGATGTCACTTTCGAAGCCAACTCTGGCAGTTGAGGCGAAAATTGCGTATTCGTTTGCTGAGTTAAGACCACTGATTCGGCCAGTGAAGCTTCCGATATAAAGTGCGTCACTACCTCCCCCTGCATCAAGGCTTGCTCCGTTTACAGCATCAAAGAACATGAGGGTATCATTGCCAGCGCCGCCGAGGATTGTGGAGGCGCCAACTGCTCCCGCAAAAGTAGCTAGATCGGCAGAATTGCTGAATTGGATTGTGCTTCCGCTGCCAATAGCCTCATCAAAAACTACAGCTGTTGTAGAGCCAAAATTAACATTTTCCGAATTGCTGCCAGCACCCTTGATGTGGCCGCTAAAACTACTGGCAAACTGCAAGTTGTCTACACCGTAACCGGCGTCAATTGTTGCAGCATCTACCGCACTGGCGAAGCTGAGGGTGTCGTTGCCAGCGCCGCCATATACAGATGTGCTGCTAAGGGCCTGCAAGAAATAGACGCTGTCATTATCGGCGCCGGCATCAATGGTGCTACCTGTACCTACTGATGCATTGAATATCAAGCTATCTCCACCGGAGCCACCCAAGACCGTGCCGGAGCTGAAACTGCTGGCAAAGATTGCTAGATCACTGCCTTCATCAAGGCTTACATAGAAGCCTGTCATGTTGCCGGCAAGGCTGAGGCTGTCATTGCCATTGCCTGCATGGAGTGTGGCGTTGCTGATAGTGCTGCCAAAGGAGAAGCTATCTGCCCCATCACCCCCCAGGATTCGGGCGGCACTCACTGTGCCTGAAAAGATCAGGGTGTCGTTTTCGTTGCCACCATCAATCGTGTTGCCAGCGCCCACAAAGGCAGCAAAACTTAGCAGGTCATTACCACTGCCACCAGCTACGGAGGAGCTGGTGAGTGTGGAGGAGAAGACCAAGGTGTCTTTGCCGTCTCCCCCTAGGATCGAGCTGCTGGTGGAATCCACCCTGAGGGTAAAGATATCATCACCGGAGCCAAAATCTATGGTGGAGCCAATTAGTGCTCCACTGATTGCTAGGGAGTCATTGCCATCACCTGCGGAGATAAGAGCGGCGTTGATTGTATTAACATTAAAGCTGTCGTTGCCGCTGCCGCCTTCAACAATAGATGCTGTTGATATCGTGCTAGCAAAGCTTAGTAAGTCGTTGCCATCACCACCACTAATTGAAGCTGTATATAAGGTGCCGCCAAATATCAGCGTGTCTTCGCCATCGCCACCTTGGGTGGTACTTCTTGTTATATTGCCCTGCACATTAATTGAATCGTTGCCGCTATCACCAAAGAGGCTGTCGTTACTGGAGCCTGCTGCTAAGTAGATCAGATCACCATCGGCACCGCCGTTTAGACTGGAGGAGCTGGCATTATCAGCCAGCCAGATCGTGTCTGCACCGCTACCACCAAACACACTCATGTTTTTTGCAACTGAAGCAAAGTAGAGGCTGTCGGCATCGGCACCGCCATCAATTGTGCCTGCAGTGGCTACACCAATAAAACTCAGAGTATCAGCACCGGAGCCGGCAAATACGCGACTTATCGAGAAGGCACTTAGGATTAGATTGTCTGCTGCACCACTTAGGCTCACGCTGTCTTCACCACCACCGCTAACAATTGTGGTTTTTGTTACTGCGCATTCGAAATAGAGGGAATCGAGGCCAGCTGCATCACTGATGAAGCTACTATTCATATCAAATCCCCTTACGATTATGGTGTCATTGCCTTCGCTACCCTGGATGCTGGTGGAGGTATTTCCGCCTCTAATTGTGAGATTATTATGATTTCCGCTGCCGCCTACTAACTGCAAGCTGTCTGAGCCATAGCCAACATTAATATAGCCGGCAGAAATTAGCCCGCTTAATATCACTGTGTCGTTGCCGTTGCCTGATATTACATACCCAGCACTAATACCAGCGGCTATGCTGATAAGGTCTGATCCTTCGCCGCCATAAACGTAGCTGCCGCTAAGGCCACCTGCTAATAGCAGGGTGTCGTTATCAGCCCCGCCATCAAGACTGGTCTTGCTAACCAAACCAGCGATACTGATAAGGTCATTCCCATCGCCGCTGTCTATGTAGCCATCAGCTATGCTGTTTCCTCCATAGATGCTGTCGTCTCCGGCCTCGCCCAGTAGGGAGCCGGCCTGGATGATGCCAACCACTGTCAAGTAGTCGTTACCTGAACCACCAAATAGCGAATTGCTGCCTGATAGCGCCCCGAAGTTAAGGCTGTCGTTTCCGACTCCACCGTATATAACGCTTCTATTTACGGTGCCGGCCACGGAGAAGAAATCATTACCGGATCCAGCGCTGAAGTATGAGCTGCTAAAACCACCAGCTACCACAAAACTATCGGAACCATCAGCACTGCTGTTGTAGCTGCCGTCATCACCAATCAGTGAGCTAGAAATAACGTTGTTACCAATCAGCAGGCTATCGGAATCAGTGCCGCCCACAAATAAGGCAGCACTTAAACTTCCAGCTAGGCTTACTGAATCGTTGCCGCTGCCTCCCCAGAGGCTTGACTCCAGCAGGCTCCCCCCCACGAGAATGGTGTCATTCCCAAGATTGCTAATCACTTGAGCGGAGCTTATGCCGCCTCCGATTGATATATAGTCTGCGCTGTCATTGCCGCTGTCAGCAGCTGTGCTGCCCCCATAGATGCTGGCACGGCCAAGCACTGCACCACCAATTAGAATTGAATCTGCTTCCGTACCGCCCTCCAGTATCCCTGCAGAGAAATCTCCCAAGATAGATAGGGTGTCGTTGCCGCTGCCACCTAACAGCGTGGCAGCCGTGGCAGAACCAGCGGTAACTATAATCTGGTCATTACCCTGTTCTCCAGATATGTAGGCGGTGCTAATCGAACCAATCTGAATGAAATCATTATCATTACTGCCGCTATTGTTGGCTTCGTCGCCAAACAGGTAAACCCCTTGCTCTAGGCTGCTTACATAAATGGTATCGTTGCCAGTGCCACCCAGGATGGCGCCTCTTGATATCATTGGGCCTACACTTATTAGATCATTGCCACTTCCGCCATATATGCGTGAGCTATATGCGCTGCCAACTACGGATATCGTGTCTTCCCCTTGGTTGGCATATAGCCAGGTATTACTAAGTGAGCCGGCCACATAGATGGAATCATTGCCATCAATGCCGCTAATTGTGCTGTACCAAGTACTAACTTGCCCACCATAAACTGTTGTATCAACCAGGTTTGCATTCGTGCCGCTAAAGATAAGTTGGTCTGCTCCATAGCCACCGACCACACTTGAGGAAGTGCCACCATTAAAATTAATAGTATCATTGCCGGTTCCTCCCAGCAGTGAGGCAAGGCTTAGCGCACCAGCAGCGCTCACATAATCATTGCCGTCGCCAAGCTCCCCATAGCCGCCAAAGCTGCTACTTAGCAGCAGGCTATCGGAGCCGGACCCTGCAAGGATTGTGCTGCCTTGTATTTCACCGGTCACCACCAGGGTGTCTGCCAGGGTGGTGGTGTCTGTTGGCGATGCCGCCAGCTCCACCTGGGCGTTTATGATCCCGCCCCTCACCACCAATGAGTCTGCGCCTTCTTGGCCGCCAAATATACCACCACTAACTGTGTTATTCACCGTGATCGTATCGTTACCGCTGCCGCCATAAATTCTTGCATTTACCACTGAACTGGATATTGATATCCAGTCATCGCCCCATCTGGTAAGAATAAAACCACTATTAAGTGCACCAGTAATGACAATTGAGTCATTGCCACTGCCACTATTGATTGAAATGCTTGTCGTGTCAGCGGACAGAGCGATTAAGTCGTTGCCACTGCCGCCAATCACTGTGGAGGAATTAGCTGAAATCGCCAGGGTGATTGAATCATCACCCTCTCCGCCGTCGATACTGCTGGCGCTGACGCCTGCCAGCAGGGCAATACTGTCTGCCCCATTACCAGCGGTGATTGTGCTGTTGTTTGCGATTCCGGCGAAGACCAAGCTGTCGTTGCCATTTCCCCCTGATATAGATGCAGCACTTAATGTGCCAGTAATGTATAGACGGTCTTCACCGTCGCCGCCAATTATGCTGGTGTTCAGTAGTGCTCCGCTGATATCAATTGTGTCATCACCTTCATCACCACTGATGTAACCGGCTGTTGCTGTGTTTTCTAGTTTTATGCTGTCGTTGCCGCTACCACCCCAAATACTCGTTTTGGTAGATGCACCACGTAGTTGAATTGTATCATTATCTTGGTTGCTTGCTATCAAAACACTGGTTAAAGCCGTGGCAAAATAAAAGCTGTCATTGCCACTATTCCCATATAGCGTGCTGTTGGCAAAGCCAGTGGAAATGGTGTCGTTGCCTGCAAGGGCATCAATAAATTGATTTGGCGCTGTGCCGATCAGATTATCAGCCGTATTCGTGCCCTTGAGTGTTGAGGGTGGTGAATTTTGCGGCTGAATGGTTGTGAGCCGATCATCGGTATAGGGATTGGCAAACGCCACCACACCGCTCAGCCCCACTGGTGCCGTGCCGCCATTGCTGCTGTCACCCCAGCCGACGACGCTGCCATCGCTCTTCAGCGCCGCAAAGGCATTGGCATTGGAGAAGATCTTGGCGACGCCGCTCAACCCTGACGGTGCCGTGCCGCCAGAGCTGCTGGCACCCCAGGCGACGACGCTGCCATCGCTCTTTAGCGCCGCAAAGGCACCGTTATTGGAGAGGATTTGGGCAACGCCGCTCAGCCCCGTTGGTGCCGTGCCGCCATAGTTGCTGTCACCCCAGGCGACGACGCTGCCATCGCTCTTCAGCGCCGCAAAGGCATTGGCATTGGAGAAGATCTTGGTGACGCCGCTCAGCCCCGCCGTTGCCGTGCCGCCAGAGCTGCTGAGACCCCAGGCAACAACGCTGCCATCGCTCTTCAGGGCGGCGAATGCAGAGTCAGTGGAGAATATCTGGGAGACGCCGCTCAGCCCCGCTGGGGCCCTGCCACCATTTATGCCGCCACCTAGGGGGAGAGCAAGGCCAGAGCCGTAGCCACCCCAGGCGACGACGCTGCCATCAGTCTTTAAGGCGGCAAATGCTGTTCTAGTGGAGAAGATCTGGGAGACGCTGCTCAGCTCTGGGGCATTGCCGCCATTGTTCCAGTCACCCCAGGCGACGACGCTGCCATCGCTCTTCAATGCCGCAAAGGCCTTTTCAGTGGAGAAGATCTGGGTGACATTGCTAAGGAAGTATGGGGACAAGGCGCCATAGCTCCAGTCACCCCAGGCGACGACGCTGCCATCGCTCTTTAATGCCGCAAAGGCCTTTTCAGTTGAGATGATCTGGGTGACACCGCTCAGCGCAAATGGGGTGGCATTGCCGCCAGCCATCTCGTCACCCCAGGCGACGACACTGCCATCGCTCTTCAATGCCGCAAAGGCAGAATTAGTTGAGAAGATCTGGGTGACACCGCTCAGCCCTTCTGGGGCAGTGCCGCCAGAGCTGCTGAGACCCCAGGCGACGACACTGCCATCGCTCTTCAGCGCCGCAAAGGCAGTGTTAGTGGAGAAGATCTGGCTAACGCCGCTCAGCCCCGCCGGTGCCGTGCCGCCATAGCGGCCATCACCCCAGGCAACGACGGTGCCATCGCTCTTAAGGGCGGCAAAGGCAGCGGCATTTATATATTCCCCCTTGCTGCGGCCAGGAATGGAGGGCCCATTGACTGTTACTACCATCCCCTCCGCATAGGTGCTTGAGTCAACGGGCATCGGGCTAGGGCGAAGTTGGTAGGTGACCTAAAGGTTGCTGGTAGTCGAAGCCGGTAAAGCTGTCGCTGCCTGGCAGTGTTTTTTTATTGAATAACGATAATAGCATGCTGCTTTAAAGCCTCAGTCGTCCTCGCTCACCAAATTATGCAAGTTCTGCGTAATTTGGTGGCTACTTTGCCGGTAGATAGCTGTGAGCAATTATCCGATCAGCTTTTGTTGTCTAATTCTTCTCTGTGATAATTAAATTCTATGGGGTCAAAGGCCTCTGGGCCCGCAGGTAGAACCAAAAAAGAATTGCCGTTGAGAGATAACCTAGCAATGTAATTGTGGTGTCTAGGCTGCTGAAGGCTTGATAGCTGATTCTCATCCTGATTGTAAATGCAGTGATCAGCCCATGCCAGGCAAATAGAAACTTATAGCCGTGCAGAATCCAGCCATGGCGCACCAGCAGTTGGGCGGGAAGGTAAAAGCTGACAATATCTATTGCTGCGAATGCCAGGGCGTATAGCCCAAGGCCTATGAATATTGTTGCAAACGGATGCACCGCCAGATGGCTGATGTCGTGTATGCCTACCCATATAAAGAATAGGCTGCTAGCTGTTAGCAAAAATGTAAGGAGCAAATCTATGCTGCCAAAGGGGGCGGTCTCCGCTTTGATCGATTTGATCCGCATCCAAACGCGTATCGCTGAAAAGCATGCATACAGAAGTATTATATCTAGCCATATAAAAAAGGCCGGTTCGTAGAAGGTTTCATTGAAAAATAGCTGCCATTCAATTCCCCTGGCCTTTACGTTTGCTGCCCAAAGCGATGGAAACATCGGATTGAGCAGCATCAGGGTTCCGGTTAGGGCAACGGCACAGGCGAATAGCGTGGCCATGTGGCCGTATTTACGGTGGCGTTGAGAGTCCTTGCGGGCAAAGGCAGCCACTGGAAATATGATAAATGCCGCGATAAAACCCGAGAGAATGTGCAGATTCTTCTCGATTGCGTAAGCAACAAGCTGATTCACGGCCAGGGGTTTTAGCTGAATACCAGCCGATCGTTTGCCACGGCAACATACACCGTGCTGCCCTCCCCATAGCTGCCGGCCAGGATCGCCTTGGCGATCGGTGTTTCCAGTTGCCGTTGGATCGCCCGCTTTAGGGGCCGGGCGCCGTAAACAGGGTCGTAGCCAGCGCTGGCCAGCCAGTCGAGTGATTCGCTGCTGGTTTCCAGGTTGATCTTGCGGTCTTCCAGGCGTTTGGCGAGCCTTTGCACCTGCAGCCCAACGATCTGGCGCAGTTCATCGGCCCGCAGGCTGTGGAAGATGATCGTTTCATCGAGTCGGTTGAGGAATTCCGGCCGGAAGTGGCCCCGCAGGGCTTCATTTACCCGCCGTTCCATTTCTTCGTGGCGGGCGTCGTCACCGCCCAGCTCGAGGATCGATTGGCTGCCGATGTTGCTGGTGAGGATCAGCACCGTGTTGGTGAAATCCACCGTGCGGCCCTGGCTGTCGGTAACGCGGCCATCATCGAGGATCTGCAGCATCACATTGAACACATCCGGGTGGGCCTTCTCCACCTCGTCAAACAGGATCACCGCATAGGGCCTCCGGCGCACCGCCTCGGTGAGTTGACCCCCCTCCTCAAAACCCACATAGCCGGGGGGGGCTCCGATCAACCTTGATACGGAGTGCTTCTCCATGTATTCGCTCATGTCGATGCGCACCATGGCGTCATCGCTGTCGAATAACTGGCTGGCCAGGGCCTTGCTCAGCTCGGTTTTACCCACACCGGTGGGGCCGAGGAAAAGGAAGCTGGCGATCGGCCGGTTCGGGTCCGATAGCCCCGCCCGGGAGCGTTGGATTGCATCGGCCACCGCCGTAACTGCCTGGGCCTGGCCAATTACCCGCTGGTGCAGTTCAGCCTCCAGCTCCAGCAATTTCTGCATCTCCGAGCGGGCCAATTTGCTCACGGGGATGCCGGTCCATTTGGCAATCACCTCGGCGATGTCGTCTTCAGTGACCTCCTCCCGCAGCAGTTGGTGGCTGCTGCTGGCGCTGCTGCCATCGGCACTGCCCAGTTCCAGCTCGCGGGCCGCCAGCTTTTTGTTGAGTTCGGCCAGGGTGCCGTATTCCAGGGCGGCCGCCTTGTTCAGGTCGTAGCTGCGCTTGGCCTGTTCCACCTGCAGGGTTACCTGCTCGATTTCCTCCTTGAGGGCCTGGAGGTCGTCGATCGCCCCCTTTTCCTTCTGCCATTGGGCATTGAGGCTGCTTTGTTGTTCGTTCAGTTCCGCCAGTTCCCGCTCGATCCGTTCCAGCCGCTCCTTGCTGGCCGTGTCTGATTCCCGGGCGAGCGAGAGTTTCTCCATCTCCAGCTGCAGGATCTTGCGGTCGATTTCATCGATCGCCTCCGGTTTGGAGGTGATCTCCATCTTTAGGCGTGCCGCAGATTCATCCACCAGGTCGATCGCCTTATCCGGCAGAAACCGATCGGCGATGTAGCGGCTGCTCAGCACCGCCGCCGCCACCAGGGCCGTATCAGCGATGCGCACGCCGTGGTGCACCTCATAGCGTTCCTTCAGGCCCCGCAGGATCGAGATCGTGTCTTCCACCGTGGGTTGATCCACGAACACCTGCTGGAAGCGCCGCTCCAGGGCGGGATCTTTTTCAATGTGTTTGCGGTGTTCATCGAGGGTGGTGGCGCCGATGCAACGCAGTTCCCCCCGGGCCAGCATCGGTTTCAGCAGGTTGCTGGCATCCATCGCCCCCCCGGCGGCGCCGGCCCCCACCACCGTGTGGATCTCATCGATAAACAGCACGATCTGCCCCTCGCTGGAGGTCACCTCCTTGAGCACAGCCTTGAGCCGTTCTTCAAATTCACCGCGGTACTTGGCACCGGCGATCAGGGCCCCCATGTCGAGGGCGATCAGCTGGCGGTTTTGCAAGGCCGAGGGCACATCGCCATTAACGATCCGTTGGGCCAGGCCCTCCACAATCGCTGTTTTGCCAACGCCCGGTTCACCAATCAGCACCGGATTGTTTTTGGTGCGCCGCGACAGAATCTGGATGGTGCGGCGGATTTCCTCATCCCTACCGATCACCGGATCAAGCTTGCCTTCGCGGGCGGCGGCGGTGAGGTCACGGCCATATTTTTCCAGGGATTCGTAGGTGCCCTCGGGGTTTTGGTCGGTGACCCGTTGGCTGCCGCGCACGGCCTTAATTGAATCCCGCAATTTGGCTTCACTCAGCCCGGCCCCCTGCAGCAACTGTTTGCCGCAGCGGTCATCAATGGCCAGGGCCAAGAGCAGGTGCTCCACCGAGATGAAGCTGTCCTCCAGTTCCTTCTTCAGTTCCTCGGCCCGTTGCAGCAGGGTCTGCAAGCCCTTGCCCAGGTACACATTGTCTGGGGCGCCACCAAGGCTCGGCTGACGGCCGATGTGGGCCTCCACCTGTTGTTGCAGCTGGGCTGGGTTTACACCAGCCTTTTCAAGGATGCGCACCGCCAACCCCTGGGGCTGTTGCAACAGCGCCAAGAGCAGGTGTTCGGTTTCCAGTTGTTGCTGGCGTTTTTCCTGGGCCAGCCCTTGGGCGGCCACCACCGCCCCCCAGGCTTGTTCGGTGAATTGTTCGGCAGTGGGTTGGATCACAGGGCGCCGGTTGCTTTCTCTTGGCTAAAGCTATGGGCTCTGGGCGCTGCTGGGGTGGGGCGAACCCCACCTGGGGAGTACGGCCTGCCGCCTAGGGCTTCGGTAATTGCAACTTCACGGAGTCGTCTTGGCTGGGAAGGGGGCCGATTTCCCGATAGCTGCAGAACTTTGCTGGGCAGCCATCACTGGCGTAGCTGGCATCGTTTTGGGAGAGGCAACCCCTGGCATTTTTTCCTGCCACTTCCTTGGCAGGCAATTTCTTGGGTTGCAGGAATTCCATGCCCCAGGGCACCAGCCAGCGGCAGCGGTCGGCGGTGTAGCCAGGCCTGGGGGTTCCGGCAATCTGGGCCGACACCGGCAAGGGCAGCAGCAGGGCCAGCAGGGCTGCGGCGGCAAGGCGGCGCATTGGAAACATCGGCAAAAAAAAGCAGGGCCTAGGCCCTGCTTAAGAATCTATGGCTAGCTAGCTAGCTCAGCTCCAGCCCTTGGCGGAGCTGTCTTCCACAAACGCTGCCACATCAGCAATATCAGCTTCGCTGAGCTTGCCACCGAAGGCGGGCATGGCGTTTTTGCCGTTGGTCACCTGGTAGGCGATGGCGGCTTCGTGGCCGGCGCTGTAGTTGGCGAGGTAAGCCTCAAGGGCTGAAGCCTTGAGGGTGCGCTCGCCATTCACCACATTGCCGCCACCGATATGACAAGCGGCGCAGTTGTTGGAGAACACCTTTGCACCGTTGGCCAGATCCGCAGCGAAGGCTGGGGCGGAACCAAACAGAAGGGCAAAACAGATGGCCAGCAGGCCGAAGAGGCGACGCATGGGCGCAGAAACAATCCGGTTCAACCTAGGAAGTGGCCCCCTGCTCCCCAGCGCTCTGCAACGGTTTGACATGAATTTCCCCCCGTTGCGGCAGGCCGGCATCGTCAAAGATCGCCTCCAGGCTGGCGGCATGGGAATGCAGCCCGAATCGTTCCGGGGGACTCACCGGTTGGTGGACGAAATGGCGTTGCTGAATGCTGAAGCGATCCCAGTCATTGATCTCGATCGGCAACACCCGCACCAGGGCTTCAATCAGCCAGCCCCATAGGGGGATTCCCGGCGGTAGCCACACCCCGCGCCAGCGGCAGAGGCTGGCCACCGTGCCATTGATCGAAACCGCCGGTTGACCCAGCACTAGGCGCCGCACTGCCCCCTGGCCGGCCTCCGGGTTGGCCTGGTGGGGGTTAAGGGCCAGGTGGCAGCAAACCTTGGCGATGTCTGCCGCATGGATGAAATGGAAGCTGGCATCGGTGCGCAGCCAGCGGGCTAGCCAGAGCCAGCGGATTGCTTCGCCTAGGCCAGCGGTTAGGTAGCTGGTGGGGAAGGGGCCAGCGCCATCAACGCGGCCACCAAATACCAGGGTGGGGAACACGGCCACCACCTTGGCGGCCAGGGCATGCTGCTCTAGCTGGCCCAGGCAGAGGGCCTTGGTTTGGATGTATTCCGTGCCGAAGCGTTCCGCCTCCGGCAGCAATTTCAGGTCGCGGTTAAGGATGCTGGCGGTGGAGAAATAGATGATCTGCCGCACCAGGTTCGGGTCAAGCCGAGCGAGCAGTTCCTTGACGGCGTCCACATTCACCTGTTGGGCCCGCAGCGGATCCCCCCAGGCGGTGGCCGTATGGATCACCCGGGTCACCGTGGCCAGCTGGGCGGCATGGGCGCTTTGCTCCCGCAGGTCGCTCACCAGCAGCTGGATGCGTGGATGCTGGTGGGGCACCGCCGTGAGCTTGGCGGGATCCCGCAGCCAGAGCAGCAGCTCGGCATCGGAGTGGTGGAAGAGGCGATGGGCGATGTGTTGACCAACGCAACCGCTGGCCCCAGTGATCAGGATCCGTTCCGCCGTCACTTCAACCCACCGCGTTGATCAGGGCATTGACGTTCTTGCCGGCTTCAAAGAAGACCCGGGCGTTTTCCTCGGGGGTGCCCGGCAGGATGCCGTGGCCCAGGTTGAGGATGTGGCGCCGACCCTTGGCCTTCAGCACGGTGTCAACGATGCGGGCGCGGATCGCCTCGGGGGTACCAAACAGCAGCCCCGGATCCACATTGCCTTGTACCCCCAGGTGGCCAGGCAGGCGGGCGATGCCATCGGCCATGTCCACGGTCCAGTCGAGCGAGATGAAATCGACCCCTGTGGTTGCCATGCGCTCCAGCACGCCGGCGCTGCCGGAGATGTAGAGGATCAGCGGCGTTTCGGGGTGCTTGGCCTTCACCTGATCCACCACCCGTTTCTGGTAGGGGGCAGCGAAGACGTCGTAGTCGATCGGGCTCAGTTGACCGGCCCAGGAATCAAACAGCTGCACCACCTGGGCGCCGCTCTCGATTTGATAGTTCACGTAGGTGGCGATCGCATCGGCCAGGTGGCCCAGCAGCTGGTGCAGCAGCGCCGGCTCCTGGAAGGCCATCGCCTTGATCACCGCATAGTTCTTGCTGCTCTTGCCTTCCACCGCGTAGGCGGCCAGGGTCCAAGGGGCGCCCACGAAGCCGAGCACGGTGGATTGATTGCCCACGTCCTGGCGCAGGCGGCCCAGCACCTCGCCTACGAAGGGCAGGGCCTCGGCGGGGTTGAGCGGCCGCAGGGCATCCACCTGGGCCTGGCTGCGGATCGGCGGATCAATGATCGGGCCCTTGCTTTCGATGATGTCGAAGTCGATGCCGATCCCCGGCAGCGGCGTCAGGATGTCGGAGAAAAGAATCACGCCGTCGGGCTTGAAGGCCCGGAACGGCTGCATCGAGATCTCATAGGAGAGATCAGCGTTCTCAGAGCGTTCCCGGAAACCGGGATGGCGGTCGCGCAGGTCGCGGTACACCTTCATGTAACGGCCGGCCTGGCGCATCATCCAAACCGGCGGCCGCTCCACCTGCTCACCTCGGGCGGCGCGTAGCAGCAGGGGGAGGGAATCGCTCATGGGGTGGCTGAAGCAGCCGCTGACGCTACCCGAGGGAGCTCCCGGCTGGAATCGAGCTTGAACACCAACACGCTCAGGGGCGGCAGGCAGAGGTCGAGGGACTGGCCGTAGTTATGCATGCCCCACTGGTCGGTGAATTTGCCGCCGAGGTTGCCCTCGTTGCCACCGCCGTAGCGGCTGCTGTCACTGTTAAACACCTCTTTGTAAAAGCCCTCCACCGGCACGCCGATCCGGTAGTTGCCGTGGCCTTCGGGGGTGAAGTTGCAAACCACCACCACCCAATTGCCCTGCTTCTCATCGCGGCGCATGAAGCTCACAACGCTGTGGCTGGTGTCGTCGCAGTCGATCCACTGGAAGCCGAAGTGATCGAAATCGTTACGCCAGAGGGCCGGTTCTGATTTGTAGAAGGCGTTGAGGTCGTCCACCAGGTTGAGCAGGCCCTGGTGATGCGGGTACTGGAGTTTGTCCCATTCCAGATCCCCCCAAACATTCCATTCACCCCGTTGGCCGAATTCCATGCCCATGAAGATGGTTTTTTTGCCAGGGTGGGTCCACATATATGTAAGTAGGGCCCGCACATTGGCAAATTTCAGCTCATCACTGCCCGGCATCTTGTGGAGCAGATGGCTCTTGCCGTGCACCACTTCATCGTGGCTGAGGGCCAGCATGAAGTTTTCGGTGTGGTGATACCAGATCGAAAAAGTTATGTTGCTTTGATGGAATTGACGGAACCAATGATCCAGCTCGAAGTAATCGAGCATGTCATGCATCCAGCCCATATTCCACTTCATATTGAAGCCCAGGCCGCCCATGGAGGTGGGTTGGGTCACCATCGGCCAGGTGGTGGATTCCTCGGCAATGGAAAGGGCGCCTGGGAAGTAGTGGAACAGCAGCGAGTTTGCCTGTTGCATGAAGCGCACGGCCTCAAGATTTTCGCGGCCGCCGTGTTCATTGGGTAGCCACTGGCCATCGGGGCGCAGGTAATCCCGGTACAGCATCGAGGCCACCGCATCAACGCGGATGCCATCTATGTGGAATTCCTCAAACCAGAACAGCAGGTTGGAAACAAGGAAATTTCTTACCTCGTTGCGGCTGTAATTAAAGATTAGTGTGCCCCATTCCTTATGTTCGCCGATCCGGGAATCGCCGTGCTCATAGAGGTGGCTGCCATCGAAGAAGGCAAGGCCATGGGCATCCTTGGGGAAGTGGCCTGGCACCCAGTCAAGGATTACGCCGATGCCTTCCGCATGGCAGCGATCAATGAAGGCCTTGAATTCATCAAGGCTGCCGAAGCGACTGGTGGGGGCATAAAAACCAGTGACCTGGTAGCCCCAAGAGCCATCAAAGGGATGCTCGGCAATCGGCATCAATTCGATATGGGTGAAGCCCCGTTGCTTCACGTAGGGGATCACCCGATCGGCTAATTCTGGATAGGTGAGCAGCCGGGCGCCGGGCTTGAGATCTGCGGCGGGCACCGCTGGTCGCCCTTGGCCATTGGGCTCGATATAGGGATCATCAACGCTGCCATGCATCCAGCTGCCCAGGTGCATTTCATAAACCGAGATCGGCTGCTCCAGGGGATCGCGGCTGTCGCGATGTTCCAGCCAATGGCCATCGTTCCAGTTGTAGTTGTTTAGGTCTGCCACCAGGGAGGCCTGCAGGGGGCGCACCTCGTGTTGGAAGCCATAGGGATCTGCCTTCTCGTAGCAGTGGCCCTCCTGGCTGCGGATTTCGTACTTGTAACGCTCACCCACCTTGAGCCCGGGCACAAATAATTCCCAGCTGCCGCCGAGCCGTTGTTGCAGCGGCAGATGGCGGCCATCCCAACCGCAGCAATCGCCGATCAGGGCAACACTGCGGGCGCTGGGGGCCCAGAGGCAGAACTGCACACCGGCCACCCCGTCTTGCAACACCGGGTGGGCGCCCATCCGTCGCCAGATGTGGTGATGGTTGCCCTCAGAGAACAGGTGGCGATCTGTTTCCCCCATCCATTCCTGGCGGAAGGAGTAGGGGTCGTGTTGTTCGTGGGTTACCCCAGCCCGACTGACCCGCACCCGATAGGCGCTGCCGGGGTTTTCCGCCAGGGCCCGTTCAAATAGCCAGGGGTGGTGGGGCGTTTGCATCGGCAGCTCCTGGCCCTGGTGGAGCAGCAGCACCTCGTCGGCATCTGGCATCCAGACCCGCACCACCCAGCCCCCCTGGGGTTGGGGCTGGGGACCGAGCACCGCATAGGGATGGTCGTGGCTGCAGCTGGCTAGCCGTTCGGCATCACCATGCATCCAATCAAGGCTGGCCACCACCATCTGAACGATCACTGACGTTTGGGGCGGAGCCTAAACGGATATGCCTCAGTGATCGCTCCGTTGCAGCGGAAAATCGACGCCCGTGATCCGATTTTTGTCATCGAGGATCACAAAGAGCGAGTCGTTCAGATTGCTGAATTGAGTGGTCACCAGCACCAGCTGTTGGGGACCGCCGGCGCTCGCGGTCACCACTGCGGTAATGCGGCGAAAGGCCCCTGTGCGCTTTTCCAGTTCTTTCCAGCGATTTTCCAGTTGGGTCCCATTGAGACTGTCCTGGAGGCTGAGCACCAGGCGGCTGCGGGCCGATAACCAACGGCCGGCCCCCAGGTCCTCCACGAAGGCCCGGGCAATCCGGTCGATCGTTTCAGTGGTTTCCCCCAGCTCGTAGCCCAGCAATTTGCCGTTGCTGTCCACCACTAGCCGCAGGGAATCGATCCCCTTTTCCGTGCGCAGTTCTATTTCCACCACAGAGGTGTCTAGGCCGCGGAGCACCCGTTGCAGCTTGGCTTCTTGCAGCTTCGGCTGGCTATTGAGACGCCCTTGCAGCTGGCTGGGGCTGGTGTTGCTGCGCAGGGGGCCCCCCAGCAGGTTGAAGAGTTGCTGGCCGTTTTTCTGGCTGAGGGCTTCGATTAATTGGTTGGCGGTGGCCCGGGCCTTGGCTTCGCTGTTGGGACCCGCCGCCGCTGGGCTGCTGCCGAGGCCTGCGCTGAGGGTTGCGCCACTGAGCATTAGGGCCAGGCAAAAGCGGCGCAGGGAGAGCAAAGCCAAGGCGCTGCGATAAGTGGGCAGCATTCAGTCTGGCCTGGTTCCGGCTGCTTCGAGCATCGGCTGCAGGCTGAGCTGGGCCCCCTCCAGCTGCAGCTCGATGCAGATCTGGCGGTGGTCGGGTCCGGCTGGCCCGCGGCCAAGGCTGCCATCACCGGGATTAACCCGGATCTGGGGCCAGGCCGCTGCCGCCAGGGAGAGGCGCAGGCTGTCCCCCGGCGCCAGGCTGGCCAGCAGTGGCTGCAGCCGCACCTGGCGCCAGCGCTGCTGTTGGCAGTGGTCCCCGCGCTGGCTACTCACCCCGGTGCTGAGTTGCAGCACCTCAGCCCCCTGGCGGCGCAGCACCGAAAGGGCCGCACAGAGGTCAAAGCCGGGGCAGTCGGCGCTGGCCTGGAGTTCCAGCAGCGGTTGGCCCCAAAGCTCCAGGCTTTCGCCCAGGGGGGGGGTGCTGAAACAGACCACATCGGCGCGGCCATCAAGGTCGCCCCTTTCCACCGGGCCAGCATCGAGGCCCAGGTGCCCCCCCCGGCCCGGTACCGGCCGCCAGGGGTCATGGACCCAGTGCAAGCGGCCAGCACCGCCCCCATCGGCCCTGAGTAGCCCCTCATCGCTGCGGCTGGCGGCCAGCCCATTGCTCTCCAGGCCCCAGCGCTGGCCGCTGCCGTTCAGGGGGCAGCGCTCGCGCCAGTGCTGGGCCAGCAGATCAAAACCAAGGCTGGGGACCATGGCTGGCGCCGGCTCCCGGTCGCGCAGGTGCAGGTCAAAGAAGCTGAGCTGCTCTTCATCAACCCGGCCGCTGGCGGCAGGCCCCAGGTCTTGGCTGCCCACCCGCCGGTCCCAGCCCAGGTGGGCCCAGGGGCTGAGTCGCAGCAGCGGTTGGCCCCCGGCCTGGCGGGAGCGTTGCCAGAGGTCGAGGCCGCCGCTGAGGTAGGGGTCGCTCCAGCCCTGGAGCAGCAGCAACGGCCGCCGCAAAAGCTCTGGCGCCAGTTCGTGCCGTTGCCAGCCCTCACCACTGCTGGGATCCCGCTCCAGCCAGGCCAGCACAAAGTTTTCGGGGTCATGGCTGCGCAACAGCTCCAGACCCTCGTAGGGGAAGGCGCCCCCCACCAAGCTGCGCCGGATCGCAATCCAGCCCTGGCGGTCCCCCTGCCGTTGGCAGTGCTGGGCGGCCAGCTGCAGGCCCCAGGCGAGGCTGAGGCCCCAGCGGTGGGTATTGCCCTCACAGGCCCAGTGCAGCCGTTCATCGAGGCCGGTCATTGCCGGGGCGAGGCAATCGGCCGCTAGGGAGGGCTCAGCGCAGAGCAGCTGCGTGAGCCCCTGATAGCTGAAGCCGTAGCTGCCCACCCGGCCGTTGCAGAGGGGATGGGAGCGCAGAAAGGCGAGGCTGTCGGCCCCATCGGCGGCCTCCTGGGCAAAGCCCCGGAAGATCCCTTCGGAGTCCCCTTGGCCGCGCACGTCTTGCACCAGCACCAGGTAGCCCTGGCGGGCGTACCAGGCGGGGTGGGCATACACCAGGCTGGAGGCGAGCCGATGGCCATAGGGCTGGCGCATCAGCAGGGCCGGCCAGGGGCCCGGGCCGTTGGGGTACCAGAGACTGCCTCGCAACTGCACCCCATCCCGCAGGCTGAGGCTGAGCGGCTCTTGATTCACAGCTCGCTAGCGCACGTCTGGGCAGTACATGCCTACGACGTAGGTGGTGAGGATCTCGGCGTCGAGGGGGCTCAGCCCTTGGCTGGCGGCGGTGTTACGGATATTTGCTGGCTCGTGGGCCCGTTGGCCGCTGGCATTGAGCTTGCGGAATTCACCACAGAGCTGGGTGGCGAGTTGCTTGTTTTGTTTTACCGATTCGAGCAGGGGGCTGGCCACCGCCAGGGCCGGGCTGAAACAGAAGCCCCCCAGCAGGCCGACCAGAAGCAAAAGGGGGAACTGGTTTTTCATCACTATTTCCTCAGAACCACCGCTTTCATTCCAGACCGCGAAAGTCACCCTGGTGGCGGCCGGGTGTCAGTTCCCGGTCCGACCCGTCGCAGCTGGGACCAGGGTCACGGCGCCTGTGCTGAGCTCCCGCAGGGCTTCTCCCAGCACCACTGGCTTGTTGCTGCCATCGGCCTGGGGCAGCAGTTGCCGCAGGCGCACGTGCACCTGGCGGTCGCTGCTGTTGCGGCCGGAGCCCCGCAGGTTGCTGGCCAGCTGCTCAAGGCTGGGGCCAATGGCGGCCTTTGGAAAATCGGGGCCGGCGGCGGCCACCACCAGGTCGCCGCCGTTGTCGTAAACCACCGGCACTGTGAGCGCCCCTTCAATGCTGCGGCGGGGGGTATAGCTCACTGCAAAGGCGGCACAGGAGGCCGCCAGCAGCAGGGTGAAGCTGGTAACTCCCACCAAACGGAAGCGGAAGCTCCAACTCTTCAGAAAAGCCAGCAGCGTGACTAGCGCCAGCAGGCCGCTGGCCGCCGCCAGCCAGAGCCCCGCTTGCAGCAGCAATGCATTGATAGCCATGGGGCGAGTGCTCAATCGAACCTATATTGCGCCGACTCTGGACGAGCGCCGTCGCGGGCGATGGGGGGATCGATCCAGCGCCTTTCACTGGCACCGATTGCAGCGCTTGGCTTGCTGGCGCTGGGCGGCTGTGGGCAGCGCCTAACGCCCCAGGCCGGGCGCCAGCAACTGCAAAAGCTGATCCAGCGGGGGGTGGGCCACCCCGTGCGGCTGGGGCCACTGCAGGCCATCAGCAGCCAGGGCTTGCTGTTTGGCCCCAGCCAGGTGCTGGGGGGGCCCGTCGATGGCAGCAGCCTGCGGGTGCGCCAGGCGCAGCTGCAGCTCGACCTTGGCGCCAGCCTCTGGCAACGGCGGCCGGTGCTGTTGGTGGGCCTGCGCGGTCTGGAGCTGGAGCTGCGCCGCAATGCCCAGGGCCAGTTCTGGGTGTTCCCCAGGGGCAAGGGCAAGGCCCCCAATCTTCAGCTCAAGCTGCGGCTGCTGGACCCAGCCCAGCTACGGCTGCGGCCCGGCGCCAACTGGCGCTGGAGCAACGGCCAACTAGATCTTGATCTCGGTAAGCGGCGGCTGCAGCTCAGCGGCCGCTTGCAGCCCCAGGGCCAAGCCAGGGCGGCTGGGGAGTTGCGCCTGAACCTGCGCCACCGTTGGGGCCCCCAGGGCCAGCAGCAGCTGCAGCTGAGTTTGCGGCGTCTGCCGCTTGAGGTCTTAGCTCCGCTCTGGCCGGGCCTGCCTTTGGATTCCCTGCGGGGTCTGGCATCCGGCTCCCTGCGGCTGGAGCGCCAGCAGGGCCGTTTGCATTGCCTCGGGCCGCTGCGGCTGGAGCAGTTGAGCCTGGCGCGGCGGGGTTGGGGGGCACCGCTGCAGAGCCCTCTGCTGCAGCTGGCCTGCCGTGGGGAGCAGCTGCACTGGACCAACGCCCCCTGGCAATGGCGCCAATGGCGGGGTCAGCTCAGCGGCCGGCTCAGCTTTGCGCCGCGGCGGCCCCTGGCCCTCAGCCTGAGCGGCCAGCTCCAGGCCCGGGCGCCAGGGCCAGCGGTGCAGGGCAACGCCCTGCTGCATCGCCATAGCCACGGCTGGCTGCTCAGCAGCTTGGAATTGCGCTCAGGTCGCTCCCGTTTACGGGCCTCCGGCCAGCTACGACCCCAGTTGCAGCTCAGCAGCCAGGAATTAAGCCTCGACCCCAGCCCCTGGATTCCCCAGCGTTTGGGGGCGCCCCTGTTGCGGGCCCGGCTGCAGCTGGACCGCAACCACTGGCAGCTGACGCTTCCCCGCACGCTGCAGCCCAGCCCAGGGGGCGAGCTCTGGCTGGCCGCCACGGCCCGGGGCCGTTGGCGGGGGGGCATCGCCCTCGAAAGCTTGCGGGGGGATTACCAACTGCCCAAGGGCTGGAGCCGCCAGGGGCAACGGCTTTTGGGACCGCTGGCGGGGAACTTCCATTGGGCTGGGGGTCGTTTGCTGGCCAGCGGCCAAACCAGCCCCCAGGCCAGCTACCCCCTCAGCTTCCAGGGCTGGTGGCAACCGCTGGCGGCCAAACCCTGGCGGGCCGGGCCCCTGCAGCTGCAGGCCCAGTGGCAACGCTTGCCCCTGGCCCTGTTGAATCCCAGGGCCCGCCTGCAGGGCTGGTTAAGCGGTAGTGCCCGGCTCAGCGGCCCCCTGGCTAAACCACTGCTGCAGGCCGATCTAGACCTAGACCAACCGGGCATCGGCCCCCTGCAGCTGCGGGAGCGCTGGCAGGGGCACTGGCAGCCAGGCCTGTTAACGCTGCAGGCCCCTGGGGCAGTGCTGCGGGCCCAGCTGAACGGCCAGAGGCTCATTTCCCTGGTTTTGGAGCGGGGCTCCGGCAGCCTGCAGTTACGACCCCAGGGATCTGGCTACCGCTGGCTGGTGCGGCAGTTACCGCTCCAGCCGCTGCAGTTGCAACTGCCCGGCCGGCCGGCGCTGCCCGTAGACGGTGAATTGAGCGGTGGCGGCCAGCTGGCCCTAGCCCCCTTTGACCTCAACGGTTCCCTTGAGCTGAACCAACCGGCCCTGGCCTGGATCCGGGGTCGGCGGCTCGAACTCAAGGGCCAGCTGCGGCCCCCTGGCTTTGATTTATCAGCAAAGCTGCAACCCTTGGCCCGGGGCCAGCTCAGCTTCCGCGGCCGGGGCGCCTGGGGCGGCCAGCTGGATTTGCAGGCCAAGGCCCGCGGCCTCGAACCGGCGCCGCTGCTGCGGCTATTGCAGGCGCTGCGGCAACCCTTGGGCCCGGGGGCCAGCGGCAATGCCCAAGATCTGGCGGGGCTGGTGATCGACACCTTTGGCGGCAGCCTTGATGGCCAGCTCCAGGCCCTGCAGCAGGCAGATCAGTTGTTAGCCCTGCGCCAGGGGGGTGCTGAGGAGCGGCGGCGGCGGCCGCTGCGGCAGCTGCAGGGAAGGCTGGATGGGGACCTGGAGCTGCGGGGCGCTAACCCCCGCAGCCTGCAGCTCAATGGCGCCACCCGGGGGCACCTCTGGTTTGAGGGCCAAGACCGCGACCAGGCGCTGCAGCTGGCGCCATTCACGGCCCAGATCCAGGGGCCCCTGGGCCAGGGGGAGGGCAGTTTCAGCTTTGCTGGTTTGCCCCTGGGGCTAATCGCCCTGCTCACGCCGGTGCCCGCCAGCCTCAGGGGCAGCCTGGGGGCCACTGGCCGCTGGCAGCTGGGCCAGGGCAGCCCAAAACTGTCGTTGCAGTTGGCCCTGGCGGGGGGGCAGTTGCGCGATAAGCCCCTCAGCTTGGAGAAGGGGGCCCTGGCCCTGGAGGGGGCGAAACTGCGCCTGGATTTGGCCCTGCGCGGTGGCCAATCGAGCAGCAGCATCGACCTGGCGGGCTTGATTCCGCTTAACCCCCTGGCCGACGGCCTGGAGTTGCGGCTTTCCAGCCGTAATGACGGCCTGATCTTTCTTACCGCCCTGGCCGGTGGCGAACTGGAGTGGCAACAGGGCAGCGCTGACTTGCAATTACTGGTGCGCGGCAGCCTGCGCCAACCGATTGCCAATGGCTTCCTGCGGGTGCGGGATGGCCAGCTAAAGCTGGCGGGGCAAACGGTGCGGGAGCTTCAGGCCGCGGCATTTTTTGATTTCCGCCGGCTGCAACTGGAGCAATTCAGCGCCACCGTGGGGGCCGCCGGCCTGCTGGAGGGCAAGGGCAGCCTGCCGCTGCAAAATTCAACGGAGACCGACAGCCTCAAGCTCAGCCTCAAAGCCGTGCCCTTCCAGCGGGCCAACCTGCGGCTCCAGGCCGATGGTGAATTGCTGGTGGGCGGCAGCCTGGAAAGGCCGCTGCTGGGGGGGGAACTGAGCCTCAGCCACGGCCGGGTGCTGCTGGGGGCCTCCCAGTTGGTGGGTGGTGCCGGCAAGCCGATTCCCCTGGCGGTGCGCATGCCGGAAAGCCGTTGGGGTTTCAAAGAACCGCTGGTGTTGCTGGGCCCCTCGGTGGAATCGAGTTCCGGCGCCGCCCTGCGCCAGGCGATCCCAAACCTCGCTTACCTGCAGTTCCGCGACCTGCGGCTCAGCCTCGGCCCCGACCTGCGCCTGGGGGCGCCGCCGGTGGCGGATTTCAGCACCGGCGGGCTGCTCACCCTCAATGGCCCCATGGGGCCAGACATCAGTCTTTCCGGGGTGGTGCGGCTGTTGCAGGGGCGGATCAATATCTTCACCAGCAGCCTGCGCCTCGATACCGACAGTCCAAACGTGGCGGTGTTCACCCCCTCCCTGGGCTTGATCCCCTACCTCGATTTGGCGCTCACCACCCGGGTGTCTGGCCAGGTGCGGCCCGTAGACAGTGGCGGGGTGCTCTCCGCCGACCAGTTGCAGGGCAGTTTTTCCAACCTCGATCGCCTCAATTTGGTGAAGGTGGTGGTGCGGGTGGCGGGCCCGGCCGATCGCATCGGCGACAACCTGGAGATCCGCAGCACCCCGCCCCTACCCCGGGAGCGCCTGGTGGCCCTCCTGGGCGGCAACACCCTTTCCGGCCTTTCCGGTGGTGACGCCGGCACCGCCCTGGTGACGGTGCTGGGCCAGAGCCTGCTCACCCCGGTGGTGGGGGGCCTTTCGGAACTCCTGGGCCAACGCCTGAATGTGGCGCTTTACCCCACCTACCTCGACCCCTACGTGCTGAGTGCCAATAAAGGCAACTCCAGTAACCAGCGGGTGCCTTCCCAGTTGGTGCTGGGTTCTGAGGTGGGGGTAGACCTCACTGATCGGCTTAATTTTTCGGTGCTGGCGGCGCCAAACCGCAGCGATATTCCGCCGGAGGCCACCCTGCGCTATCAGGCCAATGACCTGCTGGGTATCCAGGGTTCCCTCGACCAGGAGGGGCGCTGGCAGGGGCAGGTGCAGCTGTTCTTCCGCTTTTAATGGCCCTGCCGCTAACGGTTTCCGTGGTGCCTGATCCGCTTGAAGCCCAGGTGATCGGTGTGGATGTGGGCGGCACGGGCCTGAAGCTGGCCCGCTTTAGGGCCAACGGTGAATGCCTGGCGGAACATTTCCTACCCACCCCCCAGCCGGCGGCCCCCGGGGCGGTGGCCACGGCGATTGTGGATGCGATTGAGCAGCTCGATCCCCAGCGGCTGGCCCCCTGGGTGGGCGTTGGCATGCCCGGGCCCACCGATCTGGCCGGCAGGATCGCCCGGATTGCAATCAATTTGCCCGGTTGGGACAACGTGCCCCTGGCCGACTGGCTGGAGTCGCGGCTCAGCCGCCGGGTAACCCTTGGCAACGACGGCAACTGTGCCGTGCTTGGCGAGCAATGGCAGGGGGCCGCCCAGGGCCTCCAAGACGTGGTGCTGCTCACCCTGGGTACCGGGGTGGGCGGTGGCGTGATCCTGGGGGGGAAGTTATTCACCGGCCGCCAGGGGGCGGCGGCGGAGCCGGGTTTGATCGGTCTCAATCCCGATGGACCCCCTTGCAACAGCGGCAACAACGGCTCCCTGGAGAGCTTCTGCAGCATTGGCGCGGTGACCCGCGCCAGCGGCCTTGACCCCGCCGAGCTCTCCGCCCGGGCGGCGGCGGCAGACCCCGAGGCCCTGGCCGCCTGGGCCTCCTACGGCCGCCTGCTGGGCTGTGGCATCAGTTCCTTGGTTTATGCCTTCACGCCGGAGCGGGTGCTGTTGGGGGGCGGCCTCAGTGCTGCTTTTCCTTACTTTTCTGCGGCCCTGCTGGCGGAGGTGGAGCGGCGGGTGTTGTTCCCCAGCCGTGAGGGTTTGGTGATCAGCCGGGCGGCCCTGGGTAATGGCGCCGGTCGGGTGGGGGCAGCCCGCCTCGCCCTGGATCGCTTTGGCCCCGGTGGCTACTCCGCCACCGGTGGCCAAGGATGATGGCCCCAAGTTGTTGATCTGCAGTGTTCATTGCCGTTCCTGACCCCACTCCCGCCCTGCTGGCCAGGGCCGTAGGCCTGCGCCGCCAGGCTTTGGAGTTGGCTCAATGCAGCGATGACCAGCGGCGCCAGGCCCTGCTGGCCATGGCCGCCGCCTTGGATGAACAGCGCAGCGAAATCCTGGCGGCAAACCAAGCCGATATGGAGGCGGCGGCTACAGAGGCGCTTGCCCCCGCCTTGGTGGCCAGGCTCAAGCTCAACGACCACAAGTTGACTGGGGCGATTGAAGGGGTGCGCCAGGTGGCGGCCCTGGCCGATCCCCTTGGCTTGCGCCAACTGCACCGCGCCCTCGACGATGGCCTGGTGCTGGAGCGGATCACGGTGCCCCTGGGGGTGCTGGGGGTGATCTTTGAAGCCAGGCCCGATGCCTTGATCCAGATCGCTGCCCTGGCGGTCCGTTCCGGCAATGGCGCCATCCTCAAGGGGGGTCGCGAGGCAAACCGCAGTTGCACGGCAATCCTCCAGGCCCTGCAAACGGGGCTGGCCCGCTCGGCGGTGCATCCAGAGGTGTTGGCCTTGCTCACCAGCCGGGAGGAAAGCCTGGCCCTGCTGAAGCTTGATGGTCTTGTGGATTTGATTATTCCCCGGGGTTCCAATGCCCTGGTGCAGTTCATCCAAGACAACACCCGGATTCCGGTGCTGGGCCACGCCGATGGCATCTGCCATGCCTACGTGGATAGAGCCGTGGATGGGGAGCAGGCGCTGGCGATTGTGCTCGACAGCAAGATCCAATATCCGGCCGCCTGCAATGCCATTGAAACCCTCTTGGTGCACCGCGAGGCCGCCCCTAGCTTTTTACCCGCGGCGATTGCCGCCCTGGAGGCCGCCGGGGTGGAACTGCGCGGTGATGGGGAGGCCCGCAGCTATGGCATCCGGGGTGAGGCCACTGATGAGGATTGGGCCACTGAATACCTCGACCTGATCCTGGCTGTGCGGGTGGTGGAGGATCTGGAGGCGGCGATGGCGCACATTCGTTGTTATGGCTCCCGCCATACGGAACTTATCTGCACTAGCGATGCCGCCACCGCCGAAACCTTCCTGGCCCGGGTGGATAGTGCCGGGGTTTATCACAACTGCTCCACCCGGTTTGCTGATGGTTTCCGCTATGGCTTCGGGGCGGAGGTGGGCATCAGCACCCAAACCCTGCCCCCCCGCGGGCCGGTGGGGCTAGAGGGTTTAGTTACCTATCGCTATCGACTGCGCGGTGCTGGCCATGTGGTGGCCCCCTATGCGGCCGGCAGCCTCTCCTTCCAGCACCGCGACCTACCCCTCTAACTGCCTCAAACGCTCACCAGCCCGGTATGGCGCAGCAGCGCCTCAGGGCTGGGGGGCCGACCGCGGAAGGCCTCAAACACCTGCTCAGGGGCCACGCTTCCCCCCAGGCTTAATACCGTGGCGCGAAAGCGTTTGCCGGTGTGCCGCACGGCGGCCTCATCGTTGAGCCCCGCATCCTCAAAGGCGGCAAAGGCATCGGCACTGAGCACCTCGGCCCACTTGTAGCTGTAGTAGCCCGCGGCATAGCCGCCGGCAAAGATATGGCTGAAGCTGCAGAGCAGTGAGTCTTCCTCCAGCAGCGGCAGCAGGGTGGTGGTTTCTGCCACCTGGCGCCGCAGTTGTTCTGGGCTCTGGCCGCTGCCTGGCTGCCATTGGGCATGGAGGCGCAGGTCGGTGAGCGCCAGGTGCACCTGGCGCAGGGTGCCGCTGCCGGCCATGAAGGTGCGGGCCTGCAGCAGCTTTTGCAATTCCTCGGCGGGCAGGGGTTCGCCGCTTTGCCAGTGGCGGGCTAGGCCGCTGAGGGTGGGGGGATCAAAGCACCAGTTCTCCATGAACTGGCTGGGGAGTTCCACCGCATCCCATTCCACCCCGTTGATGCCGGCGGCCTCCGGCCGATCAACGCTGGTGAGCATGTGCTGCAGCCCATGGCCGAATTCGTGGAAGAGGGTTTCCACTTCGTTGAAGGTCATCAGGCTGGGGGTATCCCCCACCGGTGGGCTCTGGTTGCACACCAGATAGGCCACGGGCAACACCATTTGGCCATCGGCCCGGCGTAGGCGGCCGAGGCATTCATCCATCCAGGCGCCACCGCGTTTGCTGCCCGGACGGCTGTAGGGATCCAGGTAAAAACTGGCCAGGGCCTCGCCGCTGCTGGCCTCCCGCACCTGGAAGAAGCGCACGTCTGGATGCCAGATCGGTGCTTGGCCATCGGCGGCCTCGATGCGAATGTCAAACAGCCGTTGGCAGAGGCCAAACAAGCCCTCCAGCACCTGGGGCAGCGGGAACCAGGGCCGCAGCGCTTCGCTATCAAGGGCAAAGCGCTCCTGGCGCAACTGTTCAGCCCAGTAGCTGAGATCCCAGGGGCGCAATTCGCTGGCCTCCGGCGCCCCGCGGCGCTGGGCCAGCTGCTGGAGGTCTTGTAATTCAGTGCGACCGGCCTTGAGGCTGGGGGCCCGCAGCTGCTCCAGCAGGCTTTCAACGCTGGCCACGGAGGGGGCCATCTTCGGGGCGAGGCTCACCTCGGCCCAGTTGCCATAGCCCAGCAGGGCTGCTTTGCGTTGGCGCAGGCCCAGGATTTGCTCCACCAGCGGCTGGTTGTCGTTGGGGGCCTGGGCGGCCCGGCCGATGGAGGCGCGGAAGAGTTGTTCCCGCAGTTCCCGCCGTTCGCTGAACTGCAGGAAGGGGCCATAGCGGGGATAGTCGAGCCCCAATTGCCAGGGACCAGCCTCGGCACTGGCCTCGGGGTGACCCGCCTCGCGGGCGGCGGCGGCCAGCAATTGGCGCAGGCTTTCGGGGCAGCCGGCCAGTTGCTCTGGGCTGGTGAGCAGCAGCCCCCAGGCGGCGGTGGCATCGAGCACGTGGTTGCTGTAGGCGGTGCAGGCCTCGGCCAGCTCCTGGGTGAGTTGGTTGAACTGTTGCTTCTCTTCCCCCTGGAGGCCCACCCCCCGCAGGCGCATGCCCAGCAGTTCGGCCGCGAGGATGCGCCGTTGGCAGCCATCCAGGCCCTCCGCCTGGGCGCTGAGGGCGACCAGGGCCCCATAGATCGGCTGCGACTGGGCCAGGCGACTGCCGAAGGCCACCACCGCCGCCTGTTGCTGCTGGTGGGCCTCGCGCAGCTCTGGGCTATTGCAAACGCCAAGCAAATGATTCACGGCCCCCCAACTCCAGCGCAGCCGTTCGGCAAGGCTCTGCAATGGCGCCATCAGGTTGTCCCAACTGGCATCTGCGCCGCTGTTGGCGCTGAGCTGGGCTTCCAGCTGATCGAGGCGGCTGTGCAGGTCGTGGAGCAGGGTTGGGATACCCTCCCGCACCGCTGCGGCGTTGATCGCTGCGAAATCCGGTAAACCTTCCCCCCGCAGCAGGGCGGCGGCTGGGGAGGGGGCAAGGGTCATGGGGATATCAGCCGAAGGCAGGCAACTTTTCTAGGACCGCCAGCAGGCTGCTGTTGAGGCTGGCGGCAATCGAATCGGTGGTGGCGTCGTAGATGCCGGTGGCGAGCCGCGGCCAGAAACCGATCATCAGGGTGGGCACGATCAGCACCAGGGCGATGGTTAGCTCCCGGGGGGTCATGTCGCCCACCACGGCCAGGGCCGGGATCCGGGGGCCGAAGAAAACCCGGCGGCACATCGAGAGCAGGTACATGGGGGTGAGCACTAGGCCGATCGCCGCCAGCACCACCGTCACCACCCGGAAACCAATGGTGAAGTTGTCGTTGCTGGTGATCCCCAGGAACACGGTGATTTCACTCACGAAGCCGCTCATGCCTGGTAGGGCCAGGGAGGCGAGGCAGGTGGTCACAAACAGGGCGAAGGTGATCGGCAGCACCTTGGCCAGGCCGCCCATGTTGGGAATTGAGAGGGTTTTGGTGCGTTCGTAGAACACGCCGGTAACGAAGAAGAGACCGGCGGCGATCAAACCATGGCTGATCATTTGCAGCATCGCGCCGTTCAAGCCCAGGTCATCGACTGCGGCAATGCCGAGCAACACAAAACCCATGTGACTCACCGAACTGCAGGCAATTCGCCTCTTCACATTGTCTTGGCCAAAGGCATTGAGGGCGCCATAAACCACATTGACAATCCCCAGCACCATCAGGGCCGGGGCCAGCTGCAGGTGGGCATCCGGCAGCATCTGCACGTTGAAACGCAGCAGGGCATAGCCGCCCATCTTCAGCAGTACCCCGGCCAGCAACATCGATACCGGGGCGTTGGCCTCCCCATGGGCATCGGGCAGCCAGGTGTGCAGCGGGAATATTGGTAACTTCACGCCGAAGCCGATCAGGAAGCCCAGGTAACAAAGAATGCCAAAGCTGCCGCTGTAACTGCGTTCGGTCAGTTCCTGCATGTTGAGCGTGTAGCCATCGCCGCTGAAGGCGAGGGCCAGGCCGCTGATCAGGATCAGCAGGGAGGCGGTGGCCGTGTAGAGGATGAACTTGGTGGCGGCGTACTGGCGGCGATGGCCGCCCCAGATCGCAATCAGCAGGTAAACCGGCACCAGCTCCAGTTCCCAGGCCAGGAAGAAGAGCAGAAAATCTTGGGAGAGGAACACCACCCCCTGGGCTGAGGCCTGGGCCAGCAGCAGGGCGAAGTAGAGCCGTGGTTTTAGTTCAATTTTCCAGCTGGCCGCCACGGTGAGCAGGGTCACCAGGCCGCTGAGCAGCACCAGGGGGGCCGAGATGCCATCGGCGGCCAGGGACCACTGCAGGCCCATGGCGGGTACCCAGTCCACCCGTTCCACCAGCTGCAGGGTGCCCAGCTGGGTGTCGAAATGGCGGGCGAAGGCCCAAACCATCAGGGCCAGGTCGGCGAACAACACCCCAAAGGCCACCCAGCGGTAGGAGCGCTGCCATTCGTTTGGCAGCAGCACCAAACCGAGGGCGCCGGCCAGGGGCAGCAGCACGATCACACTTAGCCAGGGAAAGGCGCTGCTCAGGCTGGGATCCATGGGAGCACACCTGCCCTCTCAAGCCGCCCAACCTATCAGTCAGACCTAGCCCCCTGGGTAGAACTACTTAGCGAGTGAGCTGGAAGCGCAGCGATTGGCGAAGCGCAGCCTTGCTCCGAGTTTGGCGCCCCAGTTGTTCATGCCGCTGTAATCAACATTGTCTAAATTAGAGGCGGAGGTGCCTTTATAGGTGCCCTCCACAAATAGGTCTGTGCTACAGCTAGCCAGGTAGCTAACACCTAATTTTGCTTGGTAACCAAGTAAATTGTAGCTATCCTGTTTTCTAGGAAAGCCGCTCACATTGACTTGACTAGGGCCAATGCCGCCGCCAATGTATGGCACAAAGCGGCTTCCGGTTGGTATGTCTAAGTAGGCACTTAGTAACAGGCTGTTGCTATCGGCGGAGCCATTAAATTTGATTTTTCTGTCAAATACGATGCTGTTATTGTTTGAGGTATTGCGAACGTAGGTTTGGCGAGTGGAGTCATTAAAGCTGGTATTATTGTATAGGTAAGTGAGCTCAGTGCGCACCAGGCCGAAGTCGTAGCCCAAGCCAGCTTCTGCGCTGAAACCTGGGCTGGGATGGAGAATCAGGGAGGGGTTGAATTCGTATTGTTGGTTGTTGTATATAAAGTTGCTTTTTTTGTTTGCATGCACCTCCTCTGCTTCACTTGCCCCAAGGCCGAGGGTTGCATAGAAACCAGTGCCTTGCTCGGTCGGCGCGGCATCCGCAGCCCGGGCGGCCGAGGCCGAAGCAAAGCTGAAACCAGCCAGTAGCGCTAAGCCTGCTCGGCCAAGGCTGGCGGCATTAAGGGCAGAGCAATGCAGCCGAAGACGCTTTGAAGTCGGCAAATGCTCTGGTCAATCGATTGCAAGCCTAAGGCAATTTTTGCAGGATATGCATAAATGCATTTTATCGATTGGGTTTTATGGGATAGCCCTGGTTTCAGCTGAGCGTTTCCCAGCGGCTGCCCCCCAGTTGCAGTTGCAGTGGTTCCGCCTTGGCGCCCACCCCTTTGCTTTCCCAGCTTTGTTCCATGGCGGCGGCCACGGCAACAGCCTTGTCTTTAGGGCAAAGGGCCAGCAGGCTGGGGCCGGCACCACTGATCACGCAACCCCAGGCGCCAGCTTCAAGGGCGGCCTTGCGCACCTCCGTACCCCCCTGGATCAAGGGCCAGCGGTAGGGCTCATGCAGGCGGTCGTGCATGCCATCGGCAATCAGATCACCGTTGCCACTGCGCAGCCCCTGGAGCAGCAGCGTGAGCGAGCCGAGGTTGGCCACGGCATCGGCAATCGCGATCTGCTTGGGCATGGCCCGGCGGGCATCGGCGGTGGAGAGCCGGATCGTGGGGATCGCCACCACCGCCTGCACCGCCGGGTTCCATTCGCAGCGCACCACCCGCCAACGGTGGGAGGCGGCCCGGGCGGTGAGGCAGAGGCCCCCCAGCAGCGAGGGCACCACGTTGTCGGGGTGGCCTTCGATATCTATGGCCAGCTCCAGCAATTTTTCCTTGCCCAGCGGCTCTCCGGCCAGGGCATTGGCGCCGATCAGGCCGGCCACGATGGCGGTGGCGCTGCTGCCCAGCCCCCGGGCTGGGGGCACCGCCAGGTGAACGCGGGCCTCTAGGGCCATGGGGGAGGCGCCAATCTCGCGCCAGACCCGTTGGGCGGCCCGATACACGAGATTTTCTGGACCACCACGCAGGTGGGAGCCCTCGGTGCTTTCGATGATCAGTTCAAAGCGTTCGCCACCGCCCTCCAGCACCTTCAGTTGAAAGTGGTTGCTGAGGTTGAGGGCGGCCCCAAGGCAATCAAAACCGGGCCCGAGATTGGCGGTGGTGGCGGGCACATCCACCAACACCGCCTGGCCCACGGTTGGTTGAACCATTACTGCCACTGCACTACCTTCCAGCTGGCCGCCATGGCTGCGTTTTTGTTGTTAACGGCACTCTGCCAGCATCCGGGCCCGACAGGCGGCGCTAAACAGGCCGGCATCGTCGTCTATCAAGGCCCGCACCGGCAGGCCAGCCACGAAGTCGCTGAAGCGACCCTTGTGGCGCATGGGCGCGAGGAAGGCCTGGGATTGCAGGCCCTGCAGTTGTTTATGGGCGGTGCCACCCCCCACCCAGATGCCGCCGCTGGCCAGGTCATGGATGGCCAGATCACCGGTGGCGGAGCCATAGGCCCCCAGCCATAACTCCTGGGCCTTAAGGGCCAGGGGCCCGCCTTCTAGGGCCCGGGCCGCCACCAGGGCGGGTAGATCGGGGCGGCCAGGGGTGCCGGGGGGTTGCGACTGCCAGGCGTCGGCAGCGGCCTTGAGCGGATAGTTTTCGTCCATGGCACCGCAGTGCAGCAGCCAGAGGTAGATCAAGCCGAGGCCGGTGCCGCTCACCACCCGTTCCACCGATAGCCGTTCCAGCTTCAGCAGCCGCAGCAACCAGCCCATCAGCAGCAGTTCATCGGTGTTGCGGGGGGCGAATTCCCGGTGGCCCCCCTCACTGGGCAGGGCGATCAGCCCCTCCTTGGCATGGATGCCCCTGGCCATGCCAAGGCCGGTGCCGGCGCCGATGATCGCCAGGGGACCTTCCGGATCGGCATTGCCCTGCTGGAGCAACACCTGCTGATGGGGTTCCAGGTGGGGCAGGCCATAAACCAGCACGGCGAAGTCGTTCACCAGCTCGAGTTGGGTGAGGCCAGCGCCACTGGCCAGTTCTTTTTCGTCTAGGTCCCAGGCGAGGTTGGTGATCCGGGCCTTGCCCCGCTGCACGGGCCCCGCCACGGCGATGCAGCCGGCGATTACCGGCCGGCTCTGGTCGTGATGGTCGGCCAGGAAGCTTTGCAGCATCGGCGCCAGGGAGGGCCATTCCGGCGAGTTGTAGCGCTGCTGCACCCGACAGATCAGCCGATCAGCCTCGCGTTCGTAGAGGGCCAACAGGGTTTTTGTGCCGCCGAGATCTCCGGCCAGCAATAGGGACGACATCAGTGCGCACCCAGGGGTAAGAGGCTGAGCCGTTGCTCAGTGGCCTGGCGGGCGGCGTTGACCAGCTCGGCCCGGGCCACGGCACCGAGGTCCCCCTGGCGGCGGCTGCGCAGGCTGAGGCTGCCCTGCTCCGCTTCTTGGGCGCCGATCACCGCTAGCACGGGGATCTTTTGCTGTTCGCCGTTGCGGATAAGTTTGCCGAGGCGATCACCACTGCGGTCAATGCTGCTGCGGACCCCCGCCTGGCGCAGCTCCGCCTGCAGGGATTCCGCATAGGCGATCACCTCATCGGTAACTGGCAGTAGCCGGATCTGTTCGGGGGCTAACCAGAAGGGGAAATCGCCGGCGTAGTTCTCGGTCATGATCCCGAAGAAGCGTTCCAGCGAACCGAATATTGCCCGGTGGATCATGATCGGCCGTTGGCGACTGCCGTCGGCGGCCACATATTCAAGGTTGAAGCGTTCCGGCAGGTTGAAATCGAGCTGAATGGTGGAGCATTGCCACATCCGGCCAATGGCATCTTCGATCTTGAGATCAATCTTGGGGCCATAGAAGGCGCCGCCGCCCTCATCCACCTTGTAGGCCCAACCCTTGCGATCTAGGGCCTCAATTAATCCTTTGGTGGCTAAATCCCAAACGGCATCATCACCAATGGATTTCTCTGGACGGGTGGAGAGATTTATCTCGTAGTTCTTGAAATCAAAGGTGGAAAGGATTGCTTCGGTGAGGTTGAGCACCCCAAGGATTTCATCACCAATCTGTTCTGGCAGGCAGAAAATATGGGCATCGTCTTGGGTGAAGCCGCGCACCCGCATCAGCCCATGCATTACCCCTGGCCGTTCGTAGCGGTACACGGTGCCCAGCTCTGCCCAGCGGATCGGCAGTTCCCGGTAGGAGCGCAGGCTGCTGGCGTAGGTGAGCACGTGGAAGGGGCAGTTCATCGGCTTGAGTTGGTATTCGCGCTCGTCTACCTGCATCGGGCCAAACATGCTGTCGGCGTAGAAATCCAGGTGGCCTGAGGTTTTCCAGAGGCTGATGTCGGCCACGTGGGGGGTGTAGAGCAGCTCGTAGCCGTCGGCGAAGTGGGCCTGGCGCCAGAAGTCTTCGATTAGCAGCCGCATGCGGGCGCCGCGGGGATGCCAAAACACCAGCCCGGCACCGGCCTCATCTTCAATGGAGAAGAGCTCCAGGTCTTTACCCAGGCGCCGGTGGTCGCGCCGCAGCGCCTCCTGCTTGCGGTGTTGATATTCGGCTAGCTGTTCTGGGGTTTCCCAGGCGGTGCCATAGATGCGTTGTAGTTGGGCCCGGTTTTCATCGCCACGCCAGTAGGCCCCGGCGACGCTTTCCAGCTCAAAGGCCTTGGCGTTTAGTTCACCGGTGTGGGCCACGTGGGGGCCGGCACACAGGTCCCACCAGTCATCCCCCAGGGTGTAGAGGCTGATCGGATCCTGGAGGCCCTCAAGGATTTCCAGTTTGTAGGGTTCGTTTTGGGCGCGGATCCTGGCTTCGGCTTCGGCCCGGCTCACTTCCAGGCGTTCTAGGGGTAGGCGCCGGCCGATCAGCTTGGCCATTTCCTTCTTGATCGCCTTGAGGTCCCCCTCGCTGAAGGGTTCGGGATTGTCAAAGTCGTAATAAAAACCAGTTTCTGTCCAGGGGCCGATCGTCACCTTGGCGGCGGGGAAAAGCTTCTGTACGGCCATGGCCAGCACATGGCTCATCGAGTGGCGAATCTTCAGTAGCTGCGGGCTTTCGCTGGTTTTCGGCAGGGGCACTGGGGGGCTGGCCTCGGCCGCCGGCAGGGTCGGGTTGCTCTTGACCTCTGCGCTTGCGGACACCGGACAGCCATACGGGGTCCTTGATCCTACGCAGCAGAACCATTGGCAGCCCAGGGGTCTGCTGGCTCTAATGGGGGCAGTTCCTGAGCCCGCGTGTCTCGATCCCCCAGTGGCTGCCTGCGGCACGTGGTTGTGGCCTATCTGCTCTGGGGGCTGGGGCTGGTGGGAATCTGCGGCCTGCAGCGCTTTTACAGCCGCAAACCGCTAAGCGGCTTTCTTTATCTATTTACTTTCGGCTTGTTTGGCATTGGTCAGATCATTGATCTGTTTTTTATTGCCGCGATGGTGGAAAAGGCCAATTACCCGCTGCTGCTGGAGCAGGCCAGGCGCCAGGCATTGCCGGCGCCGCAGCCCCTGGCCCACCAGTTGCTGGTGTTGGCCCGGCGGGTGGGGGTGAATGGCTTCACGATTAACGACGCCGTTTTGGCGGTGCAGCCCAGTGGCCTGGCCAGCCCCGAGCAGGTGCGCTCTGAGATCCAAGCCCTGCTGCATGCTGACCTGCTCGATGTAACCAACGATGAGCGGGGTCGGGTGGTTTACCGGGAGCCCTGAGCTGGCCGTTAGGAGTGAGCATTAACTCACCAAGCTTTGCTGACGGCCGCTGCAGAGTTGCCTCAACCTTTCTACGGTCAAGCCACTCTTGATATCTCGATACTTGCGGCCCCCCAGCCCACGCCATGGCAACATTTCTGCTCCAAGGCATCTATCCGCTTGGTGAAAAATTGAGGGGCCTGGGCACTCCACCTCGGGCGCTGCTGCTGGGGATATTGCTGGGAACACTCTTGGGTTCGCTGCTGGGGCTGGCCGGCGCTCGCTGGTGGCGCCTGAAACCGGCCGGGGCACCTTTCGCCCAGGGCCAGGGACTGCAGCCATTGCTGGCCGCCAATACCGCGGCGGCCCGGCGTTGTGCCCGCCTCCTCGGCACTACAGAAGTGCTAACCCTGGCGGACCCCAGTAATTACGGAGAGCGCCGCCGCCGCGACCAGGCCGGTGGCCGGGTGCCTGCGGCCCCCTCCTTGGTGGTGCTGCATGAAACCGTGCTCTCCCTGCCAGACACCCTGCGGCTGTTTCAAACCCCCCACCCCCGCGACGCGGACCAGGCCAGTTATCACCTCTTGATTGCTAATAACGGAACGCTGTTTCGCCTGGTGCCGGATCAGAAGCGGGCCTTTGGGGCGGGCTGGAGTGCCTGGGGGGACGCCACGATCCGCCATCGGCTTGCTGATACCCCCCTCGCCGCTGGTTCGATTAACAATGTGGCCCTGCATGTGAGCCTGGAGAGCCCCGCCGATGGCCGTGGTGATGGCGATGGCCATGCTGGTTACAGCACCAGCCAATACCGCAGCCTTGCCCAACAGGTGTTGCTATGGCAGCTCCGTTGGGGCATTCCGATGCGTCGGGTTAGCACCCATAACGCCGTGGACCGCAGCCACAGCCGCCGCGACCCCCGCAGTTTCCGCTGGGAGCGGTTTGATCAGGCCTGGCGCCAGGCGGCCCAGCGCTGTGGGGTGCCGGAGCGCTATGGCCTCGAGGCCCGTTGATTAGCCCCTACTGGTTTGACGGCGCAGGTCTTCCAGGTTGTCTTCGTAGAAGCTCACCAGCTCATTGAGTTCCTTCACCGGCTGGCCGTAGAAGCTGGAGGCCGCCAGGGTGGGCAGGGAGGCCCATTCCGCTGAGAGCTTTGCCACCAGGGCGGGGGTGAGCTTGCCGCCATCGGCCTCGGCCAGGGCCTGGCGTTGATCGATCAGGTAGAGGGCGGCCTGGTCTTGGCTGCTGGGGCCGAAATCAGGCAGTTTCAGCCTCGCTGCGGCCAGGGCCCAGGTGCTGGGCATGAACTGGTAGGCACCGGCGGCGGCGCTGGCATAGCGCTTCACCACCACTACGTCTGGGTGCTTGGCCAGGCTTTTGAATTCAGCGCCGCCATAGAGCACTCGATAGCCCCGGCTGGATCCGTTCCTCCAGGTGCCTTCGGCGTAGCGGATCGTGTTGAGTAATGCCTGACGTTCTGGCGTGATCGCATAGGTGGGCTTGGGGTGCTGCGCGGGCACGGTATGGCTGCTGCTGGCGCTGCTGGTGGCGGGGCTCGGGGCGCTGGCGAGGGAGAGGCTGGCACCGATGGCGCAATAGCTCAGCCCCAGGCCTGCCCTGAGTCTCTTGGCCAAATGCATGTGATCTTGTTGAGTCTTGTGAGCCCAACCAGTGTTCCCCCTGAAAACCGACTATTTGCATTTGCCCATCTGGGGGTTGCTTATGCGACCGCGATGTGCAAGCGCCTCGACTGGGTCCAGGCTGGGACAAGCTAGATCAGTGGGTCCCAGGGGTCTTAATGGCTTTTCGGCGGTTTGCTCTCAGGCGCTTCCGGCCAGGGGATCCCTGGCCGTTGGGGCGATTAATCTATAAGTGCTTCTTATCTTTCTGTTAAGGCTCGATCAGTGGGCCAGGGGATTTGACAAGCCCCTGCTTAGGGGAAAGTGAGAAAACCCATCGCCTGTTTCAGCCGCGCCAGGGTGCCGGCAGCCACCGCCGTGGCCCGTTCCCGCCCCTGGGCCAGCACCAGGTCCAGCTGGGCTGGATCGGCACTGATCTCCGCATAGCGCTCCTGCACTGGCCGCAACGCTTCCACCACCGTTTCCGCCAACAGCGGTTTAAAAGTTCCCCAACCCATCGCTGCACATTCAGCGGCGGCCTCCCCCCGGCCCTTGCCACTCAACAGGGCGTAGAGCCCCAGCAGGTTGGCCGCCTCGGGCCGTTCAGGGTTATCAAATTCGAGGCCGATCACCGGGTCGGTTTTGGCGCGCTTGATCTTTTTAGTGATCAACTCTGGGGGATCGAGCAGATTGATCCGCGAGCCTTCGTTGGGGTCGCTCTTGCTCATCTTGGCGCTGCCATCGGTGAGACTCATCACCCGCGCCCCATCGCGCAGGATCAAAGGTTTGGGCACCTTCAGCAGCGGCTGCTCCTCGCTGCCAAAGCGACTATTTACCCGTTGCTGGGCGATGTCACGGGCCAATTCCAGGTGTTGTTTTTGGTCTTCCCCCACCGGCACCTGGTCGGCGTCATAGAGAAGGATGTCTGCGGCCATCAACACCGGGTAATCAAGCAGCCCCACCGAAACGTTGTCGCCCTGCTTCAGCGCCTTTTCCTTGAACTGGATCATCCGCTCCAGCCAGTTCAGCGGCGTTAGGCAGTTGAGCAGCCAGCAGAGTTCCGCATGGGCAGGCACCTGGCTCTGCACAAATACGGTGGAGCGCTGGGGATCAATGCCGCAGGCCAAATAGAGCGCTGCCGTGGAACGGGTTTGCTGCGCCAGCAGGGCTGGCTCGTGGGGCACGGTGATCGCGTGCAGGTCCACCACACAAAAGAAGGTGTCGTGGCTGTCTTGGAGCTCCACCCAGTTGCGGATTGCCCCCAGCCAGTTGCCCAGGTGCAGGGACCCGGTGGGTTGCACGCCGGAGAGAACCCTGGGCTTAGTCATCACGCCTGGCTTGCTTCCTCAGGGGCCGCTTCTTCGCTAGCAACTTCTTCGCTAGCAGCTTCTTCGCTAGCAATTGCTTCGCTGGCAGCGGCTTCATCAGCAAATACATCGCTAATAAGCTCTTCGCCCACCACTGCTTCGCCAGCCAGCTCAGCATCGGCTAGCTCAGGGGCGATTTCCACAACTTCCTCCTGCACCGCAGGCTTACTGGGCCGGGCAAAGGGGTCCGGCCGGGCACCCCGTTGGCTGGCGCCAGCACCGATCACGCGCCGCTCACCGCGTTCAGGGCGCTCGCCCCGATCACGGCCCTCGCCCCGCTCAGTACGTTCGGGCCGGCTGCCGGCCTGCTGTTGTTGTTGGGCCACGATTTCGGCCAGGGCCCCCTGCTCCAGCAGCTGGGCCACGGTGCGCAGGGAGAAGCCCAGCACAGCCACGGTGGAGCGCAGCTGCAGGGCGTCTTGGATGCTGCGGGCGGCCCGCAGCTCGTTGTCACTCAGCCGGATCCGGAAACCGCCGCTTTCGCGATCACCGCCACCGCCGCCGCCACCCCGGCGTCCTGAGCCCTCACGGCGAGTGCCTTCGGGGCGACCCCCTTCCTGGCCTTCGCCAGCGCCCTGGCCCCAGTTATCGCGGTCCTGATCGGACATGACGCCGTTGTTCATTGCAGCCCATCAGTGTGGCGCATCGCCGGAGGCTTGGCCTGGGTACCAGTGGCAGCTGAGCCGTTGGGGGTCTTGGGGGCGGGGCATTACCAGCAGTGGCAGCTCAGCTGCCGCGGCTTCGATCCCCTGGCGGTAACGGCTCACCAGGCTGAGGTATTCCTCAAGGCTCCAGAGCTGCTGCGGTTGCTGCTGCACCTCCCAGTAGCGCCGCAGGGCCCGATGGCAGGCATCCGCTCCAAATTCCTCCCAACAGCTCTGCTCCGCCTCGGCCACGGGGATGCCGCCATCTAGAAGCTGCCTGAAACGCACTAATTCCGGTGCGTGGGCACTGCTATCTACGGGTAGCCGCGCCAGTAATTGGCTCACGGGCAGGGTTTCCAACCTGAGCCAGCAACGGTTCAGCAGCAGCACCGGCAGCTTTCCATGCCATTGCTGTTCCCGTTGAATTTGCCGTTGGCAGCGTTGCAGTTGCTCCTGCAGGCGCTGTAGCAGGGGCAGGGGGCTGTCTCGGGGCGGCCGCTCCAAGGGGGAGTTCCGGAGGTGGGGGCCTTGCCATTCTGGGGGCGTCGCTTAGACAAGTCGAAACTCCGTTGCTGCCATGGCCCTGCTGCCGGAACGCCTACCCCTGCGCCCCGCCCTGGCCGCCTCGGTATTACTGGGGGGTGGCCTCCTGGCTGGCGAGCTGCTGCATGGCTTGGGGGGCTCCCTGGGGCTGGCGGCGTTGGCGGGCCTAGGTATCTGGTTTCTCCAGGGCCGTGGCCGTAAGCCGGCGGATCGCTTGCCCAGCTCACCGGAGGCGCTGCTGGCCCATTGCCGGGGTTTGTTGCAGCAATTTGAGGCGCTGGAGCTGGCCGTGGAACCGCGGCAGCAGCAATTAACGGCCTTGCTGGCGCTGGGCGAACGCCAGCAGTGCCATGTGGGCCTGGTGGGGGCGGCCCCCAGCCCAGAGCATTGGCAGCTGTTTCAGCAGCAGTTGCAGGGGCGCAGGCCGGTGCTGTTGCATCGGGCCGAGCCCTTCCCCCTGGTGCCTGAGCAATGGTGCTGGCCGGAGCAGCTGCTGCACTGTGATCAGGTGCTTTATCTGTTGGGGGAGCAGGCCAGCGCCGCAGACCTGCGCTGGTTGCAGGCGGCCCCAGCTGAATTGCCCCTGTTGTTGCTTAGTAACTGTGAAGCAGGAGAACTTTGGGAACAGCGGCGCCTGGAGTTGCAGGCCCAGCTGGGGGACAGCCGCCCCCTGGCCAGGGTCGGCGAGTCGCTACCCCTGGAACTGTTAGGCCTCGAGCGCCAGCGCCGCAGCACCCAGCTGCGCTGTCTGCGGCAGCTGCAGGGCCAATGGCAGGGGTTGTTGGAGCAGGCCCGCCGGGACCGCTTGCAACCGTTGGTGCTGCGCAGCCAGTGGCTGGTGGCGGCGGCGGTATTTGTGTCGCCGCTGCCCACCGCTGATTTGTTGCTGGTTACGGCGGTGAATGGCTTGCTGCTTAAGGAAATGGCCGAGCTCTGGCAGTGCCAATGGACTGGCGAGCAACTGCAGGCGGCGGCCCTGGAATTAGGCCGCACGGCCCTGGGTTTGGGGGCGTTGGAGTGGGGCAGCCAGGCCCTGGCGGGGCTGCTCAAGCTCCATGGGGTCACCTGGTTGGTGGGGGGCAGTCTCCAGGCCCTGGCGGCGGCCTATTTCACCCGGGTGCTGGCCCGTTCCATGGCCGATTACCTCGCCCTGGCGGCAGGGGTGACGGAGGCGGAACTGCCGGCCCTGCGCCAGCAGTTGCCGCTGCTGGTGGCCAGGGCCTCGGAGGCGGAACGGCTCGACTGGCAGGGTTTTGCCCAGCAGGCGCAGCAATGGTTGCGGCAGCAGCAACCATTACTTAATACTCGTTTACTTAACGGGTCTTTACTTAACGGGTCTTCAAGAACTTCTGCAAACTTTTCCTGAGGAGTGGCTTCGGCTTCCTAAATTGAGGCTGTCAGCCCTATGGGTTGATATCCATCTCCTACCTCCGCACTCATGACTACTGCTGTACGCAGCGGTCGCTCCAGTGGCTGGGCCAGCTTCTGTGAGTGGGTCACCAGCACCGACAACCGCATTTATGTGGGTTGGTTTGGTGTGTTGATGATCCCCTGTCTTCTGACAGCGACCACCTGTTTCATCATTGCCTTTATTGCCGCTCCCCCCGTTGACATCGACGGTATCCGTGAGCCCGTTGCCGGCAGCCTGATCTACGGCAACAACATCATTTCCGGCGCTGTGGTGCCCTCCAGCAACGCCATCGGCCTGCACCTCTACCCGATTTGGGAAGCCGCCAGCCTCGATGAGTGGCTCTACAACGGTGGCCCTTTCCAGCTGGTGGTTTTCCACTTCCTGATCGGTATTTCTGCCTACATGGGTCGCCAATGGGAGCTTTCCTATCGGCTCGGCATGCGCCCCTGGATCTGCGTTGCCTACAGCGCCCCTCTTTCGGCTGCCTTTGCGGTGTTCTTGATCTATCCCTTGGGTCAAGGTTCCTTCTCCGATGCCATGCCCCTGGGCATCAGCGGCACCTTCAACTACATGTTGGTGTTCCAGGCTGAGCACAACATCCTGATGCACCCCTTCCACATGTTGGGTGTGGCCGGTGTCTTTGGTGGCAGCCTGTTCTCTGCCATGCACGGCTCCCTGGTGACCTCCTCCCTGGTGCGTGAAACCACCGAGAGCGAGTCGCAAAACTACGGCTATAAGTTTGGCCAAGAAGAAGAGACCTACAACATCGTGGCTGCCCACGGTTACTTTGGTCGCTTGATCTTCCAATACGCCAGCTTCAACAACAGCCGCAGCCTCCACTTCTTCCTGGCGGGCTGGCCCGTGGTGGGCATCTGGTTCACTGCCCTCGGCATTAGCACGATGGCCTTCAACCTGAATGGCCTCAACTTCAACCAGTCGATCCTCGACAACCAAGGCCGGGTGATCAACACCTGGGCCGACATCCTCAACCGTGCCGGCCTCGGCATGGAAGTGATGCACGAGCGCAATGCCCACAACTTCCCCCTCGACCTGGCCACAATCAGCACCACTCCTGTGGCCCTGATTGCCCCCTCCATTGGTTGAGCTTGATTGCTGAGTTTGGTTTTTAAACCAATTCTCAACCTTCTTTAACCCCCGCAAATTGCGGGGGTTTTTTATTTGATTAGATTAGACGCTTGGACCAGCTCAAGAAATGAATTTGCACTGGCTGGCTTGCCAAATAAATAACCCTGGCCATGGTCGCATCCCAGTTCAGTTATTCTCTGCCTTTGTTCTTGAGTCTCGATACCTTCAGCAACAACATTAAAACCAAGCTCGTGCGACATATCAATTATTGCCCTTATGATGGCAGTTTTGGCTCTGTCTTCACCCACATCCTTGGTGTATGACCTGTCTAGCTTCACCGTGTTTACGGGAAACCTTGTAAGCCAACCAAGGCTAGAATATCCGGTACCAAAATCATCCAAAGAAATGCCAACCCCCGCCTCGTGCAATTTAATAAGCTCAGCCATCTTTGCATCGTAATCAACGATAAGAACCTGCTCTGTGATTTCCACCGTGATACTGCCCGGCGAGACATCTGACTCAGCCAAAACACTAAGAAAATAATCTGCAAAATTGCCATCACGGAGTTGAACCGGGCTTACATTTATAGAGAGATTAAATTTATAGCCAAGCCGTTGCCATTGCTGCTGCTGCTGGATGGCATTATGTAAAATCCATTTTCCCATTGGAATCACAAGGCCACTCACCTCTGCTTCGGGAATGAAATCTGCTGGGGGGCTGAGTGTGCCATCAGCCTTTTTCATGCGCACAAGTACTTCGGCGCCTACTATCGCAAGATCTGCCAAGTTGATGATAGGTTGATAATGAAGCAGAAAAGTGCCTTCGTCAATGGCTTTGCAAATATCCTGATTTATAAGCATAGAGTTGCGGAGGTTCTTATCTAGTTCAGGTCTAAATAGCTCTATCCTGCTTTTGCCGTTAGCCTTAGCATGATACAGGGCTATTTCAGAACGCCTGATAATCTCATCGGCCGATAGATCGTGTTCATGCCCATTGGCGATTGCAATGCCAATACTCATTGAAATATGATGATCTCGACTATTGTGCTTCCAGGGGGCATCTAGGCAAGTCATAAGCCTTTCTCCAATGGCTAAGGCCTCATCTGAATCGGAGATATTCTCGATTAATATTGCAAACTCATCTCCACCCATTCTCACAAGCATGTCACTGGGCCGCATGGCAGCCCTGAGCCTTGCGGCAAGTTCAACCAGAAGTAAATCACCAACTCTGTGGCTCAAGTTTTCATTAATATCTTTAAATCTGTCAATATCAGCTATAAGGATTGCAACATTTTCGGAGGTTTTACAATATTTTGTAAGCACATAGCTTAGACTGTTCTTGAGGCTCAGGCGATTAGGTAAATCTGTTACTGGATCAAGATGGGCTTGAATATTTAAAGCTTTGGCAATCTCATGATGGGCGGTCACATTGTGCTGTACTGCCACCCAATGGGTGTACCAACCAGTGTCATCCGTAATGGGTGCCATCGCAATATTTACCCAAAATGGTATATTTGTCTTGCTGTAGTTCTCTATCTCCATACTAATTGAGGACCAATTATTCAATGCATCTCTAAATTTAGCCCTCGTCTCTAATGAGGTGTCTGGCCCTTGAAAGATCCGCGGACTACGGCCCAGAACTTCGTTTATGCTGTAACCTGTATCTTTTAATACTGCCTGATTAGCATAGATAATTATTGGTCCAGGCCGGTCAAAGGGCTCAGCTGTGGTAACAATTACCACATCCTCGGCAATATCAATGATAGATTTATAGAGCTTTTCGGTGGTGCTTGATTTTTTGTTCTCTGAGAGAGTCTCATCGGCAATAATACCTATTCCATAACCATCATCTGTGCGGAATAAGCGCACAGCTATTTGTTCGGAGCTAAGTTCTACTAAACCATCAATCGGTTCCTGCAGTTCCTGCCAGGGGGGCTGTTTGGCAATGAAGGCAGATAATTGAGGCCAGGTGTCACTTAAGGGGTTGCCATTTAGCTCAATGGCAGCGCTACGGGCTGGTTCTGCTGCCAGCCATAGACTGGCTTCTCGATTCAAATAAAAGGCAATTTCGGCACGATTAACCAGAAAAAAGCCATCATTGGGCAGCAGCAAAAAGGGCTGATTTGCTGAAGTCATGCTCCTGAGAGGGGCGCGCAGCAAAGTGCCGCAGAAGGAATCTATGAAATTTAGCATGGCAAGCCAGCTCTTGCCATGGGCTGAATAGTCTGTATATATCAGAATATAGTTGGAAGCGAAGCGTGTTGCTGTATTGCCGCCAAGGTTGTTTTGATAGTTTATGCATTGGCTTTGTCTATATATGCTGAAACTGCTATTTTTGCAAGAGTTGCAAGCATAAATGCACTCAAAAGGAAGTGAGGCCAGCGCAGCCAGCGGATTCGAGCAATGCACTTATGCGGATTTACATATTTGCGTTCCTGGATTTGCTAGCCCTTTTCTGGGCTCAAGGCGCTTTATTTATGCTAATATTGCATAAAGTCAATTTTATCTGGTTTAACAGGTGCGGACGTGATGCCCTTTGCGTATTGTGTTATTGAAGCAAAGCGCATTCAGGAACAATGAGTGCAGTTTTTCTAGCCAGCCCTGAAAGTATGGGACTTGACTGCCCTCAGGCCCGTATCCCTGTTTCGTTGCCAGTTAAATTCAGTTTACTCCTGGAAAAGTCGCCGATTGCGTATTGCTACAGTAGAAGAAGACTAGTCTTTAAAATTAAATTTATAATTAAACTCACTCACTCACTCACTCACTCACTCACTCACTCACTCACTCACTCACTCACTCACTCACTCACTTGTATGCACCAGCTGGTTGGTCTACCACTAGTTGTGACATGAGGGAACAATCATGATGCCTGCATACCTGAGGAGTATAGATGTAGCCAAATATGCAGGCGCAAACTATAGATATTGGCTACAGATATTAACGCCAATTGCCATACTGATCTCTAGTGCTTGGGTGGTTAGGCTGGCCGGAGATCAAAGAATTGTGCTGTTATTGTTTTTGACATTTCCTGTATTATTGGCTTCACTTTTGTTTGCTAGGCAAAAGTACATTATTCTCGGCGCTTACTTTATAGTATTGGCCATTATTTTAGCATTTAATTCTGCCAGGCTTGCTTCTATTGACCATCTTGGAGTATTGATTGCACTATTGGTCATTTCCTTTGTAGCTGTGCTCCTGGCATCAAGTCGGCTTGATACTCTAGAGAAGCTAGCCTATTCAGAGGAACGATATCGCATTCTAGCACTACATAGCTCAGATATTGTTATTGAGATTGATGACCAGGCTGTTATCCTATGGATTTCTATCTCTGTTAAGGACATCTTGGGCTGGGATGTTGCTGAATGCACTGGCAGGTCATTCCTGAATTTTATTCATCCTGACGATAGGCCTTGCTTGGCATTGTATTTTGAAGGCAATAAATTGGCGACAAATATAATTGAAACTCTGCGGGTAATGTGTAGCAATGGCAAATCCTGCCGTATGGCGGCCAAATTAAAGCCTAGTTATTATAAAAATGGTGTTAGACTCAGATTTGTTGGAGGCTTGAAGGATATTCACTTGGAGATTGAAGCAACAAACAGAGTTGAGGCGGAAAAAGCAAGATCATCTATTACTTTAAATTCCATGCTGGATCCCCATGTAATTGCAGATCCAGTTCTTGATCAAGCTGGTAAAATCATAGATTTCATTTACGTTGAAGCGAATCAGGCTGCCTGTGTGCACAATAAAATTAGCCGCGAACAGCTGATTGGGGCTAGATTATTGGATTTACTTCCTGATCATGCTGCTTCGGGTCTATTCAAAATGTATGTAAATGTTATTGAAACAGGCAATCCGCTGGCCCTTGATGATTATGTACATCATCACGAAGCCCATGGTCAGAGCCTGCATCTAGACATACGTGCTGTTAAGGTAGGTGAATCACTTAGTTGTACATGGCGCGACGTTACTGAGCGATACTTAACTATCTCAAGGCTGGCTGCTTCTGAATTAAATTATCGATTGCTGGCGGAGAATTCTACAAATGTGGTTGCCCGCATTGATGATGAATATAGATTTAGTTGGGTTTCACCATCTCTATTTCGTATATTTGGCTGGCATCATGACGAATGGGTAGGCCATGCAACTTCTAAATTTATTCAGTCTGGAGATTTAGAGGCTGCTCTTGATGCCCGAAAAGTATTATCTACGGGCAAGTCTATTAGCAGTAGGATCCGGATGTTAGGAATGGCTGGAAAATTTCATTGGGTTCAAATTCAATCCCGACCGTTCATCAATGAAAATGGAGAGATTGAAGGTCACATTGCAGCATTTAATATAATTGATGATCAGGTTGCAGCTGAAGAGGAACTGAGTAGGCAGGCACAAACCGACCAACTCACAGGATTCCTAAATCGTAAGACTGCGCTGGAGCGCATTGATATGCTACATGCTAAAATACCACGCACCGGTACAGCCACTGCTGTTCTTTTTTGTGATATAGATAAGTTTAAGTTTATCAATGATTCCTACGGCCATCTTGTGGGTGACAAGGTTATTAGTCATCTCTGTGATCGGATTAGGTCCTCTCTTCGAAGTGATGATTTTGCCGCACGCTATGGGGGTGATGAACTACTGGTGGTGCTATACGGTGTTCAGGATTTGGATAATGCCATTCAGATCGCTGAAAAATTGCGTTTAACTTGCCGGCAGCCAATAAATTTAACAGTGGCTTCAATTACAGCTAGTCTTAGCATCGGGGTGACAATTCTAATTGAGGGTGAGAGTACAGATTCACTGGTTTTTCGGGCTGATCAAGCCATGTATATGGCTAAAAGAGCTGGTAGGGATCAGGTTTTCTCAATTTAGTCGAAAGCTTGTCTATGGGCTAAATAGTGAAGCTAGGACCATGTATTATTTGTTGGCTGAAGCCATCGCCAATCCAAGTTAATGAGCCTAACCCCCTTCCAAAATAGGTTTCTGTCTCGGCAGGCCCTTGGTATCGGCCTGGTGGGCTGGCTGCTTCCCCTTGGTTTATTCGGCCTAGGCGGTTGCTTGGCAAAGGGTGCTGATCAACAGGCAGCGGTTTCCTTGACGGGGTCTTGGAAGTGGTACAGCAGAACATTCAAATACCAGTAATAATTAAGCGGCAGGGCATTCAAGATGGCCATCCAGTTATCGGCATGTTGTTTGAATATCAAGATGCCAAATTGGAGGCTGCGTTGATTCAACTGATTTATAGTGAATCAAATCAGTACATTCGCCTGCCTCGGATTGGCACTGTTGATTCCCTGCTGGCCCTGCTGGGCACTGTTTGGAATGCAGCACCGTTATTGCGTCGTTATAGTTGAGCAAATGTGAGAAACTAGGGTTGTTACCTGGGTTTGCTTCGCCCCATTGATCCGGATTCACCAGCTGGCCCTGCCCCTAGACCATCCGCCCCAGGCCCTGGCGGAGCTGGTGGCCATGCGGCTCAAGCTACCCGAGGCCTCCCTGGCGGAACTGACATTGTTCCGCCGCAGCGTTGATGCCCGCGATAAGCAGGCGATCCAGCTGGTTTACAGCGTTGATGTGACCGTGGCCGATGAGGCGGCTGTATTGGGGCGGCTGCGTCGGGATCCAGATATTGGCCCCACCCCGGCCCCTAAGCAGCGGCCTGCTTGGCCCGCTGCCGCCGACTTCCAGGGCGGAGTGCGGCCTAGGCCCATCGTGATTGGCGCCGGCCCCTGCGGTTATTTTGCTGCCCTCAGCCTCGCCCAACAGGGCTATCGGCCGCTGTTGTTGGAACGGGGCTGCTCCGTTAATCAACGCACCGCCGACACCTTTGGTTTTTGGAAGGGGCGCAGCCCCTTTAACCCCAATTCAAATGTGCAATTTGGTGAAGGCGGCGCCGGCACCTTTTCCGATGGCAAGCTTTATTCCGGGGTAAAGGAAAGCAAGGGTTATGGCCGTTGGGTGCTGGAGGAACTGGTGGCCAGTGGCGCTAACCCCGAGATCCTTGTAATCAGCAAGCCCCACATCGGCACCTTCAAGTTGGTGGGGGTGGTGCAGCAACTGCGGGCCCGGATTGAGGCCCTCGGCGGTGAGGTGCGCTTTGAACAGCAGCTCACTGGCCTCGATCTAGATCCCGTAACTAGGGCCGTACGGGCGGTGCAGCTGGCCGATGGCAGTGTTATTAGCGCCGAGGCGGTGGTGCTAGCGATTGGCCATAGCGCCCGCGACAGTTTTGAGATGTTGGCTGGGTTGGGGGTAACGATGGAGGCCAAGCCTTTTTCGATTGGTTTTCGGATTGAACATCCCCAGGACCTAGTGGATGCCGCCCGCTGGGGTGATTTTGCCGGCCATCCCCTCCTCGGCGCCGCCGATTACAAATTGGTGCACCACGCCAGCAATGGCCGCTCTGTTTACACCTTCTGCATGTGTCCTGGCGGCCTGGTGGTGGGGGCCACCTCCGAGGAGGGGATGGTGGTGACCAATGGCATGAGCCAGTACAGCCGCAATGAACGCAATGCCAATAGCGGCATTGTGGTGGGCATCACCCCCGACCAGGATTACCCCGCTGGCCCCCTGGCGGGGCTTGAATTGCAGCGCCACTGGGAGGCCCGCGCCTTTGAGCTGGGCGGCAGCAACTACAACGCCCCCGTGCAGCGGCTGGCGGATTTTCTGGTTGGGGTGGCCAGTAAAGATCTGGGCCCGGTGCGGCCCTCCTATGCCCCGGGGGTTACCCCCACCGATCTCTCCACGGCTCTGCCTGCCTACGCCATTGCTGCGATCCGGGAGGCGCTGCCCGCCTTTGCAAAGCAGATCCCCGGTTTTGACCTAGGCGATGCCCTACTTACCGGCGTTGAAACCCGCACCAGTTCCCCCGTGCGGATAACCCGAGACAAGCAATTCCAAAGCCTCAACACCCCCGGCCTTTTCCCCGCCGGTGAGGGGGCCGGCTATGCCGGCGGCATCCTCTCGGCGGGGATTGATGGCCTGAAGGTGGCTGAGGCCGTGGCCCGTTCGCTCAGCCACACCCTCAGTTAACGAGCTTGGCTTCGATTGTTTCCAGGTAGCGCTGTTCGCAGTCGCCAATAATCTTCACCGCTTCGGCGTTATCAAAGAAGCCGTTTACCTTGCAGGTGCCGGGCTTCTTGAGATCCTTGTAATGTTCCCAGTAGTAGGTGGTTTCCTTTAACCAATGGGCGCCCAGCTGCTCGTAGCTAGTGATGTGATCCATGCGTTTGTCGTCGGCTAGCACACAAATCACCTTGTCGTCTACTTCACCGCCGTCGTCAAATTTCATGATGCCGATGATCCGGGCCTCCACCAGGGAGCCGGGTACCAGTGGCTCAGTTACGCCAACAATTTCCACATCAAGCGGGTCGCCATCCTCATCCCAGGTGCGGGGGATGCAGCCATAGGCGAATGGGTAAGACAGGGAGGAATAGCCCACTCGGTCGAGCTTCAGGTGGCCGGTTTCGGTGATCAGTTCGTATTTGTTGATCGTCATCGAGTTGAGCTCCACGATCACGTTCAGCCGCAATTCCTCGGCATCGGCAAAGGCCGGCAGCACATGCAGCAGGTTGAGCATGGTGCGGCTGGGGGCGTGGTCGATGTTTGCCATCCAACGGGAAGCGCAGTGCCGCGGATCCTACCGATCGCTGGCCAGCGCTTCGGGCCAACCCGGGGCTGCTTAATCTGCCTAAATGCAAGCTCGCCATCGCGAATACTGGGGCTGGTGGCCGTTGCTGCCCCTCTATCCCTACGGCCGCCGTCGCACCCTGCGGCGTGAGTTGCTGGCTGGACAGCTCTGGGCCTTTGAGCAGCTGCAGGGGGTGTTTGCGGTGGCCGTGCCGATCCGGATGCTGGCGGTGAAGCTGCGCCAGGGCCTGCTGCTCTACGCCCCGGTGGCCCCCACCCCCGAATGTCTTGAATTGATTCGGGAGCTGGAGGCCAACCATGGGCCCGTGGTCACGATTGTGCATCCCACGGCCTCCGGCCTTGAACACAAGGTGGCGGTGCCGGCCATGGCCCGGGCTTTTCCAGGGGCTGAGCTCTGGGTGGCCCCTGGCCAGTGGAGTTTTCCGCTGCGCTTGCCGCTCAGCTGGTTGGGCTTTCCCGCCAGCCGCACCCGGGTGCTGTTTGAGCAGGGCCTGCCCCACAGTGATCAACTGGACTGGTTACCCCTGGGCCCCGTGCCCCTGGGCCCAGGGCCCTTCTTTGAGGCGAGCCTCTTCCATCGGGCCACGGGCAGCCTCTTGGTTACCGATGGCTTGATCGCCGTTTCAGACCGGCGGCCGGAGTTGCTGGAGCTAGACCCGCGGCCGCTGTTATTCCATGGGCGCGAAAGCGGCGCTGAAGCGATGGACGACTGCGAGGAGCGCCGGGTAAAGGGCTGGCGGCGGCTGGTGCTGTTTTCCTGCTACTTGCGGCCCCGGGCGGTGGAGCAGGTGTTTAACCGCTTCCCCTTTCGCTGGCGGCCCGGCTGGCAGCGGGATTTTGAGGCGATTAGTCGCCAGGGGGCCCTGCAGGTGGCGCCAATCCTCGAGGAGCTGGTTTTCCCGCGCCACCGTTACCTAATGGCCGACTGGCTGCGCCGTTGTGCCCAGCTGCCCGTGCAGCAAGTGATCCCGGCCCATTTCGAGGCGCCGGTGGCGGCCAACTCAGCCACTCTCCTGGCCCTAGCCGAAGCCTGGCAACGGGGCGATGAACCCTTGGGGGGGGAGAACCTCAGCCTGCTCCGGCAACTCAACACTCGCCTTGAGCAACTGGGGCTTGTGCCCATGGGCGAAAGCTAGGCAGCGGGCCCGGCGGGTTTTAGAGCTCGAAGTCTTTTTCGATCTCTTCCTCGTCAAAGCAGCCGAATACGGAGCGTTCCAGCTCCATGCGTTGCTCCATCTGGCGCAGGAAATAACCGGTCATCATCGCCGAGGCCAGCAGGCCCGCCAGGTTGTCGCGGCTGGTTTGCACCTTCACCTCGAACTGCTCGCCGGGGAGCATCCCCAGCAGCCCCTGGACGTTGTGGCGGATGATCTCCTGGATCTCCGGACCAGCCGAGCGGGCCACCCGCTGCAGCACGTCTGGGCTTTGCTCTTGCAGGTATCGAATAAGCCCGTTGCTACTGACGGAGTCGGATTCCGATGTCAGAAATTCGGGATTGAACATTCCGTCACCGGTTGTCATCCAGCACACAACCTACAGCAAAGGACCAAATCGGTGCAGGGGCCAGTAGCGCCAAATTGCCACGCCGATCAGTTCCTGCTCCGGCAGCGGACCCCAGAGGTGGGAATCGAGGCTGGCGTTGCGGTTGTCCCCCAGCACCAGCAGGTTTTTTTCTGGCACCTGCAGGGGCTCCAGCTCGTAGGCCATCGCTGCCGTGAGCCAGGGTTCCGCGGCCGGGGCGCCATTACGGATCAGTTCGCCGTTGTGTACTGCCAGTTGATCGCCGGGTAGGCCCACCACCCGTTTGATCAGGGCCGCCTCGGGGTCATAGCCGCGGGCCTGCAGCAGTGGCGGCGCATGGAAAACAACGATGGCGCCCCGCTGTGGTTGCTGGCCCAGCCGTTGGCCCAGCTTCCACACCAGGATGCGGTCCTCCAGCTGCAGGCTGGGCAGCATCGAGCCGGAGGGGATCCAGCGGGGTTCCAGCACCGCCCAGCGCAGCAGCAGCGCCAGGGCCGCCACCAGCAAAAGCCCGCGCAGCTGGCCCCAGAGCCCCTTTTGGGGGGTAGACGGACTTGGGGCCATGGGGGAACGGGCAGGCAGCACAATCGTTGCTTCCTACAGCAGCCGGCGCCGTGGTCCTGCAGGCAACAGACAACCTCCAGGCCGCCGATCAGTTGCTGGGGGCGCTGATGGGCCTTGGCCTGCGGCGGCTGGTGCTTTGCCCTGGCAGTCGCTCCGGGCCCCTGGCCCTAGCCGCCGCCCGCCGCGAAGCCCAGGGGCTGCGCCTGTTCACCGGCATTGATGAGCGTTCTGCGGGCTTCTTTGCCCTCGGTTTGGCCCGGGCCGATGGTCAGCCGGTGGCGGTGGTAACCACCTCCGGCACCGCCGTGGCTGAACTCTTACCGGCGGCGGTGGAGGCAGACCGCAGTGCCCTGCCGTTGCTATTGCTCACGGCCGACCGACCCGAGCGGCTTAAGGACTGCGGTGCCAACCAAACCCTGAACCAGGAGGCCTTCCTCCAGCCCGTTTGCCGGGCCCTGATCCAGGGGCCCCTGGGGGGCCTGCACAAGGCCGATGGCCCGCGGCTGGAGGCCCTGGCCGCCCTGGCCTGGCGCCAATGCCTGGGGGTGCCCGCTGGGCCGGTGCACCTCAACCTCGCCTTTGAGGAACCCCTGCATGCCGAGGCCAGCACTGCCCCGCCAGCGCCGCCCCAGCCCAGCAGCAGTGGCCAAGAGCTCGAGTTGCCCCCCCTGGGCAGCCCTGGGCCCCTAGACCTCGACCAGCCCGGCGTAATCGTGGTGGGTCCCTGGCGCCGCGGGGCTGGGGCCGCCTTTGTGGGGGCGCTGCGGCGGCTGGTGGCGCGCACGGGCTGGCCGCTGCTGGCCGATGCCGCCTCCGGCCTGCGCGGCCTGCCCCTGCCGGTGGTGAGTGGTTACGACCTGTTGCTGGCTGATCCGGGCCTGGGCTTAACGGCCCCCCAGATCCTGCGGCTCGGGCCGCTGCCCGCCAGCCGGCGGCTGCAGCAGTGGCTGGAGGGCCAGCAGGGGCCCCAGTTGATCATTACGGAGCTGGAACCCCGCCGCCAGGACCCCCTGGCCAGCGGTGCCGAGCAGCTTTGGCAGGGCCTGGCGGCCTGGGTGGCCGGCCTCGCGCCTGGGGCGCCGGCGCCGGCGGCCCTTGCCTGCCAACAGCACTGGCTTGAGGCGGAAGAAAAACTCCAGTGCCATTTGGATCAGGCCCTACCCCTGAAGGGAGCCTGCACTGAACCGGCCCTGGCCCGCTGGCTGAATCGCCTGTTGCCGCCGGAGTGGCCGGTGTTGCTGGCGAATAGCAGTCCGGTGCGGGATTGGGAGAGCTATGCCGCCCGGTTGGAGGCCCAGCGCACCGTGGTCAGTTTTCGGGGCGCCTCAGGCATCGATGGCACCCTGTCGCTGGCGGCAGGCCTGGCGGCCGAGTGGGGGCGCCTGGTGCTGGTGACCGGTGATCTGGCCCTGTTGCACGACAGCAACGGCTGGCTTTGGCGCCAGCAGCTGCAGGGGCAGTTGTTGGTGCTGCTGATTGATAACAACGGCGGCGGCGTTTTTGAACAGCTGCCGCTGCCCCGCGACGGCCTCGACTTTGAGCGTTTGTTTGCCATGCCCCAGGCGTTGGATCCCCTCGCCCTGGCGGCCGCCCATGGGGTGCCGGGGCGCACTTGCAGCCAGCTGGAGCAGCTGCCCGCTGCCCTGGCCTGGCTGCTGGCGGATGAGCAACGCCAGGAACCGATGTTGCTGTTGCGCTTTCCCACCGATCGGGGGGCGGACGCCGGCCTGCGCCAACGCTTGCGGGGTGAGGATGGGCTACTGCCTACCGCTGCGTCTTGATGCCTGAGCCCGCCGCCGCCGGTGCCGCCCCCCGCCAGGTGCTGCCCGGTAAAAGCTTGCTGACCTGGACCCCCAGCGGCAATTATCAGGATGTGCTGCTCGACCTGGCGCCGGAGGGCATCGCCCGGATCGCCATCAACCGTCCCGAGAAGCGCAATGCCTTTCGGCCCCGCACGGTTACGGAGCTCTACGACGCCTTCTCCAGGGTGCGCGATAACCCGGCCATCGGGGTGGTGCTGTTCACCGGGGTGGGGCCTGCCGCCGATGGTGCCTACGCCTTCTGCGCCGGCGGTGATCAGTCAGTGCGTGGCGATGGCGGCTACCTCGACGAGGGGGGCATGCCCCGGCTCAATGTGCTCGACCTGCAGCGCTTGATCCGCAGCCTGCCCAAGGTGGTGATCGCCCTGGTGGCTGGCTATGCCATCGGCGGCGGCCAGGTGTTGCACCTGCTCTGTGATTTGAGCCTGGCGGCCGAAAATGCCCAGTTCGGCCAAACCGGCCCGCGGGTGGGCAGCTTTGATGCCGGTTTTGGTTGCAGCCACCTGGCCCGCCTGGTGGGCCAGCGCAAGGCCCGGGAGATTTGGTTCCTTTGTCGCCGCTACAGCGCCCATGAGGCCCTGGCCATGGGCCTGGTGAATGAGGTGGTGCCCCTGTTCCAGCTGGAAAACGAGGGGGTGCGCTGGGCCCGGGAAATCCTCCACCACAGCCCTACGGCAATACGTTGTTTGAAGGCGGCCTTCAATGCTGAAACCGATGGGATGGCAGGACTGCAGGAACTGGCCGGCCAGGCCACCCACCTGTTTTATCGCACCGAAGAGGGTAAGGAGGGCCAGAGGGCCTTCCTGGAAAAACGTGACCCTGATTTCAGTGACGTGCCCTGGCTGCCTTGATATCAGCAATGCCTTGAGCCCACCACTGCCGTGACCACAAACCGCCTGCCCCTGCTGTTGCTGCCTTTGCTGCTCTGCAGCGGCTGGGCTTTACCGCTGCGGGCCGGTCCCCTGGATGACCCAGACCATCCGCTGCGACCGCTGGCGCTGCAGCTGCGGGAATTGCCAGTGGCATTGCAGCAGCAGCCGGGCCGTCAGTTGGTGTTGGTGCGGGGCCGCCGCCAGTTGTTGCTGCTCGACCAGGGCCAGTTGCTGGCCCGTTATCCGGTGGCGGTGGGCATGGCCGGCTGGGAAACACCGCTGGGAAAGTTTCGGATCCTCGAAAAACGCAGTGACCCCCCCTGGAGTAATCCCCACAGCGGTGACCTGGTGGCGGGCGGCTCCCCCCAGAACCCCTTGGGCAGTCGCTGGATCGGCTTCCACAGGGATTGCAGCGCCAAGAAGGGCTTTGACGGGGAAAAGGAGCTGGATATCCAGGGCTGCACCATCGCAGGCTTCCACGGCACCCCCCATCGCTGGACCGTGGGCCATGCGGTTTCCCATGGCTGCGTGCGGCTTTTTGAGGAACACATCCAGGCTTTGTTTGATCAAGTGCAACCTGGCACCACGGTCACAGTGATTCCCTGAGGCGTCTCCGTAGAGTCCCCACAACTCTCGGGTTCCTGCCCATGCGCGTTCTGTTCGCGGCTGCCGAATGCGCGCCCCTGGTGAAGGTGGGTGGCATGGGGGATGTGGTGGGTTCCCTGCCGCCGGCCCTGGCGGCCCTGGGCCATGACGTGCGCATCGTGATGCCGGGCTACGGCAAGCTCTGGTCCAAGTTGCAGATCAATCCTGAGCCGATCTGGCGGGCCCAGACGATGGGCACGGATTTTGCCGTGTTTGAAACCAAACATCCCAGCAATGGCCTCACGATTTATTTGATCGGTCATCCGGTTTTTGATGCTGAACGCATCTATGGCGGTGAAGACGAAGACTGGCGTTTCACCTTCTTTGCCAGTGCCACCGCCGAGTTTGCCTGGAATGTTTGGAAGCCGGAGGTGCTGCATTGCCATGACTGGCACACGGGCATGATCCCGGTGTGGATGCACCAAGACCCAGAGATCAGCACGGTGTTCACTATCCATAACCTCAAGTACCAGGGGCCCTGGCGCTGGAAGCTGGAGCGAATGACCTGGTGCCCCTGGTATATGGCTGGGGATAACACGATGGCGGCGGCGCTTCTCTATGCCGACCGGGTGAATGCCGTGTCTCCCACCTACGCCAAGGAGATCCGCACCGCTGAATATGGCGAGCAGCTCGATGGCCTGCTCAATTACATCAGCGCCAAATTGCGCGGCATTCTCAACGGCATCGATCAGCAGGACTGGGATCCGGCCAAGGACCAGCGCATTCCCGCCGTTTTCTCCCCCAGCGATCTGGCCGGCAAGGCCAAGAACAAACAGGCCCTCCAACAGCGCATGGGGTTACCCCAGAACCCCAACACCTTTCTGATCGGCATGGTGAGTCGCCTGGTGGATCAAAAGGGCGTTGATCTGCTGCTGCAGGTGGCCGAGCGTTTGCTGGCCTATACCGACACCCAAATTGTGGTGTTGGGTACTGGTGACCGTGGCTATGAAAGTGGCCTTTGGCAGATGGCCAGTAGCCATCCCGGCCGTTTTGCCGCCTTCCTCACCTACGACGACGACCTGTCGCGCTTGGTGTATGCCGGTAGTGATGCCTTCCTGATGCCCTCCCGCTTTGAGCCCTGTGGGATCAGTCAGCTGCTGGCGATGCGCTACGGCACGATTCCGGTGGTGCGGCGGGTGGGGGGCCTGGTGGATACGGTGCCCCCCTATGACCCCGCAAGGCAGACCGGCAATGGCTTCTGTTTTGATCGCTATGAGGCCATCGACCTCTACACCGCCCTGGTGCGCGCCTGGGAGGCCTATCGCCATCGCGATAGCTGGCAAACCTTGATGCGGCGGGTGATGCAGCTGGATTTCAGTTGGAATCGCTCCGCCCTTGAATACGACGCCATGTATCGGGAGGTGCGCGGCAGCAAGGAGCCGGGCCCCGATGCCGAAACCGTGGCCCGCTTCTCGATTCCCGAACCGCCGGAGCAACGGGCCGCCCATGCCGCCGCCGATGCCCGTGATCCCAGCCCGGTGCCCCAGCCGGCGCCCCTGCGTCGCTTTAATCCGTTAACGCTGCTGCGCCGCAACGGTGGCTGATGCCTAAATCGGAGTTGCCGGTGCCCTACCGCAGCCCCTGGGAGCAGCTACGCAGCGACCTGGGCCGTGACCTGCCGGCGGTGGGCTCCTCAGTGGTCCTACGGCTGAGGGAGCTTTGGCGCCGCAACCGCGAGGGGGATCTCTCGGTGCCGGGCTTTTGGCCCGGGGGCTGGACTCCGCTGTTTTGGCCGTTTATGGCCCTGCTGTTGCTGCTCAGCCTGGTGGTTTTGCTGCGCTTGCCTTTTCAGGGCCAGGGCCGCAGCGCCCCTGCGGCGGTGATATCTACTGCTGGGAGCAGTGATGCTTTGCTGAGCGCAGCAGAAACCGCTGGGTTGCCGAAACCAACTCCACTGGTTGCTAAATCACCTGCTGCGGACCAACAGGCTGCTCAACCACTGGCGGCGGAGTCTTTAGCTGTTGAGTCAGCGGCCATAGAACCCGAATCTTTGGGTGAAGCCGTTCCCCAGTTGGATCCGCTGGTGGCCCTGTTGCAGGCCAAGGAGGGTCCCGCCCTGGTGGCCTCGCTCCATCCGCTGACGCACCAAGGCTTGCTGCAGCTCACCCCCACGGCGGCGTTTTTGGCGTTGCCCAGCAGCCAGCAGCAGGGGCAGGCCAATCAATGGCAGCAGCAGAGCCAGGCGCTGGGCTACGACCGGCTCGAATTGCGGTCGGCCCAGGGGCAACTGTTGGGGCGTTCGGCCCTGCTGGGGGGCGGCATGATTCTCTGGTCAACCCCCCTGCCATGAGCCCTTCCCTCTGCCTCCAGGACCTGGCCGAACTGTTTGACCAGCCGGTCCAACGGCGCAGCACCCCCCTAGATATCGGCACCCTGGAGTGGAGCTTTGAGCAGGTTTGCACCGATAGTCGCGCCCTGCAGGCCGGTGATTTGTTTGTACCGCTGCGGGGGGAGCGCTTTGATGGCCACGACTACCTGGGGGCAGCGGTGGCCGTGGGGGCCGCCGGCGCCCTGGTGGCTAGGGATTGGCACGGCCACATTCCCGAACAACTGGCGTATCTCCTAGTTGAAGACACCCTCGATGCCTACCAACAGGTGGCGTTGCTCTGGCGACGGCAACTAAAGGCCCCAGTGGTGGCGGTGACTGGCTCCGCCGGAAAAACCAGCACCCGCGAGTTGATCAAGGCCTGTTTGCAACCGCTGGGGGCCGTTGAAGCCAGCAGCGGCAATGAAAATAACGACATCGGTGTGCCGCGCACCCTGCTGCGGGCCCAGGAGCCGCTGGCGGCGGTGGTGTTGGAGATGGGCATGCGCGGCCTCGGGGAAATTGAACGGCTCAGCCGCTGTGCCGAACCGAGTGTGGCGGTGATCACGAATGTGGGTACGGCCCACATTGGTCGCCTGGGGAGCCGCGAGGCGATTGCTACGGCTAAATGCGAGGTGTGTGCGGCCCTTAAGCCGGAGGGGTTGGTGGTGATTCCTGCCGGTGATCCCTTGCTGGAGGCGGCCCTGGCCAGGGTTTGGCGGGGGCGCGTGCTGCGGGTGGCGCTTGCGGACAGTGATTTGTGCGGTGCTGATTTACCAGTTGCAGACTTGGTGGCTGAATTGCAGAACGGCTCGGCAATTGCGGGTAGTGAATTGTTGTTTAGCGATGGCAGCAAAATCAGCTTGCCCCTGGAGGGTCGCCACAACGCCAGCAATTTGTTGCTGGCCCTAGCGGTGGCTGAGGAGCTGGGGGTGCCGCGTTCGGCACTTATTTCCTTGCAGGTGGCCTTGCCCGGGGGCCGGGCCAGGCGCCTTGTTTTGGCGGAGGGCCCCCTGGCCGGGGTGACCCTGCTGGATGAAACCTATAACGCCTCCCCCGAGGCGGTGTTGGCCGCCCTGGAGTTACTGCACAGCCAGGGGGGACGCCGCTTTGCGGTGCTCGGTTCGATGTTGGAACTTGGTGAGCAAAGCGAAGCTCTGCACCGCCAGGTGGGGGCCAGGGCTGCGGCCCTCGGCCTTGATGGACTGGTGGTGGTGGGGGAGGGGCCGGATTTAGATGCCTTGTTATCGGCGGCCCAGGCAGTTCCTCTGCTGCTGCAAGTTGCGCTACCAGAGGATGCGGCGCAGCCATTATTTGAATGGCTGCAACCGGGCGATCACCTGTTACTTAAGGCCAGCCGTGGCGTGGCCCTGGAGCGGCTGATTCCGTTGCTCAGCTGAATTGGGCGCAGTTCGCTTGAGGCGGCCGCATGGAGAGCTACTCGGACTCTAACGAAAATGACCAGGGTCAGATGACTAGGGTCAGATTCAAGAGAGTTTGGGTGGAGCGGTTTTATTCGAGCAGTCTTATTCGAGCAGTCTTATTCGAGGAGTCTTATTCGAGCAGTCTTATTCGAGCACTGTTGTTTGGGGGGGTGTTCGAGGAGTTTTGATCGGGGAGCCTTGATCGGGGTATTGGGGCTGAGTTTAATTGCCCTAAAAATGGCAGAGTTTAGGGCAACGGGTTGGCTTAGTTTGGGATAATCTCTAATCTCTAATATCTAATCTCTAATCTCTAATCTCTAATCTCTAATCTCTAATCTCTATTTGGCTGCCCAGGCCAGGGCACCAGTGAAGCCTGCATTGTAGTCAAGTGCCACTTCGTTTGTATTGGAATTTCCAATATTATCTATGTATGAGGAATCACTATTAGTTGCGGGTCCACCCACCAGGGCGCCAAGAAAATCGTAGGCATGAGTGTTTGGTGGAGAGGTCTGACTACCATTCCCAGCGGCAGTATTAAATCCAGTCCAATCGGTGTAGCCAGAGGCATCTTCATGGTGTGGTGCTAGGGGGAAATTATTTCCGTAACCCGTTACGTAACTGAAGCCATCTGGATTAAGTCCGGTGATATAATCAATCTGGGATTGCGCAAGGCTTTCGTAATTGGCTGATCTAGTTGGATCGGTAGTTGCTGTCCAGTTTGAGTACATACCTGCGAGCATTGCAGTGTTGGCTGAATAGCGAAGGTTGCCCCATTGGCCGCCACCAATGACTCGTAAGCCACCGGTGGTGATATTTATTCCATTTACTCCATTAACCCAGCTATCTAGCCAGCCTTTTATATTTTCATCAAGTGTAGGGCTGTTACCACCAAGGGGCTCGGAGCCAAGGCCTGCTTGGGAAAGTAGCAAAGCGGCAGAATATATCGATGTATCCCAGTTCATTGTGCTTCCCCAGCCCAGGCTGTATTGGATGCCAGAGTAAAATGTTTTGGCATCATTTAGATAACTCGATTCTCCGGTGGCCTTGTAGAGCCATGCTGCTGAAAGGGCTAGCTCGTCTTGGTAGCTATAGGAAGGGTAAAATTCCTGGGCATCAGGAATAACATCTGAATATTTACCTTGATATGTTTTAGCAAATTGATAAAGTCGTTTAGCGCTGGCAAGTAGAGTGCTGGAATAGCTGCTATCGGTGCTTTTGAATAGTATTGAAGCAGCTGCTAAAGCTGCAGCCGAACTCCCTGCCACATCTGAACCAGGCTTATCCTTCGTTACCGCATAGGCAGGCCGTTGGAATGTTTGTGTTTCAGATGGGCCCCAGTAGCTATGATCGAGGTTGCCATCACCTACTTGAGCTACAAAGTAACCACTTAGATCCGTGCCCAGCTTTTCGCATTTAAGTAGGTAATCTGTTCCCCATTTAACTGCTTGATAAAGAGCTGTTGTTTGTGAGCTGGCACTATAGCCAGCGGCAAATTCAATGCCTCCCCAGGCTAGGGTTGTTAAACTCTCCGCAAAGGGCAGGCCAAATTTAACGTGATCTCCGGCATCGTGATAGCCGCCAACAAGGTCGGTTGTTAGGCCTGCCTGAGGGCTGGATGTAGTGTAGTCACCCCCAAAATAAATGCCATTAGCAAGCGAGCCATCTGTTAGGGCTGAATTGCCACGCCAGCTGACATTGTTTGGGTACAATGTATTACCAAAATATCCTGAGTTATTGACCAATTGGCCTGATCGTTCGGCATTGTAGAAAAGGAGGGAATTAGAAATTAGTGTTGGGTAGGCTGTGCTTGCCAAGGTATTGCTTGGAGTGTTGCTGGCAGCATTGGTTTTAAATGCAACTCCTTCGTAGAGAAAGTAGGGCTGATTGGCTAAGATTTGTTCATATTCTTTGGGATCACTGATATACAGATGTTCGCCAGTATGGGGGTTTAAAAAGCGGTGAACGTCTATGCCTGCGGAGCTACTGCTTTTCTTGTATGCCTTGAAATCTGCCCCTTGATAGATGAAGCTGGGCATATTTTTGAGAATATTATCTCTTTCCGCGACATCTGCTGTATAGAAAGTAGAATTTGATGTTGTGTCGAAGAAACTGTAAACTGAGCTTGCATCAGCGCCAGTTGCCGCTCCAAATGCTATGCCTTCCAGCTTGAAATCGGCTAATTGAGTCTGAATTGCCTCAGCAGTAGCAAGTAGAGATGAGTAGTAATGGGTATTGCTTTTTTGATTATAAAGACGATAGACATTTAAGGCTCCAGTACGTAGTTGTGCCGGTGAATTGGCTGCGTTAGGAGTAAGCGAATACAGGCTAAATTGGCTTGGGATTCCTGAAGACATGTTGTCGCTTATTTTTAGCTTTAATGTGCTTTTTTAGTTTAGCATATTAATTGGCTTGGATTTTGAGTAAAAATGCCTGTTTCGCTAAATATGTAATTCTGCATGAGCATTTGACGCAAAGATAACAGGTATGGGATATCGGCATCATGTTGATATGTGCACCACTTGTCCATGAAGCCTTAGTATATAGGCATTGAAGGCTAATTGCATGCAGGGGTCAAGAATGCTTTGGCGGCAAATAGTATGCATAGAGAATTAAGGCTTGGCTAAAGCTGTCTAGTCTTTGCATGTTTAGAGCTTGAAAGCATTCTATTTGTGTGACAGCCTCTGTTCATGAGTTTTCAAATTGCAATTATAAAACTTGCAATTTGAAAACTTGCAATTATAAAACTCATAATTGCAAAACTTATAATTATGGATTTATTGTTTGCCAATTATCCTTGTTTACCTGGCGGGCGCGGCCCAGGGCGAGGGCTCCGTCTGGCACGTCTCTGGTGATAGTGGAGCCTGCCCCCACGGTGACCCCTGCCCCCAGTACTACAGGGGCCACCAGCACACTATTGGCGCCGGTTTTGCTGCCGGCGCCAATTACGGTGCGGTGTTTGTTAACGCCGTCGTAGTTGGCGGTGATCGTGCCAGCCCCCACATTTACATCGGGCCCCAGCTGGGCATCGCCGATGTAGCTGAGGTGATTCACCTTGCTGCCGGCGCCGATCTGGCTCTTCTTCACCTCCACGAAGTTGCCGATCCTTACGCCCTCAGCGAGTTCCGCCTCCGGGCGCAGGTGGGCATAGGGGCCGATGCGGCACCCCTTGGCCAGCGTGGCGCCATTCAGCATTGAAAACAGCACATGAACGTCGTCGCCCAGCACGCTGTTTTCGATCAGGCTGCCGGGGCCGATGCGGCAATTGTCGCCGATTTGGCAATGGCCGCGGAAGTGAGTTTGGGGTTCCACCTGCACATCCCTACCAAAGCTGCAATCCTCTGAAAGGCTGCAGCTGGCGGGATCTACGAAAGTAACTCCCTCCTTCATCCAATGCTGGCGTAGTCGTTCCTGCAGCATCGCCTCACATTCGGCCAGTTGACGCCGGTCATTGATGCCGGTGATCTCCGAGAGGTCTTCTACCACCAGGTGGCCGGCGTTTTTCAAGAGGGCAATGCTGTCGGTGAGATATAGCTCCCCCTGGTCGTTGTCGCTGCTGAGCAGCGGCAACACCTGGCGCAGCCGCGGCCAGTGGAAGCAGTAAATGCCGGCGTTGATCAAGTTGTTTTGGCGTTGCTCCTCGCTGCAGTCGCGGTGTTCAACAATCGCCTGCACCTGGCCAGCCCCATCCACAAAAACGCGGCCATAGCCACTGGGGTCCTGCAGGTGGGCGCTGAGCAGGGTCACGGCGGCGCCACTGCTGCGGTGTTGGGCCAGCAGCTGTTCCAGGGTTTCGGCCCGTAGCAGTGGCACATCGCCATTCAGCACCAGCAGATCGCCTTCGAAATCTCCAAGGGGAGCCAGCAATTGCTGCACCGCATGGCCCGTGCCGTTTTGCGGTTGTTGCAGCACAAACTCCGGCGTGCTGGGGTGCTGCTTCAGCTCCGCCTCCAGCCGTTCCGCCTGGTGCCCCACGATCAACAGCACCCGGCTGGGCTGCAGAGACCTGGTGCTGGCCAGTACCCGTTCCACCAAGGTGGTCCCCGCCAGGGGTTGGAGCACCTTCGGCAGGCTGCTCTTCATGCGGGTGCCTTTTCCGGCGGCCAGCACGGCAACGGCGAGCATCGGTGCTCAGCAACTGGGCCGGAATCTACCGGGGGTTGCGAAAGTTACCGACTTCTTGCCAACGTTTTCTCCAGCCATTGGTGCTGCTGGCAGTGCTGTTTGCCTGGGCCTTGCGCCGCTCAGCCCTGATCGTTTCAGCATCTGCCCTGCCACTGGAGTCCCGATATGGTTCCGCCGCCCTGGTTTTGAGGTGTTCCTCCTCCATCGTTGAAAGCGCAGCGAATTGCTGGTTATTGCCCAGGGCTGCTGGACTGGCCACGCTGCCGTTGCTCCATTGGTGGGCGGGGGCATCAGGCCAGGGCCTGATGCTGGCTAGCTCCAGGCCCTGGAGTCGCAATGCCTGGCGTACCGCTGCCGCTGAGCAGTAGCTCACCAGGCGCCCCCTGGGGCCCAATAGGGAACCCAATTGACCAAGGAATTCCAGGGTCCAAAGCTGGGGACATACCCTCGGGGAAAAGGCGTCATGGAGCACTAGATCAAGGGAGCCCCGCAGGGCTGGTAGCAAGTGCCGCAATTGCTCTCTGGCATCCCCCCAGAGGAGCCGCCCTTGGCTTTGATTGCTTTGCCAGTGGCCCTGCTGCTCCAATTGCTCCAGCACAGCCACACTGCTGGGTCGCCATTGGCTCCGGAAGCTGACCTCCGCCAGGGCCATGGCCAAGGGGCGTCGATCTAGCTCCAGCCCCCACCACTGCATGCCCCTGCCCAGGTCAGAGAGCTGTTCCAGCAGGGCCGCAGTGTTGGTGCCTGTGCCCACACACACCTCCAACACCCGCACGGACCTGTTTCGGGCTATTAACTCCAGCCCCGCCGGTGCCAGGAAGGTGTGCTGGGCTTCGCCCAGGGCGCCGCGGTCGCAGTGGAAACCCTCCTGAAACGCTTCACTCCAGAGGCTGAAACTGCCATCGGCAGTGAGGCGCGGCTGTAGTTCAGCCGGCCTGGAGTCTGGACAAGTCATCCCAGAAATTTGGATAAGACACGGCGGCAGCCTCCGCCCGGGCAATGTTGGTGCTGCCTCTGGCCACCAGGGCCGCCACCGCCAGGCTCATCGCCACCCGGTGGTCGGTTTCGCTATCAACGCTGGCCCCATGCAGCTGCTGGCCGCCGGGGATCACCAGGCCGTCGCTGGTTTCCTCCAGCTCCGCCCCCATCGCCCGCAATTGCCGGGCCATCACCGCCAGCCGGTCGGTTTCCTTCACCCGCAGTTCCTCGGCATCACGGATGACGCTGGTGCCCTCGGCGGCCAGGGCCGCCACCGCCAGGATCGGGATCTCATCCACCAGCCGCGGGATCAGCTCACCGCCAATGCTGAAGGCCTTGAGCGGCGCTGGGCTCACCCGCAGGTCCCCCACCGGTTCCCCCGCCACCAAGCGTTCGTTGAGGATTTCCAGGGGGGCACCCATGGCCTCCAGCACCTCAAGGATGCCGGTGCGGCTGGGGTTTAGGCCCACATTTTCAAGCAGCAACTCAGCGCCAGGCACCAGCAGGCCGGCCACCAGCCAAAAGGCGGCGGAACTGATGTCGCCGGGCACCACCACCCGCTGGCCCTGGAGCCTGGCCCCAGGGGTAATCAGTACCCTCGGTCCCCCACTGGCCTGGGGCTCACTGACCAGATCAGCGCCAAAGGCCCGCAGCATCCGCTCGCTGTGGTCGCGGGAGAGGGCCGGTTCGATCACCGTGGTGGGGCCTTCAGCGCTGAGGCCCGCCAGCAGCAGGGCACTTTTCACCTGGGCTGAGGCCACCGGGGTGCGGATCACGGCCCCCTGGAGTTGGCGGCCCTGGATGGCCAGGGGCGCCAGGTTGCCGTCTTGACGGCCGTGGATGCTGGCCCCCATCTGGCCCAGGGGTTTTGCCACCCGGGCCATGGGCCGCCGCCGCAGGGAGCTATCGCCATCCAGCACGAAGTGGCGGCCGCTGCGACCGGCCAGCAGGCCCAGCATCAGCCGCATCGTGGTGCCGGAGTTGCCGCAATCGAGCACTTGGGCTGGTTCCTGCAGGCCATCGAGGCCCACCCCCCGCACCAGCACCGGCTGGCCCGCTTCAATCGCAGACACCTCCACCCCCATGGCCCGCAGGCAGGCGGCGGTGCTGAGCGGGTCTTCGGCGGGCAGCAGGCCTTCGATCTGGGTTTCGCCTTCGGCGATCGCCCCGAATAACAGGGCCCGGTGCGAGATCGATTTATCGCCCGGCACCCGCACCGTGCCCCGCAGGCGAGTGCCGCTGGTGAGGGTGGTGCTTGCCATGGCTGCAACGGGGCCGGGAGCTGGATCCTATGGACCGGCAGGGGGGCTGGGGTCGCTGGCTGGCCTTAGCCCAGCATCAAGCCGCCTTCCGGCTCGAGGCTGGCCTCCCAGCTGAGCTGGTCGTAGAGAAGTTCGGCAATGGTGAGCTGGGCCAGCTCCCTTTCCACGGCCTGATTCAGCCGCTGCTGTAGTTGCCGTTCGAGGCGATCGCCGGCGGCGGCAGTGTGTGGGGCGGCACTGCTGTCGCCAGCGGAGTCGTCCCTCGGTTCCCGCAGCTGTAGTTGGCGGCGACCAGCCACGGCGTCGAGCACCTCTGCCACGGCTAGCTGTTCCGGGGCACGGGCCAGCCGATAGCCGCCGCTGCGCCCGCGGCGGGCCGCCAGCAGACCCGCCCGGCGCAGCTGCAATAGCAGTTGCTCCAGCAGCGGCGCCGGCAGGCCTTGGCGGGCGGCCAGGGCCGGTCCGGCCAGGCTCTGGCCGGGGCTGCGGGCCAGTTCCACCAGGGCCCGCAGGGCGATGGTGCCAGTGCGGGTTAGCACCGCAGGCGTTCCAGCACGTGTTCGAGCTGGAGGCCAAACAGGCTGGGGTCGGGGTTGGGCCCCTCACCGCTGGCGGCCCCCAGGTCTGAAAGCCCCAGCTCCTGCCAGCGGCCACTTACCCGCTGCTCCAGCTCGGCATCACGGCCCAGGGCTTCGCCCCAGTCGTGGCGTTTTTCAGGGCCGATCTTGGTGGTGGCATCAATGGCAAGGCGGCCGCCGAGGCCCAAGCGCTCGCTGGCGAAGTCGAGCGAATCAAAGGGGGTGTCTTCCAGCACAAACATGTCTCGTTGGGGATCCACCTGGGCGGCAATCGCCCAAACCACCTGGCGGGGATCGCGCACGTTGATCGCCCGATCCACCACCACTACAAACTTTGTGTAGGTGAACTGGGGCAGGGCACTCCAGAAGGCCATGGCGGCCCGTTTTGCCTGGCCCGGATAGGCCTTATCGATCGAGATCACCGCCAGCTTGTAGCTGAGCGCTTCCATCGGCAGGAAGAAATCAACGATTTCCGGCACCTGTTGGCGCAGGATCGGCGTGTAAATGCGATTGAGGGCAATCGCCAGCATCGCCTCCTCCTTGGGGGGCCGGCCACTGAAGGTGGTGAGCATTAGCGCTTGGCGCCGCTGGCTGATGCAGTGGAAGCGCACCAGGGGTGATTGCTCCGCACCGCCGTAGAAACCCATGTGGTCGCCAAAGGGGCCGTCGGGCAGGGTTTCCCCCGGTTTGATCCGCCCCTCCAGCACGATCTCGCTGTGGGAGGGCACCTCCAGGTCAACGGTTTTGCATTTGGCCAGATGCACGCCTTCGCCGGCATAGAGACCGGCAAATAACCATTCAGAAAGTTGCACCGGGATCGGCGTGGCGGCGGCCATCACCAGCAGCGGATGCACGCCAAGGGCAATGGCAATTTCCAGGTCTTCGCCCCGTTCCGCCGCCTTACGCAGGTGGCGGGCGCCGCCCCGCACGCTCAGCCAGTGCACGGTCATCGAGCGGGCGTCCTGCTGTTGCAGCCGGTACACCCCCACATTTGGCACCTTGGTTTCCGGATCCTTGGTGATCACCAGGCCGAGGGTGATCACTCGACCGGCATCGCCGGGCCAGGGGCGGATCAGCGGCAGGGCATCGAGGTTTACGGCCTCCCCCTCCAGCACTATTTGCTGGCAGGGGGGGGTGAGATCGCGGTCGGGGCGGGCCTTGATCAGGTCCCAAAGGATGCGGCCAAAGGCGGCTGTTTCCTGCAAGCCCTTGGGGGGGCGGGGCTGCTGCAGGAGGGCGAGGCGGGCCCCCAGCTCCTCCAGCTGCTCCACCCGCTCCAGGCCCATGCTCCAAACCACCCGTTCGACGGTGCCCAGCAGGTTCACCAGCACCGGCATTGAGCTGCCGATCACGTTTTCAAACAGCAGCGCCGGCCCCCCCAGGGCCAGCACCCGGTCGGCGATCGCCGCCAGTTCCAGATCGGGATCCACCGGGGCGCTGATGCGGCGCAACTGGCCCCGCTTTTCCAGCAGAGCAAGAAAGTCGCGCAGGTCACGCTGCGCCATGGATTGCCTAGAACAGTGGCCCCTACTGTGGCGCACCTCTTAGGTCGCCTGCCGGATGCGTCTCTTCTTTTTCCACACCCCCGAGCGGGCGCCCAACAGCGGCATGGCCGATGCGGCCGTGGCAATTGACGTGTTGCGGGCCACCACAACGATGGCCTGGTCTTTGCAGAACGGCGCCGAGGCGATCCAGGCCTTCGCCGATCTCGAGGAGCTGGATGCGGCGGCCCGGGCCTGGCCGGCGGATCGCCGCCTGCGGGCCGGCGAACGGGGCGGTGCCCGGCTTGAGGGCTTTGAGCTGGGGAATTCACCCCTGGCGGTTACCCCAGAGCTGGTGGGGGGCAAGCGGATTTTTATGAGCACCACCAACGGCACCCGTTCCCTTGATCGGCTGCGTTCGGCCCCCCTGCTGCTGGCCGCCGCCCTGGTGAATCGGGCTGCCGTGGCGCAGCGGTTACTCCAGGCCCAGCCCGCCACGGTTTGGGTGCTGGGTAGCGGCTGGGAGGGGGACTATTCCCTGGAAGACAGCCTCGCCGCCGGGGCGATCGTGGCGGCCCTGCTGGAGCAGGGGGGCGGCTCGCTGGAGGATTTGGCTGGTAACGACGAAGCCGCTGCGGCCCATGCCCTCTGGCAGCACTGGCAGCACGCCCCCGAACAGGCCCTGCGCTTGGCCAGCCATGGTCAACGGCTGCAGCGGCTCGGCAACCACGACGCTGATTTCGCCTGCTGCGCCGCCGTAGACAGCTTGGCGCTGGTGCCGCTGCAAACGGAACCCGGCGTTTTACGTGCCTCCTGAGGACCCGTCTGGGTACAGTCCGCCCAACGGATTGGAGCGGTGGTGACCAGCTTTCTTGCGGCAGCCCTGCAACTCACCAGCACGTCGGACCCGGACGCCAACTTCGCCCAGGCGGAGGAGCTGATTGAGCTGGCCGCCCGTCGGGGCGCCGACCTGGTGGGCTTGCCGGAGAATTTTGCCTTCATGGGCGAGGAGGCCCGCAAGCTGGAACTGGCTGCTGGCCTGGCGGAGCGCTGCAGCCGTTTCCTGGTGACCATGGCCCGCCGCTATCAGGTGACCCTGCTGGGCGGTGGTTTCCCCGTACCCGCCGGCGAAGGCGCCACCTATAACCGGGCCGAGCTGGTGAGTACCGACGGCCAGGTGCTGGCCCGTTACGACAAGATCCATCTCTTCGATGTGGATTTGCCCGACGGCAACACCTACACCGAATCCGCCACGGTGAAAACCGGTGATCAGTTGCCGCCGGTGGTGGATGTGCCGGGGCTTTGCCGCATCGGCCTATCAATCTGTTACGACGTGCGCTTTCCGGAGCTCTACCGCCACCTGGCCGGGGCTGGGGCGGAGCTGATGGTGGTGCCCGCTGCCTTCACCGCCTACACCGGCAAGGACCACTGGCAGGTGTTGCTCCAGGCCCGGGCGATTGAAAACACCGCCTATGTACTGGCGCCGGCCCAAACCGGCCTGCACTATGGGCGCCGTCAGAGCCATGGCCATGCCCTTGTTATTGATCCGTGGGGCACGGTTCTGGCCGATGCCGGGGTGGGCCCTGGGGCCGCCGTCGCCCCGGTGGACCCTGGCCATCTCAAACGGGTGCGGGCCCAGATGCCCAGCCTGCGCCACCGCCATCCAGCCCTTTTCTGACCGTTGTGATGGCTGAGGGGCGTTGGCGCCAGCGATTGCTGGCTGCCTTTCTGGGGATTGGCTGCTTTGCCGCCAGTGTTTGGGCCCTGCCGGCCCGGGCCTTCAGTGCCCTGGCGGCCTGGCGGATCACGGCCGATGGCCTGCTGGAACTGCGCACCACCCCCTACGCCAGTCTCAGTGCCTCCTTTGACCCCGGCGACGGCGCCCAGGGACCTCGGCTCTGGATTGATTTGCCGGGCACCCCCTCCCGGCCCCGAACGCTGCAGGCGGGGGGGCCCCTGCGCCAGGTGCGGGTGGGCACGCCGGAACCTGGAATCACCCGCCTGGTGCTGGAGTTTCAGCCGGGCGTTCAGTTGGATCCTGCCCAGCTCAAGCTGGTGGGGGTGGATAAGGACAGCTGGAAACTGCAGTTGCCCCCCCAGCTGGGCCGCTACCTAGCCCTGGGGGAAGGCAGTGTGGACCGCCCTGATCCGATTGTTGCCGCCCCCAGCGAGGGCTCTGGGGCCCCCTCCGGTGCCGCAGCCCCCCGCCAGCCCCTGCGACCCCTACGGCCGGCGGACATGCCCAGCGTTGCCCGCGGTCGCTTCCGGGTGGTGATTGACCCTGGCCATGGGGGGCCAGACCCCGGGGCGATTGGCATCGGCAGCACCCAGGAAAAAGATGTGGTGTTGGAGATTTCCCAGCAGGTGGCCGAACTGTTGCGCGGTCGCGGCGTGGATGTGCTGCTCACCCGCACTGGCGACATTGATGTGGACCTGCCGCCCCGGGCCCAGTTGGCCAATAGCAGTGGCGCCGATGTGTTTGTGAGCATCCATGCCAATGCCCTGAGCATGAGCCGGCCGGATGTGAATGGATTGGAAACCTTCTATTTCCAGAGTCAGCAGGGCAGGAACCTGGCCGCTTCGATCCATAGCTCGATCATGGGCACCGTGCGCCGCGAGGACCGGGGGGTGCGGGAGGGTCGTTTCTATGTGATTCGGGCCACCCGTATGCCCTCAAGCTTGGTGGAGGTGGGTTTCCTTACCGGCGCCGACGATGCCCCCGATTTGATGGATCCCGCCCACCGGCGCCAACTGGCCCTGGCGATTAGCGCCGGGATCCTCGATTATCTGAGGCTGGGCGGATGAGTTTGCTCTCCTGCAGCGATTCAGCGCTCCCCCCGGGGCAGCAGTTGCGGGCGGCTCAACTCGGCAAATTGCCGGCCGATGCCCTGCTTGGTTTATTTGACAGTGGCCTTGGCGGCCTAACCGTGCTGCGCCAGCTATTGCAGCGCCGCCCGGGGCAACCTTGTTTGTATGTGGGCGACACCGCCCGGGTGCCCTATGGCGGCCGCCGGCCGGAGGAAATCCGGGCGATTGCCGCCGAGGTGGTGGGCTGGCTGCGGGCCCAGGGGGCCCAGGCCCTGGTGATGGCCTGCAACACCTCCAATGCCCTGGCCCTTGATGTGGCCCAGGCGGAAGCCGGCGTGCCGGTGGTGGGTTTGATCGATTCCCTCGCCCAGCAGCTGCAGGCCCAGCGGGTGGGCGTGCTGGCCACCCCGGCCACGGCGGCCAGTGGTGCCTATGGCAAGGCCCTGCGGGCGGCCCGGGCGGGGGTGCAGGTGCTGGAGGTGGGCTGTCCGTTGTTTGTGCCGGCGGTGGAGCGCAATGAACTCGATAGTCCGCAGCTGCGGGCGGCGGCGGCCGCTTATCTCGCCCCTTTGCTGGAGGCCCGGGTGGAGGTGATCGTGTTGGGTTGCACCCATTACCCCTTGCTGGAGCCACTGCTGCGCAGCCTGCTGCCCGCCGGGGTGCAGCTGGTGGACCCGGCCCTGGCGGCGATGGCGGTGCTCGAATCGCTGTTGCCGCCTAGCGAGCAGCCAGTGGCCGCCAGGCCTGATCTCTGCCGTTGCCGCCTGGTGGTAACCGGTGATGCCGCGGATTTTGCCGCTGGGGCCAGCCATTGGTTGGGTCAACCGGCCCAGGTGCAGCAGGTAAACCTCCGGTGCCCAGGCGGTGACCTCTAGGATCTGGCGACGCGGGCGATGCCATGAAAACGGTTGCAGAACTGCTTCAGCCCGTGGAGTCTGACCTTGAAGACCTGCTGAGCGATCTGCGCAACCTGATCGGCGCCGGCCATCCAATTCTCCAGGCCGCTGCCGAGCATTTGTTTAGTGCTGGTGGTAAGCGGCTGCGGCCAGGCATTGTGCTGCTGCTTTCCCGGGCCCTGGATCCAGCTGGCGCCCTAGGTAGTCGCCACCGGCGCCTGGCGGAAATCACCGAAATGATCCATACCGCCTCGTTGGTGCACGACGACGTGGTGGATGAGGCCGACACCCGCCGGGGGGTGGCCACGGTGCACAGCCGTTTCAACAGCCGCGTGGCGGTGTTGGCCGGCGATTTTCTGTTTGCCCAGGCCAGTTGGCACCTGGCCAACCTCGACAACCTCGAGGTGGTGAAGTTGCTCTCCCGGGTGATCATGGACCTGGCGGAGGGGGAAGTGCGCCAGGGCCTGTTCCGCTACGACACCGGCCAAAGCCTGGAGACCTATCTCGAAAAGAGCTATTGCAAAACTGCTTCGCTGATGGCTAACAGCGCCCGGGCGGCGGGGGTGCTTTCCGGCTTGCCCGAGCCCGAACTGGATTTGCTCTATCAATTTGGTCGCCAGCTGGGCCTGGCTTTCCAGGTGGTGGACGACATTCTTGATTTCACCGGTGATGACGCCCAGCTGGGTAAGCCCGCCGCTTCTGACCTCGCCTCTGGCACCCTCACCGCTCCGGTGCTCTATGCGATGGAGCAGCAGCCACTGCTGGCGGTGCTGATCGAGCGGGAATTTAGTGAGCTTGAGGATTTGCCCCAGGCCCTGGCCCTGGTGCGCCAGAGCGATGGCATTCAACGGTCGCGCCAGTTGGCGGAAGGCTTTGCCCGCCAGGCCGGTGAGTGTTTAGCGTTCCTGCCCCCCTCAGAATCCCGTAAGGCGTTGTTGGCCCTTCCTGAATTCGTACTCAGTCGTCTCTATTGAAGGCTGACGCTTTATTGAAGGTTGATGGTTTTATTGAAGGTTGATGGTTTTATTGAAGGTTGATGGTTTTATTGAAGGTTGATGGTTTTATTGAAGGTTGATGCTTTTATTGAAGGTTGATGGTTTTATTGAGCTGCTTATTTCTGCCGATAGCGGGGCAACTCATCGCCAATAGTTAGGAAGGGGGTGTTTTTCTTGAACCAAAGCCAGTCCCGCAGCGGTGGGGTTTCGGCCAGCTGGCGGCGACTCAGCCCTAGGCCCAGTTTTTGCGAAGCGGATTCAAGCAGGTCGAGCATTGTTTCGGCGTCTGCGGCCTTGGCCAGGGCTTCATTCCAGCGCTGGTGCCCCTGAAGGCCTTTCACCAGGGCATTGATCTTCTGGCTTACGGAGTATCCGGAGAAGTCGTTGGCTGCCAATCGCCGAGCGCTGGGGCTGAAACTTTATCAGCCTTTGCTTGTTTTGAAGCGAATTTGTTTAAGTAATGTGACCTTGATACATTTTGATCCCTACTGGCTTAGGGCGCCCTACCAGTGATCTGCTGGTTATGAAGTTCACGAAAGGCGCTCGGAGCGAGCATTGCTTGGGCCGCTTTTGCTTTGGCCGCTTTTGCTTTGGCCGCTATTTCTCAGACGGCTCTTTTCATGCGTCAAGGTTTGCTTGGATCATGATTTGCTTGGGTCAAAAGATGCTTTGCCTAGTTGTCTCAGCTCAAGTTCCTCAGCCCAGCCATCTCGGCTCAAGCTCCTCAGCCCATACTCCTCAGCCGCGACTCTCTTGAATTTGACCCTAGTCATCTGACCCTAGTCATTTTCATTAGAGTCAGCGAAGCAGTGATTGCGCTGGCGAGAGAGTTGTGCAAAACCTTTGCTGAAAGCTTGATCAGTTGGAAAACCTGGTTGGACACCAATGCATCCACACCCTGGCAAATGCCTGCATAACCCTGGCAAATGCATCCACAACCCATACAAAGGCATGCACCACCCTGGCAATTAATTTTTAGATATCGTTCGCTATCTCTGGCTCAGCAGCCCTCCACCGCCAGGATTGGCAGGCTCACCGGGGCGCTATCGCCAGGGCTGAATAGTTGCAGGCTGCCGGCTCCGCCCACGGTTTGGTGACCATCGCCCGTGTTGGGAAAGCTGAGGGTGGCTTGCAGCCCAGCCGGATTGGAGCTGTAGGTGATCAGGCCACCGGCCTGGCTGCGCAGGGCTGGATAACGCTGGATTTGGCCGTTGAGCTTGAGCACCAGATGGGCCTGGCTGCTGCCCTGCACAAAATCCCAGGCGGCATAGATCGGATCAGACCAGGCCTTGTTGCCGGGCAGGGAGCCCACCCCGCCACAGCCCTGCACCCCAGGGGCGTCGTCGTAGCCAAAGGTGCTGGCCGTGGGGGCGGCCTGGCCTGGCTGGGCTGTGCCGATCAGAAGCGCTGGGGCAGTGAGAGTGGCAGCGAAAGTAGCAGTGAGAGTGGTACTGGCAATGAGAGTGCCAGTGAGCCTTGCCAAGGGGGCCAAGGGGCGAAACCACATGGGCAGCCATTCAGTTCAGCAAAAACTAGCGCTGGCTTTGGTACGTTGAGCGCTCAAACCTTTGAGTGCGGCCCTGCCATGGGACGTTTAGCCGCTTTGTTCGTTGGGCTTGCGGCCCCCTTGGCGGCCTTGGCCCTGGCTGGTCCTGCCGCCGCTGAGAAGCAGATCCTGGTGAGCCTTGGCCAGCGCACCCTGCACGTGGTGGACGTGGATCCGCTGAAATTCCCAGCCAACGTGTTGTCGGCAGAGTCGATCCTCGCTGCGGTGCAGGGAACCCCCGCCCACCTGGCCAGCTTCCCGGTGGCGATTGGTGCGCCTGAAAGCCCCACGCCTCCGGGCATGTATTCAGTGCTGCAGATGATCAAGGACCCCACCTATTACAGCCATTCCAAGAAAGTGGTTTTTCCGCCTGGTCCCAGCGATCCGGTGGGCACCCGCTGGCTGGAATTCCTTGACGCCAATTCCAGGACCTTTGGCATCCACGGCACCGCCTGGCCCCAGTGGGTGCACCGCCAGGCGGCCGTAAGCCTGGGCTGCGTGCGCATGCTTAATCCAGATGTGGAACAGGTTTTTTCGATGGTTCAGCTGGGCACCCCGGTGCGTATCACCTCCGATTGATCCGATGACCCCTTTCCTTGCCAGCGGCCTCGCCACCCTGTTGTTGTGGGCCCAACTACCAAGCGCAGCCCCCAAGCCTGCCGAGCTCTGCCAGGAGTGGCGCCAGGCCAACGCCGCCTGGCGCCTGCGGCTCAGCCAGCTGCCCGCCAAGGCTCCCGAGGCCACTTCCCTCGACGACACCTATGCCGATAAGCAGTTGCAGGCCGTGGCCCAGCGCATCTATCTGGTTAAGAAGCAGATCATCGAGACCTATCCGAAGGAATTCAAATCCCGTTCCGGCTCTGTGCTGCACGAGGGCAGCGATGGATTGGTCTCCTGGGGGCAGCTGCAGGCGGTAATAAGCCGCCACTGTGTTGCCCCTGCTGCCCCTAAGACCCCTGCTGCCCGTTAGCGGTGTTCGATCAGCTCGCTGAGCGGGTAGCGCACCTTCGCCAGGGCGGCGTACTTGTCGTCGGCACTGCGGTAGCCGCAGGGGCAAACCACGGCGCTGCGGTAGGGGCTGGTTTCTAGGCCGAGGATTCGGTCGTAATCAGCGGGGGAGAAACCTTCAATCGGGCAGGTATCCACCCCCAAGAGGGCGGCGGCGGTCATCAGGTTGCCGAGGGCGATGTACACCTGATTAGAGGCCCAGCTGCCAATCGTTTGGCTGCGGGGACCATCTACGAGGTCGCGCTGCATCATTCCCTTGTAGCCCTCGAGCCCGGCCGCCTCGATGCCGCGGGTGCTGGCGGTGGCTTGGATCAGGCGATCGAGGTCGCTGCCGTCGATCTTGCGTTTGGCTAGCAACACCACCAGGTGGGAGCAATCGCTGATCTGGCTCTGGTTCCAGGAATGGGGCCGCAGTTCTGCCTTGAGGGCGGCATCGTCTATCACCAGAAACTTCCAGGGCTGCAAGCCATAGGAAGAGGGGCTAAGCACCAGGGTCTGTTCAAGGGCATCCCAGGTGTCTGTGGGAATGCTGCGGCTTGGATCAAAAGCCTTGACCGCGTAGCGCCAGCGCAGGCCAGTTAGCAGTTCAGTGGCGGAGATGGTCATCGGGTCTTCAACCACAGCTGGGCGCCGAGAGCATGGCACAAAGCGGTTGGAGTCTGTGGTTGTGGTGGTTGTTTGGCGATCCTGTTAGTTGCTTGCTTGCCGCTCAGGGGTTGCTTTTTGACCAGAATTTTGTGAAATTCCGGCCAGCAAAGTGATAGGTATGCAAGCGGTTATGGCAGGGGTATTGGAGGGTGCGCCAGTTGCCATTGGCACTGCTCACATCAACGCCAATCGCCACAAGCTCATTGGGGTTATGGCCCATGCGCTCCCACCACTCCAGGGCGTCCTGCCAGGCGGCTTCAAAGGACTCATAGACATCATCCAGCACTGGATGGGGATTGCCCCCCAGGTCAGTGAGCCGGTAGGAGCGCAGGTGCACCGGTGCCGGCAGCCGGGTGGTCATGGGCAGTTTTGTAAGTGGACACCAACCTGATGGCAGGGGCGGCTTTTTTCTGTCGTCTTCATAACTTCTTCCAATCTTGTTTGGCTTCGTTCTGACTTCTTAATCTTGCTTAACAATTCCACTTAATCGGCCTTGCTTTGCAGTTGCCTAATTCTGGCAGTTGTAATTCTGTCAGTAACAGTAATTATACCTATTTTACTGATGATTACTGGCTTTTTGCAATTGTTGCCTGCTGTGCCTTGCTGGAGCTGATCCGCAGATCGCCTCCAGCAAGGCAACCGCCCCTTAGCGGATGAACAGCATCTCCTGGTAGGTGGGCAGCGGCCAGCGTTCGTCATCCACCAGCAGCTCGAGGCTGTCTGCGGCTTCCCGCAGCTGCAGCATCAGCGGCAGCAGCACTTCAGAGCAGTGCTTCATGTGGGCAATGCTGCCGTGGGGGGCAGCGCCGATGGCCTGCTCCAGGCTGTTGCAATGGCCAGCCAACTGTTGGTTGAGGCTGCCGATGCGCTCGGCGAGGCTGTGGTCCACAGTTAGCCCCAGGCTCTTTTGGTCCATCAGCGAGGCGCTGAGATCCCCCAGGGCGCCATTGACGGCGGGGTAGATCTGCGTACGCGCCATGCGCAGGGCCAGCTTTGCTTCCACCTCGATGGCGAGGATGTACTGCTCGGCGTACACCTCATAGCGGCTCTGCAGTTCCACCCGCGACAGCACCCCGTGGCGCTCAAACAGGGCGGCCACCTCGGGGCGTTCCAGCACCGGCAGGGCTTCTGCACAGGTGGGCAGGTTCTCGAGACCCCGTTCCTGCACCGCCTTGCGGTGCCATTCCTCGGAGTAGCCGTCGCCGCCAAATACCACGGAGCCGTGCTCTTGCATGATCTGCTTCAGCACCTGGAAGGAGGCGTCCTGGAGGCTTGCTCCCCCTTGGATCAGCTGTTCCAGTTGATCGCTCATCCAGGCGAGGGAATCGGCCAGGATCGTGTTCATTGCCACCAGGGGCCCTGCCACCGACTGGCCTGAGCCCACGGCGCGGAATTCAAAGCGGTTGCCGGTGAAGGCGAAGGGGGAGGTGCGGTTGCGGTCGCCGGGATCCTTTTGGAATTCGGGCAGGGTGTCTACCCCCAGCTGCATTACCCCACCGCTGCTGGAGCCCTTTGGTTCCCCTTCACGGATTTGGTTGAACACATCCTCGAGCTGGCTGCCCAGGTACACCGAGATGATTGCCGGCGGTGCTTCGTTGGCCCCGAGGCGGTGATCATTGCCAGCGGTGGCCACCACGGACCGCAGCAGGGGACCAAAGCTGTGGATGCCCCGAATTACCGCCCCGCAGAACAGCAGAAACTGCATGTTGTCGTGGGGGGTGGTGCCGGGGTCCAGCAGGTTCCCCTGGGTGGAATTGCCCACGGACCAGTTGACGTGTTTGCCGGAGCCATTGATGCCGGCGAACGGCTTTTCATGCAGCAGGCAGGCAAAGCCATGCTTCTTGGCCGTGCTGCGCAGCACGGTCATGATCAGCTGTTGGTGGTCGGTGGCCACGTTGGCGGCTTCAAACACCGGGGCGATCTCAAATTGACCGGGGGCCACTTCGTTGTGGCGGGTCTTGCAGGGCACCCCCAGGCGGTAGAGCTGTTGCTCCACGTCTTGCATGAACACCTGCACCCGTTCGGGGATCGCCCCGAAGTAGTGGTCATCAAATTGCTGCCCCTTGGCGGAGGGGGCGCCAAACAGCACCCGGCCGGCCAGCAGCAGGTCGGGGCGCAGACCGATGAAGGCCTGGTCCACCAGGAAATATTCCTGTTCTGCCCCACAGCTGGAGCTCACCGGGGCCACATCGGTGTTGCCCAGCAGGGTGAGCAGGCGCCGGGCTTGGCGGTTCATTGCCGCGATCGAGCGCAGCAGTGGTGTTTTTTTGTCGAGGGCCTCGCCGGTCCAAGACACGAAAACCGTGGGGATACAGAGGGTGACCCCATTGGGGGTCTCCATCAGATAGGCGGGGCTGGTGATATCCCAGGCGGTGTAGCCCCGGGCCTCAAAGGTGGAACGCAGGCCGCCATTGGGGAACGAGGAACCGTCGGGTTCCCCTTGCACCAACAACTTGCCGGTGAATTCGTTGATGGCGCTGCCATCGCCCTGGGGGGCAATGAAGCCGTCGTGCTTCTCCGCCGTGGAGTTGGTGAGTGGATAGAAAACGTGGGCGTAATAGAGGGCGCCGCGGCTGGTGGCCCAGTCCTTCATCGCCTGGGCGACGCCATTGGCCACCGTGGGGTCGAGTTTTCCGCCTTCTTTAAGGGTGCGCTGCACCGACTTGAACACTTCCTTGGGCAACGCCCGCTTCATCTTCTCGAGGGTGAAGACGTTATGGGCCCAGAGGGCATCAAGGGATTCAGCGGCTTCAGCCGGATAGGCCGGGCGCAGCTGGATCTGTTCGATGGCACTCAGGCGTTGGGGGGAAGGCATAGACCGTACGCAGCACAATCACACACTCAAATCCTATGGGCTGCCATGGATGGCATCGGATCACACCGTTTTGAAAGCCTCAAGCGAGTCCAGTGATCCCCTGCCAACCCAGATAACCCGCTAGCCCCAGGCTGAGGCCGCCCACCAGCAGGTCGCCATTGGCATAAAGCAGTTTCTTGGCCTGCTCCAAGCGCGGCAAAATACTGTGGCGGTTGAGGGCTAGGGCCCCCAAGGGCAGCAGCAGGCTGAGGCTGGCGGCCACCGTTAGCACCCCCATGCCCAGCAGTTCCTGGGGCCGGCGCAAGCCAGCGGCCAGCAGGTTTGAGGCACTTTTAGCAACGAGAAAAAGGTCGTCGGGGCTGATCGCCTCCAGGCCTGAGCTGATCGCTATCAATAGGGGCAGTGGCAGGGCGCCGAAGCGATCCAGTTGGTGGGTCCAGTCGGGCGGTTCAGCACCAGCGGTGCTGTGGCTAAGCAGCCTGTGCAGCCCCAGGGCCAGCAGGGCGCCGGCGGCCAACAGGTCGGTGATCGTGCCATGGGCTGCGCCTGGGCTGCTGTCTGGCAGAAAGCGGTGGCCCAGGCTGAGGAAGAGGGCCAGCATCGCCAGGATGGTGAGCATCCAAGACAACACAAACCAACTGGCCCGCCGCAGCGGTTCCTGACCCAGAAGCAACAGCAGTAGCAGACCGATATGGAGGGGACTGAGGCTCACGGCGGTGCCGTAGGCCACCAGGTTTGCCCAGAGATGGAGCGGAAGGCTGAGCATTACCAGTTGCACTATGAATTGCTGGCCCTTCTGAGCGGGAGCTGGCACAACTGCAGGCGCAGCTCGACCGCACGGAAACCTATCTGGATCAGTTGCAGCTCAGTGATATCGATGGACCCGGAGGGCAGCAACTGCTGCATCTGCTCCATGGGCGTTGCGAAGAAAAATTGGAATGGGGCTCAGAACGGGGAGCGACAAAATAGCTTCCCTGTCCCTTGGCGAGCCTGAGCCAGCAGCATTGGTCGCTACTGAACGCTGCGACGGACCGTCTGGGGAAACAGTTGGATCCCCAGATCAAGCCCAAGCGCCAGGAAGTGATGCAACAGGTGGCTAGCTCAGCCTTGTCCGTGGAGGACGGACGTTGTCAGTGGGAGGAGATCCGCTGGATTCAGCGGATCAACCTGCATCTGGCACGGCTAAGCGATCACCTGGTGGCAGCTTCGCTGCTGGGGGATCAGTAGCGGGCGCCGCCGCCGCCACCGCCGCCGTAGCCGCCGCCACCGCCGCTGCGACCACCGCCGCCGCCGCCGTAGCCGCCGCCACCACCGCTGCCGCCGCCGCCGTAGCCGCCGCCACCGCCGCTGCGACCGCCGCCGCCGCCACCACCACCGCTACCGCGGGGTTCAGCTTTGTTTACACGGATCATCCGTCCCATCCACTCCACATCTTGGAGATCATCGATGGCTTTTTGTTCATCGGCTTCGTTGACGAGTTCAACAAAGGCGAAGCCGCGTTTGCGGCCAGTTTCCCGGTCTAGGGGAAGGCTGCATTGCCGCACCTCCCCGTACTGGCTGAACAGGTGGCGCAGATCCTCCTGCTCCGCATCAAAGGAGAGGTTGCCGACGTAAAGGGTCATTCAGTGGAAAAAACTTGAGGCAGGTCATCCCTGGACTGGCACAGATGTGAACTAGGCATGTCCAGGGAATCTTCTCAACCCTACAGCGTTGGGTTCGCATCCGCTCGGTATAGGCCCACCCCGACCCCAATAAGCGTGGCGTCGGCCTCAAATGCTGTAGTTGTGCCCCAGGTTTTCAGGGCTGTGGCGCCGGGCTGCCACTGCGGGCAGCGCCGCTCGAGGGCATGGCGCAGCTGGAGCACCTGTTGCTGTTTTTGGCAAAACGGCAGTGTTTCTTCCCAGAGCTCGAATTGGCTGCAGTAGAGGCAGCGGCGCCAGGGGGCCTGCAGGGGCAGGGGTGGCACAAAGTCATTGACTGGCCCAGCAGGGGATAGGGACACCAGATCCGCCTTGGCAATGGATCGACGATCAGCCCATAGTACGCTAGAACTAGTTTGATGGCTGTGGCATCGCCGGTGGTTCGCTTTCTGCACACTGCTGATTGGCAGATAGGTAAGCCCTATGCCCGGGTACCAGACCCTGAAAAGCGTGCCCGGCTCAAGCAGGTGCGCTTGGAGGCAATCGCTCGGCTAGGGGCGGTGGCCAAGGCGGAGCGGGCGGCCTTTGTGCTGGTGGCAGGAGACCTGTTTGATTCGATCGGTCCCACCCTGGCGGAGGTGGCCCAGGCCTGCAGTGCCATCGGGGCGATCCCCTTGCCGGTGCTGGTGATTCCCGGCAACCACGACCATGGCGGCCCGGGCAGTCTCTGGCAGGAGCCCTGGTTCCTGGCCGTTCAGCGGGAACTGGCCCCCAACCTGCAGGTGTTGCTGGAGCGCGAACCTTTGCTGTTGCCTGAGGCGCTGCTGCTGCCCTGCCCCCTGTTACGCCAGGCGGAACCCCTGGATCCCACCGCCTGGGTGCGGCAGCTGGATTTTGACCGTTACGGGGCGCTGCCGCGGCTGCTGTTGGCCCATGGTTCTGTGCATGGCTTTGGTGGGGATGAGGGGGGCGACGGCGATGGGGAGAACCCCGCCGTGGCCGCCAATCGCATCGATTTGAATGCCCTGCCCCTAGGGGAGCTCGATTACATCGCCCTGGGCGATTGGCATGGCCTCAAGCAGGTGGGCCCTAAGGCCTGGTACGCCGGTTGCCATGAACCGGATCGCTTTCCGCGGGCGGCGGGCTATCGCAGTGGCCAGGGGTTGCTGGTGGAGGTGCAGCGGGGCCAGTTGCCCCAGGTAACCCCCCATGGCACCGGGAGCGTTGCTTGGCAGCAAATACGTCAACGTTTTAATGACGACAGCGACCTGGCTTGCCTGGAGCAACAACTGAGCGACTGCCTTGGGGCCCGCAGTGGCAGTGATCTGCTGCTGCTGGAGCTGGAGGGCAGCCTCAGCCTGGAGGCCGCTGCTCAGTTGCAGGCCCTGTTGCAGCGTCTGGAGGCCCGCCTGCTGCGGCTCAAATTGCGGGATTGCACCAGCGTTGCCCCCAATGAGCTGGAACTCAAGCAACTCACCGAACGACCGGGGGATCCCCTGGTGGCCCGGGTGGCCCAACGGCTCCAGGTCCTGGCGTCAGCAGCGGGGGAAGAGGCGGAATTAGCCCGCTTGGCCCTGCGGGAATTGCATGGGGCCTGCCAGGGGCGGAGCTAAGCATGCGCCTGTTGTCGCTCCAGTTGCGCCATTACCGCCGCCATCAGCAACTGTCGGTGAGCTTTGACCCCGGTCTCACGGTGATTGAGGGGGCAAATGAGTCTGGTAAGAGCACCCTGGCGGAGGCGATCCACCGGGCCCTTTTCCTGCCGGCCCGCAGCAGTGGCGCCGTTCAGGAGGCGATGCGGGCTCGGCCCGCCCAGGGGGAGCCGGAGCTGGAGCTCGGCTTTGAGGCGGAAGGTCACACCTACACCCTGCAGAAGCGTTTTGCTGGATCCCGCGGCAGTGTGAGCCTGCGCACCAGCGGCGGCAGCCTTTGGCAGGGGGACAGCGCCGAGGAACAGCTGGCCCAATTGGTGGGGGCTAGGGCGGTGGCCCGGGCCCGCCAGGAGGAGCAGTTGCGCGAGCGCTGGGGCCATCTTTGGGTGTGGCAGGGCAGCGCCGGCAACGATCCGTTGCTGTTGAGCGCCGAGGCGATCGACCAGCCGCGACTGCTGCAGCGGTTGCAGGCCAGTGGCTCGCTGGCGATGCAATCAAGCCTCGACCGCCAGGTGCTCGATCTGGTGCATAGCCGTTGGCTAGGGAGTTACACCGAAAAAGGCAAGTTGGGGCGCGCCGGTTCTGGCCTGGCGGCGGCCCTGGCGGCGGAGGCGGAGGCCCGTGGCCAGCAGGCCGAGGCCGAAGCACAGCTGGCGGCCCAGCAGGGGGCCCGCCAGGAATATGACCAGCTGAGTGCTGAATTGGAGCAGTTGGGGCAGCTCCTGCCCCTGCTGGAGCAATGGCAGAGCCAGCAGTCAGCGCTTCAGGCCCTGGCCACGGAGCTGGCGCCCCGGCAGGCGGCCCTGGAGCAGTGGCAACAGCAACAGCAACGGCTCAGCGCCCTGCGGCTGGGGCTGGCCCCGCGCCTGGGGGAACAACAGCTATGCCAACAGCAATTGCCCCAGCTGGAGCTACAGCGCCGCCAGGCGGCGGAACGGCTGGAACGGGCCTTGGCCGAGGCGGAGCAATGGCAGCAGTGGATCAAGCGGCTCAGCTTGGCCCAGCAGTTGCAAAGCCTTGAAGCCCTGCAGCGGCGCCTGGCGGAACTACAGCCATTGCTGGCCAGCCTGCCGCCGCTCACTGCTGCCCAGGTGGAGAAGTTGCGGGACATCCAGCGCCAGCAGCAGGCGGCGGCCGTGGCCGTGGCCAGCCTCTCCACCGGGGTGGAGCTACTACAGGCCCAAGGGCCGGTGCAGCTCGATGGCCAACCCCTGGCGGTGGGTGAGTCGCTGCTGCTGAGTGAGCCAACGCTGCTCCAGGTGGGCGGGGCCGCCGGCTTGCAGCTACGGATCAGCCCCGGAGGCGGCACCAGCGTTGCCAAGGCCCGGGCCCAGCTCAGCCAAGCAAACCAACGGCTGGCGGCGGCGTTGCAGCCCCTGGGGCTGGCGGATGTGGAGGCGGCGGCCCGGGCTGAACGGCAACGCACGGAACTGCTGGCGGAACAGCAACGGCTTCTGGAGCAGCGCGGTAGCCAATCTTTGGAGGAGTTGCGCCAGCAATGGCAACTGCTGCCGGAGGTGCCAGCAGAGCAGGCGGATCTCGCCCGCCTGCGCCAACAACTCGACAGCCTTGTGCCCCAGGGCCGTGTACTGCGCCAGGAGTTGAACCAGGCCGATGCAGCCTTGGGCCAAGGGCGCCAGCAGTTGGCCAGCCTCGCCAGCGGCCTGCAGGCGGATCAAACCGCCCAGGTGCAGGCCGAAACCCTGATCAATGATCTGCAAGCTCGCCATGGCAGCTTCGAAGCGCTGGAGGCTGATGCGGCCCAACTGAAGGCCCGGATAACGGCCCAGGGGCAGCAGCTGCAATGCCTCGAAGCCCTGTTGCAGCAGGGCCACAACCTCGCCCCAGCTGCTGCGGCTGAGCTGCCCAGCCTTCCGCAACTACGCCAGCGGCGGGAGCAGCTGCTGCAACAACAGGCGGCCAGTGGTGCCCGCCTGCATGTGGATGGGGAGGTGGATCTGCAGGCAGTGCTCGAACAGCGGCAGGCGGCCCTGGAATCGCGGCAGGGGGAACTTCAACGGCTGGAACGGGAGGCGCGCATGCTCAATTTGCTCAAGGGATTGCTGGAGGAGGAACAGAACGCCATGGCGTTGCAATACACCGCCCCCCTCAGCGAACGGCTGGATGGCTACCTGAGTTGCTTGGCAAATGGCCCCCTACGCACCAACCTCCATTACGACAGCCAAGGGGGCTTTTCCCGGTTGGAGTGGCAGCGGGGCGAGGGGGTGGCCTGGGATTTTCAATCCCTGAGTGGTGGCAGCCGCGAACTGCTGGCGGCCGCCCTACGGCTCTCGATGGCGGAGGTGTTGGCGGAGGCCTACGACGGCTGCCTACCGATCCTTTTCGACGATGCCTTCACCAACGTCGACCCAGGGCGGCTGGCGGGGCTAGCGGCGATGCTGCAGCGGGCCGTTGACAGGGGTTTACAGCTGATATTCCTCAGCTGTGATCCCGCCAGCAGCGCCGGCCTGGCCGCTGGGCAACGGCTGTTGCTGCCCCCAGCACCCGCCTGGGGTTAGGGCTGCCAGGGGGTGGCGGGGGCGAGGCAAATGCCCTTCTGCTTGAAGGCCCTCAATAGGGACAGATTTAGCGCCTGTTGACAATCGAGGGCGACAACGTAGTCAGCACAGGGCACCCGGTAGGCCAGTTCCACCGTTAGGCGCCCCTGGTCAAAGCTGACCAGATGGCAGCGGTCTAGGCGGGTGGGGGGCAGACTTTCGACCACCGCCTGCACGAGGCTGGGGATCTCTTCCAGCAGCTCCACAGGGGTGTTGATCGCCAAGCCGAAGCGTTGCACCAGCCGCCGTTGTTCGAGGCTGCCGTAATTACGCAGGGTTTTCTGCATCAATCCGGCGTTATTCACGATTATGCGTTCGCCATCAATGCTGCGTAGTTGGGTGGCACGCATCCCCACGCGTTCCACTTCCCCCCACACATCATCAAAATGCAGTAACTGACCAATTTCAAAGGGTTTGTCAAACAGAATCGTTAGATAGGTGATGAAGTCTTTGGCGGGCCCCTGGAGGGCAAAACCAAGACCCACCCCAGCACCGGCCAGGGCACCAAGTAGGGCACTAAAGGGCAGGCCCTGGAGCTGCAGGAAGCTGAGCACCGCTATAAGCCAAACCACCGTTCGGATGAACGGTTCCAGCCAGGTAAGTCCCTCTAGGGCAGCGCCGGTGCCCAACCGTTGCAGCGAGATTTCCAGGAGCCCTACCAGCAGGCCATTGGCTAGGCGCACCAGCAGCACCATCGCCAGCAGTTGTAGACCACCAAGAAACAGGCGATCTGCCACACCACCCAGGGCAAGCGCACTCCAGCCCCAGCCCAGCAGGGCCAATAGCCCTAGGCCAAGGCCCGTGCTGATCAGTCGCCTAGCGGGCCGAAGGCAGGATGTCGCTGGCGCGGCGGGCCAGGTGGTGATCCAACTCTTGTTGGCTTTGGGTTGCTGCATCGCTGCAGCCTAGGGAAACCGATTTCAGCCCCAAGCGTTCCTCCAGCCGACTAACCACCTCCGGCCAGCTGAGCCGGCGGGGTGCTTGATCTGTATGCAGTTCCCCTTGGAAATGGGTGAGGATCTGCTGGTGGAGCCGATGGGTTTCCTCATCGCTGAGTTGATAGGGCAACTCGCACACCAGCAACTCATGGCCAAACCGGTCAGTGAGCGTGATGCAGTGATCCGCTGGTGGGGGAGATTTGGTCATTAAGGGTCCCTGCTTCTGACTTCGTTCTAAGCCCCTTAAGGCCCAGTGGAAGGCCTTTAAATCAGAACTTTTCCTTGAGGCTCAGCGCTCTCCGAACAGTTCACTCCAGCTGATTGGCGTACGCACAAGCACTAGGGGTTGAAGCGGACGCGCAGGGGATTGGGTCGGCGCCTCTTGGGGGCGCCGTAAAATTGCTTTAGCCATGGACATTCACGTATATGAGATCAACCATCGCGTCTGATTTCCTTTCGTTAAAGGAAATCCTCTGAACCCCACGAAGCCTGAGGCGGTCAAAAAAGATGGCGTGTTCGGTGGTTGGTTTGCTTCAACCGAACCTTTTGACTATACCAGGTCTAGGCCTAGGGGCGTGGCAAGAGGCTATGGGGGTCGAGCTCAGGCCGTTTGAGCAGGGCGAACAGGGTGCCATTGCTGCCGCGGCAGATGCGCAGCTGCTCGGTTAACAGGGTGATATCAAGCCAGGCCGGAAAGCTCTGGTTTAGCGCTGGCAACAGTTGGGCCTGGATCGGCCCCAGCCGTGGGCCGATCCAGCCGCCCTTTACAAAACGCACCCCCACCCGTTGGGGCGGTTGCAGCTGTAATTCCGCCAGCACAGCAATGCTGCCCAGCCCCCCGGCCGGCCCCGTTAGGCGCAGCAGGTTCATGGCTTGGCCTGTGCTTGGCAGTAGCAGCTGCAGATTCTCAAGCCAGGGTTGCACCTGGAGATAGGGCTGTTTGCTGCTGCTCCAGCGCAATTCCCACACCCCTTCCAGTTGGGCTTGCTGCTGGTTTAGGTCGCAGGGCTGACTTTGTTCAAGGGCGGTGATCAGCGGCAGCAGCTGTTCACCGCGGGGTTTGGGACCCCGCAACAGCGTCAGCAGTTGGTCTGTGGTTTCGGGCCTGTTCAATCTTCGTCTAGGAAATCGGCTTCCGATTCCAGGGCATTGAGCTGGGCATCCAGCCGCTGGCTGTTGGCAGCGCTATCGGCGGTGGCTGCCAACAGCAGCCGGTCTATTACGGCGAATTTGCTGGCGCGATCGCTGGCCCCCGCCTGGGCGATCTGGTAATCGATCCGTTGGCGGGTGGCGCTAATGCTGAGGTTCAAGAGACTGGCCAGGCGGCCAGTGGCGACTAAAAACTCACGATCTCGGTTCATACGGGCAACTCAATTACTCCATCATCCCTGGTCTAGGCGCAGTTATAGCTTCAGTTGGCCGGCATAGGCGCCCCGGCCATCGATGCAGGCGGCCCCACAGCGACAGCCCAGCGCTAGGGCCTGCTCCCGCGAAAAGCCGGCGGCTAGGCCGGCGCTAAAGCCAGCGGCAAAGGAATCGCCGGCGCCATAGGTGTCGCCCAGGGGGGCACCCCTTTCCAGGGCGGCAAAGCGGCCGCCGGGCACGGTGTAGCCACCGCGGGCCCCCTCTGTGGCCACTGTGATTTTCGGGGCCGGGTCGAGGGCGCCCGGCGGTAGCTGTTCCGATGGGTCGAGGGCGCTGCCCACCAGGGCATCAAGTTGTACCGCAGCTGCTTGCAGCGTTTCCAGCCCCAGCCGGGGGGTGGCGGCCAGCAGCTTGGCCCGGCGGGCCAGCCGCACGGCGGCGGGATCGGCGGCGGTGAGAAACACGCCATCGCAACTGGCTAGCCGTTCCCAGGGGAGCGGATCAGCGGCGCTGGGGCTGAGCCGCTCACCGATCACCGTGATGCTGCGTTCGCTATCGCTATCAATGAAGCTCACGGCCCGCCTGGTGGGGGCCTCACGCCAGGCCACATGCACCTCCAGCCCCAGGGCCTGGAGTTCCGCCAGGGCCCGTTCCCCCAATTCATCCCGGCCAAGGGCCGTAAAAAACTGGGCTGAGCCCACCAGCTTTGCCATCTGCGCCGCCACCACGGCCCCACCGCCGGCGGGCTGCTGGAGGCTGGCGCTGGCCCGGAGGATTTCGCCGGGGCCCGGTAGATGGTCGACCCAGAGGAATTCCACCCATTCCACATGGCCAACTACGGCTAGTTGCAGGTGCCTAGGCAGTGGCGGATGGGCTGGTGCTTGGCGGGGCGGCGTTTGTGGGGGAGCCATGTTTAAAGATTGCAGGTGAGCATCCAGCCGCTGCCGGGGCCATCGGCCTCCCAACGGGGCAGCCAGTTTTTCCAGCTGTAGGGGATTGCCTGGCCATCGCTGTGGTTTACATAGTCGCCATTGACCAGGTCGGCTTCGCCATTGGGATCATTCATTACAGCCTTGCTGCTGGTGAAACCAATCACCACACTCCAATGGCCGTCGCCGTAGGGGGCCTGGGCTGGTCCCTTATGTAACCAACCCACCGCCACGGGCCGGCCAGCCTTGATTTCCTCTTCCAGCATCGAGCGATTGCTGTCGGTGCGGAAATGGGCGGTAAGACCCAGGGAGCGCAGGGCAGTGAGTTGGGCTTGGCTGGAGGTGGTATCGCCGTAGCGGGCGCGGATCTCGTTGTATTCGTCGTCGTTGCGAACTTTGCCGTGGTAGCGGGCGAGCATGGCGCAACTGCTGGAAAAGCATTCGCGATAACCCATGCCGCTGAGGTTGTTGTTTTGGCTTTCCCAGGCAACGGGCAGGGGATTTGGCTGGGCGGGGCTGGGCAGGGCCCGGTAGGCCTGCTGCCAGGCGCTTTCGGGATCAAGCAGGCCTGGGGCCTGATCCAGCAGCTGCCGGCGCAACTGTTCGATCGCCCGTTGTTGCTGGGGGGTGTGGCGCCAATCGTTCCAGAGTTCCAGCCAGTCCAGGGGGGAGAGGGAGGTCATTGGGGGCTGGGCGCTGGGGGGCGCAGTTGGCACCCATAGATTCCCATGGATGGCTAGTAGGTATGCATGGTTTCGGGATCACCCTGGTCTTGCATGCCAGTGGCTGGCTTCATGCTTGAAGTGTTTAAATGCGTACTATTCAATTAATAGCTGCTTGTGTAATACTATTTAACTAATAGTTATTCAGCCAATAACTATTCAGCCAATAACTATTTAGCTGTTAACTATTTTGCTAGTAACTTATTCAACAGGTAGCCACTCAATTTGAGCATAAACTTGAAGCTGTCAGGGGGTGCCCATTAGCGCTGTCTGCTGTGGCTGCGTAGCTCCCAGGGTCGCTCAAGACCGCCAGGGACGGCCCACACGCCAAGCCCCTTGAGACGCGCCAGGGTTTCCAGCCTTGCATAGCGCTCTCGATCACAGGCGCTGATGAAATTCCAATACACAAATGCCTGGCCGTTGGCAATCATTTGTTGGTTGATATTGTGTTGGTTGATATTGTTTTTGTTGATGTTGTATTGATTAATGTTGTTTTGATTACTGTTATTACTGTTATTACTGTTGTTGCTGATATTGCTGTTATTACTGTTATTGCTGATATTCCTGTTGTTTTTTCCAGTTAGCAGTTCAGCCACGGTGCGGCCGTAGCGATCGGTGGCCTTGATGCGCAGCGTTACCTGGGAGCCCAGCGGCAGTAAAGCCTGCAGCGCCTGGCGGGAGGCCTGGCCGTAGGGGGTTTGGGAAAGCTCTGGGGCATCGATGCAGGCCAGCCGCACCTTGAGGCGGGCCCCGGCCTCGTTAACGGTGACGGTGTCGCCATCGGCAATCGACAGCACCATGGCCGCCAGCCGCAGGGGTGCTGGTGGGGGCAGGGCGATGGGTATCAATTAAGCCAGCCGTTGGTGGCTGGGCACCACCTGCAGGCCGATCGGGGCCAGGGCAATCAGGGCCAATTTGATGTGCTGGATGCCAAAGGGGATGCCGATGATCGAAACGAAGCAAGCAAGGGCAGAGGCCAGGTGGCCGATGGCCAACCACCAACCGGCCAAGAGAAACCAGATCACATTGCCAATCAAGCCGAGGGGGCCAGTGCCGAAATCATTCTTGCCGGTTAGCTCCCTGCGGCTTACGGCCTCTTTACCAAAGGGCCAAAAGGAAAAATTACCGATCACGAAACAAGACCTGGCCCAAGGGAGACCAACGATCGTGATCGCTGCGATCAGGCCAGCCAGCCACCAGCCCAGACCCATTACGAAGCCGCCCAGCAGGAACCAGAGCAGGTTGAGCAGAAAACGCAGCATGGTGTTTTGCTGTTAGATCCGGCTTGATTCAAACAGGGGATTGCCCATGGGGCCGTGAGTAATGGCCAACTTATTTAGCCCGCTGGCCTGGGCAAACACTGTTGAGCTGACTCTAAGGAAAATGACTAGGGTCAGATGACTAGGGTCATTTTCCTTAGAGTCCCGGCTGGGGAGTTTTGAGTGATGAGCCCTGGGCTTGAAAATTAACTGGGTAACAAGCAAGACCGCACACAAAATGGATTGCTTAAAGCCGTGACTAGCCAAAACGCCATCAAGGCAAAGCCCTAGCTAGTCAAGGGGGAGATTGGCCGCAAAATAGCTGAAAAAAATGGCTGGCACCGCTGGGCGCCAGATACAGAAAAAGCTCCGTGGGCCGCCCGGAGCTTTGAGTTGGTGTGAGGAAGTGCATCCCATTGCTGGGTGGCCCGTAACCAGCATGGCACTTATGTGCACAGATGTCAGTTACAAAGCTTCCCCCTGGGCGATCAAGCTGTTGCAGGACATGCATGGCTAAGCAATTTTCTCCGGGTGAGGAGCAAATAATCTGCTATCGCAGCTGGCCTGGTGGGAGCAGTTGGTGGGAGCAATTGATGGGAGCAGTTACTGCATATATCAAGCAAGAATCTGCATCGGTAAACCACAGGCATCGATCTGGCCCGGCTGGCCCACGTGCAGATGGTTGCCGCTGGCGATGCGTTCCGCTGACCAAAGGCAGGCCAGGGCATCGAGGATGTCGTCGTCGGCAATTTCGCGGCGTTTGTAGCGGCCTCGGATCTCAGCAAAGGCACCGGGGAAGCGGGGCTCGATCAAGTGCAGCCGCTGCTGGCGACCCTCCGCCGTTTTCTTGGCCTGGGCCATCGGGATGCCGTTGTTCCATTGCTGAAAACTCAGCTCTGGATGCACTTCCACCAGCCGTTGGCTGAGGGCCCCCTGCCCCTGCAGCAGGGCATCCACCGCGCGCACTTTGGCGAGGATGTTGTAGGTCTGCTTGCTCAGTTTGCGGCCCTGGGCCTCAAAGGAAAGTTCACAGGCTTCGCTGTAGCTGCGGGCCTGCAGCACCGAACGCACCGGGGCCGGAAAAACACTGCTGCGCCGGGGTCCAAGCAGCTGCCGCGCCTGCTGGTCACAGGGGCGGGGGCCGTTGTGGTGGAGGCCTATCGGGATGTCGATGGCGGTGAGGGTGGCTGGATCCTCTAGCGACAGATCAGCGGTGCTGGCCAGCAGGCTTGCCCCAACGCTGCTGGCCCCCACCTCCGCCCACACCAGCAACCAACCCGCCGCACAACCATCCAGCCCACGCAGCAATTTGATCAAACGGCACAGTGGCCCCAAGCTAAAGCCAGGCGTTGGGGCCGATGGAACGGATCTGTGAAGCGGAATTGATGGATGACCTGGCCCAGGCCGAGGCCTATGGGGCTGCGGATTTTTCCAGCAGTGATCGGGACCTGGTGGAGTGGATTGCCAAGCAGTTTCCTGGGGGTCTCGGCGAGAACCTGGTGGACCTGGGTTGTGGACCCGGCAACATCACTTTTCTATTGGCAGAGAAATATCCCGAGGCGAGGGTGCTGGGCCTGGATGGGGCCCTGGCGATGCTGGGCCTGGCGGAGGAGCGGCGCCTCAGTGAGCAGGTGCGTTTCCAGGAGGCGCTCTTGCCCTGCCCCGAGCTGGAGGGGGGCCACACGGCGGTAATTAGCAACAGCCTGCTGCACCATCTCCATGATCCCCAGGTGCTCTGGCAGAGCGTGCGGCAATTGGGGGCGCCGGGGGCGGCGGTGGTGATCCATGACCTGCGCCGCCCCAGCAACGAAACGGAGCAAGAGGCATTGGTGGAGCGTTATGCGGCGGGGGCGCCGGCGATTTTGCGGCGTGATTACAGCCAGTCGCTGCGGGCGGCCTTCACGCTGGCGGAAGTACGCGAACAATTGGCGCTGGCGGGGCTGAGTCAGCTGCAATTGGCCGAACGGGATGACCGCTACCTAGTGGTGTGGGGCCGCTTAACCCCCTGATGAGACGATGGTGTTGTTGCTGGCTGCCCCAGGCAAGCTTTGAGGAGGTGCCGGCCCATGAGTAAAACCCATTCCCACCGCGGCGGCGCCCTGCTCTCGCTGCGGCCACCACTGCCCAAGGCGAGCCCAGAAGAGGCGGGACCTAGCAAGGGTTTTGGTGGTGGCTCTAAGACTGGCAAGCGGCAAGGAAAAGGCCATAAACGTAAGGGCACAGGCCTTGGCGCCGCTGACCGTTCCCCCCTAGGTAAGGCCCCAGATCTGGAGGCATTGCGCGCCCGCAAGCTGCTCGGTTTGCCCCTGGCCGGCAGGCTCAGCCAGGGTCAGGTGAAGGTGGCCTACAAGGCCCTCGCCGCCGAACACCACCCCGACCAGGGGGGCCACATGGAAACAATGCAAACGATCAACCGCGCCAAGGATCTGTTGCTGGGTACAGATAACTGATCTCGCCTGCGCTTAGGGCAGCCGCAGCAGAAAACCATCGCGTAGGTGGAAATCAGGCTCGGGGCCTGGGTGGGCCAGGGCCCAGTAACTGATCTGTTTGTTTTGTTGTTCGATCACGGCAGCCACACTCAGCTGCAGCACCTGATCAAGGCCAATCGCCTCCGGTAGGGAAAAGGCAACCTTGAGTTGCAGTTCGTTTGAACGTTGAACGATTGAAGTGGCCATCGCCGCCAGGGCTGGTTCAGGCTTTAAGCCCTCCCGGTAGCGGTCGAGCTGGTAGAGGTTCCAGGGGCCGGCGGGGGAAATATTCAGCTCCCAGTAGCCCGGCTGATTTTCCACCGCCCAGAAGGCCTCCAGGCAGGTGTGGAGCCAGAGGCCGTCTTGGCGTTCAGGCGCGCCCTGGGCAGGGGCTGAGGGGATCAGTAGCTCGGCCAGGGGGCCCTGCAGGCGGTAGTGGAGCTGGAGTTGACGGCCCAGACGGCAAACACTGCCATCAATGCGTAGGCCCTCCAGACCCCCAGGGGCCGTGAAAGGGATAAGCAGGAAGGGCTGGGCTGGGCTCATGGTTGCGACCCCCGCAGGCGCTCCAGGATGGCGCGGATTTCTTGTTCTTGGGCTTCGATGCTTTCGGTGAGTTTGAACTGCACCAGGGCCCGCTGCAGGTTGTGGTTGGGGAAATCGCTGCGGAAATAAACACTGCCGTTGAGGTAGTCGCTAAAGAAACGCAGCCCCAGTTCAAAGGGGATCAGGCGGATGGCGTCGTAGAGATAGTGGTGGTCTGCTTCGTTTAGGAAGCCCCTGGCCACAGACAGGTAGCCCTCGAGAATTGCTTCACAGAGCTGCAGATCAAAGTGGACGGCGGCGAGGTTTGTGGTTTCTTCACCGAGGGGATTACAGCCGGAGCGCAGGCAATCGCCGATGTCGTAATGCACCAGCCCTGGCTTCACCGTATCCAGATCAATTAGGGCAATGGCCTGGCCGCTCTCGGCATCCAGCATCAAGTTATTGATCTTGGGATCGCCATGGATAGGCCGCAGCTGCAGTTCGCCGCGGGCCTTGGCAGCCTCCAGCACGGCGGCAAGGGCCTGGCGTTGTTGAATAAACTTGATGCACCATTCGGCGTCGGCCGAGGCAATGAGCTGGCTGTGCTTAAGCACCTGCTGGTATTCGGCCAGGTAGTTGGGGGTGATATGAAAACCTTCGAGGGTGTCTGCCAGGGCCGTGGCGGGTAGATCACTGATCAGGAGGTGAAACATGCCAAGGCCAAAACCCACCTCCCGGGCTTGCTGGAGATCCTGGAGCACCTCTAAGCAATTGGCATTATCGATAAAAGTGATTGCTCGCCAGAAGTTTCCATTTTCTTCTAGCCAATCCTGCTGGCCATCGGCCCATTTCAGGGGCCGGGGCAGCTCCCATCGGCGGCCATTCAGTTGAGGGATGCCCTCGCTTAATTTCTGATCCACATGGTCACTGAGGGCCAGCAGGTTTTGCATCACCAATTCAGGCTTGCTAAACACCGCTGTATTTAGCCGTTGCAGCACAAAGTTTGCCTGGTTATTGCCGTTCAGTTGCACCAAAAAAGTTTCATTTACATTGCCGTTGCCGAGGGGCTCGATTGCGTTGATCGTCTCAGCCGGTTGGCACTGGCTGGCAATCGCCTTAAGGCTGCTGCTGGAGCGGGCCTGGGCCTCGGTCACGGTGGTAATAACTGAGTTATTGGAAGGCTGGCACCGGCTGGGCGTAGGGATGGGGTCGTGGGTGCCAGCGGTTCTACAGGCTGGGGCGGGGCCTCGGTGACGGTGGCTGACTGTTTGGATAAACTATGGGGAACAAGTATTAATATGATAAAACGCTATTTATTTAATTGTCAACCCGCTCTGGCTGGTTTGACCATGGGGTTCAAGTCTTGCGATTAGTTCCTGTTGTAAATCTCTTCCAGCCGTTCGCGGTTAAGGTCTATATATAAAAGAGTCTCTCCAGCCTTTGGTGCTTCGGGGTGTCTTGACCTCAACGGGCTACGGCGTCGGATATTTGCAGTCATTAATGCATAGGCTCCGCCGGCAATGACAGCGAAAAACAGAAGATATACAACAGTAAATAGGCTGGCCATGGGGCTGGATGCTTTTCTAAAGCCTACTGCGCCTAAACGTAAGCTGTGGTTCGGTTCGCCAGGGGGATACCCTCCCTTTGCAGGCGTTCCAGCAGGCGCCGGCGTAATTCCCGTTCGCAGCGCCATTGCTCCCCGGCCTTGGTGAGCAGCAGCGTGCTTATGGTGATCCCGAGGGCATCAGTGGCGCTTACGCCCCGCAGAAGCGGCGCAGCCAGCAGCAGGTCTTGCCATTGGGGATCATTCGCAAAGCTTTCCAGCACCTGGCTGATCGAGGCCAGTACCCCGTTGATGTTGCCCGCTTGGTGGGAAATCAGCAGATTCACCAACATGCCAGAACGAAGTTTGGTGTGGTTCACCACCTGTTCGCACTGGCTATTTTGTATCACCACTGAGCGTTGATCAAGGCAGCGAAGTTCAGTACTCAACACACCGATATCAATCACTTCTCCAGAAAACCCATTGATGTCAACCGTGTCGCCAATGGCATAGCGATCATCTAGCAATACCACCAGCCCGCTCACAAAATCACGTAGCAACCCCTGGAACACCAGGGCAAGGGCACCGATCAGGGCGCCACTGGCCAGGATTGTGCTGGCCGAAAGGGCACTGATCCCAGGGAGATCGGCCAAAGCCCAAGCCCCTGCAATTAGCAGGGCCCCCAGGTCTATCAAGCGCCTGAATACCCGCACCAGGCTGCGGTAGCGCTGCTGGCGCCGGGCCCTGGCCTCCAGGGGCACATTTACATTCGCCGCCCATTGGCCCAGAAGTGCCCCGGCCAGCAGTCGAGCCAGCAGGGCTACGAAGCCCAGCAGCAGGAATTTCATCAGCACCGCCGCTGGCTGATAGAGCAGCTCCAGGGCCAGCGGCACCTGGCCCGGCACAGCAAATACAAGGCCAGCAGCCATAGCCACCAGCAGCAGTAAACCAATAACAATCAATAGGCGGCTAAACCATTGGGCATTGGCACCATTAAGCCAGGACTTGTTTGACCCTAACCTACGGCTATGTTGCATCACCGGTCGACAGCGGCGCCAGAGCAGTACACAGCCCGTGAGCACAAGGGCCAGCACGAATTCAAGTTGCAGCAGATAGCTCCAGCGTTTAAGTAGCTGGGCAGGTTGCATCAAATGGCGGGCATAGCGCAGCCTTTTTTGCAGCAAAGATCGCCAATGTTCCGCCAATTTTTCGGGTGTGGTGCCATTGAGGCGGGCGTCTTCGCTGGTAACGGTTAGCAGTGCTAGGGGTTGTTCTCGCGCAGGTAGCAGCGCCAGTATTTGCTGGCTGCCGTGGCTGCCAGGTTGTACTTCAAGTTTCAAGTCGTTTGGTGCCCCCAGAAAGCCCAGCCCCTGGCCATTGCAGGGGCGCTCCTTGTTATGTAAAACAGTTTCCACAAAGCGTTCGGCCAGGGCCTCCCCATGGCTGCACAGCATCAATGGTTTGTAGAGCAATTCCAGGTTTCCCTCGATCACCCGCCCCCGTTTTTCGGCAGTTGGTTGGTTTTTGCCAGAGCCCAGGGTGGGGGACGCCACCGTGATCACCGGTACCCCCAACACCCGCACCTTGCCCAGTTCAAAGCTGCCCACACTGGCCAGCTGTCCTTCCTGTCCAGGGGCCGGTGCCTGGGCGCTGCCAGCGCCGTAGCTGCCCTGGGCAAATGGCCCCAGGCACACCAGCAGCGCGGCCAGGGCGGAAAGCAGCAGGGGAGCCCAGCGACGTGGCGCCATGGGGGGGGTGGGGCAGCTGATTAACTTGCCTATCCTCTACGGTGCTGAGCCCAATTACTGGATTTGAGCTCAGCCTTGCCTGGCAAAGGTCCACAGTGGCTCGAGGTTGCCGCGGTCGGCGAAACGCAGGGCCTCAATGTACTCGCTGCGCAATTTTGTGGGTTCAATAAGAGGTGATCGTCCACCCCAGCAGAAGAGCGGTTCACCGAGTTGCTGGATAAGTACGTCGGTGATCAACCTGGCCTGGCGACCATTGCTGTTGGGAAAAGGATGGATAGCGACTAGTTGGTGATGGAAGCCAATGACTATCCGATCGACCGGAGCCACCTTCTGGTTTTGTTGCTCCAATTCATTGAGCTGACGTCGATTCACCAAGTGTATTGGAATCAAGCCATCCAACTCATTTGCATCCAAAGGGGTAGCCCCTGAGGGGAGCTCGTTGTGCAATCCCACAGCGGGTTCCCATGGGTACGCAATAGCTCATCTGCCAGTTCTCGGGTTCGCTGTTTATTAGTTGAATTTAAGTTGTTTTCTGTTGGGCTTCTAAGGTCATCGTGCGAATAGCACGCTGTTGAAACTGACGTGCTAGGCGCAGCGCCTGCTGCAATTCGCAATCCATGGCGGCGGCAACGCGCCTCAACGTGGCCAAGGTGATTGCATCCTGAGCCTCTGCTTGCTCGAGCTTGCGTAGGCCCGATGCTGTGATTTCAAGCCTGGCGGCGAGGGCAGCAGCGCTGAGGCCGAGAGCAGCTCGAATCGAGCGGAGCCAACCCGCCAGCGGTCCATCTGCCATAGCTGGAGCTGCTGGGGGTTCATGAACTCCTGAGAGATCTATCGGTTGCGCTCTGTCAATCAATGCAAAGGCTAAAGCTCCCGTCAATCCGGTCTCAGCAGGAGTTATCACTCGTCGCGTGGGGGCTCGCTGACCAGGCGGGATGGGCTGATTATTGCCTTTAGGCTGGATGGATCAGCAGTGTCCGCGTCAGTCCCAGGGAGCGATCCATGGCAGCGGCAATACGCCGGCTGATTCCAACTGCGGAAGTTCGCATCTTTGGCTCCCGGGCCATGGGAGATGCAAGGCCAAATTCGGATATCGATCTATTGATCACAGCTCCGGATAGCTGGCTTGCTAGCCGCGATCATTGAGAATCTTTAAACAACTATAAAGGTGTGTTGACGTGCTCAATGCCAGATCCAGATCGCCTCTTTCACCTTGATCGGGTGTGGGATCAACTTGAGATCGCTGAAAGTATCAGCAATATCTTCCTGCTTATCAGTAATGGCTGTGCTAAGTGGCAGCGCGTTGTGCTTACGGCGCCGTTCGGCTACTTCAAGCACTTTTGGTTCAAGTCGCAAATTGGCTACCAGTAAAGCTGCTGTGGCGGTGAGATTGGCTTCCACGGCGACAGCTTCTTTCTTAATTTCACCGAAATGGCACATAGGTTGATCAGCTTCGTTACTATATGGATGGCGAAGGGCTTTATGCCCCTCCCGGACTACATCCAAAGGCCCTTTGCTGGTAATTGCGGATACATCGCTTTGCCGTCGAGCGACTATGCTCGATTGAAGCATTAACCGATCAGCCCCATATGACTTTAGTTGCTATATTTGGGCGGGGAATGAAGTGGTGGCAGTCCATATAATTACTAGTTTACGCCACCCAAGAATTAGGCGATTATCATAAGCTATATTCATCCTGCGATAACTCGCACCCTTGATCATACAAGGCTAATATAGTTATTTTTATGACCAAAATGTGTCCCATGCTACTAGCGGAAATTGGCCCATTCTTTGGTCCTTGATCTTTTACTCGTCCGATTCATTTTGTTGCAACTTCCCGATCAATTGAATTGATTTTGCTCTATACTTTGGGGTATAAAATTCTACAGGGATATGGCCTGCGCTGACCTTGAGTGACAACCAAGCTGCCCTGGGAACCGTCAGCCGTTCAATCAGCTTTCGCGAAGCCACCTGGTTTTGGTGGCAGCTGGGTTTGATCAGTTTTGGAGGGCCCGCCGCCCAGTTGGCGCTCATGCATACGGAGCTGGTAGAGCGGCGCCAATGGCTTTCGGAGCGCCGATTTCTGCATGCACTCAATTACGCCATGGTGCTGCCCGGGCCGGAGGCCCAGCAGCTGGCCACCTACATCGGCTGGCTGATGCATGGCGTGCCAGGGGGCCTGGTGGCTGGCAGCCTATTCATCTTGCCCTCCCTGGTGTTGTTACTCGTCCTTTCGAGTATCTACGCCTTTTGGGGGCAATTACCCCTGCTGGCGGCTGTGTTTTGGGCCCTCAAACCCACCGTTACTGCGATCGTGCTGCAGGCGGCCTGGCGGCTGGGTCAGCGCACCCTCCATAACGGCGTTCTGGGGGCGATTGCGCTGGCAGCTTTTGTGGGGCTCACCCTGCTGAAGCTGCCCTTCCCCGCCCTGATCGGCACCGCTGCACTGGTGGGCTGGCTGGGGGCGCGGCTGAGGCCAGAGCTGTTTCGTTCGGCGAATAGCCATATACCTGGCGCCCACAGCAATGGCGGCGCCCCTCTGGTTAGTGCGGCGATCCATGGCGATGACACGCCAACCCCTGTTCACGCCCATTTCAGCCGCCGCGCCCTGGCTCTCACCCTGCTGGCCGGAGGGCTGGCCCTCGCCGTTCCCCTTGCCTTGATCACACTGCTAAACGGCTGGGATGGGGTGCTGGCCACGATGGGGCGCTTCTTCAGCCGTGTGGCGCTGGTGAGTTTTGGAGGTGCCTATGCGGTGCTGCCCTATGTGACAGAGGAGGCGGTAAACCATTTCCACTGGCTGACTGCCTCCCAAGTGATCGACGGCCTCGCCCTGGGGGAGACCACACCCGGCCCCTTGATCATGGTGGTGACCTTCGTGGGCTACATGGGTGGTTGGAATACCCCAGTATTCGGAGCCACCGGCTCCTGGGTCGCCGCCCTGGCTGCGGCCCTAACCGTTACCTGGTTCACTTTTTTGCCTTCCTTCGTGTTCATCCTGGCCGGAGGGCCCTTGGTGGAGGCAAGCCGAGAGGATATTCGTCTTGGGGGGCCCCTCACCGCGATCACTGCCGCGGTGGTGGGGGTGATCCTGAATCTGGCAGTGTTCTTCGCCGCCCATGTGCTCTGGCCCAACGGCAGCGACGGGTCTTTCGAGTTGCTGCCCCTGATTCTGATCTGCGCCGCCAGTTGGACCCTGTTGCGTTGGCGCTGGTCGGTGCCGAGATTGATCGTGGTGGCGGCCCTAATCGGCATCATCCGGATGGCCTTGCAACAACTGCTGTAGGCAGGCTTGTTTTCGGCAACCCTGAGCTGCTGCCCACCCCGTTTGCTTTGTTGTTGTGGGAGTTGTTACTAGCGGCATGAATGGCTGGCTCGTTTATGGCACCTGAGCCTTCGTCGTTGTGGAGAATTGACTCCAGTACTTCGGCGGTGCCCTTGGGACGCCAGTCGCCCCGCAAGCCCAGGCCCACGTTCTCCAGCACCGTCTTCCAGGGGAGCAGGCGACCGTCCTGGAACATGATCCGAGCCTGCTGGTTTACGCCCCGCAGGGTGGATTTACCGCAGCCACTGCGCCCGACGATGGCTACGAAATGCCCTTCCCATATCAACACCTATCTTGTCCACTACCCTGCCGTCGCTTCAGCAATGCATGTGCTCGTAGACCTCTGTGTGGTGCCGATTGGTGTGGGGGTGAACCTGGCGCCATACATCGCCACCTGTGAACGGGTGCTGGCCGAGGCGGGCCTAAAGATCCAGCTGCACCCCAATGGCACTGCGATCGAGGGGGAGTGGGGGCCGGTGTTTGAGGCGATTGAAACCTGTCACCGGGCGGTGCATGCCATGGGCTGTCCGCGGATTAGCACTTTTGTGAAAGTGCATACCCGCACAGATCGTGAGCAGAGCCTGGAAGACAAAGTAGCCAGTGTGCAGGCTCTACTCTGAGCCGTTAGTACATCTCTGTGGGCATCGGCATTGGCTGCGGGGTTTGCACCGCTGGCGGCCGGTTGAACTGATTAATCAGGCCATTCAGCAGCGGTATAGCCAAGGCTGCCGCCCCAATGCCGGTGAGCAGATTGCTGCCGTTGTTGCTGTAGCCATTGTTGTAATAGCTGCTGTAGCCAGGCTGTTGTTGCAACGAGCGCAGGTAGGAGTAGGGCACCGTCACCGTTGGAGCAGGCACCGCGACGGTGTTCCAGTGCTCACCATCAAAAAACGAATTCACAAAGCCACCGGCTCCGTCGGGGCAGCTCATGGCAAAGGCACTCACAAATTTGCAGCCACCGGCCAGGGCGGGGCTGGCCAGGCTGCTACCGAGCAACAGGGCCACTGGAATCAAAAGAGCGCGTTTCATGGGCCAGACCAGGCGACAGGGCGACATATCTCCAGATTGACTGGTTTTCGACGATTTGAAACGCTCGGTCATGGCTGGTCAGATTCGGCTGGCGGCCAGACAGATTGCAGTCATTTCCTCGCTCGGCCGCACTGATACCTTGACGCCAGCTTGGGCTTGCCAGTGCTGCTGATGAGATATGCCGTTGCCTTGTTGGGCCTCTGCTGTGCCCTACCGGCCACGGCCCTGGCGGCCCCCTTCAGCCAAGACCCCGTTTCCTTTGCTGGTTTCGCCAACAACATGAAGTGGAGTTCAGGCAGCCAGCCCTTTTTCAAGAACCTCGGCGCCTGTGAGCAGGTGGCCAATGGTGGTTACATCTGTCGTAAGGGGGAGGTGTACAAGCTCAAAGAGGGTCAGAACGGCCGCAGCTTCTGCGTGCTGGAATCTGTGTGGTACGAGCCCCATACCCGCCTGGTGCAATACAAAACCAAGAGCTGTAGCTTTAAACCCACGGAGCAGAGGCTCCAGGAGCAAGGCCAAAAGCTGATGCAGAAGGGCCTCAACCTGCTCGAGAATTACAGCCGCTGAGTAGAGCTTTGCCCCCGTTCCCCTCTGCCGCATGGCCTAAGCGGCTGGCCATCCTTGCTGCCGGCCTCGGCCTAGCTGGCCTTGGCGTTGCCATCGTGTTCGCCCTGCGCCCCCGCCCCCCGGAGGAGCTGCAGCAGGTGCAACTGGTTAGCCAGGAGTTGCTGCTTCGCAATCAGCTACACACATCGCCGCTGCATTTCGCCCTGCGGGCCGGCTCCCAGGCCCCCTACTGGGCGGAGAAAGCTGGCCTTTGCCATTCCAGTCAAAAGGAAAAGCAGGAGGGGGACCCCTGTGAGTTCTGGGCGGAACGGGCCCCCGGCAACGCCCAGGGGCCGCTGCAGCAGGAGGTGAATCGGCTGGCCTATCTCACTGGTTCGGCCTACGCCCACACCTATTCCCACGGGGTGGTGATGTTTGACCGCTCCTTTTTCTTGGTCCATGAGCGGGACCCCGATGCCCTGCGCTGTGTGGTTGCCCATGAGTTGTCTCACTTTTTACGCAAGCACGCCTACCGCTCCAGCCTCCAGGCCAATGGCCCCCTGGCCGATTTATCAGACGATGATCGCAACCTCCAGTTGGCGGCCCTTTCCCAGCAACAGGAGCTGGAGGCCGACCGCGAAGCTATGCGCCTAGTGGCTATCGCCGGCCACAACCCCGCCGCTTGCGTTAGCTGGTTGCAGCGATCGGCGGAACTCGATGGCGATGCACCCCCAGAAGACCCCAAGGGCACCCATCCCGGCCTCAAGCGACGGTTGGCCCTGGCCCGCGCCTACCTAAAGGGGCCCCTGGCCAAGGAGTTGGCGGCCTGGAAGGCCCAGCATCGCCATGGGCCCTCCCAATCCCAACGGCAGCCCCGCTGGCAGTGGAATCCGGCAGATTCGTTACTTACGGTTTACACCCGTTGAGGTGTTGAGCTGCCTAACTCAGCCAGGCCAGCAACTCAACGGAAGAGGCTGTCGAGCAGGTTGCCGAGGGCGCGACCGGCAGGGGTTTGTTGGCCCTGCTGGTAGCCATTCCATTCCCTTTGGGTGGCCACCAGGGTGCTGTTGCCCCAGCGGAAGATGCCAGTGGGACCCTGGTCCACAAATTGCACGGGCCAGCTGCCGCCCATGGCGTCTTGGATGCGGTAGCCATTGCCTTGATTCACAAAGGTGAAGCTGGTGCCGTTCCCCAGCCTTACCCGATAGCGAGTGCCGCCGGGCCCCTGCACCTGCTTCAGTTCACAGGGTCCATCGAAGTTCCGGCTGCCGGCACGGCTGAGGCTGCAGATGCCGGAATTTCTTACCCCATCAGAATTCCAGTTGCCATTGCTATTGCCATTGACGCTGCCATAGTTGCCATCGCCGTTGGGATAGGCGGGATTAACCGCTGGCACCACCCCAAACAGCTGCATGCTCAGGTTGTTGGCCAGGCGCCGCTTAGACCAGCCGTCCTCCCAGCAGGCGCCCAGGGCCAAGCTACAAACGCTGCCATTGCTGAGTTTGAACTCCTGGCTGGGGTTGCCGTTGTTAAGGCTCGTCAATGCCTTTTGTTGGGCCCGTTGGCCATAGGCAACGCCGGTGAGGGCCACCGATAGCCCCTGCTTGTCGTAGCAGAACTTGGCGGAGCCATCGCAGATCACCCCAGGGGCTGGAAAGCTGAGGTTCTGGGCCCGCGCCGGTTGGCTGGGGGCCAGGCTGAGGCAAGCGGCCAGGCCCCCAGCCAGGGCAAGCCTGATCGGCAGGGACGGCATCGGGAAGGACGGCATAAGCAAGAACTGGTTCTGGCTCCAAAGTTAATCAGCATTTGGCCCTTGCCGGTGCAGGCAGCACACTGGGACCCTGCTGCAGATCCGCGATGCTGCCCATACCTCCCACCAGCCTCTCCAAGGCCATCCAGCTATCGGTGGCTCCAGTGTTTCTGATCACCGGCATCTTTGCTTTCCTCGGGGTACTCAGCCAAAGGGCAGCCCGCTTGTTTGATCAATTGATGACGATGGTCACCCAGCAGCCCAGCGGCAACCGAGACCACCTGGTGCGGCTACAAAAAAGGCGGATGCTGCTGGTGAATTGGGCCTTCAGCTTCGCCACCTTGGCGGCAATCCTGGTTTGTTTTGTGGTCATGGTGCTATTCATCAGCGCCGTATCGCCTGTGGATCTCTCTCTGTTAGTAATCCCTGCCTTCATCCTCACCATGGCTTTCTTGATCGTGGCGCTGTTTTGTTTTTTTCGGGAACTGCGAATGTCGATGCAGGTGGCACGGCTGCGGCTGCCGGGTGATTTCTGAATCGACACGGCCCCCGCACCAATGCAAGTGCCGCTGCCACACTCCAGCCAGCCAACAGCTATCTAGCCTTGCCCATCTGCCCAAGCCATATGCCTGAAAAGCCCTCTTCCCACAAGCCCCGCCTGCTTGCCACTGGGATCGCCCCGCTGGGAATCATTTCGATCGGGGTGGTGCCCATGGGGGTGATCGCCATCGGCGTGGTACCCATGGGGGTGATTTCGCTTGGAGCTGTGGGTATGGGCTTGATCAGTGTGGCCGCCGTAAACATGGGCGTGATCACGGCCGGTATCACCACCATGGGTGTGGCCTGGGCCGGGGTGGTGGGCATGGGGCCGATCCGCATGCAGTTCAGCCCCCCGGCCATTGCCCAGGTGAAAAAGGAATCCACCATGTATCCCACCAAGCCAGAGGCGGAAAAGAAGGCCCTGGAAATGGGCTGCAGCGGTGCCCATGCCATGGGTGGGGAGTGGATGCCCTGCAACTCCATGGATGAATACGTGAGGGCCTACGCCAAGCAACACCCCTCCCACTGAGCCCTGGGGACCTAGGGGACGAGGTTGACCAGTTTCCCTGGCACCACGATCACCCGCCGGGGCGGTTGACCCTCTAACCACTTCACTGCCACGTCGCTGGCCAGGGCCAGCCTTTCCAGTTCTGCGGCATCGGTGCTGGCTGGCACCTCCAGCTGGCCGCGCATCTTGCCCTTTACCTGCAGCACCACGGTCACCGTGTCCCGCACCAGGGCAGCGGCATCCAGCAGCGGCCAGCGCTGTTGATGGATGCTGCCCTTACCCCCCAGCTGTTCCCAGAGTTCATCGGCGAGGTGCGGCGCAAACGGGGCCAAGAGCACCAGCAAGCTGGCGAGGGCTTCTTCTGCCACCGGCACGGCTACGGCCTCCAGGTTGCCGCCCATCGCATTGCTGAGCTTCATCAGTTCCGATATGGCGGTGTTGAACTGCACATCGCCATCTAGGTCTTCACTGATCGCCTCAATCGCCCTATGGACCGCCCGGCGCAGTTCCTGGTCGGCGGGGTTTAGCTGCTCTGGCAGGGGGCTGGGTTGAGCCAGGCTTAGGCCCGCCTGCTTGGCCCCTTCACAGAGGCGCCAGATCCGTTGCAGGAAGCGGAACTGCCCTTCCACATCGGCGTCATCCCATTCCAGATCCTTTTCGGGGGGCGCCTTAAACAGAATGAACATCCGGGCCGTGTCGGCGCCGTAGCGATCAATCACGGCGCCGGGATCAACGCCGTTGTACTTCGACTTCGACATCTTCTCGAAGAACACCTCCAGCGCTTCGCCGCTGTCTGGGTCTTGGGGATTGCTGGGATCGGCCACCACTGCCGGGGCGATGTAGCGACGGCTGCTGGGGTTGCGGTAAGTAACTGCCTGCACCATCCCCTGGGTGAGTAGCTGTTTAAACGGTTCATTGCTAGCCACCAGCCCCCGCTGGGCCAACACCTTGGTAAAGAAACGCGAGTAGAGCAGGTGCAGGATTGCGTGTTCCACGCCGCCCACGTACTGATCTACAGGCATCCAGGCATCCACTGCAGCGCGGCTGAAGGCCTGCCCCTGGTTGTTGGCGTCGGTGTAGCGCAGGTAATACCAGCTGGAACACATGAAGGTGTCCATGGTGTCGGTTTCCCGCTGGGCCGGCTGGCCGCAGCTTGGGCAGGCCACGTGCTTCCAGGCTTCTGCCTTGGCCAGGGGGCTGCCGCCCACCCCGCTCAGGTCCACATCCCTGGGCAGTTCCACCGGCAGCTGTTCCTCGGGCACCGGCACCGGCCCACAGCTGTCGCAGTGGATCACCGGGATCGGGCAGCCCCAGTAGCGCTGACGGGAGATCAACCAATCCCGCAGCCGGAAATTCACCTTGGCGGCCCCCACCCCCGCCGCTACTGCCGCCGTGATGATTGCCTGCTTGGCTGTCTCCCCCGTGAGGCCATCAAATTCGCCCGAGTTCACCAGGGTGCCGAGCTCCGTGAAGGCCTGCTCGGGGGCGGCCGGGGGCTGGGCTGGCTGGCTTTCGGCTTGGTGGCCCGGCACTACCACCGCCGGCACTACCACCGTGGTAATCGGCAGCCCATAGCTACGGGCGAAGCTGAAGTCGCGCTGGTCGTGGGCGGGCACCCCCATGACGGCGCCGGTGCCGTAATCCGGCAACACATAGTCAGCGATCCATACGGGTACGTCTCGATCGCTGAAGGGATGGCGCACGCTGCCCCCTAGGGCCACCCCCCGCTTGGGACGGTCTTCAGCGACCCGATCCTGGTCGCTAACAGTTGCCACTTCTGCTTTGAATGCCGCCACCGCCGTCTGCTGGGCCGCTGTGGTGAATTGCTCCACCAGGGGATGTTCTGGCGCCAGCACCACATAGCTAACGCCGAAAATTGTGTCGGGCCTGGTGGTGAACACCTCAATGGCGCCATCGCCTTGGGCCAGGGGGAAGCGCAGGGTGGCGCCGGTGGAGCGGCCGATCCAGTTGGCCTGCATCGTGCGCACCCGTTCGGGCCAACCCTGCAGTTGCTTTAGGTCGTCTAACAATTCATCGGCCACTGCGGTGATCCGCAGAAACCATTGGCGTAACTTACGTTTTTCTACTAATGCGCCGGAGCGCCAGGAGCGTCCTTCGCTGTCTACCTGCTCATTGGCGAGCACGGTTTGATCGATCGGATCCCAGTTAACGCTCGCCTCCTTGCGGTAGGCCAGGCCCGCCTCCAGGAATTGCAAAAACAGCCACTGGGTCCAGCGGTAGTAGTCGGGCCGGCAGGTGCTGAGTTCCCGCTCCCAATCAATTGAGAGCCCCAGGCGTTTCAGTTGCTCCCGCATCTGGGCGATGTTTTGCTCGGTCCAGTCGGCTGGATCCACCCCCCGTTCAATGGCGGCGTTTTCCGCCGGCAGCCCAAAGGCATCCCAGCCCATCGGATGCAGCACCCGTTTGCCCTTGAGCCGCTGCACCCTGGCGATCACATCGGTGATCACGTAATTGCGCACATGGCCCATGTGCAGGTTCCCCGAGGGATAGGGGAACATCGAGAGCGCATAAAAATTCTCGCTGCGCTCGGCGCTTGGTGCTGGCGTTCGATCGAGGCCCAGCTCCAGCCAGCGCTGCTGCCAGCGGGGTTCCAGGTCGTTGGGGCTGTAGCGGGTCTCGGGGCTGGCCATGCAGTGCTTCAGATCGGCGGCAGGGGCAGCCGCGGGGAAGGAATTGTCGCCGGTGCTGGGCTCGACTGCTCTAAGGGAAGAATCGATTCCACCAGGGCCCGGTTCAACAGCTGGGGGCCGTCTTTGCCCGCAGACTCCAGGGCATAGAACTCCGGGTCCTGCCATAGCAGGCGTCCGGAGAGCTTGCTACCGCTGGCCAGTTGCAGCTGCAGTTGCCGCCGTTGGCGGATCCATTGCTGCAACAGCCGCACCCCCGGCAGGGAGGTGTCGATGCTGTTCTCCGGAACTGGGGCCATACGATCAGATCAGGCTAGGAGCGCCCGTTGACACTGCCGTTTCGCAAGTATCAGGGTCTGGGCAACGATTTCATCCTCCTGGATGGTCGAACCGGAACCCTGCCCAGCTTCGCCGGGGAGCCGGCCCAGCAGCTCTGTGACCGTCATTTTGGGATCGGTGCCGATGGCCTGATCCTCGCCCTACCCCCCCAGGCCGGCGGGGATGTGCGCATGCAGATCTTCAATGCCGATGGCAGTGAGGCGGAGATGTGCGGCAACGGCATCCGTTGCTTTGCCCGCTTTCTTGCTGATCTCGATGCTGCGCCGGTGGGCAAGAGCTGGCAGGTGGAAACCGCCGCCGGCCGGATCGTGCCCCAGCTGCTGGAGGGGGACCTGGTCAGCGTTGACATGGGCCGTCCCTTCCTCGAGCCCGCCGCCATTCCCACCAGCATTGCCGCCGGTAATCCCCTGGCGGACCAGGAGCTGGAGGTGGCTGGCGAGCGCTTGTGGGTGGCAGCCGTGGGCATGGGCAATCCCCATGCGGTGGTGCAGGTGCTCGACCTTGAGCAACTGGATTTCGAGCGGCTCGGCCCGGCCCTTGAACAACATCCCGCCTTTCCGGCCCGGGCCAATGTGCATTTCGTGCAAGTAATCGCCGCCGATCGCCTGCGGCTGCGGGTATGGGAGCGGGGGGCGGGCCCCACCCTGGCCTGTGGCACGGGGGCCTGCGCCAGCCTGGTGGCCACCCACCTGCGGGGCGCCTGCGGCCGGGAGGCCAGCCTTGAGTTGCCAGGCGGCCCGCTGCAGATCCGCTGGGATGACAACGATCACCTGCAGATGGCGGGGCCGGCGGTCCATGTTTTTAGTGGTGTTTTGGCCGATAACTCGGAGGCTTCTGCTGGGGCCAGTGATGCCGGCTACCAGCAGGCCCTGGCCCTGCTCGACAATCTCTCCCTCGATCAGATGGTGAACCTCGCCAACAATTCCCTGGAGGAACGCAACAGGCGCCGGATCAGTGGCCGCTAACCCGCTGCTTTACCTGGATGCCTGTGCGGCCACCCCCCCGGCGGCGGCGGTGCTGGAGGCGATGGCGGCCCACCAGGCCACGGCCTGGGCCAATCCCTCCAGCCTCCATCCCGCCGGCCTGGCGGCCGCTGAGTTGCTCGAGCGCAGTCGGCTGGCATTGGCGGAGCTGCTGGGTTGGGCCAATGCCCAGGTGGTATTTACCTCCGGCGGCACCGAGGCCAACAACCTGGCCCTGTTTGGCGTTTGCCGTGCCCTGGTGCCGGGTCGACTGTTGCTGGGGGCGATCGAACATCCCGCCGTGGCCGCCGCCGCCGCCCAGCTGGCCCGGGAGGGTTGGCAGCTGCAAACCGTTCCTGTGAACCACCAGGGGTTGGTGGATCTTGAGGCGCTGGAGCCATTGCTGGCGCCCCCCACCCGGCTGATTTCGATCGGCTGGGCTAATTCAGAGGTGGGCAGTGTGCAGCCGCTGCAGGCGATTGCCAGCCTTTGCCGTGCTGCCGGGGTGTTGTTGCACAGCGATGCCGTGCAGGCGGTGGGACAGATACCGCTTCACCTGGGCCAAACACAGGTTGATCTGCTCTCGCTTTCGGCCCACAAATTCCAGGGGCCCCGCGGCATTGGCGCCCTGCTGCTCAAGCCTGGCTTGAGCTTGCAACCGCCCTCGGCCGGTGGTGGCCAGGAGGGGGGTCTGCGGGCCGGTACGGAGCCCGTAGTGTTGGCCGCCGGCCTGGTGGCGGCCCTGGCCCTGCGCCAGGGGCAGCAGCCGGCCCTGGCCGCTGCCATGGCCGCCCTGCGCGATCGGTTGCGCCAGCGCCTAGGCCAGATCCCTGGTTTGCAGTTCACTGGCCCGCCCCAGCAGCGCCTGCCCCACCACCTCAGCCTGCTGTTGCAAACCCCGGAGGGGCGGCCCCTGGCCGGCAGGGCGGCGGTGCGGGCCCTGGCTCGCCGTGGCGTGGCGGTGAGCAGTGGTTCCGCCTGCAGCAGCGGCCGTGACGGGCCCAGCCCCAGCCTGCTGGCCCTGGGCTACGGCCCAGAGCAAGCCCGGGCCGGTTTACGGCTCAGCCTTGGCCCTTGGATCACCGAGGCAGATCTCGAACCCCTGCCCGGCCTGCTGGAATCGGTGATACACGAACTGGCTGCCGCTGGGGCCCCATGACCCTTCCCGCTGATTTAATGAGCGCTGAAACCGAGGCCGTGGCAGCGCTGCAGGCGGCCCTGGCGGCCGAGGCCAAGGGCCGTTGGACTATGGATCTGCGCTTTGAGGGGCTGCGCTTGCAGCCGGTGGCCTTGCGGCTGCAGGTGGCCCTGCACAGCGAAGCCCGTGCTTGCCAACTGCTGTTTGCCGATGCCGGTGCCACAGCCCTGGCCAAGCGGGATGCCCCGGATGTGGCGGAGTATTGCCACAGCATTAGCGATTGGTGCCGCCGCCAGGGGTCTGCGGCTAGCCCTGCCGAGGATTTGCTGCTGCTGGTGGCGCTGGGTCCCCCCGATTACGAGGTGGTTGAGCAGCTCTGCGGCCAGCACGGCGGTGCAGTGGTGCTCTTAAACAGCCGCCTCGAAGATGCGGCGGTGGGTATTGGCAGCGTTGCCCGGGAGCGGCGCAAGGGTTTCTTGGCGCCCTGGCAAAGCGCCTACACCTTGCAACCCCTGGCCGCTGCCGCCCTGCGCCATGCCTATCCCGACCGCTGGCAGCTTTATCGACTCGATCCGGATGGCTACAGGGCCGTAGGCAGCTTTGAAAAACGGCCGGCGCCTGAGGAACTCGATGAAGCCCTTACCGATGGCTTTGGCCAGGGCTTGCGCTCGGTGGATCGTTTTATGAAAGATCTCAGCAGCTGACCCCGGCTCGCCTGGCTGGCTTGCCCCTGGGAATCCTCCTAAGCTCCGGCCAGCATAGAAAGAGCTAATGGCTGAGCCCCAGAACACCCCTGTCCGCCGTTGGAACCTGGTGGACATCGGCGCCGCCGCGGTGTTGCTGCTTGCCGTTGCAGGGGTGGTTTGGACGCCGAAGCTGGCGGGCACCGTGGCCAAGGCCACCGGCGCCTTTAAGCCGGTGCTGGTGACCGTGGATGTGAAGGCGATCCCCGCCTCAGATCCCAGTGGCCTGCTTAAGGAAATTCGGGCGGAGGGCAAAACCAGCCTGGTGATCCGTAATCAGCCCCATGGCAGCGTCACCGTGCAGTCGGTGACCCCGATTGAACGGCGGGTCACAGTCGTGTTGCCCACGGGCCAGGTGACCACCGCCCCCGATCCAAACGCCAGTGGTTTTTCCACCTTTGATGCCCGTTTTGTGCTGAAGGGCGAGGGCCAGCGCACCGCCGGCGGCGTGGTGCTGGGTAACCAGGCCCTCAAGATCGGCTCACCAATCGAACTGGAGGGTTCCCTATATCGGATCAATGGAACCGTGAGTGATGTGCAAATAGGAGGCCATTGAGATGAAGCTCTCCAAGCTGCTGATCACCCTGGGCACTGCCAGCCTGCCAGTACTCAGCCTGCCCCTCCTCAGCCTGGCGCCCCTGGCCGCCAACGCCCAGCAGAGCCAGCCAGCGCCAACGCCACCGCCGCTGCTGGCCCCCATGGGGCTACCGCTGTATCAGTCGCAGATCAGTTGTCCCAGCCTGCAGCGCCAGCTGCAGATCGCCGTTGGCAATGAGGCGCCGGTCTGGAGCATCAGTGTGCTGGATCAGAATGGCCGCCTGCTGGCGGATATCAACGGCGACCGGCCCCGGATTCCGGCCTCCAATCAGAAATTGATCAGCACGGCGATCGCCATCGATCGCCTCGGCCCAGACCATCGCCTCAGCACCGAGTTGTGGCAATTGCCCGATGGCACCCTGCGGCTCCAGGGCAGCGGTGATCCCACCATGGGCTTCCCCCAATTACGGCGCATCGCCAAGCTCGCCTCCGGTTCCGGCGGCAGCAGCGGCGTGGCCACTGGCACCGTGCGCCTGCAGTTGGAGGAGGAACCACGTAGCCGCTGGTGGCCCCAGGGCTGGTCCTATGCCGACCGCGACTATGGCTACGGAGCCCCAATTACCCGGCTGGCCCTCACCGCCAACGCCGTAGACATGTCGGTGAGTGATCCCCCGGCCCGCCTAGAGCGCTTGATCAGCCAGGAAATCAGTCGCAATGGCCGTCAGGTGGCGATCAGCAGCGTGCCGGCGGGCACGCCGGAGCCGGAGGGCAGTTTGCTGTTGCTCAGCGAACCCTCCAGTTCGATGCACCACCTGATGAGCCTGGCCAACGCCGAAAGCCACAACTTCACCGCCGAGGTGCTGCTGCGGGAGGGCACCGGCAGCTGGTCGTTGCCGGTGGCCGAACAGCGGGCAATGGATTGGTTGCGGCAACAGGGATTGCCAATGCAGGGGGTGTCGGTGATTGATGGTTCTGGCCTCGATCGCAGCAACCGAGTCACCACACGCTTCTTCACCGCCCTGTTATTGCGGATGTACCAACACCCCTATGCCCAGAACTATTTCGGCAGCATGGCCGTGGTTGGCCAGCGGGGCACCCTAGAAGGCTATTTCCGTGGCAGCAGCCTTGAGGGGCGCTTCAGCGGTAAAACCGGCACCATCAGTGGCGTTAAGGCGATCACCGGCCGCTTGCTCACCAGCGATGGCCCCCTATTCGTGAGCATGATCTCCAACGGCTCCTCAGCACCTGTGCCCGTGATGGGCCAGGTGCTGAAGGCCGCCCAACGGATCAATTCTTGCCAGCAGCCTCTCTGAGCCGGCTGGCAGCCCGGCGGGCGCGGCTGATCGGCACGGCGTTGTTTTCGGCGGGGCCACCGGCCACCTCCACGTCGGTGCTCTGCAGCCTCACCAGTTCCCGCCTGCCAGCGATCACCACCTTGGCCATCTCCTGCAGGCGGGTATCCAGTTCTCCGAGCACCTGTTCGGCATAACGGTTGGCCCCCTGCTGCACGGTGGCAGCCTCCTGGCGGCTGCGCAGCAACAGGGCTTCCGCCTGCTGCTGGGTGGATTGGCGGAAGCTCAGCGCCTCCTGGCGCAGCCGTTCGGCTTCCGTTTGGCTTTCCTGCTGCAGGCGGGTGGCCTCCTGGCGGATCTGTTCCAGTTCCTGCAACCCCTGGATGCGGTTGCGCTCATGGGCTTCCGCCTGGGAGCGCTTCAGTTGTTGGTGCTCCTGGTCGAGCTGCTGGAAGCGGCTGGCTGCCTCCTGCTCCAGCTGCTGGCGACGGCTGGCGAACTGTTGTTCCAGCTGGGCCACCCGGGTTTGCTGCTCCTGTTCAGCGCTGGCCGCCTGGCGGCGGGCCTGGAGCAACAACTGTTCCCCCTGCTGCCGCGCCTGCTCGCGCAGCTCTGCCCCCTGGCGCTCCGCCTCCTGGCGGACGCTGGCGCTGTTTATAAGTTGTTCCCGTTCACGGCGGGCCTGGTTAATGATTTCCTCGGCCTGCTGGCGGGCCTGGGCCAGAAAGGCATCCTTTTGGCGCAGCAGTTCCACCGCCCGTTCCACCTCCCCCGGCAGGGTCTGACGGACAGCATCAAGGATTTCAACCGCGTCTTGCTCGTTTACCAGGCGCCCCCCGGAGAAGGGCACCCGGGTGCCCTCCAGCACGATTTCCTCCAGCTGGTCCAGCTGGTCGAGCACTTCTAGTCGTGCTTGGGCCATGGGGATAAATGGGGTACTCAGGCTGTCTGATTAAAGAGCCTGCGGAGATCCACCGCCACCGTTTCGGGCACCATATGAGCCACATCCCCACCAAATCGGGCCACTTCCTTCACCACGCTGCTGCTCAGGAAGCTGTGGCCCACCGCCGTGGCCATAAACAGGGTGTCTACCGCCGAGGAGAGGCTGGCGTTGGTGTGGGCCAGTTGCAGTTCGAATTCGAAGTCGCTCAGGGCCCTCAGGCCCCGCAGGATCACCCGGGCCTCTTCCTGCAGGGCGAAATTGACGGTGAGCCCCTCAAAGCTGGTGACCCGCACCTGGGGCAGGTGGCCCGTGGCCGTACGCAGCTGCTCCAGCCGCTGCTCCAGGGGAAAGCTGGGTTGCTTGTTGGGGTTGCGCAGCACCGCCACGATCACCTCCTCAAACAAACCGCTGGCCCGTTCGATTAGGTCGAGGTGGCCAAAGGTCAGCGGGTCAAAGCTGCCGGGGTAGATGGCGCGCATGGGCAGGCGGGGCTGTCTTCCTAGACTGACCCAGCACGTTCCAGGTAGAGCAATCACGGGGCTGACGGCCGGCAAGCAGCCTCTGGTGCAGGACCCGCCCCGCTTAGAGGCGTTGCTCAAGGCCCTGCCCCCGGAACCTGGCTGTTATTTGATGCGCGATGGCGAGGATCGGATCCTCTACATCGGCAAGTCAAAGAAGCTGCGCAGCCGGGTGCGTAGTTATTTCCGTGAGGCTCAACCGCCCAGCCCCCGCATCGCCCTGATGGTGCGCCAGGTGGTGGAGATTGAATTCATCGTTACCGATAGCGAAGCAGAGGCCCTGGCCCTCGAATCAAACCTAATCAAAAACCACCAGCCGCACTTCAATGTGCTGCTTAAAGACGATAAGAAATATCCCTATCTATGCATTACCTGGAGTGAGGCCTACCCCCGCATTTTCATTACTAGGCACCGCCGCTTTCGTAGTCCCCTGGATCGCTTCTACGGCCCCTACGTAGATGTGGGCCTGTTGCGCCGCACCCTGGCGGTGGTGAAGCGGGTTTTCCCCCTGCGCCAGCGGCCCCAGCCCCTCTATCGCGATCGCACCTGTCTCAATTTTGACATCGGCCGTTGCCCAGGGGTATGCCAGCAAAAGATCACCCCTGAGGATTACAAAACGATCATCCAAAAGGTGGCAATGATCTTTCAAGGCCGCAACGATGAATTGCTGGATTTATTGCAGCAACAGATGTTGCGATATGCCGAACGGCTGGATTTTGAAGCTGCCGCCCGCCTGCGGGATCAGTTTAAGGGCTTGGAATTACTCACTGCCGACCAGAAGGTGACCCTGCCCGATGCCGATGTATCGAGGGATGTGATTGCCCTGGCCGCCGATGAACGGGTGGCGGCAGTGCAAATATTTCAGGTGCGGGCCGGCAAGTTGGTGGGGCGCCTCGGCTATACAGCCGATGCTGAAGCCGCCGAGCCCGGGGCGATCCTGCAGCGGGTGCTGGAGGAGCACTACAGCCAGGTGGATCCAGTGGAAATTCCACCGGAGGTGTTGATTCAGCATCCCCTGCCGGAGCAGGAACTGCTGGCGGCCTGGTTACGGGAACGGCGCGGCCGCAAGGTAACCCTGCTGCATCCCCAAAGGCAGCAAAAGGCCGATCTAATTGAGCTGGTGGTGCGCAACGCCAGCTATGAATTGGCCCGGGCCCAGCGCACGGCCGAGCAGCAGCACCTGGCCCTTGAGGATTTAGCCCAACTGCTCGATCTCGAGCAGCCCCCCCGTCGAATCGAGGGTTTTGACATCAGCCATATCCAGGGCAGCGATGCGGTGGCCTCCCAGGTGGTGTTTGTTGATGGGCTGCCGGCTAAACAGCACTACCGCAAATACAAGATCCAGAGCAGCAGCATCGGCAGCGGCCACAGCGACGATTTCATGGCCATGGCCGAGATCATGCGCCGCCGTTTTCGCCGTTGGAGTCAGGCCAAGGCGGCGGGTGCCGACCTGCGCCAGTTACGGCGGCGGCCGGCCAGCAGTCTCCAAACCGATGGGCTCACCGACTGGCCTGATCTGGTGATGATTGATGGGGGCAAGGGCCAGCTCTCAGCCGTGCTGGAGGCCCTGCGGGAGCTGGATCTGGCCGATGAGTTGGTGGTATGTGGCCTAGCCAAACAACGGGAGGAAATATTCCTGCCCGGTGCCTCCGAGCCCCTCGACAGTGAGGCCGATCAACTCGGAGTTGTATTACTGCGCCGCCTGCGGGATGAGGCCCACCGCTTTGCCGTCAGTTTCCATCGCCAACAGCGGGGCGAACGGATGAAACGCTCGCGCTTGAGCGATATCCCTGGCCTTGGTCCGAAGCGGGTCAAGGATCTGCTTGCCCATTTCCGCTCGATTGATGCAATCCAGCTGGCCTCTGCCGAACAACTTGCCGCCACCCCAGGGGTGGGGCCGGCCCTGGCCCAGCAGATCCACGGCTTCTTTCATCCGGAGCCTGATCCGGAGCCTGATCAGTCGGAGAGCGTTACAACCTGACCGGCCCCAGGGATAAAGCGGCGTTCGTGTAGGCCCCCCTTAAGCATCCGGTTCCAGTAGAGCCAGGGCAATATTTTCACCTTCACGATCCACATGCTCCAGCGCTCCACGGTGGGATCAAGTGGGAAGGAGGGCACCGGCTGCTGTTCGTAGTTGAACTCTGCCATGATTGTTTTGCCATAGCCGGTGATCAACGGGCAGCAGCTATAGCCGTCGTAGGCAGCATTAAGGGGCTTGCCATCCACCAGGGCTAGCAGGTTGTGCACCAGCACCGGTGCCTGGCCGCGGATGGCTGCTGCTGTTTTTGAATTGGGCATCCCCGACACATCACCGAGCGAGAACACATTCGGGAAGCGTAGGTGCTGGAGGCTGAACTTATCCACCTCCACGAAGCCCCCAGGGGCTGATCCGGCCAGGGGGCTCTTAGCCACCACGTCTGGGGCTGCCATCGGCGGGGTTACGTGCAACAGCTCAAAGCTGATCATTTCCTCCCGCACACTGTCCCCCTCCTTAACGCTGAAAACAGCTTCCTTCTTGTCGGCCCGCACTTCTGTAAGGGTGTGGTTGTAGCGGGCATCAATGCCCCGGCGGGCCACCACCTTCCGCAACGGTGCCGCATAGGTGGGCACACCGAAGATGCCGGGGGTGGCGGTGGCATAGATCACCTTGGACCTGGCCGCCACCTCGGGGGAACGCTTAAAGACATCATCTGCCAGGTAGGCGATCTTTTGGGGCGCTCCGGGGCATTTGATTGGCATCGGCGGACAGGTGAATACCGCCAAGCCGCCTTTGAAATTCTTGATCGTTTCCCAGGTGTAATTAAGGGTGTCTTTGCTGTAGTTGCTGCAGATGCCGTTTGTGCCCAGGGCTTCTGGCAAACCCTTGATCGCCTCCCAGCAGAGCTTCATGCCGGTGGCCACCACCAGGAAGTCGTAGCTGATCGTTTCACCATTGCTGGCGCTCACCTGGTTGTGTTCGGGATCGAAGCTGACGGCCTCGGCCTGCAGCCATTCCACCCCCTCCGGAATCAGCTGGCGTTCGGAGCGGTGGGTTTCCTCCAGGCTGAATACGCCCGCCCCCACCAGGGTCCAACCGGGTTGGTAGTAGTGGTCAGCGGCGGGCTCCAGGATCGTGATCACCAGCCCTGGCCGGGCTTGTAGCAACTGGCTTGCCACGGTGAGGCCAGCGGCGCCGCCACCAACGATCAGGATCCGGGGTTGGGTCATGGGGCTGGAATGCGAGCGATTGCCTCCACCGTCTTAGCTGGTGGACGTCGCTATTTACTAAGCCATCGTTACGAACTCTTCGGAAATGCTGGGGTGCAGGGCCATGGTGCGGTCGAAATCAGCCTTGGTGGCGCCCATGCCCAGGGCAATGGCAGCCATCTGAATAATTTCGGCGGAGTGGCTGCCCACCATGTGGCAACCCAGCACCCGATCGCTGGCCTTTTCCAGCACCAGCTTGAGCAGGCAGCGGGGTCCCCGGGCCGGCAGGGCCTGGTTGAGGCTGCGGAAGCGGGCCCTGTGTACCCGAATCGCCTCAGCGCCAAAGCGAGCCACGGCCTGCTCCTCGGAGAGCCCCACCGTGGCCATCTCTGGCTGGGTGAACACCGCCGTGGCGATTAATTCATGGTTCACCACCCTCGGTTTGGAGCCGTAGACCGTGTCGGCGAAGGCCCGGCCCTCATCCACCGCCACGGGGGTGAGATTGACCCGGTCGGTCACATCACCCACCGCAAAGATATGGCCCACGTTGGTGGTTTGCTGGGCATCCACCACCAGGCGCTGGCCCTCTACGGTCACCCCCGCCTGCTCCAGGCCCAGCCCCTCAAGGAAGGGCCGCCGGCCAGTGGCCAACAACACGGCCTCGCAGTTCCAGCGCTGTTCGCCAGCCACCAGGCTGAGCTGAGCAGCTGTGCCTTCAATCGCCGTGGGTTGCTGGCCAAAGCAGAGGTTTATCCCCAGCTCGGCCATGCCTTCCTGCACCGCCGTGGCCAGTTCGCGGTCGAACTCCTTAAGCAAACGATCGCCGCGCACCACTTGGGTAACGGCAACGCCCAGGCCGCTGAGGATGCAGGCGAATTCACAGGCGATGTAGCCGGCCCCCACGATCACGATGGAGGCTGGCAAGCGTTCCTGCAGGAAGAGGTCATCGCTTACCCAGGCTTTCTCGGCCCCGGGGATCGCCAGCCGATGGGGGCGACCGCCAACGGCGATCAGGATCCGTTCGGCCGTCACTTCCCGGCCGGCAATTGCTAGGCGGTGGGGATCGAGAAACTGAGCAAAGCCAGGAATCAGCTCCACCTCTGCTTTTGCCAACAGGGAGATATGAAGGCTGTTGAGCCGATCCACCTCCCGGCGCACATTTGCCAGCAGCAGGCTGGTATCGCAATGCGGCTCCCCTGTTTGCCAGCCGTAGCTGCTGGCATTGGCTAGTAACTCCTGATATTCAGAGGCATAAACCATCAATTTTTTTGGCACACAGCCGCGGATTACGCAGGTGCCCCCCACCCGGTCCCCCTCGGCAATGGCCACCCGAACCCCGTAGCTGGCGGCCCGTTTGGCTGCCGCCAGGCCCCCGGAACCGGCACCGAGCACGAGCAGGTCAAAGTCCATGGGGGCCAGGGCAGAACTTTTCCATCTTGACCAGGCGCACCGCCCCAGGGCTTGAATGGATTAAGAGCCGCTGCCCTGCTGAGCCTGCCCTTGACCCTTCCATTGACCCTTCCCGCTGAGAGCTACCTCTGGTTTAAAAGCTTCCACATCATTGGGGTGGTGGTGTGGTTTGCGGGGCTCTTCTACCTGGTGCGGCTGTTCATCTATCACCAAGAGGCGGCCGATCAACCCGAACCGCTGCGGGGGGCCTTCCAGGCCCAGTACGGGCTGATGGAAAAGCGCCTGGCCAACATCATCACCACCCCAGGCATGGTGGTGGCCCTGGCTTGCGCCGCTGGCCTGTTGTGGCTCAACCCAGCCTGGCTACAGCAGGGCTGGATGCACGCCAAACTGGGCTTTGTGGCGGCCCTGCTGGCGTATCACATGGTTTGTTATCGCTTGATGGGCCAGTTGCAACGGGGGGAATGTGGCTGGAGCGGCCGTCAGCTGCGGGCCCTCAATGAGTTGCCCACCCTGTTGCTGGTGATTGTGGTGTTGTTGGTTGTGTTCAAACAGCAATTTCCCACCGGCGCTGCCACCTGGCTCACAGTTGCTTTAGTGGTTTTCATGGCAGGGTCGATTCAGTTTTATGCCCGCTGGCGAAGGCTGCGGGCGGAGCGGGAGGCCTCCCATGCGTCGTAAAGCCCCCACCTGCCATCCGCTCAGTCCTGTGCTGGAGCAGGTCAGCCAGGAGAGTTGCCCCCGCCAGTTCAATTTCCATTGCCACAGCCTCTGCAGCGACGGCAGTCTCACCCCAGAGGAGCTTGCCGACCAGGCGGTAAAAATTGGCCTAAAGCATTTCGCCGTTACTGATCACCACAGCATCGAGGCCTTCCCCCTGGTGCAGGCTCGGCTGGATCAGCACCGCCAGGGGGGCGCCCAGGTGCCCAGCCTCTGGAGTGGCACCGAGATCAGCTGTTTGCTCGAAGGTTGCCTGGTGCATGTGTTGGCCCTCGGCTTTGAGCCTGCCCATTCCGCCATGGCCCCCTATCTCCAAGGGGACACGGTGGTGGGGGATTTGCTCCTGGCCAGTGCTGTGGTTAAAGCGATCCAGGCGGCGGGGGGGCTGGCCCTGCTGGCCCATCCGGCCCGCTACCGGCTCAGCTTCAAGCCGTTGCTCAGGGCCGCCGCCAGCCTGGAATTTGACGGGGCCGAGGTTTGGTACGACTACGAGATGCAAAGCCAATGGCGACCCAGCCCCCATGTGTGTGATCACGTGGCGGCCCTCTGCAAAGATCTCAACCTTTTGCAGAGTTGTGGCACCGATACCCATGGAATGAGCCTTCTGGGCCGCTAGGTTCTGGATCAGCGAACGTGGATGTCATGGGTCTATTCGATCGTTTTCGTCGCAAGCCTGCCGCCCAGACCCCCACTGGCGAGGGGAATGACAAGTCGTTTTACCTCGACGCTGACAAGTCCAGCAGCTTGGGCGACGTGGAGTTCATGCGCCGCTCCAACCTGATTCGCCATACCTACCCCGGTACGGTCGATAACCCTGGCCTGAAGGAGCGCATCGACGAAGTGGCTTCGATGCAGTCTCGGGTTGAGCTGGTTTCCGAGGGCCTGCCTAATGCAGATGCCAGCGAAGCCAATCCATACGACCCCACTGCCGGGGTTCCGAAGCAGGTGAAGAAAACCTTCGCGCAACAGATCAGCCAGCAGGAACTGGAGAATCGCCTCAGGGGTTCAGCGGTGGCCGGTACGAATGGCCCTGGGGCCAGCTCGAAGTCAGCGGCAAAACAGGAGAATTCCCAGGAATCCTTTGGGTCTAAACCTTCCAGCCCAGGCTCCACCGATCCCTTCAGGAACCTGCTGTAGACGGTTGCTGGCCAGGGCCAGCTTCGATCTCAGCTTCACTGCTGAGCACCAGACCTTTCAGGGCCTCTAGCTGGCCGGCCTCTGGCCCAGTCCAGAGTCCCCGGTGATGGGCTTCCAGCAGGCGCTCGGCCATGTCCCGCAGGGCCCAGGGGTTACTGCGCCTCAGGAAGCTCTGCACTTGCTCCGCCTGGAGCCATTGGCGACAAACGGCCCCATAGGCCCAGTCGGGCACCAGGTCTGTGCAGGCGTCGTAGGCGAATAGGTAGTCAAGGCTGGCGGCCAATTCAAAGGCCCCCTTGTAGCCATGGCGCTCCATCCCCTCCAGCCAGCGGGGGTTGAGCAGCCGGCTGCGGATCACCTTGTCGAGTTCCTGGGCCAGGGGGCGGGGGCGGGGGCGTTCTGGGCGGGAATGGTCGCCAAACCAGAGGCCGGGATCGCTGCCCCGCACCCGCCTTACCGCCGCCGCCAGGCCCCCCTGGAATTGGTAATAGTCGTCGGAATCCAGCAGGTCGTGTTCGCGGTTGTCTTGGTTATGCAGCACCACCTGCACCTGCTGCAGCCGTTGCTCCAGGCCCTCGCGGTCATCCCTGGCTTCACCGCTGCCGTCGTAGCGCCAACGGCTCCAGTTGAGGAAGGCCTCGGCCAGGTCGTCGGAATTTTCCCAGGCGCCACTGTCGATTAAGCCCTGCAGGCCGGCCCCATAGGCGCCGGGGGCGGAGCCAAAGACCTGGCAATGGCCAGCCACCAGCCGATCCGCTTCGTTTAACCAGCTCACCAGCTGGGGGAAGGCATCACGGAAAAAGCCTGAGATCCGCACGGTCACGCTCACCCGCGGCCTTCCCAAGGCCAGCTCGGGAATAAGTTCCAGCCCCACCAGCCGCCGGGTGGGGCCGTCCCAGCAGGGCCGCACCCCCATCAGGGCCAGCACCTGGGCCACGTCGTCGCCACCGCTGCGCATGGTGCTGGTGCCCCAGATCGAGATGGCCAGGTGGGTGAGCGGCGATCCCTCCAGTTGCAGGTGCTGTTCCAGCAGCAGCTCGGCGCTGCGGCGGCCCAGGTCCCAGGCGGCTTCGGTGGGGACGCCCCGCAGGTCCACGCTGTAGAAGTTGCGGCCGGTGGGCAGCACATCGGGCCGGCCCCGGGTGGGGGCGCCGGAGGGGCCAGCTTCAATGCGTTCCCCCCGCAGGGCCGCCAACAGGTTTTGGCGCTCCTGCTGGGCGCAGGCCTGCAGCCGGGGGCACAGCTCCTTGGCCACCGCTGCCAGCTCAGCGCGCCCCTGGGCGCCAGGGGCCAGGGCTGGGCTCTGCCCCTGAGCCTGCCCCTGCAGCAGGGCCAGGGCCCAGGCCTCCAGCAGGGCCACGCCGTCCCCCAGGTTGCGGGGCTGCGTTCCCCCCGCTAGGGGCGCCAAGCCCTGGCGGTCTTCTGCAGAAAGCAAATCAGCCTCCTCCCCGGCCCAGGGGTCCAGCTGGAGGGCTAGGTCAGCAGCTAGGGCCCGGGTGAGCCCTAGGCGGCCCGGCCCCGGCGCCCGGGCAATGGCCAGCAGCAATTCATCAAAGGCCCCAGGGGCTGGATCCTGGCCATAGATATGCAAGCCAGTGCGGATCTGGGCCTCCTTCAATTCACACAGGTAGCCATCGGCCTGGTTGAGCCGCGCCTCCCAGTCGTTGGCGCCTGCGGCCCCCAGCGGTAGCTCCAGCCCTTCAAAGCGTTCCTGCAGTTGCTGGCGCAGCAGCGCCTGGCGATCGCTACCCATTTGGTTTGCCTCCCAGTACTCATCCAGCAGGCCCTCCAGGGCCGCCAAATCCCCATGCAGTCCGGCCCTGGCCAGCGGTGGGGTGAGGTGATCCAGGATCAGGGCCTGGCTGCGGCGTTTCGCCTGGGAGCCCTCCCCCGGGTCATTAACGATGAACGGATAAAGGTGCGGCCAGGGCCCCAGGGCCAGCTCCGGGAAACACCCCTCCGATAGGCCGACGCCCTTACCCGGCAGCCACTCGAGGTTGCCGTGCTTGCCCAGGTGCACGATTGCATGGGCGCCAAAGCTCTCCCGGATCCAGAGGTAATGGGCCAGGTAGGCGTGGGTGGGGGGTAGGTCAGGGCTGTGGTAATTGAGCGAGGGGTCGCGGTCATAGCCGCGGCTGGGCTGCAGCAACACCAGCACTGAACCAAAACCGAGGCCGCAGATCGGGAAGCCGTCGGGACCAAGGCCGGCATCCTGCTCTGGGCAGCCCCAGCGGGCTTCGATCAGGCTGCGGGCCGCCGCAGGCAACAGTTCATACCAGCGCTGGTAAACCTGTAGGGGCAGGGCGGCGAGGGCCGGCTGGTGCCAACTTTCAGGATCTGGCGTACGCCCCCGGGTGAGGCTTCTGATCAGGGCCTCCCCATCACTAGGCAGTGGTGCGCTGCCCAGCTCGTAGCCGGCCTCCTGAAGCCAGTGCAGCAACAGCGCCGCACTGGCGGGCGTGTCTAGGCCCACCCCATTGGCGAGGCGACTGTTGCGGGTGGGGTAATTGGCCAGCACCAGGGCCAGCCGCTGCTGGGCCACTGGGGTTTGGCGCAGGCTCACCCAGCGGCGACAGAGTTCCGCCACCCAGGCCAGCCTTTTTAGATCGGGGCTGTAGCGCTGGATGGCGCATTCCAGGTTGGGATCGGCGCTGATTAGTTCTTTAAAGCTGCCCACCCGGCTGGTGAGCCGGCCATCCAGTTCCGGCAGGGCCACCTGCATGGTGAGGTCGAGCGGGCCGAGGCCAACGCTGCTGTCTTCCCAGCGCTGGCGGCTGCCAGTACTGCAAAGCAACTGCAGCACCGGCACCCCCAGGGCCCGCCAGAGTGGCGCCCCGGCATCGGCCTCATCGGCCCGCACCGAGGCAAAGCCTGTGCCACAGAGCACCGCCTGCACCTGCTCCCGGGCCAACAGTTGCAGCACCCCCTGCTGCACGGCCGCCTCCCGCAGGCCACTCACCAGCAGCAGTCGCGGACAAAGCCCCTCGGCCCGCAGCGCCGTGAGGCAGGCCTCAATCAAAGCGGTGTCACCACTGCTCCAGAGGGCCCGATAGAGAATCAGCCCCACCCGCGGACCTGGATCCGCCTGCCAGCCGTAGGGCAGCGGATCGGCCAGGGGCTCCAACTGGGGCAGCTGGGCTGTTTCCCCCGCCAACAGGCTGGAACAGCAGGCCAGCACCCGCTCCAGGTTGTTGGGGCCCCCCTCCCGCAGGCAGCGGCCAATCGCCAAGCTCAGGGCCGGGTCAACACTGCTGAGGCTGGCCAGCTCCTCAGCTCCGTCTTCGGTGCCGGATACCACCAGCAACTGGCGGCCAGGCCGGGAGCGGGCCCAATGCTGTAGCTGTTCAAGGCCATAGCTCCAGTGGCCCCGCCCCCCCAGTAAGCGCACCAGAATCAGCTGCGCCGCCGCTGCGGTGCAGCGCAGGTAGTGGTCGAACGCCGCCGGGTGCTGCAGGGCCGCCAGGTTCAGGCCCCGCAGCTGCAAATCCCGCCAGCGGGGCTGGCGTTTCAGCTGGGCTAGCAGGGCCAGGTCGCTGTCAGCGCTGGTGAGAAACAGCAGCGGAGCACTGCTTTGTTCCACCAGCTCCACCCCTTGCTCTGAGGGGGCCCCTGGGATCGCCGCCAGCCTGTGCATCGCCCCATCCTCCCCGTTGGCAGCCAGCGCTGGCCTTGATTACAGGGACTGATCACTGGGAAGTGAGAAGATCGGCCCCAGGTTGGCCCCGATCGCATGCATAACTTTCTTCCCTACGCCTGGTTTAAAGGGCGCTGCGTGCCCTTCGCCGAAGCCACCATCTCCGTGGCCACCCATGCCCTGCACTACGGCACCGGCGCCTTCGGCGGCATGCGAGCCCTGCCCAACCCCGCAGACCCCAACGAGATTCTGCTGTTCCGGGCCGACCGCCATGCCCACCGGCTCAGCCAGAGCGCCCGGCTGCTGCTCACCGAACTACCAGAGGAAACGATCCTCAATGCCGTCACAGAATTCCTGCGGGCCAACCGTCCCACCAGCCCCAGCTACCTGCGGCCCTTTGTTTACACCTCAGATCTCGGCATCGCCCCGCGGCTCCATGACATCGAGACCGACTTCCTGATCTATGGCCTGGAATTGGGGGATTACCTCTCCCCTAAGGGGGTGAGTTGTCGGATCAGCAGCTGGACCCGCCAGGAGGACCGCTCCCTGCCCCTACGGGGCAAGATCAGCGGCGCTTACATCACCAGTTCCCTGGCCAAAACAGAAGCGGTTAAAAGCGGGTTTGATGAGGCCCTGCTGCTAAACAGCCGCGGCAAGGTGAGTGAAGCCTCGGGCATGAACCTCTTCATCGTGCGCGATGGCGTGATCTTTACCCCCGGCGTAGACCAAGACATCCTTGAGGGCATCACCAGGGCCAGCGTGATTGAGCTGGCCCGCTCGATGGGCTATCAGGTGGTGGAGCGCCCCGTTGATAAAACTGAGTTGTTTGTGGCCGAGGAGGTTTTCCTCACCGGCACCGCCGCCAAGGTCACCCCGGTGTGGCGGGTGGAAACCACGGAAATGCCCAGCCAGCGGCCGGTGATGGAGGCCCTGCGCGAACGGATCACCGCCATCACCGAGGGCCGTGACCCTAACTTCGAGCACTGGGTAACGCGGGTGAGGCTCGACGGATGACAACGTTTCTGGAGCGACTGCACGGGCCCGAGCGACCCGTGTTGGTGTTTGACGGTGCCACGGGCACCTCGCTTCAGTTGATGGACCTCAGCGCCGACGACTTCGGCGGGCCGGCCCTGGAGGGTTGCAATGAGCATCTGGTGTTTACGCGCCCGGATGCGGTGCAGGCGGTGCACCGGCTATTTCTGGAGGCGGGCTGCGATGTGATTGAAACCAACACCTTCGGCTCTACGTCGTTAGTGCTGGCCGAATACGACCTCCAGGAGCACTGCTTCGAACTCAATCGCCAGGCGGCGCTGCTGGCCAAAGAGGTGGCAGCCGCCTACAGCACCCCGGAGAAACCCCGGTTTGTGGCCGGCTCGATGGGGCCCACCACGAAGCTGCCCAGCCTGGGCCATGTGAGCTTCGACGAGATGAAGGCCGCCTTTGCCGAGCAGGCCCGCGGGCTGCTGGCTGGCGATGTGGATCTCTTCATCATTGAAACCTGCCAAGACGTCCTCCAGATCAAGGCTGCCCTAGCGGGCATTGAGGAGGCTTTTGCCGCCACCGGTGAACGGCGGCCGTTGATGGTTTCCGTGACGATGGAAACCACCGGCACGATGTTGGTGGGTTCCGACATTGCCGCGGTGGTGGCAATCCTTGAACCATTCCCCATTGATGTGCTCGGTCTCAACTGCGCCACCGGGCCAGAACAGATGAAAGAACACATCCGTTATCTGAGTGAGCATGCCCCCTGCGTGGTGAGCTGTATCCCGAATGCGGGCCTGCCGGAAAATGTGGGGGGGGTGGCCCACTACCGGCTCACCCCCACGGAAATGCAGATGGCCCTGCACCACTTCATCGAAGACCTGGGGGTGCAGGTGATTGGTGGCTGTTGTGGCACCACACCTGCCCACATCGCTGCCCTGGTGGAATTGGCCAGCGGTATGCAGCCGGCCCCCCGCAAAGTACGCAGCTCTGCTGACCATAAAACTCGCCCTCTGCTGCGGGGTGAACCAGCGGCGGCCTCTCTCTATGGCATTACCCCCTATCACCAAGACAACTCCTTTTTGATCATTGGCGAGCGGCTCAACGCCAGTGGGTCAAAAAAAGTGCGTGAGTTACTTAATGAAGAAGATTGGGATGGCCTGGTGGCGGTGGCCCGGGGCCAAGTAAAGGAAAATGCCCATATTCTTGATGTGAATGTTGACTATGTGGGCCGCGATGGAGAGCGAGATATGCAGGCGTTGGTGAGCCGTTTAGTCACCAATGTGAATCTACCGCTGATGCTGGATTCCACCGAGTGGCAGAAGATGGAGGCCGGCCTGAAGGTGGCCGGTGGTAAGTGTTTGCTTAATTCCACCAATTTCGAAGATGGCGATGAACGCTTCTTCAAGGTGCTTGACCTGGCCCGCCGCTACGGGGCTGGGGTGGTGGTGGGCACCATCGATGAGGAGGGGATGGCCCGCACTGCCGATCGCAAATTTGCCATTGCCCAAAGGGCCTACCGCGCTGCCCTCGAATACGGCATACCCGCCCACGAAATTTTCTATGACCCCCTAGCCCTGCCCATTTCCACCGGCATTGAGGAGGATCGCCGCAACGGCTGTGAAACCGTGGGGGCAATCCGCCGCATCCGCCAACAGCTGCCTGGCGTGCATGTGGTTTTGGGGGTAAGCAACATCAGTTTTGGCCTCTCGCCAGCGGCCCGGATCGTGCTGAATTCAGTTTTTCTGCACGAATGCTGTGAAGCCGGCCTAGATGCGGCAATCATTAGCCCTGCCAAGATTCTTCCCCTGGCAAAGATTAGCGATGAACATCAGCAAGTATGCCGTGATCTGATAAATGATGCGAGGCGTTTTGATGATGGTGTTTGTATTTATGACCCGCTCACAGAACTGACCAAATTATTTGAGGGGGTATCCGCCAGGGAAGCGCGGGCCTCTGGCCCCTCCCTGGCGGATCTGCCCGTGGAGGAGCGCCTCAAGCAGCACATTATTGATGGGGAACGCATTGGCCTTGATACAGCCCTCGCCGAGGGCCTACAGAGCCACAGTCCCCTGGAAATTGTTAATACCTACCTGCTGGATGGCATGAAGGTGGTGGGCGAGTTATTTGGCTCCGGCCAGATGCAGCTTCCCTTTGTGTTGCAGAGCGCTGAAACCATGAAGAGTGCCGTGGCCTACCTCGAGCCCTTCATGGAGAAAAAGGAAGGGGAGAGTTCGGCAAAAGCTAAGTTTCTGATTGCCACCGTGAAGGGTGATGTGCATGACATTGGCAAGAATCTTGTTGATATTATTCTCACCAATAATGGCTACGAAGTAGTCAACCTAGGCATCAAGCAATCGGTGGAGGCAATCATAGAGGCCCAGCACAAACACCAGGCAGATTGCATTGCCATGAGTGGCTTGTTGGTAAAATCCACGGCCTTCATGAAAGATAATCTCCAGGCCTTTAATGCCGCTGGTATTTCGGTGCCGGTGATTCTGGGCGGGGCGGCCCTTACCCCTCGCTTTGTGCATAAAGACTGCAGTGAGGTGTATCAGGGCCAAGTGATCTATGGCCGTGATGCCTTCGCAGATTTGCGCTTCATGGATGCCCTGGTGGAAGCAAAGCAGGCCCAGCAATGGGACGACCAGCGCGGCTTCCTGGCGGGGGCACCAGCGGGGTTGGGGCTTGAGCTGACCAGCGGCAGCGGCAATAGCAACGCCAATAGCAACAGCCCTGGCACTGCCACTGAGCCTGAGGCAGCCACTGCTGCCCCCAGCATTCCCCCCAGCACTGAACGCTCCGCCGCCGTGCCGGAGGAGCCGGCCCTTGAACCCCCCTTCTGGGGAACCCAGGTGCTGCTGGAAGACAGCATCCCCCTGGCGGAACTGTTTGACTACCTCGATCGCAATGCTCTGTTTGCCGGCCAGTGGCAGATGCGTAAAAGCCAGCAACAGAGCCGCGAGGAATACGAGCAGCAGCTACAAGAACAGGCGGAGCCTGTGCTGGCCCACTGGCTGGAGCGCATCGAGAACGAACAGCTTTTGAGCCCCCGGGCGGTTTACGGCTATTTCCCCTGTGGCCGCCTGGGCAACTCCGTGGTGCTGTTTGATCCCGCCGACCGCAGCCACCGACTTGGCGCCTTTGAGCTGCCGCGCCAACGCTCTGGTAATCGCTACTGCATCGCTGATTTCTATCGCGATTTAGTGGAGGGGGGCCCCAGCGATGGGCTCCCCATGCAGGCGGTGACCATGGGGGCCAAGGCCAGTGACTTTGCCAGGGAATTATTTGCCGCCGATCGCTACAGCGATTACCTCTACTTCCATGGGCTTGGCGTCCAGCTGGCAGAGGCCCTGGCGGAATGGGTCCATGCCCGCATCCGCCGGGATATGGGCTTTGGCGCCGAAGAACCCACTGCCCTGAGGGATGTGCTGGCCCAGCGCTACCGGGGCAGTCGCTATTCGTTTGGTTATCCCGCCTGTCCAAATGTGGCTGATTCCCGGCCCCAACTGGAGTGGCTGGGGGCCAGTCGCATCGGTCTCAGCATGGATGAAAGCGACCAGCTGGAACCGGAACAAAGCACCACAGCCCTGGTGGCGCTCCATAGCCAAGCCCGCTACTTCAGCGCCTAACCCGCAGCTGCCAGCCAAAACTGCCAGGCTTACGCCTGTTCTTTTCTGATCCCATGGCCATTGCCGGTCCCAACGGCGTTGACGAAGCGATTGCCGCCGGCATCGATCTCGACGGTTCCCCGATTCCCGCGGAGATGCTGAGCCTCTACAACGAGGTGATGGATCTAGAGAGCAAACGGGCCCGCAGCGGCGTTAAAAAATCGATGCGCAACCGGATCGTTAAAACCGGGGCCAAGCATTTTGACCAAACCAGCCTGAACGAGCGCCTGCTGGCCGCCGGCTGGGAAGGGCTGAAGCCAAAGGAAATTGCCTTTTTCTTTGGCTGAATCCGGCGGATTATTCGCGCCGGCGGCCTTCCATGCTGTCGATTACCTCCTGTTGGAAGGCTTCCAGGTTCTCGGAGTCGGAAAGGTCTAGGCCCTCCCCGGCGGCTGTTTGGGTGAGGTCTTGGAAATGGAAGGCGCCTTCGCCATTGGCGAGGAATTCGATGGCAGAGCTTTCGCCACTCTCTTGGAAGGCATCCACAAGAGCCTGGAATGCCGCATCTTCGGTGAAATCCCAGCTCATCGGGCCTGTCTCGTCGGTTCAGTGGGGGGGGTGTTTGCGAATCCAGAAGCTGGCCGCTCCAAGACCCATAGCCCCTCCCCCCCCGATTCCGTCAAGTAATCCAAGCGATTCTTCTGAGTTGTGACTGAGACTGGGGTGCCTCTTCCCCCTGTCCATGACTGCCATTGGTGGCCCCGCAGAGAATGTGCTCGGCACCCCGCTTGAAATCTGCGGTTGTGATCCCATGACCGGCTGGAACCGCGACGGCAGCTGCCGCACCGATGCTGATGACATTGGCCGCCACACGGTTTGTGTGGTGCTTACCGATTCCTTCCTCCGCTACAGCAAGGCCCAGGGCAATGACCTCAGCACCCCAAAACCAGCCCAGCTGTTCCCTGGCCTTAAGCCCGGCGACCGTTGGTGCCTCTGTGCGGCCCGCTGGCTGGAGGCCTACTGGGATGGCATGGCGCCGGGGGTAATCCTCGAGGCCTGTGAACGCAGCAGCCTGGAATTGATTGAGCTGAGCTTGCTGCAGGAAAAGGCGGTCTCCAGGGAATAATGGCCAACGCACTGGCCTGGCTGATTGACCCTGGCGATCGCTGTGTTGGGTGGGGGAGCCTGGGGTTCCACCCTGGCCCAGTTGTTTGGCCAGGCCGGCCATGGGGTGAAGCTCTGGCGGCGCCGCGATGGGCCAGCGGCCTTAGCAGACCTGCAGGTTTGCGACCTGGTGGTAAGCGCCGTGGCCCTGGTGGGCGTGGAGCCCCTCGCCGGCCAGCTGGCCCCCTGGGCCCAACCCCGCCCCCTGGTGAGTTGTTCCAAGGGGCTGGATCCCGCCACTGGCCTCACCGCCAGCCAGCTCTGGCAACGCCATTGCCCCAGCTGGCCGCTGTTGGTGCTCAGTGGCCCAAACCTGGCCCAGGAACTGGCCCAGGGGCTACCGGCGGCCAGCGTGCTGGCGGGCAGCGATGAACCGCTGGTGAGCCGCTATCAGCGGGCGCTCAGCACCGACCGTTTCCGGCTTTATCGCAACAGCGATCCGCTCGGCACCGAACTGGCCGGTGGTCTCAAAAATGTGATGGCGATTGCCGCTGGCGTTTGCGATGGCCTCAAGCTGGGGGCCAATGCCCGGGCTTCCCTGCTCACCCGCGCCCTGGCGGAGATGGGCCTGGTGATCCAAGCCCTGGGGGGCCGCCAGGAAACCCTGTTTGGCCTGGCGGGCCTGGGCGACCTGTTGGCCACCGCCACCAGCCCCCTGAGCCGCAACTATCGCTTTGGCATGGCCCTGGCGGAGGGCTTAACGGCGCCAGAGGCCTTGCAACGCATCGGCGCCACCGTGGAGGGGGTGCCCACCTGTGCGGGGCTCTGCCGATTGGCGGAGGAGCATGGTTGGAGCCTGCCGATTGCCCGTCAGGTGCAGGCCCTGGTGGAGGGCCGCAAGGATCCCGGCACGGCCCTGCAGGAATTGATGGAACGGCGGCTGAGGAGCGAATGACGAAAACAGAGGTGCAAATGGCGGCGGTGCGTCTGGCGGCGGTGGATGCCTTCACCAGCACACCGCTGGCGGGCAATGGCGCCACGGTGGCCCTCCTGCCGGGGCCGGCTTCGGCCGCCTGGATGCAGGCCCTGGCCGCTGAATTACAGCAGTCGGAAACTGCCTTTCTCTGGCAAGACGCCGACGCTTGGCGGCTGCGCTGGTTCACCCCCAGCTGCGAGGTGCCCCTCTGCGGCCACGCCACCCTGGGGGCCACCCTGGCGCTGCACCACTGGGGCTTGCTATCCATTGGCCAGCCGCTGGCCCTCCACAGCCGCAGCGGCCCCCTGCGGGTGGAGTTAACGGCCGCTGGCCTGGTCAGCCTGGACCTGCCCTCCCCTGGCCTGCTGCCCCGCCCTGGGGCCCCCTGGATGGAAGCCGTGCTGGGTCGCCCCCCCCTGGGCCAGTGGAGTTCAGCGCTGGGCTACGGCGTGCTGCTGTTGCCCGATGACTATCCCCTCGCCGCCCTGGATCCTGGGGCCAGCGCCTGGGCTGAAGGGCCGGAACGGGCCTGGGTGCTGATGCAGGCGGCTACGGCCCCCTACGACTACCAGCTGCGTTTTTTTGGCCCGGGCCTGGGTATCCACGAGGATCCGGTTACCGGTTCCGCCCATGCCCTGGTGGCGCCTTTCTGGTGCCAACGGCTGGGTAAGGCGACTGTGGCGGGATGGCAACCGTCCCATCGGCCTGGGGGCATGCACGCTCAACCGTTGGACTCAGGCATGATCCGCATCATTGGAGCTGGAATACACCTATGGGATGGCCTGATGCCCTGGCCACCCGAGCTCGCCTCGGCAGAGCAGTGGAGGTTTGCGGTCGCCTGAAGCAAAGGATGCACCTGCAGCTGCGGGAGCACGGACCCGGCTGGATGCTCTGCGTGGCACCGCTGGCCGTTGGCGGCTTTTTAGTGGCCCTGGTGGCCCCCACCCTGACGCCACCGCGGCCCCAGCTGGATCCGCAGCTGCTCCAGGCCATGCTCCAGGACCCAACGCCCCAGCAGGCCCAGGCAGCGCCGCAACTACCCGCGCCGGATCAAGAGCCGCCAAAGCCAGTTGGCCCGGGGCCGGCGCTGGAGATGCGGGTGATGCTGCAGCAGGGCCAGCAAGGGGCCCAGGTGGGCGCTGAGGGTCCCTGGCAATTGCGCCAGCGGGATGGGCTGATCTGGCGGGCCGGCAACGGGGCGGCGCCGCTTAGTTGTGGGGCGGCAGGGCTAAGCCTTGGTGACCAATCTGGTCCGTTGGAACTGTGGTTGCGGGCCGAGGCCGGCTCGGTGCAGCTGAATGGCAACCCCTATCGCGGCCAGTTGCGTTTGTTCTGTGAGGGCAAGGGATTAACGGTGGTAAACCACCTACCGATGGAGGACTACATCGCCTCGGTGGTGGGGGCGGAGATGCCCAGTTACTGGCCCGATGAGGCGCTGCGGGCCCAGGCGGTGGCCGCCCGTTCCTATGCCCTGGTGCACATGGCACGACCCGCTGATCCCCACTGGAACCTGGGGGCCACCACCCGCTGGCAGGCCTACCAGGGGCTAGCCAGTGAGAGTGGCCCCTCCCGGGCGGCGGTGGAGGCCACCAGCGGTTTGATCCTTAGCTATCAAGGCGGCATCGTCGAAAGCCTTTATGCCTCTGATCGGCAGCTGGCCTATGAGGCCCATGGGCACCTGGGGGCGAGCATGAGTCAGCAGGGGGCCAGGCAGCTAGCGCAAAAGGGCTACCGCTATGGCCAGATCCTTTCCACCTATTACCGAGGCGCCCGTTTGGCCCGCCTGAGGCCCGCAGGATGAGCTCCCTGGCCCAGCGTTCTTTGGCCTGCCAGCAAAGGGCCCTGGCGGAGGGGGCCCTGGTGCCCCTGGCCACGGAGTTGCTTGATTCCAGCCCCTGGCCCCCCTTTCAGGTGCGTCGGCTGCTCTCCGCCACCCCCAAGCATCTCCATGCCCCAGGGCCAAAGCCCAACCCGTTTCAGCCCTGGGACCGGCGGCTGGAGGTGTTTGGCCTGGATCGGCATGTGGTGCTGCTGAATAAATACCCGGTGGAACCGGGTCATCTGCTCTTAATCACCCGCGACTGGCAGCACCAGGGTGGTTGGTTGAACCGGGACGACTGGGGGGCGGTGGCGGCGCTTTGGGGCCAGCAGAACGGCCTCTGGTTTTTTAACAGTGGCCCTGAGGCCGGCGCCAGCCAGCCCCATCGCCACCTGCAGTTGCTACCGCGGCGGCCGGGGCAACAGCCCTGCCCCTTGGCTGGCCAGTTTTTGCAGGCCCTGGAGAGCGGCGTCACCCCCTGGCCCTGGCAATTGGGCCTCAGCCCCCTTGATCCTTCCCAGCCCCCTAGCGCTGAGACCCTCGCCGCGATCTATGGCGAGCTGGCCGGGGCCCAGGGGCTGGGTTCACCACGGTTGGACGCATCCCCCCAACGGCCCTACAACCTCTTAATCACACCTAGCTGGTTTGCCTTGGTGCCGAGGCGCTTGGAGGGCCATGGGGGCTTCAGCCTCAACGCCCTCGCCTATGGGGGGTATCTGCTGGCCACAGAAAACTCGGATGTGGCTTGGCTGGCCCAGCAGGGGCCCCTGGCCCTGTTGGCTGAGGCGGCGCTGCCAAGGCCTTAGTTCAGGGCAATTCCAGCAAATCCCGTAGGGCTACGGATGCGCGGCACCGCAGGCCTTTGCTCTGCTGAAAGGGTCCGGTGGTTTCAACCCTTGAACACGCTTTCCCCTTCGACCGCTTCCACCCCTGCTTCCACCCCCGCCTCCAGCGAACTGGTGGCCCGCTACCGGGGCCTGGTGCATCACTTAGCCCGCCGTTATCGCGGCTGCAACGGTGCCGAGCTGGAGGACCTGCGCCAGGTGGGCTATCTCGGCCTGCTGCTGGCCCTCCAGCATTTCCAACCCGCCCCAGGCCGACCGATCGAACCCTTCCTCACTGCCCATGTGCGGGGGGCGATGCTCCATTACCTGAGGGACCAGGCAGCCCCCGTGCGCCTACCCCAACGCTTGCAATCCCGCTCCCGCCCCTGCTCCGCCTCAGCCCAGGAACGTCACCGCTGGTGGCATTGGCAGTTCCAGCTCAAGCCGCTGGAGGGGCTCAGCGCCGAGCAGCTGCCGATGGACCCTGGGGCCGATGCCTACCGACCGCTGCTGCGCCATGAGCGCCACAGGGCCCTGGGCCGGGCCCTAGGGCGCCTGGATGCCCCCCAGCGGCGCAGTGTGGAGGCGGTGATGCTGGCGGGCCAAAGCCTGCGCCACGTGGCCCGCCAGGAAAAGACCAGCGCCATGACGATTCACCGCAGGCTGCGGTCTGCTCTGACGTTGTTGCGCCAGGAACTAAGCCCCTTGGCCAGCTGAGGGCCTAGCAGAGTCGTTATTCGGCGCTGGTGCCGTCCCGTTGCATCTGTTGCTCCATGGTGGAGATGGCCGCATTAACTGCGGCCAGTTGCCGTTCCACAGCGTCTCGCCAACCCTTCAACAGATGCAGCTTGCGCCGCTGGTGCCGTCCGTGGGCTTCTAGCGGCGGACGGTCAGACCAGCAACAACCAAGGGGGGAAAACATGGGAAAATGTTGAGAGATGAGCTTGTTCTAGCGAACGGCCCGTCGCATTTGTTGTCCCTTGCCCCTTCCCTGTGAAACCACCGGAAAGCAAGTTGACAGCTGTGATTGATATGACATTGTCCCTAAATAATCCTGCTGTTTTGAGACCGGAATCTCGAACGAGACGCAAGCTGAGAGTAGTAAGGCTTAGTGGACCCATGCGTCCCGTCCTTCTCGTAGCCGCTGCTTCGATCCTGGGGTTCAGCCCGGCGGCCTGGGCCAACGTGGTGTTGATGGCGGGTCAGCAGGCCCAGCCCCTCGGGGGCAGTTTCAATAGCGTGCCGGTGCTCCACTCAAATCAACCGGAGGAGGTGGCCGGCCCTGGCATCCTGGTGAGCACAAGCTCAGGGGAAGGCTTGGCGGAAAATGGCCAGAGCCTGGCCCACGCCACTTACACCTTCAATGGCGATTTCGGCCTGCACGCCCACCACAAGTATTTCCCCAGTGATTCCGCCCGCATGGGCTATGGCGGCCAACGGGGTCAGCTAACGCTCGCTGCCATAGCCATCAACCCTGGCGACCGCGACGTGACTTTGCGCTTTGAGCGCGGTTCGGTGAAGAACAGCTTTGAAGCCCCATACCTGGCCACCAACCTGATGGGGGTGATACCTCAAGGCACCCGCCCCTGGAACACCGGCCCTGGCGCTGCCACCGCCGTGCAGATGCTGCGCGGCGGCCTAGACCGCAAGTTGCCGGAGCAGGTGCGCCTGCCGGCCCACAGTCGCGTCGTTTTGTTCAGCACCGAACTACCCGCCCGGGGCATCGCCAATGCCCTGCTCAAGGGCCGCAGTGATGGGCCCTTCCAGCTGGCGGTAGTGGCCGCCCAGGACCCCCGCGGTGATGGAGACATCCTGCGGGTGCTCGATGAGGGCCGCTTTGCCCCTGGTCGCACCTATTTGGGTCGGCTGGATCAGATCAATAACCGCACTGTCTTCTCCCGGGTGGGGGGCGTTGCCATTGGCGACACCTACCAGGCCACGGTGCAGCACAACCTGCAGAGCAGCCCATTGCATGTGCCCCTTACCACCACCAATCGCCACCATTTCGGCACCGGTGAATCCCAGGTGAATCCGCTTGTTTCTCGGATGGTGGATTCCTCCCTCGACAACATCGGCACCTACGGGGTGCGTTACGACGTGGACCTCAATCTCACCGGCAGTGGCCCGTACCAGCTGGTGCTGAGTCATCCAACCCTGGTGGGCCGCCAGTTCACCGCCTTCCGCGGCACGATTGGCATCACCACCGACAAGGGCTACGAGGAGCTCCATGTGGGCATGCGTTCCGGCCAAAGCCTGGCTTTGAAGAGCCTTGAGCTCAGCCCGGAGCGACCAAGCCGCGTACGGGTAAGCCTGGTTTATCCCGCCGATGCCACCCCAGGCCATCTGCTTAGCGTTGTTCCTGATCAACAAATGGCCCGGCTGAGGGAGCAGGAGAATCGCCTCGAAACAGCCCGCAAGGCGGCCGCCGCTGCTCCGATGCTGGTGGTCAACCCACCGATGCCAGAGGGGCTGCCTGCAGCCCAAAGTCCCCAGATTCGACCCACCGCCACCGCCATCAGCCGCAAGCCCGTTAGCCCCCAAAACAAGCCGGCCAGTGACAGGGTTACAAGCCGTGGCCCGAAGTTGGGCCCGCCATTGACGGCGCCACCACCGGTGATGCCCTCCAGTGGTTGGCCCCCCTCCAGCCCAGCGATGCTGGATCCCACGCGCCCTTATCAGTTGATGCGCAACTGGTTCTATAGATAGTCTCCCAGCACCCCTGGCTCTCCCCCTTGGCTGAACCCGCCGATCAACGCAAGATCTCGGTAATTCTCAGCACTGATCTCCTCGCCCAGGTGGATGAACTGCGCAAGCAGTGGGGCATGCGTTCCAGGGGCCCTGCCCTCGAGCGTCTGCTCTTAATGGTGCTCAGTACCCCTGAGTCGCTGCTGGATGGCGAGACTGAGCCCGAACCGGAACCTGAGCACCTACAGGGGGCCTTGGTACTGGTGCGGGAGCCCGGCTACCAAGAAGATCCTTCTGCCGACGGCTGGCCTGAGGAGGAGGAGAGTCCAGGAGATCATCGACCCAGCGGCATCGATCTACCAGGCTTTGTTCAGAAGCGTTCCAGCCAACTGCGCCGCAGCCTCAAGGCCCCCGTGGTGGAGCAGGTAGCCAGCGAACACTTCCAGGTGATGGATAGCACCCAGCTGCAGGCGGCCCTGCTGGCGGTGCAACAGCATTGGAGCCATCTCTACGGCACTGCCCCAGGCCAGGCGGTTTTGGAAGCGGCGATGCACTGGTTGGGCTGTGACATCTGGCCCAGCTCCGATGCCGCTGATGGTCAGGCCTTCACCTGGAATGCGCTGCAGCAGGTGCTGGTGGGCTATGTGCCCAGCTGGGAACTGCGCGATCCCTCGGTGGATCGGGTGGTGGTGGCCGCAGGGGTCCTAGAGGATCCGTTTGGGGCGCCGGGCTTGCCCCAACGGATTCCGTCCCTGGTGGGTCGCATGGTGCAACGCCTAAGACGCCGGCGGCGCGGCACCCCCTTCCTAGACCTGCAGTCAACGATGAGCACCACAGGCGCCCTCAAGCTTTTAAAGCTGCCCACGGCTCCTGGCCACAGCCTCACCCTCAACCAGATCCGTGAGGCCTATCGGCTCCAGGCCCTAGACCATCACCCCGACGCTGGCGGTGATCCCGAAGAAATGCGCCGGCTGAACGAGGCCTATCAATTACTTAAACAGCAATACCGCAAGCCGGCCTGAGCGCAGCATGGACAAATCTCCAAAATCCTGGGGCTGTCTTCGTGATTTCCACCAAATTTTCACTGACTACCCAAAGATTTCTCAAGATTTACTCAAGATTTTCTTCAGGAGCAGATCTCTTCCCTCTCACCTTGGACTCAAGAATAGTCTACTGGCCAGTCCCAACTAAGACTTGTAATTACAAGCAAAAGATAAAAACCCTAAATTATTGGTGATTCCAAATGTGGCACCATGAACCCAACTGAAGGGCTGTTATCTGCTGAAACATGCAAATGAATATCTAATTCCAGTGAACCAAGCCTGATTAGTAGTCCTAAGCAGCTCATATCAACTGACATCAGCCATTGCTCGCCCAAGACCGCACCATCCCCCGGCCATTGCTTGTCCAACGGGTTTTGGACCATCGCTAATCAATCCTGAAATATCAGTATTGAACAGGGTTTTTCTGCCATCTTCCAAGTCTGCGTACCTGTGTCAAACACAGGTACGCAGCAGCAATTGCGGCTAGGGCTGACCTCGTTTTCGTAGCAAGCTTTGGATCCCCGGGTCGCTGGCCCGTCTGGACAGCAAAACAAGTGTCTTACAGGTGGCAGATGGGACGCAACAATAGTCTTGCAAGGGGTTTCAGGCAAGATATTCGAGAGCCAATAAGTTTCGCTTGTTTCACGCTGGTCTACTTCTGATTCCCGTGCTGGGGTTCAACTAAGACCCGTGGGAGACCGTTAAGTCTCCCTTGACTCAGCCTGGTCTACATATAAGTCTAGCAGCTGGCCGCATTTGGGACACGCAGGATTATTCCATGTCTCAATTGCCCTGGAATAGTCCAATAACTGGTCTAGCAACGTGTCTCAGTCAAGGCGACTGCGATCAGTTGGCGTGGCCCCTATTGCCCGTTGTCCATTGCCCGTAGTCCATTGCCCCTAGTCCCTATTGTCCGGTGACCCCAATCCCCATGGCCCCGCTGCGGCCAGCGCATAAAAAAACCCTGCCTGAGCGCACTGCGGCCCGGCAGGGATGGATTGATTTCAGGCCGTTTGAGTGAGCTCAGTCCTTAACTACAACCCGTGAACCCACTTCCACCAGGTCGAAAAGCTTGCGGACATGGTCATTGAGCATGCGCACGCAGCCGTGGGTGATCGCCCCCCGCCATTCCACCCACCAGGGCCAGGGGGTGCCGTGAATGCCGAATTGATCAGCGCCTTTTTGCAAAAAGCCAATCCAGCGATCCCCCAAAGGGGCACCACCTCCAACGGCACCACTAACTGAACCAGTTTTCGGGCTTTGATAAACCGGATTAAGCAGTTTGTTTTGCACCTGATAAACCCCCTTCGGAGTGGGGGTGGCGGGGGCGCCAATGGCCACGGGCCAGGGCCCGTACACCTGGCCATCACGGCGTACCCGAATTGCCCGTTCCTTTAGGGAAAGTTCCACCTCGGCTATCGCCGGCGCTGGCTTTAGTTCCGCCGCTGGTGTCTCAATGGCTGGATTATTGACAACAGCTGAATTCTCAACTGCTGCGAAGGGAAGTGTCGGCCCCAGCAGGGGCAGGACAAGGGCAAACAACATGCCGTCGAAATTCAGTCGATAAAAATGTTAGCCCAAGTATCTCAAGCAGTGCTTGACCTGGGTCCCGTGCTGCGCCCAATCTGAGACAGATGAGCCGCAGCTCTGCCCTTACCCACCACTGGGGGCCAGAACTCAGCAGCTGGTTTGCATCCCTTGGATCATGAAATCAAAGTAGGGACCCAGCAGGGCGCTGTCCTCAGGGGACACCAGGCCGATCGATGCCTGCTTGAGGCAGCGAATCGATTCGACCATGCCCGGCAGGGGAACGCCGAGGCTGTTGTACATCTCCCGGGCTCCGGCCAAGCCGATGTTGTCGATCGAACGGGTGCTGCCAGCTAATACGCCGTAGGTGGCCAGGCGTAGGTACCAGCTGAAGTCCCGCAGGCACTGGGCCCGTTGCTTCTGCCCGTAGGCATTGCCCCCAGGGGCCACGTAGTCAGGCTTGAGGCCAAACAGCTGCTTGGCGGCTTCAGCAACGATCTTGCGCTCGTTATCCGTAAGCACTTGGGCAATCCTCAGCCGCTGGCTGCCGCCCTTCAGAAATTCCACCATCGAGCTCAGTTCGCCCCCGGTGGGATACCGAAGCTCATCATCAGCTTGAAGGATCAGATCGCGAACAACGCTCATCGCAGCCCCTGTGCCGTTGTTATTGTATCCAGCCCATAGGCCAGAAATGCCGGAAAGCGGCTGTTTCGCCGTGAGCTGTAACGCCCCCGCTTTAAGGTCATGGGGTGACCCATTCCCCAGACCACCCCAATCTCCTCGATGTGGAGATCCGCGACCTCAGCCACGAGGGCGATGGCATCGGCCAGTCGGAGGGGCGCATCGTTTTTGTTGGCGGTGCCTTGCCCGGCGAACGGGTGGAGACCCGCTTGGTGGGGGGCAGCCGCGGCATGTTGCGCGGCGAACTGCGCACCCTGCACCAGGCCTCGCCCGAACGGCGCCAACCCCCCTGCATCCTGGCGGCCGACTGTGGCGGCTGCAGCCTCCAGCACTGGAGTGACCCGGCCCAGGCCCAGTGGAAAGAGCAGAAGGTCCAGCAATCCCTCAACCGCCTGGGCGGCATAAGCCTCGAGGTGGAGCCGATCCTGGCGGCAGAGGCGGTGCTGGGCTACCGCAACCGCGCCATCATTCCGATTCAGTGGGGGCCCAACGGCTTTAAGGCGGGCTTCTATCGCCGCCACAGCCATGACGTGGTGAACATGAACCACTGCCTGGTGCTGGATCCCCGCCTTGATGAACTGATCGCACCGCTTAAAGAAGACCTCGAAGCCACCGGCTGGGCCCCCTACAACGAAGAAAGCCGCACCGGCGTGCTGCGCCACCTGGTGCTGAGGATTGGCGCCAACAGCGGCGAAATTCTGTTGGGGCTGGTGGTGCGTGATGCCTCCCTTGATGAGGCAACGGTGCTGGCTGAGGAATGGATGGAACGCTGGCCCCAGGTGGTGGGGGTGGTGCTCAACCACCAGCCAAAGCCCACCAACACCCTGTTGGGGCCCCATAACCAGTTACTGGCTGGTCGCCCCTGGCTGTTGGAACGTTTCGCTGATCGCACTTTCCAGATCGGCCTCGACACCTTTTTTCAGGTGCATACGGCCCAGGCCGAACGGCTGATCCCCCTGCTGCGCCAACACTTGGCCCTCCAGCCTGGCCAGGTGTTGCTCGATGGCTTCTGTGGGATCGGCACCCTGAGCTTGCCGCTGCTTAGCCCCGGGGTGCGCCTGATTGGCATTGAACAGCAGGCCAGCAGTGTTGAGCGAGCCCGGGACAATGCTCGCCTCAATGGGCTGGAGCAGGCTGAATTTGTGGCTGGGGGCGTGGATCAACGGCTGGGCGAATGGCTGCCCATGGCCGACGCCCTGCTGCTGGATCCACCCCGCAAGGGCCTAAGCGAATCCCTCTGCACAGCCATTGCCAGCGAGGCGCCAGCCCGGGTGGCCTATGTGAGCTGTAATCCCGCCACCCTGGCCAGGGATCTGCAGCGGCTTACAGCCACGGGCCAGCTGAAACTGGAATCGGTGCAGCCCCTTGATTTCTTTCCCCAAACCAGCCATTGCGAAGCGCTGGCCCTGCTGGTTAGCAGTGCTGGTTAGGAGTACCGCTTAAGAGCGCAGATCAGCCTTGAAGGTTTTTTCAAGGCTGGCCCTCACTTTCTCCACCAGGGGTTCCACCTGTTCATCCCGCAGGGTGTTGTTGGGATCCCGGAAGCGCAGCCTTACCGCCAGGCTACAGAAGCCTGCGGCAATCGGTTGGCCCTGGTAGCGATCCAGCAATTCCGCCTGTTCCAGCAGGGTGCCTCCGGCTTTACGGATCGCCTGCAGCACGCTGCTCACTTCAGTGGCTTCGGCCACCACAAAGGCCAGGTCCCGCTCGCTGGCCGGCACCGTGGCATAGCTGCTGAAGCTGGGGCAGGAGCGGTTACTGCGGCAGGCGGCGCTGAGCAGTGGTGCCAGCGCCAAATCAAATAGGTAACTGGCGTCAGGCAGGTGCTGGTCGGCGGCCAGGGCCGGGTGCAGCTGACCAAATTTGCCGATCACCCTGCCTTCCAGCACCAACTGGGCAGCCCGGCCGGGGTGCAGCTGGGGATCGTCCTGGCAGCGGCGGTCTTGGAGTTCGAGCCCCAGCTCCCGCAGGCCCTGGGCCAGCAGGCCGCGGGCCTGGAAATAATCCAGGGGGCGGGGTTGACCGCTGCTGCTCCAGCGTTCCGAGCGCCGTTCGCCGGCAATTAAGCCACTGAGCCGCTGCTCCTCTTCGTATTTGCCCTCGCGCAGCCGGAACACCTTGCCCAGTTCAAAACCCCAGAAGCCGGGCTGGGAGGCTTGCAAATTACGGGCGGCCGCCTGCAACAACCCCTGGCGCAGGTCTGTGCGCAGGTGGCCGTAGTCGGCCAGGAGCGGATTGCCTAGGGCCACCTGGTCTTGGGCCTCAGGGTCGTGGGCCACCAGCGATAGATGGCTGATTTCCTGAAGACCGGCCCCCCTTAGGGCGGCCCGCAGCCGGCGCAGCAGTTGGGCCTCCAGCTCGAGGCCGCCGGCTTCCACCGGGTCGGGCAGGTGGCTGCAGAAGCGGTCGTAGCCGATTAGCCGCGCCAGCTCCTCAATCAGATCCACTTCCCGCAACAGGTCCAGTTGCCTGGAGGGGGGCACCGTTACCAACCAGTTCTCCCCGTCCGGCTGCAGGCTGCAACCCAGGCGCGTGAGGATCCCCTCAACGGTCTCGTCATCTATCTCTTCATAGCCATCTTCCCCAGCCAGGGGCCCAAGCAGCCGTTCAATTGCTGAACGCCGCAACAGCAAGGGGGCGGGCTCTGGTTCCTCTACCTGGGCGAGCCAGCGGCCGCCGAGCTCGGCGCCAGCCAGCTCCTGGAGCAGGCCAAGGGCGCGGTCGGCGGCTGCGAGGGTGGCCGCCCGGGCCACCCCCCGTTCAAAGCGGGAGGAAGCTTCTGTACGTAGGCCTGCACTGCGGCTGCTGCGGCGCACATCGGTGGGGTTAAACACAGCCGCCTCTAGCCAGATCTGGCGGGTGTTTGCCCCAACGGCGCTGCCAATGCCACCAATCAGCCCAGCCAGGGCCACGGGCTGATTGGCATGGGTGACCAGCAGGTTCTGGGGGTCTAATTGGCGTTCTTGGCCATCAAGGCTCACCAGGGTTTCACCGGCTTCTGCTAACCGCAGGCCAAATGCTTCTGCCCCGGCAGCACCCAGCAGCTCGCTGTCATAGGCATGCAGGGGCTGGCCGGTTTCCAGCATCACCAGATTGGTGATATCCACCACGTTGTTCAGCGGCCTGAGCCCAGCCGCCTCCAGGCGCTGTTGCAGCCAGGCGGGGGAAGGGGCAACGGTCAGTCCGGTGAGACTGGTGAGTGAGAAGAGGCCACTGAAGGGGCTGAAGGCCCCAGGGTCGAGGGCCTGGGGGCTGGGGCCAGCGGCCACGGCCGGGGCCTGCACGGGCAGATCTTCAAGGGCGGCCACCTCGCGGGCGATGCCCAGCATCGAGAGGCCGTCGGGGCGGTTGGCGGTGATCGCCAGTTCGAGGATTCGATCATCTAGCCCCAGCAGCGGTCCCACCGGCTGACCCAACTCAGGGAGGGGGCGGCCACTGGTCTCTGCCAGTTCATCCAGGTCGACCAGGCCATCGGCACTGGCCTGGAGACCCAGTTCCGCCAGGGAGCAGAGCATGCCGCAGCTATCTACCCCCCGCAGTACTGCTGGTTTGATGGTGAGCTTCACCGCCGGCAGAAAACTGCCAAGCGTGGCCACGGCCACGGCCATGCCCTCCCGCACATTGGCGGCCCCACAAACGATCTGCAGCGGATCGCTGCCACCGATAGATACCGAACAAACGTTCAGTTTGGTGGCATCAGGGTGCGCTGTTTTGCTGAGTACTCGGCCTACAACCACCCCCTGGGCGCGGGCGGCCAGGTCCTCATCGGTTTCCACTTCAAAACCTGCCAGGGAGAGGCGTTCCGCCAGTTCCCCCGGTTCGCTGCGAAAGGGAACTAGCTCCCTGAGCCATTGCAGCGACACCCGCATGGGCTGGTTTCCAAGGCTCGCGGATCCTACAGAGCGGTTGCAGTCGATCAGTTAAGCTGCTGGATTGTCACACCGCCAAGCACAAGCGGCGCAACGTCCTTATGGCCAAAAACAAGGGCGTCCGGATCGTGATCACTCTCGAGTGCACCGAATGCCGGTCCAATCCCGCCAAGCGGACCCCCGGGGTGTCCCGTTACACCACCGAGAAGAACCGCCGGAACACCACCGAAAGGCTGGAGATCAAAAAGTTCTGCCCCCACTGCAATAAGTCGACGCCCCATAAGGAAATCAAGTGATTTCCCTGGGCCTTGCCTTCGGCAGCTAACGCTGAACCTTTCCTGAACTTCCCTCCATCCATTCCATGTCTAGTTCCTTCTTCAAAAAGCGTCTTTCGCCGATCAAGCCCGGCGATCCGATTGACTACAAAGACACCGACCTGCTCAAGAAATTCATCACCGAGCGCGGCAAGTTGCTGCCCCGGCGCATGACCGGCCTCACCGCCAAGCAGCAGCGCGACCTCACCAATTCGGTGAAGCGGGCACGGATCATGGCCCTGCTCCCCTTCGTTAATCCCGAAGGTTGAGCGGCGGGGCTGAGCGCAGACCGTGAAGCCCGGCGATCTGGTGGGGATCTACAGCGCTGAGCGACAGCCGGCGCTGGCCATTGTTAATGAACTGCGATCGGGTAAAGCGCTATTGCGGTTTGCCTTAGATCGCAGCACCAGCTCCCGGGGGGTTCCCCTAAGGGAGCTTGCGCCTGTGGCGCCAGCGGCAACTTGGCCCGCCGCTGATTTGGAGGCGGCCCTGCTGGTGCCTCCGCTTAGTTCAAATCTGCTGGCCACCGCCTGGACGGAACAGGCGCGGCGGCCCGAACCGCAGCAACCCCTAGACCTGCAGGGATTCGTGCGGCTGCTCCATGGCCAACCCCAGGCGCCGCAGCTGGCGGCCGCCTGGTTGGCCCTGGCTGGGGCCCAGGATCTGTTTCGGCTGCGGAAGGAGGAGATCCTTTGGCGCAATGCCCATGATCTGCGCCTGTTGCGAAGGGATCGGCGCCGCCAGGCCCTGATCCAGCAGGCCCAGGAGCAATTTCTCCAACTGATTCGCCAGCGGCTCCCCCTACCCCCACAGCTGCCGGGTTCCCCCCAGGCCCAGCAGCTTGCATTGCTTGATTCCCTGGCGGCGGCTGGGGCTTCGGGGGATCCCTCCGCCGACCTGCCCAATGACCTGGCCCAGGCCCTGCGCCAGGCCGGCTGGGATGGCAGCCACCACGCATTGCGTTCGCTGTTGGTGGATCTGGGCCGCCTGCCGGAGGGGGAACCGCTCGGTTTGCTCGGTTCCGCCTGGGCTGCCAGCTTTCCGGCCGAATGCCTGGCCGCCGCCGAAGCATTACTGCAAAAAAGCGACGAACCCCAACCCGGCGACGACGACCGGCGCGAGCTCAGCCAGCTGCGGGCCTTCAGCATTGACGATGCCGACACCAAGGAGGTGGACGATGCCCTTTCCCTGGAGCAACTGGAGGACGGCCGCCAACGGCTCTGGGTGCATGTGGCTGATCCCCACCGCCTGATTCAGCCCGACAGCATCCTTGACCTCGAGGCCCGGCGCCGTTCCACCACCCTCTACCTCAGCGCTGGCCTAAGGCCGATGTTTCCCCTGGCGCTGGGGGCTGGGCCCTTAAGCCTCACGGCCGGCCAGCGGCGGGCGGCGGTGAGTGTGGCGCTGGAGCTCTCCGCTGAGGGGGAGGTGCTGCACTGCGAGATCCTGCGCAGCTGGATCCGGGTCACCTACGCCCTCACCTACGCCGATGCCGATGAACTAATCGAGCTGGCCCCCCCCGAAGACCCCGACCTGGCCCAGCTGGATGCTCTACTGCGCCGGCGGCGCCTCTGGCGGGAACAGCGGGGGGCCCTGGCCATGGAGCAGGCGGAGGGCCGACTTTTCCGGGAAGCTGGCGTGCTGGAACTGGAGATCAGTGAGCCTGGCCCGGCCCGGCAGCTGGTATCCGAAGCAATGATCCTGGCCGGGGCCGCCGTGGCCGCCTGGGCTGAGGGGCAGGGGCTGGCGATGCCATTCCGCTGCCAGGAGGGCAACAGCAGCCTCGCCCCCGAGGCGCTCCAGGCGCTGCCAATCGGGCCGGTGCGCTGGGCCCACCAGCGCATTGGACTGGGCCGCAGCCGCTTGCATGCCCAGGCTGGACCCCACAGTGCCCTGGGGCTGCCGGCCTACCTGCAGTGGACTTCACCGATCCGCCGCTATGGCGATCTGCTGGCCCACCGCCAATGGCTCACCTACAGCGGCAGCCTCCCCGGCGAGCCCCTGGCCGCCCCGGCCCTGGGGCCCTGGCTGGAGGCCCTAGACCGTTTGGGTCGGGAGGCCAATCAAATCGCCCGAGAAGACCAACGGCTGGCCCTGCTCCAGTGGCTGGAGGCCACCCCTGGGGGCGTGCCAGCCCAGGAGGGGTTGTTGTTGCGCTGGCTCCGGGCCGACGACGGCCTGGCCCTCGTGCGATTAGAGGCCTGGGCGATGGAGTTACCGGTGCGGCTTAAGGGTCAGCTGCAACCGGGGGATCGCCTCCTGGTGCAAGTGGAGGCGGTGGCCGCCGACCAAGACCTGCTCAGGCTCACGGGCACAGCCGGTTAATCCGCCACCAGGGGCCCCAGGGGTTGGCCCGGCCCCGCAGCCGCACGCTCTTGCCATCGAATCCGGCAATCTGCTGCTGCACCGCCGGTTCGAGGCTGATTAAGGGCCAGCGCTGGCCGGCGCTGCTGCCCCACCAGCGCTCCGGCGCTTCGATGTTTAGCTCCATCAGCACCTCCTCCTCCCCTGGTTCTGGCGGTGCCTCGGCGGGGTTACCACCGGCAAGGGGCGCAGCCTCTGGGGGGCCCTCCTGCAGCCAGCGCCGCTGGGCCTGGCGCCAACGGGGGTCGTGCCAGGGCAGATCAATTAAGGGGGCCGGGCCGGCGGGGGCGTGTGGAGCTGCCACCAGGGCGGCCTGCAGCTCGGCCACTGGCAACTCGGCTGGAAGCAGCCCCTTCTGCTGGCAAAGGGCGGCGGCCAGCCCCGCCGCCTGGCCCACATTCAGCACCAGGGGCCCCAGGCGGGTGGCCCCGTTGGCCATATGGCTCACGCTGATGCCCTTATCGGCCATCAGCAGATTTAGGGCCTGGGGCCCATGCAGGGCCCCGAAGGGTATACAGAAAGGGGTGCCACTCCAGCGCCCGCCCCAGGGCTGGCTTTTGGGGGCCAAAGGCCAATCGCTGCCTGGGTAGTGGTGGTCGTTGGGGTAGTTACCCACGGCGATGCTCTGGCGCCGTTGTTCCTGGTTGGGGGAACCGGGCAACAGGTCCTGTTCCAGCACCGTGCTGCTGCCGATCAAGCGGCGACTTTCCCGCCAGTAGGCCTGCAGGGCCAAGCAAGCGTCGCCGGGGAAGGCCCGTGCCGGGGTTAGGCGGCCGCCGCTTTCCTTAGTGAGCCTCTCCAGGTAATTGAGGCTGTGGGCCTGCATCCCCTGCTGCTGACGCAGGCGCCTGGCCGGGTCTGGGCTGAAGGCAGCAGCGGGATCTTGATGCCAGTCGTTGCCCTCCAGGGGCCAATTGAGCATCACCAGGTCGCCAGGCAACCGGCCGTAACTGAGGCAGCGCCCCAGGCTGGCCGGTTGCAGCTGGTGGTCCCAGGGGCCCTGCCACTGGCCCAGCACCACCCAGGTGGGGGACTGCACTGGCTGCTCCTGGAAAAAGCTTTCGCCAGCTAGGCGCGCCTGGCTGGGGGCACTGGGCTCCTGCCACAGCTCCTGGGCTTCCCAACCCAGCCGGAAGGGCAGATCAGCCAGGGGCAGGCTCTCCCCCAATTCAGTGCCATCCACCAACAGCTCAAATTTCACCTCCAGCAGGCGTTCGCCATCGCTAAACAGGGCTGATTCGAGCCGATCGCCGCGGCGGCGCAGTTCCTTCAGGGCCAAGTTTGGCAGCCACTGCAATTGGCTTGTTTGGGCCACCCAGCCCTGCAGCACCGCCTCCGCCTGGGCCGGCTGGAAACCAAAGCAACTCACCCAGTTGTGGTCAAGGCCAGCCGGCAGCTGCTGGCGCAGTTCCCGCAGCAGCGCCCCCCAGAGCCCCGTTTGCCAGGCACTGAGTTCGTTGCCGTCGGGGGCTGATACGCCACTGGCGCTGAGCATGCCCCCCAGCCAGGGGCCTGGGGTCACCAGCAGGCAGGCAGTGCCGGAGCGGGCGCATTGCAGCGCTGCCGCTAGGCCCCCCGTGCCGCCGCCAAGCACGAGTACCGGAACCTGGAGCTGGGCTGTTGCCATGGCAGGAGGCCAGGGGGAGGTGAACGGTGTTGGAGGGCTTCAAGGGGCTTGGCTGAGCACGGATGGCTAAGATCCGCCCGATGACTTTTACGCTCACAACACCCCTTTATTACGTCAACGACCGGCCGCACATCGGCAGTGTCTACACGACGTTGGCGGTTGATACCCTCGCGCGCTTCAAGCGCTTGCGGGGGGAAAAGGTGATGTTTATCACCGGCTGTGACGAGCACGGTCAAAAAATTCAACGCACCGCCGAACTTGCCAGCCTGGAACCCCAGCAGCACTGCGACACGATCAGTGACGCCTATGCAGCCACTTGGGCAGCCTGGGGCATCAGCAACGATCGCTTTATCCGCACCACCGACCCCCGCCATAAGCTGCTGGTGGCCCAATTCTTTGAACGGGTGCAGGCCAAGGGTGACATCGTGGAAGGGCGCCAGCAGGGTTGGTATTGCGTTGCCTGTGAGGAATACAAAGACGATGCCGCCAGCGCCACTGCCCCCGATTGCCCGATCCACCAACGGCCGCTGGAGTGGCGCGATGAACTCAATCTCTTTTTTCGGCTCTCCCGTTATCAAGCTGAGATTGAAGCGCTAATTAGCCAAGCGGATTTCATTCGGCCCGCCAGCCGCCGCCACGAGGTGGAGAACTTTGTGCAGGGTGGCTTGAAGGATTTCTCTATTTCCCGCATAAACCTGCCCTGGGGTATTCCTGTGCCTGGCCATGGGGAGCACACCTTCTATGTTTGGTTTGATGCCCTGCTTGGTTACATCACCGCCCTGCTGGAGCCCGATGATCCGGCCGATCTAGATGTGGCCTTGGCCCGGGGCTGGCCGGCCCAGCTGCATGTGATCGGTAAAGACATCCTGCGCTTCCATGCCGTTTATTGGCCGGCCATGTGTATGTCGGCGGGGATTGAGCCGCCGCAGGCGGTTTTTGGCCATGGTTTTCTCACCCGCGAAGGGCAGAAAATGGGTAAGTCGCTCGGCAATAGCCTCGACCCAATGCGCCTACTGGATATCTGTGGTGCCGATGCGGTGCGCTGGTATCTGCTGCGCGACATTCAATTTGGAGATGATGGTGATATCCAGCAACAGCGTTTACTAGACCTCGTCAACAATGACCTGGCAAATACGATCGGCAATCTGCTGAATCGCACGATTGCGATGGCCCGTAAGTGGTTTGAAGGGGTGCCCAATCCATTGCAACTGCCCGATAGCCAGCATCCCCTTGCCCTGGGCGCCGCCGCCGCCAGCGCCCAGCTGGATGACCACTACGGCCAACTGGCCTTCCAGCGCGCTGCCCAGGATGTGTTGCAACTGGCAATTGCCGCCAATGGCTACCTAAGTGAACGGGCCCCTTGGACGGCGATCAAGGATCCCGCCAAACAGGAACAAGTGGCGGAAGACATTTATGCCGTGTTGGAGACCACGCGCTTGGTGGGGGTGCTGCTGGCGGCCCTGCTGCCCGACCTGAGCGCTCGGCTGCTGGCCCAGTTGGGGCTGCCCCCCGCCAGCGATTGGCAGGGGCAGTTGCATTGGGGACAGCTGCTTCCCGGCCAGCCCCTGGAGGAACCAACCCCGATTCTGCAGCGCCTGGAACTGGAGGAGCCCCTTTGAACGGCCCCAGGGGCGGCGGCGGGAAGCTTTGGTTTCCTTTGCTCCTGCTGGGTCTGCTCAGCGGCTGTGTATCCCCAGTGGAACAGCAGGAGAAGCCAGAACCCTTCCAGTTCCGTTCCCTGCGGCTACGCCAAAATGATCCCCAAGGGCAACCCCTCTGGGAATTGCAGAGTCCCAAAGCCCGCTACAAGCTGCACGAACGCCAGGCGGTGGTGCAACAACCGGTGGGGCTGTTGTTCCGCAAGGGCAAGCCCCACTACCGGATCACGGCGCCCCGGGGGGTGGTTTACAACGACGGTGAACAGGTGGATCTGCTGGATGGGGCCCGGCTTGTCAGCCTCGATGGCCGTCAACTGGTAATCACCAGCCGCCGAGCTATCTGGCGCCCAGGCAAAGACACCATTGATTTGCTGGGCAAACCGATGGCAGAGGATCCTGGCCAGCGCCTTACCGCCGGCCAGGCCCGCTTTTATCTAAAAAATGAATTGCTTGAGCTGCGCCAGCAACCGCTGTTGCGCCAGTGGCGACGCCAGCAATCCCACCTCACTGTCCCCAGCCTTGAATTACTCACCAGTAGGGCCGATTGGTACACCCAAACGGGGCTGCTCAAGGCGGCAGGGCCGATTCGCAGCGTCCAGCGGCAGAAGCAGAAGCAGCGCCTGCTCACTGCCTCTGGGCTGGAGGGCAACACCCGGGAACAATGGCTTGATTTCTTGGCGCCAGTTTCCTTAAACGACCCCGCTGAGAAGATTCAGATCCAGGCGGGACGCAGCCGCTGGTGGATCGAGGCGGAGCGGGTGACCAGCGCCGAGCCGGCCCAGGGGCAGATCCGCAAGCTGCAGGTCTCGGGTAGTGACTTGGAATTGTTGGATCGGCAGCATCAGGTTTCTGTGGGACGCAACTGTTTCCTGCGTCAGCCCGGGGAATGGTTACGGGCCGAGCGCTGCCGTTGGAATTGGATCAGCGGCGCCCTGGTGGCGGAAGGGGCTGTGCAGCTGCACCGCGACAAGCTGCAACAGCTCACCCGGGCCGAGCGGCTCGAAGGAAGCAGCGGCGCCGATGGCACCGTGTTGTTCTCTGCCCCGGGCCAACGGGTGGAAACCCAGCTGCGTTTTGCCCCAGGGGCTGCTGCCACTAAGCCCCAAGGGCCTCCAGTGCAGTTCTGACCCGTTCCCCCCAGCCCTGAATCCAACGTTCATCGCTACGGCTGAAGCAGCGCACCGCCCAGCCCCCCAGCACCAGCAAACCGCGCTGGCCCAGCGGATAAAGCAGCACAGCGGGCACCCCCTCCGGCAGGTAACTGAACTCGGCAGCCCCCGGATACAAACTGAGGTTCACCAGAGAGATCAGCTGTTGCTGACTGCGGGCCCGGGCGCTGATCGGCCCCTCCTGGAAGGCCTGCTCCGCCAGCAGTCCGCGTCTCAACAACACCCGCCCATCCCAAACCAATAGCAGCGTGGCGGCAGGGGTGGCCGTGAGCAGCATCGTGCTGCCCCAGGCCAATTCCTGGCGCAGGGGCTCCGGCAGATCGGCATCCAGCTCCAGCCCTTCGCGGCCCGCCAAGGCCACCCGATCCCTTGGCGGCGGTTGGGCCTGGGTCCAGAGCAGGCCCACCAACATCAGCCCTACGGCCAACACCCCCGCCAGCACCCCCGCGCGGCTGATGGCGGGGCTTAGGGCGTCTGGGAGTCCTTGGGCACTGAATTGGTTCAGCACCGTGAGGATCAGGCCCAGCAGGCCACAGCTAAAGGCAAGGCGGGCTGAGGGGGGCATCGGCATGATCTTTCAACGAAAGGCTGCCATCCCGCCCGGTTGGGGTTGAAATAGGGATTCCCAGCTTTCTAGCTATGAACAGCGCTGAGTCTTTTGCTGCCATTTGCCTGGCGGCCGTTGCCAGCGACGGGGTACTAGGCCGTGATGAGGCCCGCAGCCTGCGGGTGGAACTGGATTTCCGCACCCCCTACAGCTCAATGGATGAGGACGTTCTCGTCGATCTGTTTGACCGGCTGTTGTTGCTCTGGCGCCAGGAGGGTACCGAGGGTTTGGTGCGCCTGGCCCTGCCCCAGCTCAGCCTGGAGCAAAGGGAAACCGCCCTGGCGGTGGCCACCCAATTAGTGCGGGTTGATCGGGTACTGGAAGCCGAGGAGCTGGCCTTTCTCGATCAGCTGGCCGCAGGTTTGCAACTGCCTGAGGGGCGAGCCAAGCAGATCCTTGAAGTTATGGACGTGCTACATCGCGATGCTTTGGCCTTGGATCAGGCGAATTAAGCGGCAGAATTTGAACCTGCGCCGTTAATCGATGCCCCGCCTTCCTCGGTTTCTTTCGCTGCTGATCCTGGTGCTGGGCTTGCTATGGCCCAGCGCCCCCGCCTGGGCGGTGGCGGCAGCGGATTTTCCCCTCAATGCCCCCAGCAGCAGCGTGCTGGACGGGGCCGAGGTGCTGAGTCGCGCCACTGTGACCGATTTGGAAAATAAATTAGACAGCTTTGAACAGGCCCACGTGCAGGCCCGGCTGATCACCCTGCGGCGCCTTGACTATGGCCTCAGCCTCAACGAGCTGGGGGATCAGCTGCTCCAGCGCTGGCAGAACCCAGATGACGCCCAGATTCTGCTGTTGATCGAAACCAAATCAAATAGCGCCGCCATTCGAGGCGATCGCGAGGCGGAGCCGCTGTTGCCCCAATCGCTGCTTGCCAGCACGGCTGACACCACGATGGCCCAGCCCCTGCGGGACGGTGGTCTCTACCGCCAGGCAGTGCTTGATGGCCTGAATCGGCTCAGCACCGTGCTCGCCGGCGCCGAGGACCCCGGACCGCCGCTGCAGGTGGAGCAGATCGCAGTGGTGAGCAATGTGCCCACCGCCGAGGAAACCGCCTCCAGCAATGCCCGCACCTGGTTGATCGCCCTGTTGGTGGTAGGCACGGTTGTGCCGATGGCCACTTGGTGGGTGTTCTCCCGCTGATCGGGCGCCATCATGGGGCCGGCAACACCGGCCACGCATGGGCTTGAACGATTGGTTGGGAACTTTTGGTAAGGCCGAGGCCCTGGGCTTGAGCAACGACCTGGAACACGCCTATGAATCGGCGCTGATGATTCAGGGCCTGGAGCTGGAGTACTTCCACGATCGCCCAGTGCGTTTGGATGTGGACCTGGGTCTGCCGAAGCCCACCCAGGCTCAGATCTTTAGACGTTTCCGGGTGGGGATATCGGTCTGTCGGCAGTTGCTGGGCACTATTGAGCGGCATCGCTCCGAATTTGACAGCCAGGAACTGCGACAGCTCCAGTTGATCGAAGCGGTGGTGCGCCGTTACGGCACCGCCGATACCCCAGGGTTGATGAGGCGGCCAAACCCCTTGCCCCGCAGCCTGCTCGGTGTATTCGACCGGGTTCGCAATGAACTGGATCCGGAGGCCGAGGCCAGTGTGGTGGCCGGTTTCCGGCGACGTCGTGATTCCACCCTTGTTTCGCTACGGATCCTGCTGCTGCTGGTGCTGGTGCCATTGCTGGTGCAACAGGTTTCGCGCAGCTACCTGATTTCGCCCCTGGTGGATCGGGTGGCGCCAGATGTCTCTTTTCTTAGCTACACCAAACCGCGCCTAGAGGAGTCGGCGGTGGAGCAGCTACGGCTTTTCAAAGCAAAAATTGAATTTGCCGCCCTGCTGGAGGGAAAGGAGGCCCCCTCGATTGAGGTGCTTCGCGAAAAGCTGGCCGAAAAGGCCAGCAGTCTCAAGGAGGAGGCTGATTCGGAAAGCACCAATGCGATCAAGAACGTACTGGCCGACGGCTTGGCCCTGCTCGGATTTTTCTTGGTTTGCCTGTTCGGCAGGGAGGAGCTGCGGGTACTGCGCGGCTTCCTGGATGAAATGGTCTATGGCCTTAGCGATAGTGCCAAGGCCTTTGTGATCATTCTGTTCACCGATATCTTCGTGGGCTTCCACAGCCCCGAAGGCTGGACAGTGTTACTGGAGGGGATATCTGAACATCTGGGCTTACCAGCCCAGCAAAAGTTCATTGATTTATTTATTGCCACTTTTCCAGTGATTCTGGCCACAATATTTAAGTATTGGATCTTCCGTTACCTCAATCGCGTATCTCCATCCTCCGTGGCCACCTTGCGCAATATGAATGGCGGCGGCTGATTGCATCCTGGTGAGTGGCCCCAGCCGGGGGGGCAAGAGCGAGTGGGCCGAGCACCTGGTAGCCCAGCTGGGCGACGCTTACCCCGTCGTCTATCTGGCCACCGGCGGCAGCCATGGGGAGGATCCCGCCTGGCAGCAACGGCTGGCCCTGCATCGCCAACGCCGGCCCAGCAGTTGGCAGCTGCGGGAGGTGGGGGCCAATCTGGTGGAAGCGTTGCTGCCAACGGCAGCCCTTGCCCAGCAGCTGGTGTTACTGGATTCGCTCGGTAGCTGGGTGGCCCATCACCTAGCCCTCCCAGAGGTTGATTGGCTTGGGCTCCAGGCTGATTTCCTCAAACTTCTTGCCGAACGAAGGCCCCCCACGGTGCTGGTGGCCGAGGAGGTGGGCTGGGGGGTAGTGCCGCCCACGGCCCTGGGCGGACTGTTTAGGGACCGCTGTGGCCGTCTAACCAGGGAAACGGCAGCCCTCTGCGGGCAACGCTGGCTCGTGCTCGATGGCCAGGCCCTGCCCCTGCACCAGCTGGCCACCCCGCTGCCCCCCCGCCGCTAACCCCATGCCCCAGGTGGTGCTGTTAACCCCGGAAATCCCCCCCAACACCGGCAACGTCGCCCGCACCTGCGCCGCCACGGGCACGCCGCTGCATTTAATTGATCCGCTGGGTTTTGAGATCAACGACCGCCAACTGAAAAGGGCAGGGCTCGACTATTGGCCCCATGTGCAGCTGCATCGCCATGGGGATTGGGGTGCCTTTCAAGAGCAGCGCCGCCCCCAGGGGGGACGACTGGTGGGGCTCAGTCGCCACGCCTCAGTCTCATATTTAGACTTTGATTTCCAATCAGCAGATTGGCTGCTTTTCGGCTGCGAAACCAGGGGCCTGCCCGACTTCGCCCTGGGGGACTGTGACAATGTCCTATCTGTACCACTGTCCTGTGCCGCAGTGCGTAGCCTCAATCTCTCGGTTGCTGTGGCCGTTGTTTTATTCGAAGCGTTGCGAAAGATACAGAAACCTGTTCAGGACTGAGATTTTTGCTTTTTCAGCGCATTTTGTCTTCTTAGGCACTTGAACTCTCAGGCTCAGTGGTCTATTCTCTGCCCGTCCCCGAGATGTTGGCTTCTCGCGGGGGCTTGTTGTTTGAAATTTGATGCATGAAGCCTTCAGTGCTGTTTTTGCTTGGATCACTGTTATCACCAGCATCTTTGTTGGTGGTCGCTGGTCTGCCAGGCCACACCGAAGCCGATCGCATCGCCCCCCCTCCCCCCGTTGTGCTGCTGGCCAGTGCCGAAGGGGCCCAAATCTGGGTGCGGGTGCGCTTTGACGTGACCCTGGACCAACTAGCCCAGTCACTGGAGCTCTCCAGCGAACGCCTGGCCCAGCTGAACGACACCGAAACAAACCACCGCTTCAGCTCCAACGACTGGGTGGCCTTACCGCAGCGGGCCCAAGAGAACCTGCGCCTGGTGGCCGCCCTTGATGAATCAGACCTGCGCCGCTCCGCCCCCAGCCGCGCCTCCCTGGCCCGGGATGCCGCAGTAGCCCGGGTGGGCGACAACCTCGCCAAGATCGCTGCCCGCTACGAATTGCCCTTGGCGGAGCTGGTGCGGCTCAACCCCGGCATGAATCCCCTGGCCAAGCTTGCCGTTGATACCCCTGTGCGGCTGTTGCAGCCGGCCCGGGCCCGCATGACCCTGGCCATCCTTCCCGGCGGCAGCGGGGGCCTCAGCTGGCCCCAGCTGCCTGATTTCGGTGCCCCCCAGCCTTCCCAGCGCAACTACGGCAGCTTCCTCCGGCCCGCCGCCGGCCCGTTGACCTCGGGCTATGGCTGGCGCTGGGGGCGGATGCACAAGGGCATAGACATCGCCAATAGCGTAGGCACCCCAATTGTTGCCGTTGCCGATGGGGTTGTGATCAGTTCGGGTTGGAATGACGGTGGCTATGGCTACTTAGTGGAGCTGTCCCACAGGGACGGCACCGTTACTCGCTACGCCCACAGCAGTCGCTTACTGGTATCCAAGGGCATGACCGTGGCCCAGGGCACTCCCCTGGCGTTGATGGGAAGCACTGGCCACAGCACCGGTCCCCACCTCCACTTTGAGATTCATCCCCCTGGATCCGGTGCCGTGAACCCCATGCCTTTCCTGTCAGCCAAGGGCTGATCATCCCCTATGCTCATGGGCTGCCGAGGCTCGGTAGCTCAGCTGGTTAGAGCACGGGATTCATAACCCCGGGGTCGGGAGTTCAAGTCTCCCCCGAGCCATTTCACCCAACCGAATCCCCCTGTAGAGCTCTGCTCAGCGCATGTCGATCGCGTTGAGACGTTCGCGGAAACTGGAGCCGTTATTGGCTTCGCTGGCCCGGGAGGAAGCTTCAGCAGCTGAAACCTGAAGCGGCCGGCGGCTGCGGCCCCCCTGATAGCCCTGGGGACGCACTTCTACCGTGCGAATTGGTGAACCCTGGCGACCGGTTTCATCGGCTTGCCGTTCCGGTCGCACGATCGGCTGGCTCTTTAGTTCTGAGCGCAACTGGTTCAGCAGCCGGAAATGGCCAGTGGCGTTGTATTTGCGCATCAGCGCCGGATCCCAACTCAAGCCTGTGCTCCAAAAGCAAGAAGCCCAGCCTAGGCCCCTAGCAAAGGCTGCCTGTGATAATTTGTGATTGCACCTAAGGCGAAGTGACTCCGCATACGCTTGGCACTTCGGCTTAGGCGCAACGCCTCTTCCTTCAGGACCCCTCCCATGACCAGCAACGGAAGCCTGCGGGTTGGCCAGCAGGCCCCCGAATTCACAGCCACCTCAGTGGTGGACCAAGAGTTCAAGGAGATCAGCCTGTCCCAGTACCGGGGCAAGTACGTGGTTTTGTTCTTCTATCCCTTGGATTTCACCTTCGTGTGCCCCACGGAGATCATCGCCTTCAGCGATCGCTACAGCGAATTCAGCAGCAAGAACACCGAGGTGCTTGGCGTCTCCGTAGATAGCCAGTTCAGCCACCTGGCCTGGATTCAAACCGAGCGCAAGCAGGGCGGCCTTGGCGACCTGAACTATCCATTGGTGGCCGACCTCAAGAAGGAAATCGCCCGCGCCTACAACGTTCTCGACGAAGACGCCGGTGTGGCCATCCGCGGTCTGTTCATCATTGATCCCCAGGGGGTGGTGCAGCACGCCACCATCAACAACCTGCCCGTGGGTCGCAACGTAGAGGAAACCCTGCGGGTGCTTCAGGCCTTCCAGCACGTGCAAACCCACCCCGATGAGGTGTGCCCAGCCAACTGGACCCCCGGCGACCGCACCATGAACCCCGACCCCGTGGGAAGCAAGGACTTCTTCGCGGCGGTTAACTGAACCAGCCCTGAGCCTGCCCCCTGGAAAAGGGGGTGGGCTCAGCTCAATAGGTTCTGAAGCAGCAGTCGGCCATCGGTGCCCCCCAGCAGCGGGTCACAGGCCCGCTCCGGGTGGGGCATCAGGCCGAGCACATTGCCCTGGGCATTGCTCAGGCCAGCCACATCCCCCTGGGAGCCGTTGGGATTCTTGGTGTAGCGGAGCACGATCTGCCCCCCCTGGTCCAGGGCCTTGTAGGTGTCTGGATCGCATTGATAGCAGCCTTCCCCGTGGGCGATCGGGAATTGAACTAATGCCTGGGGGGCATAGCCCTTCAGGAACTGGCTGTTGCCTGGTGCCACCCGCAATTCACAGGGCTCACAGCGGAAATGCAGATCCCGGTTGCGGGTGAGAGCCCCGGGCAGCAGGCCCATTTCGGTAAGAATCTGAAAGCCGTTGCAGATGCCAAGCACCGGGCCACCCCGTTCAGCAAACTGCTGCACTTCCTTCAGCAAGGGGGCAAAGCGGGCCAGGGCACCGCAGCGCAGGTAATCGCCATAGCTGAAGCCACCGGGAAGCACCACGGCGCTAACCCCGGCCAGGTCAGTGTCCCCATGCCAGAGGAATCGGCTGGCTAGCCCCAGGCAACCTTCCAGGGCCCAGGCCATGTCCCGGTCGCAATTAGAGCCCGGGAAGACCACGATGCCGATTGTCATGGGGCCAGCTCCTCCAGCTCCAAGCTCCAGTTTTCCGTGACCGGGTTAGCCAGCAACCGATCACAGAGCAGGCTCAGCTGCTGCCGGGCTGTGGCGGCGCTCTCTGCTTCCAATTCCAATTCCACAGCCTTGCCGATCCGCAGTTTCTGAAGGCCATTCACCCCCAGCCGACTGGCGGCGGCGCGGGTGGCCTCCCCGGCAGGGTCCAACACGGAAGGGCGCAATTGCACCTGCACCCGGGCGATGAAGCGTGGCAAACGGCCAAGGCAAGTATTGAGATCCTCGCAGCTTGGGCTGCCATCTACAGCATTGCTATGCATGGTGAAGATGAGACCCATGTTGAGCCTTGGCATCCATCGTTCCCCTGCTGCTGGCTGTAGCCCTAGCCCAGCCCCCCGACCAGGCCCAGGCGCTGGTGGTAAACACTGAATGCCGGGTGGGGAGCCAGGGCTGGAGCGCCTGTGAGGTGGCAGTGCAGGAACCCGGCAGCCGCTGGCAGGTGCAGGTGGGCAAGCAACGCTGGAGTTTCCTGCACGACGGCAGTGGCAGCGTCAAAATGCGCCGCAACCAGGGGCCCTGGCAACGGGCCGAACCCCGTTGGGATGGGCCACCGCCCCAGGTGCTCTGCTGGGGCCAACTCTGCGCCAAGGGTCCGTTACCCCTGGATTAGGGCCGCCAGCAGCTCCTGCTCCAGGGCGGCCCGGTCTGGGGCCAGGCCAATCATCACCAGCTGGAGGCTTTCCTGGGGCAAACCGTCCTGTTCAAACCAGCTTTCCAAGCGCCGACCCACGGCCTGGATCTGCAAGGGCAGAGCTTTATCGCGCACGGGGATTCTTCCCTTAAGCCGCAGCAATCCCATCTGCTGAATTGCCTTCTGCAGGATCGGCTCCAGCAGGTCCCGGCGCCACTGGCCCTCCACCGCCAGGGAGGTGGCCTGCAGCTCCGGATGGCTGTGGTCGTGGGCTTGGTCCTCGTCGTCGCTGAGTTCCAGGCGATCCAGGCCCAACACCAAAGCGGGATCGATGGCAGCGCGGCCCATGGCCAAGGCGGGGGCTGGCTGGGCCTGCACCCGCAGCTGCTGTTGCCGCAGCCAGCCCTTGGCCTGGTCCAGTTGCTCGCCGCTGAGTAGATCTGCACGGCTGATCAAGACCAGATCAGCCACCTCCAGCTGTTCACGGAACAGGTCTTCGATGGCGTCCTGGTGGTCAAGGCTGGGGTCCGCCTGGCGTTGGCGCTCCAGGGCTTCGGCATCGGCCACCACCCGTCCCTGGGCAAGGGCCTGGCCATCAACCACTGTCACCACCCCATTCACCCGGGTGCGATGGCGAATCTCGGGCCACTGGAAGGCCTGCAACAACGGTTCCGGCAGGGCCAGACCGCTGGTTTCAATCACGATCCCGTCTAGGCGGTCTTGGTGTTGCAGCACCAGCTCCATCGTTGGCAGGAAATCGTCCTGCACCGTGCAGCAGAGGCAGCCATTGGCCAGTTCCACCACGGGGGCTGCCTGGCCGTCGTCATCACAGGCAGCGCAGGAACGCAGCAGAGCCCCGTCAATACCCACCTCACCGAATTCATTCACCAGCACCGCCAGGCGCAGGCCGCTCTGGCGCAGCAGGTGGCGCATCAGGGTGGTTTTTCCCGCCCCAAGGAAACCTGTCACCACGGTGACGGGCAGTCGCTTCGATTTGGATTGCATGGTCAGGGCACCAGGCTCGTCCAAGCGAAGCTGGCCCCTACGCCGATCAGGATGCCGGCCAGCAGCCGCAGCTTGGCTGGGCTGCAGTGCTGGGCCCAGGGGCGCACCAGGCCCACAGCTGCGAGCAGCAGCAGGCCCTGGCCCAAGGCCAGACCAATCAGATAAAAGAGCAGCGGCGATGGTTCCCAGCCAATCACGGTGGCACTGAGCACATAGCCGTGCAGGGCCATGGCCGGGAAAAGCAGCCAGCGGGGCAGCCGTTCAAGTAGCACTAGGCCAACGGCTACCAGGGAAAGGGCTACTAGCGGCTCAGCCGCGGGAAAACCTGGCAGCCAGATACCTAAACCGGCAGCGGCCAGGCCAGTAACTAGCAGGCCCAGCAGCCAGCGGCGCGGCTGCTGCAGGCCCACTAGACCGATCGCCAGCAGAAACAAGAGATGATCTGGACCCAGCAGCGGGTGCATTAAGCCACTGAGCAGGCCCGATAAGGGGCTGGGGCCGAGTTTGAAAAGCCCCATCAGGTGATGGGCGGAGGCTGGCCCCTGCAGGCAAAGCACCAGAACTGAAGCCAGGCCAAGGCCGCCAACGGCGTACCCGGCTGAAAAATGTTTGGTCATCCGAAGAGCCGGTCCGCGCCGGGGATGGTGGGGGGGGTAAAGCCGGCGGGTGTTCTGACTGGGCCCCAAAGGACCTTCACAGCTGCGGGACAGTGCCGGAATTACACCGGTCTTTCCCCGTTTTCTTCCTAGGTTGATCCCCCAGAAAGCCGGAATGAGACCGTAACACCAGCCGCCTAGCGGCAACGCAGGCTCTCGCTGGTGCTGATCCCAGTGCTCTCATTCAGCCCATCAGCCCTGGCGCAGAGGGCCCTTTGCTCCGGTTGATCCAGCACCGCCTCGCTGAAATCGGCACCGCTGATCAGGGCATCACGGAAATGGCTCTGCAACAACATGCCGTTATCAAGGCGGGCCTGGCGCAGGTCTGCCCCATCAAAGCGGCTGGCAAAGGCGATCACATCCCTGAGATCAGCCCCCTGCAGGTTGGCCCCCTGGAGCTGGCTGCCATTGAACACAGCGCCCCGCAGGTCGGCGGCGCTGAAGTTGACCCCCTGCAGATCTGCCTTGAGAAATTCCTGCTGCTGCAAATTCCTGCCGTGCATGTCTGCACTGAGGTTTTGCAAGGATTTTGCCCCCCGAAGTTCCGGGGCCGTGGTCGCCCAGCTGGGGGCTGGCAGCAGCAGCGCCCCCGGCAGAGCCACTGCCAGCAGTAGCCCCAGCAGCATTAACCAGCGGCGCCATGGGCGCCTGGGCGGTTTCAGTGTCATGGCTGCCCCTAGGCTTTGCGCCCAAGGTATGGCAGGGGCTGGGCCGCTGCGGGCCCATGAGCATGTCTTTGCGCGTAATTGTTCCGCCCCACCCCCTGGTGGCCCATTGGTTAACGGTGCTGCGCGATCGCGACACCCCCTCGCCGCTGTTTTGCACAGCCATGAAAGAGCTGGGGCGCTGGCTCACCTATGAGGCCGCCCGGGATTGGTTACCCCAGGTGTCCGTACAGATCGAGACCCCGCTGGCCCCATGCGCCGGCCAGGTGATGGACCCGACGGCGGCGCTCTTGGTGGTGCCGGTGTTACGGGCGGGGCTGGGGCTTTGGGCCGGCGGCCAGGAGGTGCTGCCCCATGCCCGCGTGGCCCACATGGGCTTGGTGCGTGATGAGGAAACGGCCCTGCCTTCCACCTACCTGGATCGGCTGCCGAAGCAGATCGGTGAACGGGTGGGGGTGATGGTTTTTGATCCAATGCTGGCCACCGGCGGCAGCCTCGCCTCGGTTTTGGAATTATTGGCAGAGCGTGGCGTCACTGGCCAGCGGGTGCGGGTGATTACCGCCCTTGCCGCTGCCCCGGGCTTGCAGCATTTGGCCGAAAAATTTCCGGAGCTAACTATCTACACAGCCTGCATTGATCCGGAATTAGACAGCCGTCAGTTCATTGTTCCGGGCCTTGGCGATGCCGGCGATCGGCTTTACGGCACCCATGCCGATGATTTCCTAACCTGAAACCATCTTTAGGCCCTGCCATGGCCGATCAGGACAGCTCCAGCTCCATTCTGCTCAGCGCCCTCACCGGAGCTGCCATCGGGGTGGCGGGGCTCACCTGGTGGCTGCTCTCCAGGGCGGAGCGGCGCCAGGCCCTCGGCCAGCAGGTGCGGCGCCTGCGGGCCCTGCCCAACACCAGCTCCTCCCCCTTGCCCCACAGCCAGGAAAGCTTGGAGGAGCGGGTGCAACGGCTCAATCTCGCCATCGATGATGTGCGCCGGCAGCTGGAGGATCTTTCCCCAGACTCCCCCCAGTCAATGTGAGGATCAGGGGCAGTGGTTTCGTTTCCATGGCCCCCCTCCGTTCCAGCGCCATCACCCAGGGCATCCAACGCAGTCCCAACCGGGCGATGCTGCGGGCTGTGGGCTTCGGTGACGGTGATTTCAATAAGCCGATCATCGGCATAGCCAACGGCTTCAGCACGATCACCCCCTGCAACATGGGGCTGAATGATCTGGCCAAACGGGCGGAGCAGGCGGCCCATGGGGCTGGGGCTATGCCTCAGATGTTTGGCACCATCACCGTGAGTGATGGCATCTCGATGGGTACCGAGGGGATGAAATATTCGCTGGTTTCTAGGGAAGTTATTGCCGATTCGATCGAAACCGCCTGCAATGGCGAGAGCATGGATGCTGTGCTGGCCGTAGGTGGTTGCGATAAGAATATGCCGGGCGCCTTGATCGCCATGGCAAGGATGAATATCCCCGCCATCTTTGTTTATGGCGGCACAATCAAGCCCGGCAAGCTGGGGGGCACTGATCTCACTGTTGTTAGTGCTTTTGAAGCGGTGGGTCAATTTACCGCTGGCAAAATCGATGAGCAGCAACTGATCGCAGTTGAAAAAAATGCCTGCCCAGGGGCCGGCAGCTGCGGCGGCATGTTCACTGCCAACACGATGAGTTCCGCCATTGAAGCCATGGGCTTGAGCTTGCCCTACAGCTCCACCATGGCCGCAGTAGATCCTGAAAAGGCCGATAGTGCTGCCCGATCTGCAGAGGTGCTTGTGGAGGCGATCAAAGCAAATATCCGCCCCCGCGATTTACTAACCCGTGAGGCCTTTGAAAACGCCATCAGCGTGATCATGGCGGTGGGGGGTTCCACCAATGCTGTGCTGCACCTGCTGGCCATTGCCCGCAGTGCCGATGTGCCATTGAGCATCGACGACTTCGAAGCGATTCGCCAGCGGGTGCCGGTGATCTGCGACCTAAAACCCAGTGGACGCTATGTGGCCACCGACCTTCATCAGGCTGGTGGTATTCCCCAGGTAATGAAATTGTTGCTGGATGCGGGCCTGCTCCATGGCGATTGCAAAACGATCGAGGGCAAAACACTAAGTGAACTGTTGGCCCCTGTGCCCTCAGCCCCAAGGGCGGATCAAGATGTGATCCATCCCCTCTCAAAACCTTTGTATGCCAAGGGTCACTTGGCGGTGCTGAAGGGCAACCTGGCCCCAGAGGGCAGTGTTGCCAAGATCAGTGGCGTCAAGAACCCAGTTATCACTGGCCCGGCGCGGGTTTTTGAAAGTGAAGAAACCTGTCTGGCCGCAATTTTAGCAAGTCAGATCAAAGAAGGTGATGTGGTTGTAGTGCGCTACGAGGGTCCCGTGGGGGGCCCTGGCATGCGCGAAATGTTGTCGCCCACCTCAGCGATCATTGGCCAGGGCCTTGGCGACAAGGTGGCGTTAATCACCGACGGGCGCTTCTCCGGGGGCACCTACGGCATGGTGGTGGGCCACGTGGCCCCCGAGGCGGCGGTGGGCGGCACGATCGGTTTAGTGCAGGAAGGAGACAGCATCACCATTGATGCCCACCAGTTGCTGATTCAATTGAATGTGGATGAGGCCGAGTTGGAACGGCGCCGGGCCGCCTGGGTGCAACCTGCGCCCCGTTACACCCGGGGGGTGCTGGGTAAGTACGCCCGCCTAGTTAGCTGCAGTAGTGAAGGGGCCGTAACAGATTTGTTCTGAGCCAGATAACGGGGGGTTTAGCCCCCCACCAGCTGGGCCCGCAGCCGCCTGGCCAGGGTTTCCAAGGCCATACCGCCCTCCGGCCGTTCGCAGCGGGCGCCGCTGCTGGCGTCCATCCACACCGGGTGACGGCCCTGCCAGAGCAGCGGTTGCTCTTGTTGAAATAGCCAGCCCAATTGCAGGGATGGGTCCACGGCCGAGCCATAAAGCTCCAGCTCCAGATCTTCCCGCTGCAGCCGTTGGCCCTGGCCATCGCGCACCTCCAGCCGCAGGCTCCAGCTGCGGGGCTCCTGCTCCATGGGCAGGGCGGCATGCTTGAGGCCTGGACGGCTGAGATCCGCTGCCCTACAGATCTGCTGGCAGAGCTCCGCCTGGGCCTCGGGCTGATCGGCCGTGGGCAACCAGTCGTCCGTCATCCGTTGCCTCTCATCGGCTTTTGCTGCTCATAGCCTTTCGCTGCTCATTGGCGCCCCTTCACGAGACCGCCTCGATGCGGCGCAACAACAGCCGCAGGGGGCCGGCCCGAAAGCCAGGGTTTTCGCCGCCAGCATCGCTGAAGCGGGAATGCAGGATCTGCAGCTGACTGACGCGGGAGGGGTCAAAGCGCAGCGGCAAGGAAACAGGGGTGGCCCGCACCGTGGGCCGCAGCTGCTCAAAGGGAATCGTGACCCTGGTGATGCCCTCCGCTTCGGTGTCGAAATCGGTAACCCAGCGCAATCCCCCTGGGATAAGTTCCCCCAGGCGCCCGGCCAGGTCCCCAGGGGCCACTGCCAACTTGTAGCGGCGACCGTCCCCCTCCAACTCCAAGACCAATGCTTTCGCAGCCGAGAGATCGAGGGGGGGCTGCCAACGGGGGGAGCGGCAACTCACAAAGCCGCCGCCCTCAGCTACCACCAGCGCTTCCATCAGCAAACCGTCGCTACTTACCCCGCAGCTGCCCTGGCTGCGGCCGCCCATGATCGTGTCGTTGAGGCTGTTCCAGCCGCTAAATCCAGCCCCACTGGCGATCAGCAAAGTCATCAGTTCAGCCCAAGCCCCCACAGGCCTCCGCATCGGCCAAAACCAGGATGGCATTGGTCGGCTGCACCAACTTGGCAGGGGTGCGCTCTGGATCTTCGTTTGGATCCAATAGGCGGCTGAGGGCCTGCTGCTTGGCAGCACCGGCCACCAGAAAGATCACCTGTCGGGCGGCGGAAAGCAGCGGTGCCGTGAAACTAATCCGAGGGATCCCCTTGCCTTCGCCAACGGTGACCCAGCGGTCTGTCACCCGGGTGGCGGCGGTGCCAGGGAACAATGAGGCCGTGTGGCCGTCGTCCCCCAGCCCCAGCAGCACCAGGTCAAGCAGCGGCGGCCTACTGCCACAGAGCTGCTCAACGGTGTGGCCGTAGCTCGTTATGCCCTCTTCCACGCTCGCCAACTCGGTGGGCACCGGATGGAAACTGGCATGGCAGCCCGGTTCTGCCGCCAGCAGGCTGGCCCGCACCATCCGGGCATTGCTGAGCGGATGATCGGCGGCCACCCAGCGTTCATCGCCCAGCAATAAATCGACCCGATCCCAGGCCAGGTGTTGGCGACCCAACAGGTGATAGGTCTGCTCCGGGGTGCTTCCCCCGGAGAGGGCCACCTGGGCCCGATCCCGCTGGCCCAGGGCCAGGTCTATCGCCTGGGCCATCAGCTCAGAGGCCCGTTGGGCTAGGGCCTGGCGATCCGGCAGCTGGATCAGTTGATAGCTGGTCAAGGCAACCACTCGGTGTGGAAATCGCCCCCCTTGTCGAGGCGCTTGTAGGTGTGGGAGCCAAAGCAGTCGCGCATGGCCTGCACCAGGTTTTGGGGCAAGCGCGCCGTGCGGTAACTGTCGATGTAGCTGAGCGAAGCGGCGAAGCAGGGCACAGGAATTCCCGCCCGGGTGGCTTCAATAACCGTTTGGCGCAGCCCCGGCAGCCGTCGCTGGATCTGTTCTGCAAACCAGGGATCCAGCATCAGGTTTGCCAGTTCACTGTTGTTGTTATAGGCCTCTTGGATGCGCTTGAGCAGCCGGGCCCGGATGATGCAGCCCCCCTTCCAGATCTGGGCAATGGCGGCGATGTTGAGCTCGTAGTTGTAAACCCGTGAAGCTTCTTCGATCAGGGCAATGCCCTGGGCATAGCTGGCGATGCAGCTGAGTACGCAGGCATCCTGCAGGGGTGCCATGCCATCAATGGGGCTACCGAGCTCGAGGGCCGTGGCCCCAGGGCCATGCAGCACGGTTTCGGCCTTTTGGCGCTCCCCATGCAGGGAGCTCAGCACCCTCGCATTAACTGATTCATAAATCGTGGGCACCGCCACCCCCAGCTCGAGGGCGCTGATCACAGTCCAGAGACCGGTGCCCTTCTGGCCGGCCACATCAACGATTTTTTCGACGAGGTCGCCACCGTCCTCAGGGTCCTTGGTGCGCAAACAAACCTCAGTGATTTCCACCAAATAGGAGGAAAGTTCTTCTGTGCTGTTCCACTGGCCAAGCACATCGGCCATCTGGCTGCCGTTGAGGCCAGCCCCCCGTTTCATCAGGTCGTAGGCCTCCGCAAGGATTTGCTCAACTCCGTACTCAATGCCGTTGTGCACGGTCTTGACGAAGTGGCCGGAACCGCCCGGGCCGATGTAGGTGACGCAGGGGCCGTCCTCCACCTGGGCGGCCATCTTGCTCACCAAGCTTTCAATCGCGTCGTAGGCCTGACGGGTGCCGCCGGGCATCATGCTTGGCCCCTCCAGGGCCCCTTTTGCGCCGCCGGAAACGCCCATACCGATGTAACCAAAACTCATGCTCTCCAGCTCAGCCACCCGCCGTTCGGTGTCCTTGAAGAGCGAGTTGCCGCCGTCGATCAGCAGATCCCCCTCTTCCAGGTAGGGGGCAATGCTGGCGATGGTGTCGTCGATCGGTTGGCCGGCCTTGATCATCATCAGGATCCGGCGCGGCTTTTCGAGCTTGTCTACGAATTCCTGGAGCGAGTAAGCAGCGCTGATCTGCTTACCGGCGCCAAGACCGGCCAGGAAATCGTCGGTTTTCTGCGCTGTGCGGTTGTAAACAACACTGGAGAAACCATTGCGCTCGGCATTGAGCACAAGGTTTTCTCCCATCACCCCGAGGCCAATCAATCCGAAATGACCTTTGCCCATGCGGTGTTGCTTCAATTGGCTTAGGCAGCAGTCTGCCGTGGGGACCGTAAGGCGCCGGTTAAGGCGCCGCTTCTGTTTGGGATCCCAAGTGTTGCAGCTGACTCAGATCACCGTGCCATCGGCGATTGAGGCGTTTTTCACCACCACCACCAGGCCATTGCGGATGTAGAAGCCGTGCTCGGGGCGATCGGCCTCCTCCACGTGGTCTTTATTGACGATCGTCACGTTCGAACCAATGCGAACGTTCTTATCGAGGATTGCCCGTTTCACCGTGGTGCCCTGGCCCACCCCCAACGGGATGCCCCCCCGTTCCCTGAGCAGGGCCCGTTCCTCTCCCGATTCGAAGTAGTCGGCCCCCATCACCAGGGTGTCCTGGAGCACCACCTCGTTTTCGATGCGACTTCTGACCCCAAGCACGCAACGGTGGATGCTGCAGGCCTTGAGCAGCGAACCTTCGCCAATGATCGACTCGGTCACCTGGGCGTCCTGGAGCTTGGAGGGCGGCAGGTAGCGGGTACGGGTATAGATCGGAAATTTCTTGTCGTAGAAGGAAAAAGGCGGTTGCGGTTGCACCGTGAGCGCCAGGTTGGCCTCGTAGAAGGCCCGGATCGTGCCGATGTCCTCCCAGTAGTCGTCAAACAGGTAGGAGCGCAGCTGCAGGCCGTTCCCTAGGGCCGTGGGGATGATTTCCTTGCCAAAATCAGTGGCGCCGGGATTTTCCTTCAGCAGATTGAACAGCACATCCCGCTTGAACACATAAATGCCCATGGAGGCCAGATAGGGCCTGCGGGCCGCCTCCTCGGCACTGAGGCCCATGCTGGCGGTGTCCACATGCATTTCCAGCAGCTCGTCGCCCTTGGGTTTTTCCTTGAACTGGCGAATCCAGCCCCCCTCGTCTGTGCGCATCAACCCGAAGCCCTCGGCTTGCTCGCCATCCACCGGCAGGGCCGCCACGGTGAGGTCTGCGCCGCTGCGGCGATGCTCCTCCACAAAGAGGGCGTAATCCATGCGGTAGAGCTGATCCCCCGAGAGGATCAGCACCTCATCCACATCCCATTCCTGAAATAGCCATTCGTATTTGCGCACCGCATCGGCGGTACCTTCGAACCAGCTGGGGCTATCGGGGGTTTGCTGGGCAGCAAGAACCTCTACAAAACCCTGACCAAAACCAGAGGAGAGGTTATAGGTCTGACTGATGTGGCGATTGAGCGAGGCACTGTTGAACTGGGTCAACACGTAGATCTTGTTGATCCCGCTGTTAATGCAGTTGCTGACAGGGATGTCGATCAGGCGATACTTGCCGGCCAAGGGCACCGCTGGCTTGGCACGCATCTTGGTGAGAGGAAACAGCCGGGTGCCGGCCCCGCCTCCCAACACGATCCCCAGAACCCTTTTCATTCAATCCCTACATCCGAGTGCACTCTGAAGTAGCCGCCCCCTAACCGGCAAGGGCCTGTAGCAAGTCAGCTGATTTTGCCGCCGTCTTTGGAGCCATCGCTGGCCTCCCCCTGGCTGTTTAGCTCGAACAGCCGTTCCAGTGATTCCATGGTCTGGAGCCGTTGGACCCGGGGTTGCGGCGCCCTCAGGGCAGTGGTGGGGCCATGCAGCACTTTGTTGATGATCCCCTTGCTGAGCGCTTCCACCACCTTGCGTTCCCGCTCGGAAAAATCTGGTCCCATGCGGCTGAGGGCCTTGAGCAGTTCCTGCTCGCGGATATCTTCCAGCTGACGGCGCAGCCGGTTGATCGTGGGCACGGCCTCAAGGCCATCCCACCACTCGAGGAAGGCGCGCTGGTCTTCCTCCAGCAGCACCTCCGCCTGCAGGGCCAGTTCCCGGCGGGCCGCCTGGTTGCGCTCCACCACCTCCTGGAGGTCGTCCACATCGAAACACTGCACGTTTGACGCCTGGCCGGCATCGGAACTGATGTTGCGGGGCACGCCAATGTCCACCAACATCAGCCGCTGGCGGCGCCGCAGCCCATTTAGGCGCTGGCAGTTGATCAGGGGTTCATCGGCGCCGGTACTGGTGAACAGCAGCGAGCAGTCCTGCAGCTGGGCATCCAGTTGGTCGAGGCCTAGACAACGGATCGGCAGGTCGGGGAAATCGGCGGAGAGCGCTTCAGCCTTGGCGACGGTGCGATTGATCAGCACCAGCCGTCTCGCCCCCTTGGCCTGAAGGTGCTGAATCAAGAGTCGGCCCATGCGACCGGCGCCCACTACGGCGATCTGCTCATCACAGAGGGAAACCAGTTCGTCTAGGCCCTGGCCCTGGCCCACCTTCAGCTGGGCCAGTTCCACGGCTGCGGAACTGATCGAAACTGCTCCAGAACCCAGCTTGGTTTCGCTGCGGACCCGTTTACCGGTGCTCACCGCCTGGTTGAGCAGGCGATTCAGGATTGGGCCGATCGACTGGTGGTCTTGCCCCAGTCGATACATTTTTTTCACCTGGCTGAGGATTTGCCCCTCCCCCAGCACCAGGCTGTCTAGGCCGGCGCTAACCCGCAACAGGTGCTGAATCGCCTCCTCATGGTGGAGGGCAAACAGGTGCGGATTTAGCTCCTGACCAGGGAGGCCACTGTGGAGCGATAGGAAGTTTTGGATGGCGGCCACCCCCTCTTGGGGTTGGCGCAGGAGGCTGTAGATCTCGAGACGATTGCAGGTGCTGAGGATCGAGGCCTCCAGCACCTGATCATCGGCACGCAAGGTGATCAGTGAGCTCTGTAGGGAGTGCTCAGGAATGCTCAGCCGTTCGCGGATCTCAACGGGAGCCGTGTGGTGGCTGAGCCCTACGACGGCTAGGTGCATGCGTCAGTTGGGGGAGGGCCGATGACCGGGGTCGAGCCGATGCCCAACCCCGACTATGGCAGAACTCAGCGGAGGGCGATGCTCTTGGCACCTTCCTTTATGTGGATGGTGTCGGTGAACCGGGCCGTGTTGTCAAGGGTGCTGATGATCAGGCTGCTGGTGCGGGTGCAGTCCTTTTCAAACTTGACCCCGTGGAACAACAGGCCGTCGGTGATGCCACTGCCGGCAAACACCACGTTTTCGCCGGAGGCCAGTTCCTCAGCCTCATAGACCTTGTCCACATCGGTGATACCCATCTCGTTGAGGCGGGCGATGTTGCCTTCCTTGGTGTAGTCGGCCCACTCAGTGGTTTGGGCCACGGCGGGGTCATAGACCAGTTGCCCCTGGAAATGGGCGCCAAGGGCCCGCAGGGCAGCGGCGGAGATCACACCTTCGGGGGCGGCGCCGATGCCCATCAGGGCATGGGTGCCGGTGCCGGCAAAACCACAGGCAATGGCGGCTTGCACATCGCCATCGGAGATCGGCTTCACCCGGGCGCCGGTGGCACGGATTTCAGCGATCAGCCCCTTGTGGCGGGCGCGATCCATCACCACGATCACCAGATCGCTGGCGGGCAGACCCAGCACTTCGCTGAGTATGGCGATGTTCTCAGTGGCCGACTTGCGGATGTCCACCTTGCCCTTGGCGGCCGGGGGGGCAGCCAGTTTCTTCATGTAAAAGTCGGGGGCATAGAACAGCCCGCCGCGGTCGCTGGCGGCCAGCACAGCCATCGAACCGTCCTGGTTGTTGGCGCAGAGGTTGGTGCCTTCGCAGGGGTCCACGGCGAAATCAACGCCAGGACCAGTGCCAGTGCCAACTTCCTCGCCGATGTAAAGCATGGGCGCTTCATCGCGCTCGCCTTCGCCGATCACGATCCGACCCTGCATCTGGATCTGGCCCATGCGCAGGCGCATCGCCTCCACTGCTGCGGCATCAGCTTCGTCCTTCTTGCCCAGCCCAGTGAGTTTCGCGGAGGCGATGGCCGCCTGCTCGACAACTTCAAGGATTTCCTGGATGAGAGTGCGGTCCAAGGTGTTTCGGGGCGAAAAGGGCTGGGGCCTAAGGCCTTTGGGCCTATAGCGGCGGCAACTGTATCAGTGCTAGCCACCGCAGTTGCCGGGCAGCTGGCTCCGTAGACTTTCCGCCCCCGCTGCCCTAGCGATGACCACGAAATCCCTTGTGATCGCGCCGTCGATCCTGTCGGCCGACTTCTCCAGGCTCGGGGACGATGTGAGGGCCGTGGACCAGGCCGGTGCCGACTGGATCCATGTGGATGTGATGGATGGTCGTTTTGTGCCAAACATCACGATTGGACCCCTGGTGGTGGAAGCGCTACGGCCAGTCACCAGCAAGCCCCTAGACGTGCACCTGATGATCGTGGAGCCAGAGCGCTACGTGGCTGATTTCGCCAAGGCCGGCGCCGATCACATTTATGTGCAGGTGGAAGCCTGTCCGCACCTGCACCGCAACCTTGGCCAGATCAAGGACCTGGGCTGCAAGGCCGGGGCAGTGCTCAACCCCAGCACCCCGCTCAGCACCCTCGAGTACTGCCTGGAGCTCTGTGATCTGGTGTTGATCATGAGCGTGAACCCCGGTTTCGGGGGCCAGAGCTTCATTCCCTCCGCCGTAGACAAGGTGCGCAGCCTGCGGCGCATGTGCGATGAGCGCGGCCTAGATCCCTGGATTGAGGTGGATGGGGGCGTTAAGGCCAGCAATGCTTGGCAGGTGATCGAAGCTGGCGCCAATGCCCTCGTGGCCGGCTCCGCAGTGTTCAACGCCCCGGACTATGCCGCGGCGATCGAGGGCATCCGCCACAGCCGTCGCCCGGAGATGGTGGCCGCCTGATGAATTGCCCCAGTAGCCCTGGGGCCCTCAGCTATCAAAGAACCAGCCGTAGCTATGCAGGCCGATACCCAGCAGGTTGACGCCGATGTAGCAAACGCTGATCACCACCAGACCCCCCACCGCCAACCAGGCGGGCCGGCGCCCCTGCCAGCCCCTGGTGAGGCGGGTGTGTAGGTAGGCGGCATACACCAACCAGCAGATCAGGGCCCAGGTTTCCTTGGGGTCCCAACTCCACCAGCTGCCCCAGGCCTCATTGGCCCAAACGGCACCGCTGATGATGCCGATCGTGAGCATCAGAAAGCCCACGGTGATCGTGCGGTAGCTGAGGTTGTCTAGGCGTTCACTCAAACCAATGGGCACCGACTGCAGTTGCAGCGGCCCCTCTGCAGCCCGCTGGGAGCGCTGATAGGCGCCAGTGCCGATGGAACTACTGCGCAGTTCCACCGCATCACCCCGTTGGGTCCAGAGCACCGCCAACGACAACAGCGAGCCCACCAGCAGGGCGGCATAGCTCATCATGATCACGCTGACGTGCATCACGAGCCAGCTGGAACGCAGGGCTGGCACCAGCGGGGCGGAGTTTTGCAGGCTGTCTGGCAACACAAAGCTGGCAAAGGCCACACAAACCAAAGCCATGGGCGTAGTGGCCGCTGGCACCAGCGGTGAGGGCCAACTACGTTCCACCAGGAGCTGGGTGAGGGTGCAACCCCAGGCCAGAAAACAGAGGGATTCGTAGAGATTGCTGATCGGGAAGTGACCAGAATCCAGCCAGCGCCAAAGCAATTGGCTGGTGAGCAACAGATTGGCAGCCACCACCAGCAGGCGCACCAGCTGGGCCACTGGGACAGGTTTGCCGCTACTGGCACCGCCGCTGGCACTCAGGGACCAGAAAGAAAGGGGCAGGGCCAGCAGCAATGAAGCAAAAGCCAGCAAACCAAGCAGCAGAACCGGATCCTTCAACACCGTTTCAAGCGGAACAAAGTGCCCTAGGTCTAAGCCAGGCGAGCCCGGATCGGGGTCAGCGGCTGGCGTCCCGCAGCAGCCAGAGGCCCCCCACTAGACCAATCGCCACTGGGGACCAGGCAGACACGAAGGGGATCAGAGTGCCTTTCACCCCGAGGGAGCTGAATACAAAGGCCAACAGGTAATAGAGAAAAATCAGCAGCACACTGATGCCAAAGCCTTGGCTGCGGCTGGTGCGACCGTTGGGACGGGCGCCGAGACTGGCGCCAATCAGGCCAAACACCAGACAGATGGCAGGGAAGGAAAACTTTTCCTGGATACGAACCCTTAACTTGCGTGCCTCCTTGCGGTCTCCCGCCTGATCAAGGATACGGAGCCCCTCCCGGGCCTGGGCAACGGTCATGTTGTTGGCATCTTTGGGCAGATCAGCCAGGTCTATAGGTCCACCGTCGAGGGGATAGAAGTAGCTCAGGAAATCTGCAGTGGTGTTCATTCCACCATTCTCAGCAATGGTAATTATGCTTCCGTCCAGGAATTCCCAACTGCCGCGCTTCTGATCATAGCGGGCCTGCTTGGCCTTCAACATCTGCCGATAGTTTGGCCGACTAAAGTCAAGAAGAGTCACATCAATCATCGCCCCGTTAAAATAGTTACGGGCGTAGAAGAGTTGTACGAGTCTTTCTTTCTCACTATCCACAGCGCCGGCCACCTTGCCATAGCGGGGATAGATGATATTTTCCCCCTTTTCAGAATCAATGCTGCGGCCCAAGGCCTTCTGCAGAGTTACATAGCCGGCCCGGTTGCTGGGGGGAACAATTGCGTCGTTAAACACAAATGTGAGGCCGCTCATCAGACCGGCCAGCACCAGGGCCGGCAGCACGAAGCGGGCCGTGGACACGCCAATGCTGCGCAGGGCCGTGAGTTCACTGCCCCCGGAAAGACGGCTGTAGGCCAGCAGGGTGGCCATCAGCGTGGCCATCGGGAAGGAGAGCACCAGGAAGCCCGGCAACTTCAACAGCAACACCTTCAGGGCCACATCAAGGGGCAGGCCCGCTTCCGCCACCTTGCGCACCAGTTCAAACACCACCCCCACGGAAAGGGTGACGGCGGTGAAGGCCGCCACACCGAAGAGCAGCGGGGCAACCAACTCAGCCACTAACCAGCGATCCATCAAGGGGATCCTTTGCCAGAGGCGCTGGCCCAGGCCCTGGATTCTTTGCAACACCTGGCGGAAAAAAGAGCGGGAATCTGAAGAATTCATCATCACAACTTGAAGCTTTCTCCGAGGTAATGGCGTTTCACCTGGGGATTTGCCGCCACCTCCAGGGCCGTACCGGCGGCCAAAATCTGGCCTTCGGTGAGGATGTAGGCACGGTCGGTGATCGTCAGGGTTTCCCTGACGTTGTGGTCGGTGATCAGCATGCCCACCCCCTTCAACTTGAGGCTGGTGATCAGATGTTGAAGGTCATGGACCGCCAGGGGATCAACGCCGGCAAAGGGTTCATCTAGCAACAGAAAACGGGGCCCCTCTCGGCCCACCGCTAGGGCCCTGGCCACCTCCGTGCGGCGCCGTTCCCCCCCGGAGAGTTGAAAGCCACGGCGATGGCAGAAACGGGCCAACTGAAATTCCTCGATCAGTTCCTCCAGGCGGCCCCGGCGTAGGGGGGCAGGAAAGCCACTTTCCTGCAGGGCCAGCAGCAGATTGTCTCGCACGCTGAGACTGCGGAAGACACTGGCTTCCTGGGGCAGATAGCCGATGCCCTGGCGGGCCCGCTGGGGCATGGCCAGGGCCTTAATCGAACGGCCATCAAGCAGCACATCACCACTATCCGGCCGCAGCAGGCCCGTGACCAGATTGAAGGTGGTGGTTTTACCGGCGCCATTAGGGCCAAGTAGTCCCACCACTTCGCCGGGTTGCAATTCCAGGCTCACCCCCTTCACCACCGGGCGACCACCGAGGGTGAGCTCAACAGACTGGAGCTCCAGGCTCATGGGCTTGGTACCACCGCTGACTGACGCTTGATGCGGAACCAACTCTTCACCTGATCTCCCCGGGCGGGATCAGCCACAAGCCGATCTGCCGCCACCAAATACGTGACCCGCTGGGCCTTGAGACGGTTGCCCCCCTCCTGCACCACCTCCACATCACCGACCAGCACAATGCGCCCTTCCTTAGTGAAGTATTGGGCTTGCCGGGCCGTAGCCACAAGCTTCTTCTCGGGATAAATCACTCTCACATTGCCGGTGGCAGTTACCACCCCAGTGGTGTTGTCGGCCTGTTGCAGGTCTGATTGCACGGTGATCAGCGGACCGGCCGAGGGGGCCGCCGGCGTTTGAGCCGCAGCGCCGGGAGAAACTTGTTCTGACTGGGGTAGGGGCTGGGGCTGGACAACTGGCTGGGGCTGGGCAAGCGGCTGGGGCTGGGCAGTGGCAGCAACGGGTATCCACAACCAGCCCAGCAGCAGAGCAGCTAGCTGCCAGGGGACCGGCGCCGACGCAGGGTTCGGCATGGGGCCGTTGCTTTGGTTGAGGGCCATATTACCCGTCTTCAGGCTTGGAAAAGATCAGTTGGGGCAAGGGCTCTGCTGGGTTATTTTCCCCCCGCTGCAGGGCTGAAAGCCGCTGCTGGCAGGGCTGGATCAAGGGCTGTGCCTGCCAATGGGCGGGGGGGGCTGCGGCCGTGCGCAACCTGCCGAGACCTTCGCCCAACAGCACCATGGCCCCGTGGCTATTGCCCCTTTCCCCATGGAGCAGGGCGACGGCAATTTGGACAATGCCTTGCAACCAACGGCGCTCCGGTTCATTGGTTTCCTGCCAGAGTTCCTCAAAGAGGTCGTGGCTGGCATACCAATCACCCCCATTAAAAAAAATGACCCCCGCTTCGAAACGGGGGTCACTAAATGGATCCGTCAAGTTCAGCGCTTGGCGGCCTTCTTGGCGGGCAGCTTACGCAGCCGAATCGACTCGGGGGTGACCTCAAGCATTTCGTCGGGACCGATGTATTCCAGGGCCCGTTCCAGATTCATCTGGATCGGAGCCTGGAGTGTGTCTAGAACTTCAGCGCCGGCGGAACGGATGTTGGTGACCTGCTTTGCCTTACAGACATTCAGTTCAATATCCTGGGCCCGATTGTTTTCACCAACAATCATTCCCTTGTACACCTTGGTGCCTGGAGTAATGAAGAACTGACCGCGATCTTCGGCGCCCTTTAGGGCATAGAAGGTGGCGACACCCTCATCAAAGGAAATCAGCACCCCATTGCGACGGGGGTCGAGGTCCCCTTGCATCTTGCGGTATTCAAGGAAGGAGTGGCTCATGATTCCTTCGCCGCGGGTGGCGCGGATGAAGTCCCCACGGAAACCGATCAAGCCCCGGGCAGGCACCACAAACTCCAGTTGGGTGCGGTTGTCCGTGCCCGTTTCCATGTTTTGCATCTCGCCCTTGCGGATGCCGAGCCGTTCGATGCAGTTACCCACCGCTTCTTCTGGCACATCCAGCACCAGGGTTTCGAAGGGCTCACAGGGGGAGCCATCGATGGTGCGGAAAATCACCTGGGGTTGGGAAACTTGGAATTCGAAGCCCTCCCGGCGCATGGTTTCGATCAGGATGCCGAGGTGCAACTCCCCACGGCCACTGACCGAGAATCGGTCTGGGGAGTCGGTGTCTTCAACCCGCAGGGCCACATTGGTGAGCAGTTCCTTCTGCAAACGCTCCCGCAGCTGGCGGCTGGTAACAAACTTGCCCTCCTTACCAGCGAAGGGGGAATCATTTACGCAGAAAGTCATCTGCAAGGTGGGTTCGTCCACCTTGATCAGCGGCAATGCCAAGGGGCTATCGGGGCAGGCAACTGTTTCACCGATGTTTACATCGTCAAAACCAGCAATGGCCACCAAGTCGCCGGCGCTGGCCTCTTGAATCTCGATGCGCTGCAGGCCCTGGAAGCCAAGAAGCTTGGTGATCCGACTGCGTTTGATCGTGCCGTCATCCTTGAGCAAGGCGGCTGTTTGGCCAGCTTTCACCACACCGTTGTGGATCTTGCCGATCACAATCCGACCGAGGAAGTCGGAGTAGTCAAGGGTGGTTATCTGCAGCTGGAAGGGCTTCTCGGGATCGCCCACGGGAGGTGGCACGTGGCGCAAGATCGCTTTGAATAGCGGCAGCATTGTGTCGCTTTCTGTCGCCATATCTGGTTTGGCGAAGCCGCCCAGGCCACTGCCGAACAGATAGGTGAAATCGCACTGGTCCTCATCGGCACCGAGATCGATGAACAGATCAAGCACCTTGCTCACCGCCACCTCGGGATCTGCCCGCGGTCGGTCAATTTTGTTAACAAACACGATCGGCCGCAGGCCCTTTTCCAAGGCCTTTTTGAGCACGAAACGGGTCTGGGGCATTGGCCCCTCGTTGGCGTCCACAATCAGCAAACAGCCATCAACCATGCCCAGCACCCGCTCCACCTCACCGCCGAAGTCGGCGTGACCAGGGGTGTCAACGATGTTGATGCGGGTGCCCTCGAAATCAACCGCGGTGTTCTTCGAGAGGATCGTGATCCCCCGCTCGCGTTCGAGATCGTTGGAATCCATTACGCAGGTGGGCACGGCTTCGCCGTCCCGGAAGATGCCTGATTGCTTCAGAAGGGCATCCACCAGGGTGGTCTTGCCATGGTCAACGTGGGCGATGATCGCAATATTGCGGATCGCGGCGCACTTAGCGTTGGCGCTCATTTGGAGATGGTGTTTAGCGGAAGCTCTACCGCACCCTGAGACAGGTGCTGAACATACGTAGTCTATCCCCTCATGCGTCAGAAGGGGCCGCGGGACTGATTGAAGCGGTGGGCTGCCTCAAACTGCTGCAGGGCTTGGGCAGAGCCTTCGTAGCGCCAGTGCCAGGGTTCATAGCTAACCCCCTGGCGATTGCCCTTGGCAAAGGAAAGCTGGTAGTGGAAGCGATGGGCGTTGTTTTGCAGCCAGTAGAAGGCCGGGGTGCCTTCAAAGCTTTCGGACAGGTTGGTTTGGGGCAGGCTGTCGTCCCCTAGGTCCATGGCCAGGCCGGTGCTGTGCTCTGAATAGCCGGGGGGAGCACTGACCCGGGCCCTTTCTTCGGCACTCTGATTGCGTTCCGACTTGACCCCAAAGAAAATTTCCTTCTGCATGGCAATCGGCCTAAAGGCACTGATCACCCGCAGCTGCACCCCATCTGCTGCTGCTGCGCTGCGCATTTCCTCGAAGGCGGTCGCCGCTTCGCTGTCTAGTTGCAGCCCTGGGGCCAAATCCACCAAATTGCTGGCCTTGACCTCGCCATAGGGGAAATGGCCCAGGAGGCGCCCCTGGAAATCAGGCCTTGCACTGATCCCTGCCACGGGGGGTGGACCCCAGAAACGCTGTTGCAGCTGTTCTTGGAACAGGAACAGCGCCGCCAGTCCGCCGCCTAGGGCGAGGGCGGTGGAGAGCACCACCGGAGCAATTGGCAGTTCCCGCCGCTTACTGGGACGGCTCAGTCGCCGGGCCACCGGAAGCTCCTCTCGGGTGCTGCGCATCCGGACTGGTGACGAACAAATCTGTCAGATCCTAGTGCCAGGCTCGCTTCTTGCCGACAGTGAAAGGTTCTGCAGTGTTAGCTTCAGCCCAAGTTCAGTCCCCGCGAAAAAGGTCCCAGGAATGTTGCGTGTCGCTGTTGTTGGTGGTGGTCCCAGCGGTTCCTGCGCCGCTGAGGTGCTGGCGAAGGCGGGGATTCAAACCTGGATCTTTGAACGAAAACTCGACAATGCCAAGCCCTGCGGTGGGGCGATTCCCCTCTGCATGGTTTCGGAATTTGACCTGCCCGCCTCGATCATCGATCGCAAGGTGCGCCACATGAAAATGATTTCCCCTTCCAACCGGGAGGTGGATATCCACCTGGAAAACAGCGACGAATACATCGGCATGTGCCGTAGGGAGGTGATGGATGCCTTCCTGCGGGAGCGGGCCGCAGGCCTGGGGGCCACCCTGATCAATGGGCTGGTGCAGTCGGTGGATACCGGCAAGCAGCGCCAGGGGCCCTACACCCTGAACTATGCCGATTTCAGCAGCGGTGGAGCCACCGGTGAGCTCAAAACCCTGGAGGTGGATTTAATAATCGGTGCCGATGGCGCCAACAGTCGCATCGCCAAGGCGATGGATGCTGGCGATTACAACGTGGCTATCGCCTTCCAGGAGCGGATTCGCCTGCCCAAGGAGGAAATGGCCTACTACGAAGATCTGGCCGAGATGTATGTGGGTAGCGATGTCTCCCCAGACTTCTACGCCTGGGTCTTCCCTAAATATGACCACGTGGCGGTGGGCACCGGCACCATGCAACAGAACCAGTCTTTGATTAAGGGATTACAGGCGGGTATTCGTGAGCGGGCCAGTAAGCGGCTGCTGCATGGGGAAGTGATCAAGGTGGAAGCCCACCCGATTCCAGAACACCCCCGCCCCCGCCGGGTTGTTGGCCGCATGGCCCTGGTGGGCGATGCCGCCGGTTATGTGACTAAGAGTTCTGGCGAGGGGATCTACTTCGCCGCCAAGAGCGGCCGCATGTGCGCCGAACAAATTGTGGCCACTAGTGCCAATGGCAGCCGGATTCCCACGGAAAAAGATCTCAAGGGTTACCTAAAGAAGTGGGATCGCCAGTACGGCACCACCTACAAGGTGCTGGAAATCCTCCAAAATATTTTTTATCGAAACGATGCGGCCAGGGAAGCCTTTGTGGAAATGTGTGACGACAAGGATGTGCAGAGACTCACCTTTGACAGTTACCTATACAAACGCGTGGTGGTGATGAACCCCTGGCAGCAGTTAAAGCTCACCCTGCTCACCCTTGGTTCAATGCTGCGGGGAAATGCCCTTGCCCCCCAGGCCTATAAACCCGTGGCCAGTGCCGTGCGCACGGAAGCGGAGCTAGAGGCCGAGCTCAGCCGTTGATCCGGCTGAAGTCGGCCAACACTGAGGCCTGATTGCGCAGCACCGCCAAGAGGTTGAGCCGGTTGCGGCGCACCTCAGGGTCGTCTGCCATCACCATCACGCTCTGGTCCCCATCAAAGAAGGCGGCCAGGGCCGCGGCTCCAGCAGTCAGGCCTTCGGCCAGCTGGGCGTAGCGACCGGGGTCGCTACCGGTGGCAATCGGCTCCAGTTGCTTCAGCACCTGGAGCATGGCGGTTTCGCTGCTCTTCTCAAATAAAGCCGGCTGCACAACGCTGCCGGGGGCAAGCACGCTTGCCGGTAAATCCCCCTTTTCCGCCAGGCGCGAGGCCCGTTGCACCACCGCCTGCACCGCCGCCAACGTCCCCTGGCTGCGCAGCTTCACCAGTAATTCGGCCCGCTGGCGGGCATCGGCTGGGTCGCTGATCACCCGAGCAAGGGCAACGCTTTCACCGGCCACCGCCTGCACTAAGTCGGCAGGCAACTCTTCCTCCAGCAGGCTCAGCAGTCGCTGGCGCAGGAATTCCCCCAGCTCTAGCGCCAGGGCCGGGCCGTCCACCGCGAAATCCGGGAACAATTCGGCCCAATGGGCGCTGGCCCGTTGCAGTAGGGCCTGCAGATCCAGGCCCCAGCCCTGGGCCCAGAGGATCTGCAGCAGGCCGTTGCCGGCCCGGCGCAGGGCGTAGGGGTCGGAGGAGCCGCTGGGCCGTTCCCCCTTGGCGTAGATGCTCAGCAACAGTTCCAGCCGCTCCGCCAGGGCCAGCACCGCCCCGGCAGCGGAGCTGGGCAGCCGATCACCGGCCCCCCGGGGTAGGTAATGCTCCAGCACCGCCAGGGCCACCTCCCGGGGTTCCCCCTCCGCCACCAGATATTTGGCGCCGATCACCCCCTGGAGCTCAGGGAATTCGCCCACCATCTGGCTCACAAGATCGTGTTTGCAGAGGTGGGCGGCCCGACGGGCCTGGTCAGCGTTGGTGCTGGTGAGCGGCAACAGCTCCAGCAACACATCTGTAAACCACTCCAGCCGCTCGCAACGGTCCCGCAGGCTGCCCAGCCCTTCGGCAAAGGTGACCCGGTCCAGCTGGTCGCGGCGGTCGATGCTGGCCACGGCCCGGTCGGCCTGAACAAAGAACTCAGCATCCGCCAAGCGGGCCTTCAGCACCCGTTCATTGCCCCGGCGCACTGTGGCGGTGGCGGCGGCCAAACCATTGCCAATGCAGAGGAAACGGGGCAGCAGGCAGTCCCTGGCATCTAGGGCGAGGGGATCCAGCTCCGCATCTAGGCGGTAGAGGGGCACATAGCGCTGGTGGGAGCGCATCACCGTGGCCAGCAGCTCCGCTGGCAGCGATAGGTAGTGCTCGGCCACTGAGCCTTCAAACAATTGGGGCGCCTCCACCAGGTCGGTGAGTTCCTCCAGCAACTCCTCTGGTAGATCAGGCCGGGCCCCCAGGGCGGCGGCGGCCTGCTGTACGGCCTGTTCGATCGCTGCCCTACGGCTGGCGCGATTCACCTCCACCCCAACGGCGGCCAGGGTTTCTACATAGCGATCCGCCGAGGGGATCGTTACCGATTCGGCCCAAAGGCGATGGCCACGACTCTGCTGGCCCGCCACCACCTCTGGGTCGCTGCCCTTGAGGGTGATCGGAATCAAGTTGGCATCCAGTAGGGCCACCAGCCAGCGCACCGGTCGGGAGAAACGGTTGTCGCCTTCCCCCCAACGCATGAAACGCCGCCCCTGCAGGGCTTGGATCCAGAGGGGGATCTGCTGGGCCAGCACCTCGGCGCTGGGGCGGCCAGCCTCCCTAACCCTGGCAAATACAAAGGCGCCCTTGGCCGTTTCACGCACCTCTAGGGCTGTGGCTTCTATGCCACAACGCTTGGCAAAGCCGATGGCGGCCTGGCTGGGGACCCCGTCCTTGAAGGCCTGGCCCGCTGGGGGCCCCTTGCGCTCCTCCTCCAGGTCCTGCTGGCCAGCAGCCAGGTCTGCCACCAGCACGCTCAGGCGCCTAGGGGTGCTGGTGCAGGTCACAGCCCCGTGGGAGAGCCGTTGCTCAGCCAGATCGCTGCGAACCAGGTGCTCCAGCTGGGGGAGGGCCAAACGGGCAAAATCCGCCGGCAACTCCTCGGTGCCGATCTCCAGTAGGAACGTGGCCAAGGGAAGTGTTCAGCAGTAGCTGACTTTATGAATTGATCCGCATCGTTGCTTAAGGTCGTCCTTACCTATCCAGTAGCTCATTCCGGCCTGTGACCGTTGTTCCCGACCGCCCCACCAAATTCGAGCAGCTAAAGGCCAGTAGCCAGCACCTGCGCGAACCCCTGGCCAGCGAACTAGCCAATGACCTGCCTTACTTCACGGAAGGGGCGGTTCAGATTCTGAAGTTTCACGGTTCCTACCAGCAGGACAACCGCGATAACCGCCAGAAGGGGCAAGAAAAAGACTGGGGAATGATGCTGCGGCTGCGCAGCCCCGGCGGCCGCATCCCTGCCCAGCTCTACCTGGCCCTCGACAGCCTGGCGGACGACTACGGCGTAGGCAGCATGCGGATCACCACCCGCCAGGCCTTTCAGCTCCATGGCGTGGCCAAACAGGATCTGCGCACGGTGCTGGGCACGATCGTGCGCAACCTCGGCTCCACCCTGGCGGCCTGTGGCGACATCAACCGCAATGTGATGGCGCCGGCGGCCCCCTTCCAGGACCAGGGCTATCCAGTGGCCCGCCGCCTAGCCGATGACATTGCCGACCTATTGGCCCCCAAAGCCGCCGCCGGCGCCTACCTGGAGCTCTGGGTGGATGGCGAGAAGCGTTACAAGATCCGGCCTTCAGTGGCCAGCAGCAAGGTGCGTAAACGCCAGCAGCAGGGAATCCTGGCCAGCGGTGATCCAGAGGAACCGCTCTACGGCGCCACCTACCTGCCCCGCAAGTTCAAGGTGGCGGTGACCGTGCCCGGCGACAACTCCGTTGATTTGCTCACCCAAGACCTGGGGCTGGTGGCCTTCACCGATTTGGGCGGTCGCCTGCGCGGTTGCAACGTGTATGTGGGCGGCGGCATGGGCCGGACCCACAACAAGGAGGAAACCTTTGCCCGCAGCGCCGATTCGCTGGGCTATGTGAAGGGCACCGAGATCCTTGATCTGGTGCAGGCGGTGGTGGCATTGCAGCGGGACCATGGTGACCGGCAGCAACGGCGCCATGCCCGCCTCAAGTACCTGATCCAAGACCGCGGCATCGACTGGTTCCGCACGGAACTGGCCCGCTATTTCGAGGCTCCGATTGCCCCTGCCCAGAAGGAAGCCAGGCCCCAGCTCAAGGATTACCTCGGTTGGCATGCCCAGGGGGATGGCCTTTGGTTTGTGGGGCTTTCCCTGCTCTCCGGGCGGCTCGAGGGGGAACGGAAACGGGGCCTGCGCCAGCTGGTGGAGCGCTTTCAATTGGAGGTGCGGCTCACCCCCAACCAAGACCTGCTGCTCTGCCAGATCGCCAAAAACCAGAAGGACACGATTGCCGCTGCCTTGGCGGAGCTGGGATGGCAGAACCCCGGCGAAACCAGTCTGCTCAGTCGCCATGCGATTGCCTGCCCGGCCCTACCCACCTGTGGCCTGGCGATCACTGAATCCGAGCGGATCCTGCCCAAAATCCTCGATCGCTTGGAGCAGCTCCTGGCCCAGGAGGCGATCACAACGCCGATCCTGTTCCGGATCACCGGCTGTCCCAACGGTTGTGCCCGCCCTTACATGGCCGAATTGGCCCTGGTGGGCAGCGGCGTTGACCAATACCAGCTCTGGCTGGGCGGCAGCCCCGGCCTCACCCGCCTAGCCGTGCCCTACCTGGAAAAACTGCCCCTTGAGCAGCTGGAAACCACGCTCACGCCCCTGCTGCGCCATTGGCGCGACCAGGGCAAGGGCAGCAGCTTCGGCGACCATTGCCATGGCCTCGGAGCCGAGAGCCTCGGGCAATTGCTTCAGGTGGCCGGTCAGACCGCCTGAACCCGGCCATAGCGGGCCCAGCGCTGGCCACAGCGCCAAGCCCAGAGTTGATCGCCCCAGCTGAAATGCCACCATTCGCCGGGGTGCTGGGCAAAACCGGCCCGGCCCATGGCCTCGGCCAGCCAGCGCCGTTGTTGATGCCACTGGCCCTCCGCTGACTCGGGGCTGGCTTGGCTGAAATGATCGGGTTCGGCAATCGGCCCTAGGGCGTCAATTTCGCCACCCATGGCTAGGGGCTCGCCACCTATCCAGGCAAGGCTGAGATCCAGTGCCGCCCCGGTGCTGTGGGGCGGTGGCGTGAGCGGATCGCTGCTCGGTGGGGCCCAGAGGGCCGCCACTGATTCCTGGCTGGCGCCCGGTAAGGCCAGGCTGTAGTCGACCATGAATTGCTGCACCGCCAGCGGTCGCCAGGCATCAAAGATCAACAGTTGCAACTGGGGCTGCAGGGCCTGAAGCAGGCGTTGGGCCCGCAGCAGCCGCAGGGTCACCCCCTGGCGCAGTTGATAGGGATCCACGCCCTCTGGATAGGGGGCCCCCAACTGACCATAGGGGTGGGGCTGCCAGCGCCGCAGGCTGGGGGGAAGTACCAGCAGCGGCTCACAGCATTCATGGATCGGTAGGGGGCTCCAGGGGCGGGGCATGGGGATTAATTCAGGCGGGCGGCGGCGGCGAGGCTGCGGCGTTGGGCCGCCAAACAGTCCGCCAGGGCTTGATGCTGTTCAAGCTTTGGATCCTCCTCCAGAATCGCCTGGGCGAGGCTGCGGGCCTCCTCCAGCACGGCGCCGTCGTCGCTGAGGCTGGCCAGGGCCAAATCGGGAAGCCCCGATTGCCGGGTGCCCAGCACCTGGCCAGGGCCCCGCAGCTTTAGGTCCACCTCGGCGATCTCAAAGCCATCGCTACAACGGGCCAGTACCTCCAGCCGCTGTTTCGCCAGAGCTGAGGAGCTGTCATTGATCAGCAAACAGTGGGAGGCGCAGCTGCCCCGGCCCACCCGGCCCCGCAATTGATGCAACTGGGCCAGGCCAAACCGTTCGGCATGGTCGATCAGCATCACCGTGGCATTGGGCACATCCACCCCCACCTCCACCACGGTGGTAGACACCAGCAATTGGGTGCGACCGGCGGCAAAGGCTTCGATCGCAGCGGTTTTGTTGGCACTGGAAAGCCGACCGTGCAACAGGCCCAGCTGCAGATCCGGAAACACCTCTGTGGCGAGGCGTTGATGTTCATCAATGGCGGAGCGCAAATCAAGTTTCTCCGATTCCTCCACCAGCGGCAGCACCAGGTAGGCCTGGCGGCCGGCGGCGATCTGCTCCCGGATCAGGGCCTCAGCCCTGGGCCGTTGGGCACTGCTCAGCACCTCGGTTTTGATCGGTTGCCGCCCGGGGGGCAGGCTATCGATTTGGCTCACATCAAGGTCCCCATGCACGCTCAGGGCCAGGGTGCGGGGGATTGGTGTGGCGGTCATGCTGAGCAAATGCGGTTGCAGGCCCTTACTGAGCAGCCGATTGCGTTGGTGCACCCCAAAACGGTGCTGTTCATCCACCACCACCAGGCCGAGGCTGGCAAATTCCACCGGGTCTTCGATCAGGGCATGGGTGCCCACCAGCAGTTGCAACTGACCATTGGCCAGGTTCTGCAGCAGTTGCCGCCGCCGGGGGGCTGGGGTGGAACCACTAAGAAAGTCGACGCTTACATGCAGTTGCGGCAGCCACTGGCAGAGCTTTTCGTAATGCTGCTGGGCCAGCACCTCCGTGGGGGCCATCAGGGCCCCCTGGTGGCCGGCATCAATGGCCGAGAGCAGAGCCGCCACGGCCACCACGGTTTTGCCACTGCCCACATCCCCCTGCACCAGCCGCGCCATCGGCTGGGGGCGGGCCATGTCTGCGCAGATTTCCTTTAGTACCCGGTCCTGGGCATCGGTGAAGCGAAAGGGCAACAACTTCAAAAATCCTTGGAGGCGCTGCCCCTGGCTGCCTAAGGCCAACACCGGCGCCGGCCGCTGGCGCAATTGCTGACGCCGTTGGCCCAGGGCCAATTGCAGCAGCAGAAATTCATCAAATACCAGCCGGCGCCTACTGGCCGCCAACGCCTCCCTGGAGCTGGGCCCATGGATTTGTTCGAGGGCTTCGGCCAGGGGCAGCAGTTGCCACTGCTGGCGCCAGCGCTGGTCCAGGGGGTCGTGGAGCCTCGCCAGCACCGGCAGCACCGCCTGCACCGCCTGGCGCAGTTTTTCGGCAATCAAACCTTCAGTGAGCCCATAAACCGGCAACACCCGGCCGATTTCCGCCGATTGCAGGCCAGCGGCGGGATCCCCGAGCACTTCGATCAGCGGCTCCTGGAGGCTGAGGCCAAAGCGGCCCTCCTTCACCAAGCCGCTGGCCGCCACCTGGGCCCCCACCGGGTAAAGCCTTTGTTGCTGCTGCAACCAGCCCTGGGAGGTGAAGCGGCGGCCGGCCATGAATTTGCTAATCCGCAGGCGACCGGTGGGGTCTTGCAACTGCAGCTCAAGGATTGCCAGATTTGGATTTTTTGGGCTGGCAAAGGCATGGCAGCGGCGCACCGTGGCAACCACCGTGGCGGTAACCCCTGTTTGCAGAGCATTGATGCGCACCAGCCGCGAGTAGTCGACGTAGTCGCGGGGGTAATAACGCAGTAAATCGCTCACCAGCAGCAAGCCCAGCGGTACCAAGCGACTGGCCAGCCGGGGGCCGATCGCTTTTACCTGCCCCAGGGGCGTGTCTAGCTGCAGGATTTGATCTGACGTTGCCGCTTGAGGGCCCTGGAGCCGCAGCCGGGGCGGGCCGATTGGTTCCGGTGGATCAAGGGCCTTGCGTAGGCCGTGGAGATGCTGGCGCAGCTGGATCACCAGGTGCCGGCGCTGGTCTAGGTCAATGCTGGGATAGCGCTCAAAGGGGCTGGCAAAGGCCTGCAGGGCTGGGCGGTGCTGGGCGGGCAGCTGATCAGGGGGCTGGCTGCAGCTGCTGGCCATAAAGCCATGGAAGCGAAAGCGTTGACCCTGAAGGTCTTGAAAGCCGTTATCCGCCTCAAGGCTGAGGCTGCGCTGCAGCCGTTTGAGCCAGAGATCCAACTCTGGGGCCAGGGAAGCCCCGCTCAGGGCTCGGGGTTCAGGGGTTGATCGTTGTCCTCCAACCACTGTTGTTCAGCCTGGCGAATGGCTAGCCGTTGCTGCCAATGATGCTGTCTGCGCGCCATTTTGAGCAGGTTTTTGCCTAGTTGGCGAATCTGGGCCCGGCGGCGGCGCAGGGGCGGCCGTAAATATTCAAAATCGCTGCTGCGTAACAGCACCGCATGCAGGTTGAAGTCGCGCTCCATGCCATTGGCCCCCAGTGGCAGGCTCAGGCTCAGCAGATTTGGCGGGGCCGACTGGGCATCTGCCTGGCCCTCCAGCACGGCATCCAGCAACGCCATCGGCATCAGGCTGCGGGTAAGACCGAAACGCAGCAGTTCCACATTGACGGCGTGGCTGAGGTTGCGCAGCCGCCGGGTGAGGGCCTTATCCCAGCCCTGGAGCCAACGGTGCAGCGCCAAGGGATGGCGCGGCATTGGGAAGGCCACTGTGAAACCCTCCGCCTCCAGGGTTGGGCTGGCTTGGAGCTCTCCGCCCCCCATCAGATCCTGGAGCAAAGCAAATGCTTCCCGGGAACGGATATCTAACTCCTGCCGTTGGTTTTCCTCGGCTCCGAATTCTTCCTCTTGCCGCCCTTCGATGGGATCAATATCCACTTCGTCTTGATCGTCTTCCTCGTCTTCAGGATCGTCTCCAGATTCCTCCGGCGGGTGACCACTAAACAACCAGGGATCAAAGCTTCCCAGCAACGGCGGGGTTTCCAGCTCCAGGGCAATGGAGCCGGGGGGGAGCGAAGGCTCCTCGGCTTCCACTACTTCTAGTTCGCCGCTATGGGGCTCGAGCGGCCGGGGGCTGGGGTCGTGCTGCTCCAGCCGCAGGGCTAGCTGCAACAACTGCTCAATGGTGAGCAAGCTGCCGCAGCGTTGGCAAAGGCGATGCAAGCGTTGGCGTAGGGCCTGGCGCTCGCCATCGGAGAGGGCGGTGAATTGTTGGGGGTAAAGCTGGGTAGCCAACTGAAAAACCGCCTGGAGCAGGTTCGCCTCCAGGTGAGTTCGCAGGTCGTCTAGGTAACTGGCCAGCATGGGATACAGGCGCTGGACTGCCGCCTCCCCCTGTTCCCCCAGCCGCTTTAGTTCCTCCTGGGCAGCCTCTGCCCCCCGGGGTTCCCCCTGGATCAAGCGGTCATAGCGGCCACTTCCGCTGCAAAATCAGCCTTCTCCACCTCAATGCCCTCGCCAAGGGTGTATCGGGTGAAGCGACGCACCTGGATGTTTTCGCCAATGGTGCCAGCCACCTGCTTGACCATTTCAGCCACGGTCAGGGAGCTGTCCTTGATGAAGGGTTGGTCGAGCAGAGCCAATTCCTTGAGGCGCTTGGCCACCCGGCCTTCAACGATCTTGGCCTTCATCGCTTCGGGCTTGTTACCGAGGTCATCGCGACCCATTTCGATCGCCGATTCCCGTTCAGCCACTGCCGCAGGGATGTCGCTGATGCTTACAAATTCAACGTTGGGGCAAGCGGCAATTTGCATTGCCACATTGCGCACCAACTCCTGAAAGCCCTCACCGCGGGCAACAAAGTCGGTTTCACAATTGATTTCCACCAACACCCCCACCCGGGCACCGGTGTGGATGTAGCTGCCCACGGAACCTTCGGCAGCGGTGCGACCAGCCTTTTTCTCGGCTGAGGCGATCCCCTTCTGGCGCAACCATTCGGTGGCCTTGTTGAGATCGCCGCCGGACTCGGTGAGGGCCCTCTTGCAATCCATCATCCCGGCGCCGGTCTGGTCGCGCAGTGCTTTAACGAGCTTTGCGGAAATCTCAGCCATGGCAGGGGAATGGGGGGAAGCGGGGCGGATTGTAAACAGCGGGAGGGCCTCAGCCCTCGTCTTCAACGTCGTTGCCTTGGTCTTGGGCCCCATGGCGACCTTCATTGATCGCATCGGCCAGGCGGCTCACCACCAGTTGCACCGAACGCACGGCGTCGTCGTTGCAGGGGATGGGCACATCGCAGAGGTCGGGGTCACAGTTGGTGTCGAGCATTGACACCAGGGGGATGTCGAGCTTGCGGCATTCCAGAACGGCGTTGTATTCCCGTTTCTGGTCCACCAGCAGCACCACATCCGGCAGGCGGCGCATGTTCTTCAGACCGCCCAGATACTTCTGGAGCCGATCCAGTTCGCGGCGCAGCACAGCTGCTTCCTTCTTGGGACGCATGGCAATCGCCCCGGAGCTTTCCATGCGCTCCAGATCCTTGAGCCGGTCGATGCGGGCCCGCATCGTGGTCCAGTTGGTGAGCATGCCGCCCAACCAGCGTTGGTTCACATAGCTGGCGCCACAGCGACCCGCCTCCTGGGCGATCACTTCGGCAGCCTGTTTCTTGGTACCCACAAACAGGAAACGCTTGCCGGAACGGGCGGCACTGCGGGTCCATTTGTAGGCGTTGTTCATGCAGACGGCGGTCTGCACGAGGTCAATGATGTGAACGCCGTTACGGGCGCAATAGATGTACCGCTGCATCTTGGGATTCCAGCGGCGGGTCTGGTGTCCAAAGTGGGCACCAGCCTCCATCATTTCGGAGAGTGTTACTACAGCCATTGATCAGTGGGGTTTCGGGTTGGCCACCACCCGCCAGGGAAGAACAATCACTAAAAGGATTGACTTCACCCGAAACGTGCGGGTGTGCGGTGTTGAAGGAACCTTTCCAACTTACCAGTCGGTGGAACGGCTCAGCCCAGCTCTGCCAGCTGGGCCTGTTGCTGCAGGGCCCGCACCCCGATGCGATTAAGCGGCAGCCGCAGCAGCTCCATGGCCAACCCCGGCCGGCCGCTGCGGATCAACCAAGCCAGCAGCGGCCGCAGGCTGCGTTCATTAATCAGCCCCCCCAGGGTGAGCAGTTCCCAGAGCAGGCGGTGCCAGATGGTGAATTGAATGATGAAGCGCACCCGGCGGGTGGGGTGTTTTCGATAGAACACCAGACCCATCCGTGCCCGTTCCTGTTCCTTTTGCACCAGGTCTGGCACCTGATCTAGGGAGAGGGGCGGATGCCAGTGGTAGCCCTTGGCCCCAGGGCAGCGCACCAGCTGCACCCCCAAGCGCCGCAGCCGTTCCCCCAGCTCCAGGTCTTCCCAGCCATAGAGGCGGAAGGCGCTGTCAAACAAGCCTGATTGTTCGAGTAGTTGCCGGTCGATTGCCACATTTCCCGTGGCGAAATAAGCCCAGGAATGGTCGCTCAGCTTGTGGGGTTCCGCGGTGGGATTTTCAAAGTTGTGGGTGTTGATCACTGCCCCATAGGTGAAGCAGAGGCGGTTGCCCTGGCGTTGCCAGGCCTGGCGCAGGCTCTGGCTGTGCTGGCTTAGAAAATCCGGTAGCACCACCAGGTCGCTGTCGATAAAGACAATCACCTCCCCCCGGGCGGAGCTCACCCCGAGGTTGCGCCCCAGGGCCGGCCCACCATGCTCCTGGCAAACCAAGCGCACATGGGGATAGGCCTCCGCCTCCTGCTGGAGCCATTCCACGGTGCCATCGGTGGAACCGTCATCCACCAGCACCACCTCAAAATCGTCAGCGGGCCCTAGGCCCCGCTGGGCCTCCAGGCCGTTGAGGCATTTCCTCAGGATCGGCAGCCGGTTGTAGGTGGGAATAACAACGCTGAAGAGCACGGGGGCCACACCGGTGCCCCCATGATCGCTGATCGACTCAGTTGACCGGGCTGCGCCAGAGGGTGGCGATATCCCCATTGAACCGGATCAGCAGGCTGGCCCCAGGCAGCGGAAATTGAGTTCCATCCTTGACGGTCCCCAGGGCTGCAACCAAGGCCGCCAAAGGCAGCTGACGCCCTTGGGAAGCATCGGCGATTTCCTCCGGGGGCTGCGCCTCGATCGGCTTGGCTTCGGCCCAGAGTTTTTCAAGCAGAGCCGTTTGAACTTCAAGCCTGGCCCCTGGCCCCTCCCGATGCTGATCAGCGGCTTTGATCACCCCGTTATTAGGGCTGGGGGAAGCAGTGGCGATGCTGCGCTGAAAGGGATCCGGAGGCGGCAGCGGCAGGGTATCCACAGGTAATTGCAGCGGTTGGGAGTTCAGCTGGGCGGCTTGGTTCTCACTGAGCAACTGCTGGCTGATGTCTAGTAATTGGGCTTGGTCACTGGCCTGCCGGGCCTGGGGGCGGAGCCGCCCAGCTGGCCCCTGCGGCAGCAACAGCACCAGCCCATGGGCGCCGAGGGCAATAAGCAGGGGCACGGCCCAGAAGGGGCGTTGTTGCCAATGGGGGCCCAGGAACTGGCCTAGATCAAAACGCTGGCTAACTTTCATGGGCTGATGCTGCGGCTGCTGAGCTTCAGGTCCACTGGGGTGGGCGAGTCTTTGAGCAGCACAAGCACAGGCCCCAGCACCCCCCAGGGCGCCTCGGGATCAGGCAAGAGCCGCAGCCGGCCGCCGGGGTGAAGGTTGGCGTAGGCCTTCACCAGGGCCGGCAAGCGCCGCAGGGGCACGGGCTGACCCTGCAGTGAGGTGTCGCCCGCGGCATTGATCCGAATGGGCAGATAGCCCCCAGCAACGGCATTCAGACCCAGGCGGGTGGGGATCAGCAGGGCGCAGAAGGCAATCAGCACCAGCAGCAAATCAACCAGGGGCAACCAGTAGGTGTTATTTGCCTCTGGGACTAAGCCGATGTCCGTTAGGCCCAGGCCAGCCCGGCGCGGTTGTTGCCAGCGGTTCAGCTTGCTCATCGGCCAGCCCCAGCGGCGGGCAACCGCAGGCGCAGCCGCTCACCAGCCCTGGCCTTGAGTTGCTGAAAGCTGTCGCCCACGGTTTCGATCGACAGCTTGTTTGAGGGCAAAAACAGCACCCGGGCGGCCTGGGGGTTGCGACTCTCGCTTTGGAGCAGGCTTAGCAGCTCGTTTTTAGTAATCGCCTGGCCGTTCAGATACCACTCCCCGGCGATCGAGAGGGCCACCACCTGTAGGGGGCGGCTGGGGTCTGGGGCGAGCGACTGCTTGCTGGCCTGGGGGGGGGTACCGGGGCCAGCGGGGGCCAGGGCCACCCAGACAAGAAAAGTGAGCACCACCAACAGCACATCTATCAGCGGGATCAAACCACTGATGGCGCTGGAGCGACCCCAGCCCTCGGCGCCGGAGAAATCATCCATGGGGCCCGAAGCGGCGACTCTGATTTAGTTCAAAGGCCAGGGCCACCCGTTCCAGCAGGGCTAGCTGGGAAGAGCGATAGGCGGCGTTCACCCGCAGCACCACAATCGCCAACAGGGCCAGCAGGATGCCCATGGCCGTGGCCACCAGCACTTCGGCAATGCCAGCGGCCGCCAGACTGGCGGAGCTGGCCGTGTCGCCCTGTTGGCCTAGGGAAGCGAAGGTGCGCATCAAGCCTGTGACCGTGCCCAGCAAGCCCAGCAGGGGCCCAAGGGCGGCGGCAGCTTCCAGCAGCCTTTCTCCCCTGGCCATGCGCTGGCGTTCCTTCTGCAGGGTGAGTTGTAGGACCAGTTGCCGGTTGGCTTCGCCCTCGGCGGTGGCAAGTCGTGTCAATAAGCCAGCAACGGGCCCGTCAAGGCTGGAAGCGGGGGGTATTTGTCCAACGGCAAGCTCCTCCTCCAGCCGTCTCCAACGGGGGGAAGAGGCCCTGCCAATCTTTCGCCAAAAACTGAATCGCTCCACCCCAATGGTGACCACTGCGATCGAGAGGATCAGCAGGGGCAGCATCACCGGTCCCCCAAGGGACAACTGCTGAAGGAGCATTGAGCTCAAAAATTCCTGCTCACCTTAAGCAGCAGCTCTAGCAATAGCTGGCCGGCTAGGACACATCAGCCCAGCCGGCCAGCCAAGGGATCAATCAGCGGCGCCGCCGTTGTTGGCGGTGCCGGTGACGCCGTTGCCAGCGCCTTCACCACGGCCATCATTCCGCAGCTTGCGCTTCTTGAACTTGCGGGCATAGGCACGGTTGCGTTCCTGCTTTTCCCGTTTCAGGTTCCTACGCTTCGCCATGGGCCGATCAACTCCTTTTGATATTTACAGTTTAGCGCCCCGCCTGCGGCAGCACCGTTGTTTCTTGGAGTTGGCCATCCTCCATCTCCAGTAGGCGATCGGCCACATCAAGAATGCGGGGATCGTGGGTCACCATCAACACCCCACAGCCCTGATCCCGGGCCAGCGACTTAAGCAGGTCCACCACTTCGCGGCCGGTGCGGCTATCGAGGGCGGCCGTGGGTTCATCGGCCAGCAACAGGCGTGGTTCCGCCGCCAGGGCCCTGGCGATCGCCACCCGTTGTTTCTGGCCCCCAGACAAATCGTGGGGCAGCTTCCCCAATTCAGTCTCTAGGCCCACGGCCCGCAGCCATTCCCTGGCCAAGCCGCGGCGGGTGGCATAGCTGCGTTGGGGCAGCAGGTCTGCCCCCATCTGCACGTTTTGCTCGGCCGTGAGGCAACGCAGCAGGTTGTGGCCCTGAAAAATCATGCCGATTTTCTGGCGCACGCAGCGGCGTTGGTCGCGGCTGGCCCCCTGCAAAGACTGCCCCAGCACCTCCAGTTCCCCCTGCTGCACCGTGCGCAGCGCCCCAATCAAGGTGAGCAGGGTGGTTTTACCGCAGCCGGAGGGACCGGTGAGCAACACCACCTCGCCGGCGGCAATCGTGAGATCAATCGACTGGAGCACCTGACGGCGCAGCTCCCCCTGGCCATAGGAATGACAGAGCTGGCGGGCTCGGATGATCGTGCTGGGCCTGGAGCGATCCATCTCAGAAAATCTCCGCCGGGTCGGCATCCGCCAGCTTGCGCATCGCCAGGAGGGCGGAACCCATGCACATCACCAGAATCATGCTGAACACCACCAGGGCCCGCTGGAGTTCCATACCCACCGGCAATTTGGTGGAATTACGAATCAAGGCGTAAAGAGCTTCGCCGGCGCCATAGGCCGGCAAATAACCAATCAGCGCCAGCAATAATCCTTCCCGGGCCACCACCCCCAGCAAATCCGTGAGCTTGTAGCCCATCGCCATCAACGTGGCGTATTCCGGCAGGTGATCACTCACATCGCTGTAGAGGATCTGATAAACGATCACACAACCCACCACAAAACCCATGGCGGCCCCGAGGGTAAAGATGAAGCCGATGGCAGTGCTGGAACGCCAGTAGTTCTTCTCGAACTCAATAAACTGTTGCTTAGTAAATATGCTCACATCCTGGGGAAGTTGCTTCTTTAGGCGGGCCGCCACCTGAAGGGGATCAGCACCAGGGCTAAGCCGAATCAAGCCCAGTTCAATGCTGCCGTGGGGGCTGGTTGGCAGCAGGCTGCGAAAGGTTTCGCGGCTGGTGATCATGTTCCCATCGGCCCCAAAGGAGGGCCCCAGTTGCACCAGGCCAGCCACCCGCAGCCGTTGACCTGCCACCTCAGACTCCACCAGCCGCCCCTGGCGAAACCACTGGCCCACGGGGCCAAATTCAGCCCGGGAGCGCTCATCAAATAGCACCCGCCCCTGCTGGTTCAGCTCTGCGGCCTGATTTGCCAGGATCGAATCAATAAATAGCGGATCGCTGGGTTCAAAGCCAAGGGCAAGGATAGATCGGGTCGTACGGGTTTCTGGATTACGCCAGAGCACAAAGTTCCAGTGCACTGGAGTCACATCCTCCACCTCAGGATCAGCCAGGCTTTGAATCAGCCGTCGCTCGGGAAATCCAGCCATGCTGATCGAGCTCATCGAGCGGGGACTCATCAACACCAGATCGGCATTAAACAGTCGATGGATCGTGACGCTGGCATCGAAAAGGCCATCACGGAATCCCAACTGCATGAACATCAGAATCCCGGCGAAACTGATACCCGCCAGGGCAATGGCCAGCCGCGCCGGTTGACGGCTAAGTAAAAGCCAGGCCAACGGAATCCGCCGCGAGCGCCAAAGTTGCGCCGGCCAGGGGCTCATGGCTGCAATTTGGCGATCAGTTTCAAGCCCGAGAGATTTTGCACCCGGGCGGCATCTGGGGCAAATAGCTTCACCCGCACTTCAACGATGCGGGCATCGGTGTCTGCACTGGGGTCGGTGGAAAGCACCTGGCGCTGGCGCACGCTGGGTTCAATCCGAATGACCCGACCGCGGAGACTGCCGTCAAAGCCACCGTTCTCACTGCGCATGCTCACGGCTTGGCCGACGCGCACCCGGTTGATATCACTTTCATAGACCTCCACCACTGCTTCCATCTGGTCACTGCGCCCCAGTTCCAGCACCCCTTTATCCCCTGGCCGTTCACCACTGCGGGCATGGATCTGCAGCACGGTGCCGGCAAAGGGGGCGCGCAATTCGGTGAACGGCAATTTCACCGCCTGGCGCTGACGTTCGGCCCGGGCTTTCACCAGCTCCTGTTCCACCTCCAGCAGGCGCAATTGCCGCTGTTCCACCCCCTCGGTGGTTACAGCACCAGCCACCTGCAGTCCGCGGTAACGGGCCAGATCGGCTTGGAGGATCCGACGCCGTTGCACCAGGCTGGTGAGCGTTGCCTCTGCCACGGCCTGGTCAGCGAGGGCATCAACGCGGTTATCAAAACTGGCCAGCAGTTGACCGGCCTGGACCCGATCCCCCTCCTCCACCTCCAGGGCCGCCACCCGCGGCATCATGCCCATGGAGCCACTGGGGGCGGCCAGCCGCCGCACGTTTCCCGCCGGCACCAAGCGCCCTAGGGCGGTTACCCCCAGCGGCTGAGTTTTGCTGATCCCAGGGGCAGGGGTTGGCGCCGGCGGCCGTAGGGCCACCACCTGTTTGCGCAAGCCCAGGGCCCCCACCAGGGCCACAGCGATGGCGCCAAGGGTCAGCCAAACCCAGGCGGCCTTGCCTTTTTTGCTGGGTTGGGGAGCAGTGGCAGCTTCTGGGGGGCTGGAACGCTCCATTACAGGGTTAGGACGCACGCGAGCTGCCGGGGGGTAGGGGATCGTCAAACAGCAAGTTATTGATGTAGTTATCGGCCCACTGCTGGTCAAAGGCCACTTCAAGCACCCGTCGGGTTTTGTCATTACAGCGCTGCTGTTGGCAGTAATGCAGTTGCCCCTCGTAGCGCCTTTGGCTGGCGGGATGCTCGGGGGGATCCGGCTGGCATGCAGCCAGCGCCGCAATGAACAGCTTTAGGAAGCTGAGCACATCCTCTAGGAACCAGTCCTCCTCCTGCCCAGGGGAGGGACGCACAAACAACACCTGGGGAGAAAAGATTGCCCCCCAGCCGGGCACCTCCCTTGGTTGGCTGTAGGGGTGCTTTGGCAGGGCAGCCAGGGCCTGGGCAAGCGCTGCCGGCAGCCGTTCGCCACTGGGGGAGAGATCAACGATGGCGGCCGAGACCACCCCACGGCTGGCAACGATGTCGGCGCCGAATAGGGGAAGGTCAAAGCAGGGATCGGGAAACATCACACAGTGAAGGATGTCTAAATTCCTGCCCACATGGGCTGTTTCCAGATGGATTTTGCGCAGGCCACGGCAGCGCAGTAGTTCGTTGCGGATTTCCATGGCATCCCCCTCCAGCTCCCATCGGATCTCCTGCATTTCTGCCGAGAGCGGCAGCTTCGCTAGCTCAGGGAGGGCAGACCATTGGGGACGCAAAGCCTCGGCAATCCTGTCCACAAGCGAAATGGGTACGCTCTCCACGCCGGTTCCAATGCTGCAACTCAGCCTAGGGGTGACGCCAGGGGGCGCGATTACTGGCGATGATGGTCGCAATGAGTGAGCGCCCCCTGGCTGTCCTGCGACCCGCCCTGGGCTTCCCTGCCCCAATCCAGACCAGCCTCAGCAATGGCTGTCCCGTCACCCTCCTCCCCCTGGCCACTGCCTCGGTGGTGTGCATGGAGTTCTGGTGCCAGGCCGGCAGTCTCCAGGAGCTGCCAGGGGAAAGCGGGCTGGCCCACTTCCTAGAACACATGGTGTTTAAGGGCAGCGAAGGCCTCGGGCCTGGGGCCTTTGATCTGCAGATTGAATCCCTGGGCGGCTACAGCAATGCCGCCACCGGTTTTGATGAGGTGCACTATCACCTGCTGCTGCCACCGGAGGGCTTGGGACTGGCCTGTGAGTTGCTGCCCCGGTTGGTGTTGCAGCCGAGCCTTGAGAACGCTGCCTTTCAACTGGAACGCCAGGTGGTGCTGGAGGAGCTGGCCCAGAGTGAAGATCAACCGGAGGAATTGGCCTTCCAGCATTTGCTGAGCCAGGCCTGTGGCAGCCATGGCTATGGCAGACCAATTCTTGGCCTTAAGCCGGATCTGCTGGCCCATACGCCCAACTCCATGGGGGCCTTCCAACAGCGCAACTACCGCAGTGACCGCTGTGCCGTGGCCGTGGGGGGCAACTTTGATCCTGAGCTGCTGCTGGCCCAGTTGGAGGCCGGACCAATCGCTCGCTTGGGCCGGGCGGCCCAGGCCAGCCCCCGCGGCAGTTTTAACTTTCAGGCCGGACGCCAGCAGCTGGCTTTGCCACGGCTGGAATCAGCCCGCCTGTTGATGGCCTGGCCCTGCCCAGCGGCAAGGGAACTGGATGCCCTGATGGGCCATGAGCTCTGGGCAACAGTGTTGGCGGAGGGCCGCCGCAGCCGCCTGGTGGAGGAATTGCGCGAAAAACTACAGCTGGTGGAATCGATCGACCTAGACATTCACCCCCTGGAAGAAGGCAGCCTGGCCATCCTTGAGGCCACCACAGAACCGGAAAATCTGCCCAGGGTGGTTGAAGCCGTACAGCAGGTGCTCCAGGGCGTTCAAGAGGGCATCAGACCCCAGGAGCTAGAGCGCGCCAAGCGGCTGCTGGGCCATGGCCACAGCTTTGGCCTCGAGGCCACCAGTCAGGTGACCCATCAACTGGCCCAGGCCACCCTGCAGGGGCGTTTGCTTGATCTCGATGCCCCGCTGCAGCGCCTAGAGAGCTGGGATCTGGAGCGTTTGCAGGCCCTGGCCCCCGCCTGGGATCCCGCCCAGGCCTCTGTACTTGAGGTGCTGCCCGCATGAATCAGCTGGTCTGCTTGGCCCAACCCGGGGCGGCAATTTTGGCGGCACGGCTGGTGGTGCCGCTGGGCAGTCACCTGGATCCGCCTAGGCGGGCGGGCCAGCAACAACTGCTGGCGGGGGTGCTGACCCGCGGCTGTGGGGACTTGGATGCGGAAGCCTTTGCCGATGTGGTGGAGGGCCTCGGCGCCAACCTGCGCTGTGAAGCCGGCGACGATCTGCTGGTGGTGGCACTCAAATGCGCCCTGGCTGATGCCAACACGCTGCTGCCGCTGCTGCTGCAGATGTTGGAGCAACCCCACTGCGCCGCCCCCCAGGTGGAACTGGAGCGGGATCTGAATCTCCAGGCCCTGCAGCGGCTCCAGGAGGACCCCTTCCACCTCTGCCACGAACAGCTGCGCCACCAACTGTTTGGCAGCGGCCCCTACGGCCACGACCCCCTGGGCCTGGCGCCCCAACTGGCCAACATCGGCCCCAAACAGCTGCAGCAGGCGGCCCTGCAATTGCCCCAGGCCAGGGCCCAACTGGTGCTGGCAGGGGATCCGGAGGCCAGCCTGCTGGAGCGCTGCCAGGAACGCTTCAGCCAGTGGTCTGCCGGCCCCGTGGCTGAGCAAAGCGTGGCCCCCAGCCCGGCTGGCTCCCTGGGGCTGCTGGCCTGTGACACCGAACAGGCGGTGTTGATGCTTGGTTTCCGCACGGTGGGCCTTGCCCATGGCGATGCCCTGCCGCTGCGGCTGCTGCAGGTGCACCTGGGGGTGGGCATGAGCAGTCGGCTTTTCCAGGTGCTGCGGGAGGAGCTGGGGTTGGCCTACGACGTGGGCACTGACCTGCCGGCCCGGCGCCGGGATTCCCCCTTTGTTTGGCATCTATCCACCAGCGCCGAGCGCTTGCCGGAGGCGATGGATGCCCTCTACGGCGAATGGCAGGCCCTGCGCCAGGCCCCCCTGGCCGAGGCAGCGCTGGCCCTAGCCAAGGCCAAATTGCGGGGCCAGGAGGCCCTGGGCCGCGAAACCGGCAGCCAACGGGCCGATCGCCTTGCCCTGCTGCTCAGCCATGGCCTGCCGGCGGACCACAACGAACGGGCCCTGGAACGGCTGGGCAGCATTGGCCCCGGGCAGGTTCAAGCGGTGGCCCAGCGCTGGTTGCTAGAGCCCAGCCTCAGTGTGTGTGGTCCGGCGGAAGCGCTGGTTCAGGCCCAGCGCCATTGGGATCAGTGCTGGCTTCAGGGGCCCCCTCCAGGGCAGTGATCGGCAGTAAAAACTGACCCCTGCGGAAACGAACGGCCCGCTGCTCCAGGGGCCTGAGGGCCAGCACCTCCCCCTGCTCCCCCACCTCCACCAGATCGGCGGGTCGCAACATCGGCATCGGGGCGGCGGTCTTGAGATAGGGCTGGGCTTCCTTGAGGCGCACAAGGGCGCCAACGGGGAACGGAGGCGCCAGGGACGAAGCCTGTTCTTGCTCGGGTTCTTGCTTGGAAAGTGCTTCTGGGTTGTGGGTCACCGTTGTTGCCCTAAGGGAGTTGGTGCAGGATGGCGGCAATCGAAGGGGCCGGAAGCTTGCGCGCCTTGTTGAACTGGTGGGGTGCCCTGGTGGGCCTACTGCTCATCCTCACCGGTGGCCTGTTGCAACCGGCAGTGCCCTGGTGGGATCCCCAGCGGGGTCTTGATTTCAAGGAATTGCCGATTACCGCCCAGGTGCCGGCATTGCTGCTCACGGCGCTGGTCTGTGGTCCCCGTTCCGGAATGCTGGCGGCGGTGGCCTACCTCAGCCTTGGCATGGCGGTGTTGCCCGTATTTCAAGACGGCGGGGGGCTGGCCTACCTGCAGCAACCCTCCTTTGGCTATCTGGCTGGCTTTATCCCTGCCGCCTGGCTCTGCGGCCGCTTAAGCCAACAGGAGGGCATGGGTCGCCTTGATCGGCTCGCCGGCTCGGCGGTGCTGGGCCTGGTCACGATTCAGTTATGTGGGCTGATCAACCTGGCCTTGGGCAGCCTCGCCCACCGCTGGGGGGAAAGCCTGCCGCAACTGGTGATCACCTACAGCCTGCTGCCCCTGCCAGGCCAACTGCTGCTCTGCTGTGTGGTGGCCGTTTTGGCCCGTTTGCTGCGGCCCTTATTGCTGCTCAACCGTTGAGCGCCCTAACCCAGCCCCGCCGCCTCAGCCTGGGCCTCGCCCTTGGGGTGCTGCTGCTTGATCAGTTAACAAAATTGGCTGTATTGCAGGGATTAGCGCCTGGGGTTAGTAAGCCGCTGCTGCCGGGGTTGCTCAACCTGAGGCTGGTGTGGAACAACGGCGCTGCCTTCAGCCTTTTCCCCCAGGGGGCCAGTTGGTTGGGCTTGATCAGCCTGGCGGTGGCGGTGGGGCTTATTGGTTGGCTGTGGCGCGCCGGCCCCAGCTGGCGCTTGAGCTCGCTACTGGCGGCCGGCTGGTTGCTGGGGGGCACCCTGGGCAATGGGCTAGATCGCTGGCGCTTGGGGGCGGTGGTTGATTTTCTTGAACTGGTGCCGATCTCATTCCCTGTGTTCAATTTGGCTGATGTGGCCATCAACCTGGCGGTGTTCAGCCTGCTTTTAGACAGCCTGAGGCGCCGCTGATGGAGGCCGCTGAACTCTGGGTGCATCAACAGGGCCTTGAATCCCTGCGCATCCCCCTTTATGGCCAGGTGTACAGAATTGGCCGTGATCCCGATGGGGAGGTGGTAATCACCCACGGGGCCGTGAGCAAACACCATGCGCTGCTGGAAAAGCGCGGCCGCCACTGGTTGCTCACTGATAACGGCTCCACCAACGGCCTCTCCTGGCAGGGCCACAGTCTCCATTCGCTGGAATTACGTACGGGCGATCGGGTGCGGCTGGGCCCCAGCAAGGGGGAAGACCTACCTGAGCTCGAGTTCCGTCAGGTTTATCGCCACCCCTGGCTGCAGCTGGTTAGCCAGCAGGCCAGTGCCGCGGGCCTCGGCCTGGCAGGTTTTGGCTTGCTGCTGCTGGCCTGGGGCAGCCTGCAGGTGCCGGTGCGGGGCAGTTTGGCCACCGTGCGGGGCCCCCTGGCCCTCTATGACCGCAGTAATAAACCGCTCTCCAGCGTGACCAGTGATGGCCATCGGGAGAACCAGGGTTTGGCCGATTTCTCGCCTGATCTGATCAAAGCGCTCCTATCCAGTGAAGACACCCGTTTCTGGTGGCATCCCGGCATCGATCCGATCGGTACCAGCCGCGCCCTAGTCACCAATCTGTTGGGGGGCAAGGTTTTGGAGGGGGGCAGCACCCTCACCCAGCAACTGGCCCGCAGCCTCTATCCCGAGCAGGTGGGCCAGGGGGAAACCCTGGGCCGCAAGTGGCGTGAATTACTGGTGGCCCTGCAACTGGAGGCCCGTTTCAGCAAACGCGATCTCTTGCTGAGTTATCTCAACCGGGTGTATCTGGGGGTGGGTTGGGGTTTTGAGGATGTCTCCCAGCATTTTTTCCGGCGTTCCGCCCGGCAGCTAAGCCTCGAACAGGCGGCCCTGCTGGTGGGCCTGCTGCCCTCCCCCAACGGCCATGACCCCTGTGCCTTCCCCCGGGAGGCCCTCAGCGCCCGCAATGGGGTGCTCACGAAAATGGCAGACGAGGGCAGGATTTCCAGCGACACTGCCCGCCGCGCCCGCCGCACCCCGGTGCTGCTAGACGCCAAGGCCTGTGGCGGCAAAGAACGGCGGCCGGCCCCCTTCTACACCGACCAGGTGCAGCGCGATCTCGAGAATCTGCTGGGGCCGGAAGTGGCGGCGGAGGGCAATTTCCTCGTGGAAACCCATCTGGATCCAGTACTCCAAGAGGTGGTTGAAACCAAATTGCGTGAATACCTGCGCCAGGAGAACGGCTGGGGGGTGCAGCAGGGGGCGGTGGTGGTGCTTGATAGCCGCACGGGGGGGGTGCTGAGCCTGGTGGGGGGCAAGGATTACAACACCAGCCAGTTCAACCGCGCCACCCAGGCCCTGCGCCAACCGGGCAGCACCTTCAAGCTGATGACCTACCTGGTGGCCCTGGAAAGGGGCCTGAAACCCTGGGATCCTGTGAGCTGTAACCCGGTGGATTGGGGCGGCCAAAGTTTCAGCACTGGCTGTGGCGGCACCCTCAGCCTCAGCCAGGCCCTGGCGATCAGCAGTAACACCGCCGCCCTGCGCCTGGGGCGCCGTTATGGGCTCGAAGCGGTGGTGAAGAAAGCCCGGGATCTCGGCATAACCACCCCCCTGGCGGCGGTGCCTGGGCTGGTGCTGGGCCAGAGCGAAACGCGGCTAATGGAAATGACCGCCGCCTATGGGGCGATCGCCAACGATGGCCTCTGGCTGGCCCCCACCACGATCCGGCGGCTCACCGATGCCGAGCCCTGTGCCAATCAAGCCAAAAATTGCCGACAACCGGCCCGCACCGCCGCCAGTGGCCGCCGGGTGATTCCCCCGGCCCAGGCCCGAATGATGCAGGGGTTATTGCGGGGGGTGGTGCAGGGGGGCACAGGTACGGCCGCCTCCCTAGGGGGCCAGGAATGGGGCAAAACCGGCACCACCAACGACGGTCGCGATTTGCTATTCATCGGCTATGAACCGAGTCGCCATTGGGTGATGGGCATCTGGCTGGGCAACGACGACAGCAGCCCCAGTGGCGGCAGCAGTGGCCTGGCCGCCCAGCTCTGGGGCGACATCATCCGCAGTGCCGGCCGCGGCAGCACCAGCACTGAAGCAAAGCGATGAAGATCCCTCGGCTTTGGCTGCTGATCGCAGGCCTATTGCTGGGAATCATCGTTTTTTCGATGGTGCTGCAGGCGATCAGCAGCGTGCTCTGGCAGCTGAGTTATTGGCTGCCCTCCTGGTTGGTGGCGCCAACGGTGCTGCTGCTGCTGGGGGCCTTGGGGCTGGCCCTTTATCCGCTGTTGCTGCCCTGGATAAAAGGCCGAGGCCAGGGCCGCAAGCCGAAGCTCAGCCCCCAGGCCCCCGGCAATCGCCAGGAGGCCGCCCGCCAAAACCTTGATGCCATCGACCAGCAAGTCAGCCGGATCCGCGATGCGGTGGCCCGCCAGGCCCTGGAAGAGCAACGGCGCCAGGTGGAGGAGTCGCTGCAGCGGGGCGATCTGATCGTGGTGGTATTCGGCAGTGGTTCCAGTGGCAAAACCTCCCTGATTCGGGCCCTGCTCAACGATCAGGTGGGCACGGTGGGGGCCGCCATGGGTTCCACCAGCAGCAGCCACAGCTATCGCCTGCGGCTCCAGGGCCTACAGCGTTCGATCCAGCTGCGCGACACCCCAGGCATCCTCGAGGCCGGCGAGGGGGGGCTGGAGCGGGAGCAGGAGGCGCGGCAGGAGGCGGTGCAGGGGGATCTGCTCCTGTTTGTGGTGGATGGGGACCTGCGGGCCAGTGAGTTCAGCGTTGTGAAGGCCCTGGCCCAGCTGGGCAAACGCCTGGTGCTGGTGCTTAACAAGTGTGACCTGCGCGGCGAAACCGAAGAACTGCGCCTGGTGCAACAGCTGCGGCGCCGCTGTGAAGGCTTAGTGGAGCCGATCGATGTGGTCACCGCCAGTGCCCAGCCCCAGTCGATCCCGAGGCCCGGCCAGCGGCCGCTACAACCCCAGCCAGAAATCGAACGGCTGTTGCAACGGCTGGCGGCCGTGCTGCGGGAGGAGGGGGAGGAATTGCTGGCCGACAACATCCTTCTGCAGAGCAGCCGCCTGGCGGAGGCCTCCCAGCAATTGCTGAACCAGCAACGGGAACGGGAGGCCCAGGCGATCGTGGATCGTTACAGCTGGATCGGGGCCGGGGTGATCGCCGTGACCCCATTGCCGGGGCTGGATTTGCTTGGCACCGCCGCGGTTAATGCCCAGATGGTGGTGGAGATCGGCCAGGTGTATGGGGTGGCGATGAGCCGCGACCAGGGGCAACAGCTGGCCCTTTCCCTGGGGCGCACCCTGGCCAGCCTTGGGGTAGTGAAGGGGGGGGCCGGCCTGATCGCCAGCGCCCTCAGCCTCAACATGCCGGCATTGCTGGCCTCAAAAGCGGTGCAGGCGGTGACCGCCGCCTGGCTCACCCGCCTGGCGGGCCGCAGTTTCATCACCTATTTCTCCCAGCAACAAGACTGGGGTGATGGCGGCATCGGCCAGGTGGTGCGGGAACACTTTGACCTGCAACGGCGCGACCTCGACCTCAGGCGCTTCCTGGAGGCGGCCCTAGCCCGGGTGGTGGAACCATTGAAACGGAAGGATCGCCAATTACCGCCCCGCCAAGGGCCTCGGCGGGGGGCGGCAGCAGCGGACCCTGACGGTCCAGCAGCAGCACCAACAACAGATAAGCCAAGGCGATCGCCACCGACAGGGCCCCGGTAACGATCGCCACCCAACGGCCCCGGGGGTTGTGATTGCTCATCGTTTGGCCCCCAGGCAGCTCTGCTGCACCAACGCCGCCAGCTGGTCTAGGTGCTGGTCTGTGGTGAAGGGATTGCCCAGCACCGCCTTGAGCAGCGGTTGCCCCGCCAGCGCTGGTTTCGAAAGCCAGAAGCCCCCCTGCAGCAACTGGCGGTGGCAAGCGTCACGCCAGCCCTGGTCAGGCCCCTGGCGGGCGAAGCTCACCAGATGCAAATCGCCGGGCAGCACTGCCAGGGGTAGGGGGGCGAGCCGATGGCGCAGCCCCTCCGCCCGTTGGAAGGCCCCCGCCAGCAGCGTCTCGATTCCCTCAAGGCCAAGGTGCTGGAGGCTGAGCCAGAGCTTCAACACCTCTGCCCCGCGGGTGCCCTGCAGGCCGAGTTCACCGCCGTGAACCCCCGCGTGGGCCGGCTCCATGTAGGGCAAGCCGGTGCCAAAGCTGTCTTGCAGGTGCTGGGGATTGCGCAACAACAGCAGCGAGGAGGGCTTACTAACCCCCAGCAGTTTCTGGGGGTTGAGGGTCACCGAATCGGCGGCGCCGATGCCGCGCACCCGCCAGCGCTGGGCCTCCACCAGGCCACACACCGCCCCGATCGCCCCATCCACATGCAGCCACACCCCCTCGCGGCCACAGAGGGCGGCCAGCTCCTCGAGCGGATCCACCAGCCCCTGCACGGTGGTACCAGCGGTGGCCACCACAGCGATCACCGGCAGCCCCTGCTGGCGGCAGCGCCCTAGGGCAGCGGCCACAGCGTTCGCCTGCAAACGACCCTGGGCATCTGGGGGCAGGCGCCAGAGGGCCCCCTCCGGTAGGCCCATCACCCCCAGGGCCTTCTCCAAAGAGATGTGGGCGGCGGCAGCTGTGATCACCACCCCTTTGAGGCTGCCCTGGAGCCCGGCGGCCCGCCGCGCACAAACCAAAGCCATCAGATTGCTGAGGCTGCCGCCACTGGCCGGTACCCCTGAGGCCTGGGGCCCTAGGCCCAAGGCCTGGGCCAGCCAGGCGCACAGCCCCCGTTCCAGCCGGCTGAGGGAAGGGGATAACTCCTCCGCCAACAGGTTGTTATTCATGCCCGCAGCGATCAGATCAGCGGCGATCGAAACGCTCAGGGGCGGTGGATCTAGGTGGGCCAGGGCACCGGGATGGTTGGGTCGAAAGCCACCGGCCATCAGCTGCTGCAGATCCGTTAGCAATGCCGCCGCTTCCCTACCGCCCTGGCTTGGTTCAGCACTGGGTTGCAGACTCAAGCCCGGCCTTGGCCCATGCAGATGGCTATCCCCCAGCCATTGGCAGAGCAACTGGCTGGCCTGCTCCAAAAAATCCTGCAGCCCAGGGTCCAGACCTTGGGGGGAGGGGAACAGGGGCAAACCCCCTGAATCGTTAGCTGGAACGGGAGCAACCAAGCCAGGCAACCGTTGATCGGCCATTCTCATGGTTGATGGACAACTCCTACGGGTTCTGGATGGAACGGCTGCTGCGGCTGGCGGCCCAGGCGGGGCAGCGGGGGGAGGTGCCCGTGGCGGCAGTAGTACTGGATCCCAAGGGCCTGGCGATCGGTTGGGGCTGCAACCGCCGCGAAGCCAGCCAAGACCCCCTCGGCCATGGGGAACTCCAGGCCCTGGCCCAGGCGGCGCGCCTGCGCCAGGACTGGCGCTTCAACCAGCACACCCTGCTGGTGACCCTCGAACCCTGTCCCATGTGCGCTGGCGCCCTGGTGCAAGCCCGCATGGGCAGGGTGGTTTACGGCGCCAGCGACCCCAAGCGCGGCGCCCTGGGCAGCTGCCTTGACCTGAGCCTTTCGCCCACGGCCCACCACCAGATGGAGGTGATCGCTGGGGTGAAGGAGGAGGCCTGCCGCTTGCAGTTGCAGGAGTGGTTTCAGCAAAAACGTTTTAAGCAGCAGCAGCAGCGCTGCGGAAAGCCGGCAACTCCAGCTCCAGCAGATTGAGCAGCAGATCCACATTGGCGGGGGTGCTGTTGGTGCCCATCAGGCCTATCCGCCACACCTGACCAGCCAGGGCGCCAAGGCCACCGCCAATTTCCACCCCATGCTTGTTGAGCAGGTGCAGGCCGAAGGCACGACCATCAACCCCCTCAGGAATCCGCACAGTGGTGAGCGTGGGAAGGCGCAGCTCCAAAGGCACATGTAATTCCAGCCCCTGGGCTTCAAGCCCCGCCCAGAGCCTTTCGCTGTTGCGGCGGTGGCGGGCCCAGGCGTTTTCGATGCCCTCCTCACAGAGCAAGCGCAGCGCCTCCCGCAGGCCGAAATTCATGTTCACGGGGGCCGTGTGGTGGTAAGTGCGGTCGGTACCCCAGTACGACTTCAAGCCAGACATATCCAGGTACCAATTGGGCACCTTGCTCTGGCGGCGGTCCAGCTTTTCTTCGGCCCGGGGGCCCATGGTGAGGGGGCCAAGGCCGGGGGGGCAGCTGAGCCCCTTCTGGCTGCAGCTATAGGCCAGATCCACCTTCAACTCATCCAGCTTGAGCGGCACCGCCCCCAGGGAGGTGACCGTGTCGAGCAGCAGCAAGCAGTTGTGCTCACGGCAGAGATCACCCACCCCCTCCAGGGGCTGGCAGACACCGGTGGAGGTTTCGGCATGCACGAGGGCCAACACTTTTGGTTTGTGTTGTTCGAGGGCCTGGGCAATGGCCTCAAGGCTGAGGGCCTCCCCCCAGGGGGCCTCAATCACGTGCAGATCGGCGCCATAACGGCCGCACATATCCACAAGCCGTTGACCGAAATAACCGATCACCCCAACAACAACACTCTCCCCGGCTTCGATGCTGTTGGCGATCGTGGCCTCCATGGCAGCACTGCCGGTGCCGCTAACTGGAATGGTGATTCGATTTTCTGTTTGCCAGGCGTAGCGCAGCATTTCCTGCACCTCGTTCATTAGTTCGAGGTAAAGGGGGTCGAGGTGGCCCAACGGCGGCCGCGAAAGGGCCTGGAGCACCGTGGGATGGGCATTGGAGGGGCCTGGGCCCAGCAGCAGCCGTTCCGGGGTGGAGATCGGATCAAGCCGCAGGCGGTGGGCCTCGCTCACGGTCTCAAGGACGGGGGAGAGCGAGGAAAGGGTCACGCGCCAGAAGAAAGTACAGAGTGAAGATTATGCAGTGGTGCCGGAACTGCTGTGGCCCCCCGGAACAGCCGTGAGCCAGCGGACCAGCTTGGCCCCCCGAAACAGCAGCGCGGCCGGATACAACCGTTAGCTGACTTATCTAGTCGGCGCTTGACTGACTGAAAAGCGGGTGAGCGGAGCCAACAGCCGGTGCCTCAGCCAACAGCCGGGACCTCAGCCAACAGCCGGGGCCTCAGCCAACAGCCGGGGCCTCAGCCAACAGCCGGGGCCTCAGCCAACAGCCGGGGCCTACGTCATCGGCCGGTGAGACTGATCTCGGCGAGGCCCCGGGCCAGGTGCTCGAAGGGTTCGCGCACGATGGCCAGATTGGTGACCCCCTGGGCCGCCAGCTGCTCTGTGAGCACATCTGCCATCAGCAGGATGCCCCGGGCGGTGGCACCGGTGGGTACCCCCAAGGATTTGTAGGTGTCGTCTAGGCCATTCAGCACCCGTTCATCGAGCATCCGCCAATCACCTGCCACCAGGGCATAGGAGATGTAGCGGAGGAAATAATCCATGTCGCGCAGGCAGGCTGCCAAACGCCGGGTGGTGTAGGCATTGCCACCGGGCAACAACAGTTCTGGATCGGCGAGCCACAGCCGTTGGCTGCCCTCCCGCACGATTTCAGCCGCCTCCCGATTGATGGTGGTCACTGCCGCCAGGCGGGTTTCAGCTTCGCCGAAGTAACCCTCAAGGCTGTCCAAGGCGGAGCGGTCGAGGTAACGGCCCTTTTGGTCGTAACGGCCGATTAGACCTGTGATCGCGTCCTGCATGTCACCGACATCAGTGGCCGGAAACTAGCACCAGAAACGGCGAGAATCCCTTGAAACAGCTGGGATTCCGTCGATCTGACAGAAACGGTTACCTGACGATGAATAACGGCGAGCCCGGGGGAGGAAAGTATCAATTGCTACAGGGGCCCACCCCAGGGCTCCGTACGTTCCGGCCGTGCCTTAGCTGCCCAAGTCATTTCCATGGCCCATACCCCCCACGACATCCTGCGCCGCATCAAGGATGAGGGCATTGAGCTGATAGATCTGAAGTTCACCGATCTGCACGGCAAATGGCAACATCTCACCGTTTGTGCAGACCTGGTGGAGGAGCAATCCTTCAGTGAAGGCTTGGCTTTCGATGGCTCATCGATCCGGGGTTGGAAGGCAATCAATGAATCAGATATGGCGATGGTGCCCGATGCCGCCACCGCCTGGCTTGATCCCTTCTATCGGCACAAAACCCTCAGTTTGATTTGTTCGATCCAGGAACCGCGCAGTGGCCAGCCCTATGGCCGTTGCCCCAGGGCCCTGGCCCAGAAAGCGCTGAATCACCTGGCTTCCACCGGCCTGGCGGACACCGCCTATTTCGGCCCAGAACCGGAATTCTTCGTTTTCGACGATGTGCGCTATAGCTCGGGCTCAGGTAGCAGCTTCTACAGCGTTGATTCGGTGGAGGCGCCTTGGAATAGCGCCCGCCTCGAAGAAGGGGGCAACTTGGCCTACAAAGTTCAATTGAAAGAGGGCTATTTCCCAGTTGCCCCAAACGACACCCTCCAGGACATGCGCAGCGAAATGCTGCTCACCATGGGCTCGCTTGGGGTGCCGATCGAGAAACAGCACCATGAGGTGGCCACCGCCCAACATGAGCTGGGCATGAAGTTTGCGGAACTGATCACTGCCGCCGACAACGTAATGATCTACAAATACGTTGTACGCAACGTGGCAAAAAAGTACGGGCGCACAGCCACCTTCATGCCTAAGCCGGTATTTGCCGATAACGGCAGTGGCATGCATGTGCACCAGAGCCTTTGGAAGGGGGGGCAGCCGCTGTTCTTCGGGGAAGGCACCTATGCCAACCTCTCCCAAACGGCCCGTTGGTACATCGGTGGCCTGCTGAAGCACGCCCCCTCCTTCCTGGCCTTCACCAACCCCACCACCAACAGCTACAAACGCCTAGTGCCAGGCTTTGAAGCCCCCGTGAACCTTGTTTATTCCCAGGGCAACCGTTCGGCGGCGGTGCGCATACCCCTCACTGGCCCAAATCCAAAGGCAAAGCGCCTGGAATTCCGCTCCGGCGATGCCCTGGCCAACCCCTACCTGGCCTTTAGCGCCATGTTGATGGCAGGCCTGGATGGGATCCGTAATCAGATCGACCCCGGCGATGGCACCGATCTTGATTTGTTTGAACTTTCAGCCGATGAGCTGGCCCGCATTTCCACGGTGCCTTCTTCGCTTAATGGCGCCCTGCAGGCCCTAGATGAAGACAAGGATTATCTGCTGGCCGGCGAAGTGTTCACTGAAGACTTTCTCAACAACTGGATTGCATTGAAGTACGAGGAGGTGCAGCAGCTGCGGCAACGGCCCCACCCCCACGAATTCACGATGTACTACGACGCTTGAGGCTTACCGCCCATTGGCGCTTGGCGCAGCTGGGCCACGGCATTGGCCAATAGGCGTCGCTCACGGCCATGGCTGCGGGCCCAAGTTTGCTGAAGGGCCTGGGCATCCTTGTATAGATGAGCATCGGGATGGCGGCTGATTTGGGCCAGGCCAGCGGCCAAGCGAATCCGATCCCGCTGGTGCTTGATCGCCCAGGCCAGCTGCTCAGGGTTGCTGGGTAAACCGTTCAAAAGAGTCATGGGTCCCCTTGCGCCACTCACCCATCTCTAATCGGTATCAACTGCTACAGCGAAAGGTTGAGGGCATAGGGTACCGACTCAACAGGATTCTTAAGGCCCAAGTGCTGGCGCCACTGCTGCACTGACCAGTCCCAGTGGTCTTCCCAGCGTTGAACACAGAGGGGGGCGGCTTCAAGGCCGATGCTCACCCCGCGGCTAATGGCGGCGCTGAGCTCCTCAAAATTCTGGGTGTCGAGCCGAAAACCGGCCATTAAGGCCGCATTGTTGAGCAGCACATAGGCCGGGAAACCCACCTGGGTGGCCGTGATCGCCAATACGCCACCTTCACCGAAACGGCTGGTGCCGAATCCAGAAACCACGTGGTGGATGTCGTGGGTGGTGGCAATCCGCTGGGTGAGCCACTGGGCTTCGCTTTCAATCGGCCGAGGCCGAAAGAAGTCGGCGTCGTAATTGAGGGTGCGGATCATCGTTACGTAGCTGTGGCCCAGGCTGCCGGGGGGCAAATGTTCCAGGCTCTCCAGCTGGGGGTCAAGGGGTGGATAGCGGCTATCCATAAGTTCGGCTCCCCCCGGCAAAGCCCGGAACCTCTTAATACAAAGCTCCATCTGCGGAGAATCGAGGAAATTGTCCACAAGATCGCCAATCGTGCTGAGTTCGCCGCCGCTGCGGGCGATTTCACCCAGCAACCTCAGATTGCCAATGCTGCGGAATATTTCCTTGAATCGTTCCATTGTCCATGGCTGGAGGAAGCGGCGACTTTAGTCACGCTGGCCGTCAAGATCCGTTGAAATAGACCAATCCCCTGGGCCCCCATGAGCGATCCCCTTGGCCAGCTGGCATACAAAACCCTGCAACAGGGCAGGAGCTTGGCGGGACTAGCCCACAAGGAGCTAAACAGTCGCCTGATGGCCTGGCTGGCCCCCAAGGCCAAGGCAAACGTCGTGCCTTTGGCACCTGCCGTGCTCGCCGAACTGCGCCAGAGCATGGACGCCCTGCTGGAACTTGATTGGCGCGAGGCAGAGCAAGGCCTTTACCCCAGCCAGCTGCTATTTGCTGGTCCCTGGCTGGATTGGTTTCTGCGCTACCCACTGGTGTGGCTGGATCAACCTGCGATCTGGAGTCGCCGCAGCCGTAGGGATGTGCGAGACCTGCCAAGGGACGTGAATCCTGAGCAGTTTCCCGACTACTACCTCCAAAATTTCCACCACCAAACCGATGGCTACCTGAGCGACCGCTCCGCCGAGCTCTATGACCTGCAGGTGGAGATCCTCTTCAACGGCACCACCGATGCGATGCGGCGACGGCTAATAAAGCCCCTGCTCACGGCCCTGCCCCAGCGGAACCAGGCCCTGCCCCCCCGGATCCTCGACGTGGCCACAGGCACTGGCCGCACCCTGCGGCAACTGCGGGGCGCCCTGCCCAAAGCCCAATTGCTAGGCATTGATCTATCCAGTGCCTACCTGCGCCAGGCCAACCGCTGGTTGTCACAGCTGCCCGGTGAGCTGCCCCAATTAGTGCAGGGCAATGCCGAGGCGCTGCCCTTTGCCGATGGCTCCATGCAAGCGGTGACCTGCGTGTTTCTGCTGCATGAACTGCCAGGGGCCGCCCGGCAGGCCTGCCTGAATGAAGCCTTCCGGGTGCTGGAGCCAGGGGGAGTACTGGTGCTGGCCGACTCAGTGCAACTCAGCGACTCCCCCCAGTTCAGGGGCGCCATGGAGAACTTCCGACGGCTGTTCCATGAGCCCTATTACCGCGACTACATCTCAGACGACATCCCCGCCAGGCTTGGCGAGGCGGGTTTCATGGCCATCCAGGGCCAGTCGCATTTCATGACCAGGGTGTGGAGCGCCCGCAAGCCCGTAGCCGGCGCCAGCTAGGCAGACAAAGTTTTCAAAGGTAAACACAAAAGGAAAGAAACTTGTAAAACGAGAAGGAATCCGCTGAAATGGCTTACCGCCATTTGCATTTGATGATTAACCCCTTTCGGGTGCGTTGGCTTGAGGGCTGGACCTTCCAAACCGTGTTGCTGGGTGGTCGGCCGATCATTGAGGCCTATGGCTTTGGTGTTTGCCTAAAGGGTGAGATCTTCTCTGGGGAAAGCCCTAGGGAAGCGGCTGATCGCCTGGTGCTAGCCGAAGACCGTTTACGCCATTCCCTCCACAACGCCTGGAAGCGCGGGCCCCAGCACCTGCTCCAGACAGTGATTGACGTGGAGCGGGGCGAGGAGCTGGAACTGCAGGAGGATCTGCTGCGCCGCTCCCAGCAACTGGCCCCCTCCCTAACCCCGCGGCAGGAAGTGATGCAGGGCCTGGGCCACTAGGAAGCCGCCGCCGCCCCAACGCAGCCCCCGCCAAAACAACTGATCCCCGCCGAGGGGCCACCAGGGCTGGGCCTCCAGCAGCTGTTGGGCCAGGCGCTGACGTTGCCGCCGCCGCCGCTGGGCAACCCCGATGGCGGCCTTAGCTTTTAGCTGCTTACCCGCCCCGCGACAGATAACCAGCACTGTTGACAGGTGATGGAGCCAATGCAGGGGCTTGCGCTTGCTTGCCATCGGCGCCCGGCGGCCATCGGAACAGACACAATGAAGCAGCTTTGCCCTGGCTGCCATGGATCCGCTACCAACCGCTGCACTGGCTAAGGCCCAGGAACTGCATGGGCTGCTGAGCATCCCCGTAAGCGAATGGCATGAGTTAAAAAGCAAGCGGGAACGCCGGGCGGCGGAGCAGTTATCTGCGGCCCTGGTGCAACTGCTCAGTGATCCCAGCAGTGGCGAAGCGGAAGCTTTGCTGGCCAGTGCCCTGCGCTGGTTACAGCGGGAACAACACGATCCCGGTTGTCCTGGCCACCAGCGAGCGAGCTAACGGCGCTTGGCCAGTTGCAGGCGATTGCCGCGGCGACTCCAGCGCACGTCGTCAAAACATTGGTGGATCAGAAATAAACCACGGCCACTGGGGGCCTCCAGGTTTTCAGGAAGTTTGCCGCGGCGGTGGCGCTGGGGAATGCCCAGGCCCTGGTCTTGCACCTGCCACACAAACCAGCGGGGAGAAAGGATGCGGCGAATGCGCAGCGGTTTGTGGGGATCACCGCCATTGCCATGGCGCACCGCATTTACCAATGCCTCCTGGAGGCCCAGGTGCAACAGGTCCCGGTCGGGGCTGGGCACAGGCTCCATCAGCAGCTCAATCAGGGGTTGCAGCTGCAGGGTGGAGGGAGTGATGAACTCACTCCAACACCAACTGGTTGAAAGCCCCAGCCCCTGACCCATCGGTAAGTCGCCGGCCGTTGTTTTGATCCTATCGATCGCCGGTCGGCCGGTCGATAGCCGGATGTTTTAGTAATGCATCCAGCAAGCGCACACCCCTTAGTTGATTCACCAGGGGCAAATGCCCCTCCGGGGCCTCGAGGGTCCAGGTGAAGGAACGGGGGTAACGGGTCCAGATGCCAGCGTCCTTCCAGCCCAGCCGCCCCCAGAGTTCCTCCCAGCGGCCGCCGCACTGCTCCAGCAGACGCCGTTGCACCCGGAAGCCATAGCGACCTCCGGAATAAAACCACCAGAGGTCATCGAGATGGCCGAGATCCAGGCGGGGGATCGCTGGCGCTTCGCTGTAATACACATAGCCGCGCTTTTCGGCTGCACTGCCGGCCAGTTGGCGCAGGAAGGCACTGGTGAGCCGGTCTGCCTCCTCCAGTTGACCCAGCAGCAGGGCCGTTTGCAGATCGCCATAGGCTGGATTGCCAGGGCCGGGGTTGGGCAACCAGCCGCCGGGCCAGCGCTTTTCCAGCAACTGCCGTTGCTGCGGATCCTGGGCCAGCCATTGCAGCAGTAAGCCCAGGCCCCAATTACTGGCTTGGCGTTTCTCGGCCGTTAAGCGCTGCCAGAGCGGCTCCCACAGGGCTGGGCCCAGGGCCTGCAGCTGGGGCCATTCCCGTTGCCGCTGGCGATTTGAACCGGAAAGGAACCGTTCCAGCATTTCCTTTGGCTCCAACGCTCCCCCAAGGGGGGCACCGGCGGCGGTGGTTGGACGCGGACCAGACAACATAACTAGACAGGCCAGTGGCCAGTATCGCAGCGGGCACCGCTAAGCAGCGACTTCAAAGCCGCCAGCACTGCCTAAGCTTGCCGCTTTAGAGGGCACCGATGGGAGCAGCCATCCAGTTTTTCCGTGGCACTGATGAAACCGTTGTTCCCGATATCCGCCTCACCAGATCCCGGGACGGCGTGACCGGCCAGGCCCTGTTTGTTTTTGAGGAGCCCGTGGCCCTGGCCCCGGAAACACTGGGGGACATCACCGGCATGTTTCTGCTGGACGAGGAGGGCGAACTGGTGACCCGTTCGGTGAATGCCCGCTTCGTAAATGGCAAGGCCAGCGCCTTGGAAGCCACCTACACATGGAAGAGTGAGGTCGAATTCGAACGCTTCATGCGTTTTGCCGAGCGCTATGCCGCCAGCCACGAGCTTGGTTTCAGCCAAAGCTGATCAGCCGATGAAATTTGCCCAGTGGTGCGCCTTCGCCGCATTACTTGCCGCCGCTGCCCTGCTCTGGAACCTGCGCGGGGTTTTGATTGAGTTGTTTGGCTCAATCGTGCTGGCCGTGGCCCTCTCCAGCCTGGTGGGGGCCCTTGAACGGCGCCTCCAGTGGAGGCGCTGGCAGGCGTTGCTGCTGGGCCTCGGTTTGGTGTTGGTAGGGGCCCTGCTGCTGGGCGCCGTGCTGATTCCCCCCTTTGTGAAGCAGTTCGAAGAATTAGTTCGTCAGTTGCCCGAGGCGGCGGCAACCCTGGGGCAGCTAGCCAGTGGCAGCCTGCACCGAATCAGCCTGATGCTCTATGGCCACAGCGAATTACCCGAGGGCTGGCTGCAATCATTCACCGAGCCCTCCGACTGGGGGGTGAGCCGCAGCCTTGGTCAATTGCTCGGCCTGGCCGGCAACCTCGGCGGTGGCTTGCTGCAGTTGTTGTTTGTGCTGGCGGTGGCGGTGATGTTTACCGCCCAGCCCCGCGGCTATCGCGAGGTGGCGGTGGCGCTGCTGCCCTCTTTTTACCGCCGCCGTTTCCGCCAGGTGCTCCACCTCTGCGGCGAAGCGCTCAGCAGCTGGATGGTGGGGGTGCTGATTAGTTCCGTGTGTGTGGGCCTGCTGGCCTTCATTGGCCTCAGCCTGCTGGGGGTGAAGCTCACCATGGCCAATGCCCTGCTGGCGGGGCTGTTGAACGTGATTCCCAATGTGGGCCCCACCATTGGCACGGTATTTCCGATGGCCGTGGCCCTGCTGGAGAACCCCTGGAAACCATTGGCGGTGCTGCTGCTTTATGTGGTGATCCAGAACCTGGAGAGCTACGTGATTACCCCTTCAGTGATGCATCACCAGCTGAAGTTATTGCCGGGTTTAACCCTGGCGGCCCAGGTGATTTTCACGGTCATTTTTGGGCCTGTGGGCCTGCTGCTGGCCCTGCCCCTCGCCGTTTGTTTACAGGTGATGCTGCGGGAACTGCTGATCCATGATCTGCTGGATGGCTGGAAGCGCCCCCGCTGGCCATGAGAGCAAGCAGCTCCGCCATTAGCTGGCCGGCTTTGCTGGGCAGCCTCGCCCTATTGCTGCTGGCGGTGCTGGCCTGGGAACTGCGCTGGGTGTTGCTGGTTTTATTTGGGGCGGTGGTACTAGCCGTCGCCTTGGATGTGCCAGTGCAGCTGTTAAGGCAACGGCTGGGGCTGCAGCGGCCCCTGGCCCTGGCCTTGGTGGTGCTGGCCTTTGGCGGGCTGGCAACGGTGCTTGGTTATCTGCTGCTGCCGGAACTGGTGCAGCAGGCCCAGACCCTCACCCAATTGGTGCCCGTGCTGATGCAACGGCTGGTGGTACTCAGCGGCCAAGTGAAGGGCCTCAGTGATTTTCAGAATTCTCTTAATAGTTTTTCCAGCCTCGAAAGGCTCCAGCCCCTGGGCAGTCAGTTGCTGGGGCTGGCGGGGGGGGCAGCCAATACTTCTATCCAGGTGCTGTTGATGGCCCTGCTGGCCCTGCTGCTTTGCCTGGATCCCAACAGTCATACGCGCCTGCTGATTGCTGCCACCCCGCGCTTCTATCGGCAGCACAGCCGTCGCCTGTTGGCGGAATGCCGCGAGGCCCTCGGCGGTTGGCTGGCGGGGATGACCCTTTCTTCGCTGATTGTTTTCCTGCTCACCTGGGCTGGGCTGGCCTGGCTGAAGGTGCCGCTTGCCCTGCTCAGTGGCTTGATTTGTGGGTTACTCACCTTTGTACCCACGATTGGGCCCACTGTGGCCACCCTGGTGCCCGCGGCGGTGGCCCTCTTGATCTCACCATTACTCAGCCTGCAGGTGATCATCCTGCGGCTGTTTTTGCAGAACGCTGAAGCCTTTCTCTTAACTCCATTGTTATTGAAACGTACGGTGAACCTGTTGCCCACCGTGGCATTGATGGCCCAACTAAGCCTTGGCGCCTTAATGGGGCTGCCAGGGGTGCTTTTGGCCCTGCCATTTGTGGTGGTACTTCAGGTGTTGCTTGAGGAAATATTTGTTAAAGAAATCATGGACCGCTGGACCCTGCGGGCCTCGATCGACCAACGAAGGCCCAGGGAGTAAGCAATACAATCAAGGCGGCTAACTTATGGCTGCCAATTGCAAAGAAAAAGCCAGTCCAGGTAAAATGCTGAATAAGCAGCGTAATTTCCGTACGCAATTCCAATAGGGCCAATAGCATTAGCAACAGTGCCAAGCCCCGGGAGATTCTCACGCGCTTGCCGAAACAGAATTAATTTTTTGGGGTAACCTGCCGCCAAAAATTGGCAGCAGCGGTGGGATCACCCCAATACTCGACCAGCCCCCCACCGCCACCCCCACAAACAGGGCCACGGCAAACCAATGAAGACTTTCGCCACCAAAGAAGAGCAGGGCCAAGATTGGTAATTCGGTGCAGAGGGTGGTGAAAAGAGAGCGGGTGAGCGTACCGGCCACCGCCCGATCCACCTGATCCTCCACGCTGAGATTTGGCAACACCTGCTGTTGTTCACGGATCCGGTCAAAGACCACCACCGTGTCATTCACTGAATAGCCAGCGAGGGTGAGCAGGGCTACGGCAAACAAGCTATCCACCTCCACCCCCCATATCAGCCCCAACCAGGCAAATAAACCTGCTGTTAGAAGTACGTCATGGGCCAAGCAAACCAGGGCCATGCCGGCGTAGAGGCGGGCATAGCGAGCTGAAATATATAGGGCAACACCCACGAAACTAACCAGCAGGGCCAACAGGCTGCTGCGCAGCAACTGTTCACCTAGCAAGGGGCCAATCGTGTTGATTTGGGTGCCTTCCTGCTTCAGGGGTCCAGCAATTTTGTTTAGTGCTTCCACCACCTCGCCGCTTTCGGCTGGGCTGAGGGCGGCAGTGCGCAAACTGATCGCCCGGCCATCATCGAGCAGTTGCACCACCGCTGGTTCAACTAGGGCCTTGCGGATAGCATCAACATTGAGATCAGCGCACTTGGGTTCACAACGACGTTCCACCTGGATTGAGGTGCCGCCGGTGAAATCCAGCCCAGGTTTAAGCGGCGAATGCAGGGGAGACAACCAAGAAAGGAATAAACCCAACAGGCTAAGAAATACCAGTACCGCAGTGATACCTAGGCAGATGCGGCGGTAACGGGTGATGCGGAAGCGGGGTTCCCGCAGCAACGCACCGGTGGAGGAGGTCATGGTTGGGTGGGGGCAGCCAGGAATAGGCCGGGTCGACGCAGGACGGGGTAGCTGAGCAACAGGCGCAGCAGGGTGCGTGTGCAGGTGAGGGCGGTGAACAGGCTCAACACGACCCCCACGGCGAGGGTAATAGCAAAGCCCCGCACCAGGCCACTGCCCAGCCAGCCGAGGGCCGCACAACTGATAAGTGTGGTGACGTGGCCATCAAAAATTGATGAAAAGGCGCGGGTGAAACCCACATCCACCGAACGGAAAAGGGTATTGCCATCTAGCAATTCTTCCTTGGTGCGCTCAAAGATCAGGATGTTGGCATCCACAGCCATGCCCACCGAGAGGATGAAGCCGGCGATCCCTGGCAGGGTGAGGGTCACCGGAATCAGGGCATACATCGCCAGGTTGAAGAGGGCATAGAGGCCAAGGGCCAACACGGCCACAAAACCTGGCAAGCGATAGAGCACCACCATGAAAATACCCACCAGGCCAATGCCCACCAGGGCCGCCAGCAGGCTATTGCGCACGTTTTCAGCCCCCAGGGTGGGGCCAACGCTGCGGTTTTCGATGATCTCCACCGGCAGGGGCAAGGCGCCACCACGGAGCTGCACCTCCAGGTCGCGGGCTTGATCAGCACTGAAACCACCGGTGATACTGGCGGCTCCGCCGGTTATGCCTGCGGTGGCGAACTGGGGACCAACGCTGGCTTCACTGATGGAGCGGCCATCAAGCATGATTCCAAGCAAACGATTAGTGCCGGCAATCGACTTGGTGAGCGCCGCAAATTGATCACCCCCCTCCCGATCAAAGCGCAGGGTTACCTCCCAATTGGGGCTATTTGTTTGCTGTACTCGGCCAGCATCAATTAGATGGCTACCGGTGAGTAGGGGCGCCTCAAACAGGCCAACAATGCGGCGATTACTGTCTTGGAGAATCAGCTCCAGTTGTTGCTCTTCGTTGGCCCCCTGGGGCGCCTCTAACCCCAGCGACTTAAGCGTTTCCCCCAGGGGTCCGCTCACATCAGGGGCAGGTTTGCCATCGGTAGATTTTGCTTTGCCCTGCAGTTGATTGAGCTTGGCTTCGATCAGGCGCTTGAGGCGCAGCAGCCCGGTCATCTCCTGGTCGGTGCCAACTTTCTGGGCCCGGAATTCGAGCATGGCAGTGGTACCCAGCACGCTGGCGGCCCGGCGGGGATCTTGCACCCCGGGCAGTTGCACCACAATCCGATCATTGCCGGAGGTGGTAACAGTGGCCTCTGAAACCCCAAGCCCATTCACCCGCCGTTCCAGCACGTCCTTAACGGCCTCCAGCTGCTTGCTGTCCACCTGGGTGATCCTGCCGGCGGGCTTGATCAACAGGGTCAACTGACTGCCGCCACGCAGGTCTAGCCCGAGCGAGAGGGGCAGGGTGCGCAACACCAACAAACTGCCGATCGCCAGGGCCAAAATCAAGGCCAACCAACCTTGGGGGCGGGTCATCGCTGCACCAAGCCTTTAACGGCTTCAACAATCTGATGGGGCTGAATAATCGTCAGATTTTCCAGCGTGCCGTTGTAAGGGGTGGGAATGTCCTGGCTGGAGAGCCGCATCGGCGCCGCGTCGAGTTCGTCGAAACATTGCTCTGTGATCAGGGCAATCAATTCAGCGGCGATGCCACCGGTTTTCATGCACTCCTCCACGATCACCACCCGATGGGTTTTGGCAATCGAACGGCTGATCGTTTCCATGTCAAAGGGCTTGAGGCTGATCAGATCAATCAGCTCTGGGTCATAGCCCTGTTCCACCAGCTGCTTCACCGCCGCCTGGCAGTGGTGGCGCATCCGTGAATAGGTAATCAGGGTGATGTCTTTGCCCTCCCGCACTAATTCAGCCCGATCAAGGGCGCAGGTGTATTCGCCGCTGGGAATCTCCTCGCTGAGGTTATAGAGCAACACATGCTCGAAAAACAGCACCGGATTGTTATCTCGAATCGCTGCCTTCATCAGCCCCTTGGCATTGGTGGGGGTGCTGCAGGCAACGATCTTGATGCCGGGCACCGCGTGGAAATAGGCCTCCAGCCGCTGGCTATGCTCGGCCCCCAGCTGACGGCCAACCCCGCCGGGACCACGGACCACCGTGGGGATTGTGAAATTGCCACCACTGGTATATCTCAGCATCCCCATGTTGTTGGAGATCTGGTTAAAGGCCAGCAACAGGAAGCCCATGTTCATGCCTTCGACGATTGGCCGTAGGCCCGTCATCGCAGCCCCCACGGCCATGCCGGTGAAACTGTTCTCAGCGATCGGCGTATCTAGAACCCTCAGTTCGCCGTATTTCTCATACAAATCCTTGGTGACCTTGTAGGAACCGCCGTAGTGGCCCACGTCCTCCCCCATCACGCAAACAAGGGGGTCTAGGGCCATCTCCTCATCGATGGCTTCACGCAAGGCATTAAACAGAAGGGTTTCGGCCACGAAATCAGGCGCAGGGCGGCTGGCCGGCTGGGTCCGGCAAGGGGTCAACTTATCAGTGCCGAGCTCAGGGTCGTGCAGCTCAGCCCTGGGCTGGCTTACGGCCGGGCAACAGGCTCCGCAGGAATAGCAGCAACAAACCCAGCGTCGTTAGGCCAAAACTGAAGCAGGCCAGGCTGGCGCTGCCCACCAGCAGCGTTTTCATTGCTGTGGCGATCGACTGGGCCACCTGTTGGCTGTAGTGGGGGGGATGGTTGGCGTAATAACCCAGCAGCCGCTGGGTCAAGAACACCGCCACGGCACAAAACAGGGCACTGGTGAGGCCACCACTCAGATAGCTCAGCCGGCTTGGTTCAGGGGCCTTGGGGGGGGGAGTTTCAGCCATGGGGGGTACGGGGCGGCAGGAATGAGCAGACCCAGCTCTCGAAGCCATTCTCCTGGAGGTTGGTCTGCAGCTGCTGCTGGGCGAGGGCAGCCGCACTCTGATCGGCGAACAAGGCAAACAGGCTGGGGCCAGAGCCACTCATCGCCAGGGCCATGGCGCCGCTAGCCCCCTTCAAAAGGGCGAGGCCGGCCTGCACCGAGGCGGTTTCCGCCGCCACCAAATCCTGCAGGTCATTACGGAGCCGCGGCAGGCCCAGGGGCTCGCCAGGGGCGTTGGCATTGGCGTTGAGCAGAGCCTGCACCAGGGGCCCCTGGCGCAGGCTTTGGCGCCGGCTTTCGAAATCCGCTTCAGCCGTTAGGTAAAAATCGCTGCGCAGCTCGCGGCAGCGGCCGTAGGCCCAGGGGGTGGAAACACTGACGCTGGGATCCTTAAGCAGCAGCACCCCAAGGGCCGGGGCCGGGGGCAAGGGCTCCAGGCGCTCACCCCGGCCAAAGCAGAGCTGGCTGCCACCGGCCAGGCAGAAGGCCACATCAGAGCCCAGGGCCGCCGCCAAGCCATGGAGCTCAGAGGCTGTAAGGCTCAAGCCCCAAAACTCGCTTAAGGCCAGCAGGGCGCTGGCCCCATCGCTGGAACCGCCGGCCAAGCCCGCCCCAATCGGGATCCGTTTTTGCAGCTGGATCCTGGCCCCCAGCTCCGGCCTAGCCACAAACTGCCGCAACAGTTCGGCAGCCTTGAGGATCAGGTTGCTGTCATCCAGCGGCAGGGTTGGGTCGGAGCATTCCAGCTGCAATTCGCCTGGGGGGCCGGCATCCACCAGCAGTTGATCGCAGAGGTCGATGCTCTGCATCAACATCGCCAATTCATGGAAGCCATCGCCCCGCTCCCCCAGCACCTCCAGGTGCAGGTTCAGCTTGGCGGGGGCGGTGAGCGTGAGCGTGCTCAAGGGGACGGCGGCAATCCAGCCGCCAAAGCTAGCCAGCGTTCCGGCGCCAACTCCTGGGGCCGTTGCTCAAGGCGCACCCCGGCGCCGCTGGCCCAGGCTTCCAGGGCCTCTGGGGCCAGCAAACCGGCCAGGGTGTTGCGCAACATCTTGCGGCGGGCACCAAAGCAACGCTTGAGCAAGCTTTCCAGCTTTTTGGCTAATTCAGGCTCAAGGCTTTCCGCCCGGGGCCGCAAACAGATCACCTCAGACATCACCTTGGGGGGCGGCTGAAAACAGCGGGGCGGCACGCTGCAGATTGATTCGCACTCAGCTTGGAGCTGCAGTCGCACACTGAGGCCACTGAAACTGCTGTGGCCCGCAGGGGCGGTGATGCGGTCGGCCACCTCCTTCTGCAGCAGCAAAACCAGACGCTCATAGCGATGGTTGCTGGGGCGATCTAGGCGGCCCAGCAGCCGCTCCAGCAAAGGGCCAGTGATGTTGTAGGGGATATTTGCTACCACCTTGCGAGCCGGCGGTAGGGGTATGGCCAGGGCGTCCCCCTCCAGCAGCAGGAAGCGTTGGTCGTGGCCGAACTGTTGGCGCAGGCCCTGCACCAGGTCGCGGTCTAGTTCCACTGCATGGAGTTGCTCAATGGGGCTTTTCAGCAAGCGTTCGGTGAGCGCCCCCCGCCCAGGACCGATTTCCAGCAGCGTGTCTCCAGGCTCGAGTTCAGCAGCCGCTGCGATCCGATCCAGCACACTGGCGTCCTTGAGCCAGTGCTGCCCAAAACGTTTACGAGCGGTGTGGCCAGAAAAACCCATCGCCTAACTGTGCCAGGGGGGCTCTGGGCTGGAGGGCGGGGGCCTCAACCCTCCAGCGTTAGCCAGCGCACCCTGGCCCGCAGGGGTGGCAATGGCACCAGGGCCAGCACCATCTGCACCGAGGCCCCCTGCCACTGGGGATTCTCCAGCAACCAGCAGCCAAAGCCACGGCGAATCCGCAGGCGCTTGCGGCCATCACAGGCGGCCACCCCCCAACCATCGGGGCCACATCTGCTGCGGCCCTTCACCTCCACCAGCAACAGCCGCTCTGGCTTGGCCAGCAGCAAGTCAATTTCCCCCCAACGACAGCGCCATTGCTGGGCCAGTAGCCGCCAGCCATGGCGCTCTAGGGCAATGAGGGCTCGCCGCTCGGCCCAGAAGCCTTTGGTGCTGCTGCTGGGCTGGGAAGCCATGGTCAGGGGGCTGAGGATCCCCCTAGGGTTCCCCTATAGGAGAAGTTGCGATGGCAAGGTTCCTGGGGATATTGCTGTGCTGCCTAGGGGCGCTTGGCCTCTGGGGCCCCCTAGGCCCCGTTAGCCCCGCCGGGGCAGCCATGGACTACGCCAAGCAGGTGTTGATCGGCGCTGATTTCCATGGGGCCGATCTGCGGGCAACCACCTTTAGCCTCACCAACCTGCGCGAAGCCGATTTCCGGGGGGCCAACCTCGAGGGGGCCAGCCTGTTTGGCGCCAAATTGCAGGACGCTGACTTCAGCGGCGCCAACCTGCGGGGCGCCACCCTGGATTCAGCTGTGTTGGAGGGCACCAACCTCAGCGATGCCGTGCTGGAAGATGCCTTTGCCTTCAATACGCATTTCAGCAACGTGACCATCAGCGGCGCTGATTTCACAAACGTGCCCCTGCGGGCTGATGTGCTCCGCGACCTCTGCGCCCGGGCCAGTGGCAGCAATCCAGTGACCGGTCGCCTTACCCACGACAGCCTCAACTGCGCTTAACCCAATGGCCTTTGATTCCCGCAGCCTCGAGCGCCTGCAAGAACTGGGACGCCAGTTGCCCCAGCCCCTACCCACCCCTAAGGCGAAGCCGGCAAAACAACCTGCTGCGCTGCATCGCGTTGAAACCGAAGAAAACCCCGAGGAGTTGTTTCGGCAACTGGTCAAGGTGAGCCCCGATGGCAAGGTGCCCGATCACCTGCTGGCCCGCCTGCGGGAAATGGAAGCAAAGGCAAAGCCAGCGGCAGCTCCAAAGGCCGCCGCCGCCGCCGCTGAGCCTGCAAAAGCAAAGTTGCAACAATTACAAAAGAAACAGCAGCAGCAACCAGCGAACAAGCTCAATCCAGACAGCGAGCTATACACCGCCTTTCAGCAATTACTGCTTGAAGAGGACGATTGAAGCCTGGGAGGATTCTAGATCAAAGCAATAGCTTTATTAGCATTAGCATTGGTCTACACCACTGAATACTGATCTAAACCACTGCCACCTGATGGCAGCGGCGTTCATCTAGGGCCTGCAGGTATTTACGTTCGAGGTAATACAACTCCTGAAACCGCAGGGCATCGGCATTAAGTTCCTGGAATAGGGCCTCAATCCGGGTTTCGCCATCGCTGCTGTCGCCAGGGGCAGAGCGATCCGCCTCCAGCAGCTGGGCAATGCAGTTCTCCAGGGTTTGCAGCCGCTGGGTGCCCCAGGCCTCCAGCAGGTGCTTACAACGCCGCAGCACCCGTTGGCGTTCGAGGCTGGCGGTGGTGCCCCGCAGCTGTTGGGAGGGATTGCCCAGGGCTAACTGCTGCAACTCGTTGGGCTCCAGCAGGGCGGTGAGCCGGTGCAGCAGGGCCGTGTCTTCCTCCAGCAGGCGATCACTCAACAGCCGCGGCAGGTCGAGCCCAGCGAGCACGTCCCCGGGGGCTAACCCGCGGCTGATCGGTTCCAGCTGCCCCAGCCCAAGCTTTTCCTCCTCCAGCTCAGACAACTGGGCCCAGAGCTTGCGGTGGTGGGGCAGGCCGAATTCTTCCAATTCCCGTTGGCGCAGCTCCAAACGGATCTCGCCCCGCAGCTCCGGGCAGTGGAGATAAAGGCGCAGCAATTGGGCTTCCGCCCGTTCGCGCACCCCCGCCTCCCCGGGTTCCCCATGGCGGCTGGAGCGCCCATGCCAGCGCTGGCCCTTCACCTGCTGGCGCAGGTCCTCCTCCAACTGCAGGGCGAGGCGGGCCTGGCCGCCTGATAACCGTTCTGCCACCTGCTGCAGATAGTGGCTGCGTAGGGCCGACTGGGGCAATTTGCCCAGCAACTCCACCAGCCCCTGCACCGCCTGCTGAAACTGGTCGGCCTTGGTTAGATCCCGGCCCGCAAGCAATTGATCGATCTGCCAATCGAGCCAAAGGGGCGCCTTATCGAGCAGGGCCAGATAGTCGGCTGGGCCCTGGAGGCGCAGGAATTCATCGGGGTCCTTGCCGGCGGGCAGATGCAGCACCCGCAGCTCCAGCTGCCCCTGCAGGGCCTGGTGTTCCACCTCACCAATCGTGCGCTGGGCGGCCCGCACCCCGGCGTTATCGGCATCGAAATTCAACACGATGCGGCGGCTTTCAGAGCAACGGCAGAGCTGGGTGATCTGGGCACTGCCCATGGCCGTACCCAGGGCCGCCACCGCCTGGCGCACCCCGGCCGCGTGCAGGGCAATTACATCGAAATAACCCTCCACCACCACGGCACAGTCGGCCCGACGGATCGGGTCAGCGGCCTTATCGAGGCCAAACAGATTTTTCCCTTTTTCAAACACCTCCGTTTCCGGGGAATTGAGATATTTGGGTTCAGTGCTGTCCAGGCTGCGACCACCAAAACCGATGATCCGGCCCTGGCGATCGTGGATTGGCACCATCAGCCGATGGCGGAAACGGTCATAGAACCCCTGCCCCCCCTTACGGGCCACCACCAGGCCAGCGGCCTCCAACTGCTCGATCGGCAGCTGTTCCACCTTTTGCAAATAATTGATCAGGCCATCCCAGCCCTCGGGGGCATAGCCCAGCTCAAAGCCCTCAATGCTGCTCTCATGGAGGCCCCGCTGCTCCTTGAGATAGGCCAAGGCTGCGGCGCCCTCCAGCTGGCGCAGGTTGCTGCGGAACCAGCCACTGGCTAGGGCCAGCACCCGATAGAGCTGTTCCCGGCGGGAGAGCTGTTGCCGCAGCCGTTCCTGCTGGGGGGCATCAAGGGTTTCCACCGGCAGCGAATAACGCCGGGCCAGCTCCAACACCACATCGCTGAAGCTCTCGCGCTTCAGCTCCATCAAAAACTTGATGCTGTTGCCGCCGGCGCCGCAGGAAAAGCAGTAATAAAACTGCTTGGCCGGAGACACCGTCATCGACGGCGACTTGTCGTCGTGGAATGGGCAAAGCCCCACGAATTCACGGCCCTTCTTTTTGAGCACCACGTGCTCACCCACCACATCAACGATGTCGGCGCGTTCCTTTACCGCCTCAATGGTGCGCGGATGCAGCCGGGGAACGCTCACGCTGCGGGGGAAGGGGGTTTCATTCTCCCCGCTTTAGGCCCCAGCCACCAGGGGGTAGCTACGCCATTGGGGCGCGGCGGCCGTGGGGGGCCGCACCAGGCGCCAGCTCTGGCCCTGGTCACCGCGCAATAACAGCACCTCAAAGCCACTGTCCACCTTGAGGGGATCCCCCGGCAATTGCCAGTCAAAGCGGCCCTGCAGCCGCCAGGCCTTTTGCCCCTCCACCTCGGTGCTGCCCTGCTGCTCGAGGCGCACCCGGTTGAGGCTGGGGTGGCCCTCGGGGGCGGGCAGGGCCAGGGCCGAGGCCAATTCGGCCTGGGTGAGTTGCACCTGCAGGTCAAGGGCCTGGAGCAGCACCTTGCGGGGCGGTTGGCCCAGGTTGGAGCAAGCCGCCAGGCTCACCACAAGGATCAAGCCCAGGATCCAGGTACCCAGGCGACGCAGACTTGGCAGCACCGGCAACATGAGAGGCAACCAGAGTTCAGCATGATCGGATGGCTGGAGGGGCAACTGGGCAGCTGCTGGTGTGAAGGCCCTAGGGCTGGCCTGCTGGTGATCTGCGCTGGGGTGGGCTACGAAGTGCAGGTGCCGCTCAGCCTCCATGGCCGCTGGCAGGGGCAGTTGGCGCCTACCGCCATCAGCCTGCACATCCACCATGTGCAGCGGGAAGACAGCGCCCAGCTCTATGGCTTTGAGGAGCGGCGCGAGCGGGATCTGTTTCGCCTGCTGATCAGCGTGAACGGCGTGGGCCCCCAGGTGGGCCTGGCCCTGCTGTCGGCCCTGGGCTTTGAAGAGCTGGTGGAGGCCATCCTCCAGGCCGATTTAGCCCGCTTGAGCAGCGCCCAGGGGGTGGGCAAACGCACCGCCGAACGGCTGAGCGTGGAACTGCGCAGCAAATTGGGCGATCGCTTCGGCCCCACAAGCCCCACGGCCCAGTTGCTGGTGCTTAATGGCGGCGCCCCCGCCCCATTGGGGCTGAAGCAGGAACTGGAGCTAACCCTCAGCGCCCTGGGCTATGGCCCCCTAGAAATCGGCGAAGCCCAGCGGGCAGCAGCCCTGGCGGGCTGCCTGGCGGAGGACGGCCTCGACGACTGGCTGCGGGAATGCTTGAGCTGGTTGGGGCGACAAATTGCCTAGATCGGCCCACGGGGCGTTAAGGTGGCAGATTGCACCGATTCGGGCCGAACCCCCGCATGCCGCTTAATACAGAAAAAAAGCAGGAACTGATCAACAGTCATCAGACCCATGCCACCGATACCGGTTCGGTGGAGGTGCAAGTGGCGATGTTGAGCGAGCGCATCTCTCAACTTTCCGGCCACCTGCAGGCCAACAAGCACGACTACTCATCCCGCCAGGGACTGCTGAAGATGCTGGGACGGCGTAAGAGCCTGCTCAGCTACCTCAAGAGCCAGAGCAACGAGCGCTATCAAACCCTGATCGCCAAGCTCGGCATCCGCGGCTGAGTTGTTATGGCAGCCAAAGCCAAACCAAGGCCCAGTGCTGCCCCAGGGGGAATACCGCCTGAGGTTTCAAACCGTATGGCCCGGCGGGTGGCGATTGCCACTGGTATTCCCACCTTGATGGGCATGGCAGTGTTTATCGGCAGCTACTGGCTGGTATCCCAACAGATTGTTGACATTGCACCGGCGCTAACCCTTGTTAGCTCCGGTGCTTGTTTTTTATTGGGCTTAGTGGGCTTGAGCTATGGCCTGTTTTCCTCCAGCTGGGAGCTGCAGCCCGGCAGCCTCCTGGGTTTTGAACAGATTGGCCTAAATATCAAACGGCTGCGCAGCGGCGCAACTGCACCTCAAAGCGGGCGGCGCTAAGACTGGCGGCCGCAGCTTCACCATTGTTCACACAAAACTGATGGCCAAGGCGCACATAACAACGGTCATCGGCTGATCCCACCTGGGCAATCACCGGCACCCGTAGGCCCAACAGTTCAGGATCCACCCGGTGCTGCTGCAGGCATTCACGCAGTTGATGTTGCACAGTGATATCACCGGCCTGCTGGGGGTTGAGCATTACCAGCAATAGATACAACTCATCAATCAAGGACACATCCTCAACAATCAACTGCACCCGCTCATCACGGCGATCCACGGAGGCCCACATCAATAAACGGGCATCGGTCATCAGGTGGTCACTGAGCCGCGCATAGGTTTTTGGAAATACCACGGCCTCGGCACTGCCGGTGAGGTCTTCCACTTGGAGTACGGCCATGCGATCGCCCTTACGGGTGGTCACCATCCGCATTTCCGGCACCATTACCAGCAGGGAGATGCGGCTCTTATCAGCCTGTTCCTCCAGGCTGGCCAAACCAATCGGCGAGAGCAACTTGCTATCGCCACTCAGTTGCTTAAGGGGATGGTCGGATAGGTAAAAACCAACCAGTTCCTTTTCCAGCCTTAGCTTTTCTGTGGGGTGATAGTCGTTCACGGCCTTCGCCTTTGGCGCCGTGCTCAGCGGATCGGCCCCTTCGCTTTCGGCCGCCGCCCCCAACAGATCCAGCAAACTGCCCTGGCCACTGGCCCGGTCCCGGGCCCTAGAACTGGCCCAGTCAAGCAACAAGTCCAGATCAGCGATTAGTTGGGCGCGGTTGGCCTTGGGCTCCATCGCATCGAGGGCGCCACAGTGGATTAGTGATTCCAAGGCGCGACGGTTCAGCAAACTGCTGGCCCCAAGGCGGTCGCAGAGATCCGCCAACGAGCGATAGGGGCCATCGCTCTCGCGGGAACTAATCAAGCCCCGGATCGCCCCCTCGCCGAGGTTACGCACGGCGGAAAGTCCAAACAGGATTCGTTTGCCTTTGGGGGTGAAATCAATGCCGGATCGATTCACATCTGGGGGCATTACCTCTATACCCATCGCATTGCAATTGGCGATATAGCGCTGCACCTTGTCGGTGATGCCGGCATTAACTGTGAGCAGGGCGGCCATGTAGGCCACCGGATAATGCGCTTTCAAGTAAGCGGTTTGATAGGTAACAGCGCCGTAGGCGGTGGAATGGCTCTTGTTGAAGCAGTATTCTGCAAACAACACCATTTGATCAAACAGGGCATCGGCCACATTGGCCTCCACCCCACGGCCCTTAGAGCCATTCACAAACAGGTCACGATGTTTCTGCATCTCTGATACTTTTTTCTTGCCCATGGCTCGGCGCAATAAATCTGCTTCCCCAAGGGAGTAACCAGCCAGATCCTGGGCAATGCGCATGATCTGCTCCTGGTAGACCATGATTCCGTAGGTTTCCTTGAGAATCGGTCTTAGCAATTCATGGGCGAACTCAATTGCTTCACGGCCATGCTTGCGGTTGATAAACTTAGGAATCAAACCGGCATCGAGCGGTCCAGGGCGGTAGAGGGCAAGGATCGAAGATATATCCTCTAGGGAAGAAGGTTTCAGATCACGCACGATCTGACGCATGCCACTGGATTCCAGCTGGAAAATACCTTCCAGATCGCCCCGGGCCAGCAGCGCATAGGTGGCTGGATCATTGGCTGGCAGGCGATCGGGATCTATCTTTTCTCCATTTTCCAGGGCCACCAGATCAAGGGTTTTATCGATCATTGTGAGGTTCTTGAGGCCGAGGAAATCCATCTTCAGCAGCCCCATGGCCTCCACATCTTCCATGAAGTATTGGGTGATCACCTGGCCGTCGTTGTTGCGCTGCAAAGGCACCAACTCATCAAGGGGCCGGGCACTAATCACCACCCCCGCCGCATGGACACCAAAGGATTTGTTAGTACCTTCAATCCTTCGGGCCATGTCAACCCAGCGACGCACAATTGGGTCCTTCTCATATTTTTCTCGAAATTCTGGGGCCGGTGAGTTTTCGCCGATCATTTCAGCCAGCTTGGCAGGTTTACCCCGCACCACAGGAATCAACTTGGCGAGCCGATCGGCATCGCCATAGGGGATATCAAGCACCCGTGCCACATCCTTGAGTACCGCCTTGGAGGTCATCCGGTTAAAGGTGATGATCTGGGCCACACGATCCTCCCCATAGCGACGGGTCACATAGTCGATCACCTCCCCCCGCCGTTCGATGCAGAAATCAGTATCAATATCAGGCATAGACATCCGTTCTGGATTTAGGAATCGCTCGAACAACAAACCGTTCTGCACCGGATCAATGTTGGTGATGCCCAGGGCATAGGCCACCAGGGAACCGGCGGCGGAGCCCCGACCGGGGCCAACGGGAATGCCCTGTTCGCGGGCAAAACGGATGTAATCCCACACCACCAGGAAGTAGGTGGGGAAACCCATTTGCTCCATCACCTTGAGTTCAAAATGAAGCCGCTCTTCATAGAGGGGATCAACTGGCTCAACGGCGGTCAATTCCAGGCGCCAACGCAGGCCCGCTTCACTCACCTCCTGCAAATAACTGCTGGCCGTATGGCCCTCTGGAATCGGAAATTCAGGTAACTGGGAGCGGCCAAGGATGTCATAGTTTTCCACCTTATCGGCTACTTTAAGGGTGTTATCTAAAGCCTGCTGTACAACCGCAGGATCCAGGTGATCTACAAATAACCGCTCCATCTCCTGGCGACTTTTGATATATTCAGTGCCCGTATAGCGCAATCGTTTTTCGTCTGTAATTAATTTACCAGTGAGTACACATAGCAGGGCATCATGGGCATCCACGTCTGCACTACTTAGGTAATGCGCATCATTAGTGGCAATTAGCGAAATGCCTAATTCTCCGGCCAGGGCCACCATGCCGGTATTTACAATCCGATCCTCTGGGGAGCCATGGTCTTGGATCTCCAAGTAAAAATCATCACCAAACACCTCCTGGTACCAAAGGGCCACGGTCCGGGCCACTTCAGGTCGCCCCTGGAGGATCGCCTGGGGAATCTCACCGCCAAGGCAGGCGGTGGCCACAATCAAGCCCTCGCTATAGGTTTTAAGTAGCTGCTTATCTACGCAGGCCCGGGAGAAAATACCGCGACCCCGCATTCCCTGCAGGTGGCTAATGCTGGTGAGTTTTACGAGGTTGCGATAGCCGATTTCATTTTTGGCCAGCACCACCAGGTGATATCTACGTTCTTTCTTTTGCTGGGGATCACTGATGCTGCCGTTAACCACATACATCTCATTGCCAATGATCGGCTTAATGCCCGCTTTGGCGCAGAGTTTTAGTAATTCAATCGCCCCATACATCACGCCGTGGTCGGTGAGCGCCACTGCGGGCATGCCCAGCTCTACGGCCCGCTGCACCATCTGGGGCAACTGCGTAGCCCCATCGAGCAGGCTGTAGTCACTGTGGTTATGGAGCGGGACGAAGGTCAAGGGTTCGGCCCAGATCTGGTGAGCCACTCTAGCCACACCAGATCTGGTGTGGCTAGAGTCAAACCACTAGCTCATACCGCCAGGGGTGCCAGGGGTCGCCGCTCCATCACCTGGGCGGCCCGTTCGTATTGGTGGGCCACCCGCAGCAGCCGTTCCTCCTCCAGCACTGGGGCCATCAACTGCAAACCAATCGGTAAACCCTGGCTATCGAAACCGCAGGGCACGCTGATAGCCGGCAGCCCCGCCAGGTTGGCGGGAATCGTGAGCAAATCGGCCAGGTACATGGCCAGGGGATCGTTGGCATGGTCCCCGTGGTGGAAAGCGGTGCTGGGGGCCGTGGGCGTGAGCAACACATCCACCTGGTCAAAGGCCCGCTCGAATTCGCGCCTTATCAAGGTGCGCACCTGCTGGGCTTTTTTATAGAACGCCTCCACATAACCGGCAGATAGGGCATAGGTGCCGATCAGGATGCGGCGCTGCACCTCAGGGCCAAAGCCCTCGGCGCGGCTTAGGGCAGTCATCGTGCTGAGGCTCTCGGCCTCGTCACTGCGGTGGCCATATTTAACGCCGTCGTAGCGGGCCAGGTTGGCGGAGGCCTCCGAGGGGGCAATCACGTAGTAGGTGGCGATGCCAGCCTTGAACTGGGGACAGCTCACCTCTACGAGTTCGCAGCCCAACCCCTCCAGCAGCTTTGCCGCCGCCTCCACCGAGGCCTTCACCTCAGGGTTAAGGCCCTCAGCGAAGGCCTCCTTGAGGATCCCCACCCGCAGGCCCTTGATCGGCTGCTCCAGCCCAGCCAGGTAGTTGGGCACTGGCACATCCAGGCTGGTGGCATCGCGGGGGTCATGGCCGGCGATTACCTGCAGCACCGCTGCCGAATCCGCCACTGTGCGGCTGAAGGGCCCCACCTGGTCTAGGGAACTGGCAAAGGCCACCAGGCCCCAACGGCTAACGCGGCCATAGGTGGGCTTGAGCCCCACCACCCCACAGAAACTGGCGGGTTGCCGAATCGAGCCACCCGTATCAGAACCAAGGGCCACCAGGCACTGGCCAGAGGCGACGGCAGCGGCACTGCCGCCGGAACTGCCGCCGGGCACCCGGCTGGGATCCCAGGGATTACGGCTGGTGCCAAAGGCAGAGGTCTCCGTGGAGCTCCCCATGGCGAACTCATCGAGGTTCGTTTTACCCACGAGCACGGCCCCAGCGTCCCAAAGCCGCTGGGTGACGGTGGATTCGTAGGGGGGCACAAAGTGTTCGAGCATCCGGCTCGAACAGGTGGTGGTGATCCCCTTAGTGCAGAGGTTGTCTTTGATCGCCACCGGCACCCCCGCCAGGGGGCCCAGGGGTTTACCCGCCGCCAGATCGGCATCCACGCGGGCGGCATCAGCCAGAGCCCGCTCGGGGGTGACCCGCACAAAAGCGTTCAGCTCAGGTTCGGTGGCGGCAATGCGAGCAAGGCTGGCCTCCGTTTGCGACTGAGCGGAAGCATCCCCCTGTTTAAGGGCCGTTAACCAAGCGCTGATCGCCATCAGGCTCCCAAGATCTTGGGGCGACGCTATCAGCGCGGCCCCCCAGGCTCAGCCCTGGTGCTCAACGGTGAAGGGCTCGCTGCGGCGGGTGCGCAGCAGCTCGTGTTCCAGCACCGCCGGCGCTTCGCTGCGCAGGTCGGAAAGAAAACCGGGGAGTTCCGCTTCGAGGCTTTCGCGACGCAGGTACGGACCAAACCAATAGGTCACATCCGGCTGACGGGTGTCTATCCGCGCCCACCACGCCAACCCCAGAACATTGGCAGTGGCGCGGAATGGCGCGGAAAAGACACCCATGGAGCAGAAACAAGCAGAGCCATTGTGCCGAATCGCGGCCGTTTTCGGTGCTTAAAGCCGGATGTCCGGACCGAAATCGTCTGGCTCCACTGCTTCCCCTGGCTCGGCTGCTTCCTTTGCATCGAAGGCATCCTCTGCATCGAAAGCCTCCACTGCTTCGAAAGCCTCCCCTACATCCACAGCTGCTTCAGCAAGCGGATCCTCAGCCGCCAATTCTGAACTGGGCTCTGGGGAGGGAGCGTTGCTCAGCTTCACCCGTTGAATCCGGGGGGCTGGCTCCTGGCCCTTGATCGTGGCCATCCAGCCGCGGCGGGCCACCTCATAGAGGAGCATCGCCGTGGCCACGGAGGCGTTGAGGCTGGGGGTAACGCCGCGTAAGGGAATCCGAATCAGTTGGTCGCAGTGGCGGCGGGTGAGCATCGAAAGGCCGCTGCCTTCGGAGCCGGTCACCACCACCAGCGGTCCCTCCAGGTCTGCCTCCAGCAGGGAAACATTGCCCTCTTCAGCCAAGCCAACAACGCGATAACCCTCCTCCTTGAGCTTCTCCAAGGCCCTGTTGAGGTTCACCACCTTGGCCACGGGTAGATGTTCGAGGGCGCCGGCAGCCACCTTGGCCACAGAGCCGGTAAGCCCGGCATTACGGCGCTGGGGCAGCACGAGCCCATGGGCCCCAAGGGCCTCGGCACTGCGCACGATCGCCCCAAGGTTGTGGGGGTCCGTAATCCCGTCCACCGCCATCAGGATCGGGGCTTCACCCAGCTGTTTACAGCCCTCCATCAGGGTGGCGAGATCAAGGGTTTCGGCCGCAGCGGTTTGCAGCACGATGCCCTGGTGCACAGCCCCGCCACTGAGTTGGGCGAGCCGGGCCCAGGTAACTTCCTCCACCAACACCCCCGAGCCCTTGGCCTCCCGCAGCAGCTGCAGGAAACGGCTGCTGAAGCGCATTTCCGGGGTGCACCAGATCCGGTGGATCGGTCGGCCGCTGTCGAGCACCGCCAGGGCGGTGTGGCGACCCCAAATCAGGTCATCCACCTCAGGGCTGCCCTGGGAATCGGAGCTGGGAACTAATTCATCGGGGCTGCGCTCGGGACTGCGATCGGGGCGGCCAAACCGGGGGCCGGCTTCAGGCCGCGGGAAACGATCCGGGCGGCCATCAAACCGCCGTTCCGGGCGACCAGACTGGCCGCGGGGCTCAAAGCGGCGCTCGCCATAGCGCCCCTCGGGACGGCCCTCAGGGCGCCGCTCTGGCCGCCGCTCCGGGCGACTGTCTGGGCGACCCTCAGGGCGACTGCCAAAGCGGTTGAAGCGGGGGCTGCGCTCAGGCCGCTCGCCGCTGTCGGGGCGTTCAAAGCGGGGACCACGGTCATAGCGGTCAGGCCGATCACTCCGCTCGGGCCGATCGCCACGCTCGGGGCGGTCCCCACGCTCGGCACGGTCAGGGCGGTCAATGCGATCAGGGCGATCCGGCCGGTAGGAACGTTCCTTGCGATCAAAGCGATCTACACCGGCACGCCGGGCTGGGGCCCGCGAGGGGCCATCCGGTCGGCTGAAGGGGCGACGGGAGCGGTCGCCGCGGGCACCAGGCTCTCGGGGTTGATCAAATCGGGAAGCCATGGTGTAGCCAACAGAGGGAACCAGGCTCAAACACATTCACACCGGGCCGTCGGCGGGATCACCGTCCAGACAGCTGAGCAACTCTTGGAGTCGCTCCGGATTGCACAGATAGAGCCAGCCAACCATTGTCTCAAATCCCGTGGCCCTTCCGTAAGTGGCGGGATCCCCCCGCCTCGGCCCGCGACCGGCCGCATTACGGCCCCGGCGCACCCATTGCTGTTCCTCCTCCGTGAGGCCAGGCTCCAGCCGGGCCAGGGCTTGGCTCTGGGCTTCAGCCCGCACCTGGGCCACCCCAGCCTTGTGTAACCACTGGGGGGTGGCGGGTACTTTCACCAGCCGCAGCCGTTGGTGCAGTTCCCAAACCGCATCCCCCAGCCAGGCCAGTTGCGCCGGGCCTGGAAGTCCCGTTTGCTGAGGCAGGCCCGTTTGCTCAGGCAGGCCCGTTTGCTCAGGCAGTAGCAAGGGAACCAAGGGCCGTGGCCAAATCAGGTTGGAGGTTCAGGAAGCTTTCCAAGCGCACCAACTTGACCGTTTGCACCACGCGGCTGTTGCCAACCACCAGGAAACGCTGCTTGCTGTCGTTGCATTGCTTGGCGATCTGCACCAGGGCACCAAGGCCGGAGGAGTCCAGAAAGTCAATGTGGGTCAGGTCGAGCACCAGGGGCAACTTGGCCTGTTTCGGGCCGGGCTGATGGGCGGCGATGAAATCGCGGAACTGACGCTCGGAATAGGCATCCAGCTGACCGGTGAAATGGAACAGCAGACACTGATCCTGAAGCTCAAAACCACCACGGAGGGAGACGGTGAGTCGCTGCAGTTCGGTGATGGCCCCAGTCCTCAAGCGCAATGGGCCCCCTTGGGGGCGCCCAATCTTATCCGTGGGCAGTCGGGCTGGCGGCCATGCTGCGCCGGGCGGCCATCAATGCCACAAATCTGCCGAAATGGTGGTCTGCATCGTGGGGGCCGGGCGAGGCCTCCGGGTGGTACTGCACCCCAATTACCGGCTGATCCCGTAGCTCCAGGGCCGCCACGGTGCCGTCGTTGAGGTTGTGGTGGGTGATCCGTACCCGGGCGCTGTCGAGGCTGCTGGCCTCCAGGGCAAAACCATGGTTCTGGCTGGTGATTTCCACCAGGCCCTCACCGCCACAGGGGTGGTTTAGCCCCCGGTGGCCATAGCCCAACTTGAAGGTGCTGCCCCCCAGGGCTAAACCGATGATCTGATGGCCTAGGCAGATGCCAAACAGCGGTAGATCCCTCTGCTGCAGCAGCCCTTTGGCCAAACTGATGCCAGCGGCCACCGCCGCCGGGTCCCCGGGGCCATTGGAAAGGAACACCCCCTCCGGCTTAAGGGCTAGCACCTGCTCCAGGCTGCTGTTGGCGGGCAGCACGGTGAGGGCACAGCCATGGGCACTGAGCCGCTCCAGAATTGCCCGCTTGATGCCGAAATCAATCGCCACCACCCGGTAAGGCTGGGCGGGAATCGTCTGCAGCCGTTGGTCAAAACTGGCGACGCTCACTTGATTCCAGGGGTAGGCGACCTTGGTGGACACCTGCTCCGCCAGGTTGAGCCCCTGCATTGAAGGGGCGGAACGCACCTGTTGGAGCAGTTCAGCGGCGGAGCTGCCATCGCTACTCACGGCACCGTTGATCGCCCCCCCCTCCCGCAGATGGCGCACCAGGGCACGGGTGTCTACCCCCGCCAGGCCCACCACCCCGTGCTGCCCTAGCCAATCCTCTAGGGATCCCTCGGAACGCCAGTTGCTGGCTAAGGGGGAAAGTTCCCGGGTGATAACAGCCTTGACCGCTGGTTCGTTTGCCTCGAGGTCTTGGTCATTGGCGCCGGTGTTCCCCAGTTCGGGGTAGGTGAAGGTAACCAGCTGCCCCGTGTAGCTGGGGTCGGTGATCACCTCCTGGTAGCCGGTCATGCCGGTGTTGAAAACCACTTCCCCCAGCACCGTGCCCCGGGCCCCAAAACCACGGCCCCGCAGCACGGTGCCATCAGCGAGCACGAGCAAGGCGTCCATAGGCTCAACGATCGTGATCAGATCATCCCTCAGCAGCGGCCAAGGCCCGGCTGAGCGCCTGCAGCCGGCGCCAGGGCTCCCCTGATGCCAGGGCCGCCAGGGAGGCCTCCAGCCCCTCCGCCCAATCGGAAACCTTGCCGGCACTCCAGAGCACCAGGGCGCTATTGAGGGCCACCACCTGGCGCTGGGGCTCGCTGCCCCCCCCGGCCAACACCGCCGCCAGGATCTCCTGGTTGCACTGGAGGTCGCCGCCGGCCAGGGCCTCCAGGGGGGCTGGGGTAAGCCCTAGTTCGCTGGGATTTAACTGCTCGGCCCGCAGATCGCCGTGCTCAAGCAGCAGCAATTGATTTGGGCCCCCCAGGCTGGCCTCATCGAGGCCGCCATAGCCGTACACCACCACGGCCCGTTCCAGGCCGAGCCGTTGCAGGGCGCCGGCCATGGGGCTGAGCAAATTTTGCCGAGCCACCCCCAACACCTGGTATTCGGGGCTGAGCGGATTCACCAGCGGCCCCAACAGGTTGAACACCGTGCGGATGCCAAGGCTGCGGCGCAGCGGCGCCAAACCGGCCAGGGCCGGATGCCAGCCGGGGGCAAACAGAAAGCTGACCCCCACGGTTTCCAGGGCCGCCACCACCTGTTCGAGCGGAGCCTGCAGCCGTAAGCCCAGACCCTCCAACACATCAGCTGAACCCACCCGACCGCTGGCACTGCGGTTGCCGTGCTTTGCCACCACCGCCCCACAGGCCGCCGCCGTGAAGGCCACCGCCGTGGAGATGTTGAAACTGTTGGCCCCATCCCCGCCGGTGCCACAGCTATCCACCAGCGGTAGCCGGGGCCGCGGGCAGGGCAGGGGCGCCGCCTGGCGCAACACCTGGGCCATGGCCGCCAACTCCTCGGGGTTGGGGTCGCGGCTGCGCAGGGCGGCTAAAAAGGCACCGGTTTGCACCGCTGAAAGCTGCTCGCTGAGCCAGGCCTGCATCAGGGCGCTGGCCTCCGCCTCCGCCAGCAGCCCCCCCTCGAGGATGCGCTCCAGCAGCTCGGGCCAGGGGGTGGGGGGGGCTGGGCTCATTTATCAAGTTTCGCTGTCGGCACTGTCGAAACCGCTGCCCACCTGGGCAGTGGCCTGGCCGGCCCCCTGGCCTGGCCGAAAGCCAGCCGCCCACAGCTCCCGACAGCGGCCATTCAGCTCCTCTCGGCTCAACCCCCAGAGCCGCAACAATTTCTCCAGGTCCCTCTGCACATCAACGGCGCCGGGAAAGCCGTCGTAGCGGATCCAAAGGCGAGCTGCCTCCACCAACTGGTCATTGCTGGGCACGCTGGCGGCCAGCAAGCCATCCACAATCGAACGGTCGCGCCCATAGAGCGGGTGGGTTTGTTCGCCACTGGACTCAGCTGGGGGGGCCATCTGTTCGCATTGGGTGGGGATGGCTCCGTAGTTTGGTCGCCAACGACCCCGGGGCGATGGCCGCACCACTCAAGCTGGGCCTGATCGCTCGCCACCTGCGGCCCCAACGGCGCCAGTTGCTGCAGGGGGCCGCTGCCCTGCTGGTGGTAAACCTGCTGGGCACCAGCCTGCCGCTGCTGGTGCAGCACACGATCAACAGCCTGCATCCGGGCTTTTCGCTGCCCCAACTACTGCAGCAGGCCCTCTGGCTGGCCCTGCTGGCCACGCTGATGGCCGGCATGCGGCTCTGGTCGCGGGTGCTGGTATTTGGGGCCGGTCGCCAGGTGGAGGTGCTGCTGCGCCAGCGAATCTTTGACCACCTGCTGCGCCAGGAACCGGGCTGGGTGCAAACCGCCGGCAGTGGCGAAGTGATCAGCCGCTCCACCAGTGATGTGGAAAATGTGCGGCGCCTGCTGGGTTTTGCGGTGCTCAGCCTCACCAATACGGCCCTGGCCTATGCCCTCACCCTGCCGGCAATGCTGGCGATTGATCCGCTGCTCAGCGTGGCGGCAATCGTGCTCTATCCGCTGATGTTGCTGGTGGTGGGCGCCTCCGGCGGCCGAATGATGGCCCAGCAACGGCAGCAACAAAAGGATCTGGCCTCCCTCAGCGATCTGATCCAGGAGGACCTCTCTGGCATCAGTGCCATCAAGATCTATGGCCAGGAGCCCACGGAAGAAAACGCTTTCGCGGCCTTGAGCCGCCGCTATCGAGATGCGGCCCTCGGCCTGGCCCGCACCCGCAGCACCCTGTTTCCGCTGCTGGAGGGGATCAGCTCCCTTTCCCTGTTGGTGCTTTTAGCCCTGGGCAGCGGCCAGCTGGAACGGGGCAGCCTCACCCTTGGCGGCCTAATTGCCCTGATCCTCTATGTGGAACGGCTGGTGTTTCCCACGGCCCTGCTGGGGTTCACCCTCAGTAGTTTTCAAACGGGTCAGGTGAGCCTTGAAAGGGTGGAGGAACTGCTGTCCCGCCGTCCTGGCATTGAAGATCCGCTCCAGCCGGAGCCCCTGCAAACCAGCAACAAACCCTCCGGGGCCCTGGAGGCCAGGGGACTCTGCGTGCGTTACGAGGGCAGTGAGCGGCTGGCCCTAGACGGGGTCAGTTTTGCGATTAAGCCCGGCGAATTGGTGGCGGTGGTGGGGCCGGTGGGCTGCGGCAAAACCAGCCTGGCCCGGGCGATCGGGCGCATGGTGGAGGTGCCCGAAGGTCAGCTCTGGGTAGACGGTCAAGACATCACCCACCTGCGCCTGGAAGACCTGCGTAGCCAGTTGGCCCTGGTGCCCCAGGAGGGCTATCTATTCACCGCCACCCTGGCCGAAAACCTGCGTTTTGGTGACCCTGAAGCCCCCCAGCAGCAGGTCGAACGGGTGACCCGCCAGGCCCAGCTGGAGGCCGATGTGCTCACCTTCCCCGAGGGCTTCAACACCCTGGTGGGGGAACGGGGCATCACCCTCAGCGGCGGCCAGCGCCAACGCACCGCCCTGGCCCGGGCCCTGTTGGTGAAGGCACCGATCCTGGTGCTGGATGACGCCCTCGCCAGCGTGGACAACCGCACCGCCGCGGCGATTCTGCAGTCGCTCACCCTGGATCAACAGCGCACGGTGCTGTTCATCAGCCACCAGCTCTCGGCCGCCGCCGCCTGTGATCGAGTGTTGGTGCTGGAGAACGGTCGGCTCGTGCAACAGGGCAAGCACCGCCAGCTGCTGGACCAGGAGGGGGCCTACCGCCGGCTCTGGGATCGCGAGCAGGCCACTAGCAAATTGGAAACCGCCTGAGCTGCATTTGCCCTAGAACCCGTAGCCAAGGGAGCAGGGGATTTTTCCTGATGTTTGAGTGGCTGAAAGCACCTGGTAACCATGCGGTGCTGGGCACGGCGATTGCGGCGGCGCCCTTGGCGGGGCAGGGGGAGGTGCTGTTTGGCTGCGGTTGCTTCTGGGGGGCGGAAAAGGGCTTCTGGCGGCTGCCGGGGGTGGAAACCACAGCCGTGGGCTACGCCGGCGGCAGCGACCCAGCCCCCAGCTACGACGCCGTATGCAGCGGCCGCACCGGCCATGCGGAGGTGGTGCGGGTGGTGTGGAACAACGACCGCATCGATTTCAGTGATCTGCTCAAGCTCTTCTGGGAATGCCACGACCCCACCCAGGGCAACCGCCAGGGCAACGACCGCGGCAGCCAATACCGCTCTGCCATCTACGTAAATGACCCGGCCCTGGTGCAGCTGGCCCTGGCCAGCAGGGATGCCTATCAGGAACTGCTCAGCGCCAAGGGTTTTGGCCGCATCACCACGGAAATTGCCCAGGATCAAAGCTTTTACCCAGCGGAGGCCTATCACCAGCAGTACCTGGCCAAGCCGGGCGGCCGCCCCTACTGTTCTGCCCAGCCCAGCGGCATCAGCCTCGGCCAGTTTCCTGGTGGCCACTATCAACTTCCCAGCAGCGTTTGGACGCACTACGACTGGTCAGTTAGCCACTGTGTATTGCGCGGTAACAATGAGCCGATCAGCCCCTGAACCGGGCCAGCGCCCCCCCCGCTGGCTGCTGGGCTCCCTTGGGGCCCTTCTGCTCAGCTGGGGGCCAGCAATGCCCTCGCTGGCGGGTCCTTCCCCCTGGTGGGAGAACTACGAGCTGGAGGAGCAATATCGCTGCACAGACGAAAGTGGCCTATTACTGGAACGCAACGCCAGCCAGGCCTCGCTCTATCGCAATGGCTACAAGATCAATCTCTTCCGAGACCAGCGCAATTCCCTCGTAACGCGCTACAGCAACGATCGGCTCACGCTCACGCTGAATGGTGATGAGATCACCATCGAAGATTTGCTCACCAGCACCCGTTGTCATCGCTTTCAACAGGTTTAATCAACCCCGCCCCCTCGAAGCCCCCCTGGTGCCGGAGCCCCGCCCCCAGCCACCAAAACAGCAACGCCCATTGCATCCCATGCCCCGGGGCTTGGTGGAGCTCTACGGCCTGCTGGCCGTACTGATTGTGCTGGTGCCGGAGTGGCTGGCCAGCGGCGCCCTGGCGGGGTTCCAGGACCCCGAAGGGGAGAACCAGCTGCCCGCCCCGGCCGCCGCCTGGCGACGGGTGCCGGAACTGATGCTGGCGGCCCTTTCCTTCGCCCAGCTACGCCAACTGGCCCACCAGGAAGGGCTCTGGGGCTATGGACGCCAACGCCGGGATGAGCTAAGCGAGAGGCTGCTTAAGCGCCTGCGCCAGAAGCGTTAAGCGGCCAGGTTGCTGTGGTAACTTCAATTCGATCGGGGCGTGGCGCAGCTTGGTAGCGCACTACTTTGGGGTAGTAGGGGTCGTGGGTTCAAATCCCGCCGCTCCGATTTTTTGAAACAAAGACTGGCAATCTGCCGGTCTTTTTTTTGGGCTAAAACAGCGCTGCTAGCCGCCAGCTGCTAGCACCTATCTCTATTCAGAGGAACCCATGGCCAATTACACGATCACGGTTGAAGGGGGCCAGAGTTTCAGCTGTGCCGATGACACCTACATCCTCGATGCGGCCGAAGAGGCAGGTATCGACCTGCCCTCCTCCTGCCGGGCCGGAGCCTGTTCCGCCTGTGCCGCAAAACTGCTGAGCGGTTCGGTGGATCAATCCGACCAAAGCTTCCTTGATGATGACCAGATCGCCCAGGGCTTTGCGCTGCTTTGCGTGAGCTATCCCACCGCCGATTGCAATATCAGGGCCAACGTCGGCGCTGAGCTGAGCTGAGCTAGCTGAGCCGGGTGGCGGCCCGATAGCCCTTTAACCAGCGGTTCACCCTCGGCTTCAAGCCGGGGGGCACCTCATGGAGGAGTTGGTCTAGTTCCAGGGCCCCGAGGCGCTGCAGGTCGCGCACATCCACATGCCAGAGGTGCTCCGCCTCCCGGATCAAGCGGGCCAGGGTGCGGGCCCGTTGCCAGGAGGCCAGTTGGAGTGCAAGCAACTGACGCTGATCCATCGCCCCACAGTGGCCACACCCCAGGCAAAGGGCAACGCCCCCTCAGCTGGCCACCGGGCTAGTGGCAAAGGGCAGGGCAAGGGCCTGCAATTGCCGTTCACTAAGCCTGCGGGTCCAGGCCCCCTGCACAGGGTTGTTCCAGCTGAAGCCGGCATCCCGGGCCAGATACCGCTCCTCAAAGGAAACCTGGGCCCGGTAGAGCTGGCGCGGTTCGCGCCCTTCGCGCAGCAAGGTCTCCAGGTCAGTGCAGCGTTCAAACACCTGGGCGAGATAAATGCAATCGGTGAGGGCCCGATGGGCCGCCCACACAGGCACGCCATAGGCCAGGGCCAGGTCTCGCACCGAGGGCCGGGGCCGCAACTGCCGCTGGGCCGGCCAACTTATGTCTTCCATGCTGCAAAGCCAGGGCAGGGGCAGCTTCGGCAGGGCCCCCCGCCCAAACCAGGCCCGATCAAAGGCGGCGTTATGGGCCACCAGCAGCTGGGCCTGGGAGGCCAAGGCCTCGAGCAGGGCAAGGCTTTGCTGCCAGGGCTGGGGTTCCTGGGTGGCGGCAGGGGCAATGCCGTTGAGTGCTTCAGCGGCGTTACTGGCAGCTGGAATCAGGAAGGAGAGCTGGGCCAGCACGGCCCGCTGGGGCACCGAAAACAGGATTGCCCCCACTTCCAAGCACTGGTGCCGCTCCGGATCGAGACCGCTGGTTTCCGTGTCCAGGATCAGCAGCCGTTGGGGTACTAGGGGCTGCTCCTGGGGTGGCACCAGGGAGAGCAGGCTCGTTTGTTGCCAGCCAGGCGACCCCTGTTCAGCCATGGCCACCTACTGCTACTCAAGCCATGTTCTCAGCTTGGCTCGAGCTTTGGCTTGTTTCTGACTAGGGTCTGGGAAAGCATCACCTCTGCCATGGCCATAGCAGTTGGGGACAAGGCTCCGGCCTTCCGCCTGAAGGATCAAAACGGCGTTAGCAGGGGACTAGAGGATCTAAACGGCAAACCGCTGGTGCTGTTTTTCTATCCAAAAGACGACACCCCGGGCTGCACCGCAGAGGCCTGTGCCTTTCGTGATAACTACGCCAGCCTCCAGGCCCTGGGGGCAGAGGTGTGGGGGGTGAGTGGCGATGGTGCCGCCAGCCACCGCAAATTTGTGGAGCGCCATCAGCTGCCCTTCCCATTGCTGGTGGATGAAGGAAACAAGCTGCGCCAGGCCTTTGGTGTGGCCAAGGCCCTGTTGTTTCTGCCCGGGCGAGTTACCTATGTGATCGATGGCCAGGGCCAAGTGCGGCTTGCTTTCAACGCCATGCTTGATGCCAGCGCCCACGTGGGCCAGGCCCGCCAATGTTTGGAGCAGCTCAAGGCTTGATGAACTGGCGCCAGGTGGGGGAGCTCTGGCTGCTGGAACCACCCCAAGCCAAGGGTCGGCTTGAGTTCATCGGTGGTAGCGGTTTAGGCACTAGCCCCCAACTGAGCTATCGGCGGCTGTTGGAGGCCCTCGCCCAGCAGGGTTGGGCGGTGCAGGCCTGGCCGTTTGTACCAGGCTTTGACCACCAGCTGCTGGCGGTGCAGGCCTGGCGCGCCTTTCGGCGTCAGCAGGAACGCCAAGGCCCAGGAATCCGATTGCCCACCCTGCGGCTGGGCCACAGCATGGGCTGCAAATTGCAGCTGCTGGCCCCCGACCAGGGCCGCGGCTGTGGCGGCTGTGGGCTGATCAGTTTCAACAATTTCGCCGCCGGCCGCTCGATCCCCCTGCTCGGCGAGCTGGCTCCCCGCCTAGGGGTAACCACAGAGTTCAGCCCCTCCCCGGCGGAGGCCCTGCGGCTGATCGAAACCAGCTACGGCCCCCCCCATAACCTGGTGATTCGTTTTCGCAGTGATGAGCTCGACCAGAGCGCCCAACTGTTTGAGGCGTTACAACGGCGCCCCCAGGACGGCAGCCAATGGCTGGAATTAGCCGGTGATCACCTCACCCCAGCCAGTGCCGGCCTGCGTCAACAATTCCTTGGCGGCCTTGGGGATGGGGGGCGGCAACGGCAATTGGAGCGGCTCGCCTCAGCAATTACTCAATGGTGGGAGCGTTTGAATAGCTTGCGCAGCTCCAGATAAAGCAACAGCAGCAGCGAGAAGGCCAGGCATAAACCCAACTCCGCCAGGCTGATTGGATAGGTGCCAAAAAAGCGCTGCAGCACTGGCACATAGATCAGGGCCAGCTGCAACAGGCTGGTTACAACCACAGACATGATCAACCAAGGGTTGCTAAACAGCGGCACCTGCAGCAAAGGCCGCTCGGAACGGGCCGAGAGGGCATGGCCCATCTGGGCGATGCAGAGGGTGGTGAACACAATCGTTTTCCAACGGTTGGGATCAAGGTTGAGGTTGCCATCGCTGAGCGGATGACGCACCACCAGGGCCATCAAAAGAATGGCAATAGCCGCAAACACAAAGCCCACCTCGAGGATGTAGCGGCCCAGGCCCCTGGCAAAGATCGTCTCGTTGCGGCCCGCTGGCTTGCGCAGCATCAAGTTGTCGTCCGACTGTTCTACGGCGAGGGCAAGGGCTGGCAGGCCGTCGGTTACGAGGTTCATCCAGAGGATCTGCATCGGACTCAGCGGCACCGGTAAACCGAGCAGAGGGGCCGCTGCAATCGTGATCAGTTCGCCCACATTGCTGCCGAGGATGTAGCGGATAAAGCGGCGCACGTTTTCGTAAACAAGTCGCCCCTCTTGCACAGCCGAAACAATTGTGGCGAAGTTGTCATCCAGTAACACCATGTCTGCCGCCCCGCGGCTCACGTCGGTGCCAGTGATGCCCATCGCCACACCGATGTCGCTCTGGCGAAGGGCAGGGGCGTCATTCACGCCATCGCCAGTCATCGCTACCACCTGATGGCGCCGCTGCAGGGCGCGCACCAGATCGAGTTTCTGCTCCGGCAATACCCTGGCAAACACATTGGTGCTGGCCACCACCAGTTCCAGCTGATGATCAGAAAGCTGCTCCAGTTCCCGGCCAGTAACGACTAGATCAGCTCCATCAACGCTTCCATCAGCGTCGGCATCGATCAAACCCACCTGCTTGGCGATCGCCAGGGCCGTGCGGGGGTGATCGCCGGTGATCATCAGCGTGCGGATGCCAGCGGAGCGGCAGCGGCTAATAGCTGCAATTGCCTCCGGGCGGGGGGGGTCAATCGAGCCGATCAGCCCAAGCCAGCAGAGCCCCTGCTCATCGGCTTCCTCTAGGACTTGAGGGGCGGCTTGATCAACTGGCTGTAGCCAGGGCCGTTCGGCAAAACCGAGCAGCCTTAGTCCCTGACTTGCCAGAACTTGAAAATGCTCCTCCAAATCGGCGCGGTCCCCTGGGGTAATGCTGCGGGGTCCAGCGGCGGTGCTGATGCTTTGGCAGTGCTCCAGCACCCGTTCGGGTGATCCCTTCATCAACAGCAGTGGCGTCTGCCCAGGGATATCGAATGGATTCAAGGCGCTAACCACCACCGCCATCCGTTGCCGTTCAGAGCTAAATGGCAACTCCAGTGGCCTCAACCAACGCAGCCGTTCCTGGCGGGGGGATAAAGCCTGGCCAAGGCTGGCGGTGAGCAGGGCCGTTTCCGTGGGGTCCCCCTGGGCGGCGGCATCCCCCTGGCGTTCCGGCACAACGCTGTCGTTGCACAACACCGCACAGCGCAGCAGGGGATGCCACTGGCCTTGGCCAAGGGCTGCCCCATCGGCGGGTTCGATCAATTGCACCGTCATTGCATTGGCGGTGAGGGTGCCGGTTTTGTCACTGCAGATCGTGGTCACAGAGCCCAGGGTTTCCACCGCCGGCAAGCGCCGGATCAAGGCATGGCGCTGGGCCATGCGCACGGTGCCCACCGCTAGGCAAACGGTGATAACCGCCGGCAAACCCTCGGGAACGATGGCCACGGCCATGCTCAGGGAAATCTCCAGCAGTTCCGCCACCGGATGGCCCGCCAGGGCCCCCAGCGCCACCACCAAGGCCACCAGGGCGAGGGCAGAGCCCACCAACACCTTGGCCAACTGATCAAGGCGCTCCTGCAGCGGCGTAGGCCCCTGCTCGCTTTGTTCCAACAGGCTGGCTATCCGACCCAACTCCGTGGCTCCGCCAGTGGCTACCACCAGGGCCAAACAACGACCGTTCACCACTTCGGTGCCCTGGTAGAGGCAGTTCAAGCGCTCCGCCAGGCCCGTATCAGCACTAAGCACTGCCTTGGCATCCTTAAGCACCGCCAGGGATTCACCGGTGAGGGCCGACTCCTGCACCGCCAGCCGCGCCGCCTCCAGTAGGCGCAAATCCGCCGGCACCCGATCACCCGCCTCCAGCAACACCACGTCACCCGGCACCAACTGTTCGGCGGGCAGGCTCTGGATCTCAGCAGCAATGCGCACCCGCACCATCGGCATCGCCAGGGCCTGGAGCGCCGCCAGGGCCGATTCGGCCCGACTCTCCTGGAAGTAACCCAGCAAGGCATTCAGCAACACGATCACGCCGATCGCCACTGCATCCTTAGGGAACTGCTTCGCCTGTAGGTCCAGCAGCGCCGACACCACCGCCACGGCGATCAAGAGCAGCAACATCACATTGACGAATTGATCCAGCAGGATGCGCAGGTTGCTGCGCCCCCCCTTGCTGGGCAATCGGTTCAAGCCATAGCGCTGCTGTCGCTGCTCCCGCACCTGCTGGCCAACCCCCTGGCTGGGATCCCCCAACAGGTCGGCGGGCAGCTGCTCTAGGGCCAGGGCATGCCAGATGTTGGCGGTGGAGCCCATCAGGGGGTCAAGCTTCAGACCTCAGTTTGTCTAGTACCGAGAGGTCTTCGAGGGTGCTGGTGTCGCCGCTCACCTTTTCACCCGCCGCCAGGGCCCGCAGGATCCGGCGCATGATCTTGCCACTGCGGGTTTTAGGCAGGGCATCACTGAAGCGGATCTCATCGGGGCGGGCGATCGGGCCGATCTCCACCCCCACGTGTTGACGCAGGCTCTTAACCAGCTCAGCATCGCCGTGGCAATCCCCCTGCAGGATCACAAAAGCCACAATCCCCTCCCCCTTGAGTTCATCGGGGCGCCCCACTACTGCGGCCTCTGCCACGGCGGGATGGCTCACCAGGGCTGATTCAATTTCCATCGTGCCCAGCCGGTGGCCGGAGACATTGATCACATCATCAACCCGGCCCATCACCCAGAAGTAGCCATCTTTGTCGCGGCGGGCGCCGTCACCGGCGAAGTAGATGTAACTGCCGTCGGCGGGGCGGATGTGTTGCCAATAGCTCGAAAGGAAGCGTTCGGGATCACCGTGCACCGTGCGCAACATCCCAGGCCAAGGGCGGCGGATGGCTAGATAACCACCCTCATCAACGCCAACACTGCTGCCATCGATATCAACCACGTCGGCGGCAATGCCGGGTAAGGGCAAGGTGGCGGAGCCGGGCTTGGTGGGGGTAGCGCCTGGCAGGGGGCTGATCATCACCCCCCCGGTTTCCGTTTGCCACCAGGTATCAACCACCGGACAGCGATTACCGCCGATCACATCGCGATACCACATCCAGGCCTCCGGATTGATCGGTTCTCCCACGGTGCCGAGGATCCGCAGGGAGCTCATGTTGTATTGATCAGGCACCTCACGGCCGTTCTTCATGAAGGCACGGATTGCTGTGGGCGCTGTATAGAAAATCGAGACCTTGTGCTTTTCAATCACCTCCCAGAAGGCCCCAGGCTTGGCCGGGCGGGGCGCCCCCTCATACATCACTGTGGTGGCGCCATTAGATAGCGGTCCATAGACGATGTAACTGTGGCCAGTGATCCAGCCCACATCGGCGGTGCACCAGTGGATGTCGTCCTCGCGAATGTCGAAAATCCACTGGAAGGTGAGGTGAGCCCAGAGGTTGTAACCGGCGGTGGTGTGCACCACCCCCTTGGGTTTGCCGGTGGAACCGGAGGTGTAGAGCACAAACAAGCGGTCTTCGCTCTGCATCGGTTCCGCCGGGCAGTCGCTGCTCTGGCCAGCCACCAGCTCATGCCACCAATGGTCCCGGCCTGGCTCCATGGCCGTTGGCTGCTTGGTGCGCTGCACCACCAGCACCTGCTGCACCGTGGGACAACCCTCCGCCAGGGCTTGATCAACGGCGGGCTTTAGGGCCACGGCCTTGTCTTTGCGGAAGCCGCCATCGGCGGTGATCACTAACTTGACGGCGCCGTCGATCAGGCGATCGCGCAGGGCTTCGGCCGAAAATCCACCAAACACCACCGAGTGGGGCGCGCCGATGCGGGCACAGGCCAGCATCGCGATCGCCGCCTCCGGCACCATCGGCATATAGAGCGCCACCAGGTCGCCCTTGCTAATGCCGAGGGCCTTAAGGGCATTGGCGGCCTTGCAGACCTCGCTGTGGAGCTCCCTGTAGGTGTAGCTGCCCCCGTCTCCGGGTTCCCCCTCCCAGATCAGCGCCGTTTTATTGGCCCTGGGGCCCTCGAGATGGCGATCAAGGCAGTTATAGGAAAGATTGGTTGTGCCCCCCTCAAACCAACGGGCAAAGGGCGGATCACTCCAGTTGAGCACCGTATGAAAGGGCTCAAACCAATGCAAATGCTCCCGGGCCTGATCGCCCCAAAAACGGTCGGGATCGGCCTCTGCCTGGTCCGCCAGGGCCTGATAGGCCGCCATCGAGCCGATGCGCGCTGTCGCAGCCAGGGCTTCTGGGGGGGCAAACAGCCGCGATTCGTGCAGCACCGATTCGATCGTGGCGTCGCTCATGGTGATTAAGGGGGGAACATCCAATCCGGCATTAAAAGCAGCAAAGCTGGCCAGAGAACAGGGATGACACGCTTTGTTTAACGGTACCGGGCCCGGATCCTGAACCGGAAGCGATGGCCAGGCTGCCGAAGGCGATGGCCAGGCTGCCGAAGGCGGTGGAGAATGACAGCACCGGCTTTCCCAATAGTGCAGGCATTGGAACGGCCCGCCGGGTGTTTGTTTGACCTTGACGGCCTGTTGTTGGATACCGAACCCCTGCATGGCCAGGCCTGGGAGCAAACGATCCAGCACTTCGGTGCCCAGCTGCCAGTTGGTTTCTTGCTGGAACTGCGGGGCCGCAATCGCTTTGACAATGCCCGCCAGGTGATCGAACGGCTTGGAATTCAAGCCACGGTCGAGGAGTTGCTAGCGCTGCAACAACCCCTGGCCCGGGCGAAGGTGATCCATGCAAAACCGATGCCGGGGGCCGAAGCCCTGGTGGCTCGAATCCAGGGGCTCGGCATCCCGATGGCCCTAGCCACCAGCAGCGGCCAGGAGGCGGTGAGCCTTAAAACCGGCCCCCACCCCTGGCTCAAGGCGATTGAGGTGCGGGTTTTTGGCGATGATCCCAACGTGCGGCTGGGCAAGCCGGCCCCAGATATTTTTCTGGAGGCGGCCCGGCGGCTGGGCCTTAGCGCCAGCAGCTGCTGGGCTTTTGAAGATTCCCAGGCCGGGGCCGAGGCAGCCCTTGGGGCTGGTTGTGTTGTTTTTGTGCTGCCAGCGCCGGGGCTCAGTGCCAACGACTACCCAGCCGGAATCATTGAGCTGGAAAGCCTCCACGGCGTTCCCCTTTAGCGCTGGCCATGGCTGCCCCACTCTTCAAATTGATGCCGCGACTGCCGGCCCTGCGGGAGTTCTTTCGCTTGCTCTACCTAGATGGGGTGCGATCGGTTGGCTTGGTGGTGCTGATGGCGGCGGCCCTGGCCGCCGGCGAAGTGCGACTGATGACCGATTCCCTCGGCTTGCGCAGTGCCTATTCAGTGCACCTGCAATGGCTGGTCTCGGTGCGGGTGCTGGGTCCGCTGCTGGTGCCCGTGGTTTTCATCGCCCGCTCAGGGGCGGCCATTGCTGTATCGGTTGGCGAGATGGCAGGCAAGGGTGAGTGGCGCGGTCTACGGCGCCAGGGCATTAACCCCTTTGGCATTTACGTGCTGCCCTGCACCGTTGCCGGCAGCCTGTCTTGCATGTTGCTGCTCTGTTATTGGCTGGCCACCGGCGTAATTATCAGTGTGGTGAGCTCCCCGAATTTTGATGTGCTCGGCGAGCTGGACTTGTTGTTTTCCCAGATAAATGGCATCGATATGGTTTTGGCCCTGTTGCGGGCCGGGCTCTGTGGGGCGGTGGCCTCGCTGATCACCTGCTGGTGGGGCAGCCGCGCCGAGTTAAATGACCGTGATCAGGGTCTTTCCTTGCCATCCCTGGTGTCGGAAGGGGTGCTGCAGGCGCTGGTGGCGGTGTTGCTGCTTGATTTACTGAGCTCCACCTTGATCCAGCCGATCACGCTCACCAGCCTGTGAAACTGCTGCCCTTGCAACAGTTACCCCAGGGGTCCCGTTGGCTTTACCGGGGCCAGAACCTGGTGGAGAAGGAAAGTGTGATTGATCAACTCTGTGCCCATGCCAACGCTGAACAGCTCAGCTACGGCTTACTTAGCCTCAAGGGGGCGCTGGTGAGTCATCTCTCCCTGGCGGAGAACATCTGGCTGCCGATTGGCTGGCGGCTGCCGCGGCGCCTGGGCAGTGTGGCCCATCGGGCCCGAGAACTGTTGCAATGCCTTGGTTATAACAGCGACAGGGCCAGCGAACTGCTCCAGAGTCGTTCCAGGGATCTAACGCCCCTGGAGGCCCAAGCGGGCATCCTCATCCGCGCCCTAATACTGGAGCCCCATTTGCTGATTTTCGATGCCGACTGGTTTGCCCGGGCTCAGCAACAGCAGCAACAGCCCTGGCAGCAAACCATGGCTCAACTCAATGGCGCCGCCTGGATCGTGGTGGCTGATGCTGAGCAACCGTTGCCGAGCGGCAATCAATGGACAAGCATTGCCCCAGGGGCCCTGCTAGAGCGATGAAACCAACTGCCTCTGCCTATAGCTCTGAATTTCGCACCCCCTCGCTACTTTTCATCGGCAGTGGCTTGCTGGTGCTAGGCCTTTTTCTTGTGGCCATCGGCCGCCAGCAGAGCTGGGGAGAAGCTCGCTTTCCTGTTTATTTTCGAGCCCCCTCTGCCCTAGGCCTCAAACGGGGCATGGATGTGCACCTCTCTGGCATACGGGTGGGCCAGGTGCAGCAGATCAAACTTCAGCCTGATGCTTCAGTGGAGGTGGAATTGCGCATCGGCGAGCCCTACCGCCGCTACCTAGGCCCCCGCTCCACAGTTAGCACCGGCAGTGTCACCCTGCTGGGTGACGCTTTTGTGGTGCTTAAGCCTGACCCCGCCCCAGGGGGCCAAACAAGTTCAAGGCCCCTGCCCCAGCGACTGCCCTTCGAAGCAGCCATCAGTTTGCAGAGTTTTCTGAATGATCTCCAAGGCACTAGGCAGGAATTGAACCGCACCTTGCTTGGCACCACCCAATTAGCCCAGAAAGATGTGCCAAACACCCTACAAAGCTTGCGTAGCAACCTCAGCCAGGCGGGCCAGATGAGCAAACAAGTGGGCCAGGAAGTGCGAAGCACAGGCCCTGTATTGCGTTCAACCCTGGGCAATATTGAGCAGACCAGTACGGCTGTTCGACACACCGCCGGCAGCACAACCAACGCCGCCAATGCCGCCCAGCAAACCTTCAACGAGCTGCGACCAGATCTACTGAATACAATCCATGAGCTTGATAGCACAGCGCGTAATTTAAATCAATTATTAATTCAGCTCCAAGGCAGCTGGTTGTTTCTGGGCGATGGCCTACGCAAGCCACCACTTCCGGAAAAGAAGCCTTAAACAATCCAACTTGCAGCACAAAATCTTACAACTATCAAGCTTATTGTAGATTCTCCATGCCCAGGGAATTCTTGATCTCCTGCAGCAGACCCGAGCGCCTTACTTCGACAATTCCTCTATTTATCTGGCCAGCAATAGCTGGCTCAAGGCCCTTGGCAAAGATAAAACCCTGATAGTCTGGATAGAGATTATTCAAGACAATGTGAAACTTCTTTTCCTTTAAATTCTTCATCAGATAAAGCAGTTGCTGTTCATCTGCGAGCACGGCACTAGCGCGGCCCGATTCCAGCATAAAGGGAGCTTGGTCAATGCGATTCATCGGGACTATCTTAATCGACAGGGCAGGATTAGTTCTCATGACCTCCTGAAGTATGCCTTGGCTAGCAGTGCCTACTCTTACGGCTACCTTTTGATTCTGAAGATCAACAAGGGAACGCATGTTTCCATCTAGGCGATTTGCTGGATTGCGAACCACATTTACGGTCACATAGCTAACCAGAAAAGATGCCATAAGTGCCCGCAACAGATAACTGAGCACCACCAGACTGTTGCCCCCCACTGAATCCACAATCGTGTTAGTACCGGGACCAGTGGCCAGGATCTGAAACACCTTGGCAAAACTGCGTATCCGACCATTATTTAAAGTTTCATTCTTATTACCCCAGGCATCTGTTTGCCAGACCCCTAGGGCCATAACAATAAAAATCGCCAGAAAACCCAACAACAAAGCAAACAGATCAGGACTGAACAGGGAGAGCAACATTGAGCGGCCCAATTCAAGGGGATGACGTTGCAGCATCACCGCCTGTCCCGATTCCTGGTAAGTTTGGCTAAAGCGATAACGATCAAGACGCGTGGGTGTCATCGACAAACAACCAATAGCTACGTCCACTTCAGCATTTTCCACCGCTGCCAGCTGATCCCTCGTGGTGGCCATCGGCACGAGCTCATAGGCCAGACGCTCACGGTTGGCAACAGCCCTCCAAAGATCCACCGCCAGCCCCTTCCAGGCGCCACTCACCTGGAAATTGCAGGGGGCACCCCCATCAACAACCCCCACCCGTAGGGATGGTTCCGCCAGGGCCGGAGTTGCCCCTAGCAGGAGCAGAAGCAGCAACTGGTAACGGCGCATTCAAAAGCTTCAAAGCTGCTCAAAACTAACGCCGAGCGGGTCTGAACTGAAAGCAAAGATCCAGGGGCCTTTAAAGCGCTTCCAGGTCCATCCCCTTGGTTTCCACCCGGTACAACCAGGTGATCAAAGCCCCGAGCAGGGAAATGAGGGCCAGTAGCGGCAATAAACGATCGGTGCCGAGGGTTTGCAGTAGCGAGGGGAAAAGAAAGGCGGTGAGCACGGCGCCCACCTTGCCACAGGCGGCGGCGAAACCCGCACCGATGCCCCGCACCTTGGTGGGAAATACCTCACCGGCAATCAGATAGGTCTGGGAATTGGGCCCAAGGTTTGTCATGAACTGAAACAGGAAAAATCCCACAACAATCACCGGCAGATTGTTGCTGTTGCCCAGGCTTCCTGCCGCTGCAATCAGCAAACCAAAGGCACAACCAATGAAGCCGAAAATTTGCAAAGGCATGCGTCCGAGCCGGTCCGACAGCCAGATCGCAAAGGCAATGCCCACCAGGAAGCCAATATCCACTAGGGCTGTTCCCCTGGCGCCCAGCAAATCGTTGTGGATGATCCCTGCCACCGTGTGTTTATGGGATTCAGCCCCGAAGGCGGCAGCAATAATCACAGGGGTGAAGATGCCAATGCCGTAGGTGGAAATATCCTGTAGAAACCAGGGGAGTGAGGCAAGAATCGTAGAACGCAGTTGTTTGCCTTGGAACAATCGACTCCAATCGGCGGAACGCCTGGGCAGGGCCCCCTCCTCCGCTGTTTCCAACTGCAGCAGCTGAATATCCTTGCGATTCAATAATTTGCGCAGATGCTTTTCAGCCTTATCAATGTGCCCCTTGCTCACCAGCCAATGGCTGCTTTCCGGTAGAAATAACCTGCCCCAGATCACAAATGCCACCGGAATTACCGGCAGGATATAGAACAATCGCCAGGTGCTGAGTTCAGGATGGCTGCTCAGCATCACAGCGCAAATAGCCGTACCGATCACCGCCCCCAGGGCCTGAAAGCTAAAAGCTCCCAACACCAGGCGACCACGGATAGCCGCTGGGATGCTCTCGGAAATCACCAGGTGGGCCGTGGGGTAATCAGCCCCCAAGGCCAGCCCCATCACGAATAACCAAAGGATCAGGGCTGTGGTGTTTGGGCTTGTGGCTGCCCCCAACAGGCCCAACAACAACAGCACCATCTCGCCAATAAATACCGGCTTACGACCGAAGCGATCGGCCAGCCCCCCCAACAACAGCGCCCCCACCAGAATGCCCGCCAGGGTGGCCGCCGTGATGAGCCCCTTCTGGGTTGGATCAATTGAAAACTCCTCGGCCACCAAAGGCAGGGCGATACCGCCCATAAACACAATCAAACCTTCGAAAAATTTGCCTGCGGTGGCCAGGCTCCATACCAACCATTGCATGCTGGAGAGGGGGGCACTGGCCAGGGTTGAACCATCATCCCAACTGGGTATCTCTTCTATATAAGACTGAACACTGTGTTTCATCCTTTTTGTTGTTGGGGCGGGCAAATCCATAGTTATTGCTTAAATCTTCTGAAACAGCAGGCTTAGCGGATCTGCCCAATTGCCCGTGGCCTGCAGGCCCCGGGCATTACCAGAGAGATGGCGCAGGATAAAGAAAACAACCTCAGGGCTGGTGCTAGCTCCCAACTCCTGGCTGATCTGCTCAACACTGCGCCCCTTTCCGTCCTGGAGCAAAGCTTCTAGTTGTTTCTGCAAATCGAGGATTTCAGCCGCCGCCTGCTTGCCAGCCTCCACCCCGGGTTGGTGGTAGGCATTTATATCAATTAATTCAGCATAGAAACCCACCGCCCGCTCAAACAGGGCCACCAGGGCGCCAAGGGCCGTGGCATCAAATTTACGTAGGCTGATGGTGATGCTCTGGCGTCCACCCTCGCTAAGGGCGGCCCTTGTACCTTGCAGAAAACCGTCAAGGAAATCACCGGGCAGGCTATTCTCCAGCTCTAGAATATCAGTGGGATCCTCTAGCACCTCAATAAATGTGGCAAAGAAGTTATCCACCCCATCGCGTAACTGCTGCACATAGGCATGTTGATCAGTGGAGCCCTTGTTGCCATATACGGCAATCCCCTGATGCACCACATTGCCCTGGCGATCCAGCCGCTTACCAAGGGATTCCATCACCAGCTGTTGTAGATAACGGCTAAACAGCTCCAGGCGATCGCGATAGGGAAGTATCACCATGTCGCGACGGCCCACGCCATCGCCGGCCCCATACCAAGCAGCAGCCATTAGGGCGGCGGGGTTAGCCAGCAGTTCTTTCCCTCGGGTGGCGCTGTCCATCAGCGCTGCCCCGTGCAGGAAGGCCTCCGCATCGATGCCAGCCAGGGCGGCCGGCAACAAACCAACGGCACTGGTGATCGAGGTGCGACCCCCCACCCAATCGAACAGGTCAAATCGCTCCAACCAGTCCTCCGCCTCAGCCTCCTGGTCCAACTTGCTGCCGGCCATGGTGATCGCCACCGCCTGGCGGCTCCAATTACCGCCGAGTTGCTCCAGGCGGGCGCGGGCCTGGACCATGCCGATGTGGGGCTCAGGGGTGCCGCCGGATTTGCTCACCACCACCACCAGCGTTGTGGGCAACCTGTCGGCCAGGCGATCAAACAAACGGCTCATGCCATCTGGATCGACGTTGTCTAGGAAGTGGAAGGGCAGGCCCTGCTGATTTTCCTGAAGGGCCCTCACGATCAGCACCGGCCCCAGCCCAGAACCGCCGATGCCAATCCAAAGCACATCGCTGAAGGCTTGGCCAGAGGGCAGGGTCAAGCTGCCCGTAAGCACCTGGGCCGCAAATTCTTGAATGCGGCGCAGTTCGGAGCTGATCTGGGCGGCCACCTCCCGGTCTGGGGCCAGGGCCGCATTCCGGAGCCAGTAGTGGCCCACCTGGCGCTGCTCATCCAGATTGGCGATCGCCCCCTGTTCGAGGGCCTCCATCGCCGCGAAGGCCCGCTGAAAGGGTTCCTGAAGATCCTCCAATTGCTGCTGGCTGAGGGCCATCCGGCTCACATCCAGCCAAAGGCCTAGGGGCTCGTGGTGCCAGAGCAGCTGGCAAAAACGCTGCCATTGGGCACTGGCATTAGCTGGATTGAGGTCGGGGATGGTATTCGCCATGCTCATGGTGCTGATTGGGAAACCCAGCTTTAGCCACTGGGCCACCTAGGCAGCATTGCTGGTAGGGGTTAAGCCGCGCCACTGATTTCGGATTCCCACATTTTGTGGGGGACTGTGAAGCAAGCGAATCCGTCCTAAAATCTGCTGGTAAGAGCATTTCAGACCTATCGGCTTCTCGGCCTGCCATCGCAGAATTTCCCTTGGGGGGCTGAGCCTGGCCGCTTGCCTGCTGGGGCTGGCCGGGGCACCGTTGCGACCCCAGGCCGATGGCCTGGCCGCCGCTCAGCCCCTGGCCCTGGTCCAATTGAGCGCCGACGAGCCCCTGGTGGCGGAAGGCCAGCGGCCAAACCCGGCCGATTTTGAAGTGGCGGAATTGCAGGAACTGCAGAAACGGTTTGGCGTCCATGGCCCCCAAACCCCCCTGGCCCAGCTGTTCACCGCCGGCCTTGACCACTGGGCCCCCCTGCGCAGCCACACCCTTCAACGGCTGGAGGCGCTGATGCCAGCGGTGCGACAGGAGGCAAAGCGTTTTCAGGTCAATCCGATGCTGCTAACCGCCGTGCTCTACGACGAACTGCAGCATGCAAAACCTGGGGAAGATTCTGAACTGGCCATGCGTTCCGGCCTGTTTCAAACCCATGGGCCGGCCCAGCTGGGGGTGGAGGAGCTGATGCATCAGCATCTGCTGCCCCGGCATCCCAGCCAAAAACAACTGGAGGCCGCCCGCCAGCAACTACTGGATCCAGAGCGCAACGTTGCCCTGCTGGCCGGCAAGATGGCCCGGATCAGCCGCGCCCTGGGGGTGCCAAGCCAGCAGCAGCTGGAAGCCAGTACTAGCCCCAGGGATGCCCACCTGATTGCCACCCTTGCCTACCTGCACAACGGCAAACTCGACTACCCGAATCGGATCCTCACCTACATGCAGGACCCCGCCCTGCACGGCCTGCTCTTCGGCCGCCAAGAAGCCCAGTCGGCCCCACTAATTTGAGCTGCTGATCAACAGTTCCAGCTGCGGTCAACAGGCCAAACCGAGGGCCGTGAGTCGTTTCTGAAGTTCGCGCCAATTGAAGCTGCGCGGATCGGCCCTGGCGCCGCCCAGATCCACATGGCGGTGGGTGGTGATCGCCTCGGGTTTGATCTTGTATCGGAGCATCCAGTCGGCCAACACCCGGCTGAGGGCGTCGTATTGGGCAGGGCTGTAGCCGCTGTGCTTTAACTCCGCGTCACTGCCGTCTTCTGGGGTTTCAAGGCTCACATGCAGGCCGAAATTATTGAGCGATCCAGCAAGCCTCTTGTTGGTAAACACCCAGCGCCCCTCAAAGGCTGAAAACCCAGCACCGAAGGCCCGTTTAGTGGGATCAACCACTTGAATGATCTCCCCCTGACGCCCCACCAAGCTGTGATAACTCACCTGATCTTCATCGGCGGGGTGGGGGGTGGTGAAGGTATTAATCGCCGAGCCAAGGCTGTAGACAGTTTCATGGATCACTATCACCGCAGGGGTGGGATCAAGGGCCTGGCCGAAGGCATCTTTGCTCAGGCGCAGGGAATAATTGCTGGGATCCGCCTGGATCCGCCGTACCTGCAGCCCCAGCTTGACCAGGTGATCGCCGAGGCGTTTATCCACCACTGGACAATTGTTAAGCAGCGGCGAATGCCAGCGGGGCTGGGCTGGGGGCGCCGGGGTAAGCGCTGTTTCTTCCTGCGGGCCCCTGGTGGGCTGCTGATGGCTCAACAGCGTCGCCAGGGCCAAACAAAGACCCGCGCCAAGGGCTCCCACAAGCAGCCACCGCCTAGGGCTGTTCAAGCGCATGGGCGTCAGGCCTGGGGCGTCCCTAACCATTGGCTCCGCAGCAGCAGCGGCGCCGCCGGGGCATTCGGATCGGCAATCAATTGCCACTGGCGCGGCTGGGGGGCCGTGGGCCTGAGCACAGAGGTGTGCACCAACCCATCCCTGCAGAACAGCAGCTGGTGTTCCCCCAGGGGCCGCAGCCCCTGCTCCAGTTGCTCAGCGCTATAGAGACGCTCACCATCAAGGGCCAACAACTCATCGCTGGGGGCCAGCCCCGCCAGCTCCGCTGGACTAGCGCGCTCCACCCGTCGCACCCGCAGCTCCCGGCCGACAAGTTCAAGCTGGAGCCCAGTGTTGGCATTGTCGTTGGCTTGGGCGGTGAGCAGTAGTCCAACGGTTTGCAGATAGCTATCAAGCGGCAGCTCCCCTGTACTGCCAAGCCAAGCTTCGCAATGCTGGGCCAGCTGCGGATCCCAGCGGCCGATGGCTTCGATCAGATCTTCACTGCTATACCCCCTGCCGCCCCTGCCGAAATTGCGCCACAACTCCTGCAGGAGCAGTTCGAGGCTGCCACCAGCCGCCCGCAGCTGCAGGTCGATCAGCATGGCTACCAATTGGCCTTTTAGGTAGTAGCTAACTTGCTGGTTATCGCTATGGGCATCACGGCGATAGAGCTTTACCCAGGCTTCTTCACTGCTTTCCCGCAAACTCTGCACCCAGCGGCCGGGGGTGTTGCGATAGCGCGTGATCTGTTCGGCCCACTCCGCCAGCAGTTCGGCTTCGCTGCAGAGGCCAGCCCGATAAACCACCAGGCTGTCGAAATAACTGGTGACCCCTTCGGCAAACCAGAGAGTGGGCACGATCACTGCCCCGCCATAGCTGTAGGGGCTCAACTCCCGGGGCCGCAGGCGCCGCACATTCCACTGGTGCAGGTATTCATGGGCCACCAGTTGCAGCAGGCGGCGGTAACCGGCGGGGCTAGCTAGTTCCCGCCGACTAAAAATCAAGGCAGAGCAATCGTTGTGCTCCAGGCCCCCATAGCCCTCCCCGCAGAAACGGGTCATAAACAGGTAGTTGTCGGCCGCCGGCCGTTCAACCCCCATCAGCCCACAGGCGGCGGCACAGAGCCGGGGCAGGTCTTGCTGCCAGCGGTCCAGGGGGGCTGGCTGTGGCAGGCCTTGCCAAACCCATTGGTGCGGCACCCCGCCCACGGCAAAGGCGAGGCTCTGCAGCGCCCCGAGGCTGATCGGTGCATCAATCAACTCGTCGTAGTCGTGGGCCAGCCAGCCCTGGCCATCAGCGGTAAGGGCTGTGGCCACCTGCCAGCCCTGGGGCAACAACAGCTCGAGGCGATGGGGTTCCCAGCGGCAGCCCTCCAGCTGTAGGGCCCAGGCGGCAGCGGTGAGGAAACCGCCGTTGCCATCCAGCCAATTGGTGCGCACCGTGGCCTCCACGGCGATCAGCCCGTAGCTGATCAGCAATTCCTCCCCAGGGGTAACCGCCAGCTGCCAGCTGTGGCGATCGAGGCGGCGCAGCTCCAGCCGTTTCCCCCCCTGGCTGGCCCCAAGCCCTTCGAGATGGCGCCCGTAATCCCGCTCCAGGTAGGAGCCGGGGGTCCAGGCGGGCAGCTGCAGCCGCAGCAAGGGCCGCAGCGGCCTATGGGTGATGGCCACCGTCAGCCGGTGGCTGTGGGGCTCCCGCAGGTCAAGGCAATAACGCAGGGAGGCTGTCAAGGATCAATCCAGTGCTGCCAGTTGCCCAGGCCCTGCCCCGGGGCCAGGATCGCAAGATGAAACACGCAGCACTGCCAGCGACGCCTGACCCTAGCGATGCCGGCAAGGGCTGGGGAAGGCCCGTGCGGCTGGGCGTGTTGGCTTCCGGTTCAGGAAGCAACTTCGAGGCCCTGGTGCAGCGCTGCCGCGGGGAACAGCCGCCCCTGGCCCAGGTGGAACTTTTGATTGTGAATAAGCCCGGCTGTGGGGCAATTGAGCGGGCCCAACGGCTTGGGGTGCCCTGGATCCTGCTGGACCACCGCCAGCAGCCCAGCCGCGAGGCCCTCGATGGGGCAATCGTGGCCGCCTTGACCAACGCCGCCATCGAGTTGGTGGTGATGGCCGGTTGGATGCGAATTGTGACCAGTGTCTTGATCCAGGCCTACCCAGGCCGGCTGATCAACATTCACCCCAGCCTGCTGCCCAGCTTCCGGGGCGCCGATGCCATTGGCCAGGCCCTGGCGGCGGGGGCCACTGAAAGCGGCTGCACCGTCCATGAGGTAGTGGAGGCGGTGGATGCGGGGCCGATTTTGGCCCAGGCCCCGGTGCCGATCCTGGCCAATGACGACCACGCCAGCCTGGCGGCACGAATCCAGCAGCAGGAACACCGAATCCTGCCGGAGGTGGTACTTGCCCGGGCCCAGCAACTGCGCCCCAGGAATCAGGGGTAGAAGGGCACCAGGGGCAGGCCGGTTTCCTGGGGCTGACCAGTCATCACATTGAGGCACTGCACCGCCTGGCCCGCCTGGCCCTTGAGCAGGTTGTCGATCGCACTCATCACCACCACCTGGCTGGTGCGCTTATCAACGGCCACTGAGATCAGGGCCCGGTTCGTTTGGCGTACCCATTTGGTGGAGGGATAGGTGCCCACGGGCAACACCCCCACGCAGGGATGGTCGCGGTAGGTCACCTGAAACAGGGTGGTGAGGTCTTCTGCGGTGAGCCCCGGGTCCCGCAGGCGGCCGTAAACGGTGGCGAGCAGGCCCCGCACCATCGGCATCAGGTGGGGGGTGAACTGCAACTGGATCGACCGCCCGGAGGCCCTACTGGCCAGCAATTCGATTTCGGCGGTGTGACGGTGGCCCACCACCCCATAAGGAGCCACGCCCTCAGCTGCCTCAGCCAAGAGCAAATGCTCCTTGGCGGCACGCCCGCCCCCGGAGGCGCCAGTTTTCGCATCGATCACGATGCCCTCGCCCTCGATCAAGCCTTGCTGCAACAGCGGCATTAAGGCCAGCAAACTGGCCGTAGGGAAACAACCGGGGGCCCCCACCAGGCGGGCGCCGGCCAACTGATCGCCGGCCCATTCCACCAGGCCATAGGTGGCCTCAGCGCAGAGGGCATCGTCGTTGCGGTTCTGCTGGCGGGCTTCAGTGCTGTAGGTGGCGGCCCATTGGGCCAGGCTGGGAAAGCGATAGTCGGCGGAAAGATCCACCACCCGCACCCCCTTTGCCAGCAGGGCAGGCACCAGGCTGCTGGCAACACCATTGGGCAGGCTGAGCACTGCAAAATCGGCGGCGGCGGCGATCGCCTCCGGGTCTGGGCTCTGCACCACCAGGTCCTTGGCCAGGGGCAGAAAGGGGGTTAGTTCCGACCAACGCCGGCCGGCACTGCGTTCACCGCCAAGAAAACTCACCTCAAAGCCCGGGTGATCCTGCAGCAGGCGCAGGATCTGTAATCCGCCGTAGCCAGAGGCTCCGATCACGGCAACCCGCTGGGGAGATGGGGAGGCGCCGGCCATGGGGTAGCGGAAGGAGCGCCGACTTTATAGAGCAACCGACCCCAGGCCGGGCTGGGCCCTATAACGATGACCAGATATGGCTAATCATGGTTGCAGTAGCCGCCAGCACTGAGATCCGCTTCGACCCGATTGAACGGGCCCTGGAGGCGATCCGCGACGGCGCCTGCGTGGTGGTGGTAGACGACGAAAACCGGGAAAACGAAGGCGACCTGATCTGCGCAGCCCAGTTCGCCACCCCCCACCAGATCAATTTCATGGCCACCGAAGCCCGGGGGCTGATCTGCCTGGCCATGGAGGGCCAGCGGCTGGATGAACTGAATCTGCCCTTGATGGTGGATCGCAACACCGATCCCAACCAAACGGCCTTCACCGTGAGCATCGATGCCGGCCCCGACCATGGGGTGAGTACCGGTATCTCGGCGGAGGATCGGGCCCGCACCATCCAGGTGGCCCTGCATCCCCATACCAGCCCCCGGGACCTGCGCCGCCCCGGCCATGTGTTCCCCCTAAGGGCCCGCGATGGCGGCGTCCTCAAGCGGGCCGGGCACACGGAAGCAGCCATAGACCTGGCCCGCCTGGCGGGGCTCTATCCGGCGGGGGTGATCTGCGAAATCCAGAACGCGGATGGCTCGATGGCCCGGCTAGCGGAGCTGGCCGCCTATGCCAAAAGCCATGGGCTCTGTTTGATCAGCATTGCCGACCTAATTCGCTATCGGCTCGACACCGAACGCTTTGTGGTGCGCGAGGCGATGGCCGAACTTCCCAGCCAGTTCGGCCATTTCCAGGCGATTGGTTACCACAATTCCCTAGACGACCAAGACCATGTGGCCCTGATCAAAGGCGATCCAGCCGCCAGCCTGGAGCCGGTGATGGTGCGGGTGCACTCGGAATGCCTCACCGGCGATGCCTTTGGCTCTTTGCGCTGTGATTGCCGACCCCAGCTGGAGGCGGCCCTGGCCATGATCGAAGCCCACGGCTGCGGAGTGCTGGTTTACCTGCGCCAGGAGGGGCGCGGGATCGGACTGATCAACAAGCTGAAGGCCTACAGCCTCCAGGATGGCGGCCTAGACACCGTGGAAGCCAACGAACACCTCGGTTTTGGCGCCGACCTGCGCAATTACGGCGTTGGCGCCCAGATCCTCTCGGACCTGGGGGTGCATCGCCTGCGCCTAATCACCAACAACCCCCGCAAGATTGCTGGCCTCGGTGGTTACGGCCTCGAAGTGGTGGAGCGCCTGCCCCTGGTGATGGATCCAGGCGAACACAACGCCGGCTATCTGAGCACCAAGGCCGAGAAGCTGGGCCACCTGCTAGGTGGCCAGAGCTAATCAGGCCTCGATGCTCACTTTGTTGATGCGGGCACCGTTCTTAAGGGCCAACACCACTTCGGTGTTGGCGGTTTGGCCAAACACCGTGTGCACGCCATCCAGGTGGGGCTGGGCGTCGTGGCAAAGGAAGAACTGGCTACCACCGGTGTTCTTGCCGGCGTGGGCCATCGAAAGGCTGCCGGCCTGGTGCTTACGGCTGTTGATTTCGCAATCGATCTTGTAGCCAGGTCCCCCGGTGCCCGGCGCCCCTTTGGCCCCTTCCCGGGTGTTGGGGCAGCCGCCCTGGGCCATGAAACCGTTGATTACCCGGTGAAAGGCGAGACCGTCGTAGAAGCCCTCATTAACCAGTTTCACGAAGTTGGCCACCGTGTTGGGCGCATCGGTGTCGAACAGCTCAATCACCAGCTGGCCGGCGTCGGTATCCATCACGGCTTTGGTCATCGCTGCAGGGGCAAAGTGGATGGCTTGAACCTTGGCACAAAGCCATGACCACTGTCGCCCCCACCATTTCCGACCTGCCCACCGCCCTGATCGGAGTTCTAGGGGGCAGTGGGCTCTATGCCATGGAGGGGCTCAGCGATGTGGAGGAACTCCAGATCGATACCCCCTTCGGCGCCCCCTCTGATCTGCTGGTGAAAGGCCGCATCGATGGGGCAGAGCTGGTGTTTTTGGCCCGCCATGGGCGCCACCACAGCTATCTGCCCTCCGAGGTCCCCTACCGCGCCAACCTCTGGGCCCTGCGGTCCCTGGGGGTGCGCTGGATCCTTTCCTGCTCAGCGGTGGGTTCGCTGCAGGAGCCGATCCGGCCCCTCGACCTGTTGGTGCCAGACCAGTTCATCGACCGCACCCAACTGCGGCCCAGCAGTTTCTTTGGCGAAGGCGCCGTGGCCCATGTGGGCTTCAGTGATCCCTTCTGCCCCAACCTCTCGGCGCTGCTGGCGGAGGCCGTAGCCGAGGAGCTGCCGGCGGGGCGCCAGCTGCACCGGGGCGGCACATACCTGTGCATGGAAGGTCCGGCCTTCTCCACCAAGGCTGAATCCGAGCTGTATCGCAGCTGGGGTTGCTCGGTGATTGGCATGACCAACCACACGGAAGCTCGCCTGGCCCGGGAGGCGGAAATGGCTTACACCACCCTCGCCATGGTCACCGACTACGACTGCTGGCACCCAGACCATGACGCCGTAACCGTTGACCTGGTGATCAGCAACCTGCGCGCCAATGCCAGCACCGCCCAGCGGGTGGTGGCCAACGCCGCCAGGCGCATCCACCAGCAACGGCCAGCCTCCTATGCCCACAGGGCCCTGGCCCATGCCCTAATGACGGCCAAGGAACAGGTGCCGGCGGCCACCCGCCAACGGCTCGACCTGTTCACTCGCCCCTACTGGGGCCCGTTCAACTGAACCTTGAGGTGGCCTAGGGCCTGGCGCAACGATCCCTGGGCCGCCGCCAGCTCCTGGTTGGCAGCACTGGCGCCAAGGCCGCTGGCCGCCATCAGCAGGGCAAGCTTCACCGAGCCTTGGCTCTGCTGCAGCAACTCCTGGCCCCGACCCCGCCCGATGCCGGCCAGATCCCGCAGGATGCGCAGGGCCCTGTCTTCGAGCTTGGCGTTGGTCACCGCCACGTCAACCATGCGGTTGCCATAGACCTTGCCAAGGCGCACCATCACGCCGGTGGAGAGAATATTCAGCGCCATCTTGGTGGCGGTGCCGGCCTTGAGCCGGGTGGAGCCGGTGAGCAATTCCGGCCCCGTGAGCAGGCGGATATCGATCTGGCAGGGCATCGCCGCCTGGCTGCTGGGCACACAGGCCATGGCAACGGCGAGGGCACCGATCTCAAGGGCATGGCCCAGGGCCCCCTGCACATAGGGGGTGGTGCCACCGGCGGCGATCCCCACCAGGGCATCACCGGGCCCGAAACCACGGGCCTGCAGGTCGCTGATCCCGGTTTCAAAGCAATCTTCTAAGCCTTCAGAACTGCGTAAAAGGGCCGCCGCACCGCCGGCCAACACCCCTTGCACAAGCTGGGGATCACTGCAAAAAGTGGGGGGACATTCGGCCGCATCGAGCACCCCGAGCCGGCCGGAGGTGCCGGCACCGATGTAAAAGAGCCGGCCCCCCTGGGCTAGCCGCTCGGCAATCGCATCCACGGCGGCGCTGAGGGCCGTTGCTGCCCCGGCCACGGCCCGTTGGGCCTGGAGGTCCTCCTCCACAAACAACTGCACCAGCTCGGCGCTGCTGAGTTGATCCAGCCGCTGGCTGGCCGGATGGGGCTGCTCGGTGAGCAGATGGCCCCGGTCGGAGCTGGCAGCGGCACTATTCAGAGCAGAGCTGTTCACAGCAGACCCTCCAGCGAACGGCGGAAGGCCTCCAAATCGGCCTGTTCACTGGCTGACGACTGGGGCTCAAGCGTTTCATCGGCCCCCTGTAGGTCGTCCTCCTTCCAACTGTTGGTGTCGAGGTTGTGCTCAGGGGGCGCCAACAACAGGCGATCCTCGGCGGTTTCGGGCAGGAAACCAGTGGGTACAAACCGCGCCTCATAGCCGGCCTCAGCGCAGAAATGCTCGATGTCCTCCCGGGGGAGTGCCTCCACGGAGGCCTCAGGAAAATCCTGGGCTTCCAGCAGGCCGGCGTAACGCAGGGCGTCGTCTTCCTCCTCAAACAGCAAGACAACGGTGTGACCATTGAGCTCAAGGGAATGGATTCCCTCGGCTTCGCTGCCCGCATCAAACAACAGCACATGCACGCGCTTACTCACCTCTGCCGTTGCCCCTCTAAACCCGATCGGCGCATTGTCTCACTGCTGCAGTTCTTGTAAACGCCGGTAAAGGGCCTCCTCCGCCTCATTTACTTGCTCTGGCACCACCAGGCGCACCTCAACGATCTGATCGCCCCGGCGCCCCTGGTGCTCAAGCCCCCGCCCCCGCAGCCGCAGCAGCCGGCCACTGGAGGTGCCGGGCGGGATTCGCAGGCGCACGGGGCCCTGGAGGGTGGGCACCACCGCATGGACGCCGAGGGCCCCATCGGCGGCGGAGAGATCAAGGCGATAAAGCACCCTCAAACCATCAATGCGCAACTCATCGGCGGTGCGCACCTGCAGCTGCAGAAAGTGATCACCGCCGCCGGGGGCCACCCCCTCCAGCCGCAGCCGCCAACCATCACCGGCCTCCGGCGGGGTCTGCAGCTCCACCGTGAGGCCGTTGTCGAGGGCCACGGTCACCGTGGTGCCCCCTAGGGCCTGCTCTGGGCTGAGCTCCACCACGGTTTCGAAATTCCCCTGGGCCTGCACCGGTGGGGGCGGCGCCGGGGCGGTGGTGGCGGGCCAGTCTTCGCGCTCCTGGGGGCGCCGCCGGCCAAACAAGTTGTCTAGGTAGTCGTGGAATTCAGGAAAACCGCGGGCAAAGGGGTCTTGGTCGCCCGGCTCACCGCCGGCCTCCCAGGCCTGGCGCCGGCGCGGATCGGAAAGCACCGCATAGGCCTCATTGATCCGCTTGAAGCGTTCCTCGGCGGCGGGATCGTTGTTGTTGAGGTCTGGATGCCAACGGCGGGCCTGGCGCCGAAAGGCCTTTTTGAGGGCAGCAGCATCGGCCCCAGGCTCAAGGCCGAGCACTGCCCAATGGTCAGCAATGGTGGGCGATGCCATGGCTGAACTCAATAGCGCCCCCAGGGGTCGTCGGAGCGGCCAGGGCCGCGGCGGGGGCCGGCACCGGCCCCGGGCCGCTCCCAGTCATCCCAGTCGTCATCGGCAAATAATTCATCCTTGAGCGAGCCCAGGGTGCTGCGCAAGCCCTGCAACGGCCCGCCACCTTCGCTTTCCCGCCGCTCGGCGCTCATGCGCCGATTCAAGCCGTAGAGGCCCTCCTCCAGTTGGCTCACCAGCAGGTCAACTTCCCGTTCATCGCCCTGTTCAAGGCCATCACGCAATTCGCGCAGGGCCCCCTCCACACTGCGCTGCTGCCGTTCCGCCCCGTAGGGACCCAGCTCCAGGGCGGCATCCCGCAGCCGCCGCTCCGCCTGGGCAATCAGGGTTTCGGCCCGGTTGCGACGGTCCACCTGGGTGCGCTGGCGGCGATCTTCAAGGGCCTTGCTGGCGGCTTCAGCCAGCAACTGGTCAATTTCCTGTTGGCTGAGGTTTGAACTGCCCTGCACGGTGACGCTTTGGCGGCGACCGGTGGTGCGATCTGTAGCAGAAACCTGGAGGATGCCGTTGGCATCCACATCGAAGGACACCTGCACCTGGGGCACGCCGCGGGGGGCCGGGGGAATACCCGAGAGCCGAAAGCGCCCCAGCGATTTATTGCCCTCGGCCATCTGCCGTTCCCCCTGGAGCACATGCACCTCCACCGCTGACTGGTTCGCCTCCGAGGTGCTGAACACATCGGAACGCCGCACGGGGATTGGCGTATTGCGGGGAATCAACACCTTCATCACGCCCCCGATGGTTTCCAGGCCCACGGAGAGGGGGGTCACATCGTTGAGCATCAGGTCGCGCAGCTCACCGGTGAGGATGCCGGCCTGCACCGCCGCGCCGATCGCCACCACCTCATCGGGGTTCACATTTTGACTGGCTTCCTTGGGAATCAAGGTGCGCACCAATTGCTGCACCATCGGCATGCGACTGGCGCCCCCCACCAACACCACCTCATCAATATCTTCCGGAGCAAGGCCCGCATCCCGCAGGGCGGTTTGGACGGGCCGCAGCAGGCGATCAAGCAGATCAGGGCAAAGTCCCTCAAAGCTGCGGCGATCGAGGCTGGTTTCCAGGTGGAGCGGCCCTTCGGCACCGGTGGCGATGAAAGGCAAAGACAGGTTGGTTTGCAGGGTGCCGGAGAGTTCCTGCTTCGCCTTCTCCGCTGCCTCCAGCAGCCGCTGCAGGGCCTGACGGTCCCGGCGCAGGTCTAGGCCATGGGTTTGCTGGAACCCCTCCGCCAACCAATCAACAATGCGCTGGTCAAAGTCGTTGCCGCCTAGCTGGGTGTCGCCGCTGGTGGCCTTCACATCAAATACGCCATTGGCGATCCGCAGGATCGACACATCAAAAGTGCCGCCCCCCAGGTCGAAAACCAACACCAACTGGGAACGGTTGCGGTCAAAGCCGTAGGCCAGGGCCGCAGCGGTGGGTTCATTAAGGATCCGCTCCACCCGCAGGCCCGCCAGGCGGCCTGCGTCGCGGGTGGCCTGGCGTTGGGCGTCATCGAAATAGGCGGGCACGGTTACCACCGCCGCCTCCACCGCCTCGCCCAGGTAGGTGGAGGCGTCATCAACGAGCTTGCGCAGTAGGCAGCCCACCAGTTCCTCCGGGGCGTATTCGCGCTCCGTGGCAGGACAAACCACCCGCACCTGGTCGAGGTCATTGGCCCGGATCGTGTAGGCCACCGCCTGGCTCACCTCATCCAGGTCCCGCCACTGGCGGCCGATCAGGCGCTTCAGATTGGCAAAGGTGTTGCGGGGGTTGAGCACCAGCTGGCGGCGGGCGGCCTGGCCCACCAGCAACTCCCTGTCACGGCTGAAGCCCACCACCGAGGGGGTGGTGCGCAGGCCCTCGGCATTGGCCACCACCACCGGCCGACCGCCCTCCAGCACCGACAGCACGGAGTTGGTAGTGCCGAGGTCAATGCCGACGATCCTCCCCATGGAGCCAAGCAAATGTCGTTAACGGTAACGGTCCCTTTGGCCCTTGCCAGGGCCTGACCCCGGGGGCAGGGATAACTTCCGCTTAATAAACGCTGACTATGAACTGAGCGACGTCTCAACACCGGCTTCCCATGCCCGTCGCCAAGAAGGCTTTCGCTCTGTGCGCCCTTGGGGCTCTTAGCACCGCCGCCATCGCCCCCGTAGTGGCCCAAACCACACTCAACGGTGCAGGCGCCACCTTCCCGGCTCCGATCTACCAAAAGTGGTTCTCCGACCTGGCCGGCAAGAAAGGTCCCCAGGTGAACTACCAAGCCGTGGGCTCCGGCGCTGGCATCCGCCAGTTCCAAGCCGGCACCGTTGATTTCGGCGCCACTGATGACCCCATTGATCCCGCCGAAGCCGCCAAGGTGAGCAAGGGTGTGCTGCAAATCCCCATGGTGGGTGGCTCAATTGCCGTGGCCTACAACAAGCCCGGTTGCGACCTGAAGCTCACCCAGAAACAGGTGGCTGGCATCTTCCTTGGCAACATCAAGGATTGGAAGGAACTCCAGTGCGCCCCTGGCCCGATCTCGGTGGCCCACCGTTCCGACGGTTCCGGCACCACCTATGCCTTCACCAACGCCCTGAGCGATTGGTCTGCTGAATTCAAGAAGGAACTCGGCACCGGTAAGACCGTGCAGTGGCCCGTGGGTGTGGGCGGCAAGGGCAACGACGGCGTTGCCAGCGTTCTGCAGAACACCGTCGGCTCGATTGGCTATGTGAACCAGTCGTTCGTGAAGGGCGCCCTCAAGGCCGCCGCCATCCAGAACAAATCTGGCCAGTTCACCAAGCCCACAGCAGCCTCCGGTGCCGCTGGCCTGGCTGGCATACGTCTTAATTCCAACCTGGCTGGTGAGGCCACCAACCCCCACGGCGCTGGCGCCTATCCGCTGGTAACCCTCACCTGGGTGCTGGCCTACAAGAGCGGCAACGGCGACAAAACCGACGACCTGCAAAAGGCCTTCAACTTCATGTTGAGCAAGGCTTCCCAAGCTCAAGCCGATGACCTCGGCTATGTGCCCCTACCCGCCAGCATCCAGGCCAAGTCCCTGGCTGCTGTTAAGCAAGTCGGCAAGTGATAGATTGAACGGCCAAGGGTCGTTCAGATATCAATCCATGGGGGAGATTTAGTTTTCCCCCTTTTTTATTTTCAGTTTCCCAAGCAACCATTTCCTAAGCTGCGGCCCTGACCGCAACCCCCAAGCATGACGGCATCTGGTTCAGACGCTCTCTATAAACTCAGACACCGGCCCCCCAGCGAAAAGCTGGTGGATGGCAGCTTCAAGATTCTGGTGACGGTGCTGGCCGCCTTGGTGGGTTTGATCCTGCTGGCGATTTTTCTGGTTGTCTTCATGGAATCCCGGGAGGCCCTGGGCAAATTTGGCCTCAGCTTCCTAGTGAATTCGAAGTGGGACCCCAACACCGATCAGTTTGGTGCCTTCACTTCGATCTACGGCACCCTGCTCAGCTCATTCCTGGCCCTCTTGTTAGCAGTGCCACTTGGAATAGGCTCCGCCATTTTCCTCACGGAAGATTTCATAGATACCAGAATACGAGCAGTGATATCAAACATGGTCGAATTGCTGGCGGCAATTCCCTCTGTGGTACTGGGCCTGTGGGCGATCTTCGTACTTGAACCTTTTGCTAGGCCGATTCTACAAATTATCAATCAATATTTTGGCTGGATACCTTTCTTCAGCACCGTACCCACCGGCCCCGGGATGATGCCAGCGGTGCTAATCCTAGTGATCATGTTGCTGCCGATCATCACCGCCATCAGCCGCGACTCCCTCAACCAGGTTCCCCCAGACCTGCGCCAGGCCGCCTATGGGGTGGGTACAACCCGCTGGACCGCGATTTTTCAGGTGCTGCTGCCAGCGGCAATTTCCGGAATAATCGGCGGAATCATGCTTGCCCTGGGAAGGGCCATGGGTGAAACGATGGCCGTAACGATGATCATCGGTAATTCCAATAACTTCAGTTTCTCTTGGTTTGCCCCAGCCAATACCATATCGGCATTGCTTGCAAACCAATTTGGCGAAGCTGATGGCTTACAGGTTTCTGCGTTGATGTATGCGGCATTGGTGTTGATGATCATCACCTTCATAGTCAACGTACTTGCCCAGTGGATAGTTAAAAATCTCAGTCTCAAATACGATTGATCCCATGACTTCCAGCTTCCTTCCCGCCAAACCCGATCTCAAATTCAAGCCACATTTGTTGCGCAATCGCGGCAACAAGCTGCTCACAGGAATTGCCGGCTTATTTAGCCTAATTGCGGTTGTTCCTTTAATTGCAGTCCTTGCATTTGTGCTGTTCAAGGGCATATCGGTGATCCGGCCGATGATGTTTTTTGAGCTGCCCCCTCCCCCTGGCCTTGAGGGCGGTGGTATTGGCAATGCCCTAATTGGCACCCTGCTGGTAACAGGTATTTCCTGCCTGTTTTCAATCCCGGTGGGGGTGGGAGGCGGCATCTATCTCGCCGAATACAGCGGCAACAACAAGTTCTCTGCCTTTGTGCGTTTTGGTACAAATGTGTTGGCCGGGGTGCCCTCGATTATCGCCGGGGTATTTATTTACGGCCTGATCGTGGCCACCCGAATTCTGTTTGGCAACAGCTATTCGGCGGTGGCTGGAGGCCTTGCCCTCTCAGTGTTGATGCTGCCCACGATCATCAAAACCACTGACGAAGGTCTCAAGCTTGTGCCCCAGGAGCTGCGTTGGGGTTCCCTTGGCGTTGGCGCCTCCAAATTTGTCACCACCATGAAGGTGGTCTTGCCTTCTGCCGTGGCCCCAATTGCCACCGGCGTGGTGCTGGCCATCGCCCGTTCCGCAGGCGAAACGGCTCCGCTTATCTTTACCGCCCTGTTTTCCCCCTTCTGGCCAGAGGGAGTTTTCAAGCCGATCGCCACCATGTCGGTGCTGATCTACAACTTTGCGATAATGCCCTACGACGCCCAGGTAACCCTGGCCTGGGCCGCCTCGTTTGTACTTGTAATTCTGATCCTGGCCATGAACCTGCTGGCCCGCTGGATCTCAGGCTTTGCCCAACGTTAAGCCTGTTCTGCGATGATGTTCCCATCAGGAGTTACCTCCCTCCCCGTACCGATGACCCTTTCCTCCCACAGCGCCAACCTGCCCGACGACCAGGTGGCTATCACCTGCGAGGACGTGACGATCAGCTACGGCGCCTTTGAAGCGGTCAGGAACGTCTACCTGGAGCTCCCCCGGGGCAAGGTGACTGCCTTCATTGGCCCCTCCGGCTGCGGCAAAAGCACGGTGCTGCGCTGTTTCAACCGGATGAACGATCTCATCCCCAGTTTTGGCCTCAAGGGACGGATCGTTTACGAAGGCCAGGATCTCTACGCCCCCAACGTGGACCCGGTGGAAGTGCGCCGCCGGATCGGCATGGTCTTCCAACGCCCAAATCCCTTCCCCAAGTCGATCTACGAAAACATCGCCTTTGGGGCCCGGATCAACGGCTACAGCGGCGACATGGACGAACTGGTGGAAAGGTCCCTGCGCCGGGCCGCCGTGTGGGATGAGTGCAAGGACAAGCTCAACGAGAGCGGTTATTCACTCTCCGGGGGTCAGCAGCAACGGCTCTGCATCGCCCGCACCATTGCCGTGCAACCGGATGTGATCCTGATGGACGAACCCTGTTCAGCCCTCGATCCGATCTCCACCCTCAAGGTGGAAGAAACGATGCACGAACTCAAGAAGGAGTTCACAATTGTGATTGTTACCCACAACATGCAACAGGCTGTGCGGGTTTCAGACATGACCGCCTTCTACAACGCCGTGGCAGTGGAAGGGGGCAGTGGCAAGGTGGGTTATTTGGTGGAATACGACGAAACTGCCAACATCTTTAACAACCCCCAACAGCAGGCCACCCAGGAATACGTGAGTGGCCGTTTCGGTTGATCATTTAGCCAGCCAATTATTTGGCTAGTAGTTCAGGCTCACGATAAGGTACGAAGTTAGCCTTGCGGGTGCCGCAGATAGGGCATTTCCAATCATCTGGAATTGCCTCAAATGCGGTGCCGGCAATGATTCCCGAATCAGGGTCCCCCTGGGCGGGGTCATAAATCATTGAGCAAAATTTGCAGATCCACTTGCCGGGCACTGGCTCAGGGGACTCGCCGGCGGTGCCTTTGCCCTGCAACTGCTCAAGGGCGATGTTGTAACGGTCGGCATGGTGGTGCTCCACTGGCTCCAGGAAGCCAAAGGTGCTGGCGGCTTTTTTAAAGAGCGTTGCATGCTCTAGGGATTCATCGGTTTGGCTTTGGAATTCAGCCGCAGCTGAGGCATCCTCATCCCCACGGGCAGCCGCAGCAAACTGCGGATACATCGTGGTGTATTCGTAGGTTTCACCTTCGATGGCCAGTTGCAGGCAGCGGGCCAAAATCGATTGCTTCTGTTCATCGCTAAGGCTGCTGGGATCCTCAATCACCAGTTCCGGATGCAACAAACGGAAATGGGCGAAGGCATGCTCCGTTTCCTGGTTGGCCGTGTCTCTAAATAATTTAGCTAGATCGCCGTTGCCAAGGGTCTTAGCCACATCAGCAAAGAATAAATATTTGCGATTTGCCATGCTTTCACCGCCAAAGGCAGCTTCAAGGTTGGCGGCTGTGCTGGGCTTAGCTAGGTCCATGCAGGTTGCTGGGGCACGCTGACGGCGCCGAGATTAACTCGCCAAAGCTGCTGGCTGCTGGCTTTATTCAGTTGTTAGAAAAAAACGGAGAGGGAGGGATTCGAACCCTCGATAGAGTTGCCCCTATACAGCATTTCCAGTGCTGCGCCTTCGACCACTCGGCCACCTCTCCCTTGCCCAACGCCGTTGGGCAACTGGCAACCTAGCAGTTCCACCCCTTTGCCCTTTTCCATGAGCGTTCGTCATCGGGTCACGGTTCACGACCGCCAAAGCGGCCTCACCCACAGCGCTGAGCTGGAGGAGGGCGACTACGTGCTCCAGGGCTTTGAAAGCCTGGGTACGCCGCTGCCCTTCAGCTGCCGCAATGGTTGCTGCACCGCCTGTGCCGTGCGAGTGCTGGAGGGCAGCCTCGACCAGAAGGAGGCCCTCGGCCTCTCAAAAGACCTGCGCAACAAGGGCTATGGCCTGCTCTGCGTGGCCCGGGTGCTGGGCCCCCTCGAGGTGGAAACCCAGGAGGAGGACGAGGTCTACATGCTCCAGTTTGGTAACGCCTTTGCCCGGGGCCGGGTGCGCAAGGCCCTGCCCCTGGACGAGGATTGAAGCGATGAACCATCAAGAATTACTGGCCGTTGCCCGCCGGGCGGCGGCGGCAGGGGGCGCTGCCCTGGGCGCCCACTGGGGCCAACTGCTGAATGTGCGCAGCAAGGGACGGCCGGGGGACCTGGTCACCGAAGCAGACCTCGCCGCCGAAGCGGCGGTGCTGGCGGTGCTGCAGCAAGCCACCCCGGAGATCGGCGTGTTGGCTGAGGAAAGCGGGCTGCAGGGGCCAGCGGGGGAATGGCAGTGGTGTGTGGATCCCCTCGATGGCACCACCAACTACGCCCATGGCTTTCCGCTGTTTGCCTGCTCCGTGGGGCTGCTGCACCGGGGTGAACCCCTGCTTGGGGCCATTGACGCCCCAGGGCTTCAACAGCAATACAGCGGTGGCATCGGCCTCGGCGCCTTCTGCAACGGCGAACCCCTAAAGGTGTCGGGCTGCCAGCAATTGGCCGATGCGCTCTTGGTTACCGGCTTTGCCTACGACCGCTGCGAAACCCTCGACAACAACTACACCGAGTTCTGCCACTTTTCGCACCGTTGCCATGGGGTGCGCCGCGGTGGGTCGGCGGCCCTCGACCTGGCCTTTGTGGCCGCCGGTCGCCTCGATGGCTACTGGGAAAGGGGCCTACAGCCCTGGGACCTGGCCGCGGGGGTGGCCCTGGTGCTAGCGGCGGGGGGAACGGTATGCGACTACGGCGGCGGCCCCCTGGAGCTGCGCAGCGGCCGACTGGTGGCCTGCACCCCAGCCCTGCGCCAACCGCTGCTGGAGGGGATTGCCAGTTGCAAACCGATGCCAGCGGCCATCTACAACGCCGCTCCATAGGATTCGGCGAACCTTGAGCCAGGTCCATGGCCCTGCAGCCCGCCAGCGGCGCCCGTGATCTGTTGCCCCAAGACGTGGGGGCCAACCGTTGGATCTGTGATCGGCTGGCGGAGGTTTATCGCCGCTGGGGCTACGACGAGGTGATGCCGCCCAGCATTGAGCGCCTCGACACCCTCGAGGCCGGTGGGGCGATCGACCCCAGCAATGTGCTGCAGGTGGTGGCCGATGAGGCCCTCGGCCTGCGGCCGGAGATGACCGCCTCCATCGCCCGGGCCGCCTGCACCCGCCTATCGGCGTTGCAAAGGCCGCTGCGCTTGCACTACAGCGGCTCGATCTTCCTGGCCGAAAGGCGTGAGGGGGAAAACCCGCGGGTTAGTGAACAGCTGCAGAGCGGCGTTGAACTGATGGGGGCCTCGGCCAGCGCCGGGGACGCCGAGCTGCTGAGGCTGCTGCTCGATGCCGCCGGCCACCTGCCCCTCAGCCCAGGGCAACAGCCCACGCTCTTGATCGGACACCAGGGCCTGCTGGCCTTGGTGCTGGAGGATTTACCCGCCGAGCTGCAGCGCCCCTGTCGCCAGGCCCTCTGCAACCTCGACCGGCTCGGCCTGCGGGAGCTGCCGCTCAGCCCTGGGCAATTGCAGCGGCTAGAGGCCGTGTTGAACCTGCGGGGGGAGCCCGCCAGCGTGCTGCAGCAGTTGGAGGGGCTGGTGGGGCCCAGTGAACTGTTTGACAGCCTCCAGGGGCTGGTGGCTTCCGTGGCAGAGCAGGCCCGCAGCCAAGGCATCCGCCTGCAGCTGGATCCCAGCTTCCAACCACAGTTTGCCCTCTACGACGGCCTGGTTTTAAAACTCGTTTGCAAGGGCGAATTCGCCCCGGTGGCAATCGCCAGCGGCGGCCGCTACGACCGGCTGGTGCAACGCTTCAGCCCCAACGATGCCAGCGCCAGTGGCGTTGGCTTTGGCTTTGCGGTGGAGGAGGTGCGCCAATTGCTGGAGGCCAGCGCTGGCCTGCCCCCTGCAGGCGCCGGCAGTGAACGGCTGGTGGCCTTTGCCCGGGCGGAACAGCTAAATGGCGCCCTCGACCGGCTGCAGCAGCACCACCGCCAGGGGCTGAGGGCCGAACTCTGGCCAGACCCCTGCGCCCACAGGGCCGAAGCGGAGCAAATCGCCCAGCGGCGCGGCATCGCCGACCTCGACTGGCTGGGCTGATTTCTAGGATCAGCGCCGCTTTGCAACGGCGCCATGGCCCACACGATCGTCACCAACGGCTGCGAGGGCATCGCCGACTGCGTCGATGCCTGTCCGGTGGCCTGCATCCACCCGGGTAAAGGGGCCAATAGCAAAGGCACCAGCTTTTATTGGATCGATTTCCAAACCTGCATTGATTGCGGCATCTGCCTGCAGGTGTGCCCGGTGGAGGGGGCGATCCTGGCGGAGGAACGGCCGGAGCTGCAGCGTTCCCGCTGACCAGGGGGCCACTTACGGGGCCCACGTACGGGGAACCACCCCTCCAGCCGCTTGAGCGAAGCCGGGGCCCCTGCCTAGGGTCCAAGCAGATCATCAAACGCTTGGCCATGACGGTGCTGGAACAGGGAACGATTCAGATCCACACCGAAAATATTTTTCCGATCATCAAAAAGGCGGTGTATTCCGGCCATGAGGTGTTCCTGCGCGAGTTGGTGAGCAACGGCACCGACGCGATCAGCAAGCGGCGCATGGCTGCCATGGCGGGCGACTGCAGCGAAGGGCCGGAGGGCCGCATCGAGATCCGCATCGACCGGGAAAAACAAACCCTCACCGTGAGCGACAACGGCATCGGCATGACCGCCGATGAGGTGAAGCGCTACATCAACCAGGTGGCCTTTTCCAGCGCCGAGGAGTTTCTGGAGAAGTACAAGCAGGAAGACGACGCCATCATTGGCCACTTCGGCCTCGGCTTCTATTCCAGTTTCATGGTGGCCAAGCAGGTGGAGCTGGTCACACTCAGCGCCAGGCCCGGGGCCGAGGCCGTGCGCTGGAGCTGTGATGGCTCCCCCAGCTTCAGCTTGGAAACGGGCGAGCGCTCAGAACCGGGCACCGATGTGGTGCTGCACCTGCAGGAGGAGGAACTTGAATACATCGAGCCAGCCCGAATCCGCCAGCTGATCACCACCTACTGCGACTTCCTGCCGGTGGAGGTGCTGCTCGATGGCCAAACGGTGAACAAGCGCGAGGCCCCCTGGCGCAAAAGCCCCCGGGATCTCAACGACGACGACTACATCAACCTCTACCGCTACCTCTACCCCTTCCAGGGGGACCCCTTGCTCTGGGTGCACCTCAACACCGACTACCCCTACAATCTGCAGGGGATCCTCTACTTCCCCCAACTCAATGGCAGGGGTGATTGGGAGAAGGGGGAGATCCGGCTCTACTGCAACCAAGTGTTCGTAAGCGACAACATCAAGGAGGTGGTGCCCCGCTATCTGCTGCCCCTGCGCGGGGTGCTTGATTCCCCTGATATTCCGCTCAATGTGAGCCGTAGTGCCCTGCAAACCGACCGCCGGGTGCGCTCGATCGGTGGTTTTGTGGCCAAGAAGGTGGGTGATCGCCTCAAGGAACTGAAGCGGGATAACCCCGAGCGCTACGCCGAAATCTGGGAGGCCCTGGCGCCCTTCGTGAAGATCGGCGCCATGGAAGACGAGAAGTTTGCCGATCAGGTGGCCGAAATCGTGCTGTTTGGCACCACGGCAGCGGCCAGCGGCAGCGATCCGATTGCCCATGGCGACAAGGCCTACACAGCCCTGGAGGGCTACCGCAGCCGCCTCAGTGGCGCCAACGACAAGCGCATCCTCTATTGCACCGATGAGGCGGGCCAGGCCGGTGCCCTTGCCCTTTGGAAGGGCCAGGAGGCCGAGGTGTTGCTAGCAGATAGCTTCATCGACACCCAGTTCATCCCCTGGCTGGAACAGCGCCACCAGGAGCTGAAGTTCCAACGGGTAGACGCCGAACTAGACGACAGCCTCAAGGAATCCGAGGCCGAGCTCAGCGATGGCGAAGGCACCAGCAACAGCGAGAAATTGCGCCAGCTGTTCAAGACCGCCCTGGCCAACGACAAGGTGACCCTGCAGGTGCAGGCCCTCAAGGGGGCCGACAGCCCGGCGGCATTGATCCTGTTGCCCGAACAGATGCGCCGCCTCAATGACATGGGCGCCCTGATGGAACAACGGCTGCCGGGGCTGCCCGACCACCACGTGCTGCTAATCAACCGCCGCCACCCCTTGGTGGAGGGCCTGCTCAAGCTCAGCGCCGGGGCGGTGCTCACAGGCGCCGGCCAGTCCCCCAGCCAACAGTTGGCGGAGGAGCTCAGCCGCCATCTCTACGAAACCGCCCGCCTGGCGGTGGGGGGCCTGGAACCGAATGAACTGGCTGGCTTCCAGCAACGCAGTTGCACCCTGATGGGCAAATTGATGGATAAGGCCCTTTGATTTGCTAGGCTCTGTTGCTTGGGGCGCCGTGAGTAGCGGCCTCCGTTCCGTATTTGAGGCGAAGGTATGTCCCGGGTGTGTCAACTGACCGGCCAACGCGCCAACAACGGCATGGCCGTCAGCCACTCCCACGTGCGCACCAAGAAGCTCCAGCAGGTGAACCTGCAGGAGCGTCGCCTCTGGTGGGCCGAGGGCAATCGCTGGATCAAAATCCGCCTTTCCACCCGCGCCCTGCGCACCGTGGACAAAAAGGGCCTGGGCGCCTTCGCCAAGGAACTGGGCGTAAACCTCGCCAAGCTCTGAGAACTGGCCACTCAACTAAGTGATCCGAAATCAGTGATCCGAAATTAGTGAGTTGAACTCAGCCATCGGAACCAAGTCAGACCAGCAACGACCAGCCAATTCTTGAGCTGAATTCCTAGGGTCGTCGCCGCGACACACCTTTGAATGCAGCGATCAAGCTTTCTACGCCTGATCACCGGTGGCCTTCTGGCCGGTGCATCAGGTTTTTTAATGGGTGCCAAGCCAGCCCTAGCCCTGGGCGGTCCCCTGCCAGCCCTAAACGAGCCTGCCCCAAACTTCGACCTGGAAACAGCAGGGGCGGAGGGGGCGCTTGGGAAACGCTTGCGCCTCAAGGATTTTGCCGGTCGCTGGCTGTTGCTCTATTTCTATCCCCGCGATTTCACCAGTGGTTGCACCCTCGAAGCCAGGGGTTTCCAACGGGATCTAGCCAGCTTCTTAGCCCTGAATGCCGCTGTGGTTGGGGTAAGTGCCGATGGAGTGAAAGAACATGTCAGCTTCTGCAGCAGCGAGGGACTTACCTATCCGTTGCTGTCTGATCCTGGCGGCCAGGTGAGCCGTAGTTATGGCTCCTGGATGGCCCCCTTCAGCCAACGCCATAGTTTTCTGATTGATCCAGCTGGCATCCTGCGGGGCCGCTGGACAGGGGTAAGACCCGCCGGCCACAGCCGCGAGGTGCTTGCTGCCCTCGAGAAGCTTCAAGGGGTAGAACCAGGCAACGACCGCGCCAACAACAGTTGATGCACCGCCGCCGCGTCCACCTGGCGCTGCACAGCCGCCTGGGCCAAGGGCTTATCGAGCTGGGCGCTCCATTGCTGCACCAAGAGCTGCTGGCTGGGGAGCTGGCGCAGGTCATGGCAACTGCAGCCAAGGCCCGCCGCCGCCGCCGCCACCTTGGGGTCGTAGCTGAGGGCCGCGCAGGGGGCGCCACTGAGGGCGCCGAGGATCAGGGCATGGAGCCGCATCGCCACCAGGAGCCCGGCCCCACTGGCCACCGCCATGGCCTCCTCCGGCCGTTCCGGTTGCAACTCCCGGGAGCGCTCAGCCAAGCCCGTTGGCAATAGGCCCTGGGCCGCCAATCCCGCCAATAAACCGCGATCTTGGTGACGATGGAAAGGCAACCAAAGCACTTCTCTTTGTTGCTCTTCCGCCAATTGCTGCAGCGCCGCCAGCAGCCGCCGCCAGCCGTCGTCATTTAGCAGCGGCGTGGGCCGCCAGGCCAGCACGATTGGCCCGCCTAGGCCCCGCCAATGCTGGGCTGGGAAACGCCAAACCGGATCAGTGCCGAGCAGGTCAGCGCTGGCGGTGCCTCGGCCCAGCTGGGCCGCCAGCCCGGCAGATTCTGGATCCCGCCAGCTGGCGGCCGTCACCAGGGGTAATAGCAACCGCACCAGGGCACGACTGCGCCGCCGCCGTAGGGGCCCCAGCCCCTGGCCCCAGAGCAAGATCGGCTTGGCTTGGAGCTTGGCCGCCAGGATCAGCGCTGCGTAATAAAGCAGGCTCTTGAAACTGGTGCTGTCCTGCAGCAGGCTGCCACCGCCCAAGACCAGGGCAGCAGATTGCCCCAGGGCCCTAAGGGTGGCCGACAAACTGCGGCGATCACAACTGGCCACTTTGAAGCGCTTTTGAACCAGTTCCTGGTCGGCGGCGGTCACCAGGGGCTGCCAACCCTTGGGTAGCTCCTGGAGCAGGCACTGCAGCAGGGCGTCATCACCCAGGTTGTGCTCGCCGTAGTAGCCGCAGATCAGAATTTTCAAGGGCGATGCAGGGGGTGACTGCACCGGAGTACAGCAAGCCACTGAACATTATCAAGCTATAGGCTGGATCCCGCCAGCGGCTAATTCATTGCTCCCTTTCCGACCCCTGGGGCAGCCCAAACCAGATCACTGGCTTGGCTTAATTGATGCTCTTTAGGCGATCCAAGCAATCTTCAGCCCCAGACCAGTTGGCAGAGTTCAACTGCCAACGGCCTTTCGGCTCACCCTAGCTTCATCCCTTCCAGATCTGCAGCACAGCTGGAGTGAAAGCATCAGCAGAAACCCCAGGCAGGTAAACCTGCTGATTGTTGAAATCTAATTCCAGCTTGCTACCGTTGCTCCCCAGGCTCACCAGCTTGGCCTGTTGACCCTCCTGCCAGAAGTTCTTTAGATCTAAAACATCCTTGGTTGGGTCAAAGTTCTCGATGGTGAGTTGGCGACCCCAGGCATAGGAAAGTGCAAAGGTTTCTGCTGTTGCAGAATTTGCGGTCAAGAGATGATCTGTGGCTGCTACCGATATCAGTGTGTTTGGAAATGGTCCAGAGCTGCCTTGGCCTGGGCTGGTATTAGAGTTTGGATTAGTGCTGGGATTGGGATTGATAATCGGATCAAGCAGCAGATTTGCCTGGGTGCCATAGCCAGCAAATACGCTGTTAAAACTTCCGGCTGGATCTGCTAATCCTGAACTGGTGGCAGTCACTTGTCCCACAACACCCGGATTGTCACGGGCTATCGACCACATCGACAACATTCCCAAGCCTTTCTCACTGGCAAACTGCTTAAGGGCAGTGGCATCTGCTGGGGTGAAAATTTCGGAAGTGCAGTCATTTACCCCAATCATTGGCGTAATGCCCAACTGCTTCCACTGGAAATCAGCCGCATAGTTACCATAGAGTTTATGTAGCTGACTGAAACTATTATTCGCAGCATCAATGGCATAGGCCCCCATGGATTTCAATTGCGGCGGGGCGGCATTATCGCCATAATCCATCGCCATTAAATTAATACCATCAAGGTCTACCCCCGCTGCCAGGGCAGTATTTACAACATCAATACCTTCGTGGGTGAGCCCCTGGGGCAAAACAGGCAGGGTGAACCAAACCTCTAGCTCAGGATTGCTATTCTGCAAAATCGCCAAGGCTTGACTATTCAGGGCATTAGCTTTTGTATCGGCAATTGCAGAGCCTTCAATATCAAAATCAAGCCGATTTAACTGATATCGATCAACAACCTTTGCATAGGCTGTGGCCAATTCCTGGGCGCTGTGACCTTGCTGGGCAAATAATTGCGCCAAACTGGTGCCATTTGCCCCACCCAGGGAGATCATTACATCCCCACCAATGGCCCGCAGTTGCTCAATGGATTTATTAATTGCCACAGCCTGGTCATTGCTGCTATTAGGTGCGAGGGCCGGAATACCAGCCCAGGCCAATTCACCATTTGCTGTGGCCTGAAGGAATGCCAGAGTAAATATTCCATGGCCTGTCTTTTGGGCAAGGCCCGCCAGGTCTGGGGTGGGATATAGGGTCATATCCACATAGGAAGCAAAAAACTGCTCACCCCAGAGGGCATCGCCGGGATTACCTGAATTTGCGCCCGAATCGCTATTTAGTTTATTTAATACAACTGGCAGCCCAGGGGTGGGAGTAACGGGATTTTCAACAACAGGTGTTGGCAGCACCGGTATCGGTACCACTGGATTGGGAATTACTGGATTGGGAATTACTGGATTGGGCAACACCGGAACTGAACTTGTTAGCGCCAGGCTGGGGCCGCCAATGAACAACTGCTCAGCCAGCAGCTGACCGCTGTTGGCAAAACCTTCAGGACTAGTGGCATTAAAGCTGAGCTTGATGCTTTGGCCTGGGGCCAAACTGCCATTCCAGGCGGCATTAGCCAGGCTTACCAAGTAGCTGCCATCACTATTTTCCGTGATGGTAGTGGCCATGCTCCAGCCTTTAAAATCCTTAACCCGGGTCACGAAGCTAAAGCTCCAAGCCTCGCTGGCCGTATCGCTGTTATTTGTAAGGGTGAACTCACCGCCAAGGCCACCCCAATAGAGATTGCCATCCACAGCAAGACTGAGGGAAGTTGACGTAGCTGCTGTCATTTACTCTGAATTATGAACAGCTTCAGCATTGCCGATCGCAGGAGATTCTGACACCCTTCACCTGTAGGGTTTTATTGCACGTACCCCTGGCGTAGGCCCTCAGCAGCGGCAGAGGTGCGATCGCGTACCTGCAGTTTTTGAATAATTGATTGCACATGGCCCCGGGCCGTGGTTTCGGCAATGTATAGCCGCGCACTAATCTCTCGGTTGGTCATGCCCTGGGTTACTAAGCGCAGAATTTCCACCTCCCTGGCGGTTAGCTCAACTGTTAATTCACTTTTCTCAGTTTCCAAGAGATGCAGGCAGATCGGATCAATAAATCGTTGCTTCTGCTGGATTGCCCCAAGGGCTTGGTTTAGTAACGCCGGCCCCATGCCGGCATAGGTGAGGATCGCATCAGCACCACTGTCAATGGCTTCACGAATCGACTGGCGCCTGGTGGACTTGAGGTTTAGCAGCGTAAGGGGGGGGTCTTGACATTGGCGTAATTTTCCTATCAGCTCCACCCCAGAACCATCATCAAGCAATTCACTAACCATAACCAGCAGGTCTGAACCAAACTCACTAACATGATTAAGTGCTTCGGCTTGGGTGGTGCAAATACCCACCAGCCGCTCGGAATCCACCAGGGAATCTATGGCAAAATGCGTGGCAAGCGCTAGGGCGTAGGCGCGATTATTAGTGCAAATAAGGAAACGAAATGGCAAACTTAATTGCGCTAGTTCAATGGCCCGCTGGCGAAATTCAGCGTCTAACCTGATTTCCATGGGCCAACCCTAAGCCAAAACCAGGGCTGACGCCCCCAGGGGCAGTACCTTCAGCGGGTCCCCGTTTAAGCGATGCACGCCCTTTCCTTCCACACCTGGGTAATCCACATCAGTTCAGTGCTGGAATGGGTTCTGGCCATGGGGGCAGTGCTGCTCTGGGGGGAACGGCGGGGCGAAGGCCAGTGGCGCTGGCTGGCCCTGGCGATGGCCCCTGCCCTGGCCAGCGCCCTCTGTGCCTGCACCTGGCACCTCTATGACAACGACCCGCAACTGCACTGGCTGGTGACCGTGCAGGCCAGCCTCACCCTGGGGGGCAACTGCTGCCTGGCGGCGGCCGCCTGGCAGATCTGGCGCACGGCAGCGCAGCCATCAAGCCGATGAGCATTGCCAATGATCCAGCTGCTCCCTTGTTTGCAGTCTCACTTTTTCCTTATCTCTTATTCCTTTGGTGGGCAAAACGCAGCGGTCGTTTTCCTGTCCTGGCCCTCTGGGGTTTTGGCTTGACCCTGCTTTTTGTGCTGATCACCATTGGCGCCGCCCTGGTGGCCCAACAGCGCTACGGGGCGGAACTGGCGAATGTGGACTGGCTCCATGGCGGTGCCGAGGCCTTCCTCAGCCTCAGCAACCTCGTGTTGCTGCTGGGCTTTGCAGTGCCAGCAAAGGCGCCGGCCGAGGCCCCCGCCAGCGGTGAACAAGTCTTACGGGCTGTGGCGAGAAAGCCTTTGCTGGACGATGATTAGCTGGGGTTTTTTACCCCCAATCCGGATCCAGGCCTTCTACCGATGACCGTGCTCTCCACCCTGCTGATCACCCCTGTGCTGGGCATCACCCCCGCCGCCGTTGCTTGGACCCCGAAGGTGGGTCTGGTGATGATCATTGCCAATGTGATCGCCATCGCCATCGGCAAGGCCACCATCCAGCATCAAAACGTCGGTCTCGACCTGCCCAACAACAAGTTCTTTGGTGGCTTCGGCCATGGGGCGATGCTTGGTTGCACCAGCTTTGGTCACATCCTCGGCATCGGCGCCATCCAGGGCCTTGCTGCCTCTGGCGTGCTCTGAATCCCAGCTTTGGGCCCTAGCGGCCCAGCAAATAGCTGCAGAGCCGCGGCCCATAGCGCTCAAATTGATAGTTGAACAACAGGGCGGAGAGTTCCTCTGCCCTGCAACGCTCAAGGCCGCTCAATAACAGCTCCAGCCGCTGGTCGGCCTTGGGGCTGTGGAGACCCAGCCAGGTGCGACGGGCGAGTCGTCCACTGATGGGCCAACGCCAACCCAATTTTTCCCGCAAACCGCGGCGATAGGCCGGCAGCGGTGATTGATCACTGCCGAGGCTCTTAAGCAAAAGCGGTGCCAGCACCCGGGCACTGGCCATGGCATGGCGGATGCCCTCGCCCCCCAGCAGATTGGCGGTGCTCACCGCATCGCCAAGCCCCAGCAACCGCCCCTGGCCATGGCTTTCACGCCGCTGAATTGTGCTGCGAATCAGCCCCCCATGGCGGTCGAGCACTTGGGCCCCCCGTAGGCCGGTCAGCTGGAGTAAACCCTGCTGCAACTGATGTAGGGACGGCTGCGGGCGCCCTGCATCCAGCAGCCGACACACCCCCAGCTTCAACTGACCTGGCGCCATCGGAAACACCCAGCCATAGCCCTGGGGCACCCAACGGCTGCCGAGCACAAAACTGAGCCGATCCCGCCAGCTTTGCCAACGGGGCTGGTCCACCGCCAGCAACCACTCCAGCCCCACCCCCGTAACCAATGGCTCGGCCTGGGCTTGGAGGGGGCCCACCAACACCCGGGCGGCACCGCTGGCATCAATCACCCAGTCACTTTCCAGCTCAAGCCGGGCGCCAGCGGGGCCGCGCAGGCTGGTGCACAGCACCCCACCCCGTTCGGCGGTGCTTTGCACCGACCAGCCCAGCAGCAACTGCGCCCCCCAGGCCTGGGCCTGCTGGGCCAACCACTGGCGCAGTTCCCCAAAATCCAACACCGCCCCGAGCGGAGTGGCGGCTCGCCATTGGCGCCACTGACCCTGGGGACCAAGCAACTGCCACTGGCTCCAGCGACTGGCCACCAGCTCCGCCGGCAAACCAAGCTCCGCCAGCGCCGCCAGGGGCAGGGCCGCACTACTAAATGCCCCGCGGCGCAGGTCGGGGAGGCGATCCACCAGGGTCACACTCACGGCGGCCTGGGCCAGCAGCCGCGCCAGTTCAGCTCCGGCGGGACCTGCCCCCACCACTAGAACCGTGCAGCGGCCGATGCCAGTCAGACGGAGAGCGCTTGCCTGGACGGCGCCTTCAGCACCGGGCCAAAACGCTCAAGGATCCGCTCCGCCATCTGGGCTGGGGTAAGGCCCAAATCCAGCTTGGATTCATCGGGGCTGGCGTGGTCTACCAACTGGTCTGGGATGCCAATGCGGAACACCGGCACCAACAGCTCATGCTCCTGGAAGGCCTCGAGCACAGCCGAACCAAAGCCCCCCGCCAGGCAGCCCTCCTCCATCGTTACCACCCGGCCAATGCGCCGGGCCATCGGCACCAGCAAGCTTTCATCCAGGGGCCTGAGGAAGCGGGCATTTACCACCGCAGCCCTCACCCCCTGCTCCTGCAACAGTCCAGCGGTGGCCATGGCCGGCGCCACCATGGCGCCATAGGCCACGATCAACAGGTCATCCCCCTCGGCCAGCTGTTCGGCCCGGCCAATTTCCAGCGGTTCCCAACCTTCTTCCAGCAGGGGCACCCCCTCGCCTTCCCCGCGGGGAATCCGCAGGGCGGTGGGGCCGTCATGGCCAAGGCAGGTAACCAGCATCCGCTGCAGCTCCGCCTCATCCTTCGGCGCCATCACCGTGAAATTCGGCACACAGCGCAGGTAGGAAATGTCGTATTGGCCCTGGTGGGTGGGGCCATCGGCCCCCACCAGGCCGGCCCGGTCGAGCACAAAAGTAACCGGCAGTTTCTGAATACCCACGTCGTGGATTAATTGGTCAAAGGCCCGTTGCAGGAAGGTGCTGTAGATCGCCACCACCGGCCGCAAACCATCACAGGCCATGCCCGCCGCCAGGGTCACGGCATGTTGTTCGGCGATGCCCACATCGATGTATTGATCGGGCACTGCCTTCTGGAGCAGATCAAGGCCGGTGCCGGTGGCCATGGCCGCGGTGATCCCCACAATCTTTGGGTTCTGCTCGCACAACTTCACCAGGGTTTGGCCAAAAACCTTGCTGTAGCTGGGGGGTTTCGGCCGACGGGCCGGGAAGGCTTTGCCGGTGGATAGGTCAAAGGCCGACTGGGCGTGGTAGCCCACTTGGTCGGCTTCGGCATAGGGATAACCCTTGCCCTTGGTGGTGGCCACATGCACCAACACCGGCCCTTCGCAGCGGTGGGCCGCCTGGAAGGTGCGGATCATCTGGCCCATGTCGTGGCCATCAATGGGGCCCATGTAGGTGAAGCCCAGTTCTTCAAACACCGCCCCCACCTTGGGCACCGCCAGGCGCTTCATCCCCTCCTTAAGCCGGGCCAATTCCGAAGGCAGCTGGCCGCCCATGAAGGGCAGGTGCCGCACCCCCTCCTCAACACTTTCACTAATAAATTGCACCGGCGGACTGAGCCGCATCCGGTTCAGATAGCCCGAGAGGGCCCCCACCGGTGGGGAAATCGACATGTCGTTGTCGTTTAAAACCACCAGCAACTTGGTGTGGGGCAGGTGGCCGGCGTGGTTGATCGCCTCCAGGGCCATGCCGCCGGTGAGGGCCCCATCACCAATCACCGCCACACACTTGTGGTTCAACCCCTGGCGATCCCGGGCCAGGGCCATGCCCAGGGCGGCGGAAATGCTGGTGGAGGCGTGGCCGGCGCCGAAATGATCAAAACGGCTTTCACTGCGCTTCAAGTAGCCGGCCACGCCGCCCTGCTGGCGCAGGGTGTGGAACTGGCCGTAGCGCCCGGTCACCAGCTTGTGGGGATAGGCCTGGTGGCCCACATCCCACACCACCCGGTCGTGGTCGAGGTCAAGGGTTTGATAAAGGGCAAGGGTGAGTTCCACCACCCCCAGCCCTGGCCCCAGGTGGCCGCCACTGGTGGAGACGGTTTCCAGATGTTTCTCACGGACCTGGCGGGCAATGGCCTCCAGTTCTGGCAGGCCCAAGCCATGTAGCTGATTGGGATGACTCAGCTCACTGAGGTGCATTCCGCCCGTTCCCCTTGATCACCAAATCTAGGCCCCGGCAGCGGCAGCAGTGGCGCATTAGACACCAAGCCTGAGGATGGGGCCAAGCTTCAGGCGGTAATGGACGGTTATTTACAACGAATCCTGCGGGCCCGCGTCTACGACGTGGCCGTGGAAACGCCGCTGGAACTGGCGGCAAACCTCTCGGCGCGCCTCGGTCAGCAGGTGCTGCTTAAGCGCGAAGACCTGCAGCCGGTGTTTTCGTTCAAGCTGCGCGGCGCCTTCAACCGCATGGTGCAACTAGCCCCTGAGCAGCTGCAGCGGGGGGTGATCGCCGCCAGCGCCGGCAACCACGCCCAGGGGGTGGCCCTGGCCGCCCAGCACCTGGGCTGCCAGGCCTTAATCGTGATGCCGCTCACCACCCCCCGCACCAAGGTGGAGGCGGTGCAACGGCGCGGGGCGGAGGTGCTGCTCCATGGCGACACCTACGACGAAGCCCAAACCCGGGCCCGCCAGTTGGAACAGGAACGGGGGCTCACCTTCATCCATCCCTTTGATGATCCAGAGGTGATCGCGGGCCAGGGCACGATTGGCTTGGAAATCCTGCGGCAATTGCCAGAACCGCCAGATGCCATCTATCTGGCCGTGGGCGGCGGCGGCCTGATCGCCGGGGTGGGGGCCTACGTGAAGAGCCTCTGGCCCCAGGTGGAAATCATTGGGGTGGAACCGGTGGAGGCCGATGCCATGACCCGTTCCTTGGCGGCGGGCAAGCGGGTGCGGCTGGAGCAGGTGGGCCTCTTTGCCGATGGGGTGGCGGTGCGGGAGGTGGGAGAGGAAACCTTCCGGCTCTGCCAGCAGGTGGTGGATCGGATGGTGACCGTAGACAGCGATGCCATCTGTGCCGCCATCAAGGATGTGTTTGAAGACACCCGCTCGATCCTTGAACCGGCCGGCGCCCTGGCGGTGGCGGGCCTCAAGGCCGATCTGGCCCATCGCCCCCCGGGCCAACGGCTGGTGGCGGTGGCCTGTGGCGCCAACATGAATTTTGAACGGCTGCGCTTTGTGGCGGAGCGGGCCGAATTGGGGGAGGAACGGGAGGCGATCTTTGCCGTGGAAATCCCGGAGGAACCCGGCAGCCTGCGGCGCTTCTGCCGTTTACTCGGCCAGCACAGCCTCACGGAATTCAGCTATCGCCTCGGCCCAGGCCCCAGCGCCCACATCTTTGTGGGGGTACAAATCCGCAATCGGGCCGACGCTGAGGCCCTGCAACAGAAACTGATTGGCGCTGGTTTCAACAGCGTTGACCTCTCCGGCAATGAGCTGGTGAAGCTGCACCTGCGCCACATGGTGGGGGGCCGCCTACCCGCCCAGGCCCAGCCCCAGGAACTGCTTTATCGCTTTGAATTTCCGGAACGGCCCGGGGCGCTGATGGCCTTTGTGGAGGCCCTGCATCCGGGCTGGAACATAAGCATTTTTCACTACCGCAACCAGGGCTCTGATGTGGGTCGGATCGTGGTGGGGGTGCAGGTGCCGGAAGCGGAGCTGCCCCAATGGCAGGAATTTCTCCAGAAGTTGGCCTTCCCCTGGTGGGAGGAAACCGAGAACCCGGCCTATCAATTGTTTCTGGCCTGATTCAGCCCCAACCGATAGCGTGGGCCATGGCAACCGCTGACCTCTCTCTGCCAGCCCGGCTGGAGGCGATCCTCTACCTCAAGGGTCGCTGCCTCAGCCTCAACGATCTCAGTGAACTGGCCCGCTGCAGCAAGGAAGATACCGAGCTGGCCCTGATCACCCTGATGGCCGACTACGCCCATAGGGATACGGCCCTGGAGGTGCGCCAGGAGCCGGAGGGCTTCAGCCTGCAACTGCGCACAGACCTGGCGGAGCTGGTGGTGGAGCTGGTGCCGGTAGACCTCAGCACCGCCAGCCTGCGCACCCTGGCCACGGTGGCCCTCAAAAAGCGCATTCTCCAGTCGGAGCTGGTGGAACTGCGCGGCAGCGGCGCCTATGACCACATCAAGGAACTAATCGAACAGGGCTTCATCGAGCGCCGCCGCCAGAGCGAAGGTCGCTCCTTCTGGATCAGCCTCACCGAAAAATTCCACCGCACCTTTGCAGTTAAGGCTGGTGCCGGGGCAGGGGCTGGATAGATTCGGGCAAACGGCCCGGCCCATGGACCTCAGCTTCTTTCTTTCCGTGCTGGCCCAGACCCTCAGCATTTACACGGTGGTGCTGGTGGTGCGGGTACTGCTCAGCTGGTTTCCAAACCTTGACTGGGGTAATCCGCTGCTGGCGGCCCTCAGTTCAATCACCGACCCATACCTCAACGTTTTCAGGGGCTTGATTCCGCCCTTGGGGGGCCTTGACCTCTCCGCCCTGATTGCCTTTTTTGCCCTGCAGATCAGTGGCAGCCTGCTCAGCCAACTGGCGATGAGCCTCTCCCCCTCCTTCAGTTCATTCCAATAGCTGCTGTTCCAGGGGCAGCAACTCGTCATTGGCTCCGGCGCGGCTGCGCACTGGCGTGCTGAAGCCACGGGCCTTGGCATGGCTCACCAAAAACGGCCCGGGGGTGCCGGCGGGGATCGCCAAGCGCAGGGCGAAGCTGGATTCGCCCGGGGGCACATCACCAATAGAACCAACGCGACTGCGGTTTTGCAGCACCGGTTCACCGCTGGCATCGAGGATTTGGGCAAACACGTCGGTGTCTACGACCGTGTGCTTTCCCGGGTTATTAACGCTGCCGCGCAGGGCATAGCAACTGGCCCCGAGGGGGCGCCTGAGCTGGGGCTGGGCCCCCACATCAGCCTCAGGGCAGGCCTCAAGCCGCACCTGGGCCAGCCGCAACTCCGTGGCCGCCGCCGGCGCCGCCAGGCCCCCCAGCAGGGCCAGGGCCAGCCCCAGGGTCAGAAGTAAGCGGCCAATGCTGCGGATCAACGCTGGTCCCCACTGCCTGCAATCACGTTACGGGCAGCGCGACTGGCCAGTTTCTCCAGGTTGGCCGTGGCGATTTCCTCTAAAGAGAAGCCCAGCTCATCGGCTAGCTGCGACACGTACCAGAGCACATCACCCAGCTCCAGGGCAATCGCCTGTTTTTTGGCGTCGCTGAACTGGCCGCCGTGGTCACGCAGCACCTTCTTCACCTTGTCTGCCACCTCCCCCGCCTCGCCACAGAGGCCGAGGGTGGGATAGAGGATGTTTGTACCCCTATCGGGATAAAGGGCGGTGCTGCGGGCCTGGTGCTGATAATTGTTTAGGTCCATGGGATTTCCGCCGGGTGATAGCTTCCGCAACGCCTCTGGACCGGTCCATGACCCAGCCCGACCTGCAGCGGCGCACAAAGATTGTGGCCACCATCGGGCCGGCGACTGAGTCTCCGGAACGGATTCGCGAATTGATTCTGGCGGGGGCGACCACCTTTCGGCTCAATTTCTCCCATGGGGACCATCAGGAACATGCCCAGCGGGCAGCCACCATCCGCCAAGTGGCCCACCAACTGGGGATGCATGTGGGCATCCTCATGGACCTGCAGGGGCCAAAGATCCGGCTCGGGCGCTTTGTTGATGGGCCGATCACTGTGGCCAAAGGCGACCTGTTTGCCCTAACCGCCAAGGATGTGGCCTGCTGTCAGACCATTGCCACGGTCACCTACGACAACCTCGCCGTTGAGATCGACCCCGGCAGCCGCATCCTGCTGGATGACGGCAAGGTGGAGATGTTGGTCGAATCGATCGACAAGGAGCAGCAGACCCTGCACTGCAAGGTGACCGTGGGTGGGGTGCTCAGCAATAACAAGGGGGTGAACTTCCCCGATGCGCTGCTTTCCGTGCGGGCGCTTACGGAAAAGGACCGCATTGACCTTGCCTTCGGCCTGCAGCTGGGGGTGGATTGGGTGGCCCTCAGTTTCGTGCGCAACCCCTCAGACATGCACGAGATCCGGGAACTGATCCGCGGCCATGGCCACCACACCCCGGTGATCGCCAAGATCGAGAAATTCGAGGCCATCGATCAAATCGATGCAATCCTGCCCCTCTGTGATGGGGTGATGGTGGCCCGGGGGGACCTGGGGGTGGAAATGGCCGCGGAGGAAGTGCCCCTGCTGCAGAAGGAATTGATCCGCAAGGCCAACGCCATGGGGATTCCGATTATCACGGCCACCCAGATGCTTGACAGCATGGCCACCAACGCCAGGCCCACCCGGGCCGAAGTTAGCGACGTGGCCAACGCCATTCTTGATGGCACCGATGCGGTGATGCTCTCCAACGAAACCGCCGTGGGTCTCTATCCAGTGGAGTCAGTGGAAACGATGGATCGCATCGCCCGCCGGATTGAACGGGACTATCCCAGCCGTTCCCCAGACACCCAGCTGGCCAGCACGATCCCCAATGCGATCAGCCAGGCGGTGAGCACGATCGCCAACCAACTGAATGCGGCAGCGATTTTGCCGCTCACTAAGAGCGGCGCCACCGCCCGCAATGTGAGCAAATTCCGGCCCTCCACCCCGATCCTCGCTGTTACTAGTGATGTGCAGGTGGCCCGCCAGCTACAGCTGGTGTGGGGGGTTAACTCCCTGGTGATCGGCACCCAGACCTCCACCAGCCGCACCTTCAGCATTGCCATGGGGGTGGCCCAGGAAATGGGGCTGCTGCAGGAGGGCGACCTGGTGGTGCAAACCGCCGGCACCCTGGCGGGGGTGAGTGGTTCCACTGACCTCGTCAAGGTGGGGATCGTTTCAGCGGTGCTGGGCCGCGGCACCGGCTTTGGCAGCCAATCCGTGAGCGGCAAGGTGCGCCTGGCGGAGACCCCAGAAGAGGCAGCCCGGATCCAACCCGGCGAAATCCTGGTGGTGAGCCACACCACGGCCTCCTACCTGGAGGCGATCCGTCGCTCCAAGGGGGTGATCACCGAGGAGGAGGGCAGCCAGAGCCATGCGGCTGTGATCGGTGAACGGCTAGGCATTCCGGTGATAGTGGGCGTGGCCAATGTCACCCGCGACGTGCGCCAGGGGGAAGTGGTAACCCTGGATGTGCGCCATGGTGTAGTCCATCGCGGCACCCATATCCATGACCACAGCAGCGCCGACAACCTCGGTTAAACGGCGATGAGCGCTCGCCTGCCCCTAGGGGAAACCGTGGCGATGGCCCTGGGGGCGCTCAGTTCCAATCGGCTGCGGTCTGCCCTCACGATGCTGGGCATCGTGATTGGCAATGCTTCGGTAATAACCCTGGTGGGGGTTGGCAAGGGGGCCCAAAACCTGGCCGAAGGTCAGCTCAGCAGCCTCGGGGCAAACGTGCTGTTTGTGGTGCCCGGCAACAACGACACCCGGCGCCGGGGCATAGACACCCCCAAAACCCTGGTGCTTGAGGATTCCCAGGCGATCGTCGAGCAGGTGCCCAGCGTTAGGCAGGTGGCCCCCCAGATCACCCTCGGCGAAACCGTGAGGGCCCGGGACCTCAGCGCCAATGCCACCGTTTCGGGCATCACCCCAAATTTCCTTAAGGTGCGCCGTTTCGAGATGGCCCAGGGGCGGTTCATCTCCGCCGAAGACCTGGGGGCCGCCCACAGCGTTGCCGTGCTGGGTCCAGATATTGCCCAACGCTTGCTGCCAGGGGGGAGCCCCCTGGGCAAGGAGGTGCGCATCCGCGACCAATCTTTTGAGGTGATCGGGATCATGGCCGCAAAGGGGGCCTTTCTGGGCCAAAACCAAGACGATGCCGTGTATGTGCCCTTGAGCACGATGGTGAGCCGCCTCAGCGGCCGGGATCCCACCTATGGCACCTCCCTGAGCTTCATCAGCGTTGAAGCCAAAAACGAAGATTCGATCAGTGCCGCCAAGTTTCAGATCACCAACCTGCTGCGGCTACGCCACAAAATCCTGCGGGAGGACGACTTCGCCGTGCGCTCCCAGAAAGATGCCCTCTCGATCGTGGGCACGATCACCGGCGGATTAACGCTGATGCTCGGCGCCATTGGCGCCATTTCGCTGCTGGTGGGCGGCATCGGCATCATGAACATCATGCTGGTGTCTGTGAGTGAGCGCACCCAGGAAATTGGCCTGCGCAAGGCCTTGGGGGCCCGCAGCAACGACGTGCTGCTGCAGTTTCTGGTGGAAGCGCTGGTGGTATCCAGCCTGGGGGGGCTGATCGGCAGCGGCCTCGGCGTGGGCGCCGTAATGGCGGTGGCGGCCTTCACCCCCCTGCCCGCCGCCATTGGCCTGGGCAGTGTGATCTCCACGGTGTTGCTATCGGGCTCGATCGGCCTCTTCTTTGGGGTGGTGCCGGCCCGGCGCGCCTCCCAGCTGGATCCGATCGTTGCCCTGCGCCGGCTATGAGCGTGGAAGTGGCCCTGGCAATGCTGGAGCGCAATGGCCGCTGGCTGTTGCAACTGCGCGACGACATCGAGGGCATCGTGCATCCAGGCACCTGGGCCCTATTTGGCGGCCACCTGGAGCCTGGGGAAAGCCCGGAAGAGGCCCTGAGGCGGGAATTAGTGGAAGAAATCAGTTGGCAAGCAAACGCCGTGAGCTTTTGGTTTGAGCACCGAGACCCCCAGCGCATCGCCCATTTCTTTCGCTCCCAGCTGGATGTGCCCCTGGCGGAGCTGGAGTTGCTGGAGGGCCAAGACATGGTGCTGGCGGAGCTGGCGGAAATCCGCAGCGGCAAGGTTTGGAGCCCGAAGTGTGGGGAGAGCCGTTCCCTGGCCCCTTCCCTAAAGCTGGCGGTGGCGGCGCTCGAGCGGGAACTGGGCCTGGCGCCAGGGGTTTACTAGCCGCCATTGGTCTCTCAGGGTCTTTACAATCACGAAACATTCCAGCCATTAGCGGCCGTCCCCTCCCTATGAACAACCGCTGGCGCCTTCTGGCCATCTGGCTGCTCCCCGTAGGTCTTGCCCTGTTTCTGGGCTGGCAAGTGGTAAACAACGGCGGCCCTGGTCGGGTGGTGAATGCCCCCAGCCTTGCGGCCCGTAACAGCGCCGTGGCCCGCATGACCTATGGGCGCTTCCTCGATTATGTGGATGCCGGCCGGGTCACGGCGGTGGATATCTATGACGGCGGCCGCAGTGCCGTGGTGGAAGCCCAGGATCCAGACCTGGAAAATCGTGTGCAACGGCTGCGGGTGGATCTGCCCGGCCTGGCACCGGAATTAATTAGCCGCCTCAAAGACAAGAACATCAGCTTCGACGTGCATCCCCCCCGCAGCACGCCGCCCCTGCTGGGGTTACTGGGGAACCTGTTATTTCCGCTGCTGTTAATCGGTTCATTGATATTTTTGGCTAGGCGTTCCTCAAACATGCCCGGCGGCCCTGGCCAGGCGATGCAATTCGGCAAAACCAAGGCCCGTTTTGCCATGGAAGCTGAAACCGGCGTCAAGTTTGACGATGTGGCCGGCGTTGAGGAGGCCAAGGAAGATCTCCAGGAGGTGGTTACCTTCCTGAAGCAACCGGAACGCTTCACCGCCGTGGGGGCCACCATCCCCCGCGGGGTATTGCTGGTGGGCCCTCCAGGCACCGGTAAAACACTGCTGGCCAAGGCGATTGCCGGCGAAGCCGGGGTGCCCTTCTTCTCGCTCTCCGGTTCGGAGTTTGTGGAGATGTTTGTGGGGGTGGGCGCCAGCCGGGTGCGCGATCTATTCAAGCGGGCCAAGGAGAATGCCCCCTGTCTGATATTTATCGATGAAATCGATGCGGTTGGTCGTCAGCGCGGGGCTGGCATCGGCGGCGGCAACGATGAAAGGGAGCAGACCCTCAACCAGCTGCTCACCGAGATGGATGGCTTTGAAGGTAATAACGGCATCATCATCATTGCCGCCACAAACCGGCCGGATGTGCTTGATTCGGCCCTGATGCGTCCCGGTCGCTTTGATCGTCAGGTGAGTGTTGATGCGCCAGATATCAAGGGAAGGTTGTCGATCCTGAAGGTGCATTCCCGCAACAAGAAACTTGCTGAGGATGTGTCCCTGGAGATGATTGCCCGGCGTACCCCTGGTTTCACCGGTGCCGACCTGGCCAACCTGCTAAATGAAGCGGCGATTCTCACGGCCCGCCGCCGCAAGGAAGCCACCGGCCTAGCCGAAATCGATGATGCCGTGGATCGGGTGATCGCCGGCATGGAGGGCACACCGCTCACCGACGGCCGCAGTAAGCGGCTGATCGCCTACCACGAAGTGGGCCACGCCTTGGTGGGCACCCTGGTGAAACAGCACGACCCGGTGCAGAAGGTAACCCTGATCCCCCGGGGCCAAGCCCAGGGCCTCACCTGGTTTTCCCCCGATGAGGAACAGATGCTGGTAAGCCGCGCCCAGCTCAGGGCCCGGATCATGGGGGCCCTCGGTGGCCGCGCCGCCGAGGCGATTGTGTTTGGCCATGGGGAAGTAACCACCGGCGCCGCCGGAGACATCCAGCAGGTGGCCGGCATGGCCCGCCAGATGGTGACCCGCTTCGGCATGAGCGAGCTCGGTCCGCTTTCCCTGGAGGCAGGCAACCAGGAGGTGTTCCTGGGCCGAGACCTGATGACCCGCAGCGAAGTATCTGATTCGATCACCAATCGCATCGATGGCCAGGTGCGGCTGATCGTGGACAGTTGCTATCGGGAAACCGTTGCCCTGCTCGAAGGCCAGCGCCCCTGCATGGATTGCCTGGTGGAATTACTGATTGAGCAGGAAAGCCTTGATGGCGATCGCTTCCGGGAGGTGGTGCAAAACTTCACGCCAGTGCCCGAAAAAGAGCGATATTCACCGCTAATGCCAGCAAGTTCCTGAGTTAGTCGCCATACTCTGAATCAAAGCAAAATCTCTTGATGGGTTTAATGCGCAACCACACTGACGAGCGCCCGGAGCCAATCCCGGAAGGGGCCGAGGGCACCAAGTCGCCATTGGAGGCATTTTCCAGTTATCGCGGCAACGACTGGTCGCCCGAGCGGCTCGCCTTCCACCAAAACCTTGAACAGTTCGCCGACCGGGTGGGTCTGATCGTGGGCCTGCAGGCCAACGGCAAGATCAGCCAAGAAAACGCCTACGACGAAATTCGCCAGATTTGGAAGCAGCTGCGCTCCAGCCACACCGAACTGCTCCCCTAGACCGCGTGGATCGGGCGCTGGTCGATCACCTTGTCGATCAGCCCATAGGCCGCCGCTTCCACCGGTGACATAAAGAAGTCCCGGTCGGTGTCCTTCTGGATCTGCTCCAGGGGTTGGTGGGTGCGACTGGCCAGTTCCTCATTGAGCCGCCGCTTGAGGAAGAGAATTTCATCGGCCTGAATCCTGATATCGCTGGCCTGGCCCCGGGCGCCCCCCAGGGGTTGGTGAATCATGATCCGGGAATGCTGCAGGCTGCTGCGCTTGCCTTGGGCCCCTGCCGCCAACAGAAAGGCGCCCATGCTGGCGGCTAGGCCCACACAGACGGTTTGCACATCGGGTTTGACGTGCTGCATCGTGTCGAAGATGCCAAGGCCGTCGTAGACCGAACCCCCAGGGGAATTGATATAGAGGAAGATGTCCTTGTCGGGATCCTCCGCCTCCAGAAACAGCAACTGGGCCACGATCCGGTTAGCGGAATCCGAGGTAACTGGTTCCCCCAGGAAGATGATCCGTTCGCGCAACAGCCGCGAATAAATGTCGAAGGCCCTTTCGCCCCGGCCTGAATCCTCGATAACGATGGGGATCATGGGTTTGCTCTGGCTCTGGGCCGGATCCTACTGACGAAGACGACGCCCCTGAGCGCTAGGGTCTGCCCTGGCAGAGGACCATCCGGTGAGCATTAGCCAGACGGTGGCGGACAGCAAGCGCCGCTTCTACAACGCCTATCCCCGCGTTATCCCTGGCCTTTACCGGCGGGTGGTGGATGAGCTGCTGGTGGAACTGCATTTGCTGTCGTGCCAGCAGGGTTTTCGCGCCGATGCCCTGTTTGCCCTGGGGCTCACCCAGGTGTTTGACAGTTTCAGCACCGGCTTTGAACCCGCCGACCGCCGCGAACAGCTCTTCAGCGCCCTTTGTGCCGCCGCCGATCTCTCCGCTGAAGATCTGCGCCAGCAGGCCCAGCAGCTGCGCACCAGCCTGGCCCCCCATGGGGAGGCTGAGATTCGCCAGTGGTTGCAGCAAAAAGGCGACGGTGCCCCCGACTTGCTGCGCAGCGTGCTCCAGGAGGCCAGCCGCAGCGATTTCCACTACTCGCGCCACCATGCGGTGGGTTTGATTGCCGTTCTGCAGGAACTGGCCGGCGGCGATGACCAGGATCCCGAGGCGCTGCGCCTGCGGGCCCGGGAAGTGGGTGAGCTGATCGGCCTCCAGCAGGAGAAGCTGGAAAAAGACATGGGCCTCTATGCCAGCAATCTCGAAAAGATGGCCCAGGCGGTGCAGATGCTGGAAGAAACCGTGGCTTCCGAGCGGCGCCGCCGCGAACGCAAGCTGCACCCAGAAGTTGCTCAGGGCGAGCTAGAGCCAGCCGCCGGTGCCCCCGCTGATTTAGAGGCTGGCGGCGAGTCCCAGGAGAGCGCGCCGCTCACCTGAGCAGAGGCACCCCCTGGCAATGGCCGCCAGAGGGCCTTGAGCCCACCCGCCTGGCGCAGGGCCGGGGGCAGGCTGGGGGGTAGCAGCTGGCGTTCCGCCAGGGCCTTGGGCTGGGCCCGCAGCCGCAGGCCAATCCCAGCCCCGAGGGGCTGCAACGGCAGCTGGGCCTCCAGATCGCCAGGGCCGCTGGCCTGGGGCGAGCCGCCAAGCACCAGCAGCAGATCGCCGGAGGGCAAACGGCGCCAACCGGCCTGCCCCTGGCCCTCAGCATCCAGCACCCGAAAGGCGCTGCCCTGCTGCTCCAGGCGCAGGTCGTCTGGGAGGCCTTTAGTTAGCCCCTTGAGCAACGCCTCCAGTGCTGGCGACTTACCTGGGCGGCCCTGGAGCCGCAACCAGAGGCTGGCCCGATAGGGATCATTGGCGGGGTTGGGGCGCAGGCTGAGCCGGAATGGCGTGTGCAGCAGTGTCTGTTCCTGGGGGACCGTGAGCCCGTAACGCTGCCGCAACAGGGGCCCCAAGCCCGGGGTTGCCAGCAGCTGATCCAGCAGCGGCGCCAGGCCGCGGCCCTCTAGCTGCAACAGGGCGCCAGCGGGGCTGGGGAAAGCCCCCAGCGGCGGCGGCTGCCCAGGGAGCTGGGCCACAAGGGGCGATTCAGCCGTGGTCTCCCCCCACCAATGCTGCCCCTGCAGCCGCAGGCAGCCCTCCTGGAAAGGCTGCAGCAGCGGGGCCCAGGAAGCAGCCATTGCCCCCAGGGCCTGGCTGCGCCAATACACCGCCGGATCAGGGCCCTCCAGGGCGCCACAGGCCAGGCGCCCGAGGCGCTGGTGGGAACCCTGCAACTGGCCCTGGAGACTCTGGCGACTGAGGGGATCAGCGCTTACCACCAAGTAAGGACCCCACTGGAAGCCATTGGCCACCGCCAGCGGCGGGCCGCTGGGGCGCAAAACCAACGCTGGGGCCCCATCGGCATGGATCCCCCAGAACTGCAGCCAAGGGCCAGATCCCTCCCGCCAAAGCTTGGTGGCCAGGGGGCCAGGCAAGCGTTTACGCCACAGCTCCGGCAGCGGCCGCCGGGGGTCCACCGGCAGGCTTTGCACCAGGGAGGCCTGTTGCAACAGCAAGCGCAGGTCCCCTGGGATATGGGGCTTGGCACTGCGCCAAAGCACCAGCGCCCCCAGCAGGGGCAGCAGGGCTAGGGCAATGCTGCAGCTGAACGGCGGAAGCCGCAGGGCGCGGGCCATGGAAAGCCTCAGGGGCGGCGCTTGCGGGGCGGAACGGCGGCGGCAGTGCGGCGGCGACGGTCCCGCCACTCCACCGCCGATAAATAGACCACCCCACCACTCACAAACAACAGCAGCAGGGCAGCCACTGAGGCCAGCAGGGCATTGAGGGGAAGATCCGTGAACGAAAGATCCGTGAGCGAAAGATCCGCGAGGGTCAGCTGCGCCAAGGGATCAGAAATGGATCGAATTGTCACCATTGCGGCCCCACACCACCATGGCGATCGAGAAGGTGAAACTGGCGGCCAGGGCAGCCCATCCCAGGGTGATCAGCACGGTGTGCGTTCAATTGGCCCAAGTTTAACCAAGCCGGTTACCGGGTACCGCAAAATGGAGGTCATCCGTGAAGGGCCGGTGGCCAGCAGCACCCCCCAACTCAGCCCTTCAGGCAGCACGCTGCTGGAACGCAGCCCCTACCCCAACTTCAAGGTGGTGGTGCTCAACGATGAGGTGAACACCTTCCAGCATGTGGTGGAGTGCCTGGTGAAATACATCCCCGCCATGACCCCAGACCGGGCCTGGAGCCTGGCCCACCAGGTGGATCGCCAGGGCAGCGCCGTGGTTTGGACAGGGCCCCAGGAACAGGCGGAGCTCTATCACATGCAATTGGGGGGCGAAGGGCTCACCATGGCCCCATTGGAACGCGCCTGAGGAGAATCCCGTGGGACGGGTGGTGATCACCCACAGCACCTACCTGGAGGGCTTGATCCCCAGGTTGAAGGCCCTTGCCCTGGATGAGGCAATTGAAACCGTTACCCCAGCGGTGATCTGCCGCGTCAAGGGGCGCTGCGAGGGGTTGCGGCTGCGGGTTTCCACGGCGATTACCGGTGGCCACAAGTTGGTGGCCCGCCGGGGCAGCAGCGCCCAGGAGGTGTTTGTGGTGACCAGGTTGAGCCGCCCCGAACTGGAACAGCGGCTGCAGGATTTGGCCTGAAAAGGGTGGACCGCCAGGCCGTGGTGCCCTCAGTCTTCGACCTGGAGTAACCAGAAGGGGGAGGAAAGCGGGGCTTCATTTCCGGCTACGGGGCCGGCCTACGTCACCTTCGCGACACCCCCCCCATGTCGAAAAGGGAGTCAGATCAGAACACTGGAAAGGGCAAACACCAACGCAGCAGTCCGCATTGAATTTAGGGCTTTGCAACGGGGTTCGGCCAGATCGCCCGCACCTCTGCCAAGCGTTGCATTGCCTCCTGGCGCCGCAGCTCCGGCGTGGAGCCTTGCAGCAGCAGGGTCACGTGGCCGAGTTTGCGGCCAGGCCGGGATTGGGCCTTGCCATACCAATGCAGATGGGCCCCGGCCAATTGCTCCAGCTGGGCCCGCTCGGCCCCGTAGCTGTGCTCCGACTCCTCAAAACCCAGCAGGTTCACCATCAAGGCGCCCGGCAGCTTCAAGCCCGGATCCCCAAAGGGGCGATCGGCCAGGGCATTGAGCTGCTGGCTGAATTGGCTGGTGTGGCAGGCCTCAATCGTGAAGTGGCCGGAGTTATGGGTGCGGGGGGCGATCTCGTTCACCAGCAAGCCAGTGGGGCTAAGAAAAAACTCAATCGCCAGCACCCCCACGTAGTTGAGGGCTGTAACCAGGGAAACGGCCATGGAGCGGGCCCGGGCCTGCACCGCATGGCTCACCTGGGCCGGCGCCAGCACCCAGTCGCAAACCTGATTCTGTTGATGGGTTTCCACCAGCGGGAAAAGACTGATCTGCCCTTGGCTGTTGCGGGCTATCACCACGGCCAGCTCCTGCTCAAAGGGCACCAGCTCCTCAAGGATCCACTGGTGGTGATCCACCCGCATCAGTAACGCCTCCAGGCAGGCCCGGGTGGTGAGGCGTTCGGTGCCCCGGCCGTCGTACCCCCCACAGATGGCCTTGGCCATCAGCGGCAAATGCAACTCAGGGGGCAGGGCTCCGCCGGCCTTCACCACCGTGGCCAGGTCACACCAAAGGGGGTTTGGCAAGTTGAGATTCTTCAACAGCTGCCGCTGCTGACGTTTATCCACCAGCTGCGCCAACACGGCCGCCGCCGGCTGAAAACAAACCCCCTGGGCCTCCAGCTCTTCCAGGCTGGCCAAATCAACCCATTCGTTTTCAAAGCCGATGCGGGAGCAGGTCTGGGCCAGCAGGGCGGTGGCTTCCCCATCAGAGGAATCGCCGATCACCGCTCCGGCCGCCAGGGCCACCGCCGGGTCTGTGGCATCACTGGCCTGCAGATGCAGTTCCAGGCCCATGGTCTGAGCCGCCTCAGCCAACATCTCCGCCAGCTGGCCGCTGCCAACGATCCCCAGCCGCTCCAAATTCGCCAGGCCTCAATCTTCCAATTTAGGCAGGCCACTGCCCTTGAGCAGCTGTTGCAGCAGGCTGAGCAGCAACACCACCAGGAAAAGGGCCAACCCGGCCGTACAGGCGTAGCTGATCTCCAACTCCTGGAAGGCCAGGTCGTACACGTAATAAACCACGGTGCGGGTGGAATCGGCGGGGCCCCCCTGGGTCATCAAAAACACCTCCTCAAACACCTTGGTGGCGGCGATGGCGGAGATCACCGCCACCAGGCCCACGTAGGGGCGCAGCAGCGGCAGGGTGATGTCGATGTGTTGGCGCCAACCGCGGCTGCCATCCAGTTCAGCGGCCTCATACAAATCCTTTGAGATGCCCTGCAGCCCCCCCAGGAAGATCACCATGTAGTAGCCGAGGCCTTTCCAGAGGGTCACGAGCATCACCGCCGGCAGGGCCAGGCGCGGATCGGTGAGAAAGCCAATCGGTTGAAAACCACTGCCCAGCAGCGCCTGGCCCCAGCCATTAATCAGGCCGTTTTCGGCATAGAGCCAGCGGAAGGCGATGGCGGCCACCACGATCGACACCAGCACCGGCGTGTAAAAAGCAGCGCGGAACCAGTGGACCCCTGGCAGGCTGCGGTTCACCAGCACCGCCAGGGCCAAGGAACCCACCACGATCGGCGGCACCACCCCGATTAGATAAAGAAAAGTGGTGCCCAACACCCGCAGAAACATCGGATCGGCCAGCAAACGCCGCAGATTTGCCAGGCCGATGAACTGCAGTGGTTCCCGCAGGTCGAGACCGGTGTGGGTAAAGCTGATCAGCAGCGCCATCAGGGCTGGCAGCAGCACGGTGAGCAGCACCAGGGCCAGGGCCGGAGCCACAAACAACCAGGGCAGCAACGGCGATCGGCGCATCGAACCCTCCAAACCTTTCGCAGCATTGTGAGCCAAAGGGGCCATACATTCAGAGGCGGAAAGAGCTGTGCAGTTCCCCATGGCCATAGACAGCCCCACGGCACTGCAAACCGTTGCGGTGGACCTGGGCGCCGCCAGTTATCCAATCCTGATCGGCCGGGGGGGCTTAGCCCAACTGGGGGAACGGCTGCTGGAGCGGGGCTTCAAGCGCAACACCCGCCTGCTGCTGGTTAGCAATGCCGATGTGGCCGGCCCCTATGGCCCAGCGCTGGAACGCTCCTTGCATCACGCCGGTTTCCTGGTGGAAAGCCTGGTGATTCCCGCTGGCGAAGCCCAGAAAACCCCCGCCAGCGTTGCCCTAATCCACGATGCCGCCTACGCCCACCAGCTGGAGCGCGGCTCCTTGATCGTGGCCCTTGGCGGCGGCGTGGTGGGCGACATGGCCGGCTTTGCGGCCGCCACCTGGCTGCGGGGCATCGCCGTGGCCCAGGTACCCACCACCCTGCTGGCCATGGTGGATGCGGCCATCGGCGGCAAAACCGGCGTGAACCACCCCGGGGGCAAAAACCTGATCGGTGCCTTCCACCAACCGCAGTTGGTGCTGGTGGATCCAGACACCCTGGCCACCCTGCCGGAGCGCGAATTCCGCGCTGGCCTGGCGGAGGTGATCAAGTACGGGGTGATTGGTGATCCGGTGCTGTTTGAAGCCCTGGAAGCGAAGGGGGAGCTCCACAGCCTCGGGGCGGTGGGACCCAGCCTGCTGCTGCAGATCCTGAAGCGATCCGCCGCGGCCAAGGCAAGGGTGGTGGCCGCCGACGAGCGGGAGGGCAGCCTGCGGGCAATCCTTAATTACGGCCACACCCTCGGCCATGTGGTGGAAACCCTCAGCGGCTACAGCGAATTTCTGCATGGGGAAGCCGTAGCGATCGGCATGGCGGCCGTCGGCTGGCTCAGCCTTGAGCTGGGCCTCTGGACCAGGGCCGACCAGGAACGACAACTGGCGCTGATCCAGCGGGCGGGCCTACCGACTGCCGCCCCCAGCTTTGCGGCCGAAGCGGTGCAGCAATGCCTGCTGCGCGATAAGAAAGTGCGCGATGGCCGGGTGCGCTTTGTGTTGCCCACGGGCATCGGTGCCGTGGTCATCCGTGACGATGTGCCCCTTGAGGCGGCGATTGCAGCGCTCAGGGCCACCAGCCAGGGCGGGTAAGCCCCTCGCCATCCGCTTGGAAGTTGCAACTCCCCTCCGTGGCCAGCAACATCCACCAGAACCCCCCCAACAGGTAGGGGTCCACCAGCCGCAGCAATTCCTCGCGGCGGGCCAAGCGCTGGGGCAGATCCAGCGGTCCTGGGGCTGAAAGGGCGGAGATTTCCGCTGCCAAACCCAACTGCAGCAGCGCCTCCCCCTGGAGGCTGGCGCCCCGCCAATGCCAAGCGGCCGCGGCCGCCGCCTGCTCCAGGTGGGTAATGCACACATGGGCGGTGAGATCCCAATCGCCGGGGTCCTGCAGCAACTGCTGGCAACTGAGCTGGCCTCGGTTGGCCAGCAGGGTGCCGCCATCCCGTTGGGGGCCGTAGTAGCGGGCGGCGGGATGGCCGTAATCAATCGCCAGCAGCCAGCCCTGGCTCAAGCCCTGGCGCACCTGGGCCAGCCAGGGGGCCAGGGCTGGGCACCACTCACTGGTCCAGCCTTCGGGCCTACCGCCGCCATCGGCGGGCAAACCAAGCCCAGCTAGCACCGCAAGGGTTTCGGCCCCCAGGGGGGCGCCAGGGGCCCAGCCGATGCCGCCATCGGCGGCAAGCACCACCTCAAGGCAATGCCAACGGCCCTGGTGCAGGAGGAAGCGCTCCACCGGCAGGGCATCGATTAATTCATGGGCCAGCACCAGGCCTGGTGTGGGCGCCGCGGCCAACTCCGCCGCCGTGGCCCAGCGATGGGGCAAGGCCAGGGGGACGAGCCGCTGCCTTTGGCGATCCCGCAGCGGGGCACTTGTTTCCACCAGCACCAGTTCCAGCCGCTGCAGCCAGGGGGGATCCAGCTCCAAGAGCCCCTGGCCCAGCTGGGCGGCCAGCTGGCCCTCCCCCGGCCCCCACTCCAGCAAACGGATCGGCCCCTCAGTGCGGGCGGCCAGGGCGGCCAGCAGCGGGATTAACTGACGCAACAACAATTCGCCAAAGGCGGAACCCAGGGAAGGGGAGGTAACGAAATCCCCCTGGGGGCCAAAGCGCACCCGGCCACTGCCATAGAAGCCATGGGTTGGGTCGTTGAGCAGCCAATCCATCACCGGGGCAAAGCCGGCGCGGCCCCCCTGCTCAGCCAAGCGTTGTCGCAACCAATCCATTGCAGCAGCCACAGCCCGGCCCGGGCATCGATAACAATGCGTTTTAACCCGTAGGCCCCCCATGGCACGTTTGCTGCTTTCGCTGCTGGTGAGCCTCTGGGGGCTGCTGCTGCTGGTTCAACCGGCCCCAGCCCTGGCCTACGACAACCCCGAGCTGCTGCCCGATCACCCCACACCGGTGATCGATCTGGCTAAAGCGCTCACCAGCAGCCAGCGCAGGGCCCTGGAAGAGCAGCTAGATCAATTCGAAGCCAGTAGCGGCTGGAAACTGCGGGTACTCACCCAATACGACCGCAGCCCCGGCCAGGCGGTGAAGCAGTACTGGGACCTGGATGAACGCAGCCTGCTGCTGGTGGCAGACCCGCGGGGAGGAAACCTGCTGAATTTCAACGTGGGCGAGGCCCTGTTTGCGCTGATGCCCCGCTCCTACTGGGTGGAGCTCCAAACCCGCTATGGCAACCAGTACTACGTGGCTGACCACGGGGAAGATGGGGCCATCGTTGGGGCGCTAGGGGCGGTGCGCGGCTGTCTGGAGCAGGGGGGCTGCCAGGTGGTGCCCGGCTTACCCCAGGAACAGTGGTTGCTCACCGTTTCCACCTCGGTGCTGGGGGGGCTGGTGGCGGGTTTTGCCTCCTACCCCCGCAAGCAAGGGGTGCTGATCGCCTGGCCCTGGCTGCTGCTGATGTCGCCCCTGTGGCTAATTCTGTTTGGCGTGCTGGGGCTGGGGCCGGTGCTCACCCGCACGGCCGATCCCTTACCGGTAGTGGGCAATGTATTTGCCTTTCTGGCCAGTGGCGTGGCCGCCTATCTACTGGCCCTCTGGAAATTGCCTAAACCGGAAGCGAAGGCCTAGCGGCGATCCATGCCCTTGAGGGCGCAGTCAAGGCTGCTGTCGTTGCAGGCGGCCTGCTCGCTGCCATCGGTTTTTGCCATCGGCAGACGCCCCTTTAGCCGGGCCAGGTTTGCCTCATAAAAGCGCTGCAACTCCGTGAGCCGGCGCACCGGCTGGCCGTAGTAGCTGCTGCCGGCGATGGTGGGGAAGGAGGCCCATTCGGGGGAGAGCTTGGCGGCCAATTCCGCGGTGAGTTCGCCGCGATCGGCCAGGTTCAGGGCGCCGCGGCGTTGGACCAGGAACAGGGCTGCTTGATCTTGGGCATGGGGTTCAAAACCGGCCAGGCCCATGGCCCTCACCACCAGGCCCCAGGTGCCAGGCATGAACTGGTAGGCACCGGCAGCGGCACTGGCGTAGCCGGTGGTGTAGTTGACCCGATCGGGATGACGATCCAGGGAATTCATCAAACTGCCGCCAAACATCACCCGATAGCCCAGGTCTGTGCCCTCCTTCCAGGTGCCTTCGGCATAGCGAATGGTGTTGAGCAGGGCACGGCGCTCAGGGGTGATCGCAAACATGCGGGGTAGGGCCGGCAACCCTGGCAACTGCAAGCGCGGCAGGCTGAACTGGGCCAGCTCGGTTTGGGCCACAAGGGTTTCTCCCCCTTGGGCCTGGGCGCCAGCGGCCACCCCAGGGGCGGCTGTTGCTGCCGATACGGGCGCCACCAGGGAGGAGGCAGCAAGGATGGAGAGTCCAATGCGACAGGTGCTAAGTCGCAGTGAATACGCCATAGATGAAAAGAATTTGCGGCCGCTCACGTAAAAGTTTTCAGAAACGGTCGGCGCAAATATGCCGAACGATTAGACGTTCGAGAATATCAGTCGACCAGATAATAAATTGTCTACTGTCCATTGACTGGTCGAATTAGTAAGTGACTGCGTCGAACAAAAGGGATTCAGTCACATTCGATACGAAGCGTTTCCCTCATAAAGGGGCGGTTTTTATTCCAGGCAACCAAGCGCACAATCTCAGCCAAGACAATTAGCTAACACCCTGGAAAACCTGTCTCAGCCTAGGATTTTAGCCAAGCAAGCCCCAGATGCGATCCCAAGCTGAGATAGCAACTCCCCAGCCAAAACAGTTCCCCCCAGCTGGACCCCTGAAAAAAAGCCAGCCCTGGCCTTAGGCCCCTGACCAGTGCAGCGGCACGGTTTGATCAAATCGGCAAGCTCAAATCGTCCGCCTGTCCAGTCCCCTATACCGGTTTCCCCATCGCCAGCGGCGGCAGGCCTCACTCAGCAATCTCATGAATGAGACTGAAGCTGGTCCAGCAGCAGGGCTGCCCCCTCAATTTCGCCCCCCTTGGCCAAGGGCGACCCCAGGGGCGGCTCCAGGGGTTGATCCAATTGCCAGGCCCCCCCAAGGAAGGCCTGGCGCTGCAGCAAGCGATGCCAGCCATGCTGCTGCAAGCCTGCTTGTAGAACGGCCGCCTCGCTAAAACCCTGGCGTTCCACCACCAGCAGCCCCAGCCCCTGGCTAAGGGCCTCACAGAAGGTGCTGTAGCCGGGCTTGGTGAGCACCCGGCTGCAAAGCGGCATTAGATCCAGGGGCCGCAGCTGCTTTGGTATCAGGCTGGCATTGGCCGCCTGCGCCAGGCTCGGATCATTCACCAAGAAGTGCCAGTGGGGCCAAAGCGCCAGCAGGGCCGGATCAAGCTGAAACCCCAGGCCACCAAAACTAAGCAGGGCCGTGCGCTCCCGGGGATGGCTCAAGCGAAGTTGTTGCCGCAACTGCTGCTCGCTAAAAGCCGGTTGGCCGCAACTGAGGCCCACCTGCCAGCTGGGGATCCCCCAGGGCATCGGCAGGGAAAAGGGGCAACTGATCACGGCCTGGCCCTGGCCGTAGAGCTGGGCACAGTGCTGCGCCCAGGGGCTAAAAGCCGGCCCCATGTCTTTATAAATGGCATCCCAGCCAAAATTTGCCTGCCAGATGAGCGGCAGCCCTAGCCGTTGGGCCAGCAGAACAGCGGCGGGGGGCACATCACCGAGCACCAGGGCTGGGCCGGGATGCCGGCACAGCAAGTCCTGGAGATAGGCAGTTTCGCTGTCCAACAGCGCCGGCAGCTCACTCTCAAGCTTTTCGAGGGCCAGCAGGGTCGCCTCCGGATCACTGCCGAGGGCATCGGCCTGCACCACCCCCACATCCCACTGGCAAGGGCGCTGCTCAAAGGGAATCCCCTGAAAAACCTGGGCTAGGAAAGCTGGCGCCAGGGCGGTGGAGAGCACAAAGTGGCAATCCGGTTCTTGCCTATGGAGGGCGCCTAACAGGGCCGCCACCCGGGCCCCATGGCCATAACCATGGCTGCTGATGCAGGCAATTATCAACATTGAGGAGTGATCAGCAGCGAGGAGTGATCAGCAGCGGAGCCGGATCTGCTCCAACAGCATCTGATCTTCCACTAATTCCCCCTGCGGCCCATACCAACGGTGGGCCACCAAACGGATCTCCCCATCCTCCGCCAGCTCCACCCAGGAAAAATGCCGCAAGGGATTGCCCTGGGGGTCTACGCGGTGGCGGGGTACACAGGCGGCATTCAAGTAAACGGTGCCATGGCGGTCCCGGTGGATAGTGCGCCGCTGCCCTTGCCCCTGGCGCAGGCGATGGTGCATGTGACCAAACACCACCAGGGGCAAGGGGCGCTGGCGCTGGATGCGCAGGATCGCCTCCTGCAGGTCCTGGTCCCCCCAATCCCGGGCCGGCCGCTTCCAGTCGCGGCCACAGGGATCGGCCGCCCCACTGCCAAGGCCGCTGGGGCCGCTATGGGCCAGCAACACCAGGGGACGATCCTTGGGGGCCGCCAGGGCAGCGGCGCTGATGCGCTCGGCTGATTCGAACACAGACATTTCACCCCAATGGGCCTTCACCGCATCGGAGAGATGGAAGCCACCGCCGGCACTGCCGGGGCGAGCACCCACCACCGCCAGGCCAGGGGGATCCAGCAGCCTTAGGGCCCAACCGCAATGCAAAGACCCCAGGGCCTGTTCCATCCGGGCGATGGTGCTGCCACTGCGATCTTTGGCGGCATCGTGGTTGCCAAGAATGCAGGCCACCGGCAGCTGCAGGGCCCTTAGCCGCCGGGGCAAACGCACGTCCCCATCGGCCAGGTCGCCCACCACCAGCAGGGCATCAGGGGCCAGCTGCTCGAGCAGGGCATCGTCGTGGTGGTCCCACTGGCCATGGAGATCGCCGGCAATGGCCAGTCGCAGCAAGGGGACTCCCGCCAGGGTTTCTAAGCTGACGTCATCATCCTGCCCAGGCCACCCGCGCGTGTTCGCCAGCCTCGCCCCACCCCCGAGCCCCAGGGATCAGCTGGAACGCATCCAGCAGCTGCGCCAGGAGCGCCGGGCAGTGATCCTTGCCCATTACTACCAAGACGACGCCATCCAGGATGTGGCCGATTTCATCGGTGATTCCCTGGAGCTGGCCCGCCGGGCCGCCAGCACCGATGCCGAGGTGATCGTTTTTTGCGGCGTCCATTTCATGGCCGAAACCGCGAAGATCCTCTGCCCGGAAAAAACGGTGCTGCTGCCCGACCTAGAAGCGGGCTGTTCCCTGGCTGATTCCTGCCAACCGGAGGCGTTTGCCGCCTTCCGTGCCGCCCATCCAAACCACTACGTGGTGAGCTACATCAATTGTTCAGCGGCAATCAAGGCCCAGAGTGATCTGATCTGCACCAGTAGCAATGCAGTGCAATTGGTGGGTCAGATTCCGGCCGATCGACCGGTCTTGTTTGCCCCCGACAAAAACCTCGGCCGCTGGGTGCAACAACAGCTGGGCCGGGAACTGAGCCTTTGGCCCGGCAGCTGCATCGTGCACGAAACCTTCAGCGAACAGGCCTTGCTCGAATTGAAACTGGCCCATCCGGAGGCGGAGGTAATCGCCCACCCGGAATGCGAAGACCTGCTGCTAGACCATGCCGACTTCATCGGTTCCACCAGCAAGCTGCTGGCCCATAGCCTCAGCAGTAAGGCCCAGGCCTTCATCGTGCTCACGGAACCGGGGATCTTGCATCAAATGCGCAAGGCCGCCCCAGGTAAAAGCTTCCACCCGGTGCCGGGGCTGGATGGCTGCAGTTGCAACGCCTGCCCTTATATGAGGCTCAACAGCCTCGACAAACTGGAAAGCTGCCTGCGGGAGCTGGCCCCAGAGATCCAACTGGAGGAGGGGCTACGCCAACGGGCCCTGGCCCCAATCCAGCGGATGCTGGACCTCAGCCACTAATCAGGGGCCAGCTCTGCGATGAAAAGTCTTAGTCGCTGGTTTTTGCAGCTGCGCTTCCACGACCTGGCCCTGGTGCAGATGCTGGAACTGCTGCTAATTCCCCTATTGCCAGAACCGCTGGGCCTGGGGGCGCGGCTGCTGAGGTATCTGGTGCTGGCACCGATCATGTATTTCACCCTGCTGCTGGGGCTGCGGCTCAGCGGCGAATCGGAAAGCTGGCTGCGACGCCAGGCGGTGCTATTTCTCTGGCTCTGCCTGGCCTGGGCGGTGTTCAACCTGAGCCATGGCGGCCCCATGGGCTCGCTGCTAGGGCTGTTTTGCTACGGCGCCGTGGCAGTGATCACCGCGGTGGTGCTCTGGCGTTTTACCTACAACATCTGGCATACAAAAGAGGTGGATGCCGATCTGCTCTTTGGGGTGATCATCTGCTACGCCAACCTCACGGTGCTGGGCTTTGAACTGCACTCCCTCAACTTCTACCTAAACCCAACGGCCTACGGCTTCGACACCACGATCCCAAACCATGCCCAGTTGATGTTCCTAAGCCTGGGGGGCTCGACCACGGCCGGCACGGTGATCGGCCTCAAGGACGGGTGGAGCCAGATGATTTTCTATTTCCAGGCCTTCTTCAGCCAGCTTTTTATTGTGGTGATTGTGGCGCGGGTGGTGGGACTACACACCGGCCGCCGCTGAGCGATTGCCAGTGATGGGGCTTGGTCCAGCCGGAGACCTGCCCCCGCCGCTGGCGACCCTGGGAAAAATCGAAGAATTTCCATTAAGCTATAAGTCGCTTGAAAAGCATTGGCCGCAGCTGGTTTTGCCAGCATTCGGTTGCTTAACTGGCGACAAACCTGCTGACAGGGAAACAGATCAATGGGTCGTCGCCGTAGGGCAAGTGCTGGAGTGGCGGACAGGCCTGCGGCAGCGAACAACCGACGTCCCACCCATCGCGAGGAGGACAGAACAGCTACTGGTCGCAAGCGGCCTACGCTGAGATCCGGCGAGACCCTGGCCCATAAGTCGTCGCGCCGACCAAAATCCTTGAAACGCCGGTTCAGCTGGTTGGGCTGGACCGCCATTGGCCTGCCCGTAGCCGCCCTCACCTTCCTGGTGGCGATCGCCCCCAACGGCCCTAAGGCCGGCGCCAGCAACCATGCATTGCTTAGCAGTGCCGCCCCGGTGGACGACAACTTCCGCTACCTCCCCGACCAGGAGGTTTTTGCTGTGGATTTCGATCCCCGCAAGGTGAGTTTTGGCATGCTCGAAGGCTGGGATCGCGAGCAGGAGGCCTACAACGACAGCAACGCCCTCGCCTTCGTGAGCGGGCCGATGTACGAGCGCTATAACGACGCCCCCGGCCAAGACGTGACGGTGCCCCTCGGGGACATCAAGCTGGGGAATCAGGTGTGGCGCGGTCGCAACCGCACCGCCTCCCGTCAACGGGCCTTCATTGGCATTACCCACCAGGGCCGCGTCGATTTTGGCTACGGCGAGCTCACCGACGCCCGCGCCGGCGAATACGACACCTTCATCGGTGGCCTGCACGCGCTCTACAACGACATGCAGGAACCGCCCAGCAGCTACAAGGGCGCCTACAGCGTCAGCATGGGCCAGCAGATTCGCTATTTCCTGCCGCGGATCCGCATGGTGATGGGGCTGCGCAGCGACGGGCGCATGGAGGTGTTCATGAGCCGCGATGGCCTCACCCTCGAGCAAACCAAGGAACTAGCCCGTAGCCGTGGGCTGGTGGCGGCCTACATGCCAGACCATGCCTCCAAGAGCCGCTTCATCGTGCCTGGGGTGAAGGGCTTCAACGAAGAGGACGCCAACTGGATCAGCGGTGGCGCCACCAGCTTTGTGCATGTGCCTTACATGCTCAAGTTGGAACAGCGACCCTTCTATCTGCAGGGCAACCTGCTGGCCAACCTCAGCCCCCTCGGTAGGGGCCGCGACTGCGGCAATCCCGTGCAATGCAGCATGAAACTGGGGGGCAGCGTTATGGACAGAGCCCTGGCGGGGCTTAATCGACTGATGGAACAGGGGGTGGTGCCCCTCGCCCGCATGGTTTGGTCCCCCTCGGGCCCCAAATCAGCCACCAGGCCCTCGGCCGGAGCGCCCCTGCGGGAACCACCGATCACCGCCGATCCCACGCTGGCGCTCAACTCCAACCCGGCGCCCCGGGCCCCGGAACTACCCAGCGCTGGCCAGGCTATGGGCAGCCCAGTAACCCCGGCCCCCCTGCCCCCCGACCTGCCGGCTCCGGAAACCTTCAGCTCCCCCAGCAGCGGCCAAGCCGTCTACGACCCCAGCCTCTCGATCACAGCCGGCAGCGACAGCCGAGCCACCCCAGCCCCACCGGTGTTACCGCCTGCCGCCCCCCCGGCCCTGCAGGAGAGTGGCGTGAGTGCACCACCGCCCCTGCGTTAGGCCAAGCTTCAAGCCGATTCGGCCAGGGCGCGCACCACATCACCGCGGGTGAGCACCCCTACGGGCCGCTGGTCAGCGTCCACCACCACCAAGCGCTGGGTGCGGCGGTCATGGAGCAGGCGGGCGGCCTGGGAGAGGCTCAACTCAGGGCCGCAGCTATGGGGATGGCTTCCCATCAATTCGCCAACGGTGTTACCCAGCACCTGGTGCACCTCTTTGTCCCAACCGAGGGGATTCCTTAGGTAGATGACGCTGTCCAGCAGCAGCACATAGGGGCCGGCGTCAAAACCACTTTCACGCACCATTAATTCCTGTTCGGTGAGTTCCCCCACCAACACCCCATCGGCAGCCACCACCGGCAAGCCACTGATGTGGTGGCTGCTCATCAACTGCACGGCCTCCTGCAGGGGCGTGTCGGGTCCCACGCTGATCACTGGGGCAGTCATCACCTGGGCCACGGAGCGCTGCACCACCATGGGCTGATTGCAATTAACGGCATTCTGCAGGGCCCATGACCAGCACCAGCTCAAACAAGCCAGCCCTCCGTCGCCTAGCCGATGGGATAACCCTGGCGCGGGGCGCCCTGGGCCTACCGCTGCTGGCGGCCCTCAGCCTCGGCTGGGGCTGGTTTGCTTGGGGTCTGCTGCTGCTGGGGGGGATAAGTGATGCGGCCGATGGCTGGCTGGCGCGGCGGGCGGGCGGGGGCAGCCCCTGGGGGGCGCAGCTAGACCCGCTCACCGACAAAATCCTGATCAGCGCCCCGCTGCTTTGGTTGGCGGCCAACGGCAGCCTGCCGCTCTGGGCCGTATGGCTGCTGCTGGCCAGGGAACTGCTGATTTCAGGCTGGCGCAGTGGCCAGGGCAGTGGCGGCCCGGCCTCCCTGGGGGGCAAGGCCAAAACGATCCTGCAATTCGCCTCGTTGCTGCTGTTGCTCTGGCCCGGGGCCGCCGCCCCCCAGCTCCATAGCCTTGGTTGGTGGCTGTTCTGGCCGGGGTTAGGGCTGGCGCTCAGCTCTGCCTGGGGCTACGTCCAGAGCGCCTCATCAGCACTGAAATCAGAGGGGGCTGGCGGCCGTAGGGCGTAGTCATTGGCATAGCTGTCCGCCAGGGCTGCCTCCAGGTCGTAGGCCGGGCTCCAGGCCAGCTCCCGCTCAAGCCGATGCACATCGGTGAGGAAATGATTTAGGCGCAGGGGGAAAGCCTTACGGGCCTTTGGATCGAGCCGCGCCGGATCAAAACTGCGGATCTCCACGCTTTGGGGATCCCTGCCACAGGCCCTGGCCGCGGCAGCCACCAAGCCCCGGAAGCTGATGCCCTGGCGGCCCGTGCAGTTGTAAATCCGATTGGCAGCGGTTTCCACCTCCAGGCAGCGGGCCATGGCGGTGGCCAGGTCTGCCACGTGGCCCAGCTGGGTGATCGTGCTGCCATCCCCCGGCAGGGGCAGCGGCTGGCCCCGGACGATCCGCTCAAAGAACCAACTCTCCACCGGGTTGTAGTTGCCCGGACCAATGATGTAGGTGGGGCGAAAGCTGGTGAAGGGAATGCCTTCGGCCCGCAGCCAGGCTTCGGTGCGGAGCTTGCCGGCGTGGCGGCTGGCCGGATCGGTGGGGGAGTCCTCGTTGAGGGGCCAGAGCTCACTGTCGGCATAAACCCCTGCCGAACTCACATACACAAACCGATGGCTGGGGGCGCCGGTGCGTTCCAGCACAGCGCGGCTGTCCTCCAACTCGCGGCCAGAACTGTCGATGATCACATCAAAACTGCGTCCCTGCAGCGCCCCAAGCCCCTCGGCGCTGCTGCGATCGCCCCGCAGGTGCTCCACCCCTGCGGGGATCGGCTGTTTACCGCGGGTAAAAAGGCTCAGCTGGTGGCCCGCCGCCAACAACTGACCCACCAGGGGCTTACCGATGAAGCGGGTGCCGCCCATCACCAGGATCTTCATCAGCAAAGGCCACTAACTGGGCGCTATTCAAACGGGCCAGCCGGGTCAACTGTGGGCTGGGGCCGGCGGCGGGCGGGGCCGGCGGCGGGCGGGGCCGGCGGCGGGGAAGATAGGAGAAAGCCAGCCCCAGCCGATGCAGATCATTCCCGCCATCGACCTGCTCGAAGGCCATTGCGTGCGCCTGCACCAGGGGGACTACGGCCAGGTGACCCGCTTCAGCGATGACCCCGTGGCCCAGGCCCTGGAATGGCAACGGCAGGGGGCCGAACGGCTGCATCTGGTGGATCTTGATGGGGCTAAAACCGGCCAACCGCTGAATGATCAAGCAATTCGGGCGATCACTGCCGCCTTGGAAATTCCGGTGCAGTTGGGGGGCGGAGTGCGCAGCGTTAACCGGGCGGAGGAACTGCTCGCCTTGGGGATTGAGCGGGTGATCCTGGGCACCGTGGCCGTGGAACAACCGGCCCTGGTGCTGCAGCTGGCGGAACGCCATCCGGGCCGGATCCTGGTGGGGATCGATGCCAACAAGGGCCAGGTGGCCACCCGCGGCTGGCTGGAACAAAGCAGCGTTGCCGCCACGGAACTGGCCGCCAGCTTTGAGGGCTCAGGGGTGGCGGCAATCATCAGCACAGACATTGCCACGGACGGCACCCTGGCGGGTCCGAACCTGGAGGCGCTGCGCTCGATGGCGGCGGCCAGCTCAATTCCGGTGATCGCCTCAGGCGGCATCGGCGACCTGGCCGATCTACTCAGCCTGCTGCCCCTGGAGCCGCTGGGGGTGGCGGCGGTGATCGTGGGAAGGGCCCTCTATGACGGCACCGTGAACCTGGCGGAAGCGCTGCAGGCAATCGGGCCGGCGCGGCTACAGGACCCCGCCATCGCCCAAGGCCAAAGCCGCCCCTGCTGAGGTCCCCCTTGCTGGGCCCATATGATATAGACAATGACAGAGACGTTACTCGCCACCGCCGTTCGCCCTTCAGCGTTTAAGGCTGGGCTGGAAGAGGCTTTCAGGCTTTGTAGGCAGCAGGGATTACGGCTGAGCCAGCAGCGCAAGTTGGTGCTGGAAATCCTTTGGCGCAGCGGTGACCATCTCAGCGCCAGGGACATATTTGAGCAGCTGAATGCCGATGGGCGCCGTATCGGCCATACCTCGGTGTACCAAAACCTCGAATCGCTGCATAGCCATGGGGTGATCGAATGCCTCGAGAAAGCCACTGGCAGGCTCTATGGCCATCGGGCTGATCCCCACAGCCACATCACCTGCCTAGCCAGCGGCACGATCCAAGACCTAGATATCCAGTTGCCCGCAGAGTTGCTGGAGCAGATTGAAGCCAGCACCGGCTACAAGATCGAGAGCTACCGCCTACACCTCCAGGGCCGCCCCCGCTGACACCGATGGCGCCAACAACTTCCCCCGCCATTGGGCTGATCGCCGAGGGCTGGCAGGCCGATGGCCTCAGCCGACTACTTACCCAAAAACAACCAGAACTGCGCCTGTTTGTGGGGGCCAAGGCCGTTGAGCAAGCCCCAAGGGGTTTGCAACTGCTGATCTGGATCCTGGCGGAGGAACTGGAGCCAGCCCAGCTGCAGCATGAATTGAAGCTGTGGCGCCAGCGGCTGGGGTCAGCGCCATTGCTACTGGTATTAGCAGCCCGGCGCAGATACAGCCAAGAGCTGTTGCTGCGGCTGCCGGCGGAGGGGCTACTGGAGGCGCCCAGCAGCGAGGCGCTGCTCAAGGCCGTGAATCTGCTGCTGGCAGGGGGCCGGGTGGTACAGCTGGTTGAGGTGGCCCCAGCGCCAGAACCAGCCCCCCAGGGGCTCGGCGCCTGGCTCCTGCGCAGTGGCCTCGAGCAGATTGATGCCGAAGCCGAAGCGCTGCAGCAGTGGCTCAGCCGCCAGCCCCGCCAAGGGCTCAGCGCCTGGGTGGCGGCCGGGCGGCTGCGGGAATTGGCAATGGCCCGCCAGGTGCTGCTGATCCTTTGGGGCCAGCACCCCCCCCAGCCCAGCCCGGCGGTGGCCAGGGCCGAGCAAAGCCAGCAGAAACGAACAGGGGCAGTGGAAATCGTGCTGGCCGACCGCGGCGGCCTGGCGGTGCTGCAAAGCCTGGAGGAACGCCTAGCCCTGGCCTGCGCTGCCCTAGGCGAAAGCAATGGGGGTCAATTGCTGGCCCTGGAGGCCCTTACAAACGAACGGCGCGCTGCCCTGTTTGAAGCCCTGCTGAGCGAATTTCGCCAGTTGGTGCAGCGCCTGCAGCAAAGCCTGGCTGGGTCAACGGCAGCGGGCGAACAACAAAACCTCTGGGCAGATCAGCAACCATTACTGCGGGAGCGGGCCCTGCAAGCCCTAGTGGGCGCCTACACCCAACTGCCCCGGGACGGAGAACTGTTGCCCCTGGGACAGGCCCTGGTCAGTGGCGCCCAGTTGCAACAGGAGGATCCGGAATTGCCAGATCTGCTGCCCAGCCTTAGGGCCCTGCTGGAGGGGCGGCCACTGCTGGTGGATGGTCAACTGCTGGCCCCCGATGAACCACGGGCGCTGTTGCATCTACAGCTGCTGCTCAGTAATTGGGTGGTGCGTAACGCTGAACTGATCGCCCGCCAGCTGCTGGAGGCCTGCAGTGGCTGGCCGGAATTACGCCGCACGCTGCTGCTGCCCAGCCTGCTGCCCACCCGCGAATTGGAACGGCTGCGCAACCAAATCAACAGCAGGGAACGCTGGCAAACCCTGTTTGAACGGCCGGTGGCGATCTACGAAAGTCGGCGCTTGTTCTATGGCCTAGATCAGGGCCTGATCCAGCCCACCACGGTGCTGGAACCGCGGGACGGGGAGCTGCGCCAACTGAGCTGGTGGCAGCAGGCGATCACGCTGCTGCTGGAGGCCCGTGATGCCCTGGCCCCCCAGGTGCTGCTGCTGCTTAATCGGCTGGGCACGCTGATGGTGCTGCTGCTCACCCGGGTTGTGGGTCGCGCCATTGGCCTGATCGGCCGGGGGATCCTCCAGGGGCTGGGGCGAGGGTTGCAGAATGCCCCCATCTCCAGCGAGCGTCCTTGAAGCTTTTATCGCTAACCCAGAAACTGATCTCGCTACTCCTGGCCCTGGGATTGCTGCTGGGCGGCGGCAGCTGCGCCTGGGCAGACCGGGACACCAACAGCTATGACGGCAACATCTTTGCCCTCTACGCCGGCAACGGCGCCCTGGTGCCGCCGCGCACCACTTTGGCGGATGCCCAGGCAGCTGGCCGACCGGTGTTGCTGGCCTTTTATCTAGATGACAGCGCCGCCAGCAAGAATTTTGCGCCGCTACTTTCCGACCTACAGGGCCGTTGGGGCAACGCCGTGGAGCTCATTGCCTTACCCAGTGATCCCTACCAGCTGGATCCGAAGGCCCCCCTGGATGATCCTTCCCACTACTGGTCAGGGGTGGTACCGCAAATCCTGGTGCTGGCTAGCGATGGGGCAGTGTTGTTTAACGGCCAAGGGTTGATAAAAGAAGCTGAAGTGGAGCAGGCCCTCGCCAAAGCCACTGGCCTGGCTGCACCCCAGGGCAAGGAAGGCAGCACAAGGCGCAACGAAAGCTTCAACGAATACAACAGTGAAATGGTCCCCTAATCAAATAGCTTCCTGGCGAAATAAATGCCCATGCCGATACAACATGTCAAAATATCGCGAGCGATTCAATATGCTGATTCAATATGCTTGATCAATATGCTGATTCAATATGCTGATTCAATATGCTTGATCAATATGCTGATTAAATATGCTTGCTCAACATGCTGGCCGAAAACAATGACTCAACATGCTAATTCACAATACCTACCAAAAAACAGCCTAAAATGCTAACCGAAAACAACTGAGATACTAATTTAACATGCTAAGAACTCCCTGGAGCTCGCCCCAGGGAGTTTTTCATGTTTGAGCATATAGCAGCTCAAAATTGAATATCAACCAGCTCAGATCAATTTGCCAAGAAAAACGGAGCCAAAATCGTCGTTGTAAAGATTCTCGCTAAGTTCTTCCAGTTCAGCATCACTGCGACCAGCTAGGCGGTGCAGATGATGGCGAATAACAGTGGCCTTGCAAAGTTTATGGCCATGTTCAGTGGCCAGGTTCAGCAATTCCTCATGGGATTTGGCGGCCCGCAGTTTATCGCTAAGGGCCAGGTCCTTTCTGGCTTCGGCAAGGAAAAGGTCCAGGTTGGCTTGGCTCATCAGAATCAGATCTGGGGTGGTGATTGTCCTTGTATAACAGAGATGGTTTAAATCTGTTTTAAAGAGCTGTTTTGAAGTGCCGCTACAGCCCAGAGACTGCCAAGGTCGAAGCAATAGCTATAGCGACAGCCTGGCAGCAAGCCCATGGCAGCAGGCCCCAGCGGATCACCAGATTTCCATGCTGGCTTTTGCCGTGGCATAGAGGTCATCGGCATTGCCGAGGTCTAGGCCATGGGCCTTGGCCAGGGAAAGCAACTGTTCCAGGTCTGCCGACTCAAGTTCTGCCTTAAGGCCTGGGTCCTTAGCCACCTTGCCAATAAAATCAGCGACTGCCTGATCAGCCTGATCGGCCTCATCACTCACGGCAGGGGCAGTGCCCCAGAGCTCAAGGGAGTGCTTGGCATGGGCATAGAGCTGATCAGCCTGACCGAAGTGCAGATCATGGTCGCGGGCAATGGCCAGCAATTCAGCCAAGTTGGCGTCTTCAAGGCGATCACGCAGGGCCTGGTTTGTGGAAAGCTTCGAAACAAATTCAGCGACGCTCTGTACTGCCATGGCTCTGGGAACTAGCTGGATTATTCTAATAGGTCAAAAAAAAAGCCACCCCATCGGGGTGGCTAATTAAAAAAAAGAGAAATTTTTACCTGGCATCGAGCTATTTTTGCAGGGGGCTACCCCCCAACTATCGTTGCCGCTGCAGTGTTTCACCTCCGAGTTCGAGATGGATCGGTGTGGGACCACTGCGCCATGGACACCAGGAT
>CAJAQB010000018.1 GCA_903943975.1 Synechococcus lacustris | reverse complement strand
TTCTTTATCGCCATCACGGATGCCATTTGCTCTTCTAAATCTCACCGCTACTTGATGCCAGTTATCAGGTATTTGATTTAGGCGTATATCAAAAGCAAAAGGTAGTTGCTGTTGCCCTGGTGATATTCGTTTGCTCTTGCTCCTATTGCTTCCGCTGGTCTCAACCAATCTCTTAAGCATCCTTGAGCCCCAGTGGCACTTAGGTGATCCTTTGGCGTGATGGCGATACTGCTGGCAGAAACGCTCATAACGCTTGGAGCATCCTTTGAGCGTTGGTGCCATTTGCAGAAAACTTGGATGCCATTCACTGATGCCATCACATTCCAGCCTGCTGTAGTGCCCGTAGTTGGAATAGGACGCCCAGCAAGGCGGTTGAGTGCCATCGCTGAATACCAACCAATCCAGTGCATCAAGCGGGGCAACTGGGAAGCATCATCAGGTCTGATGAGCAAGTGCAGGTGATTTGCCATCAGACACACCGCATACAACCTGTGCGGGATTTTTGCTTGTGCTTTGGCGAGCACTGCCAGCAGCACATCCCGCCTCAAACTTTTGGCAATCAGAAACTGACGGCTATTGCACCTGAGCGTAATATGAAAGGAAGAGCCATCCGGCAGGGATCTCCTTGGGCGGGGCATGCCATACTTCAATCAACATCTTATTATGGCGCTTGACCTTCAATCTTCGTAGGCCCAATGCTGAGCCACACCAAACGCTTCAAACAGCATCCCCAGGCCGTTGTGACTGACCTTGATGGCGAAGTGGCCTTGTTTCAAAGCAGCACCTGCGACTATCTAGTGCTCAATGAATCGGCCTCAGCGATTTGGCATGCCCTGAGCTCCCAGCCAACCTTGGCGGAACTCTGCGCAGGGTTGCAACAGGAGTACAGCGTGAGCCCAGATGACTGCCTTGCAGACGTTCAAGCTTGGCTGGAAATTGGCTTAGAGAAGCAGGTTGTGATTGCTTTAGAGAATCACTAAGCTCAGAAAACAAAACTTGTTTGGAGCTTTCTAGTCCAAACCTCACCCCCAAGATTATTACTTCCCAGCATGCGGAAACCCAGACGCGCAAAATATCTCCGCATAAATGCCTGCTGCAGCCCGGGATTAACATTCTCCGCGATCAATATTTTAGCCCTATAATCACGCCGCTGCGGGTCATCATCAAAACCATTCAAGAAAGCCTTAAAAAGCCGATTTGTCAGCTTGCATTTTCTTTCCGAAGGCAAGACATATATCCGCAAAAAATAAGCATGGGAGCCAAGATCTAGGCTTGGCTCAAGTTCTCGTAACACTACAAAAATAATTCCTATAACCTCTCCTGCGGCAGAGCGAGCGATCGTCGCTGGCTGACGGCGTAGGGGTCGTGGCAGCAAGCTTAACGGCGTGAGTTCTCTATCACTCAGAGCCCGAAAAGCCTTGATTTCAGATTGATAGGCACCTTGATGCTTAAGCCAAAATGCCTGCAATTCAGCCTTGAGTGCGTCGTCAACGCGGCCAAAGACAAACTCGATCTGCGGATCAGCCAAGTTCCACGCCTCCATAATCAAAGCGTTCCATCACATCTGCCAGGCCCTTAGCCAATTGCTTGCGCTGCTCAAGCGAGAGCTGCTCTGCCCCCTCACCCGTACGCCCGGAGCGAAAGAAGCGTTCGCAGCCTTCGGGTTTCTCAACAAAGCCACCCACTTGCTCTTCTAGCTTCTTGAGGCGATCGATCGACGTATTGGCCAAGGCCTGTGCCACCAGGCCTTGTTCCGTCGGAAGACCCAAAAATGTAGCCAATGCCATAAAGGTTTCGGCTCCTTTTGCCAGCATGTCTTCGTAGCGCATTACCAATACGGGTAACTCAGACTGATCGGCCCAGGAACGGACGTGCTGATCCCAACGACCCATGTGTTGGCGCACCTGATGCCCACCGTTACGCTCTCCAGGTACTAGTGCAGCAGTTGGATCCAGAAGATAGTCAACACACCTCTCCAATGGCCAGGAGAAGAAATGACTGAGCGATACCACCACATCTTCTGGGTGCCGCATGATATACACCACACCACGGCAGCCAGCGGTGCTCACGACTGGGCGACCACGGGAATCGGGTGATTTGAACGCATCGTGCACCTTGTGAAAGCGTTCTCCTTCTGCGAATAACCACGCACTTTCTCCTGCGCGTCCACGCAGTGGATCGAGTTCTGCAAAGCTCAAGTCGCAGCTATTCACACCCATTTGATCATCGAGCCAATGGCGGGAAGAGGCGATTGCCCCAGTTTCTAGATCACGGTTTAAGTTCAATTCTTGAGGTTCAGACTCGGCTGCCAGCCGCTGGAGTTCGGTGATAAAGACCCGGCACCAGGTATTGCCTGATTTTGGATAGGACGCCAGATACCAATACCCTGCTTGTGTGGCACTCATGCTTCAATCTCCGTGGCAGCGAGAGCCTCTGATGCCTCAATAAGAGCATCCGGATTGAATAGATCCACAGCCTCCAAAGCAGTGCGCATCGCGGTGATCCCATCTGGTGCCCTCAATTCATGGACAGCCACGCGTTTCAGGAGATGACTGGCCTGTAAGAACAGACTCGCCTCCTGCTGCATCGCCCGATAAAAGCGCGGTTGGTAGGCCTGGTTGCGTAGTGTCAGCAAGGCAGCACGTTCTGATTTCCGAGCCCAAGCTTTAAACAGCACTTGTTCAGGCGACCTTGGCTCGTCTTCCTGGTTGGCATTTGAATCCTCTTTGGGCTTTTCCGCTTCCTTTTTTTTATTGGTTGATTTCATTCGACCAAGGCCATAGATCAACGCCAGGGGTATGGGCTGATCGATCACGGCTATGTCTCCCTGGCCCAGGGCATAACGATGCAAGCCCCTGCGCACCAGCGGCAGCTGCTGCCAGTCCAGGCCCAAAGCCACAACGGAGTCGTGCCACAGCTTCAGCTGCTGCAAACCGGGCAATACCAGACCCTGGGAATCCACCACACTCAACTCACTACTCAACAACTGCCAGCCCTGCTGCAACAGACACCAGGCGAGGGTTGATTTGCCACTGGCAGGGGAGCCCAGCAGCAGCACAGCCTTGCCATCCAGTACCAACGTGGTGCCATTTAGCACCAGTGCGCCCCGTTGAATCAGTAGTGCTCCAAGGCCACTGGTTACCAGAAACGTGCGCAGATCCCGATCGCTAACGCTGTCGTCCCAGCGCTGCCAACTGAGCTGCCGCCCGCCAAAGGCACGAAACCAGCCCACGCCCTCCAGCTCTAGGCGCCAGTCACCTGGGGCCATCTGCACCGTGGCGCTGCTGTGGGGGCTGGCTTGCAAAGGCGGCCAGTCCTGATGGTTCGCCGCCCTGATCGATACCAGTTCTGGGGAGGGGTCTAGCGATCTAGCTAGCGGCAGTTCCGGCAGCTTGAGGTCGCTGCTGATCTCCAGGCCAAAGGCTTGGTAATGGGCAGGTGAGAGATTCACTTCAGGAGTTACCACTCAGCGGCAGCCGGCTGATTTTGGCACACACTAAATGGGCCCCTGGCTCTGATTAAAACCATCAGCAGGGCGGGGAGGGCTTGATGAGATTGGTTGGGGCCATGGGGGTGGCTTACTCAGAACTTTGCCAAGTTTGGCAGTTCTGTACATATAAACACCTCACTAAAATCCCTGAGAAGGATTGCGTACTTCCAAATCACCAAAGTGTTGACCACTGTTGAAATCCTCGCTGTACAGGATTCTGCAATGACTGCGAATCGCTGCTTCCAGAATCATGGTATCAAACCAAGGCAGCTGGTGCGAAATTGCCAGTTCATGGGCATCAAAAACCAGGGACGCATCGGTTGCCATTACATCAAAAGCAGCAAGCGCCAAGCGACTCTCGCTGGCCGATAGTGACGGCTGTAACTTGCGGCCCAACACCGCCCTCAGCTCAATTAACATCTGAGTGCTAATCACAATCTCATAGTCGTCAACCAGTTGCCTCAGCCAGTTCTTGATGAAAAGCCCTTTCTCGGCCTCCCGCTGATCAAAGGGATTCCCTACTCCATGGGGCCTCACTACGACTGCTTGATCGATCTGCTACCGCATCAAATGCATCAAGGGCCTGGATGCGACGGGTGCAGGGTGACGAACCAGAGATGGGCCAGGCCGGCCCGCAGCAGAGCATCGACTGGTTGAGGCGGTGCTGCCATCCAGGAAGAATTCAACACATAAGGGTGCCAAAGCCCCCTGAGCCGCCACACTGGATCCCTACTGGCCACCCATTGCCATGACTTTTGCCCAGGTACTACCGGTGCTGGCCGGCCTCTTCGGCCTGTCGCTGTTCTTTTTTGGTGGCACCGGCGGCTATTACGACACCGACGCCTACGAAGGCAACGGCTGCGCCCACTAGGGCTGGGGCTTGAGCTGCTCCGCTTCTGGACATTCGTCCTGCTCGGCCACCATCAGGTCTTCGGAGGCGGCGCTGCGGCTGAAGAAGGCCAGGCGGCTGCTTACCGCCCCGATTGAATCGATCCGCACGATCTCCTCCCAGCTGTGCAGCTCGTCCTCCTCCTCGGCGTCGTAGCGGAGGGTGACGCAGTCCCCCTCAATCTCGGTGATCCGAGCCTGCTCAATCCAACGCTGCTGATCCCTTAAAAACACCCACACCGGGCGGTTTTCGCAGCTGAACTGGTAAAGCTTCCGTAGCAGCATGGCCAAGGCGCTCCCGCGCGCTTCCGTCATCCTAGGGATGCTGAGCAGTGGGTTCGCATCTATGACAACAAAGGCCATCCCGGGAGCAGTGCCTGAAGCCACGGCCATCCGCCTGCAACTGCGCAGCTGGCCGGAGGTGGAGAGCTATTTGCAGCAGTGCAAAGGGGTAATCCTGCCGCTGGGATCCACCGAACAGCACGGCCCCACTGGGGCGATCGGCACCGATGCCCTCACCGCCGAGGCCGTGGCCCTCGAGGTGGGCCGCCGCACCGGCGTGCTGGTAACCCCCACCCAGGCCTTCGGCATGGCCGAACACCACCTTGGTTTTCCAGGCACCGTGAGCCTGCAGCCCAGCACCCTGCAGGCGGTGTTGAGGGATGTGGTGCTGTCGCTGGCGGGCCATGGCTTTGAACGGGTATTTGTGATCAATGGCCACGGCGGCAACATCGCCAGCGCCAAGGCCGCCTTTGCCGAGGCCTATGGGGAAGCCCACCGCCGCCAGCTGCCAGGGGCCGATCGGCTGCAATGCCGCCTAAGCAACTGGTTCATGGCCGGCCCGGTGCTGCGGGAAGCCCGGCAGCTCTATGGCGACAGGGAGGGTCAACACGCCACCCCCAGCGAAATCGCCCTCACCCTGCATCTGGAACCCAGCCTGCAGCGGCTGCAACGGCCCCTCCCGGAACCGGCCCCCGCCGGAGCGATCCATGGCCCCGCCGATTTCCGCCGGCGCTACCCCGATGGCCGCATGGGCTCAGACCCCTTCCTGGCCCAGGCCGACCACGGCGCCCGCCTGCTTGACCTGGCCGCCACGGCCCTCAGCCAAGACCTCACTGAATTTCTCGGCGATGAACTGGCCACTTAGGCTGGCGAACTGGATCTAAAGCCCATGAGCCGCATCAGCGCCGACGACGTTCGCAAGGTGGCCCAGCTGGCCCGCCTCGACCTGCCGGAGGAAACGATCGCCACCTTCACCCCCCAGCTGGAACGGATCCTTGATTTCGTCGCCCAGCTGGAGGCAATCGACACCGAGGGGGTACCCCCCACCACCCGGGCCGTGGAAGTCACGAATGTGACCCGGGAAGACAGCGTTACCCCCACCAGCGTGCGGGAAGAACTGCTGGAACTAGCCCCCCAACGGGAAGGTGATTTCTTCCGGGTGCCAAAAATCATGGCCGATTGATCGCCTAACTAACGCGGCCCCACCGAGGTGCGATGCAGCAAGGAAATCAACCAGCGCCGGCTGGCATGGCTGGGCATTAGGGCCGCCAACCAGCGCAACTTCGAACGGCGGCGCCTATGGCTGCGGATGCCGAGCAGAATGTCGTAGAGGAAATTAGTTAGATCAGTTTTTGATTCATAAATTCCCAGCCGCTGGGGGGAGCCGTGGCGGTCGAGCAGGGACTTGGTGGCCCCATAGGCGGTTTGATAGAGATACCAGGGAATCGAGGGCCAGAGGTGATGCACCAGGTGATAATTCTGGCCCATGATCAATAGATTCATGGTTTTACCTGGATACACCCTGGCGTTGTGCCAGCGGTTGCGGGAATTGAAAGGACGGTGGGGAAGATAATCAAAAAACAACCCCAGGGTTACCCCCACCATCAGGGCCGGCGCAAACCAACAATTAAAAACAAATGGCAGGAAACCATGCCGGGCTGCCGCCACCACAATCAACACAAAGACCGTGCGGGCAAAGATCCACTCAAATAACTCGTAGCGGCGCCATAGCCGCCGCTGGAAGAAGAAATACTCGTGATAAAAGAAGCGGGGGGCAATCAACCACAGGGGTCCAAAGGTGGAAACGATGTGGTCGGGATCATGTTTCGGGTCATTCACATGGGCGTGGTGCTGCAAATGCACCCGGGTGAACACCGGAAAGCTGAAACCCAATAGCAATGCCGCCCCATGGCCCATCACCGCATTCAGCACCCGGTTGGGATGGGCGGCGTTATGGCAGGCGTCATGGATAACTGTGCCCTCCAGGTGCAGGGCAAGGAAACCGGTGAACACCAGCAGCGGCAGGGACCAATGGCCCACAAACCAGCCCCAGATAGTGAGGGCCGCCAAGCAATAACCACCCAGGAACAGGCCGATGGTGGGGTTCAGGGGCGCCGGAGGTTCCACCAGATGGCGGGGAACCGATCGGAGCGCGGCGGAATCATTCATCTCAGCCAGCGCAGGACGATCCCAATAGCGGAGATCCAGACTAAAGGCTGAACTGCTTCAAGACAGCACCTGCCCGCCTGGCGTGATCAACAAAGCCGGCCGTTGGGGTCCGCAGCTGCGTTCCAGCAGGCGGATCACCGCATCGGGATCCATGGTGTTGGCCACCCAGCGGGCCTCCAGCTCATAGAGCCTTTGCTCCGGCGGATAGGCCGAGAGGATGTGAAGTTTTTCCTGGGGGGCCGTGGCGGCCAGCATCTTTTGCTGGAGCTGGTCGAGCCCCCTGGTGAGGGGCAAGGCCTGGCGACAGATCTGCATCACATGCACCGACTCGTGGGCCAGGGTGTTCCAGTGGCTTTCGGGCTGCTTTGGCATCGTGTTTTCACAGAGCAGCACCTGGGTGATCCGGTGGTCATAAAGACCCTCCAGGCCCCGGGCGCAGCGGTTGCTGTGCAGCACATTCACCCCCAGCAGCTGCAAGCTGCGCTCCAGCCGCCTCACCTGCTCCCAGCCCAGTGGCGGCGGCTCGGGGGCAGCCCCCAGCGGCGCCACCTGCACCAAGCCCAAGCAGAGCCAAACCGACAGCAACAGAGACCGCAGGACCATGGGACGCGCCCAGATCCTTCAACCATGGACACAGCCATCCAGTACTGGGACTGGCTACGGATTAAATACGGAAAGGCCGTTGCTTGCGCCCCTTTTCGCCATGCCCACCGGGGGACTTGAACCCCCACGACCTAAGCCACTGGTACCTAAAACCAGCGCGTCTACCGATTCCGCCAGGTGGGCAGGCGCCAACTCTAAGCAGAGCGAGAATGATCCCAGCTACTGCCATGCCAATGCTGGCTGTTTTGGTGGGTTCCCTGGCCCTGCTGCTCGGGCTGGCACTGATGCTGCTGCCCCTGCTCACCCCTGAGCTGGCCCGCCCCCGCGATGCCCTCTGGGCCGCCGTGGTGTTGCTGCTGGGGCTGGTGCTGGTAACCGCCGCCGAGCGGCTCACCGGTGCCCCGATGCTGGGGGTGCTCTGCGGCGGCCTGCTAATTGGCAGGCTGGGCACTGAGGTAGCCCAACAGCGCTGGCTGCAGCTGCCCAGTGACGGCCGCCACCAGCTGCGGGACCTCCAGCTCTGGAAGGGGCGCCTGGGCGGCCTGGGCCGCAGCTTCAGCCAGTTGCTGGGGCTGGCCGCTGGCCTATTGAGCTGGATCAAGGAACGCTTAGCCAAGGCCAAGGCGCCGATCACCAAGAAATGGGTGCGGGCCGAAGAAACCCCAGCAGCACAAACCCCTGAACCCGCCGGGGAAGAGCTGGCGGGGGCCGTTTCTGCAGTGGTCGAAGTGGTGGAGGTGCTGGAAGTGGTGGAAGTGGTGGAGGCCCCTGAACAGCTACAGGAAGCAGAAAACGAAGAACCGGAACTTGCTGCAGGGGAAATTGGCGCAGGGGAGATTTCCGCAGCAGAGCTTGCTGCAGCAGCAATTATCGAAGTAGAAGCCGAAGCAATCCCCAGCCAAGCCCCAGCGGCGGTGCCCCCTGGGTCAGTGATTCAATCCCTCGACGAGGTGGACGCCCTGCTCGATGCCGCCGAGCACGGATAATCGGCAGTTCTGCGCCCCTGCTGCGGTGACGGTCAGTCCGATTTCCTATAAGGACACCCTCAACCTGCTGGAGACACCGTTCTCCATGCGGGCCAACGCCCGCAGCCGCGAACCGGAGCTGCAACAGTTCTGGCAGGAGTTGCGGCTCTACGAACGGCTCAGCCAGGAAAACCCCGGCCCCGCCTTCACCCTCCACGACGGGCCGCCCTACGCCAACGGCGCCCTGCATGTGGGCCATGCGCTCAACAAGACCCTCAAAGACATCATCAATAAGTTCGAGCTGATGCGCGGCCGCAGGGCCCGCTTTGTGCCGGGCTGGGACTGCCACGGGCTACCGATCGAACTGAAGGTGCTGCAAGCCCTCTCCCAGGAGGAACGCCGGGGCCTCAGCCCGATCGAGCTGCGCCGCAAGGCCCACGCCTATGCCCTCGAGCAGGTGGAGCTGCAGAAAAAAGGCTTCCAACGCTGGGGCATCTGGGCCGATTGGGACAGCCCCTACCTCACCCTGCAGAAGGACTACGAGGCCGCCCAGATCGGCGTATTTGGCCAGATGGTGCTGGCCGGCCACATCTACCGGGGCCTCAAGCCGGTGCATTGGAGCCCCAGTTCGCGCACGGCCCTGGCCGAAGCGGAACTGGAGTATCCCGATGGCCACAGCTCCCCCAGCCTGTTTGTGGCCTTTCCGGTGCTGGACCTCAGCGCCGCCCTTGCCACCAGCCTCGCTGCCGCCGGCCTAAGCGCTGAGAACCTGCAGGTGGCGATCTGGACCACCACCCCCTGGACCCTGCCCGCCAACCTGGCGGTGGCGGTAAATGACCGGCTCGACTACGCCATCTGCAGCGACGGCCAGGGACGTCAACTGCTGGTGGCGGCGGAACTGATCGAAAACCTGCGCCAGCAATTAAACCTGCCCCTGGAGGCCCTGCTCACCGTGAAGGGGGCGGTGCTGGAGGGGATCAGCTACCGCCACCCGCTGCTGGAGCGCACAAGCCCGGTGGTGATCGGCGGCGAATACATCACCACCGAAGCCGGCACCGGCCTGGTGCACACCGCCCCGGGCCACGGCGTAGACGACTTCAACACCGGCAAGAAATACAACCTGCCCGTGCTCTGCCCGGTGGATGAGGCCGGCAACCTCACGGCGGAAGCGGGCCCATTTGCAGGGCTGAATGTGCTCAAAGACGCCAATGCAGCGATCATCGAAGCCCTGCGCCAGGCCGGTGCCCTGCTGGCGGAAAAGCCCTACGAGCACCGCTATCCCTACGACTGGCGCACCAAAAAACCAACGATCTTCCGGGCCACCGAACAGTGGTTTGCCTCGGTGGAGGGTTTCCGCGAACAGGCCCTAGCTGCCATTGCCGAAGTGGAGTGGCTGCCCGCCAGTGGCCGCAACCGCATCGAGGGCATGGTCAAGGAACGGGGCGACTGGTGCATCAGCCGCCAACGCACCTGGGGGGTGCCGATCCCGGTGTTCTACGAGCGCAGCAGCGGCGAAGTGCTGCTCAACGCCGACACCCTCAGCCATATCCAGGCCCTGATCGCAGAGCACGGCTCCGATGTGTGGTGGCAGCGCGATGAGGCCGAACTATTGCCAGCGGCCTACGCCGCTGAAGCCAGCCGCTGGCGCAAGGGCAGCGACACCATGGATGTGTGGTTTGACTCCGGTTCCTCCTGGGCCGGCGTGCTGGGGGGCCTCCTGGGCGGCCAGCCCCGCGCCCCCCAACTGCAATACCCCGCTGACCTCTACCTGGAGGGCTCCGATCAACACCGGGGCTGGTTCCAATCCAGCCTGCTCACCTCCGTGGCCGTAAACGGCCAGGCCCCCTATCGGCGGGTGCTCACCCACGGCTTCACCCTTGATGAAAAGGGGCGCAAGATGAGCAAATCCCTCGGCAATGTGGTGGATCCCGCCGTGATTGTGGAGGGGGGCAAAAATGAGAAACAGGAGCCGGCCTATGGCGCCGATGTGTTGCGGCTCTGGGTGAGTTCGGTGGACTATTCCGCCGATGTGCCCCTGGGGCCAGGGATCATCAAACAGCTGGGGGATGTGGCCCGCAAGGTGCGCAACACCGCCCGTTATCTGCTGGGCAACCTGCATGATTTCCAACCGGAACGGGATGCGGTAGCGATCAACGAGCTACCGCTTCTAGACCGCTGGATGTTGCAACGCACCGCCCAGGTAATTGAAGAAGTAACCGGTTATTTCGAGAGCTACGAGTTCTACCGTTTCTTCCAGGCCCTGCAGAATTTCTGCGTGGTGGATCTCTCAAACTTCTACCTTGATATCGCCAAGGATCGCCTCTATGTGAGTGGCGCCACCGACTTCCGCCGCCGCAGCTGCCAAACGGTGCTGGCCCTGGTGGTGGAACGGCTGGCGGGCCTGATCGCCCCGGTGCTCTGCCACATGGCCGAAGACATCTGGCAAAACCTGCCCTACCCGGTGGCGGAGCGTTCGGTGTTTGAACGGGGCTGGCCGCCGGCGCCGGCGGCCTGGACGGCAGGCCTGTTTGCTGATCGAGTGGCCATCAGTGATGTGATCAACCTGCGTTCCCTGGTGAATCGCCAACTGGAGGCTTGCCGCAGCCGCTCTGAATTGGGCGCCTCCCTGGAGGCCCAGATTCAGCTGGAACTGGGCGAAGGAGAGGCGGCAACTGCCCTGCAAAGTGTTCTGGCCCTGCTGGAAAGTAGCCCCCACCCCGAGATCGACAACTTGGCCGACTGGCTACTGGTTTCAGCCCTTGAGTTGCGGCAAGCGGGCACTGCACCCCTGGCCCATACCCTGGCCGAAGCCAGTGAAGCGGGCATCACCGTGCGCATCGCCCGGGCCGAAGGCGAAAAATGCGAGCGCTGCTGGCACTACGAAACCGACATCGGCCAGCAGGCCGCCCACCCCACGATCTGCGGCCGCTGTACTGCGATCCTGGCGGCCACTGCTTAGTTAGCTGATCCCGGCACCTTCTTTCTTCTGGCTTAGCTCGTTGTAGTAATCAATCGAACGGCGACCCCAGGTTCGATATAGCCATACGGCACTGATGGCAGACAAAACAGCTGGGACATAAAGAGGGATCGGAGCAGGCAGCCTTTCAATATAATTTCTACCGGAAAATACAAAATAGAAATTAAAGACTGCAAACGTGTTAAGCGTGATGCAATGGTGGCGCAATACAACTGGGTTAAAGTTTCCGGTTTTTGATTGCTGCCATTTCCCCAAAGACCGTTCAATAACTACTCCCAATCCATAGCCACCGAGCAAAAACAGGCCAAGCACCAAGGGCACGCTAACAATTTTTGGAATAAATAGGCCATGGCCAAACAGGAATAGACCGGGATTAAAAATACGTTGCGCCTGGTGAGACTCCACAGACCAAACACCGGAGGCATAGTAATGCCAGTTGCCGGCATAAAGGAAGTAATACCAAAAGTAGCCCACCACAAGCCCCGCATAGCCATAGGAAAGAAATTGCTTCCTGGGCGACATCAATCCAGACCAATAGGCCTTTTCAGCATCAATATCAATGCAATCCTGTTTGCAGGCAACACAAATACTCTTCTCTTTCCCCTGTTCGTCAATTTTACGGCACATTGATTGAGTCACCTGACCGCGCCGCCGGGCCAACAAATGGGCAGTGTTACCAAGCAAAGCCCTGGGCCCCATGAAGAATTCCTCCACAGGGGCAACGGGGCACAGGTACTGGCACCAGGTTTTACCGTCGTAAAGCAGTCCAACAATAATTGCCGCAAGGATAAAAAACAACATGAACTCCGCCAAAAAAGACCGCTCGGAATTAACAAATAATATGCGGCAACAGAGGGCAACATAGAGAATAGCGAGCTGGAGACATGAATGATAACGACGCAGAAAAGAATTTTCCTTCAAAGTAACAGGAGGAATAACCTTTTTGGAATATTCTGCATCACCCCTGTGGAACCAATCCCTGGCTACTGAGCGAAATTCACGGGACAGAATTGATATAAATGAAAGCGGACAGACCCGCCGCCAAAGTTCATGGCCAAACAGAAATAGAACTACCACCAATATTGGCAGCACCATTCCCCAGAAAATTGACGCCGACAAACCCTCAGCATGAACGGCCACACATTGGCCCTGCACCATCACACAATGCAGCTGATCAGGCAGGAGCGAGGCCAGGGGGCCCTTGGGTCCCAGCATCACCTTTGCAACCGGATTTAGGAGCAACTCCGCAAGAACAATGATCCAAAGACCGAGCAAGCCCCATCTGGCCCTGCTTGCTACAACTTCTGAAATCTGCAATGCCATCGGCGAGCAAAGCTCTGAACGAACTTCAAAAAATAAGCAGAATAAATTTAGGACATACAAACAGCAAGCGGTGTAAACACAATTACCCACCTGTAAACCGATCGCAGCGTCAGGGGACAGATCCCACGGCGCTGCCTATGGAGCGACAACTAGAAATAATATTAAATCACTTAAGGGCACCTCGAAAAATCGCCCCCCCTAATGCTGCTCGACACTGATCGAGCCGCTCTCTTGAATATGACCCTAGTCATTTGACCCTAGTCATTTTCAAGAGAGTCGGGGGAAGCTTTTTCTTACTAGAAAAGCCCGGGCCTGCTCGGTGTTTATCAAAGCCCGGGCCTGCTCGGTATTTATCAAAGCCCGGGCCTGCTCGGTATTTATCAAAGCCCGGGCCTGCTCGGTATTTATCAAAGCCCGGGCCTGCTCGGTATTTATCAAAGCCCGGGCCTGCTCGGTATTTATC
>CAJAQB010000017.1 GCA_903943975.1 Synechococcus lacustris | reverse complement strand
GGTGAGCCAGCCGCCCAGCGCCAGGTAGGCGGTGGGGAATAGCAACAGGCCGGACCAGCCCACAAACACGAAGCGGTCGCGCTTCAGCCAGTCATCGAGGACGTCGAACCATCCCCGGCCTGCCGGCGCCCGCCCTACAGCAATCGTCATCGGAGAGATGCGCGAGGGAATCCCCGCTGAGAGGTCGGATACCGCGCGATCGTAACAACGTTTGCATGGCTACAGAGGCAAAAGGAAATGGGCTGAAATCCTTTGGCATCAAAGGGTTCTAGGTATTTATTCACAATTGACCTTTTCTGCCCTGGCGACGCTCCGGCAGGATGCCAGCAGTTCTAGACCGGGCTCCCTATGGCCGACCCCATTGATCAGCCGGTGCTTGGTTCCCGCCGACTGTCCAATCTGCTGATGGCCGTGCTGGTGTCAATCGGTGGCCTGGGCTTCCTGCTTGCCAGTGCCTCCAGTTATTTCGGCAAAGACCTGTTGCCGCTGGGTCACCCCGCCGCGCTGTTGTGGGTGCCCCAGGGCCTGATCATGGGGGCCTATGGCATCGCCGCCCTGCTGCTGGCCAGTTATCTCTGGGTGGTAATCGGCATTGACGTGGGCGCCGGCAGCAATCATTTCGACAAGGAGACCGACGCGATCACGATCCGCCGTCGCGGTTTCCGCCAACTTATTAATTTCACAATTCCCTGCAGTGAGGTGCTGTCGGTGAAAGTGGAGGTGCGCGATGGCCTCAATCCCCGCCGCCGCCTCGCCCTCAAGTTGCGCGGTCGCCGTGATCTGCCCCTTACCCAGGTGGGGGAACCGGTGGCCCTGGCCGAATTGGAACGCAGTGGTGCCGAACTGGCCCGTTATCTGGGGGTTCCCCTGGAGGGCGTATGAACTGGCCCAATTGCTTGCTGCGCTGGGGCGGCACCCTTGGCCTGCTGGCGGCCCTAGTGCTGCTGCCTGCCTGCACCCCGCCCGCCGCCCATAGCGATCTCGGCTGCGGCCAGAGCAACATCCCCTGCCTCCAGGGCACGGCCCGGGTGCTGCTCAGCACCGCCAAGGGCAAGGTACTTATTGAGCTAGATGGCAAAAACGCCCCGCTCACCGCCGGTAATTTCCTAGATCTGGTGCGGCGCGGCGCCTATACCAACACGGTGTTTCACCGGGTGGTGAAGGATCCCACCCCCTTTGTGGTCCAGGGCGGTGACCCCCAGAGCAGCCGTCCGAATGTGCCGGTAAGTCAGTACGGCTCAGGCAATTTCCTTGATCCAGCCAGTGGTGCCCCCCGTTACATCCCCCTCGAGGTGAAGTTGAAGAACGAGGCCAGCCCCCGCTATGGCACGCCCCAAAGCGGCGCCCGGGTCAGTGAGCAGTTGGCCCTGCCCCACCACCGGGGCTCGGTGGCGATGGCCCGTTCCCAGGATCCAAATTCGGCCAGTGCCCAGTTCTATATCGCCCTTACCGATCTACCGGAACTGGACGGTCGCTATGCCGTTTTCGGCCATGTGATCGAAGGTATGCCCGTGGTTGATCAGATCAACCAGGGGGAACGGCTGCTCAAGGCCGAAGTGGTGAAGCCCTAGGCCAGCTTTCGGCTCAGGCGGGCACGTGGGAATCGGAGCTGAGCAGTTTCAGCAGTTCCGAATTCACCCCGGAGGCCCGCTGCAGCGCCACCTTGCCGGTGCGGGCGATTTCGAGAATGCCGAAGGGTCGCAGCAGCTGTTCGAGGGCCACGAGTTTGCCGGGGTCACCCACCACTTCCAGGGTGAGGGCCTCATCGGCCACATCCACCACCTTGGCGCGGAACACCTGCACCAGATCAAACACGGCCCCGCGGGTTTCGCTGTTGGCTTTCACCTTCAGCAGCATTAACTCGCGTTCCACCGCCGGAATCGTGGAGAGGTCGATCACCTCCAACACATTCACCAGTTTGAGCAGTTGCTTTGTCATCTGCTCCAGCACGCGGTCATCGCCGCCCACCACCATGGTGAGCCGCGAAACACCGCCCTGTTCCGTGGGACCCACGGCCAGACTTTCGATGTTGTAACCACGCCTGGCAAACAGGCCTGAAATCCGGCTCAAAGCTCCGGATTCATCTTCCACCAACACCGAAAGGGTGTGCTTCATTGCCTCACCAGGGCCCCGCCAAACCTACGCGCCGGTGGGCTGTTGCCGCAGCCAACGCAGCAGCACCCGGTTGAACTGTTCGGGATCCTCGTCGTGGGGGCAATGGCCCAGCTCCTCCAGCCATTCCAATTGGCAGAGCCCAGCGGGGGCCCGTTGCAGCACCTGCTGGGCAATGGCCGGCGGCACCAGCCGGTCCTGGCGGCCCCAGAGCAGTAGCAACGGCTGGCTTAAGCGCGGCAGCAAGGCCGGGGCGGTGGCCTGGGCCGGCCGCAGGCCCATGCCTCGCACCATGCCGGCCAGGGCGCGGGCGGCGGTGGGGCGGCTGGCGGGCCGTTGGATCAAGCGAATCAGTTCGGCGTCGATGCGCTGGGGGCGGTGGTAGGCGCTGCCGATGCCCAGCCGCAGGGGCCACGGCTGGCGCAGCAGGGCCAGCAGCGGCCGCAATGGCACCAGCCAGGTGAAGAATTTCACCAGCCAGCGGTGCAGGCGCCGCCGCCAGGGGGCCCGCCGCCGCCGCAGGGGCAGCAGCAGGGTGGGATCCGGCAGCGGGGCGGCCACCAGGGAATGCACCAGCTCTGGGGCAAACACGGCGGTGGTGAGGGCCACCAGGCCACCGATGGAATTACCCACCAGCACCGCCGGTACCTGCACCACCTCCCGCAGGAAGTGCTGCAGCTGGCGGCTCCAGAGGCGGTTGTCTAGGGGAATGCCGGGCTGGTCTGACTGGCCAAAACCGAGCAGGTCGATGGCATAAACGCAGTAACCGGCTTCGGCCAGGCCCCCGGCGTTCTGGCGCCAGTGGCCGCTGGCGGCCCCGAAGCCATGGATTAGCACCAGCGCTGGCCCCCCCACCGGCCCCAGCCGCCGCCAGTGGCAACTCCAACCCTCAAACTGACAACTGCTGTGTTCCCCCCAGTCGCTGCCAAATGACCGCTGCTCAAGGGGGATCGTTAGGGGGGGAAGGGCGCGGGTAACGGCAATGCAGGCGAACCACTCTCACTATTGCGAAGCCGGCGCCTCTGTGGAGCTGGGCTCAGGTTTTTTTCGGGCGGATTCCCGGCCGGCCCGGGATTTTGGTGTGTTGTTGCTGCGCTGGTTGGCCCAGGGAACCGCTGCCTCCCAGCCCCTGACGGTGCTGGATGGGCTGGCCGGCTGTGGCATTCGCGGCCTGCGCTATGGCCTGGAGGCCGGCGCCACGGCGGTTTGGGCCAACGATGCCGATCCAGATCGCCTGCCCCTGCTCACAAAAAACCTTGCCCCCTTGCGGGCCCAAGGGCTGAGCCTCAACTGCACGGCCCTCACCATTCAGAAACTGCTGGCCCAGCTGTTGCTGGAGGAGCGGCGCTTTGACCTGGTGGATCTTGATGGCTTCGGGGCGGCCACGGCCCTGGTGCCGGCGGCCCTGGAGGCGGTGCGCTTTGGCGGCATTCTTTATCTGGCCAGCAGCGATGGCCGTTCCTTCACCGGCCACGACCGCGCCGCGGCGGTGCGGCGGCTGGGGGCAGCGGTGCGGGCCCAACCCTGCAGCTGGGAATTGGCCCTACGCCTACAGCTGGGGGCGATCGCCCGGGCGGCCTGGAGCCTGGGGCGTGGGGTGGAGCCATTGTTGAGTTTCAGTGAGGGCCGCACCTTTCGCACCGCCGTGCGGGTGAGCCGCCAGCCTGCCGCCGCTGAGGAGCTGCAGTTGGGCTTGCAGGCCTACTGCCACCGCTGCGGCAACCATTGGGGGCAACCGCTGCTGCGCTGGAAGGGTTTGGGCGCTTGCAGTTGTGGGGCCGAACCGGTGTTGAGCGGCCCACTGTGGCGGGGGCCCCTCCAGGCGCCAGCGCTGTTGCAGGAGGCCTTGAGCCTGGAGGATCCCCAGCGGCCGCTGCTGGCGCCGGCGGCCCAGCGGCTATTGCTGCGGCTGCTGGCCGATGACGGCTTGCCGCCGGAGGCCAGTGCCCTGGCTGATCTGGGGCGGCAGCTGGGCGGTGGCCCGCCGCCCTTGGCGGCCCTGCTGGGGGCCCTGCGCCAGGCCGGCTGGCGGGCCAGCGCCAGTGGGGTGCAAGCGCAGCAGTTCCGCTCCGATGCCCCCTGGCCAGAACTGCTGGCCACTGCGGCCCGGCTGCAGAGCGGCGGCAGCGACGGATAAGCTGCCAGCACTGCGACCGTTTTCCATGGCTTCGGAGATCTTTGGCACCGCTGCGATCTTCTGGGTACTGATCCCCCTCGGCCTCGCCGGTGGCGCCCTGCTGCTCAAGCTCCAGGGGGACTGAGCGGGCGCGCTCCCGGCCGCAAGTCCCTAGGCTCGCCTTTGCTTGAAGGGGGCCATGCAGGTTCTGGTGCTCGGTGGAACGGGAACCCTCGGTCGGCAGATCGCCCGTAGGGCCTTAGACGCTGGTCACCAGGTGCGTTGCCTGGTGCGTTCGCCCCGCAAAGCCGCCTTTCTGCAGGAGTGGGGCTGTGAGCTCACCCGCGGCAACCTGCTCCAACCTGATTCTCTGGCCTACGCCCTGGAGGGCCAGGAGGCGGTAATTGATGCCGCCACGGCCCGGCCCACCGATAGCGAAAGCGTTTATCGGATCGACTGGGACGGCAAGCTCAATCTCTTTAACGAATGCCGCCGGGCGGGCCTTAAGCGGCTGGTGTTTGTATCGCTGCTGGAGGCCGAACGGTTTCGCTCCGTGCCGCTGATGGATATCAAGTACTGCACTGAGCAGCTGCTGGCGGATTCCGACCTTGATTACACGATCCTGCGCAGCTGTGCCTTCATGCAGGGGGTGATCGGCCAGTTTGCAATCCCTGTGCTGGAGAGCCAAACCGTTTGGGTGAGCGGCAGCTCCACGCCGATTGCCTACATGAACACCCAGGATGTGGCCCGCTTTGCCGTGGCCGCCCTCGGGCGGCCGGAAACCAGCCGCCGCAGTTTCCCAGTGGTAGGGCCTAGGGCCTGGAACAGCGGTGAAGTGGTGCAGTTATGTGAACGCTTCAGCGGCAAGGAGGCCCGGGTGATCCGGGTGCAGCCCTTGCTGCTGAAGTTGATGCAGAGTTTTGCGGCCTTTTTTGAGCCAGGGGTAAACGTGGCCGAGCGGCTCGCCTTTGCCGAGGTCACCGGCGGAGGCCTCAGCCTCGATGCCCCCATGGAAGAAAGCTATGGCGCTTTCGGCCTCGATCCCGCTGAAACCACTGGCCTGGAGGCTTACCTCAAGGAGTACTACAGCGGCATCCTCAAGCGCCTGCGCGAGCTGGAGGCCGACCTTGATAAGGACGCCAAGCGGAAGTTGCCGTTCTGAGTTGGGGGTAGGGGGGAACAATGGGCAAAACCAGCCCCCCGATCCCCCATGGCCATTGCCCAGTTCAAGAACCTGCAGCGGCGACTCACAAACCTGGAGCAGGAGGCCACCACCGAGTTGGATCGGGTTTGTGGCAACAGCCTTTGGGCCAGCGTTGGCCCGGATGTAATCGATGCCCTGGAGAACCCCGCCGACCGGGCCCGGGCCAACTACTACTACGGCCAGTTGCAAACCGTGCGCGAGCTGCAGGACGCCCTCGGTTAAGCCAGTAGCGCGGCCAGGCGCCGCTGTTCCTCGCCGTTGACCAGGCGCCACTGGCCGGGGGCCAGCCCCTGCAAATCCAGGGGCGGTCCGCCATCCATCAGGTCGAGGGCCACCCGCAGCAGCCTCAGGGTGGGAAAGCCCACCGCCGCGGTCATGCGGCGCACCTGGCGGTTGCGGCCCTCCCGCAGTTCCAGCTCCAACCAGCTGGTGGGCACCGTGAGCCGCTGGCGGATTGGCGGATCCCGTTCCGCCAGCTGGGCCACCGCCGCCGCCGCCAGGGCCCGGGCCCTGGCCGGCCGGGTGGGGCCGTCCTTGAGTGGCAGGCCCTTGGTTAGCTCCGCCAGGGCCCCCTGGCTCAGCTCCCCCTCCACCTGCACCCAGTAGCGGCGCCAGTGGCCCCAGCGGGGATCAGTGAGCCGTTGCTGCAGCCGGCCCTGGGCGGTGAGTAGCAGCAAACCTTCGCTGTCGCCATCAAGGCGGCCGGCCGCATAAACCCCAGGCACTGGCACCAGTGGGGCCAAGCAACCCCAGCGGCTTCCCGGCTCAGGGGTGAATTGGCTCAGCACCCCGTAGGGCTTGTGCAGCAGCAGGGTGGGGGGGGCTGGATCCGCCATCGCCCTAAAATGAAAAACAACTGTTGATCTGGCCCCATCCCTGCATGATTGAAACCTCTGGCGTGATTGAGAAAGAGCAGGGGAACGGGTTCTATCTGGTCACTCTGGAGCAACCGGCCGGCCACCAATGCCTTTGTCGCGCCGCCGGCAAGCTCACCAAATTCCGGATCAAATTACTGGCTGGCGACAAGGTGCTGGTTGAGATCAGCCCCTATGACCTCACCCGCGGCCGGATCACCTATCGGGAACGTAATGCCTCCGCCCCCGGCGGTCGCCCCCCCGGCGGCGGTAACCGCCCCGGCGGTCCCCGGCGCCGCTAAGCAGCCTGGGTTAAGAGCGCTTCGATTGCTGCTTTTACGGTGCTGCGTTGCTGCACCCCCCGCCATTGCTGTTTCAGTTCCTTTTGCAAAAACAGCTGCACCGTGGGGGTGCCGGTAACCCCGGCTTGGGTTGCGATCTCCGGATCGGTTTCCAGGTTGATCTCCACCCCTTGGGCGGCCCCCTCTAGTTCGTTTAGGACCCGCTTGAGCTGGGGCTTGAATACGTGGCAGGGGCCGCAGCTGGGGGAGGTGTACACCACCAGTAGGGGCTTGCTGCTGTCGTGGTACAGCTTGCGCAGGGCATAACTGCCCCCCTGCCAAAGGGCCTCAGCATCGAAGTCCGTTTCCGTGGTGTTTGCTGTTTCCTTGGGCAGCTCCGCCGCCACCGGATCCACGGGCTGGCGTTCCACCGTCACCGCCAAGTTTTGCTCACTGAGCCAGCGTTCCGCCGCCAGGGCCGCCTGGCAGCCGCTGGCGGCGGCGGTAATCGCCTGGCGCCAGTGGGGGTCGGCCACATCACCGGCGGCATATACCCCCTCACGGCTGGTGGCCGGGGAGCCCGGTTGGGTAAGCAGATAGCCCTTGCCATCCAGCTCCAGCTGACCGCGCAGCAGGCGGGTGTTGGGCGTATGGCCTATGGCATAGAAGAGGCCCCGCACCGCCAGGGTTTCGGCGACGGCCCCCTCCCCGTTTAGTAATTGCACCCCCTCCAGCCAGCCATTGCCGCTAAAGCCAGCGATCTGGCGATTCCAATGCACCGTTATCTGGGGGTTGGCCAACACCCGATCGGCCATGGCCCGGCTGGCCCGCAGCTCCTGGCGGCGCACGATCAGATGCACCTGGCTGCCGTATTTGGTGAGATACACCGCCTCTTCGCAGGCGGAGTCGCCACCGCCCAGCACGGCCAGCTGTTCATTGCGGAACTGGGGGGTGGCGCCATCGCAGATGGCGCAGGCACTGATGCCTTTGTTCCAAAAGTGATCTTCCCCGGCGATCTGCAGCCGGTTGGCGCTGGCGCCGGTGGCGATGATCAGGGAATGGCTGTTGATGGTTTGGCCTTCCACCTGCAGCCGATAGGGCCGTTGGGATAAATCAATCGCCTCGGCGTCGGCTTCGATCAGGCGGGTGCCCCAGCGCACGGCCTGGGCCTTCATGCGATCCATCAGGTCGGGGCCGAGGATCCCATCGGGGAAGCCGGGGAAATTTTCCACATGGGTGGTGGTCATCAGTTGGCCACCGGCGATGCCGCCGTCTTGGTAGCCGGTGATCAGCAGCGGGTTGAGGTTGGCCCGGGCGGCGTAGAGGGCGGCGGTGTAACCGGCCGGACCGGAACCGACCACCACTAGGTTTTCGATTGCTGGCTGCGGGGTGACCATGGCTGGCTTATGCGGACTGAGTATGACTTAGCTTAGCGGCCTGGGCGGTTGGGGCCGTTGGGGCCGTTGCTTTGCTTGAAGCCTGCCCACAAAAAAGCCATGGGCGCGGCTGCGGCACCCATGGCTGAGAAATGTTTGGATTTGATCAGGGCTGGATTGTTAAGGCCTAGGCAACCCCATCAGTTAATGAGGGCAGGCTGAGGGGTTTTAAGTTTGGCTGGGGACATTCCAACAGCCAGTCGGCAAACTCTGAGGTGAGGGCAAAGCTGCCCTCGTAGTCCTTGATGGCCTCCAGCTGTTCAAGGCGGCGACCTAGCCAGGCCAGGGTGCCGTTGATGCTGGGGTGCGGAGACGATTTAGCGTCCATGGCAACCTCCGGATGGGGCCCACGTTGGTCGGAGCGGTTTACTCCGGTAGGTGGGTTTCGCAGAACGTCGCACTTTTCAAATGGCCGCAATGTAGTCACTGTCACCAGATCGACTAATCCTGAACACCTAGCCAGTCAGGGACAAGTCTTTAGAGCCGCTGAATTCCCTCTGGATAGGGATCCACCTGCAGGGAGCGCGGCAGGCTGGGGCCCTGTTGCAGGGCGGCCGGTAGCCGCAACCAGGGGTCAACCCGGGGCTGAATTTGGCTTTGGGGCTGGAGTTGGAGTTGGAATTGACTTTGGGTCTGGACCTGGGGTTGGGGCCTGAACACGGGGCTCCAGAGCTCCTGTTGTTTTTGCATAGGCACCACCTCCAGGCGCACGGCTTCCGCCTGGCTGGCGATCGGGGCCAGGGCCAGTAAAGAGCTAGCGCCTAGGGCCGCTGCGAGGTGAAATCCGCTCATGGGCGGAAGGTATCGCCTTGGGCCGCCGGTGCAAGCCTGCAGCGCCGCCAAAGCAAAAAAAAACCCCACTGCCCGGCAGTGGAGTTCAGGGTGACGTGCTCGCGGTGGGCTCCGGGCTCCTTTCTTTCCGCTCCACTATTAAGGACCGCCGGGGAGACAGAACTGTGACTGGATCAGTTCACACCCTGACCAAATGTGACTGAACCCCGTCTGCCGCCCGTAAAACCTGGCAATTGCGGTCCTTTTAGCTCGATCACATCCCCGGCCCCATCGGCCACCGCCCGGTGGCTGGCCCGCCAAGCGCTGGGGGATCCCCCTATATCTAGCGACTCAGCGCTTTCCGGCGGCCGCAGCAGGTAGGGGGTGCTGAGGCTCCAGTTATTGGCGTAGCCCATCAGTAGGGGGTCGGCGGGGGCATAGATGTAGGAGGGCAGCCGGGGCACCGGCTCCAGGGCACTGCGCTGGCCATCCATGCGCACCGCCCTGGTGATCGCCTGGAGGAAACGGCTGCGGGTCACCACAGTGGTGAGGTAGGCCACCACCCGTAGCCGGGGGGCATCAAAGCCCTCGGCGCACATGTCCACACTCACCAGCCAATCCCCTTCCCCCTGCTGGAAGCGCACCAGGGCCTCCGCCGCCCGCGGGTCCTGGGAATGGACCAGCACCACCCGGTCGCCTTCCTCCTCCAGCAAGCCGCCAATGCCGCGGGCGTGTTTGATGTTGCGGGCCACCACCAGCCCGGCCGCCCCAGGATGTTGCTGCTGCAGGGCTTCCCGCCGCCGCCGCGCCTCCAGCAGCACCCGCAGCCCGATGCTGCTCGGATCCCCCAGGCGCACGGCCCGGCGCAGGTTGCGGGCCCGCCAGGTTTCCCGTTGCTCCGCCGACATGGGCGAGCGTTCAGCATCGCCATCCCCTTCGCGGGCGTGGTCGATCCAGCCGTCTTGAAAGCGGAATTGCAGGGGCCGCACATCGCCGGAGGCGATCAACTCCTGGGGTTCCACACAAAGATCAGGGGCAATCACCCGTTGGCGGCTGCCGTCTAGCTCCACCAGCTTTTGGCTGGCGGCACAGAAGCCCAGTTGGTCGGCCCGGAAGGGGGTGCCAGTGAGCCCTAGGCGCAGGCGACTGCCCTCACTTAGTTGCTCAAAGGTCAGACCCCAGCCGCTTTGGTCTGGCAATTGGGGGTCGAGCCCCAGGTGGTGCACCTCATCGGCCACCACCAGCCAGGCCTGCAGGGGCCAGCGGCTCTCCAGGGTTTGACGCAGCAGCAGCGGGTCGCGGTTGGCCCCCTGGTAGCTGCAGATCAGGCCATCTCGGCCCAGCTCCCCTTCCCCCAGCTCCAGTTGCAGGCTGGCGGCGGCCTTGAGCCATTGGGCGGTGATCGAGCTGCGGTGGCTGCAAACGCAAAGACCTTGCAGCAGCCCCTCCTGGCGCAGTTGCCGAAAGGCATAGAGGCTGCCCAGGGTTTTCCCCGCCCCGGGCCCCGCATGGATCAGCACATCGATGCTCTTGGCGGGGTTTTGGGTCGGGGTGCTGAGGCGGCGGCGCAACAGTGCCAGCAGCCGTTGTTGCCAGCTACGGGGGCGCAGGGTGCCGGCGGCGGAGCCGTTGGCCTGGCGGATGGCGAAGGAAAGGGAACCCATGGCGCGCATTTTGCGTGTTTTTACGCCGGCTGGTACCTGCCAGCGCCTGATTGCCTAGAACAGGAGCTGTTGCCCCTGAGCTGATGCGCCTGGCTGTGACCGGAGCCTCCGGCAAAACCGGTTGGCGGCTGGTGGAAGAGGCCCAGCGCCGGGGTTACGAACTGGTGCCGATCCTGCGGCCGGGATCACTGCTGCCGCCTGAATTAGAGGCCGCCGGCCTGGGGCCCGCGGTGCAAAGGCTGGAACTCCACGACCGGGCCGCCCTCACCAAGGCCCTGCAGGGCTGTGATGCCCTGGTGATCGCCACCGGGGCGCGACCGTCGGTGGATTTGGCGGGTCCACTCAAGGTGGATGCCCTGGCCATCCGTGCTCAGATCGCCGCCTGCAGGGCGGCGGGGGTGGGCCGGGTGCTGCTGGTTAGCTCCCTCTGCAGTGGCCGCTGGCTGCATCCGCTCAACCTGTTTGGCTTGATCCTGGTTTGGAAGCGGCTCGGGGAGCAGTGGCTGGAGGCCAGTGGCCTCGCCTGGACGATCATCCGTCCCGGGGGCCTCAAGGAAAGCGAGGAGCAGCTAGACCAGCAGGGCATCCGCTTCAGCGGGCCTGATCAGCAGGAGAGCAACAGCATCCCCCGCCGGCTGGTGGCCCGGGTTTGCCTAGATGCCCTTACGGATCCGGCCGCCGTGGGGCGGATTATCGAAATCACCAGTGGCGCCGATCAACCAGCCCAGGGGCTTAGCGACTGGCTGGCCACTAATCCGGCCTGAGCGGCGTGTTGCTGACACCCGAGCCTGAATTCCGGGGGCGTTTCCCCTGGTGGGGCGCTGATCTACAGACCCTGCGCGACACCCTCAGGCCGCCGCGGCTGCCGCCGGACCAAGGGATTCCTTTGACGATCGGCTTGGCCGACGGCTCTGCCCTACTCGCTGTTCACGACCCTTTGGCTGAGCCGCTGGGCTTGGTGCTGCTGGTCCATGGTCTTGGCGGCTCCAGTGATCGCGAGGGCCTGCGGCGCCTGGGGCTAGCGCTGCAGGCCGCTGGCTTTGCGGTGCTGCGGCTCAACCTGCGGGGGGCTGGCCGTGGCCGGCCCCTGGCCCCGGGCACCTATGCGGCCCATTGCAACCGCGACCTCTTGCCGGCCCTGGCCTTCGCCCGGCAATTGGCGGCGGGACGGCCCTTGTTTGGGGCAGGTCTTTCCCTGGGGGGCACGGTTCTGCTCAACGCATGCCTGGGGGGAAATGCAGATGGACTTTCAGCTGCTGAGCTTTCAGCTGTTGGATTGCTGGATGGCCTTGTTTGCATTAGCAGTCCCCTCGATCTGGCCCTCTGTGCCACCTCGATTGATCGCCCCCGCAATCACATCTACCAGCGTTGGTTGCTGCGGCGGCTGGTGCAGCAAACCCTGGGGGACCCCGGCTCGGTAACGCCGGCGGAACGCCAGGCCCTCGCCCAAGTGCGCAATATCCGCGGCTTTGATGCTGCGATTACGGCACCCCGCTGGGGGTTTAGCAGTGTTGATCACTACTACCAAGAGGCGAGTCCTATCCATCGGCTCTTGCCAGGGGCCGATGGCAATCTTCCCCCCGCTTCCCTCCCCTGCCCCACCCTGTTACTCCAGGCGGAGGATGATTCCTGGGTGCCAGCCTCTAGCGTTCGCTCCCTCGCCGCTGGCCCAGCCCCTGGGGGGCTTGAGCTGCTGCTCAGCCGCGGCGGTGGCCACAACGGTTTCCATGGCTGCGGCGATCGGCCCCTCGCCTGCTGGTCTGATCAATTAACGGTGCGTTGGCTGCAAGGCCTGCTGGCTTAATTCCACCACTGCCTGGCGGGCCCAAGCGTCTACGGCCAGCACATCCTCCAGGCTGGGATCCGGCCGCAGGTCCTGGCGGTGCCGGTCACAGGTGCGTTCGATCAGCTTTGGAATATCAAGGAAATGGATCTGCTCCTCCAGGAACAGCGCCACCGCCTGTTCATTGGCGGCATTCATCACGGCGGGCATGGTGCCGCCAGCCCGACCGGCGGCGTAGGCCAGCTCCATGCAGGGGTATTTAGCCCGATCCGGGGCCCGAAAGTTGAGTTGACCCACTTCGGTGAGATCCAGGCGCCGCCAGGGGGTTTCCAGCCGTTCGGGCCAGCTGAGGCAGTACAAGATTGGCAGCTTCATGTCGGGCCAACCCAGCTGGGCCAGCACCGAGGAATCGGCCAATTCCACCAGCGAATGGATGATGCTCTGGGGGTGGATAACGATCTCGATGTGGTCGTAGTCGAGGCCGAATAGGTAGTGGGCTTCGATCACCTCCAGCCCCTTGTTCATCAAGGTGGCGGAATCAACGGTGATCTTGCGGCCCATGCTCCAGTTGGGGTGACTGGTGGCATCGGCCACGGTGGCGTTCACCAGGTCGGCGGCCGCCCAGTCGCGGAAGGCACCGCCGGAGGCGGTGAGCTGGATGCGGCGCAGGCCCGGCGTTGGAATGCCGGTGGAGAGTCGGGCGCTGTCAGCCCAGGGGGTGCCCTGCAGGCATTGGAAAATGGCTGAGTGTTCAGAATCCGCTGGCAACAGGCGGCTGCCACTGCGTTTCAGGGCCGGCAACACCACCGGCCCGGCGGCGATCAGCGTTTCCTTGTTGGCCAGGGCCAGGTCTTTGCCCGCCTCGATCGCCGCCAGGGTGGGCAGCAGGCCGGCACAGCCCACGATGCCCGTAACCACTAGATCGGCGCTGGCCCAGGCCGCCACGGCACAGAGCCCCTCGGGGCCGGCCAGCAGCACTGGCAGGGGGGCGGCGGCGGTCTCTGTTGCTAGGGCCGCCAGCCGTTGCTGCAATTCCGGCAGCAAGGCTGGATCGGCGAGGGCCACCGCTTCCGGTTGATAGCGCTCGATTTGGCGTACTAACAGATCAAGGTTGCGGCCGGCGCTGAGGGCCACCACCCGGAAGCGCTCGGGGAAATCATCAACGATTTCCAGGGTTTGGGTGCCGATCGAGCCGGTGGATCCCAGCACACTGATGGCTTTCACTCGCGACTCCCGGCCCTGGCTTTTGGTCAGTCTCCCACCGTTGGGGTCCGCAATCAGAGCGTTTCAATTTTGGTTGCTGCCTAGGCTCAGCCCCCTTGGTGCGGACCTATGGACCTGCTCTGGCTGCAGCGCTGGAACTTCATTGAACGGGCGAAGCTCGAGCGGCAGCTTTGGGATGCCTTTGAGCAGGGCCAAGACCTGGAGCGGTTGGTAACCGAATTACGTAACCGCCTGGAGGACCCCAGCGCTGAAACCGCACCCTTTGAGCGGTTTCGGCTCGAGGTGTGGAGCGAATGCCTGCGGCGGATCCGCAAGATCGAAGCCACGATGAAAGACCGCAGCCCCAATGATTAGGGAGCTAACGCTGGATCCAGTCGGTAAGGCCGCCGGGACGGTCGATCAGTTCAATGCCCCGGGCTCGGAATTCATCACGGATGCGGTCTGCTTCCACAAAATTCTTGGCAGCCTTGGCGATGCGACGGGCCTCGATCTGCTGTTGAATCTCCGCTTGAATTTCCCCAGTGGCCCCGCTGTTGGCGCTGGCTTCAGGGTTTGCCTGGCTGGCCCCAGCCCCCTCGGGTCTCAACCCCAGCACCGCCGTTAGCTCCTGCAGCAGTTGCCATTGGGGCTCAAGGCTGCGGTCTTCTTGGTTGGGGGCATCACCCCGTTCCAGTCGATTGGCAAGGGCGCGCAGGGGGCGGGCCAGTTCAAACAACACCGCCAGGGCGGCTGAACTATTTAGGTCATCGTCCATGGCTGCCGTGAAGCGATCCCGGTTGGCGCTCAGCCAGGGCTCCTCAATCGGATCGATCTGCCCATGGCTGGTTGGATCGCTGGCGCTGGCGGCAGCCCAGCCCAGGGCCTGCTGCTGGCGTTCCCCCAGCAGCAAGGCGGCATTCAGGCCCTTCCAGCCGGTGGCGGCCGCATCCAAGGCCTCGGCGCTGAAATCCAGCGGCTTGCGGTAATGGGCCTGCAGCACAAACAACCTCAGGGTCATGGCTGAAACGCCGCTTTCCAATAGGCCGCGGATTGTGGTGAAGTTGCCGAGCGATTTCGACATCTTTGTGCCGCCCACATTCACCATGCCGTTGTGCAACCAGTAGCGCGCCAGGGGTTTACCGCTGGCGGTTTCTGATTGGGCAATTTCGTTTTCGTGGTGCGGAAAGATCAGGTCGGCACCGCCCAGGTGAATGTCGATGGTTTCGCCCAGTTCCTGGCGCACCATCGCTGAACATTCAATGTGCCAGCCGGGCCGCCCTGGACCCCAGGGGGAAGGAAAACTTGGCTCCCCTGGTTTGCTGCCCTTCCAAAGGGCAAAGTCAAAGGGGTGCTGTTTGCGGGCATCTTCACTGCTGCTGGTGCGGCCACTGGCCCCCTGCTGCTGGTCGTTTGGATCACGACCACTGAGTTGACCGTAGCCCTGGGCCTTGGCCACGGCGAAATAGACATCGCCATCGGCGCTGTAGGCGGCACCTTTTGCTTCCAGTTCAGCGATCAGGTGGCGGATGCCATCAAGACAGCGGGTGGCCCGGGGCATGCGATCGGCGGGGAGAATGTTGAGCAAGGCCATGTCGGCTTCGTAGGCCTCGATATTGCGATCGCTCACCACTTCCATGCTGGTGCCCTCGGCCGCGGCGCGGTTGAGGATCTTGTCGTCGATGTCGGTGTAGTTCTGCACAAAGGTCACGGCGTAGCCACTCCAGCGCAGGTAGCGCCGCAACACATCCCAGGCGATGTAGCTGCGGGCATGGCCCAGGTGGCAGAGGTCGTAAACGGTGACGCCGCAGCAGTAAATCGATACCTTTCCGGTTTCCAGGGGCTCAAATAATTCCAGCCGCCGGTGCAGGCTGTTGAACAGGTGCAGGCTGTTTTGTGGTTGCTTACTCATCTCACTTCGCCTCCATCCAGTTGGGGCCGGCGCCAATTTCCACCAGCAGGGGGACCGAGAGCGTTACAGCCTGTTCCATCGTCTCCTTGACCAGGGCCATCACCTCCCGTTGGGCGATGGGATCGCATTCCAGCACCAGTTCGTCATGCACCTGCAGCAGCAGTCTCGCCGGTAGCCCAGTGGCGCTGAGCTTCTGGTCCAGCTGCACCATCGCTTTCTTGATGATGTCTGCGCTGGAGCCCTGGATCGGCGCATTGGCGGCGGCGCGCAATTGCTGGGCCTCCATGCCGCCGCGGCGGGCCACCGCCAGATCGATTTCCTCCGGCGCCTTACCCCTCAGCCGCCCCAGCCCATGGGGATCGAAGTGGAACGGCCGCCGACGGCCCATCAGCGTTTCCACGTAGCCGCGGCTCAGGGCCAGCCGTTCCTGTTGTTCGAGGAAGCCAAACACCTTGGGATAGCGCTCCTTGTACTTGCTTAGGAACTGCTTGGCCTCCGCCTGGCCCACGCCGGTCTCCCGGGCGAAACGCTGGGCGCCCATGCCGTAGATCACCCCGAAGTTGATTGTTTTGCCCAGGCGCCGTTCATCGGCGCTGATCTCCTCTTTATCGAGCAACAGCCGAGCGGTGAGGGCATGCACATCGTCGCCATGGTTGTAGGCCTCCACCAGTACTTCTTCACCGCTGAGGTGGGTGAGGATGCGCAGTTCTATCTGGCTGTAGTCGGCGCTGAGCAGTTGCCAACCCTCCTGGGGCAGGAAGGCCTTGCGGATCTGACGGCTGTAGGCCGTGCGGATGGGGATGTTCTGGAGGTTGGGATTGCTGCTGGAGAGCCGTCCGGTGGCGGTCACCGCTTGGTTGAAGTCTGTGTGTACCCGGCCGGTTTCTGGTTCCACCAGCAGGGGTAGGGCATCCACATAGGTGCTCTTTAATTTGCTCAGGGTGCGGTGTTCCAACACCAGGGCCACCACCGGGTGATCGGCCTCGAGTTTCTCCAGCACGGCCGCATCGGTGCTCCAACTTGTTTTTGTTTTGCGCGATTTTTTGCGGTCTAGGCCGAGCTTGTCAAACAACAATTCCCCCAATTGTTTTGGTGAGGCGAGGTTGAAGTCCACCCCGGCCGCCTGGCGGGCCTGCTGCTCCAAAATCTGCAACTGTTCGCCCATGGCCTGGCCCAACTCCTGCAGGTAGGGGATATCGATGCGGATGCCGGTGGCTTCCATCTGGGCCAACACTGGTTCCAGGGGTAGCTCCAATTCATCGAGCAAGCGGGACAGCTCCGGCCCCATGGCGTTTAGTTGCTCTCTCAGGATTGAGGCCAGGCGATAGGTGAGATGTACGTCCATGCCGCAATAGAGGGCGGCAGCAGCAACGGGAACGGAGGCGAAGTTCTCGCCCTTAGCCACCAGGTCGCTAAAGCCCGTGGGTGTGAAGCCGAAATGCCGCTGGGCCAATTCATCGAGGCTGTGGCGATCGCCGGCATCCCGCAGGTAATCGGCCAGCAGGGTGTCCATCACCACCCCCTGCAGCGGCAGGCCATGGCGCAACAGCACCAGACGGTCGTATTTGGCGTTTTGCAGCGCCTTTGGGTGGCTGGCACTGGCCAGCCAGGGGGCCAGCGCAGCGAGCACCTCTTCCAGGGGCAGGTGATGGCCGATCGGGATGTAGGCCAACTCCGCCAGGCCTGCGCCCCAGGCCAAGCCCACCCCTACCAGCTGGGCTTTGAAGGGGTTGAGGTCTGTGGTTTCGGTGTCTAGGGCCACCGGCGCCGCAGGATTGGTTTGGGCCAGCAGCAGCTGCAACAGGGTGTTGAGCTGGGCGCTGCTGCTGATTAGTTGGGGCTGGAGCTGCGGCATTGCTGGCGATGCCGGGGCTTTTGGTAATGCCAGGTCTTCTTGTAGGGCCCGGGCCTGGGGGGAGGTTGCCTTGGTGGAGTCAGAGGGATCGATCGCCTGGGCGTTCAACGCTTGCCCGATCGATCCCAAGCCGAGCTGAACATGACTACCAACACCCGCCACCTCTGTGCGAACTCCAGCCTCAGCTCCAATCCCAGCAACATTTGCGCCAACCCCACCAGCGCCAGCCACAGCTCCGCTGTCGCCAGCTGAGAAAATCTCGGCAAAACGATTCACCTGCTTGGCGAGGCTGTGTAATTCCAGTTCATGCAGCTGGGCCGCCAGCTGGTCTGCCTGCACCCTGCCCAACTCCAGCCGCGGCTCCGTGGGTAGGGGGATGTCCACCAGGATTTCCGCCAGCATCAGGGAGCGATAGGCGTTTTCCTTGCCGGCGGTCAGTTTCGCTTTGAGGGCCCCCTTAAGCACCCCCTTGCTGGCCTTTTCGTCTTCTAAGGCCTCGAGGGCGGCGTAGATGCCGTCGAGGTCACCATTTTCCTTGAGCAGGCTGATGGCGGTTTTTGGCCCCACCCCCTTTACGCCTGGGATGTTGTCGCTGCTGTCACCGGTGAGGGCCTTGAGCTTCACCACCTCAGTGGGCCGCACCCCGAGTTTGGCCAGCACCCCCTCCTCGCGGATTTCCGTGGGCCCGCTGTTCTTGGCGTAGGGGCCACCACCCATGTACAGCACAGCGATTTGACGCTGGTCATCCACCAATTGGAATAGGTCGCGGTCGCCGGTGAGGATGCGCACTTGCCAGCCAGTGTTGGCGGCCCGGTTGGCCAGGGTGCCAAGCACGTCATCGGCTTCGTAGCCGGGTGCCATGCAGAGGGGCAGGTCCAGGCTGCTGCTCAGGATCCCCTGGAGGTTGTGGAGGTCCTGGAAAAAGTGCTCTGGGGCCACATCCCGGTGGGCCTTGTAGGCCTCGTCTGCCTCGTGGCGGAAGGTGGGTTCGGCCGTGTCAAAGGCGATCACCAAGCCCTGGGGCTGCAGACCTTTGCAGTTGTCCAGCAGGGCCTTGAGGAAGCCGTAGGTAACGCTGGTGGGAATGCCCTCCTTGGTGGCCAGGCCGCCATCACCGCCCTTGGCGAAGGCATAGAAGCTGCGGAAGGCCAAGGAATGCCCATCCACCAACAGCAGTAGTGGTTTAGGGGAGGCCATGGCCTGGGGCGAGTAAGGCCCAGCCTGTCATCTGATGGCCAGGGATCAGCCATTCTTAGGGCAGCTGCGATCCACCGATGACGCGACGGCCCAGTCGCTATGCCGTGCATCTGCTCCTGGAGGGGGGCCATCGCCACTCCGTGCATTTTCCCAGCATCGAAGCCTTTCAGCAGTGGTACGGGGAAAACCTCAATAAGCCCGATGCCCAGGCGTTTATAAACGTGCCGATTGCTGACCTAGAGGGGGAATATCTGGTGGTGCGTCCCCGGGCGGTGCTGGCCGTGCATGTGGAACCGCAATTCACGGGGTTGGAATGAGCGAGGAACGGCTCAGCCTGTTGTGGGGCATCACGATTGCCTCCGGGGCCTTTGCCCAACTGCTGGCGAGACTCTGCAACTTGCCCGGTGTAGTGCTGCTCCTGGCCATTGGCCTGGTGGTGGGCCGGGCCGGTTTCCATTGGGTGGAACCCCTCGACCTAGGCGATGGCCTCGGCACGGTGGTGGGTCTGCTGGTGAGCCTGGTGCTGTTTGATGGCGGCCTCAACCTGCGGCTGCCCGGCGGCGAACTCAAGACCGCGGTGCTGCGCATCGTGCTGGTGCGGCTGGTTTTGGGCCTAGGGGCCGGTCTGCTGGCGGCCCACTGGCTGGCGGGCCTGAATTGGTCCCTGGCGGCGGTTTATAGCGCCATCGTGCTGGGCACCGGCCCAACGGTGGTCACCCCGCTCGTGCAACAGATACGCCTCAGCCCCCCCTTGGGCGAGCTGCTGGAGGGGGAGGGGCTGGTGCTGGAACCGGTGGGTGCTGTGCTGGCGCTGATGCTGTTGGAACTGGTTTTGGGCCAGCTGCAGGGGCTCCAAGGGGTGGTGGAAGGGCTGCTGCTGCGCCTGGGCTTTGGGGTGGGGGTGGGCCTGCTCACGGGGCTGCTGTTGTCTGAACTGCTGCGTCGCCTGCCAGAGGAGTCCGCTGCCCTGGGGCTGCGGCTGCAGCTCACCCTTGGGATGTTGTTTCTGATGTTTACCGCCTGTGAGGCCCAGTTGCCGGAGGCGGGGCTGCCGGCGGCGGTGGCGGCCGGGCTGGTGGTGGGCCGCAGGCCAGCTTCCAATCCAACGGAACTGGATGGCCTGATCCGTCAGCTGGCCCAACTGGCGATCACGCTGCTGTTTCCGCTGCTGGCCGCCGATGTGTCGTGGGCGGAATTAAGCCCCCTGGGCTTGGGGGGCGTGGCCTGCGTGCTGGTGTTGATGTTGCTGATCCGACCGGTGGCGATCGCCGTAGCCACCTTTGGTTTGCCCCTTGATGGGCCCCAGCGGCTGATGCTCACCTGGTTGGCCCCCCGGGGCATCGTTACCGCTGCGGTGGCCAGCCTGTTTGCCATTCGGCTCGAACAGGCGGGGGTGTTGGGGGCAGGGCGCTTACAGGGCCTGGTGTTCCTAACGATCCTGATGACCGTGGGCATCCAGGGCCTCACGGCCCCCCTGCTGGCCCAACGGCTGGGCCTGGTGGAACCGCCTTTAGCCGAGGCAACGCTCGAGCCGGAGCCGGTCCTCTCCGCTGGCGTGTAGCAACAGCCAGCTATCGATCAGGTCGGGGCCCTGCATCTTGCCCAGCAGGGCTGCCCGCAGGCTTTTCATCAGCAAACCTTTCTTGACCCCAGCGGCTTCGCAGGCCTGGGCCAGCAGGGCTTTAGCGCTATCTGCGCTGAGTTCAGCAGTCGGCAACAACGCCAGCAGGGCCGCCAGGGCGTCGCGGGCGCTCGGTTGATCTAGCTGGGCAAGGGCATCGGCGCCGAGGTCGGGCCGCTGGAAAAAGGGCTGGGCCTGGTCCACCCCATCGGCCAGCAGGGTGAGCGAGGGGCCGATCAGGGTGCAGAGCTGTTGCAGCCAATCGCCGGTATGGCTTTCCAGGGGATAGCCGGCCTGGACCCAAAGGGGCTGCAGCTGGCTTTCCAGGGCAGCGGGGCTGAGTTCGTGCAGCACCTGGCCGTTGAGCCAGTTGAGCTTGTCCCAGTCAAAGCGGGCGCCAGCTTTATTTACCCGCTCGAAATCAAAGACGCTGGCGGCCTGCTCGAGGCTGAAGCGTTCCCCCATGCCCTCCGGTGCAGACCAGCCCAACAGGGTCATGTAATTGGCCAGGGCGCTGGCGGCGTAGCCCAGCTCGCGGAAGTCGGACACGGAGGTCACCCCATCGCGTTTCGACAGCTTCTTGCCTTCTTTGTTCAGGATCAGGGGCGTGTGGGCGAATTGCGGTATGGGCAGGCCCAGGGCTTGATACAGCAGCAGTTGCTTGGCGGTGTTGGCGATGTGGTCTTCACCGCGGATCACGTGGCTGATCGCCATTGCCGCGTCATCCACCACCACCACCAGGTTGTAGAGGGGATCACCAATTTGATCGGCGGCGGCCCGGCGGGCAATCACCATGTCGCCACCGAGGTCGGCCCCGGCCCAGCTCATTTCACCCCGCACCAGGTCGGTCCAGGTGATGCTGGCGCCGTCGTCGATGCGGAAACGCACCGTGGCCTGGCGACCTTCAGCGATGAAGGCCTGCTCCTGTTCAGCGCTGAGCTGCCGGTGGCGGTTGTCGTAGCGGGGGGCCTGGTGGCTGGCTTTCTGGGCCTCGCGCATGGCCTCCAGTTCGGCCTCCGTGGCGTAGCAGCGATAGGCATGGCCGCTGGCCAGCAGCTGTTTAATCGCCGCTTGGTGCTCCGCCAGGCGGCTGCTCTGGATCACCGGCTCCCCATCCCACTGGAGCCCGAGCCACTGGAGCCCATCCAGGATGTTGACGGTGTAGGCCTCCTGGCTGCGTTCCTTGTCGGTGTCTTCGATGCGCAGTAGGAACTGGCCGCCGTGGCGCTTGGCAAACAGCCAATTGAATACAGCTGTACGGGCCGTGCCGATATGAAGGGTGCCGGTGGGGCTGGGGGCAAGCCGCACACGAACGGGCCCTGTCACCGCACCGGAAACAATGGTTTGCATTTAAGTGTGAACGGGACTGACGGGGTTCGAACCCGCAACTTCCGCCGTGACAGGGCGGTGCTCTAACCGATTGAACTACAGTCCCATGGCCTGGATTCGAAGCGTTGACAATAACAAAACACCTTAAAGTGCGTTGTTAGCTGGCGCCCTTGGTCCTGGTCATCTCCCCTGTTGGGGAAGAACCAGTATCAGGGTCAGAGGTGCCGTTCGTCAACTGCGTTCGCCAACTGATTGGAGTCAATTTTCTGGAAGGGGGCCTGGGGTTTGCCCGATAGAAGCCAGCAGCCCAGTAACTGAGCTGCCGTAGTTGATTTCAGCAAGGCTTTTGGCCTGCTGATGCTGGAAATAGGCAGCGCTCAGCAGCAGTCCTTAGGGACGAAAGCCGGCGGGCTCAATCAGGCGCACTTGATTGCCGCGGGCCGTGAATTCACGGCCCTGGTCGCTTTGGACCACCACACGGCCCCCCGACTTGACTCGTATGACCCGTGCCCGCACCCAGCCAAGGGCAGCAGACTCGAGAACTTTGACCACATCACCGGGTTGAAGATCCAATTCCATGTTTATGAACCTCAAAAATGGAACGGGGGGCATCGGACGCGCCGTGGAGGACTTGAACCCCCGACATCAGGTTTTGGAGACCTGCGTTCTACCAACTGAACTAACGGCGCAGGTGGCGATGCACCCCCGGCCGGTGCAACTTTAGACACCGGCGAAGAACGATGGGCTACAGGCTTCAGCGATCGAAGCGCTGCTTCACCCGGGTGGCCTTACCTACGCGATCGCGCAGATAGAAGAGCTTGGCCCGGCGCACCTTGCCGCGGCGCTCCACATTGATGGAGGCCACTTGGGGGCTGTGGAGCATGAAGACCCGTTCCACCCCGATGCCCTGGAAGATCCGGCGCACGGTGATCGTTTCATGCATGCCGCCATGGCGCTTGGCGATGACGACACCCTCGTAGGGCTGCACCCGTTCCTTGGTGCCTTCCCGAATCCGCACACCCACCTTTACGGTGTCGCCCACATAGATCTCGGGGAGGTCGCTCTTCAGCTGACCCTCCTCAAAGGAGCGAATCAGTTCCTCGGCGCTCAACTTGCGGCCAGGGGCTTTAGTCACGGCGGTCTCGACGGCAGGGGCCTCGACTACGGCGGACTCATTAGCGTTTTCTACGGCTTTTTCCTCTGCTGTCATTGCGATTGAGACAACCCCGTGTTGCCGTGGCAGGCCAAACAACCAGCTTACCCCCTCAGCTCAACCCGCCTTGGCCCGGGCTAGCAGTTTCTGAACCAGCATGAGGGCCCCGGTGCTGAGCATCCAGAGCAGCCCCAGCCCATTCAATAAAACGTAGATGCTTTTGCCCTGCTCCCCCAGCCATTCCCCCTCGTGCAGCTGCATCAGCAGGTGGGTTTGGTCGCGGCTGAGGCCCCCCCAGTCCCGCAGCAACCGATAGCCCATGCCGCTGCAGGCGGTAAGCAGCAGCGGGGCCAGCACCACCGGGGCCAGGCGGCCATGCCAGCGGCGCAACACGGGGAGCAGGGGCAGCAGCGCGGTCACCGAATGGGGGCTCCCCCCCGCAGGGGCGACAACGTTGATAGTTTGATGGAACGGGATCGGTTCTTAAGGGAATGAATTTGTTTGCTGAGCTGCTTGCTTCCTCCCGACCCCAAACCGGACCCCGCATCAGTCAGAACCGCCGCGGGGTGGAGCTGAAATCACCGCGGGAAATCGAGATCATGCGCCGTTCCAGCCGCATTGTGGCAACGGTGCTCAAGGAAATCATGGGCCTGGTGAAGCCCGGCATGACCACCGCAGACCTGGATGCCTACGCCGAAGATCGGATCCGCAGCCTTGGGGCGGTGCCCAGTTTTAAGGGCTACCACGGCTTTAGCGGCACCATTTGCGCCAGCATCAATAACGAAGTGGTGCATGGCATCCCCAGCGCCAAGCGGGTAATCCGCGATGGGGACCTGCTGAAGGTGGATACCGGTGCCTGCTTTGAGGGTTATCACGGCGACAGCTGCGTGACCATCTGCGTGGGCGAGGTGCCAGCGGAGGCCCGCCAGTTGTCCCGGGTGGCCCAGGAAGCGCTGATGCAGGGGCTAAGCCAGATCAAAGCCGGCAACACTTTGCTCGACATCGCCGGCGCCGTCCAAGACCACGTGGAAGCCCATGGCTATGCGGTGGTGGAGGACTACACCGGCCACGGCGTGGGTCGCAACTTGCACGAGGAGCCCTCGGTGTTCAACTTCCGCACCAGTGATCTGCCCAATGTGACCCTGCGCTCCGGCATGACCCTGGCGGTGGAACCGATCCTCAATGCCGGCATCAAGGGCTGCCGCACCCTTAAGGACCGCTGGACCGTGGTCACCGCCGATGGCAGCCTCTCGGCCCAGTGGGAACACACGGTGCTGGTCACCGACAGCGGCTGCGAAATCCTTACGGATCGCGATGCCGTGTGAACCAGCTGAAATAGAGGCGGCGCCCCCAGGCGGCCAGGGGCATCAGTAGCCAGGTGAGTGGGTTTGGGCTCACAATCACCAGTTCCCTGCCGGCCAGCACCTGGGCCACCACGGCGGCTGCCACCCGATCAGCATCCATAAACCCATAGGGGTTGAGGGCCGAACGGAACGGCCCCAGCACCAGGCGCCGCACTGGCCAGGGGGCATCAAGGCTGCGCAGGCTCAGCAGCTGCCCCAGGGTGCGCTTGCTGATCTCATAGAGGGGACTGAAGGCCGGATTCACCTCCGCCTCCGAGGTGTTTACCCAGATTTCCCGCCGTTGGCCGCTGGGGTTGGGGCTGGCCAGAAATAGTTCCAGCAGTCGCAGGGCGCTGAGGGTGTTCACCTCAAGGCTGAGCCGGGTGGCCTCGCGATCGCGGGCCCCCATCACGTTGATGCCGTGGTTGATCACCAGGATCTGCAGCTCCGCCAGCAGCGCTGTTAGCTGCTCCTCTTCCCCCACCTGCCAGGTCACGGTCTGAACTGGGATCTGCCCCCCGGCGGCGTCGCGCAGATCAAGGCTGCCGGCGCTGTGGCGCAGGGCCACCAGCGAGGCCCCCTGCTGATGAAGTTGCCTCAGTAGCGCCTGCCCAAAGCTGCCGCCGGCGCCGGTAACGCCGATGCGTAGGCCAGCAAAGCCAGACGACTGCCCCAATTGCCCCCCGCTCGGCCGTTAGATTTTCCCACTCTCCGGCCCCGCTGCCATGGGATATCCCAGCTCCACCCTTTTGGTGGGCTCCTGTGAACCCTTCAGCGGTAAGTCGGCCCTGGTGATGGGGCTGGTTTCGCAGTTCCGCAGCAAGGGCATACCGCTCCGTTATGGCAAGCCGCTGGCCACCAGCCTCGAGCACCAGGGGGCAGCCCCGGGGCCGTTGATCGACGACGACGTGCGCTTCCTGGGGGAAATCTTTGACCTGCCCCAGGGGGCCTTGCTGCCCTCCCTGCGGGCGATCGCCCCGGCCACGGCCCTGCGCCAGCTGCGCTCCGGGGTGCCGGTGCCGGCGGAGCAGGCCCTGCTGGAACTCCAGCAGCTGCTGGCTACGGCGGAGGGGGTGACCCTGCTGGAGGCCGCTGGTTCCCTCAGTGAGGGCCTGCTGTTTGGCCTGAGCCTGCCGCAACTGGCCCGGGGTCTTGGTGCCCCGGTGTTACTCGCCCATGCCTGGGAGGATGCCCGCAGCGTTGAGCCCCTGTTGCAGGCCCAGGCGCTGCTGGGCGACCACCTGGTGGGGGTGGTGCTCAACAACGTGGAGCCCGAGAAGCTGGCGCTGCTGCGCCAGGAGCTGGTGCCGAGCCTGGAGGCCCTGGGGTTGCCGGTTTATGGCCTGCTGCCCCGCAGTCCGCTGTTGCGCAGCGTCACGGTGGGGGAACTGGTGCAACGGCTCGGGGCCGAGGTGCTTTGTTGCCGCGAACGCAAGGACCTGCTGGTGGAAACCCTCAGCATTGGCGCCATGAATGTGAATTCCGCCATGGAGTTCTTCCGGCGCCAACGCAACATGGCCGTGGTTACCGGCGCAGATCGCACCGATATTCAACTGGCGGCCCTGGAGGCCTCCACCCAGTGCCTGATCCTCACCGGCGCGGCAGACCCCTTGCCCCAGCTGATTAGCCGGGCCCAGGAGCTGGATGTGCCCATCTTGAAGGTGGAGCACGACACGCTCACCACCGTGGCGGTGATTGAAAAAGCCTTCGGCCATGTGCGCCTCCATGAGGCGGTGAAGGCCAGCTACGCCTCACGGATGGTGGCGGAGCACTGCTGTTTTGATTCTCTGTTTGCGTTGCTTGGCCTGGGCTGACCTCCACTTTTCAGGGGCGTCGCTGCTACGGTCTGAGGCTTCGCTGAGCGCTGGCGCTGCCTGTGACCCGGTCCCTTGATTTGCCGGCGCTTGACCGGGTTGACACCCTTGCCCAGGAGTTGGCTCTTCTCCAGGACACTGGAAAGCGGCGCATCGCCATCCTTGGCACCCGCCATGTGCCCGTGGTCTCGGTGCATCTGGTGGAGCTGGTGACCCGTTCCCTGGTGCAGGAGGGCCACAGCCTGGTTACTTCTGGCGGCCAAGGGGTGAATGCAGCGGTGATCCGGGGTGCCATCGCCGTGGACGCCAGCAAGCTCACGGTGATCCTTCCCCAGAGCCTTGAGCGTCAATCGGTTGAATCGCGGGAACAGCTGGATCGGGTCTTGCACTTGGTGGAAAAACCTGAGCACGACGATCTGCCCTTGGTGGAGGCCAGCGCCTTCTGCAATCGCGAGATCGTTAGCCGTTGCGATCAGTTGATTTGTTTCGCCTTCCACGACAGCGAAACCCTGATTGAGAGTTGCCGGGGGGCAGAGGAAATGGGCAAGGTGGTCACCTTGCTGTACTTCGACTGACCAGCAGCCCCGCCGCTCAACTGGCGAGCACCGCCCTGAGGCCCTCCAGGTAGAGCACGGCGCTGCACACCAGCCCCGTGGCCCAGCAGAGGGCCCGCAGGGGCGGCACGTTGGCGACGAAGGCAGGGATGTAGATCAGCCGCAGCAGCGGATGCAGCCAGGCCACCAGCACCGCCAGGGGGGCATCCACCCCCGCCAGCAGGCAGAGCAGGCAGGCGGGGGCGTGCAGGCTGAAGGCCTCGAAGCTGTTCTGGTGGGCCCAGCTGGCCCGTTTGCCCCAGGCGGGTAAGCGCTCAAACATCGCCCTGGGCGCCTGCAGGTCCGCCATGGTGAAGTTGGACTGGGATCGGGCCGCGCCCAGGGGCACCACGCTCAGCACCACCACCAGAGCGGCCAGCACCAGGGAGGCGGCAAAGGGGGTGCCAATTGCCGTCAGGCCAAGGGTTGCGAAACTGCTCACTGGTACCTAGGAAGGGTGTTGCTCCCCTTTCTAGGCTGGGGAGTGTTGCCCAGATCACGCCCCATGGCCGATAGCTACAGCTTTGATGTGGTTTCAGACTTCGACCGCCAGGAGCTGCTGAACGCGGTGGACCAGGTGCGGCGTGATGTAGGCCAGCGCTACGATCTCAAGGATTCCAACACTGAGATCGAGCTAGAGGAAGCCAGCATTGAGATCACCACCGCCAGCGATATGACCCTGGAGGCGGTGCTTGATGTGTTGCGCCAGAAGGCCACCAAACGTGACCTTTCCTTGAAGATCTTTGACCTCCAGCCCCCCGAAGCGGTGGGCGGTAACCGGGTGAAGCAGGTGATCAAGCTGCGTAAGGGGCTTAGCCAGGAGTTGGCAAAGCAATTGAGCAAGAAGGTGCGGGATGAATTGAAGAAGGTCAGCGTGTCGATCCAGGGGGACAGCCTGCGGATCACCGGCAAAAACAAGGACGATCTGCAGGGGGCCATCCAGTTGTTGCGGGGCGAGGATCTGGAGGTGCCGCTGCAGTTTGAGAACTACCGCTGAAGCTCAGGGGGGTGAATTTAGCGAGGTGTATTGGGTTGCACCTGGGGGCGCACACAGATGCCGAAGTCTTCGCCCACCCAGCAGTCCCATAGGCCAACCCGATGGCGTGCCTCACCCCAGCGGGAATTGTTGGCCCGTTCGGTGAGGCCGCGCACCTCGGCTTTGCCCGGACTGATTGGGGTCACGCTCAGGTCTGTGACCCCATAGCGCCGCAGGATTTCAGGCCCCCTCAGGGCAAAGGCTCCGGCGGGCGGGGCATTGTTGATTTTTTCGCAACCAACCATGGAGGCGCTGGATTCCTTGCCACTCCAGATCTTGCAGAGGGCCTTTTGCCATTGCGGTTCAGCGGCGTGGCAGGGGAGCCCAAGGGCTAGCAAGTAGCTGAGGGCGATCAGGGCTGAGGGGTGCCTCATCGGGCGGCGGCCAGTACCCCCCTGTTTAGCTGCTTAATGCTGCACCTTCTGGGGCTTGGCAGGTTCGTTAGGAAAATCAACGCCGATGATCTGATTTTTGTTATTCAGAATCACAAATAGAGTGTCGGTGAGGCGGTTGAATTCCGTATTCACAAGCACCAGCTTGCCATCTTTGCTTTGTTCCGCTTCAACGGCCTTGTCTACTTTTACAAAGTTACCGGTTTCTTTCTGCAGATTCAGCCACTTGGCCTGTAGGGCCATTGGGGGCAGTTCCTTTTGCATATCCAAGCTCAGGAAACTGCGGGCGCTGATGAATTGACCAGTGCTGAGCGCGTTCACAAAAGCCAGGGCCACCTTGGTGGAGGGCTGCTTACTGGCGTCATAGAGCTGACCCAGCAGCTGCCCCTGGCGGTTGAGCACCATAAACAGATCCTTTTGGCCAGCGGCGGTGTTGAGGATGGCCTCCACCGTGGTGTTTTTCAGCCCAGGTGTTACCCGCAGGATGGTCCAGCTGAGGAGGGCGGGCTGGGTTTGCAGGGTGCTGTCCACCATGCTCGGGCTGCTGGTTTGCTTCAGCTCGTCGGAAAACTGGCTGTAGCGGGTATTGGCATCACGATTTTTGATGGCCTCAAGGATGCGTGTCGCCGCGGCGCTGGCCTCCGCCTTGCCGAGGGCTGGGGTCGCCTGGGGGCCGCTGGCGGCGCCGGCCTGGGCCTGAACCGCTGCGGGGGTTTGGGCAACGCCAATCCCAACAGCCAATAGCAGCGCTGCCAGGGCGGACGACCGAAGGGCAGAGCGCAGGGGGCGCAGCATCATGGGGAACGCTTGTTTGCGACCAGTTTGCCCTGGCGGCGCCTCAAGCGCTCTGACGAAGCCAGCGAGGCTGATTAGAAAAGGGAGTCTTTGCTTTCCCTTCGCCATGGGCCGCTGCTTTCCGCGCCTGCCGCTGCTTTGCCTCAGCCTCGGCCTTGGCCTTGGCATCCTCGGCGCCTCCCTGGCCCAAGCCCAGCAAGACAACATGCTCAACGCCCTGAATGCCCTGCGCAACGCCCGGGCCTCCCTGGTGCTGGCCACCCCGAATAAAGGCGGCCATCGGGAACGGGCGATTGGCCTGGTGGATCAGGCGATTATCCAAACCCAGGAGGGGATCAACTACGCCGCCCGTTAGCTCAACCACTGCCTTAGCAAGGGGCAGAACCCAGTGAGAGAGCGGCGTTCAGCGCTGAAGTTCCAGGTCGCACTTGTATTTACGGCTAGCCAGGGCCTTCAGCGATTCCTCTTTCACCACCAGGCTCATCTGCTGGGATTCCAGCTCGAAGTCGTTGGCTTTGGGGTTGGCGGTTTCTAGTTCCTTGCGGGTGCGGTTGAGGCGGGTTTGCAGCAGGGCGGTGACCTCATCGGAGCAGCGGGGCGTGGGCTGCTCGGAGCGGAAGGCGCCGCCGCCGGGCTGGGCCGCCAGCGGTGCGCCCGTCAGCCCCAGCCCTAAGGCGAGGGCTAGAACCAGTCGCTGGCCGGGCCTTGATCGATGCCGGAATCGATCTAATGGCAGCCTGGCGTGGTTGCAGCCCATGGGTTGGCAGTTTCAGCCGCTTTACTTTGCCTGGCCGTTCTGGCCAATCCCCTGCAGGAGCAGGGCCAACGGGTGCAGCCCGTGGCCTCCTCCGCGGGGATGGTGGTTAGCCAGGAGGCCCTCGCCAGTGGCGTGGGGGCTGCAATCCTGCGGCGGGGGGGCAATGCAATCGATGCGGCGGTGGCCACGGCCTTTGCCCTGGGGGTGACCCTGCCCCAGGCCGGCAACCTGGGGGGCGGTGGCTTTCTGTTGTTTTGGCATGGGCCCCAGCGGCGGGCCTATGCCCTGAATTTCAGGGAAAGGGCCCCCCGCCGGGCCACGGCGCAGATGTTTCTGAATGGGGCGGGGGATGTGGACCGCGCCAAGGCCACCCGCAGCCTTTTGAGCACAGCGGTGCCTGGTTCGGTGGCTGGCTTGTTGGCGGCCCAGGAGCGCTTTGGGCGCCTTTCCCGTCAAGAGGTGCTCACCCCAGCCATCGAGTTGGCGGAGCGCGGTTTTCCGGTTTATCCCGAGCTGGCGGCGTCGTTGCGGCAGGCTGCGCCGCAGTTGCAGAGTGATCCCACCGCCAAACGGCTCTTTTTCCGAATTGATTCAGCGCCGGTGACGCCCGGGGGCAGGGGATCCACTGGAGTGCGCTTCTATCGCGTTGGGGAGATCTTGCGGCAGCCGCAGCTGGGGGCAACCCTGCGGCTGATTAGCCACCAGGGGGCTGCTGGTTTCTACCGGGGACGCTTGGCCCAACAGCTCGAAGCCCTGATGGCCAAGGGCGGTGGCCTGATCGACCGAAAGGATTTGGCGGCCTACACCGCCCCCTGGGTGGAGCCGGTGCGGGGCAGTTTCCGCGGTCTCACGGTGTTGTCGATGCCACCCCCCAGCAGCGGTGGCGTGACCCTGGTGCAGCTGCTGAACCTGTTGGAACCCTTTGACCTGGCCCTGGCGGGGCTCAACAGTGCCTCCACCATTCACACCATGGTGGAGGCCATGAACCTGGCCTACCGCGACCGCAATAGCGAACTCGGCGATCCCGACCAGATGACGATCCCGGTGGAACGGCTCACCAGTAAGGCCTATGCCGAGAGCTTGCGCCCCCTGATCCGCTCCGATCGCCATACCCCCAGCGCCCAACTGGCGGGGTTAGCCCCTTTACCCAGCAACAGCACCAACACAACGCATCTGTCGGTGGCCGATCGCCAGGGGTCGTTGGTGGCGCTTACTACCACCCTCAACTTCGCCTATGGCAATGGCATTGCCGTGCCCGGGGCCGGCTTCCTGCTCAATAACGAGATGGACGATTTCACCGCCAAACCAGGGGTGGCCAATGCCTATGGCCTAGTGCAAGGGGAACGCAATGCGATTGCGCCGGGCCGCCGGCCCTTGAGCTCGATGGCCCCCACGCTTGTGCTCAATGCCGAGGGCAGTCCTTGGCTGGCCACCGGCAGCCCGGGGGGCAGCCGCATCATTACCACCGTGCTGCAGGTGTTGCTGAACCGGATCTTGCATGGCCTCAACCTGGCCAGTGCGGTGCTTGCCCCCCGGGTGCATAGCCAGCTCTGGCCCGATCAGCTCAGCCTTGAGGAGGGGATCAGCCCAGATACCCAACGGTTGCTGGAGGCTAGGGGCCATCAGCTGCTGCGTACGGCGGCGATGGGCTCGGCCAACAGCGTGGAACTGCTGCCCGCTGGCGGCAGCCTTGGGGTAGCCGATCCGCGTCGACCGGAGGGGGCGGCGGTGCCAGAACGGCCCTAGGGAGTCCAGCCCTGCGGGGGCTTTTGCTTTCGAACCAGCGGCGCCGGGCATGGACAGCAAAGTTGACCCTAATGAAAATGACCAGGGTCATATGACTAGGGTCATATTCAAGAGAGGCTCGGCTGGTTTTTAGGGTTCTGCTCTGCTGGCTTTTAGGATTCCGGTCTGCTGGGCGGATGTGCTCTTGAGTTGCTGAGCTGCTCCTTAAAGGAGAAGATTCACCTAGGGCACCAATGATAATTTGTAACTGCATTACTCAGGCGCAACTTTTAGGCCTAATGCTCAGGCTCAACTTTTAGGCCTAATGCTCAGGCTCAAAGGTTGGGTGCATGGCCTTCGCTCCAGTGGTTGATGATGGAGCAAGGGCAAGGTTGGCAATGTTGCCGGCAGCTTTAGTTTGAAGTAATGCTTTGGGTGATGCCTTAGGTATTACATGAAGCAATATCTGAAGCAATATTTTCAATAGTCTTCATGCTGGTCAGCGGATGGGGCGGTCCACTGCGTTTTTATGATAAAATATTTAAATTTGTCCGGCATCGAAGTATGGCCAATTTGAATCCCTGGGTTAAGGCAATTGCTTTGCCAAGCGACGGGGTGCATGGAGGGTCTGAGCAGTTGATTTTTTCCCTAAATTTTAATGATAATGTTTTTGTAGGGCAGGCTACTCCGCAACTGCCGGTTGAGATTGGATATCGCATGCGCCATGCTGAATATCTGGCGGGGTCAGGCACAAATATATTAGATTTTGCATTAAATATTACACCTAGCGATCTGGATTTAGATGGTATTAGTATCGGCGTTGTAGATTCGATTACTGGTCTCAGGGATTTTGATTTTTCCTCGTCAATCACCGACATATGGGGTAATTCTGCCAGCGACACAATTCCAGCTTTAAATACTAGTAAAATTCTTATTGATGCCAAAGGTCCGGAAATCGTGAGCTATGGCAATTTGATGCTGCAACCGAGCGAGATTAGTCTCCAGGCTGTGCTTGAGGTGAATTTTGGCCAAGATGTTCATGTTACCGGAGAGCCATTGGTTCCCGTGCAACTTGGAGCCACTCCTGGGTATTTGAACTACAAATCTGGATCAGGTTCTAAAACATTAATATTCGCTGCAACAGTGCCTGGGCCTATGGAGATAAATGACCTTGGCTTCAGGAAAATGACAGGACAGGTGATATATTTACCAGAAGGCGTAAATATTAATGATCAACTGGGGAACAGTATTGAGTTGCTTGGATCAAACTATAATAAAACATTGATTGAGGATGGCAACAGGGTTGTTGTAATGGGTGCACATTACGAGTATCTTGAAACGATCAAGCGAGAAGCTCTTGATCAAAATATGGGAAAGGAGAAAGAATGGTATTTAAGCGGTGCTGTTATTGACACCAACAAGCCAGTTGAGCCAAGTAATATTAAAGATTATCTTAGAGATTATAAGATCCCTCCGTTTACCCCAGCGGCTAATGATGTAGATCTTTATCGAATTGCATTTCGCTCAAGTATCCCTGAGCAGGATCGTTTTGTTACTGCCTATGGAATTGCTGGAATCCCAAAAACCACCGCTAAATCAGTGCCAGTGGTTTCATGGGAGCATCAAACTTCATTCTACAAAGCAAATGCTGCTTCCCAGGCTTTTAGTTACAAGCCAACAGATCCTGAATATGGCCAAGCATTGTCTACCCGTCTCAAATTTGCCCATTATGCAGGCCAAGGTTATGCTGTGATTAGTGCCGATCAATTTGGCCTCGGTAATTCTACTGAAGATTATGCTTATCAGGTTAAGAGGAGTAATCAACAGGCTAGTTTTGATCTTTATTCTAAATCATTAGATTTAATTAAGTCCCTTGGTAAAAGCAGTTCAGATTTGTTTTTGGCTGGTTGGTCTGGTGGGGGGGTTACGGTTGCCGGATTTCTTGAAGAACTGGAGAGTAAAGAAATCAAGGTTCAAGGCGCTGCGATAGCCGCAGGACCATGGGACCAGGTAATGTTGATGAATTCTGCCATCTTTAGCCCTCGGGACGGAGCAGACGGGAATACACCAGATGCTGACTGGCTCAACTACTTACTGGTTTACACAGCATTTTCACTTTCTGGCTATAATGAAAAAGCTTATATTGCAGAAGATGTGCTTGGTAAATACTATGAAGCGGCCAGAAAGCTATACACTAGAGAGTATAAGGAGCTAAGAAAAAGTAATGACAATGATAAGGATGGACAGAGGCAGGGCATCTTCATTGATGAGGAATATCTTCCGAACCAAATCGGCAAGATCTTGCCGGAGAAATATAGCTCTGATCCGGCGGCTTTTGCTAAATCCGCCTATGCTCAGTTATTGAGGGATGCAAGTTCAGGAAATATCCCTCTATCTGGCGATGTAATGATGGTTTACGGCGGGCAGGATGAGCTAATGAGTCCTAAGTTGGCTACTACATTTTTTGAGCGACAAAGTATTGGTTTTGGCAAAGAAAATATTAGCTTGAATGTTGTTGATTCCGCCAACCATCGGGCGGCATTCTTAAGCATGATGGCCGATTCATTAGATTGGTTTAATGGGAAGCTTGTCTATCCCGATCAGCCGGAGGATCCGGCGGCAGGCCAGCCCATGTTTGCATCAGGTTGGGATCAGTGGTTTTTCTGTTTCCTAGCGCTTGGCGTCGCCAGGGGCTGGGATTCCAATATTTTAAAAGTGCTGCAGGTGCTGATCATTTTGAAGGCGTCTATGGCTAGTTAGCCTCGGCAAATTGATAAACATTTAAGTTTTGATCCCGCTGAAGTATGAAGCGCCTATGGCAGCGCATGATCTGTTTAGGGTTGCAAAGTTCTTTGGTATTGAAGCGAGTTTATGTGTGATCAATATAGTCAATTTGCACATTTCCCCGATCGACATCTGACAATTGATTTTCTATTGTGATTAGTTCTTGTCTCTGATTAGATCTTTCCTGCGATTGGCTTTTTAGGGTGATCAATATTTTAGGGTGATTAGCCTTTTAGGGTGACTATTGATGATTCTTTCCTTCTATAGTTTTCGCCTAAATATTGATTATTCACTGCCTAGATACGATTTTCTTAGGGCTTCGTTGCCGCGAAGTTCTGAGGCGCTGCCCTCCAGCACCAGCTGTCCCGCCTCCAGCACATAGCCCCGCTGGGCAATGGCGAGCGCCGCGTAGACGTTCTGTTCCACCAGCAGCAGGCTGAGCCCTTCCCGGTGCAACTGGGCCAGGCTTTGCATCAGTTCCTCCACCAGCAGGGGCGCCAGGCCCAGGCTGGGTTCATCCAGCAGTAGCAGGGTGGGGCGGGCCATCAAGGCCCGGGCGATGGCCAGCATTTGCTGCTCGCCGCCGCTGAGGCTGCCGGCTAATTGTTGGCGCCGTTCCGCCAGCCGCGGGAATAGGCCGTAGCAGCGCTCCAGATCTGCGGCGATGGCCGCGCGATCGCGCCGCAGCCAGGCCCCCAGTTGCAGGTTGTCGACCACGGTTTGTTGGGCTAGCACCCGCCGCCCCTCTGGACAATGGCTAATGCCTAGGCGCACGGTGGCCTCGGTGCTTAGGCCCCTGAGGCTGCGTTCCCCCCAGTACAGCTGGCCTTCACTGGCGGGCACCAGGCGGGAGATGGCCCTCAATGTGGTGCTTTTGCCGGCCCCATTAGATCCGAGCAGGGCTACACATTCGCCGGCCCCCACCTCCAGGCTCAGCTGCCGCACCCCCCAGAGGGCGCCATAGCGCACCCCCAGTTGCTCGAGCCGCAGCAGCGGTGGGCTCATGGGGCCTCCGTCATTTTCCCAAGCCCCTTTATATAACTCAATCGTAATGGCTCCCCATCCGCAACACCTTCACCAGCCGCTGCTCATCCAGCAGCTGATAAACAAGCCGGTGCTGGATGTTGGTAGGGGTTCTCGGCCAGCAGCTCCAGCAACAGCTGAGCTTTGGCTGTTGGCTCAGCGCCGGAGCAAGCTGTCGAACCAGGGTTTGCTTTCAAAAACCATCCCAAAGAACGTCTTGCGGTGGTCGGCATGGGCACCGGTAGGAACTGCGCTAGTTGTTGCACCGTTCATCACCTTCTGCCAGCCCACTGGTAACTGGGCGACGTAGGGGGGCGTGGCCTCATCCATCGCTCCGTAGTAGCTGCGGAGAGGAGTAACACTGCGCCATCGATACACCTGATTGGCCTGAACCCTCTCCCAGTAGCTCCCCTTGCCAAGGGAACTCATGGCTATGAACTCTGGCGTTAGGAAATCGGAAACTTTAGTTGGAATGATCTTGCTCAGTTCCCCATAGTCGATCTCAAAGTCTGCAAATCGCCGCGCCGCAGCTAAATACTGTGGTCGGATCGCCTGACCGGGCAGGTCTGGAATGTTGTAGTAGCGCGAATTTGCAAAGATCTGGTTTGAAATAATTGCCGGCAGCCAAACGGCTGCATTGGGCCCTGGGGCGTGGATCCAATTGTTGATCGTGGCGAACAGGTCGTTGAAGGCACTGGCCGTCGCGACGGCAGTGACCTTAATCCCCTCCTCCTCAAGGCGATTCAGGAACGCCATCGTGGCCCAGCCTCCCTGGGACCAACCGCTGAGGAACAACTGGTCCATCGAACGCCCGAGGGGGGGGAAGGATAAGGCGAACAGCCTTGAGCAGATCCAGGCAGGCTTGCTGGGTGCTGGCCTTGACAACAAAGCTATTGGGCTCAGTAGAGATGCCCTGCCCGAAATAATCCGCTGCAATGACGCCGTAGCCATGGCTGGCAAAGCGGGCGAGGATCAGGCGTGTTTCGTAGGAGTTTTCAGGGAAGCTGGGAACTTCCTTTCTGCCGAAGGTTGTGCCGTGCTGATAGGAAACAAAGGGCAGTACACGTTGGCCTCCGTGGGGCAAAGCCAATAGACCAGAAGCCATGGTCGCCTTGCCCGTTTCAGGAATCACCGAGGGGTAGATCACCCTGTAGAGATCAACGTCGTAGCTGGAATTACCAGGGAACTTCTTCTCCCAGGGCCCGTAGGTTTCCCGTTCACCCGTAAGGATGCGATTGAGTCGATCCCGCGTATAGGTGCAGAGGTGAATCCACTGGACACCGGCCTGCTCCACAACCCTGCTGCCTGAACCATCACAGGGCGTCGCCCCCTGCCGGCCCGCGAGATCATCGGGGGTGGTGTCGGCGGCGAAGATCGGAGCACCGCATAGAGAAGCAAAAAGTAGGCCGGCAGCAAGGATTCCGCTCCGACGATTGCGGCGGGCGCTCATGGGGCCCCCTTGCCCAGGTAGGCCTCGATCACCAGGGGATCGCGACGCACCTGTTCGGGGCTGCCGAGGGCAATGCGCCGGCCGAAATTCAGCACCGCTAGTCGGTCACAGAGCTGCATCATCAGCGGCACATGGTGCTCAATTATCAACACCGTTAGCTGGAACTGGTCGCGCAGCAGCTGCACCAGCTCCCGTAATGCCTGCTTTTCCACTGGGTTGAGCCCCGCGGCCGGTTCATCCAGCAGCAACAGCTGGGGGCCGGTGGCCAGGGCCCGGGCGATTTCAAGCCGGCGCTGGTCGCCATAGGCCAGGGAGCCGGCGGCCGCCTCGGCCCGCCCCTGCAGCTGCACCAGGGCCAAGAGCTCCAGGGCGCCGCGGCGGTCGTTGCGGCCCATGGCCACCTGCAGGTTGTCGAGGCAGCTGAGTTGGCGAAATAGGCGCAGGTTCTGAAAGGTGCGGGCCAGGCCCAGTCGGCAGAGCAGGTCCGGCCGTTGCCCTTCAATCGCCTTACCCCGCCAGCGCACGCTGCCGCTGCTGGGGGCGGTGAGGCCGGTGATCACATTGAAAAGGGTGGTTTTGCCGGCCCCATTCGGGCCGATCAGGCCGAGGATCTCCCCCTGCTGCACCTCCAGGCTCACCCCATCAAGGGCCTGCAGGCCGCCAAAGCGCCGGCTCACTTGATCCAGCTCCAGCAATGCTGCAGTTGTCATGGCCGTTTGGGGTTGATCAAGCCCCGGGGAATCAGACCCTGGGGAATTAACACCGGTCCCAGCAGGATCACCAGGCCAAACACGATCAGGCGCAGGTCGCCCACCGGCCGCAATAGTTCCGGCAGGGCGGTGAGCAGCAGGCCCCCCAGCACGGGGCCCAACCAGGTGCGACTGCCGCCCAACACCACAAAGGCCAGGCTGGTGATGCTGGCGTCAAAGCTGGCCTGACGGGCATTCCAACTGTTGAAGTAATGGGCCGCCAAGACCCCGGCGGCGGCAGCGACTAGGGCACTGAATAAAAAGGCCAGCAGTTTCACCCGATCTGTATCTACGCCCATGCAGCGGGCCGCCAGTTCGTCATCGCGGATGGCGGCCATGGCCCGGCCCAGGGGCTGTTGTTCGAGCCAGTGGCAGCCCCAACAGACCAGCGCCAGCAGCAGCCCATAGGCGCCGAGATAGCCCTCGGGACCATCGAAGGGCTGGGGGATCGCAAAAATCCCCACCGCCCCACCAAACCAAGAACTATTGAGTAGCAACACCCGCAGGATTTCCACCAGGGCGATCGTGGCGATCGCCAGGTAGATGCCCTGCAGCCGCAACACTGGTCCGCCGATCACCAGGGCCAGAGCCCCAGCCAGCAGCAGGGCGAGTAGCAATTCCAGCAACACCGAACTGAGCGGATAGAGCTCGCCGTCCCCCGCCAGCGCCGGTGCGCGGGTGGAGAGCAGCGCCGCCACGGTGCCGCCGATGGCATAAAAACCGGGGGTGGCCAGCGACAGCTGACCGGCCCGCAGGGGCAGGTACACCGCCAGGGCCAGCAGGGCCCCCAGCAGCATCTGCACCAGTAGGGAGACGTCGAGCATTTATTGCCTACACCTTCTCCACCAGCCGCCGCCCCAGTAGCCCCTGGGGCCGCAGCAGCAACACCACAAACAGAAAGGCAAAAGCCACGGCGTCTTTGTAGCCCGAGAGGTTGCCGGGTACGCAGGCCTCGGCGATGCCCACGATCAGCCCCCCCAACACCGCCCCCGGCACGCTGCCCAGGCCCCCCAGCACCAACACCCCCAGCCCCTTGAGCCCGTAGCTGATGCCGAAATAGGGCCCGGCGATGCTCACGCTCAGGGCCACCAAACCGCCGGCTAAGCCCGCCAGGAAGCCGGCCAAAGCAAAGGCCAGCTGGACCATGGCGCCACTGTTGATGCCCAGCAGCCGGGCGGTGGTGGCGTCTTCCGCCACGGCCTGCAGGGCCTTGCCGGCGCGGCTGCGGTTGAGCCAGAGGCTTAGCAAGAGCATCACCAGTGCGGCCACCAGCAGCAATAGCAATTGCACGGTGCGGATTTGCAGGCCATCCCCCAGGGCCAACACCGCTGGCAGGGCCCCCAGCAGCTGGCCGGGGAGGGCATAGGCCTCGGCCCCCATTAGCAACTGGATCAGGTTCACAAGGATCACCCCAGCCCCCAAGCTGGTGATCAAATAAAGCAAAGGTTCAGCGCCGCGGCGCCGCAGCGGTCGGAAGGCCACGGCCTCCACCACCAGGCTGGCGGCGGCGGTGCCGAGACCCGCCAGGGGCAGGGCCGCCCAGAGGGGCAGGGCCAGGGGCAGCTGTAGGCCGGCCAGGGCGCCGTTGCTGCCCACCGCCCCCCCCAGCAGCAGATAGGTGAGATAGGCCCCAAGGGTGAACAGGGCGCCGTGGGCGAAGTTGATTACCCCCAGCACCGAAAAAACCAGGGTGTAACCCAGGGCAAATAGGGCATAAACGGCCCCCACCGAAAGGCCATTGATCAGCAGTTGCGCCAACACTTCCATCGGCGCGCTTTAGTTCAGCAGGGCAAAGCGCCCGCTGCGGCCGTCGGTATTCATCCGCACCTGGGCCACAAAGAAGCTTTCCTGCTGCACTTCCCCCGCGGGGCTGAAGCTGATGCGGCCCAGGGGGGTGTCGTAGCTGCCGCTGAGGATTTCTTTGTTCAGCAGCAGGCGCACCTGGCGCAGGGACTTGCCCTGCAGCGGTTGTTGTTGGTTGAGCCGGGCGGCGGCTTCGGCGATCACCTGGTAGGCGGCATAGGCCTGGGCAGTGAGCTGCGGCGGGATGGCGCCCCCCTGTTTGGCCTTGTAACTGGCCACAAAGGCGCGGTTGGCGGCGCTGGGTAGTTCGGGGCTGTAGGCCTGGGCGATCAAGATGCCATCACAGGCCCGTTGGCAGATCGGATAGATGTTCGGCGTATTCATGCCGTTGCCAACCACGATCGTGCCCTTGTAACCCAGTTCCCGCAGTTGACGAATCAGGTTGCCGCCATCCACCGCCTGTAGGGAAAGCACCACCAGGTCGGGCTTGAGTTGGAGGGCGGCGGTGATCTGATTAAGGAAGTCTTGGTCGTTGAGCTGGGTGCGCTGCACCGTGATCGGTTTGAGCCCCTTCTCTGTTAATGCCTTCTGGAAGATTGTGGTTTCGGCGGTGCTGTAAGCATCGTCTTGGGCATAGAACACCGCCGCCCGCTTGATCTGGGGATGGAGTTCCAGGGCCTTGGCGATCGAGAGGGGGGCAATCACCGAGCTTTGGGCCGACACCCGACTAATGAAGCTGCCCAGTTCGGGGATGCCCGTGGCGGTGTTGGAGGGGGCCAGCACCGCCACGCCGCGGCGTTGGGCGATCGGATCGGCGGCGAAGGCCTGCTGGGAAAGGGTGGGACCGATCAAGGCGGCGCTGCCCCCCTTGATCAACAGGTTGAAGGCACTGGTGGCGCCCGCCTCATCACTGCCGCCGTCTTCGATGCGCAGCTGCAGCGGCAGGGGGCTGCCGGGCTTGAGGGCCGCCTGGGCCAGCTCCAGGCCGATTTTCTGGTCTTGCCCATACACATTGGCGTTGCCAGTGAGCGACAGCACCGCCCCCACCGGCAGGCCCCCCTTCAGGTTCACCGGCTGGTTGCCGTTGGAGCCACCGCAGGCGTTTAGTAGCAGCAGGATTGGCAGGCAGGCCGCCCGGCTGAGGGCCCAGCCCTGGCGCCGCCGCAGTTCAGGCGATGGCGGCAAAGCTTTCACGGAAGGCCTCGATGGTGGCGTCGATGTCGGCTTCGGAGTGGGCCAGGGAGGTGAAGCCGGCCTCGAAGGCACTGGGGGCGAGGTAAACCCCCCGTTCCAGCATTGCCCGGTGCAACTTGGCAAAACGGGCGGTGTCTGCCGCCTTGGCCTCTTCAAAGTTGCGCACGGGGCCTTCGGTGAGGAAGAAACCAAACATGGCGCTGATGCTGCTGCCGCAGATCGGCAGGCCCGCCGCCTTGGCCGCCGCCTGGATGCCGTTTGAAAGGCGCTTGGTGCGCTCTTCCAGTTGCTCGTAGCTACCTGGGCGCTTGAGGATTTCCAGGGTTTTAATGCCGGCGGTCATCGCCAGGGGATTGCCGCTCAGGGTGCCCGCCTGATACATCGGCCCCGCCGGGGCCACCATCGCCATGATTTCGGCCCGGCCGCCGTAGGCCCCCACGGGCAGGCCGCCGCCGATCACCTTGCCCATGGTGGTGAGGTCTGGGGTGATGCCGAACTTCGACTGGGCGCCGCCGTAGGCGATGCGGAAGCCGGTCATGACTTCGTCAAAAACCAGCAGGGCGCCGTATTCCTTGGTCAGTTCCCGCAGGCCCTCGAGGAAGCCGAAGTCGGGGGGGATGAAGCCGGCGTTACCCACTACCGGCTCCAGGATCACCCCGGAGATCGAATCGGGGTTGGCGGCAAACAGCGCCTTTACCGCCTCCAGATCGTTGTAGGGGGCGGTGAGGGTGCTGGCGGTGGTGCTGCTGGGCACGCCGGGGGAGTCGGGCAGGCCGAGGGTGGCCACCCCGGAGCCGGCCTTCACCAGGAACATGTCGGCGTGGCCGTGGTAGCAGCCTTCAAACTTGATCAGCTTTTCGCGGCCGGTGTAGGCGCGCATCAGCCGCAGCACGGCCATGCAGGCCTCGGTGCCGCTGTTCACAAAGCGCACCATCTCAACGCTGGGCACCGCATCGATCACCAGCTGGGCCAAGTCGTTTTCCAGGGCGCAGGGGGCGCCAAAGCTGGTGCCCTTGGCCAGGGCCTGGTGCAGGGCCTCGATTACTTCGGGGTGGGCGTGGCCGCAGATGGCCGGCCCCCAGCTGCCGATGTAATCGATATAGCGGTTGCCGTCCACATCCCAGGCGTAGGCCCCTTCCACCCGGTCAAACACGATCGGTTGACCGCCCACGGAACGGAAGGCCCGCACCGGTGAGTTCACCCCACCTGGCATCAGCTTTTGGGCGGCCGCGAACAACGCATCGGAGCGGCTGGTGTTCAGGGCGGCGGCGGTAACCAAGGGAGCGTTCAGCAAATCACAAGCCCCCATCCTTACCTAGAACCTTGCCCCCTAGCCTGGCAACACTGTTTTGTTACGGCAGCAAGCCAGTGGTGCAGCGGATTGACTGGGCTGAACTTGAGCGCCGTCTCCGCCGTTTACTGCCCGCCAAGGCGGTATTGAGCAAACGCCAGGAGCTGCTCAGCTACGACTGTGACGGCCTCACCATGGACCGGCACCTGCCCCCCTTGGCGGTGCTGCCGGAAAGCACCGAGCAGGTGGCGGCGGTGTTGGGGCTTTGCCATGAGCTGGGGGTGGCCTTCGTGGCCCGCGGCAGTGGCACGGGGTTATCCGGCGGGGCCTTGGTGGAGCAGCCGGCCCTGCTGGTGATCACCAGCCGCATGCGTCAGGTGCTGGCGGTGGATATTGATAACCAACGCATTCGCGTGCAGCCCGGGGTGATCAATAGCTGGGTGACCCGGGCCGTGAGCGGCGCTGGTTTCTATTACGCCCCAGACCCTTCCAGCCAGGTGGTGTGCAGCGTGGGGGGCAACGTGGCCGAAAACTCCGGTGGGGTGCACTGCCTTAAGTACGGGGTAACCAGCAACCATGTGCTCGAGCTGGAGGTGGTCTTGCCCGATGGCACGGTCACCACCCTGGGGGGACCGCTGGCGGAGGCGCCCGGGCTTGACCTGCGGGGCGTATTCATTGGCAGTGAGGGCACCCTCGGGATCACCACGGCGATCACCCTGCGGCTGTTGCGGGAGCCGGAGGCGGTGGCGGTGCTTTTGGCGGATTTCAGCTCGATGGAGGCCGCCGGGGAGGCGGTGCGGGCGATCACGGCGGCGGGGGTGTTGCCGGCGGGGATGGAAATCATGGACAACTTCACGATCCGCGCCGTGGACGCCATGCTCGAGCAGGAGCTTTATCCCAGTGATGCGGCTGCGGCCCTGCTGATTGAACTGGATGGCAGTGGCCGGGAGGTGGCGGTGGCGGCGGAGCTGAGCGAACGGCTCTGTCGTCAGGCCGGGGCCCGCCAGGTGCAGCAGGCCGTGGCCCCCGAGGATCGGGCGCGGCTCTGGTTGGGGCGTAAGAGCGCCATCTCCGCCCTGGGGCGCATGTATCCCAGCTATTACCTCCAAGACGGGGTGGTACCCCGCAGCGCCCTGCCCCGGGTGCTGGCCGCCATTGCTGAATTATCTGAGCAGCATGGTTTACCGGTGGCCAATGTTTTCCATGCCGGGGATGGCAACCTGCACCCGTTGATTCTCTACAACGCCAGCGAGGCTGGGGTAAAGCAAAGGGTAAAGGAGCTGGGGGCGGCGATCCTGAGGCTCTGCGTTGATGCCGGCGGCAGCATCAGTGGCGAACATGGGATCGGTGCTGATAAGCGTTGCTTTATGGATTGGATGTTTAACGCCGATGATCTGGAAACAATGCAATTGGTACGAAGGGCCTTTGACCCGGATCAACGGGCCAATCCCGGAAAATTATTTCCCACTCCAGTGGGCTGTGCTGAATCCAGCCGCCGCGCCCAGCAGTTAGAATTACCGGCCCAGGTGAAGGCATTTTAGCTAATGCCGCCCCCCTAGAGGGGGCCAGCATTAGCTCACAATCGCTGTTTTGATCACTGGGCCTGAGTATTTACTTAGGTTGCCCAAGGCCTGTGACCATGCGCGTGTTGATGACCAGCGCCCGGTCCTATGACCGGGCCAGCTTCGCCAGCCAACTGGGGGAACGGCAGTCCAGCCCCCACACCTTCACCTATTCCTCGGCGCGGCTTGAAGCCAGCACCGCTGGGATCGTGGCGGGCCACGAGGCGGTTTGTGCCTTCGTAAACGACGACCTTTCAGCGCTCACCCTGGAGCGGATCGCAGCCCAGGGCGTGCGTTTTCTGGCCCTGCGCTGTGCCGGCAGCAACCAGGTAGACATTGAGGCGGCCAGCCGTTGGGGCGTTTCAGTGGCACGGGTGCCCGCCTATGGCGCCGATTCCGTGGCCGAATTTACGCTGGCCCTGCTGTTTGGCCTGGCCCGGCGGGTGCACCGCAGCCATAGCCGCATCCGCGAAAATAATTTTGATCTCTCTGGCCTGGTGGGAATCCAGCTGCGGGGCCGCAGCGTTGGGGTGGTGGGCACCGGTTTGATTGGGGCCGCCACCGCCCGGCTGTTGCTGGGCCTTGGCATGAAGGTGCTGGCCAGTGATCCGGTGGGTCAAGTGCCAGACCTGGTGGCGGCGGGGGTTACATATCTGGAATTACCTGAGTTGCTGCAGCAGTCTGAGGTGGTGAGTCTCCATTGCCCTTTGCTGCCAAGTACCCACCATCTGATTAATGAAGAGTCTTTGGCCTTGATGAAGGCTGGGGCGTTGTTGATCAATTCCAGCCGTGGGGGCCTGATCGACACCCCGGCGGTGATCAGGGCCCTGCGCAGCCGCCACCTGGGCGGCTTGGCAATTGATGTGTATGAGGGGGAAAAGGCTCTGTTCTTTGCAGATCACAGCGAAGATATTATCGGCGATGATCTTTTCCATCAACTCAAGAGTTTTCCTAATGTGTTGATCACTGGCCACCAGGCATTCCTTACCCATGAGGCCCTGGCTGCCATTGCCGCCACCACCCTTGATAATCTTGATGCCATGGAGGCAGGTTTGGCCTGCCCAAACTTGGTGCTGCCCCGCCCATGAGTCGTTTACGTGTGGCCCTACTGGGCGTCTGCGGCCTCAGCCTGCTGGCCGGCAGCAGTTTGCTGGTGGCCTGTCAGCCCAAACCCGTGGAGCCACCACCCCAGTTGGCCCCCAGAAAGGTGTCGGCCCTGGGACGGCTGGAGCCGGAAACGAAGATCCGTAAGGTCTCGGTGCCCAGTTCCCTCAGTGGTGATCGGATCGAGAAAATCCTGGTGCTGGAAAACCAGGTGGTGAAGGAGGGGACGCCATTGGCGATCCTGAATAGCTACGGCACGCTCAAGGCCTCCCTGGAGGAGGCCAATGAACTGGTGGCCGTGGCCGAAAGCAAACTTGCCCAGGTGAAGGCGGGGGCTAAGCAGGGGGAAATTCGCGCCCAGGAATACAAGGTGCAGAGCCTGGAAAGACAACTGGCCGGTGAGCAGTTATCCCAGGATCAGTCTGTGAAGGCGGCCCGATCTACCGCCAGTGAAGCCAAGCTGGAAACCCAGCGCTATGACCAGTTATTCAAGGCCGGGGGGGTGTCGGAGCTGCAGCGCGACCGCTATCGCACCCGGGCTGATACCACCACAGCTGACCTGGCCAAGGCGATTGAAACCCGTGCCGGCACGCTCAGCACCCTGCGGGCCGACATTGAAAGTGCCCGCCAAACCTTGGCCCAGATCAAGGAGGTGCGGCCGGAGGATGTAACCACCGCCAACAACGAATTGCGTAAGGCGATTGCCTCCCGTAACCGCGCCCGTCAGGAATTTGACTTTGCTACGGTGCGGGCCCCCCAGAATGGTCAGATTCTGCGAATAGTTGTGCGCCCTGGCGACAAGGTGGGTGAAGATGGCATCCTGGAGATGGCAGATACCAGCCACATGATTGTTAGCGCGGAGGTATATCAAACTGATCTGCCGAAGTTGTTTGAAGGGCAAACAGCAACGATCACTGCCGATGGCTTTGAAGGTAGCCTCAAGGGCAAGGTTTATCAGGTGCTTTCCCAGGTACAGCGGCAAACGGTATTTACTGGCCAGCCTGGCGAAAATTTGGACCAGCGGGTTTTCGAGGTGAAGATTCGCCTTGAGACCACTTCGGAGCAGCAACTAAAGCTGCGTTATGGCTCAAATCTGCAGGTAAATGTGGTCTTTGATCCAAAGGGGCAGCCGGCCAATGGGCAGCCGGGTCTGAAGCCATGAACAAGCGTCTGGCTAAATGGTTGAAACGCACCCCGGTGGCCTGGCTCCAGGTAACCAACAATCCCGTGAAGATGGGCATTGCCCTGGCGGGGGTGAGTTTTTCAAATCTGCTGATGTTTTTTCAGCTCGGTTTGCTCGATAGCATCTACAACAGCCAGCGCAAGCCCATTGATCGCCTGCGCGCTGATCTGGTGCTGGTGAGTGCTGGTTACAGCAACATGGGTTCCCTGCAGGATTTTCAGCGCAGTCGTTTGTATCAGGCCCTGGGGGTGCAGGTGGTGGCGGGGGTGTCGCCCCTGCGGATCTCTAGGGCCACCTGGATCACGCCGGCCACCCGGGAGTCGTTTGATGTGTACGTGTTTGGAGTGAATCCCAGTAGGCCCTCCCTGGCTTTTCCGGAGTTGGAGCAGGACCCCGCCCGGCTGCAACCGCTGCGAAATGCCCTATTTGATCGCAATTCGAAAAAGCAATATGGCGATGTGGCAAAGGCTGTGGCCCGCGATGGGGTGCTGCCCCTGGAGGTGAACGGTCGCTCGATTCGGATTGTTGATACTTTTTCGATGGGGGCCACCTTTGCTGCGGAGGCCAATCTAATCACCAGCGATAGTACGTTTCTATACCTGTTTCCGAAGCAGGATCCCCGCTTGATCCAGCTTGGTCTGATCCAGTTGCTGCCTGGCGCTTCCCTGGCGGCAGTTAAGGCAGAGCTGCAACCGTTGATGCCCAAGGATGTGAAGGTGCTTAGCCGTGATGAGCTGGCCCAGCTGGAGGTGAACTACTGGAAGAAGAATTCCTCGGTGGGCTTTATTTTCTCGCTGGGAGTGTTGGTGGGATTTGTGGTTGGAAGCATAATTGTTTATCAGATTCTGTTTGGGGATGTGATGAATTCCCTGCCCCAGTACGCCACGCTCAAGGCGATGGGTTACACCGATGCCTATGTGATCGGGGTGGTGATTCAGCAGTCGGCAATTCTGGCGGTGATTGGCTTTATCCCTGGGGTGCTCAGTTCCCTGGGCCTCTATGCGCTGTTGGCGGCCGTTACTAAGTTGTCGGTGTTTATGACCACCGGTCGCGCCCTCCAGGTGCTGGGTCTCACCTTTGTGATGTGTGTGGGCTCCGGGGCCCTGGCCACCCGCAAACTTGTGCAATTGGATCCGGCCGATGTTTTCTGAACAGGCGCTGCCGCCTCTGCAGCCGCTGATTTCCCTCAAGCATGTGAACCACTGGTTCGGCACTGGCGAGGAGCGCAAGCATGCACTTAAGGATATTTCGCTGGATATTTATCCTGGGCAACTGGTGATCTGCACTGGCCCCTCCGGCTCTGGCAAAACCACCTTGCTTACGATGCTGGGCGGTTTGCGTTCCTGCCAGGATGGCAGTTTAAAAATCCTTGGGGAGGAGCTGAATGGCGCCAGTAAAGAACAATTGGCCAAGTTGAGATTGAATGTTGGTTTTATCTTCCAGGCCCATAACCTAATGATGTTTCTTAATGCCCGGAAAAATGTGCGGCTCTCCCTCGAGTTGCATGACAAGTACTACGAATCAGATATGGATCTGTTGGCTGAAGAAATGCTTTGCAAGCTGGGCCTAGGCGATCGAGTCGATTATTTTCCGGCCAACCTGTCGGGCGGCCAGCGCCAACGGGTGGCGATTGCCCGGGCGTTGGTGAGTAGGCCAAAGATTCTGTTGGGGGATGAACCCACAGCCGCCTTGGATAAGGAATCGGGCCGAACGGTGGTGAACTTGATGAAGGAACTGGCTGAAACCGAAAAAACCACGATCATCATGGTTACCCATGATAACAAGATTTTAGATGTGGCCGATCGCATTATCATTGTGGAAGATGGCCGCCTTGCTGGCAAGGAGGAAGAGGAGGCTTTTGTGAGCAAAATGAGGGATGACTCCCATTGATTTATAGTTCTACTGTTACCACTAAAAATTGCCCCTTGATTTGATTCTGTCTGGTGGTGATTTTGATGATATAACATTTTACTTTCGCTGGGTTTATGTTTCTTGTTTGATGCTGCTTAGCCAGTGTCGCTTAGCCAGTGCTGCTTGGCTAATGCTGTTTGGTTAATGCTGTTTGGTTAATGCTGTTTGGTTAATGCTGTAGGACTGCTTGGCTATTGCTGCAGGGTTGGTGCTGTTGGGCGTTGACCTAGATGCTCTCTTGAAAATGACCCTAGTCACTTGACCCTAGTCATTTTCAAGAGAGTAGACGAAACCTTGTTTTGCCACGGGAGCCTCACGGATCCCTGGCCGCAGAACGAGAGCCCAAGGCTGCTCGGCATTTTTTGAGGTGCCATTAATCAATTGATCTATTAATCCATAAATCTATTAATCCATAAATCTATTAATCCATAAATCCATTAATCCATTAATCCATTAATCTATCAATCCATTAATCTATTGATCCATTGATCCATTGATCCATTGATCCATTGATCTATTGATCCATAAATCCATCATCAGCTTCTTCGTCAGCTTCGTCATCCACTTCGTCACTGATATCAACGCTAACTGGTGCGTGGTCGCTGGGTTTTTCCTGGCCCCTTTCTTGCTTGTGAATTACAGATCGCAGTGCCCTGGCTTGGAGCTCCTCTGATAGGTAGAGGTGATCGATGCGCCAGCCGCGGTCCCGGTCCCAGGCGCCGGAGCGGTAATCCCACCAGCTCCAGTGGCCTGTATCCGGTTCAAATAGGCGGAAGGCATCGTGCAGGTCGTCATCTAGGCAGGCCCGTAGGGCCTGGCGTTCGGGTTCGCTGGCCATGATGCCGCCAGTCAGTCGGGCCGGGTTGTGCAGGTCGCGGTCCTCCAGGGCGATGTTGAAATCTCCCACCAGGCAGAAAGCTTCCCCCTGCTGTCTTTGCACCGCGAGATATCGCTTTAGGCAGGCCAGCCAGGCCAGCTTGTAGCTGTACTTATCGGATTTCAGATCGGAACCATTGGGCACATAGAGATTGATAATTCGCACCCCTTCCAGCGAGCCACTGATCACTCGCTTTTGTTCCCCCAGCTGCTGGGCTTCGCTATCGCCAGGTAACAAAGCCTCAAAGCCGATGCGCAGGTCTTCCAGCGGCTGGCGGCTGAGCAGGGCAACGCCGTTGTAACTCTTCTGGCCACTGATGGCCGCCTGGTAGCCGGCGGCCTCCAGGCCCGCCCGCGGAAAGAGGCTGTCTTCCACCTTGGTTTCCTGGAGCCCCACCAGATCGGGCTTGGCCTCCCCCAGCCAGCGCAGCAGATGGGCTTCGCGGCTGCGGATCGAGTTCAGATTCCAGCTGGCAATGCGCACCGAAGCAGCCCCCTAAACTCAGAGGATCTATAAGTTTGGCCATGCTCTCCCTTGGCTTCCGATCCCTGCTGGGGGCCATGCCAGCTGCTGCCGTGGCCATCGCCCTTCTGGGCCTGCCCCCTGGGGCCCAGGCGGCCCCCAATGAACCGCTGCAAGAACAGAACCTTTACAACTACGGCACCAGCAAGCCCAGCAACTCGCTGATGGATGTAACCAATCCGATGGAGTTGATGAACCGGCTGCGTAATTCCAGCGCCATGGACAACGCCACCAACCCCAAGGACGCCATCGATGCGGCCCTGCGTCAGTTGGAGCAGCCTTCAGCCCCCGCCGGCAAGGTGGTGCCCGTTAAACCCTGACAGGGGTTTTTGGCTGTTGGTTTGGCCTGGCGTAGCTGGGCCAGGGACCAGCTGCTGGCCACTTGGTCCAGCACCGGTTTGGCTGCAGCCGTGCTGTGCAGCTTTGCCTCCCGCAACAGCTTTATGGCCTGGTCACCAGCGCCTTTCTCCTGCTGGAGCAGGGCCAGGGCCACTAGGGGCCTCGGGTCTTCTGGGTGATTGTTGATCAGTTGTTTGTAGGTGGCTTCGGCCTCCCCTGGCTTCTGGCGTCGCTGCTGGAGGTCTGCCAGCAGCAAGCCCAGGGGCAGGGCTTCGGCTTTGCCCTTGCTGGCCAGAAGCGTGGCTTTGAGTTGCTGTTCCGCCTGCTCGCCCCGGTTTTGTTCCAGTTGCAGCCGGACCAGTTGCTGCTGGGCATCGGCCTGGAACGGCTGCACATTCAAAATCTGGCGCAATTCCCGTTCCGCCCCCGCCGCATCCCGTTGACCCCGCCGTAACTCGGCCAGCAGCAGCCGCAGGTTCCATTGCTCCGGCCGTTGGTCACTGAGGGGTTCCAGCAGGGCGATTGCCCCCTTCTGGTCATCGAGGGCCAGGCGCAGTTTCAACAGCTGGAGTTGTTCGGCCTCGCTGGCGCTGCCCTGGAGCAGCCGCTTTTCCAGCTGCGCCCGGCGCCGTTCCAGGCTCAGCTGCTCCTCGGCCGCTGGAGGGGCTGCGGCCTTGGGGCTGATCCGACCAAGCCACCAACCGCCGCAGCCCGCCAGGGCCAAGGCGCCAGCCCCCAGCAGTACCCAACGGGAGGTCAGCAAGTTGAAGCTACCCAGACGCACCGCATGCCCATGGCTGGGTCCAGTAAACCCTGGCTACAGGGGCCTGCCAGCGGCATCGCTAGATTCACGGGTGGACCTGCCTTTCTGATGCGTCAGCACCCGATCCCCCCGGTTACCGAACCGATGCAATACCGGGCGATCGGTCTTGTGGAAGGCACCTATGTGCCCACCGAAGCCGACACCCTCACCCGCGGCCACCTGCGTAGCGCCGATGGGGTGGAAATAGAAGCCGTGCTGCTAGGCCGGGTATTAAGCCTGGTAAAGCGCCATCTCAGCCTGGAGCAGCCGCACCTTTGGGTGGTTTATCCCCGCAGCCGCGATGAGGAGAAGCTGCACCTGCAGGTGGTGGGGATCTGGGAACCCAGCACCCTGGCCACGGAGGAACCCGACCTGGTGGACAGCCTGCCGGAGGGGGATGGCTACTTCTCCGTGCGTGGTGAATTGATCTTCACGCGGCCGGAAACCAATGATGTGGTGGTGAAAATCCGCCAGCAGCCCCGGGCCGATGGCAGCCGCCCCCAGCCCTTCAAGTTGCAGCTCAAGGGCAGCATCCCCCTGGAGCACCTGCGCCATTTCGTTGCCCTAGACCTGCGCCGCAGCGGCCAGCAGTTGGAGCTGGAGCACTTTGAGGTGATCGGTGCCTTACCCCAGCGCAGCGACCGCCGCGGTGGCGGGGGCGGTGGCAAGCGGCCCCAGCGGCGCCCAGCCGCCGCCAAATGAAGCGGCCGTGACACCGGAAGCAGGGCGCTGGGCCTATCTAGACCTGCCCACGGGGGTGGCTGGAGACATGTTGCTGGCGGCCCTGTTTGACCTGGGCCTGCCCGAGTCGGTGGTGTTGGAACCGCTGGCGGCCCTGGGCCTGGCCGCTGCCTTTCGGCTGGAACTTCAGGAGGCCCGCAGCGCCGGCCTGCGGGGCCAAAGGCTCCAGGTGCATCTGCTGGAGGCCCCGCCCCCGGAACGCCATTGGGCCCAGCTGCGACCCCAATTAGAGGCGGCCCCCTGGCCGGAGCCCCTGCGCCAGCGGGTGTTGGCGGTGTTTGAGTGCTTGGCGCAGGCGGAGGCCACGGTGCATGGCTGCCCCCCGGAACAGGTGCATTTCCATGAGGTGGGGGCCGTGGATGCCCTGGTGGATGTGGTGGGGGTCTGTGCCGGGTTGCTTTATTTCGGTATCGATCACCTGCTGGCCTCGCCGCCGCCGGCGGGCCACGGCCGGGTGACCACCGCCCACGGCACCCTGCCCCTGCCGGCTCCAGCGGTGTTGGAGTTGGCCCGCCGCTGGCAGATGCCGCTGGCTTCCAGCGAGGGCTTTCCCGCCGGGGAACTCAGCACCCCCACCGGCCTGGCGCTGCTGGCGGTATGGGTGCGCCAGTTTGGCGCTGCTCCGGCCCACACCCCCGCCGCCGTGGGGATTGGCCTGGGCCAGCGGCAGCTGGATCGCCCCAACCTGCTGCGGCTCTGGCAACCGATGGCCCCGGGGCCAGAGCCAGGTTCTGACCCTGGTCCTGACCCTGGCGGCGCCAGCCTGGAGTGGTTGGTGGTGCAGCAGTGCCAGATCGACGACATGGATGGCGAGGCCCTCGGCTTCCTCCAGGAACAACTGCGGGCCGGCGGCGCCCTTGAGGTTTATGCCCAGCCCTTGCAGATGAAGAAAGGCCGGCCGGGGCTGCAGCTCACCGCCCTGGTGGCCCCGGACCAGGCGGAGGCCCTGCGTCAACTCTGGTGGCGCCATTCCAGCAGCCTGGGGCTGCGGGAGAATCTGGAGCAGCGTTGGGTGTTGCCCCGCTCGGCCACCAGCCTGGCCAGCCCCTGGGGGCCCGTGGCCGCCAAGCGCAGCGGCGGACCAGGGGGGGGGCGCTGCAAGCCAGAGGCCGAGGAGCTGGCCCGCCTTGCCCTGGAGCATGGGCTGGGCTGGGCGGAGCTGCGGGCTGCCCTGCAACAGGTTGCCGGAGGTGCGGATGCGGGTGTTTGAGCTAGGGCGGCGCTTGCGCTTGCCGGGGGGGCTGCGCCCCTGGGTGGCGGGCGGCAGCCTGTTGTTTGTGCTCTGGGCCCTGGTAAGCCATGGCCGCCAGGTGCTGGATCTCGCCCCTGACCAACGGGGCTGGGCCCTGTTGCTGATCGGCCTCAGCCTCACGGTGGCGGCCCAGTGGCTCAATGGCCTCGCCTGGTGGGGGCTGTTGCGGTGGCTGTCGTTGCCGTTGCCCTGGCAGGAGGCGCTGCCGCTTTATGTGCGCACCAATTTGCTCAAGTACCTGCCCGGCGGGGTGTGGCATCTGGTGGGCCGCCTGCGCTTGCTGCGCCAACGGGGCAGCAGCGGTCGCCAGGCCCTTGTGGCGGTGTTGTTGGAACCGTTGCTGATGGCGATCGCCGCCCTCTGCCTGGTGCCGCTTGGGGGCATTCAGGGGGGGCTGGGGCTGCTTACCCCCTTTGCCTTGCTGTTGTTGCGGCCTGCCTGGCTCAATCCACTGCTGGAACGGCTGTTGCGCCAGAAGCAGAGCCTGCTGGGCGCTGGGGAGGACCCTGGGGAAGCTGCCACTGTCACTGCTGGCGCCAACGGAGCTCCCCCGCGCCTGCAGGGCCCCCCCTGGCAGCCGCTGCTGCTGGAATTTCCCTTTCTTGGCCTGCGTTTTGCTGGTTTCGCCAGTTGTGTGCTCTGCTTCAGCGAACCAGTGGGGCCTGGTTGGGGGGTATGGCTGGCGGCCTTTGCCTTGGCCTGGACCGCTGGCCTGGTGGTGCCGGGGGCGCCAGGGGGACTGGGGGTGTTTGAGCTGGTGCTGCTCACCCGCTTGCGGGGCCAGGTGCCGGAGCCGGAGTTGCTGGCGGTATTGGTGAGTTATCGGCTGATCAGTGGGCTGGCCGAACTGTTGGCGGCGGCTGGGGCGGCCGCGGATTCTCGCAATAAGCCTTAGTCTTGAGAATCACCGCCCTGGTTTGGTGGCCGTTTCCGGCAGCTTGCGCCACGACCTACACCATCGCGGCCAGCGACTCACCCCCCAGCGGCAGCGGGTGTTGGATTTATTTGAGCGCATTGGCGGCGGCCATCACCTGAGCGCAGAAGATGTGCACCTGCAGTTGTTGAGGGCCGATAACAAGGTGTCCTTGGCCACGGTTTATCGCACCCTGCGGCTGCTCAGTTCCATGGATCTCCTGAGGGAGCTCGAATTGCCCGAGGGCAGTCGCCGCTTTGAGCTAGCCACGGCAGAGGACCATGACCACCATCATTTGGTCTGCGCTGTTTGTGGCCGCACCGAGGAGTTTGAAAATCCCTTGGTGGTAAAAGCGGGGGTGGAGGCCGCTGCCGAGCATGGTTTCCGCTTGCTTAGTTCCAGTCTCACTGTGCGGGGGCTTTGTGGCGCCTGTGCGTTCACGGCAGTGGACCAAGGGCTTGAGTAGGTCATGGCTTTTCTGGAAGTAAAACAGCTGTGGCATAGCTATCGACCTGGGGAGTGGTCTCTCCAGGACATTTCCTTTGGGCTAGAGGCTGGGCAGCTAATGGGCCTATTGGGGCCATCAGGTTGCGGCAAAACTACTCTTTTAAGATTGATTGCCGGATTTGAGCGTCCTAACAAAGGCACCCTGCTACTGGATGGAAGGCCCTTGGCTACTCCCCAGCGTTGGCTGCCTCCAGAACGCAGGGGTGTGGGGATGGTTTTTCAGGATTACGCCCTCTTTCCGCATCTAAATGCTTGGGATAATGCCTGTTTTGGATGTCGTTGCCAGCAGGACAGAAGCCGGGCCAGGATTTTACTTGAACAATTGGGTTTGACTGGGCTTGATGGTCGCTATCCCCACGAGTTATCGGGGGGCCAACGCCAGCGTCTGGCCCTGGTGAGGGCCTTGGCGCCTGGGCCCAGGCTTTTGTTACTGGATGAACCTTTTTCTAACCTTGATGTGGAGGTAAGGCTGCGGTTGCGCAGTGAATTGCCAGCGGTGCTGGCCCAATGCGGTGTTACTGGCGTGCTTGTTACCCACGACCCCGAGGAGGCCTTGGCCATTTGTGATCAGGTGGCTGTGCTTAAGGGGGGGCTATGGCATCAGTGCTCTAGCCCCCGTCAGTTGGTGGCTTTCCCCGCTACCGAATTTGTGGCAAGTTTTGTGCTCCAGGCCAATGTCCTGCCCCTGGGGCGGCTTCAGGCCCTGCCTGATGCTGGTAAGGCCCTTGGGGTGGCTGGGTTAGAGGCTGATCCAGGCAGGGCTGTTTTATTGCGTCAGGAGGCCCTGGTTTTGCATCCCGATCGGGAAGGACCAGCCCAAGTTGTTTCCAGGGAATTTTTGGGATATCAATGGTTATATCAACTGAATTTACATGGAGATTTGCTGCGCTTGCGGGTACCCCTAGGGCAGGACTTGGCCCCTGGAGATAAATGTAGGGTTAGCCTGAGGAGCGAGGGGCGCCCGCAACTTCTTCCTCTCCCAGTCTCGGTATCAAGATGAGGGAGGCCGTTAGGCCTAGCATCACAATCAGCACAGCTGGAGCTAAGGCTGCCCCAAGTCTTTCGTCGCTAGAGTATTGATATACCCGCACCGCCAAGGTGTCAAAGTCGAATGGGCGCAGGGCAAATGTGAGTGGTAATTCTTTTACTGTGTCTATGAACACTAATAACCCCCCCAGGAACAAAGGACTTCGCAGCAAAGGTAAATGAATGAGCCCCAATACAGCAGGCCAGCGAAATCCCATGCTCGTAGCTGCCTCTTCCACGTTGGGGGATAGTCGTTCGAGGCTGGCATCTAGGCCCCCTTTGGCCACGGCCAGGAAGCGATTGCCGTAGCCAAATATCAGCAATAACAACGGTGGAATCCCCAGGGGTGCAAACAGCAGCAACAGGGCCAAGGCCAATACGGCCCCGGGCACCGCATAACCCAAGCCGGCCATAAAGACAAGCCGTTGCAACCAGGCCATGGGGAGCCAACGGCAGCCCACCGCCAGCATTAGGGCCATGGCCGTGGCTAGGAGTGCTGCACCAATGCCTAAGCCGAGGCTGCGACCGGTTAATGCCAGAAGTTCTCTCAGGTCTTCATTGCGCCATTGGTCCCAGCTGGTGCAGATCCAAAGCAGCGGTAGCCCGCCACTAATCAGTGGAGGTAGTAAGCAAACAAACTGAGCAACCAATGCCCTAAGCCCGTGCAAGGGCCATGGCTCCAGCTGCTCCCCAGGGCCGCCCAGGTCCCAGCGGCGGTTAAGTCGCCGTTGCCAGCGTTCTGCCGCCACTAGCAAGGCAACCACCGCTAACGCCCATAGGGCAAGGGATGTGGCCCCTTGGGGATCGCCTTCCCCTTGCCAGCGTTGGATTAAGCCTGTGGACAAGGTGGGAACCCCTAGTAATTCCACCGCTCCAAATTCATTTAGTACTTCCATTCCCGCCAGGGAGATTCCCCCTGCAATGGCGGGAAGGGCCATGGGAAGCGACACCCGCCGGAAACTGGCCCAGGGGCCGAGGCCCAGGCTGCGGCTGGCATCTATCAGGCGGCGGCCGCTCTGACGAAAGCTGTCGCGACTTAGCAGCACCACATAAGGAAGGGTTGAGAGGATCAGAATCGCTGTGGTCCAGCCAAAGCCATGGAGCCGCTCACCGGAGCGGCTGCCCAGATCTGTGAGCACTGCCGCCTGGAGATAAGCAGGGGTGGCTAGCGGTAAGAACTGGGCAATGCTGAGCCACCTACAGCCGCGAAAGCGACAACCCGCCGTGAGCCAGCCGATGGCTGTGCCCAGTAGCCCTACCCCAGCCCCTACCAGCAGTAGAAGCAAAACTGTGTTGTTGAGCTGTTGCCAACCCTCTGGGCCTAGGGCACTGAATGGGCCTCCGGGGCGACTGAGGCAGTAAGTAAGGAGGGCGCTGAGGGGCAGCAGGTTGATGGATGCCGTTGCGGTGACCAGGCAAGTGAGGTCAAACCGATTGAAATTGAGTTTTTTGAGATTTGATGCGCTGCGGCCCCAAGGATTAGGCACTGTCAGTTCCAGTCGTTAGCTTCCATGAGTTGCACGGCTTTTTTGTTGTTGGCCCCAAGGGTTTCGGCCGAGACTCCGCTGCCCTTGAAGGGACCAAACCCCTTGAGCCAAGGGTTAGCTCCGTAACCAACAAGCGGGTATTCATCGTTGGCTTCTGCATAGCCTCGGCCGCCGGTGGGGGAGGCAAGGAATTCAATCAGTTTTTGGGCACCCTCTGGATTATTGGCGTTTGCCGTAACTCCAGCCCCGCTGATATTTACATGGGCTGGCTTTGGCAGGATTACCTTGAGATTTTTGGCCAGGCGTTTGTCCTCGGCGCCAGACTCTCCACTAAGCATCCGGGCCACGTAATAGGTGTTCACTAGCCCAACGCCGCATTCGCCTTTGGCAACAGCTCTAGCCAGGGCGGTGTCTGAGCTGAACACCGGTTGGGCGAGGTTGGCCACTATTCCTTTTATCCAGGCCTGGGTGGCTGCTGTGCCGCGAGTGACCAGTTGATCAGCCACTAGGGACTGGTTGTAAACGCTTTTGCGATCCCTGAGACAAAGCTTGCCTTTCAGGGAGGGGCTTGCAAGGTCGGCATAGGTGGTGATGCTGCTGGGGGGCACTTTTTGGGGATTAACCACCACCGCCCTAACCCTGCGGGTGAGTCCAAACCAGCGGCCGCGACTATCGCGCAAACCCACGGGTACCTCCCTCAGCAACTGGGCTGATTTGGTAGAGCGAAATAAGCCGAGTTCTGAGGCCTTCTCAAGGCGGGCGACATCCACAAGTACAAGCACATCGGCCGGGCTATTGCCCCCTTCTGCCTGTAGGCGCTGGATAAGGGCATCGTCCTTGGCTTCCAGCAGCTTCACTTCAATGCCGGTTTGCTTGGTGAATTGCCGGTATAGCTGTTTATCGCTGTTGTAATGGCGGCCCGAATAAACCCCGATGCTTGCTTGGGGCTGGGCCTTGGCTGGGAAAAGACCAGCTCCAAGGAATAAGACTGCTTGGGCCAAAAGGGCCAAGGAGGGGCGGCTCAAAAGCTACTTGCTGCGAATGATTCGCAATCTAAGCAGGGGCTGGGGCTATTTGCAAGTGCTTCTCAATAGCTGCGACGCACGGGGATTGGGATGGGCTGCATGATGCCACCGTTGGAATCGTCGTCGTCGGAATCCACCGTGAACCAGAGGGCCAGCCCGAGTAACAGAGCAATGCTGCCCAGCAGGGTGAGCTCCAGCATGGCCGGTCCAAGAATTGTCCGAATACTAATCAATTTTTAGGGATGATGTCGCCGTTTATGAGCAGATTGCGTACCCCCAAGCCCATCACGCTACCCACTAGCACCGCCCCCAACCCATGGGCCTTGAGCACCGTGGCCGTCACCAGGATTGGCACCAGCGCCTGACCCAACACGGCGCTTTGGATGCTGCAGGCCATGGCGCCAATGGCCACCTGGGCAGGCACGCTGCCGGGCAAGGCAAGGGCAAGGCCCTGGGCCATGGCAGCAGCCCCAAAGATCAAAGGAAAGAACAGGCCCCCCACCCAGCCGGTGCTGAGACAGAGGGCTGCCAGCAGCAATTTCAATAGCCCCAACAGCAGCATTGGCAGGGCCCCCTGCAGCAATTTCCCCTGGAGCAGCGCTGTGATCTGTTGTTCGCCAGAAAACAGGGCCAGCGGTTGCCAGTGATTCACCAGGGCCAGCAGCACGCCGGTGCCAAGGGCCTGGGGCAACACCGCCAGCTGCCAGTGGGTGATCAGTTGCTCCAGGCGCTGGCGTAGGCCCAGAAACAGCATCCCCAGCAGGCCACCCAGCAGGCCACAGAGCAGGCTCCAGGCGAAGAAGTCCAGCGATTGATCTAGGTCGTGGGGCCATTGGTAGGCCACCCCCTGTTCGCCGCCACCGAAACGGCTGAACCCCTGGAAGGCGGCAAATCCGGCCATGCCACTCACCAGGCCCGGCAACCAGCTCCAGAGGCCCGCCGGCAGCGGTTGGTCCTGGCGTTCGGCCAGGGCCACGCCCCCAAGCAAGGGGGAGCCGATGAAGCCCAGGGCGCCGCTAACGGCGCAGCTACTAGGCAAGCGCAGCCGCTTTTGGGCCAGCACCAGGGCCGCTAAGGCACGGCTGAGTAGGGCCTCCGGGCCGAGGCTGCCGCCCCCCACCAGGGCCAGCAGCCCCAGCAGCAGATGGCTGCCAGTGTGTTTAAGCGGCATCCCCTGCTTGCTGTGCAATTCCCCAAGGGTTTGGTGCAGTTCAGGCAAGGGCACCAGACCCCGGCGCCGCAGCAAACCGATGGCCAGGCCGATGCCAATCGGCACTAAGGCCTGCCAGAGCATTGGCGCCTGGGAAGGGAAGCCGTTGAGTACTGCTGGACCCCAGGCCAGGGCCGTAAAGCCGGCGATTGCCGCCATCAACAGGGCGGCCAAACTGCCGGCCACGGCGCCGATCAGGCCACTGGAAATAATGCTGGAAAGGCCTCGGCCCAGCTGCGCAGCAGCCATTAAGCGCCGGCGCCGCCTGCCAGCAGGCCAATCGGGCCAAGGGCCAGCAGGAAGCCGGCCACCGTCAGGCCGAGGGCTAGGCGCAGGGTCCACACCAGGCCGAGTTTGTGCAAGCTCAGGTAGGTGACGCCCACCACGGCAGTGGAGGCCACCAGGGCCCCGAGCCACCAGCCAGCATCACCACTGGCGGCCTGGCCATGGAGCAGCCCATGGACGCCCACGGCTAGGGCCACGAGGCCACCGCTGAAGGGCAGCGCCACGGGCTGGCCGGAGCGGCTGGCTTGCAGCACCAAAAAGCCCAACAGGGATACAGACAGAGCAGCCAGTAATTCCGCCAGGGGCAGGCCGATGCCGTTGGCCCCCATCAGGGCGCCCACCACGGCGCCCCCAAGGGCGTAGGCCAACAGCTGCCAGCCCAGGTAGGAGGCCACCGTGCCCACGCCCACCAGCAACAGCAGGTGATCAAGGCCGAGCAGGGGATGGATCACGCCCCCATGGAAGTGGCCGCTGGCGCTGCCGTGGGCTTGTACCGGTAGCGCCGAAAGGGCGGCGCAGCCAAGGCCGGCGGCGAGGGCTAGGCCCAGGGAGCGCAGTTGGGGGGCAGTGGGTTTCATTGGGAGTTCGGTCCGCGCCGGAGAAATAGGAGGGCTAGGCGGTGGTGAGCGTTCTGACTGGACCCCGGAGGGGTCTTCACAGCTGCGGGACAGTGCCGGACTTGCACCGGACTTTCCTCGTTACCTCCCCGGGCTGAATCCGGGGAACCACTGGCATAAGTATCGCCGCTTGCTAACGCTTGGCTAGTTCAGGCGAAACCTTTGCCCGCATCCGGGGCCACACAGGCCTGGAGCTGCTGGCGCAGGCGCCCGTGGTTCAGGCCGCGGCCGATCAGCACGATTTGGTTGCTGCGGGGGCTTTCCCAATCGGTGTCATCGATCGAAAAGCGCTTGCCGGCCAGGTGAAACACATGGCGCCGTTCGCTTTCGTTGAACCAGAGGATGCCCTTGGCCCGGAAAACTTCGGCGGGCAGCTGGTTGTCGAGGAAGTTTTGGAATTTGCGCAGGCCCAGGGGCTTGTCACTGCGGAAAGACAGTGAGGTGAAGCCTTCGATCGAGGCCGGTTCGTCGTGGCTGTGGGCATGGCCGTGGTGGTCATGGCTGTGCTGGCTGTGGTCGTGCTGGCAGTGGCCGTGGTCGTGGTCACAGCTGCTGTGGTCATGGTCTTGGGCGTGATCGTGGTCATGGTCGTGGCTTTGGGCGTTCTGTTCGGCCACCACCCGGTCGGATTCAAAGAGGCCCACGCTGAGCAACAACGGCAGCGGCACCTGGCCCTTCACGGCCCGCAGCAGCCGTGGATCCTTTTTGATGCTGGCCAGCTGGGCCTCCAGCTCCTGCAGCCGCTCGGGGCTCACCAGGTCGGTTTTGTTGACCAGCAAGATGTCGCCATAGAGCACCTGGGCCCGGCCCACCTCGGTGCTGAGGATTTCCTCGTTGAAATTCTCGGCATCGATCACGGTGATGATCGAATCAAGCCGGGTGCTGTCGCGCAGGTCGCTGCCCAGGAAGGTCATCGCCACCGGCAGGGGATCGGCCAGGCCTGTGGTTTCCACCACCAGGTAATCCACCGGATCGGGCCGGTCCAGCACCTTGTAAACGGTCTGCAGCAGTTCGTCGTTGATGGTGCAGCAGATGCAGCCATTGCTGAGCTCCACCATGTCTTCGCCGGTTTTCACCACCAGCTCGTTGTCGATGCCGATCTCGCCAAATTCATTCACCAGCACCGCTGTTTTAACCCCCTCCTGGTTGGAGAGGATGTGGTTCAACAGCGTGGTTTTGCCAGCCCCGAGAAAGCCCGTGAGGATGGTCACGGGCAGGGGTGCTCGATCGGGGGCAATTGTCATTAAGGAGAGGCTCAGAACAGCAGGCTGGTTTTGAGCACACCGCCATAGGCGCTGTTGCTGCCCATGCCAGCGGGGTTTGTGATCGTAAAGAAGGCCGGCGTCACACTGATGTTGTCGGTGACCTGGAATTTGTACCAGATTTCCCAGGCAAAGGTGCTTTCGTCGGTGCCCAGGAAGCCGTCGTTACTGGTCACAAAGGTGGGTTGACCCACGGCGGTCCCGAAGGTGTTGCCCTTGATCAGGGCGTCAGCCCATTGCAAACCCACATACCAAGATTGACTCTGGGCCTTGGCACCTTGCTGGTGGGCTTCCACGCCCCAGATCTGGGCAGCTTGTTTGGCGCTGTAGGCGTTGGTGCCCCAGCCGGCACTGATGGCCGGAATCCAGCCGTTGTTTTCCGGTTTCCACCAGCCGCTAATTGCCAGGGCATTTACGTCGAATTGGCTGAGGCCGGCAAAGGGGTTGGTGGCCTTGGGGGTACCCACGGGGATGTAACCGAGGCCTGCGGTGCCGTCGTAGGCGCCGCCACTCTGGGAGTAGGCGTAGGCGGCTGTCAGGTTCCAGTTGGAAGCTGTGTAGCCGATCTGTACGGTGCCTGTGCCACCTGATTCGTTGTTGGCGATGCCGCCGGGATCGGTGCCGAGGGGGCCGTTAGTAGCGATCACGCCCAGGGTGCTGTTTGAACCCGAATAGCTTGATCTGCCGTTTTGAGCCACATAGTTGGCACTCACACTGAAGCCGTCCTGGGCCCACCAGATGCCAGCACCGGCGCCGAGGGCTGAGGTGTAAGCACCCGGTGCACCGGCGTAGGTGAAGAAGTCGAGGATCGTGTCAGCTGGGTACTGGCTGGGCCAGACGGCCAGCATGTCGTCCTGGCGGACGCGGGGACCAACGGTGACAGTGAAGTTGGAACCGATCGGGAACTGGTAGAAGATCCGATCCACACTCCAGATGCTGCCGGAGGCGGACTGGTCAAAGGCCACCTCAGCACCGAGGGAGGGGTAAGGGGCGCCAGCCCAAACGCTGTCGGAGAAGTTGCCGGCCCGCAGCCGAGTGCGCAGCAGGTCCTTGCCATTGAAACTGGTATTGAGATCTAATTTGACGTCGTAGTTGAAGCTCACGGCTTCTCCCAGGGGCACCTTGCCCTCCACCAGTCCCTTGAGGAACTTGCGGGCAGCCGCCTTGACGGTGGGGCTGTTTTGTTGCAGCGGGCTCAAGGAGCCGTATTCCGCAATCGAGAGATCGAGCGGGTTGGTGAAGCTACCGGTGGCATTAGTGAAACCACCCACCGCTGCGTTAGCCGCCACGGTGTAGGGATTGGTGGTCACATCATTGGAATACTTGATGAAACCGCCGCCCTTGATGATCCGGGAAGCATTACCCAGGGCCACCAAGTTGGCCATG
>CAJAQB010000016.1 GCA_903943975.1 Synechococcus lacustris | reverse complement strand
TTTATCAAAGCCCGGGCCTGCTCGGTATTTATCAAAGCCCGGGCCTGCTCGGTATTTATCAAAGCCCGGGCCTGCTCGGTATTTATCAAAGCCCGGGCCTGCTCGGTATTTATCAAAGCCCGGGCCTGCTCGGTATTTATCGAGGTGTCCTTAAGGCATCTATCAAATAAAACCAACCACCAATTAAGCCCCTGCCCCTGCTCCATCCCAGGCCAACGGATCCAGGAACTTATCCACCAAGTAGGGGCCGGCCAGCAGCTGCTCAGCGCTGGGATTCAACGGTGCCGCCAACAACTCAGCCCCGGTCAATTCAGCCCCCTCCGGCAACAGCGGCTGGTCTGGGTCATAGGCGGTGGGATGGCTAACGCTGCTGCTGATGCCCCGATAAATCAATAGTTCAAAGGCCTCAGGCCCTTCAGCCCCCGGCAAGCTGCCCCTGAGCCGCAAAACACGGTCGGGGCGCTGGCGGCTGAGCTCCTCCAGGCGCGCCAGCACTTAGAAGCCCCCGGCCAAGCGCCCCTGGCGGGGCAGGCGCACCAGCAACCACTGGATCAGGCCCACCGCATAGGCCGCCAGGCCCAGATAACCGAGGAAGGCCGTTACGGGCGGGGTCCAGTCGGCGCCAAAGAAGAAACCCATCACCACCGCCAGGATCTGCTGAAAGCGTTCGGGGGCCTCCAGCCACAGCTGGCAGAGGGGGGCCGTGGGTTGCCCCCAGGCACAGCCCAGGGCGGAACCGCTCAACAGCAACCCCACCGCGCTCAACAGCGTCATCGCCCAACGCCAACAACGCAACGTGAAGGGCAGCGGCCGAAAGGGCGGCAGATCCGCCAATTCTTCATTGAGATCCACCCAGAACCAGAGCCCGATCAAAATGAATAGATAGGCAAGGCTGCCGGTAAGGAAAGCCAAGGGCCGAGCTGCGGCCATCAGCAGCACGGTGATCCCCAGCAAGCTGCTCACCTTCCAATACAAAGTGAGCAGCCGCACCAGGGCCTGCTCCTGGCGGATGGCCGCCCAGATCAGCAGCACCAGCGGCACACCAAGGGCAAAAACCACCGCCAGCCGATAGTCCAGCCAGATCAGGCTGCGCAGGAGCGGTAGCGGCATGGGGGGTAACCAGGTGGGGCCATTATCCGCGTCACAGCTGTAGGGTCCGAAAAGTACCCCCGTGCCCATGCTGGCCTGGCTTTCGCGCGGCACCCCTAAAGCCCTGGCCCGCACGGCCCTTTCCCACAACCCCTCCCTGGAGGGCGCCGTGGGGGAGGTGACCAGTGCCCTGGCCCCCATGGGCGCCGCTGATCTAGCCCTGGTTTTCTGCAGCAGCAGCTTCGCCAGTGACCTGCCGCGGCTACTACCGCTGCTGCGTCAAAACCTGCGGGCCGAGCACTGGATTGGGGCCAGCGGCGGCGGGGTGGTGGGAACCAATGCCGCCGGCAGCCCCCAGGAACTGGAGCAGGGCCCCGGCCTGAGTGTGACCTTGCTGCGGCTGCCCGGCGCCCAGGTCACCCCCTTTGCCCTGGATCCCAGCGCCCTGCCAGACCTGGATGGCCCCCACCAGCCCTGGCTAGATGCCGTGGGGGCCGATCCCGAGGCCGGCGGCGGCATGTTGCTCTGGATCGACCCCTCCAGCAGCGGCATCAACGACCTGCTGAATGGGCTTGATTACGCCTACCCCGCCATGGCAAAGCTGGGGGGCCTGGCGGCCATGCACAGCGCTGGCCATGGCTCCCTGCTGCTCAACGATCAGGTGTGCAAAGGCGCCGTGGGCTGCGTGATCAGTGGCAGCTGGAGCCTGGAGGCGGTGGTGGCCCAGGGCTGCCGGCCGATTGGTCCGATCTATGAAATCGAACAGGCCCAGCGCAATGTGCTGCTGGAACTGCGCCAGGGCAGTGCCCTCAACAAACCATTTACCGCCCTGCAGGAGGTGATCGAAACCCTGCCAGCCGAGGACCGGGACCTGTTGCGCAACTCCCTATTTGTGGGCCTAGCCCGCAACCGCTTCTCGATGCAACCCCAGGCGCCGGAACCACCGTTCCTGATCCGCAACCTGATGGGCGTAGACCCCCGCCATGGGGCCATCGCCGTGGCCGACAGCGTGCGGGTGGGCCAACGGCTGCAATTCCAGCTGCGCGATGCCAGCACCTCCCGCCAGGAGCTGCAGCAACTGCTGGCCCGCCAGTACGAACGCCAGCCCCAGCCCCTCATGGCCCTGGCCTTTGCCTGCCTGGGCCGGGGCGAAGGGCTTTACGGCGCCCCCCACGTGGATGTTCAGCTCTGCCGGGAGCTGTTCAGCGAAGTGCCGATCGCCGGTTTGTTTTGTAATGGCGAAATCGGTCCCGTTGATGGGGCCACCCAGCTCCATGGCTACACCGCCTGCTGGGGTTTCCTAGTGCCCACCACGACCTAATCCGCCCTTGCGCCAACACGTCAATCCGCTCAGCAGCTTCTACCAGGTGGAACGGGACCTGACCCCGCTGACAGAACTGTTCCTGGATCCCAGCCTGCCCCTGCACCTCGACATCGGCTGCGCCCGGGGTCGGTTTCTGCTGGCCATGGCGCCCGGGCAACCCCAGCGCAATCACCTGGGCCTGGAGATCCGTCGCCCCCTGGTGCAGCTGGCGGAGGCCGACCGCGAACGGCTGGGGCTTAGCAACCTGCGCTTCCTCTTCTGCAACGCCAACATCAGCCTGGAACGCTGGCTGGCGAACCTGCCCCCCGGCTGCCTTGAGCTGGCAACAATCCAATACCCCGACCCCTGGTTCAAAACCAGACACCACAAACGCCGCATGGTGCAACCGGCCCTGATCCAAGCCCTGGCGGGGGCGATGGCGCCGGGCCGCCAACTGTTTATCCAGAGCGATGTGCCAGCGGTGATCAACCAAATGCTGGAAGCCGTAGACAACAGTGCGGCGTTTGAACCCCTCGATGGCGGTGAATGGCTGCAGGAAAATCCCCTGGGGCTAGCCACGGAACGGGAGTGGCAGGTGCTGGACAAGGGGCTGCCGGTGTATCGACGCCTCTACCAACGCAACGACCGCTGCCCCAGCGGCGATCAAGCCCTCCATAATCCGAGCGCTGAGAACCCGCTCGCCGAGAGGTCTGCCCGCCCATGAGCGCATCCCCCGCCCCCGCCTGGCTGCTGCGTTGGCAGGGGCTCTGGGCCGAGAGCCCCCACAGCCGCCTGCGCCAGCACCTGCCCAACCTGGCCGGGGGGTTGCTCTGCCTGCTGCTGCTGTTGCTGCCCCTGGCGGACCGGGGCGGCCTGGCCCTGTTGATCAGCGCCTGTGGGCTGTTTTGGTTGCTCTGGGGCCTGGCCAGCGCCCCGAGCCCCCGGCCCCTGGGGGCGCTCAATGGTTGGCTGCTGGTTTATTTAGCCCTGGCCTTGCTGGCCACGGGCTGTTCGCCGGTGCCGGCCGCCGCGGCCAAGGGGCTGTTCAAGCTGGTGAGTTATCTGGGTGTGTATGCCCTGATGCGACGGCTGCTGGAAACGGCGCCGCGCTGGTGGGATCGGTTGCTGGCGGCCCTGCTGCTGGGGGAACTGGCCACGGCGGTGATCGGCCTGCGGCAGCTCTATGGCGATGCTGAGGAACTGGCCCGCTGGGCAGATCCCAATTCCGTTGCCGACGGCACCCGCCGCATCTACAGCAGCCTCGAAAACCCCAACCTGCTGGCCGGTTATCTGCTGCCGATCCTGCCCCTGGCGGTGGTGGCCCTGCTGCGCTGGAAAGGCCTTTGGCCCCGCTTGTTGGCCCTGGCCAGCTTTGGCTTTGGCGCCGCCGCCCTGGTGTTTACCTACAGCCGTGGCGGCTGGATTGGCATGCTGCTGAGCCTGGGCCTGCTGGGGCTGCTGCTGCTGCTGCGCCAGAGCCGCCACCTGCCCCCCCAGCTGCGCCGCTGGTTGCCGCCGCTGCTGATCGCCCTGGTGGTGCTGGCCCTGGTGCTGGCCGCCACCCAGATCGAACCCCTGCGGGTGCGGCTGCTGAGCATGGTGGCCGGTCGCCAAGACAGCTCCAACAACTTCCGCATCAACGTGTGGCTGGCGGCCCTGGAGATGATCCAAGACCGCCCCTGGCTGGGGATCGGCCCCGGCAACAGCGCCTTCAACCTGATCTATCCCCTCTACCAACAGCCCCGCTACACCGCCCTGAGTGCCTATTCGGTGCCGCTGGAGCTGGCGGTGGAGGCCGGCATCCCTGGCCTGCTGGCCGGCCTCGCCCTGTTGGTTACCAGCCTGCGCTTGGGCTTTGCCCAGTTGCACCGGGAACTGCTGCTGAGTTTGCCGGCCCTGGGCAGCCTCGCCGCCGTGGTGGGCCTGGCCGGCCATGGGCTGGTGGACACGATCTTTTTCAGACCTGAAGTGCAGATCACCGGCTGGTTTCTGCTGGCCACCCTCGGGGCCGCCCAGGCCTTGAGCCAAAACAACGGGACCAGCGATGGCTGAGCCAGCACTGTTGGCGGGTTTTGATGCGGGGCAAACCAAAACCCGCTGTCGCCTCAGTGATCTCCAGGGGCGGGTGCTGGCCGAAGGGGAAGGCAGTGGCGTTAGCCACCTAGACAGCTCCGCTGGCCCCGAAAAGTTCCAGGCGGCCCTGGGCAGCAGCCTGGCGGCGGCCCGCCAGGGGTTGGGCCCAGAGCTGCGCCAGCCCCAGGGGCCCCTGACCTTGGCCGCCGCGGCCATCGGCGCCAGCGGCATCGAGCAGCACAGCCCCAGCCAGGCCCTGGGCACCCGCCTAGCCCAGGAGCTGCTGGGCCTCGAGGCGGTGCTGGTGGGCGGCGATGAAAGCACCGCCCTGGCCGGCGCCTTTGGCGGGGGCGCCGGCATCGTGTTGATCAGCGGCACCGGCAGCATCTGCGTGGGCCGCAACGGCCAGGGCCAGCTTCACCGCTGTGGCGGTTGGGGCTGGCTGCTGGATGGCGGCGGCAGTGCCATGGACATCGGCCGCGATGGCCTCGCCCTCAGCCTGCGCATGGCCGATGGCCGCCTCAGCGAAACCCCCCTAAAGGCCCTGCTTTGGCGGGCCCTCGGCGTGCAGCATTCCCATCAACTCAAGGCCCTGGTGGTGGACCCCAGCTTCGGGGCGGCGGGCTTTGCCCGGCTGGCGCCCCTGGTGAGTGCCCAGGCGGCAGCGGGGGATCCCCAGGCCCTGGCGGTGATCGAGCGGGCCGGGCTGGAACTGGCCCTGTTGGTGGAGGGGGTGGCCCGGGCCCTGGGGCTGGAGCAGCCGCCGCTCTGCTGCCTAGGCGGGGCGATCGAACACCTGGAGCCCCTGCAACGCAGCTTCCAAAGGGTTTTGACGGAGCTATTGCCCGGCAGCCGCCCCCAGCCCCCCCTCGGCGATGCCTGCAGCGGCGCCCTGGCCCTGGCCCGCGGGCTGTTGAGTTGAATCGCTAAATACAGCTCAACCGTTCAGTTCCCGGTCGGCGATGGCGGCCAGCTGCTCGGTCCAGTGGTCTACGGCGACCTGGCTGGAGGCCTCCAACATCACCCGCAGCAGCGGTTCGGTGCCGGAGGCCCGCACCAGCACCCGCCCCTCGCCGGCCATGGCCGTTTCCGCCGCGGCAATGGCCTCCACCAGGGGGGTGCACTGCTGCCAGCCCTTGCGGCGGGCCTTGTCGAGCACCCGCACGTTTTCGAGCCGCTGGGGATAGGAGCAGAAGCTGTGGTCGAGGCGATCGGCGAGGGTCTCGCCTGGCTCCAGCAGGGCCACCAGCTGCAGGGCCGTGAGCAGGCCATCGCCGCAGAGATCGTGGTGGGCGCAAAGGATGTGCCCCGACTGTTCACCGCCCAGGGCGGCGCCACTGGCCTCCATCGCCGCATGCACAAACTGATCGCCCACGGCGGTGCGCTCCAGCAATCCGCCCCGGGCCAGCCAGGCCCGCTCAAAGCCGAGGTTGCTCATCACCGTGGCCACCAGCCGCTGCTCGGGCAGCTGGCCCGCCGCGGCCAGGGCTGATCCCCAGAGGTAAAGGATGTGGTCACCGTCCACCAACCGCCCCTGGCCATCCACCGCCAGCACCCGGTCGGCGTCGCCATCAAAGGCAAAACCCAGCTCCGCCCCCTGCTCCAGCACCGCCTGCCGCAGCGGTTCCAGGTGGGTGCTGCCGCAGCCCACATTGATGGCACTGCCATCGGCTTCCCCGTGCAGCACGCTGAGTTCAGCCCCCAGGTCCCTAAACAAACCAGCGCTGAGGGCGGTGGCGGAACCCCAGCAGAGGTCGAGCACGATGCGGCGACCGTCTAGGCGGCGGCCGCAGAGGCCCTGCTCCAACAGCTCCCGGTACTGGCTGAGTAATTCGTTGCGCTGGTAGATGGCCCCACAGCGGCCCAGGGCCGGCCGCACCTCGCCGCGCAAACCGGCCTCGATCGCCTCCTGCTGGCCGCGGCTGAGCTTGGCGCCGGAGGCAGCAAACAGCTTGATGCCGTTGTCTTCCGGGGGGTTGTGGCTGGCGGACACCATCACGCCACCGGCGGCCCCCAGCCGCCGCACCAGCCGGGCTACGGCGGGGGTGGGGCAGAGGCCCAGCTCCCACACCTCGCGGCCGGCGGCGGTGAGCCCGGCCGCCAGGGCGGCACTGAGCATCGGACCACTGCTGCGCGAATCCATGCCGATCAACACCGGCCCGTCGCCAGCGAGCACCTGGCCACTCCAGTAGCCCACCTGCAGGGCCAGGGCTGGGGTCATCAAGGCGCCCACCCGGCCGCGGATGCCATCGGTGCCAAAGCTGATGCCGCCGCCGCCCAGGGGGGCCCCCACGGGATGGGTTGCCAGGTCGGCCATGGGAGCGGGGTCCATCTGGCGGGAGATTAACCGCAGCCGCCATTCAGCCCTAGACCAAAGAGACCCAGGGCCCGTTGGGCGGCCACGAAGTTCAGCGCCAGCGGCGCGGTCGCCAGGCCAGGCCAAACAATTCCAGGGCGGCCCAGATCAGCAACGCCCCCACCAGCCAGCCCGGCAGCCAAAAGAAAGGCCAGAACGGTCTCAACAACCAGCTGCCAAGGCCCAGCAATACCGCCCCTAGGCAGCGGCGCCGCTGCAGGGCCAGGGGGGACAGCTGGGGGGCCCTGGCCTGCCACCAGTGGCGAAGGACCCCAAGGGCCTGCTGGAGCTGCTGCACTGGCGGGAGTGGGGGGGGAGGGGCTGCCCGGCCAGTCTTGCCCCCATACGATGCCCTGGCTAGCTGTTGCCTCTTGGTGAACCTGCAGGTGCAACCGTTCAAGGATCGGGGGCTGCTGGCGATCGCCGCCATCGCCGTGGGCAGCGCCCTTGGCCTCGCCCTGCTGCAACAGGGGTTGCTGCGGCTACGCCCCCCCCTAAGCAGCCACAGCTCCGCCGAGCTGCTGCGCCGCAGCAGTCGCTTTGATCCCGATCCAGCCCGCCGCCGGGAAGCGCGGCTGATCCGGGCCCAGGCCCTCAGCGGTGACCCCAGCGCCCAGTTGCAGCTGTTGCGCCGCCAAGCCTGGAGCCCCGCCGGCGGCCCCAGCCTGCTGGCGGCCGTGACCCTGAAGCTGCAGGCCCAGGCCGAGCAACAATTGGGCGATAGCGCCCAGGCCCAAGCGCTCTGGCAACAGCTGCTGCAGCGTTTTCCCCTGGCGCCCCCCAGCGCCGATGCCCTCTATGCCCTCGGCGCCAGCGGCGGCCCCGAGCGGCAGCTGCTGCTGCAACGTTTTCCCGCCCACCCCGCCGCCCTCGCCGCCGCCCAGGAGTGGCAGCAATCGCTGGGGGGCCAGCGGGGCGGCCTGCACCTGGCCCGCTGGGGGGAGCGCTGGCCCGGGGCCGCCGCTGCCATGGCCAGCGCCTGCCAGCAGCCCAAGCGGCCGCTAACGCCCAGGGAAAAAGACTTGCTTGCCGGCGGCCTCGCCCAGCAGGGGGAGCTGAGCGCCGCCAAACGCTGCCTCAGGGGCCTACCCCCCCAAACCGCCCGCACCCGGGAACGGCTGGCCCCTGCGGTTTTGCCGCCGTTAACCGCCGCGGAACTGGGCTGGGAGCGCAGTCGCCAGTTGTTACTGAAACAGCAGTGGGCGGCGGCGAGCGCCAGCCTCCAAAAACTGGATCCCGAGCGCCAGAGCCCGCCCCTGGCGGCCCGCAGCCGCTTCTGGCTAGGCCTGGCCGCCCAAGAACAGGGCCAAACCGCCAAAGCCCAGAAACTCTGGACCCAACAGCTCCACGACTACCCCTACGGCTACTACGCCTGGCGGGCGAGCGAACGGCTCGGGCTAAGCAGGCCTTCCCTGCCCCCACCGGCGCCAACGGGGGGGGTACTGGCCCCGCCCCTGGCCCAGCTGGAGCGGCTCGGGCTCCATGGGGAGGCCTGGGAGCATTGGCGCAGCTGGCGGGGGGGCCGCTCCCCAGACAATCCCCAGGACCTCTGGCGGGAAGGCCAACTGCGGCTGGCCCTGGGGGACCGCTGGATCGGCCTAGCCCAACTGGACCAGGCCTCCCTGGAGGGGGCTGCCCAGACCCCTGCCCAGCTGCGACGGCTGGAACAGCAGCGCCATCCACTCGCCTTTGAGCCAGAACTGCAGAACGCCGCCTTTGAAGCCGGGCTGGACCCCAGCCTGCTTATCGCCGTGGCCCGCCAGGAATCGCGGCTGAGCCCAGCGGTGGGCTCCCCCGCCGGGGCGGTGGGCTTGCTGCAGTTGATGCCCGCCACCGCCAACGAACTGGCGGCGGCTTCCATCAGCCGCGCCCAGTTACAGGACCCCGCCCTCAATGCCCAACTGGGGGCCCGCTACCTGAGCCAACTACTCAAGGCCTCAGCCAATAACCCCTTCCTGGCGGTGGCGAGCTACAACGCCGGCCCCGGGGCCGCCCAGGGCTGGGTAAATGCCAAGCTCAACCAAATACCAGAACTCTGGGTGGAAGCAATCCCCTACCCAGAAACTCGCCATTACGTGAAGAGTGTGCTGGGTAATCACTGGACCTATGGCCTAGTTAAACCCAGCTTCAATAGGCCATGAAATAAAGGCATGCTGAATAGCCGCAGGTGCAATGTATGGCCATACACCACAAAAAACATAATGAAAGAGGTGAAACCCAGCAGCGCCACCCAGGAGGGGGGCCAGATATTGAGCCGCACCATGTCAAGGCGGGCCAACATTAGGGCGGCCGCCAGCACCAACAGATCAACAAAACCCGGCATGTAAAGCAGATACATGCCCGCTAGCACCACCACCAGCAAAGTGATCACCAGGGTGATTACTTTGCTGGCCGCCATAAACAACGAAATTTGACGCAGCACCAAATCCGGCAGGGTGCAGAAAAACACCAGCACGAACACCTGCAGCAGCGCAAAGGCCCAGAAGATTTCATCCCAGTAAGAATCAACAACCATCGCCGAACGGATGCTGTCCTGCTGGAAGCCCCAATGGGCCCCCAGATAAAAACTGATCGCCCCCAGCAGGGTGAGCATCGGCGCCCGGACGGGCAGCAGCAACCACTTCAAGAAGGAAGTCATCAGAGCTTCAGGCTGATCGCTTCCAGGGGACAGGCGGCAATGCACTGCTCACACACCACACAGCGACGCAGGTCGAATTGCAGGCGCCAGTCTGGGGCCTCACAGCGCAGGGCTCCGCTAGGGCAGACACTTGAGCAGATGCCGCAGTCCACACAACGGTCGGGGTCGATACGGATCTCACCGTCGGCAGCTGTGATTTCAAGGCCAATACTGGCCAACCACTGCTGGGCAGCATCCAGTTCATCAATGTCGCCCGACAGTTCCACCACCATGGTGCCCCGCTGGTTGGGGGCCATCTGGGCGCGGATGATCCGCGAGGCCACGTCGTAATCGACCGCCAGGCGATAGGTGATCGGCTGATGCACCGCCTCCCGGGGAAACTGCAGCGTGAGCCGACGTTTCAAACAGCAGCCGAGGGGGTGCTGCCAGCATGGCAGCGCTTGGCCTGCCTGGCATCCCCATGACGCCCCCAACCCCAGCCCGTACCGGGCAATTGCTATTGCTGCTGGTGGCCCTGCTGGTGGTGGCCCTCACCTGGCTCAAAGGCAGCCTTGGGGCCGATGACCTGCTGGATCAAATGGCCCGCCGCTCCCTGCCCCTAGGGGAGGCCCTCGGCAACGGTCGCCCCACCCTGGTGGAGTTTTACGCCGACTGGTGTGAATCCTGTCGGGCGATGGCGCCGGCCATGGGGCAGCTGGAAAAGCGCCATCCGGAGCTGGATGTGGTGCTGCTCAATGTGGACAACCCCGGCTGGCAGGCGGAACTAGATCAATGGCAGGTGACTGGCATCCCCCACCTACAGCTGTTTGATCGCCAGGGCCAGGGGCTGGGCCATTCGATCGGCCTCCGCCAACCCCAGGAACTGGAACAACTGGCCAGCGCCCTAAGTAATGGCACTCCGCTGCCGTTGCTGGCGGGGGTGGGGGCCAGCAGCAGCCTGGCGGAATCGGAGTCCAGCCGGGCCGAAATCTCCAGCCCAAGCGCCGGCCCCCGCAGCCACAGCTAAGGGGCGCTGAGCTGCAGCAGCAGTGCCACCAGTTGCTTGTCGGCGTCAGCCACCGCCAGGCGACCCATGCCCTCGGCCAGGCCCCTGAGCGGATCAGCCAGGCCCTCGGCCCCCCGCAGCCGCGGCCCCAGCAGCCGCCACAGGGCCCGCCCCAGGGGCGGGCGATCGGGGTCGTGCTGGTGCACCAGCAACGCTGCCCCCAGGGCCTGGGCCGCTTGGGCATTGGCCAGCTGATGGTTGTCGGCCGCCTGGGGGAAGGGCACCAACACCGCCGGGGTTCTAGACACCGCCAATTCACTGAGGCTGCCGGCCCCCGCCCTACTTACCGCCAGGTCGGCGTGCTGCAGCAGGCCCGGGATTTCGTCGCTGAAGGCCCTTTCCACGTAGAGGGGGTGGCGTAAACGCCCCTGGTCTGGGTCGTGGCTGCCACAGAGATGCACGATCCGACAACCAGCCGCCAGCAGCGGCGCCGCCGCCGCCCGCAGCATCCGATTAAGGCCCACGGCCCCCTGGCTGCCGCCGATCAGCAGCAGCAGCGGCCCCGGCCCCTGGGGCAACCAATCGGGGCAGGGGGCCGGCTCCAGAAAGGCGGCCCGCACGGGGGTGCCGGTGACCAGGGGGCGACAGCCCGGCAGCAGGGCGGCGGCCTGGGGCAAACCCAGGGCCACCCGGGTGCAATAACGGCCCAGCAGCCGGGTAACCCGCCCGGGCACCGCATTTGATTCGTGCAGCACCACCGGCCGCCGGCAGAAGCGGGCCGCCAGGATCGCCGGGGCGGCGATGTAGCCGCCGGTGGTGAACACCACGGCGCACTGCTGCCTACGGATCAATTGGGCCACCGGTACGGCGCTCCAGAGCAGCTGCAGCAGCTGACAGAGCTTGACCAGCCCTTTGCCCTGGAGCCCCCCGGCCCGCACGGTATGGAGGGGATAACGGGAGGGCACCAGCTCCCGTTCGAGGCGATCGGGAACCCCCAGCCAGCTCACCGCCCAGCCAGGGGGCAAGCGATCAGCCACCGCTAGGGCCGGAAACAGATGGCCACCGGTGCCACTGGCAGCAATCAAAAGCCGGGCCATGGACGGGATGAAGGCGGCGCCTAACTTAAGAGTCCCGATTGGAAATTCCGTGATCGTTTCCCTGCGGCGCAACTTGGCCATGGCCGCAGGGATCCTGCTGGCCAGCCTGCCCCTGCTGCAGGCCGGCGCCGCCCAGGCGCGCTTAAGCGATGAACTGCTGCGCAACCTGGAAACTGCCCTTAACGGGGCAAATCCAGCGGCGCTAAACAGCCTGCTGGAAGCTGGCCCCGGCCTCAACCCCCGCAGCCTCGAAGCCCGCTATCAGCAGCTGCGCCAAAGCTTCAGCGATGCCCGCTGGCAACTCAGTGCCGGCCCAGACCTCAAGGACGGCCGCAGCACCCTGCTGGTGAAGGTGACCGGCAGCCACCAGGAGGCCGGCCGCAGCTTCCGGCTGGAGGCCACCCAAAGATTGGCCGTGCAACAGACGGGTGCCCGGCTCAGCAGCCAAGAAGTGCTTGGGGAAGAATCAATCCTGCGCAGTGGCAAACGGGACCTGGGGGTGAGCCTGTTTGTGCCAGAGGAAGTGCTCACCGGCCAGCGCTACGACCTGGATGTGGTGATGGATGAACCCCTCAATGACGCCGTTATCGCCGGCGGCATGGCGGAACTCTCTGCGGAAACTTTGCTCCACTTCAAGAGTCCAGAAATGCAACTGGGCGCCCTCAATGGCGGGGGCCTGTTTAAAACCATCCAGGCCCCCTACAAGCCCGGTAGCCAGTCTTGGGCTGTGATGCTGCTGCACCCGGAAGGCACCGTGAGCATCAGTCGCATGGTGCGGGTGGTGGCCCGCCGCTGAGCAGCAGCAGCGGGCTTGCTGATTGCCATCTCGATGGCGACACTGCCGTTGAGATCTTGATCGGTTTAACGGTGGCTCCAACTTGGGTGAACAGCCCCGTGCTGATGGAAGCGCTGCTGCGCTACGAGCAGGGTCGGCTGCCCCAACAAATGCGCCATTGGCTGCGCGCCGTGTTGGGACTGGATGACGACTGCGGTAGCAGTTCGTTGGACCTGCTGCCCAGCCAGTCACAGGGGGGCCACAAGGGTTCAGGACACTGAAGGCTGTTCCCAGACCACCAATGCACCGCAAGCTTCTGGCCGCCGCAGCGCTGTTCCCACTCCTCGCGGCGGGAATAAACGCAGTTCAGGCTCAACCCGCTGAAATGCCTAAACAGGAACGCCCGGCCTTTGAACGGCCCACGTTCACCAAGGAACAGCTGCAGAACCTTTTCAAGCTGCGCAGCACGATCGAACAGAAGAGCCACGCCGGCCGGATCGCCATCCTGCAGGAGGCGGAACGCTGTGTGACAGCAGCCCAGACCCCCCCAGCCCTAAAGGCCTGTGAACAGGGGGAGCGGGAGGCCCATCAGAAACTGCGCAACCAACTGCGCACGGAAGCCGAACAACTACGCAGCCAGTACGGCCTGCCCAAGCCCCCCCAAGGCCCCTGGGGCCAGCACCACCCAGGCTCAATGGCCCAGTAGCAACACCAGCCCTAGGGCCAGGAGCGCCAGCAGCAGTAAGCCCGGCCACCAGCCCCGACGCCTGCCGGGGCCCCTAAGCCTGGGGCCCTGGCCCCGGCGGGCCCAGAACTGTTGGGACAACTCCCGTTCCCGATCGGTGACCATGGGCTTAGGGGGGCTTCAGGCGGCCTCGTCGAGGGCGGCCACACCGGGCAGCACCTTGCCCTCCAGCAGCTCCAGGCTGGCGCCACCGCCGGTGGAGATGTGCGACATCTTCTCGGCTACGCCCACCTTCTCCACGGCCGCCACGGAGTCGCCACCGCCGATGATCGTGGTGGTGCCAGTGGCGGTAAGCCCAGCCAGGGTGTGGGCGATGGCGTCGGTGCCGGCGGCAAACTTATCGAACTCGAATACGCCCATGGGGCCGTTCCAGATCACGGTCTTGCAATCCGCCAGGGCAGCTTCAAAGGCCTTGATCGAATCAGGGCCGATATCAAGACCCATCCAGCCGTCGGGGATGGCATCGATCGAAACGATCTGACTGTTGGCATCGGGGGCGAAGTTATCGGCCAGCACCACATCGGTGGGTAGCAACAGCTGGACGCCCTTGGCCTTGGCCTTGGCCTCCAGTTCCTTGGCCAGTTCGAGCTTGTCTTCCTCCACCAGGCTCTTGCCCACCGCCAGGCCCCGGGCCTTGTAGAAGGTGAAAATCATGCCGCCGCCGATCAGCACCTTGTCGCATTTGTCGATCAGGGCTTCCAGCACACCGATCTTGCTGCTCACCTTGGAACCGCCCACGATGGCGGCCAGGGGACGCTTGGGTTCATCGATGGCCCCTTGCAGGTACTGGAGTTCCTTCTCCATCAGGAAACCAGCCACGTTGGGGCTCAGGAACTTGGTGACGCCTTCGGTGGAGGCATGGGCCCGGTGGGCGGCCCCAAAGGCGTCGTTTACATAAAGGTCGGCCAGGGCCGCCAGCTGTTCAGCAAAGGCCGGGTCGTTCTTTTCTTCTTCTGCAAAGAAACGTACGTTTTCCAGCAGCAGCACGCCGCCGTCGGCGAGGGCAGCCACCTTGGCTTCTGCATCGGCACCAATGGCGCTGTCGGTTTTGGGCACGGTCACCCCCAGCAGTTCACTGAGGCGCACGGCCACCTGGGTAAGCCGCATGGCTTCGTTCACCTGGCCCTTGGGCCGACCGAAGTGGGCCGCCAGGATCACCTTGGCCCCATGGCCCTTGAGGTGGTTGATCGTGGGCAGGGCTGCCCGGATGCGGGTGTCATCGGTGATGGCGCCCGCTTCGTTGAGCGGCACGTTGAAGTCCACCCGCACCAGCACACGCTTACCGCGCAGATCATCGGCAGTAAGGGCGGTGAGGGAAAGCTTCGTCATGGGGTTAGAGGTAACGGCGCGGCGACGATAACGCGGAAGTGGTTGCCAGTTGCCGCCGGGGAGCTAGGACAAGGACAGTGCTGGCACTGCGCCCCCTATGTTCCGCACCGTTCTCTTCCCGATCGACCACAGCCGGGCCGCGCTGGAAACAGCTGCCACCGTGCTGAAACTCGTGCAGCAATACAACAGCCGCCTGGTGCTGCTGTCTGTGGTGGAAACAGACGACACCACCATGGCCGATGCCACGGAGGTGGGTCAGCTGCTGCAGCAGGCCCACGACACCTTTGAGCGGGCCGGGGTCACCCCTGAACTGATCGAACGGGAGGGTAAACCCGCCTTCGTGATCGGTGATGTGGCCGATGAAATCGAGGCCGATCTAATCGTGATGGGCACCCGGGGGATCAGTCTGGACACTGACCAGACCAGCACCGCCTCCCGGGTGATCCAGCTGGCCCCTTGCCCCGTGTTGGTAGTGCCTTGAGCGACGTTGCCATCCAGTGGTATCCAGGCCATATCGCCAAAGCGGAACGGTCCCTGAGTGCCAGCCTCCAAAAGGTGGATCTGGTGCTGGAGGTGCGCGATGCCCGTATCCCCCTAGCCACCGGCCACCCGCGGCTCGACCGCTGGACCAAGGACAAAGCCCGGCTGCTGGTACTTAACCGGCGGGACATGGTCAGCGAACAGTCGCGCCTCAGTTGGGACCGCTGGTTTCGGGCCCGGGGCGAAACCCCCTGGTGGTGTGACGCCAAGGTCGGCACCGGGGTGATGCAGCTGATGCAGGCGGCGCTGCGGGCCGGCGAAAGCCTGAATGAACGGCGGCGGTTGCGGGGCATGCGGCCCCGGCCGGTGCGGGCCCTGATGCTGGGCTTCCCCAACGTGGGTAAATCGGCCCTGATCAACCGGCTGGTGCGCCAAAAGGTGGTGAACAGTGCCCGCCGGGCCGGCGTGACCCGCACCCTGCGCTGGGTGCGCCTGGGCCAGGCCCTTGACCTACTCGATGCCCCCGGGGTGTTGCCCCCACGGCTCGAAAACAAACAGGCGGCCCTGCTGCTGGCCTACTGCGACGACATCGGCCAAGCCGCCTACAACGTGGAGGCCGTGGCCCTGGCCTTCCTGCAGCTGCTCTGCAGCCTGGAGGGGGCGCCGGTGGCCGGCGTGCCCCTGGGACTCCTGGAGCAGCGCTATGGCATCCCGCTGGCCGTACAGAGGGGCTTAGGGGGGCTGGATGATGGGTTGGGCGATGGGCTGGATGGTTTGAGTGACGCCAATCAAGCGACAAAGGCGCCAGAAACCTCGCGGGAAATGCTGAAAACGGAAGAATTAGCGAAGGAGGAAGCAGGGGAACTGGATCTGGCTGGTGATGATCTGGCTGGAGATGATCTGGCTGGAGATGTTTTGGCTGGTGATTTCGAGTTCTGTACAGGCCGTACAGAAGCTGAAAACCTGGGGGAGGAACCTGCCAGCGGCCCCTACACCGATCCAAATTCCGATCTAGATAGCGATCCAAATTCCGATCTAGACACCGATCCAAATACCGATCCAAATACCGATCTGAATACCAATCCAGAATCCAATCCAGAATCCAATCCGCATTCCGATCTGAATGCCCACCCCGACCTGGGCACCTGGCTGGAGCGGGCCGCCGCCCGTCACACCGGCGGTGACACCACGCGTATGGCCTCGAAACTGCTAGACGACTTCCGCCGCAGCGCCCTGGGCGCCATCACCCTGGAGCTGCCCCCCGCCGATGGCTGAATTCGGCGAAGGGGAGGGCGAACTGCTCAGCCTGGAATACCCCAGACCGCTACCGATGCGTCTGGACCGCTGGCTGGTGTCGCAGCGGCCGGAGCAAAGCCGGGCCCGCATTCAGAAATTCATTGATGCCGGCTATGTGCGGGTGAATGGCGTTACCGGTCGGGCCAAAACGCCGCTGCGCCCCGGGGATGCCGTGCAGCTTTGGATGCCACCGCCCGAACCGCTGCCCTACCTGAAACCAGAGGCGATTCCCCTTGATGTGCTGTTTGAAGATGCCCATTTGATTGTGCTCAACAAACCCGCCGGGCTCACGGTGCACCCCGCCCCAGGCAACAAGGACGGCACCCTGGTGAATGGTTTGCTGCACCACTGCCCTGATTTACCGGGGATTGGCGGCGAGATGCGTCCGGGGATCGTGCATCGCCTCGACAAGGACACCACCGGCTGCATCGTGATCGCCAAGAGCCAGGAGGCCCTGGTGCGCCTGCAGGTGCAAATCCAGAAGCGGATTGCCTCGCGGGAGTACCTGGGGGTGGTGCATGGGGCCCTCGGCAGTGAAGCAGGCACGGTGATCGGCGCCATCGGTCGCCACCCGATAGACCGCAAAAAATATGCGGTGGTGGCCGACGACCAGGGTCGCTATGCCTGCACCCATTGGCGCCTATTGGAGCGATTCGGCGACTATTCCCTCCTGCGCTTCAAGCTCGACACCGGCCGCACCCACCAGATCCGGGTGCATTGCGCCCACCTGGGCCACCCGCTGCTGGGCGACGCCACCTACAGCCGTTGCCGCAAACTGCCGGTGGAGCTGCATGGCCAGGCCCTGCATGCGGTGGAACTGGGCCTTGACCATCCGATCACAGGGGAACGGATGGTCTTTGAGGCCCCCCTCCCGGAGAGCTTTGAGCGGCTACTGGAGGCGCTACGCCGGCGCTAAAAGCCAGCACTACGCTGGGCCGCAAAGGCTATTGCCCCCGTGAAGCCAGAGTTGTAGTCGATGGCAACTTCATTGCCGATGTAGTCGCTACGTACGTCGGTGTAGGCGAAGTCGTTGGCCTGGCTGGGGCCGCCCACCAGGGCGCCATAGAGGATGTTTTCGTTTGGCAGGCCATTGCGGAAACCATCCCAGCCCACCCCGGAAGCGGCCCGGTGGTGGGGCTGCTGGGGCGAATTTTCGCCATAACCCACCTCGTAGCTGGAGTTACGGGGGTTGTCGCCAAGGATGTAGTCGATGGTATCGGTGGCCAACTGGCTGTAGGCGCCATTGGGATCGGTAACGCTATCGGCGTAAACCCCGGCCAGCATCGCCGTGTTGGCGGCATAGCGCAGGGAGCCCCACTGGCTGATGAAACGCAGGCCCCCGGCGGTGATCTGCACCCCATTGCTGCCATTCACCCAACTGTTCAGCCAGCCCTCCACATCGCTGCGGATCTTGGCGTTACCCGTGTCTTCGGCCAGCAGCACGGCGGCGCCGTAGGAGCTGTCATCCCAGTTTTGGGTCCAGCCGTTGCTCAAGCCACCGATCTCGGTGTTATAGAGCTGGAGAGCCTTCTGGCGGTAGGCGCTGCCATCACCACCAGCCGCCTCCGTGGCCCGGGCCAACCAAGCGGCGCCATAGCTGAGTTCGTCTTCGTAGCCACTCCAGGAGTTGTAGTAGCCCTGCACCTCGGTGATCGAGTCGGAATACTTGCCCCGGTAGGTATCGGCAAAGCGATAAAGCGACTGCGCATGGCGCAGCAGTTCATCGGCGTAGGCGATCGAGCCGTTCTCCCGAAAGAGAATTGAGGCGGAGGCCAGGGCGGCGGCACTGCCGGCGGTCACGTCGGAGCCAGGTTTCTGGGCGGTAACGGCCATGGCCGGCCGGGCAATGGTTTGGCTCTCGGGGGCGCTCCAAAGGGCATGGTCTGCGGCCCCATCACCCACCTGGGCCACAAAGAAACTGGTGTTGCCAGTGGCATCGGTGCCATGGGCCTTGAGCAGATAATCGGTGCCCCACTTCACCGCCGCCAGCAATTCATCCAGCTGGCCAGTGGCGTTGTAGCCCTGCTTGAAGGCAATCCCCCCCCAGGCCAGGCTGGAGATGGTGGAGGCCAAGGGCATCCCGAATTTGCCGTGGTCCCCGGCGTCGTAGTAGCCACCGGTGAGGTCGAGGCTGAGCCCCAGCTGCAGGTTGGCGGCGTTGCGATCCCCGAAGTACACCCCATCGCGGCCATCGTTGAGACCGGAATCACCACGCCAGGGCACCCGATTTGTGGCCCCATCGAGATCACCGGAGCGATTTGCCTCATAGAAAAGGAACGACTTCTGCAGGGCCTCGGCGTAACCAGTGCCATTACCAGCCCCGGCGCCACTGTCTATCGGTGTTACCGGGGGGGTAGGCAGCACCGTTGATGGGCTGCTGCTAAATAACTGCGCCGAGGTCAGCGACCCATCGTTGCCAATGCTGCTGCCCTGGCTGCCGTTAAAACCAACGCTCACCGAGGCCCCCGCCTTGAGCGCCGCTGCCCAGCCAGCACCACTGAGGGTGTAGCGGCTGATCCCATTGCCCAAGGCTGTGCTGGTCACCGTGGCCCCCCAGGGGGCGCCACTGATGCTGTGGGGGCTATCGAATGTGTAACTCCAACTCTGCAGGTCTTTGCCACTGCCGTTGGTGATCTTTAGTTCGGCGGTAAAACCACCCCACCAACGGCTACCGCCCACTTCCACACTCAGGCCCCCATTGCCAACCACTGGGGGTGTAACCACCGGTGGCACTACTGGCATCACCGGCACTACCGGAGGCGTCACCACTGGTGGCGTAGGTAGCACCGTTGATGGGCTGCTGCTAAATAACTGCGCCGAGGTCAGCGACCCATCGTTGCCGATGCTGCTGCCCTGGCTGCCGTTAAATCCAACGCTCACCGAGGCCCCCGCCTTGAGCGCCGCTGCCCAGCCAGCACCACTGAGGGTGTAGCGGCTGATCCCATTGCCCAAGGCTGTGCTGGTCACCGTCGCCCCCCAGGGGGCGCCACTGATGCTGTGGGGACTATCAAATGTGTAACTCCAACTCTGCAGGTCTTTGCCACTGCTGTTGGTGATCTTTAGTTCGGCGGTAAAACCACCCCACCAACGGCTACCGCCCACCTCCACGCTCAACCCACCATTGCCAACCACAGGGGGGGTCACCACCGGGGGGGTGACCACCGGGGGGACTGAGGAAATAACAGGATCACTGCCGTAATCCCCCCAAACGCTGCTGAAGCCCCCCGCAGCGATCGTTGGCAAGCCGGCATGGTTGTTGGAGGCTTGCCCTGCAGCCCCAGGGTTATCGCGGTTGATCGACCACATCGAGAGCATCCCCAGGCCCTTCTCCCTGGCAAAAACCTCAAGCTGCTCAGCGTCTTGGATTGTGAATACCTCACTACTGATGTCGTTAACACCCAACATCGGCGTAACCCCCAGCTGGTTCCAGCAAAAGCTTTTGCCCTGGCTGGCAAACAGATTGCTGAGTTGGGCAAAAGTAGTGTTGGCGGCATCAATGGCGTAGGCCCCCATCGACTTGAGCTGCGGCGGAGCAGGTCCATCGCCGTAGTCCATCGCCATCACATTGACGCCATCCACCTGAACGCCCGCCTGCAGAGCAGCCTTCACAGTGTTGAGACCGTCTTGGGTGAGGCCCTGGGGTAACACCGGCAGGGTGAGCCAGACACCGAGAGCTGGATGGCTCTGCTGCACTAGGGCGATCGCCTCCATCTGCAACTTGATCGTTTGGGTTTCGGCCAGGGCTGCCCCCTCGATGTCGAAATCAAGCTTGCTGAGCTTGAGGCTGTCCACCATTTCCCCGTAGGCGGTGGCCAGGGCTTGGACCCCCAACCCCCGCTGGGCATAGGCCTGGGCCAGGCTCTGACCGGCAGCGCCCCCCAGGGACACCATCACATCGCCACCGGCGGCCCTCAGGGCAGTGATTTCACCAAGAATTGCCAGCGCCTGTTCATGGTTGCTATCCAGGCTGAGGGCATCGAGGCCGGCCCAGGCCAACTTGCCACTGGGGCTGGCCTGCATGAAGCCAAGGCTGAACAAACCGACTCCGTACTTTTTGGCCAGGCCATCCAGGTCGGGAACTGGATAGAGCCCCATGTCTACGTAGGGCGCAAAGAACTGCTCCTGCCAGCGATCAGTGCTACCAACAGCAGCCAGGGGGGCTGCACTAGGGAGAGTCATCCAGTTATCAGAACGTGAACAACTTCTATGCGAAGCAGATCAGCCCCAGCAATCCTTCAGATGAAGGGTTTAGCGGCCTTAGCCCTGGCCCAGCTCCACCATGGCGTGGGGGGAGGGCTGGGGCAGGTGAGAGCGCACGGCCAGGGGAAATACCGCCAGGGCAAAGCCACTGAGCAGCAACAGTTGGGGCCCCTGGTCCAGGGGAAATGGCCGGCCAGGACCCAACAAATAGGAGGCCAAAGTGATGCCCCCCAGATACAGAAACCACCAGGCACCGGCCCTGAACTCCACCCCAGCGCGGCCACAAACCAGCAGGTAAATAAGGCTGGGCAGCAGGATCAACGGCACAGCCAACTGCAGGCTGCCCCAACCACACCAGAAGATCGCCCAGGTGGCCAGCACAAAGGCCAGGGGGCACAGCCAGCGGGCGGCGGGCAGCCGATAGGGGCGGGGCACCGCCGGGGCCTGGCGGCGCAGGGCCTCCAAGCTCACCGGGCCCATGGCCAGGGAAATAACAAGGGCCGCAGTTACAAAGCCCACGGCCTTGGCCCAGCTGGGCCCCCCCTGGAGCAACACCAGCCCGATTAACACCGTGGCGGCCAGCGCCACCGACGGCACCCCAGCCCCATTGATGTGGGCAAAGGGGGCGGGCAACAACCGACAGCGGGCCAGCATCCAATTAACCCGGGCCGCCGTGCCCATGTAGGCCATCGCCGTGGCACTGGGGGACACCACCGCATCGGTGATCAACAGGCTGGCCAGCCAGCTAAAGCCGAGGCCAAGGGCCACCGCCACCAGCGGTCCCCCATGGGCGGTGAGCTGCAGCCGCGCCCAACCCTGGCCCAATAACTGGGGGGGCACCGCCAGCAGGAAAGCCAGCTGCAACACCAAATAAATCAGCAGCGATATCGCCAAACCCAAGCCCATCGCCAGGGGCACATCCCGCTGGGGACGGCGCGCTTCCCCGGCCAGGTCCATGGCGGTGCGGAAGCCGAGCAAGCTAAAGAGGATGCCGCCGGTGCTGAGCGCATCGAGCACCCCGCGCTCGGGATAGCCGCCCACCCGCAGGTTGCCCCAATGGGCGGAGCCCAGGATCAACACCAACGAGACCCCGAGGGGCACCAGCAGCTTCCAAATGGTGAGGCCATCAATCCAGCGGGCCAGGGCCGCCACCCCCGCCAGGTTGATCCAGCCAAATAACAGCAGCAGCACGCTGGCCAGGCCAATGCCCCAGGGGCTCAGCCCTAGGCCGGCGCCGCCATCGCGGGTGAGCCAGGGCAGGCTGCTGCCCAGGTATTGCACGGTGGCCAGCACCTCGATGGCCGGTAGGGCCACATAACCCAGCCAGGCGGCCCAGCCGCCGATAAAGCCAGCGGTGCGGCCATGGGTGAGTAGGGGGATCTGGGCCAGGGCCCCGGAACTGCTCACCAGGGCGCCGAGTTCGGCAAATACCAGGGCGATCAGAAACGCCATGGCGCCGCCCGCCAACCAACTAACCAGGCTGGCGGGCCCCGCCAACTGGGCGGAAAGATAAGGGGCAAATAACCAACCGGAACCAATGGTGCTGGTGACCACCGCCATCACCAGGCTGAACAAAGAAAGGCGGCGCTGCAGTTCTGGCATCACTCAAACCACCTGGGGTAAACGCGGACAGGCGGCCACCAACTGGCGGGTGATCGGCGCCACCGGGTTGCGCAGCAACACATCGCCACGGCCCTCCTCCACGATCTTTCCTTGGTCCAGCACGATCACCCGGTGGCAGAAGCCACTGGCCACCCCCAGGTCATGGGTCACAAAAATCATTCCCAGGCCAAAACGCCGTTGCAGGTCCCGGAGCAATTCCAAGACCTCCGCCTGCACCTCCGCATCCAACATGCTCACCGATTCATCACAAAGCAGCACGCTGGGTTTGAGCACCAGGGCCCGGGCAATCGCCACCCGCTGCTGCTGCCCCCCCGACAGCTGCCGCGGCAACCGCGAACCAAAACTGGCCGGCAAACCCACGGCCTCCAGCAGCTCCCTGGCCTGACGGCGGGCCTCGGCCCGATCGGCCAAGCCATGGATTAAGAGCGGATCAGCAATGGCGTCTGCCACCGCCATGGCCGGATTGAGGCAGGCCAGCGGATCTTGAAAAACCATCTGCAAGCGCTGGCGGGCCTGGCGCAGCTCTCGGCCCCGCAGCCGCCGCAGGTCTCGCCCCTGGAGCAACACCTCGCCGCCCCGCACCTCGTTGAGCCCCATCAGGGCCCGGCAAAGGGTGCTCTTGCCACAGCCGGAAGGCCCCACCAGCCCAAGGGTTTCGCCGCCATGGAGCCGCAGGCTCACCCCATCCACCGATTTCAACCAGCGGCTCTCCCAGGGCAGGGACGGCAGCCGGTGCCAGCAGCGCAATTGCTGCAACTCCAACAGCACCGGTGCCGCCGCCACTGTGGGGGTGTCGCCCCCCTCCCGGCGCCGGGCGGCGGCCACCAACCTTTGGGTGAGCGGTTGCTGGGGGTAACTGAGTAGCTGCTGGGCGGGGCCCTGCTCCAGCAGGCGGCCCTTATCCAGCACAGCCATTTGCTGGCACCAGCGGCCCGCCATCGCCAGGTCATGGGTGATCAGCAGCAGGGCACTGCCACTGGCCCCACAGAGATGACAAAGCTCGGCCATCACCTGGGCCGCCACCGCCACATCCAGGCTGGTGGTGGGTTCATCGGCGATCACCAGCGGTGGCTCCAGGGCCATGGCCAGGGCGATCGCCAGCCGCTGGCGCATGCCACCGCTGAACTGATGGGGGTAACTACTAAAGCGATCACTGCCGATGCCCACCCGCGCCAGGAGCTCCTCGGCGCGCTGGCGCAGCTCGGCCCGGCGCCAGCGGGGCCGGTGGGCCTGGAGGGTGTCGGTGAGATGGGCACCGATGGTGAGCAGGGGATTGAGCCGGGTCATTGGGTCCTGGAACACCAAGCCCACGGCCTCCCCCCGCAGTTGATTTAGGGCGCGACGGCTGAGCTGGCTGGGGTCTTTGCCACAGAGCTGCAGGCTGCCCTCGCGGCGACTGCCGGGGGGCAACAGCCCCAACACCGCCCTGGCCACAGTGCTTTTGCCACAGCCGGAGGGGCCCACCAAGGCCAGCCGCTGGCCCCGTTCCAGGCTCAGATTCAGGCCATTAAGGGTGGGCTCAGGCGCCTCCGGATAGGCCACCACCAGCTCATTCAGCAGCAGAACTGGACCAAGCCCCATCGGGTACTGCCCACACAATTGGGGTTTGCGCTCGCAGCTGAATAGCATGAAAACAATCTGACGGGGCCATGCTCGACGCCGCCGAACGAGGGGGATCCACCGCAGCCCTATCGCTGCCGGAATCCCACAGCTGTGATCAACCGCGGTTGAGGGCCAGCATGCAGAGCCCTGACGCCTACGGGATCCAGCTGCCCCACTGGTTGCGCACCTGCATCGAACACGGCTCCCCCAGCCGGGGCGACTGCTGCCCCACCGACCCGGAAGAGCTGCTGGCCTCGGCCTTTGATTTCGCCTACCAGCTCCATGGCAGCCAGGTGCGGGCCAGTGGCGAGCCCTACATCATCCATCCGGTGGCGGTGGCAGACCTGCTGCGGGACATTGGCGCCAGCGCCGCAGTGATCGCCGCCGGCTTCCTCCATGACGTGGTGGAAGACACCGATGTCACCCCGGAACAGCTGGAGGAACACTTCGGTCCGGAGGTGCGGCAGCTGGTGGAGGGGGTAACCAAACTCGGTGGCATCCATTTCACCAACCGCACCGAAGCCCAGGCGGAAAACCTGCGCAGGATGTTTTTGGCCATGGCCAGTGACATCCGCGTGGTGCTGGTGAAGCTGGCCGATCGACTGCACAACATGCGCACCCTTGGGGCGCTAAAAGCCGATAAACAACTGCGAATCGCCACCGAAACCCGCGATATCTATGCCCCCCTCGCCAATCGCCTCGGCATCGGCCGTTTCAAATGGGAACTGGAAGATCTTGCCTTCAAGGTGTTGGAACCGGAGTCCTTCCGCGAAATCCAGCAGGAGGTGGCCAGTAAACGCAGCGACCGGGAAGATCGCCTGGGCATAACCGTTAAGTTGCTCAAGGATCGCCTGGCGGCCTCAGGAGTGGAGGGCTGCGAAGTGGTGGGACGCCCCAAACATCTCTATGGCATCTGGAGCAAGATGCAGCGCCAGCAAAAGGCCTTCCACGAGATCTACGACGTGGCCGCCCTGCGGATTGTTACCCCCTCGGTGGAAAGTTGTTACCGGGCCCTGGCGGTGGTGCACGACACCTTCCGACCAATCCCCGGTCGCTTCAAGGACTACATCGGCCTGCCAAAACCAAACGGTTACCAATCGCTGCACACCGCCGTAATCGGTCGCCATCGGCCGATTGAAGTGCAGATTCGCACCGCAGACATGCACCACGTGGCGGAATACGGCATCGCCGCCCACTGGAAATACAAGGAGGGGGGTTCCCCCGCCGATGGCGATGAAATGGCCCGCTTTAACTGGCTGCGGCAGTTGGTGGACTGGCAAAAGGAAGGCGGCGGCCGCGACCACAGCGACTACCTCAAATCAATCAAGGAAGACTTATTTGACGAAGAGGTTTTTGTATTTACCCCCAATGGGGATGTGGTGGGGCTGCGCAAGGGTTCAACCGCAGTTGATTTCGCCTATCGCATCCATAGCGAGGTGGGTAATCACTGCCAGGGGGTAAGGATTAACGACCGCCTCTGTCCGCTCACCACCCCCCTACAAAACGGTGACTTCGTCCAGGTAGTTACCAGCAAGAACGCTCACCCCAGCCTTGATTGGCTCAATTTCGTTGCCACCCCCACCGCCCGGGAGCGGATCCGTCAGTGGTACAAACGCAGCCACCGGGAAGACAACATCCTGCGGGGGCGGGAGATGTTGGAAAGGGAGCTGGGTCGCGACGGCCTGGAAACCTTGCTCAGCGGCGAAGCCATGGCCCGGGTGGCCCGCCGTTGCAATCTCTCCGGCAGCGAAGACCTGCTGGCCTCCCTGGGTTTTGGCGGGGTGACCCTGCACCAGGCAACCAACCGGCTGCGGGAGGAAATGCGGCTGCAGGAAGCGGCCGCTGCTCCGGTGGTAACCAACGAACAGTTGGCCAAGAACCTCTCGGAGCAGGCGGAGGCCCTCAATGCCGACCCCAGCGGCAGCCCGATCCTGGGGGTGGAGGGCTTGGAATATCGGCTTGGCGGTTGTTGCTGTCCCTTGCCGGGGGAAGCAATCCTGGGCTCGGTGGCCCTCGGCAACCACGGCATCACCATTCACCGCCAGGATTGCAGCAACCTGGCCCAAACACCGGTGGAACGGCGCCTGCCGGTGCGCTGGAACCCGGTGGCCAGTGAACATCGCCGCAGCTACCCCACCCAGCTGCGCATCGAAGTACTTGATCGGGTGGGCATTCTTAAAGACATCCTCACGCGCCTCTCCGATAGCCGCATCAATGTGAGTGACGCCCGGGTTCGCACCAGCTACGCCAAACCAGCCCGCATCGACCTATGCATCGAACTGGCCAGCGCCAGCCAGCTACAAACCACCATGGATCAAATCCGTTCGATGGCTGATGTGCTGGATCTCTGCCGCACCGGCAGCGGCTAAAGGCCAGGGGCAGGCCGTCACCATGACTCCAAGGGAAGCTTTGCCACCTGCGCGAAGGCCTGGTCAGCCGTCACGCCACGGCGGCGGCACCAGCACCAGCAGCTGAATCGCCTTGTCAGCCAAGCAGAACCCTGATGAACGGTTCCTTTCGGAACCGCCGGTAAACATCAAAATCGCCGTCTAGGGTGAGGATCTCGGCAATTCCCAGGCGCTCAGACAAGGTCACCAAGCTGAGATCGGCAAAATCCCCTGGCAGATCGGCATAGCGCCCGTTGAGTTCGGCAACTCGGGCGTAGTCCCCAAGCAGCAGATCGATCACTCGAATGCCCCCGCGGCTAATGGCAAGCAATAAATGATTCTGTGCTGCCAGCACCCTGGAATCGCCGGGGTCACCCAACAGCCAGAGCACCTCAGCGATACAAATTGGAGAGGTGACCAGCTGGGCAGAACTTCGGTCGAAAAATGCCACCACTGCCGTGTGTAATGGCTCATGGCGTTGGTAGTAGCTGAGCAGGATGCCTGAATCAACCAGCACTTGCTTCACTGGCGACGCTCCGCCAGGCGCTGGGCCAGCAGCTGGCGACGCTGGTTTCGCTCTGAACTTCCCTCTGGCAAGTTTTCAAGAAAACAGTGGGGATGGCCCCCCAACCGCTGGCTAATGGAAGGCTGAGGCTGGCGCTGCTGCCAGCGCTCACGGATCAGCTCACGAATCAGAGCACTTTTACCTTGGCCGCCCTCGGCCAGCAGATCGGCGAGGCAGCGCTCGGTATCGGCATCAAGCCTCACGGTGAGCGGCATGGACCCAGGAGGCGACAGCCTCGTACGACACCTTTAAGAACTGTAGTACATGCCCACGGCAGTGTCAGGTATCGAGCAGATTTTCCAGCCCATCTCCGCCAGGTAGTCGATAGACGCCGAAATCGCGTCGATCAAGCGTCGCAATGCGGCGGAGCCCATGCCCATGGGCTAACCAAAGCAGCGAGGCATCGGCCAAATCCATCGGTAGAGCAGCGTATTGCCGCAGCCTTGCGACTCCCTGCTTGCCTCAGCCTGGGCGGTCCGAGCTGAGGGCCCCCCCGGGCATCGCCCCCAAGCCCACGGCCGCAATCCCCACCAGGGCACAGGCCTCATCGTTGTCGCCAGTGTCGCCAGAAACCCCCACGGCCCCCACCACCTCTTGATCATTAGCAAGGATCAGCACACCCCCCGGCGAGGGCACCATGCGCCCCTGGGTGATCGCCGCCAGGGCCGCCACAAAGCTAGGCATTGATACGGCCCGTTCGGCCAACTCGCGGGTGCCAAAACCCATCCCCAAGGCCCCCCAAGCCTTGGCATTGGCGATCTCAAAGCGGGCGATGCCAGCCCCGTCTTCCCGCTTGAAGGCCAGCAGATGCCCGCCCGCATCCAGCACCGCCACGGCCATAGGGGCGAAAGCCAAGCGACGGGCTTCCTGCAGCGCCGCATCAATGATCAAGCTGGCCTGCGCCAACTTCAGCGCTGCCATTGAATGCCCCAGCCAGGATTAAGTAAATCTAGATCGACACAAACGCTTGATCGCTTGGGCACCATTGGCCCCATGGGTACGCCAGGATGCCCAGATGGCTAACCCTCAATGGCAGAAATCCGCGCCAACCGATTTCTGGCCCTGCCATTCAAAGCCCTAATCGAGAGCTTCCAGGCGCCCCATGGCTGAATCCACTGCCGCCAAGCGCGACCGTTTATTGGCGGCCCTGGGGTTGACCGTGAACCTGCTGGGCTTTGGGGCCATAGCGCTGGCAATCGCCAGCCCCGACCCGTTGCACAGCGCCAACCTGGTGCTGGCCCTAGCCGCCGGCCTGCCCGCCGCCAGCACCGGCACGGTGGCCTGTGGGGCCTTGCTGCTCGGGCGCCGTTGGGGGATGGTGCTGGCCCTGGTGGCCCTGGCATTACAACTGCTGGCGGTGGTGCCCTATGGCATCGTGCGCACGGCCCTAGGGGTCGGCAGCCGTGGGCTCACTGGCACGGTTACCGGCCTATGGCTAGCCGCCGTGGTGCTGCTGATTATTTACTGGGCCCTGGCCCTGGCACGGCCAAGCCCCAGCCCATGAGCCCAAGCCCCGCCCCAGACACGATTGCCGCCGTGGCCACGGCCGTGGCCGCCGGGGAAGGCAGCGTGGCGATCGTGCGGCTCAGTGGCCCGGAGGCGGAGGCGATCGGCCGCCTTTTATTCCGCCCCGCTGGCCGCCAGGCATGGGACAGCCATCGGGTGCTCTACGGCCATGTGCTCGATCCCAGCAACGGCGAACGGGTGGATGAGGTGTTGCTGTTGCTGATGCGCGCCCCCCGCAGCTTCACCCGCGAAACGGTGCTGGAACTGCACTGCCACGGGGGCCTAATCAGCGTGCAACGCTTGCTGGCCCTGGTGTTGGCGGCTGGGGCCCGGCGGGCCCTGCCGGGGGAATTCAGCCAGCGGGCTTTTCTCAATGGTCGGCTTGATCTCACCCAGGCGGAGGCGATCAGTGAAATGATCAGCGCCCGCAGCCGCCGGGCGGCCCAGCTGGCGATGGCGGGGCTTGATGGCGGCCTGCAACACCAGATCACGTTGCTAAGGGAACGGCTGCTGGATCAAATGGTGGAACTGGAAGCCAGGGTGGATTTTGAAGAAGACCTACCACCCCTTGATGCCAACGGGGTAACAACGGAATTAGCGGCGGTGGCGGCGGAACTGCGGGCATTGGTGGCCGCCGGCGACCAGGGACAGCTAGTGCGGGAAGGGCTGCGGGTGGCGATCGTGGGCCAGCCAAATGTGGGCAAAAGCAGCCTGCTCAATGCCCTCAGCGGCAACGAACGGGCGATCGTTACAGATCTACCTGGCACCACCAGGGATCTACTCGACAGTGAACTGGTGCTGGAGGGGGTGCCGATCACCCTGCTGGATACCGCCGGCATCCGAGCCACTACCAATCCGATTGAGAAATTAGGCATTGAACGCAGTCGGGCGGCCCTGGCCAGCGCCGATGCGGTGCTGCTGCTCTATGACCTCACAGCAGGCTGGACCCCAGCGGATGAGGCCCTACGCCAGGAGGTGCCGGCGGGGGTCCCATTGCTGCTGGTGGGCAATAAGACCGACCAGCAAATACCAAACAAACCAACCCCTAGTTCTGGCAGAACAACTGAAGTAAAAATCAGCGCCCTGGAGGGCAGCGGTCTTGGGGAGCTTACTAAACAATTGCTGCGCAGTTGTGGTCAAACAGAGGCCAGCAACCTGAAGCTGGCCCTAAACCAACGCCAACGGGATCTAGCCGCCACAGCAGCGGCCGCCTTGGCACGCAGCCTGGAGGCCGCTGCCCAGCAACTGCCCTGGGATTTCTGGACGATCGACCTGCGGGAAGCAATCCGTTCCCTGGGGGAAATCACCGGTGCCGAAATCAATGAAGCCTTGCTTGATCGTGTTTTTTCGAAATTCTGCATTGGCAAGTAAAAGCCGAATGGGCTCAGCTCAGCACCGCTCAGCTAGCGCCACAGCCCCTCAGGTAAATCTGCCTCCTTAGGGCATCTAAAGAAGGGGAACTGGGCGCCTCTACCGCATAGAGCAGCAACCAGGCGAAAGCAACATCACCATGGTCTAGTTGCTGTTCAATGGCCTCAAACCAGGCCTGGGGATCCGAGCCCAAAGCCCCCAGCAACGCCGCGGCCGCGGCCATCTGCTGCCGGGGCGCCCCCGTGAGCCTGAAACTGGCGAAATCAGTGGCCGCAGCCCCCAGCGGCCGCAGCCGCACCCGAAAGGTTTCGGCAGGTCTGATCGCCGCCAGGGGCCAAACAATCGGCCCCTCCAAGGCCTCCCCAGGGGCTGCCAGCTGCTGCCAAACAACTCTGCCCTGCCGCTCAATCAAGACCTCCAGCAGGGGACCGCGCGCCAGGATCGTGGGGTTAGCCAAGGCCACCAGCCCGTGGGCATCGCCGCCGGCGCTGGCCGTGAGCCGGGGGCTCACCACACACAGATCGGCCGCCAGCCCCGCAGCTGCCGTGGTCAGCAGAAAGGCGGCGCCGATGAAGGCAAGGCGGAACGGCAGATTCATGTCCTGGTCATAGCAAAAACCGATGCCATGAACCACCTACAAAAATATAACTACTGCGAGTTGTAACTACGGCGAGTTGTAACTACGGCGAGGCTAAAGCGGCCAGGGGACAGCCATTAAGGCCGCCAACTTTCGCTCAGCCCCGCCGGGCAGGAGCAACACTACTCGCTAGATTGAACAGGGCGGTGAATTCAGCCAATGGCAATGGACGGCTAAACAAATAACCCTGAAAATACTCACAACCTGATTCAATTAGAAAATTAAATTGCTCTTCTGTTTCTACGCCTTCGGCAATCACCTCCAGGCCAAGATTGATCCC
>CAJAQB010000015.1 GCA_903943975.1 Synechococcus lacustris | reverse complement strand
GAAGCGTCGGTTCCTAAGCTTTTCGGTTGTCCAGGTGCGTCGCCCTCTCAGGCGACTTATGAACCTTACAACACCGACCCCTCGCTAGTTTTCCCAGTCGGTGACTGGGGCTGCTCAAGGCGGCACCGTTCGGCGCACCAACAAAAGGTAGCAGAGCGCACCTTCAGCCCCCCTGGAAAGGCCGGGGCTACCCTCCGGCCATCCATTGAGGGGCCTTGACCGTGAGCCTGCTGAACACTGCGGCAGCAATTGCTGGGGTTGCCCTGGGGGTACTGGCCTTGCTGTTGCTCTGGCTGGAAGCCCGCCATCGGCTGCGACCCAGCTCGCCGCTGCGCTTCAAGGCCGGCAGCTGGAGCGTGAGCCCAGGGCAGCAGGAATGGCAGATAGAAGGAACGATCAGCATCGAAAACCCCCATGGCCAGATGGAGGTTTTCGTGCCGGAACTCACCGTGGTACCCACGCTGCTGGGCCGCGGTGAGCTCAGTGGCATCACCGTTACCAGCCGGGTGGAGCCCCAGCACCCCGATGAAGAAGCCCGCAACGACGGCTACTGGTTTGCCTACATCGTTAAGGGCCACAAGCGCACCCAGGCGCTGGTGCGGATCAGCCTCAAGGGGGAGGGGCTGGAAAACCTGCTCGACACCCTCTGGGTGGATGTGCACTGGTGGAATTACGGCCCCTTCGGACGCTTGCTGCGCCGCAACGGGGTGTTGGTGCCGCTGCGGCGGCCACAGCCCCTCGACCCCGCCCAGGCCCGCTGGCGCCAGGGGGATCGCTGCCAGGTGCTGGCGGTGCCCACCCACCTGCTGGGCGTGCTCGACAACTGTGAAGACGTGCTGCGCCAATACGCCGGCCCCGTGCTGGAGGCTGGCGACATCTTGACGATTGCCGAAAGTCCCTTGGCCGTGATCCAGGGCCGCTACCAGCACCCCTCCCAGGTGGTGCCCTCCGGTTTGGCCCGCCAGCTCTGCCGCGCATTTCATCCCACCAGCAGCCTGGCCACCGCCTGCGGCCTCCAAACCTTGATTGATGTGGTGGGCCCTGGTCGGGTGTTGCTGGCTTGGTTGCTGGGCTCGGGGCTGAAGGTATTAGGGGTGAAAGGCGTCTTCTATCGGCTGGCTGGAGACCAGGCCCGCTTGATTGACGATGTGACCGGTTCCACCCCCCCCTACGACCAAACGATCGTGCTGGGCCCCGAAAATCCTGCGGCGGTGGTGGAGTCCATGGCCCGGGCCCTCGGCCATGGGGTGGCGGTGGTGGATGTGAATGACCTGGGCCGTGTGAAGGTGCTGGCCGCCAGCCAGGGCTGTGACCTGGCCCTGCTGGAACGGGCGTTGCGGCCAAACCCGGCCGGCAATGCCAATGAACGCACCCCCCTGGTGGTGGTGCGCCCTGGCCACTGATCAAGCTCGATAGAGTTTGGCCATCAAGGGCCGGCTCCATGGATTCCGGACTGCAGAGCAAGAACCTGCAGGTGGAAACCCTGCAGTGGCGGCATTTGCCGTTGCTGGGGGCCTGCGAGTTGGCCCCTTTTCAAACTCAATTGCAGCTGCTGGCCCTGCGGGATAGCCCTGAACAACTGCTGCATTGGCTGTTGCCCAAGCGACCACCGGCGCCATTGGCCCTGGTGGCCAGGGAATTAGGCGGGCCGATCTGCGGTGTGCTGGTGGCTGTACCCACTAACCGGCGGGGCAGCTGCTGGCGGCTGGATCTGCTGCAATGCCTGGGGGCCGCCAGCAGTCCCCTGGCGATCGCATCCCTATTGCTAAAGGAAGCCCTGGAACGGGCCCCCGGGGCAATCAGCTGGATGGCCCGCCGGGAGATAAGCGATGAGATTGGCCTGGCGGCCCTGCGGGAACAGGGTTTTCAACCCCTGCAACAGCAGCAGATCTGGTTACTCAAAGAGCTGGGCCAAGTGGAGAGCTGTGAAGCGATCGCCGAACCGCTGGAACTTCAACCGCTCACTGGCAGCAACGGCGCCTTGCTGTTGCAACTGGAATTGACCGCCACCCCCAGCCAATTGCGCCAGTTGCAAGACCTGCGCAGTGAGGACCTGCTCGACGATGCCCAAGCCGGCAGTTGCCTACTGGTGGATCGCCAACGGCACCAGGCGGTGGCTGGGGCCCGGCTGCTGCGGCGCCGCTGGGGCGCTACGACCGAACTAGCCACCGAACTGGAACTGAGCCTGCATCCCGGCTGGCGCCAATTGCTGGGGCCACCCCTGGGCCTGCTGTTGCGGCAGGCGGCGGCCCAGGCGCTGCCGGTAAGCATCCGTTGTGACAGCCGCAATGCCCAGGGCTTGGCCTGGCTGGAGCAACAGGGGGCCGAAGCGATCAGTGAGGAGCTGGTGCTGGCCCGCAGTCTCTGGCGCCGCCAGGAATTGGTCCAGGCCCCGGGGCTGGCCAGCCGCACCCTGGAGCGCATCGTGGGCCAATGGCAACCGGGCCAGCGGCCGCTGCCGGAAGCGATGCGCTGGGATTAATGCGCCAATTAATGCGGGGACTTCTCCAGCCATGGCGCTGATCACTGGCCCCGCCCCCCGTTCGGTGCTGGCCCTGGATGTGGGCCGCAAGCGCATCGGCCTGGCCGGCTGTGATCCGCTCGGGCTCACGGTTAGCCCCTTGCCCCCCCTGGCCAGGGGCAAATTTGCAGCGGATCTAGCCCGGCTGGAACCCCTGGTGCGCCAACGGCGTTGCCTGGCCCTGGTGGTGGGTTTACCGCTGGATCAGGCCCAAAAATCAACGCCCCAGGCCCAACACTGCCAGCGCTATGGCCTGCAGCTGGCCCGGGCCCTGGGCCTGCCGCTGGCCTGGGTGAATGAACACAGCAGCAGTTGGTGGGCGGCCGAAAAACATGGACTCCATGGGGACCGCAGCGGTGTGCTCGACAGTGCCGTTGCCGCCTTATTGCTTGAACAATGGTTACGGGAGGGGGATGAACCGGTCATGGTGGCGGCCATCCAAGCCGACAGGCTCCCCAGCGCTGAGGGATCCTGAGGGGGTCTGTGAACCATCCATGAGCGACGCTTCCTCCCTCTCCGGCTCCGGCGATGTGCCGACCGTGATGGTTCAGGACGGCAAGGGCAAGGAACTGCTCTGCTTCCTGGAGCAACTGATCCCCCTTGACGGCAACGACTACGCCCTGCTGACGCCGGTGGACACCCCGGTGTGTTTGTTCCGCCTCAGCGACGACGAGGAACCGGAACTGCTGGAGGGTCTAGACGCCAGTGAACCGATCCTCTCCACCGCCGAAGTGGTGCTCCAGGAGCATGAACTAATCCTGGTGCGCTCGGCCGTGACCCTCACGGTGGCCGGCGAACTGGAGGAACCAGACCCCGAAGACCTGGAAGCCGATGGCGATGACCAGGACGATGGGGACGAGGACGCCGAAACCTATGAGCTGCTGGTGAGCTTCATGGTGGCGGAACAGGAGTACGGCCTCTACATCCCCCTCGATCCCTTCTTTGTGGTGGCACGCATGGAGGACGGCCACGCCGTGCTGGTGGAAGGGGAGGAATTCGAACGGGTGCAACCCCGGATCGAAGCTGAACTGGAGGAAAGGGAGCCCCTGGATTGAACCTCAGGCGTCTGCTTGAACCCACCTGGGTGACCACGGGAAGCCTCAGTGAGCTTCCCCTGGAGGTTTTGATCGACCGCCAGATCCAGGCCCTGGTGCTGGATGTGGACTGCACCCTGCTGCCCCGCCACAGCCACGAGCTGCCCGAAGGGGTGGTGCGCTGGGTTCATGCGGCCCGCCAGGAATTGCGGCTGCACCTGTTCAGCAACAACCCCAACCGTCGGCGGATTGAGACGGTGGCCCAGGCCTTCGACCTGCCCTTCACAGCTGGGGCTGGTAAACCACGGCGGGGCCCCCTGCGCCAGGTGCTCAGCCAGCTGCAGTTACCGGCGGCCCAGGTGGCCCTGGTGGGGGATCGGGTGTTTACCGACGTGTTGGCCGGCAATCGGCTCGGGCTGTTCACCGTGCTGGTGCGGCCGGTGGGGGCCGATGGCCTGGCCAGCAGCGACGACCTAGTGCAACAGGGGGAACGCACCCTGGCCCGCTGGCTGGGGGCCCGGGTGGAATCAGGGCTGCCCAGCCCATGAGCCCCACCCTGGTGGTGAAGGTGGGCACCAGCCTGCTGCGGGGCCAGCACGGCCTTGATACGGCCAGCTTTATCAACGCCCTGGCGGCAAGCCTCAGCGCCGAACGCCAACGGGGCCATGGGGTGGCCCTGGTTACCAGTGGCGCCGTGGGGCTGGGCTGCATTGAATTGGGCCTGGGCGAACGGCCCCAGCTGGTGGAGGAACTGCAGGCGGCGGCGGCCGTGGGCCAGGGCCAGCTGATGGGGCTCTACGACCGGGCCTTCCGCCCCCATGGGCAACGGGTGGCCCAGGTGTTGCTCACCCGCGGCGACCTGGCCTCCCGCCGCCGCTTCCAGAGCGCCAGCCGCACGCTGCAACAGCTGTTGAGCTGGGGGGTGCTGCCGATCGTGAACGAAAACGACACCCTCGCCACCGAGGAACTGCGCTTCGGCGATAACGACACCCTTTCGGCCCTGGTGGCGGTGGCCCTAAAGGCAACGGAACTGGTGTTGCTCACCGATGTGGATCGGCTCTATTCCGGTGATCCCCGCCAGGACGCCAGCGCCAAGCCCATCGATGAGGTGCGCAACCTGGCGGAACTGGATCAGCTCAAATCCGCCGCCGCTGGCGGCAGCCACTGGGGTACGGGGGGGATGACCACAAAGCTGGCGGCGGCCCGGATCGCCACCGCCAGTGGCATCCGGGTGCGTTTGGCCGATGGCCGCGACCCGCGGGTGCTGCAGGAACTGCTCGCTGGCCAGCCCCACGGCACCTGCTTCCTGCCCAGCCCAGCGCCAATACCCGACCGCAAACGCTGGCTAGCCCATGCCCTAGTGCCGGAGGGCAGCCTGCGCATCGATGCCGGGGCGGAACGGGCCCTGCGCCAGCAGGGGGCCTCGTTGCTGGCGGTGGGGATCCGGGCGGTGGAGGGGGAGTTTGATCGCCAGGCGCCGGTGCGAATCCTCGATGCTGAAGGCCGGGAACTGGCCCGGGGCCTCTGCGCCTATGCCAGCGCGGAACTGCGCCAGTGGCTGGGGCTGGGATCCGCCGAGATCGCAGCCCGCAGCAACGGGGTGCTGCCGGGGGCCGTGGTGCACCGCGACCAGCTGGTGGTCACCGCAGCCCCCCAAACCAGCCCTACGATCCCGCCGACGCCCTAGCCGCCTGGCCCCCCATGCATTTCAGTGAGCTGCTCAGCCGCTTGTCTGGCGCTGCGGAGCAGCCGCGCTTCCTGGCCCAGGACCCGCAACTAGAGGGGGCCGCAGCCCTAGACCAGGCCCAAGCCGGCCAACTCAGCTTCCTGGAGCCGGGCAACGCCCTGCTCCAGGCCCTGGAGAGCAGCAACGCCTCGGCACTGCTCCTCCCCAATGACGCCGCCGTACAGGCCCAGGCCAGCGCCCGGGGGATCGCCTGGGTGGCCCTGGCTAACCCACGGCTGGGTTTTGCCGAAGCACTTGAGGCCCTTTACCCAGCCAAACGGCCGGCCCCCGCCCGCCACAGCACGGCGGTGCTGGACCCCTCTGCAGTGGTGGGGGAGGGGGTATTTATCGGTCCCCATGTGGTGGTGGGGGCCGATTGCCAGATCGCTGACCACTGCCAACTGCATGCCGGGGCGGTGCTCTACGAAGACGTGCAACTGGCGGCCCACTGCACCGTGCACGCCAACGCCGTGCTGCATCCGGGCAGCCGGCTGGGGGAAGGCTGTGTGGTGCATTCCAATGCGGTGATCGGTTCGGAGGGTTTTGGTTTCGTGCCCACGGCCCAGGGCTGGCGCAAGATGCCCCAAACCGGCCTGGTGGTGCTGGAGCCCCAGGTGGAGGTGGGCTGTGGCAGCACGATCGATCGGCCCTCGGTGGGCGAAACCCGCATCGGCGCCGGCACCAAAATCGACAACCTGGTGCAGATCGGCCATGGGGTAATCACCGGCAAAGGCTGTGCCCTGGCCGCCCAGGTGGGCATCGCCGGGGGGGCGCGCCTGGGGGATGGCGTGATCCTGGCTGGTCAGGTGGGGGTGGCAAACCGGGCGGTGATCGGCGACCGCGCCATTGCCTCCTCCAAATCGGGCATCCATGGGGAAATCGCCGCCGGCGAAGTGGTGAGCGGCTATCCAGCGATTCCAAACCGCCTCTGGCTGCGCTGCTCCGCCGCCTTCAACAAACTGCCGGAAATGGCCCGCACCCTGCGCAAACTGAACGCCGCCGACCAAGGCTGAGAAGGTGCCGCGATAGGTTCGGCGGCTGGTTTTAAAGCGGCCCGATGAGTAGCTATCGCATCACCCTGCTGGCCGGCGATGGCATCGGCCCGGAAATCAGCGCCGTGGCCGTGGCGCTGCTGGAACGGGTGGCCAGCCAACACGGTTTCAGCCTCAGCTTTGATCCCCAGCCGGTGGGCGGCGCCGCCATCGATGCCCTGGGGGAACCGCTGCCGGCCAGCAGCCTCGAGGCCTGCCGGGCCAGCGATGCGGTGCTGCTGGCGGCCATTGGCGGCCCCCAGTACGACGCCCTGCCTAGGCAGCTGCGGCCGGAATCGGGCCTGCTGGCCCTGCGGGCCGGCCTGGGCCTATTTGCCAACCTGCGGCCGGTGAAGATCGTGCCGGCCCTGATTGATGCCAGCAGCCTCAAGGCGGAGGTGATCAGCGGCGTGGATCTGCTGGTGGTGCGGGAACTCACCGGCGGCATCTACTTCGGCCAGCCCAAGGGCCGGGTGCGCACGGAGGACGGCGAAGAACGGGGCTTCAACACGATGACCTACAGCAGCAGTGAGGTGGATCGCATCGCCCGGGTGGCCTTTGAACTGGCCCAGCAACGGCGGGGCCAGCTCTGCTCCGTAGACAAAGCCAATGTGCTTGATGTGAGCCAGCTCTGGCGCGATCGGGTCAATGCCCTGGCCAGCGATTACCCCGGCGTGGAGCTGAGCCACATGTATGTGGATAACGCCGCCATGCAACTGGTGCGCAACCCGCGCCAATTTGATGTGCTGCTCACCGGCAATTTGTTTGGCGACATCCTCAGCGATGAGGCGGCCATGCTCACGGGCAGCATCGGCATGCTGCCCTCCGCCTCCTTGGGCAGCGGCGGTCCTGGTTTGTTTGAACCGGTGCATGGTTCCGCCCCAGACATCGCCGGCCAAGACAAGGCAAATCCGCTGGCCATGGTGCTTTCAGCGGCGATGCTGCTGCGGGTGGGCTTGAAGCAGGAGGCCGCCGCCGCCGCCCTAGAAGCGGCGGTGGATCAGGTGTTAAACGAGGGCCTGCGCACGGGGGATTTGATGGCCGCGGGCTGCACGCTGGTGGGTTGCCAGGCCATGGGCAGCGCCCTGCTGAAGGCCCTGGGCTGAAGCAAGGGCTCTGTGCTCTGGCAAACTCGCCCCCAGAACGCTCAGTTGCCGATGTCTAAGCTTCACCCGATCGTTGCGGTTACCGGTTCCTCTGGAGCGGGCACCAGCACCGTAAAGCGCGCCTTCGAGCACATCTTCCAGCGGGAGGGCATTGTGCCGGCGGTGGTGGAGGGTGACAGCTACCACCGCTTCGAGCGGGGGCCGATGAAGGAAGCGATGGCCAAGGCCCAGGCCGCCGGCGAAAACTTCTCCCATTTCGGCCCTGAGGCCAACCTGTTCGACAAGTTGGAGGAACTGTTCCGCAACTACGGCGGCAACGGTGGCGGCGAGAAGCGCTATTACCTGCACAGCACTGAAGAGGCCGCCGACCACAACGGTCGCCTTGGCACCCAGCTGAATCCCGGCCAGTTCACCCCCTGGGAAGCGATCCCCACGGGCACCGACCTGCTCTTCTACGAGGGTCTGCACGGGGGCGTGGAGGGGGACGGCTATGACGTGGCCTCCCTCGCCGACCTGCTGGTGGGGGTGGTGCCGATCACCAACTTGGAATGGATCCAAAAGATCCACCGCGACAACGCCGAACGGGGCTATTCAGCCGAGGCGATCGTGGACACAATCCTGCGGCGCATGCCCGATTACATCAACCACATCTGCCCCCAGTTCAGCCGCACAGACATCAATTTCCAACGGGTGCCCACGGTGGATACCTCCAACCCCTTCATCTGCCGCAACATCCCCACCCCAGACGAAAGCTTCGTGATCATTCACTTCCGTAAGGGGGCCCGGGACAAGTGGGATGTGGATTTCCCCTACCTGCTCAAGATGATCGACGACTCCTTCATGTCTAGCCCCACCAGCCTGGTGGTAAACGGCGGCAAGATGGGCTTTGCGATGGAACTGATCCTCACCCCGATCATTCACCGGATGATTAAGGACAAAGGCCATAACGGCTGATATAAAAGCCCGCAAATTCGCTAAGGTGCGGCGGTGAAAACGCCCTCCTTTGCGATCCGCGGGGCCACTGGCAACGCAGACCAGGGACCAGCCCGCTGGGCCCCGGATCTTCTCTCGCGGATGTTGCAGACCGGTCGCCGGCTTTATCTCCAGCACCTGGAGCGCAATGGCGGCGTGCCAGAACCGCTGGGGGTGGTAATTGAAGCCGGCGGTGAGCAGGGCCGTTTGATCTTTGAAGCGCCGGTGTTGCTGCCGGATGAACAGTTTCTGCCCTTGGATCTGGTGCGTTTAAGGCCCCAGGGTCGCAATCGTCAGAAAAGATGACAGGGCTGGCGGCGCTGCTGGGCCTCTGTGTGGGCAGCTTTTTGAATGTGGTGGTGTGGCGGTTGCCCCGGGGTGAATCGCTGATCTGGCCTGGCAGCCATTGCCCCCGCTGCGGCCAAAGCCTGCCCTGGTACCACAACCTGCCGGTGCTGAGCTGGCTGCTGCTCAGGGGCCGTTGTGGCTTTTGCCATGGAAAAATCTCCAGCCGCTATCCACTGCTGGAACTGCTTAATGCGGGCCTCTGGGTGCTGCTGAGCCTGCCCGGTGTGGGCCGCCTGGGGCACCCCGACCCGCTCTTGAACCTATTGGCGGGGGGGCTGCTGCTTGGTTTTCTGCTGCCCCTAGCCCTGATTGATCTAGACAGCCTGCGGCTGCCGGAACCCCTTTGCCGCTGGGGGCTAATAACGGGCCTAGCGCTGGCCGCAGGGCTGGGGGCAATGCAGGGGTTGGGGGCCAGCCTGCTGATCTTCCATGGGATGGCGGCAGTGGTGGGATTGCTCAGCTTTGAAGCGGTGAGTGCCCTGGCGGAAAAGGCCCTGGGCACGCCGGCCCTGGGGTTGGGGGACGCCAAACTTGCGGCCTTGCTGGGGGCTTGGCTGGGGCTGGAGGGGTTGGCGGTGGCCTGTGGCCTAGCGGTATTCGGCGGAGCGCTGTTTGGGGTGGTGGGACGGATCAGTGGAAAACTTGGCCCGCGCCAACCGTTTCCGTTTGGGCCCTTTCTGGTGCTGGGCGGCCTATTGAGCTGGTTGGCCTGCGATCAATTCTGGGGGCTGCTGATCGGCACCCCTGGCCAGATCCTTTAATGGGTAGATCAGAGGAATAGCTGCTTGTCATTGCTCGACTGGTTCGCGGATCGGCGTAAAACCGCTCCGGTGGTGCGCCCCCTCCAGGATGCGGAGGAGGGCGATGGCCTGTGGAGCAAATGCCCTGAATGTGGCGAGGTGGTGTATCGCAAAGACCTGGTGGCCAATGCCAGCGTTTGTGGGGCCTGCGGCCACCACCATCGGATCGACAGCCAGGAACGGCTGCGGCTGTTGGTGGATCCGGGCAGCTTTGAGGCCCTTGATGAGGAGCTAACCCCCACCGATCCGCTCGCCTTCAAGGATCGCCGCGCCTATGCCGATCGGCTACGCGACAGCCAACTAAGCACTGGCCTCAAGGATGCGGTGGTGTGTGGCCTGGCGCGGCTGGAGGGCCATCCCCTGGCCCTAGGGGTGATGGATTTCCGCTTCATGGGCGGCAGCATGGGCTCGGTGGTGGGCGAAAAACTCACGCGTTTGATTGAAACCGCCACCGAAAGGCGGCTGCCGGTGCTGGTGGTTTGTGCCAGCGGTGGGGCGCGCATGCAGGAGGGGATGCTGAGCCTGATGCAAATGGCAAAGGTGTCTGGGGCGCTGGAACGGCACCGGCAGGAACAACTGCTCTATATCCCGCTGCTCACCCATCCCACCACCGGGGGCGTTACGGCCAGTTTTGCGATGCTCGGTGATCTAATCCTGGCGGAACCCAAGGCGCTGATCGGCTTTGCCGGCCGGCGGGTGATTGAACAGACCCTGCGCGAAAAGTTACCCGACGATTTTCAAACCGCCGAATACCTACTGGAGCACGGCTTTGTGGATGCGATCGTGCCGCGCCCCAAGCTGCGCAGCACCCTGGCCACTCTGCTGGAGTTACACCGTCAACCCACGGCAGTAAAGGCATGATCAGGCCGCTGCTGGCACTGCTACTGGCGCTATTTCTGGGGGGGGCCATGCCGCTGGCGGCTTGGGCCGGGCCGGTGCAATGGCAGGAGGTGCCCGCCGGTCCGGAGGGGCGCCAATGGTGGGACAGCGGCAGCCTGCGGCTGAACCGCCAGGGGGAACTGAGCGTATTGAGTCGCTTTAGCCCGGCGGCAAAGGAGGGGAAAAAACCAGCCCGCGGTCAGCTCTATGTGATGCAACTCAACTGTGGTGAACGGCTCTACCGCGACCAGCAGGTGAATGGTTTGCCCCAGCTGGGGGCTGAATGGCAACTGGCCCAGGCCGAGGGCCTGGTGGCGGCAGTGCTGAGCCAGGCCTGTGCCGCCGCCCACGACCAGGGGCTGGCATGAGCAGCGCTGGGGCTGCCCCCCTAAGGGTGGCGATCGCCGGTCTCGGCTTTGGCGAAAAGGTGCACCTGCCGGCGCTGCGGGCCTGTGCCCACACGGAAGCCGTGGCCCTTTGGCATCCGCGGGCGGACCGCTTAGCCAGGGCCAGCGCAGCGGCCGAACTACCTGGCTACACAGATTTCGAGGCGCTGCTGCATGACCCCAGCGTGGAGGCGCTGGTGATCGCCACGCCCCCAGGGCCCCGCTTTGCCCTGGCGGAGCAGGCGCTACGGGCGGGTAAGCACCTGCTGCTGGAAAAACCGGTAACGCTCAATGCAGACGAGGCCGAGGCGCTGGAACGCTTGGCCCTGGAGCAGGGCTGCATTTGTGCGGTGAATTTTGAATACCGGGCGGTGCCAAGTTTTCAACAACTGGCGGCGCTGCTGGAGCAGGGCTGGCTGGGGGAGCCCTGGCTGCTGCGTTTCGATTGGTTGATGGGCAGCCGCTCAGATCCAAACAGAGCCTGGAATTGGTACGCCCAAGCGGCGGAAGGCGGCGGGGTGCTGGGCGCCCTGGGCAGCCATGCCTTTGATTTGCTCGAGTGGTTGGTGGGTCCGGTGCGGCAACTGCAGGCCCAGCTGGCGGTGGCGATCAAGGAACGGCCCCTGGCCGCTGGCAGTGGTTTCGCAAAGGTAGATGCGGCAGATACGGCCTTGCTACAGCTGCAACTGGCCCCGCGCTGGGGCCCCCAGCCCAGCCGGCCCCTGGCGGCGCAGCTGGCCCTGAGCGCCGTGGCCCGCCAGGGGCGCGGCTGCTGGCTGGAGTTTTACGGCTCCGAGGGCAGCCTGGTGCTGGGCAGTGCCAACCAGAGTGATTACGTGCATGGCTTCCAGCTATGGGGCTCAAAAAATGGCAGCCCCCTGGCCGTGATTGAGCCCGATCCGGCCCTGGCCTTTGGCCAAACCTGGGAGGACGGACGGATCGCGCCAGTGGAACGCCTCCTGGGCTGGTGGGCCAAGGCAGTGCGCAGCGGTAGGCCGATGCTGCCGGGGCTGCTGGAGGGGCTGGTGAGCCAGAAACTGCTAGACGCCAGCCTGGCCAGCCACCGCCAGCAACGCAGCTTGATATTGCCGTCTTAGGGACCCTGGACAGATAGGGTCCAATACAGATGACTGGGCCCATGACTACCCCCCTTAACCAAATCCCGGGGCTCGGTGTAATGATCTGCGGCCACGGCAGCCGCAACCGGTTAGCGGTGGATGAATTCGCCCAGCTGGCGGAAGGACTGCGCCAACGGCTGCCGCAAATACCGGTGGCCCATGGCTATCTGGAATTTGCCCGGCCGATCCTGCGGGAGGGGCTGGATAGCTTGCGGGAACAAGGGGTAACGCGGGTGCTGGCGGTGCCGGGAATGTTGTTTGCGGCGGGCCATGCCAAAAACGACATCCCTTCAGTGCTGAATAGCTATAGGGCCGAAACCGGATTGCGGATCGACTACGGCCGGGAGCTGGGGGTAGATCTAAAGATGATCCAGGCGGCCGGGGCAAGGCTGCAGGAAACCCTGGCGGCGGCGGCACCGCTGCCCTTGGCCGACACCCTGCTGGTGGTGGTGGGCCGGGGCTCCTCGGATCCAGATGCCAATTCAAATGTGGCGAAGGTAACGCGGATGCTGGTGGAGGGTTTCGGCTTTGGCTGGGGGGAAACTGTTTATTCAGGCGTTACTTTTCCACTGGTGGAACCGGGGCTGCGCCATGCGGTGCGGCTCGGCTTTAAACGGATTCTGGTGTTCCCTTACTTCCTCTTTTCCGGGGTTCTGGTGAGCCGCATTTACCAGCACACCGACCGGGTGGCGGCAGACCATGGCGATGTGGAGTTTCTCAAGGCCGGCTATCTCAATGACCATCCGCTGGTAGTCGACACCTTTGTGGAACGGGTGGAGGACGTGCTGCGCGGTGAAACGCAGATGAACTGTTCGCTCTGCAAGTACCGGGCCCAGGTGCTGGGCTTTGAAGCGGAGGTGGGGGCAGCGCAGTTCAGCCACCACCACCACGTGGAGGGCCTAGGGGAGCCCTGTGCGCTCTGTGAGCGGGAGTGCACCGGCGCCTGCCAGCCAGACGGCAAACCCCTGGTGAGCGAGGGACATGGCCACAGCCATGACCACCCCCACGACCACCCCCACGACCATGGCCATCACCACAGCATCTACCCCCACGCCGAACACCCGCTCGGCCCCCGCAGCCTCCTCAGCCGTCCAGAATCAAACTGAGACTCGCAAGACTAAAATGCAATAAGCAAAGCTAATGGAAAATAGTTATCCCCAGATAAACGGGTTTTTCCCCAGGCCAACAGGGGGTTTTCCCCAGGAAATTTGCTAAATCAAAGGCCAAGGCCAGGCACCTGTGGAAAACCCAGGGTTGAGCCTGGGTGACTTGACGGAAGCGACCAGGCCGATCAAGCGATGCCCCTGGGGCAAAGCGAAAGCCGAAAGCGCCTGAGGTCACAGGGTCTCACCGGTGAGAGGCCATTGCTCGCAAGCCAGGGGCCAGCTTTGACGGACCCCACCCTGATGTGGCTTCATCGGGGGGTGAAGCGAGACCTGATTTGACCAAAGGCGAGAGCGTAGAGGTGGTGAGCATGGAAGCGGAGGTGCCGGAGCAACTGTTCGAGAGCATGCGTAATTTCCTCAAGGAGCACCCCCAGTGGGACCAGTACCAACTGGTGAGTTCTGCGGTGGCAGGATTCCTGTTTCAAAACGGCAGCACAGACCGGGCGGTGGCACAGCACTACCTGAATAGTTTGTTTAGCCGCAGCCGTGGCTAAATAATAAAAAAGCCCATCATACGATGGGCAATAAAATATCAAGATGATTGATCTAAAACCCAGGAGCCAGGAAAACCAAGTTAGAAATTATCATACAATGTCGCCATTTTGCAAAGAGGTACCTGGCTTGCGATCTAGACTTAACCCAGCAATACAATTGCCAAGGGAGCCACCAGATTTAAAGAAGAGATAGGCATCAGTTTGAGCTGCAGAAGTGTCAAAAGTATAAAAGTAGTTATATGCCTGATTGCCGGCAGTATTAAAAAAGGTATTTGCAGCAACAAGAGAAGATGCAAATGTTCTACCAGCTGAACCAGGATCATTACGCAAGTTTGTACCCGCAACACCAGCTATGCCTGTCTGAATTTTATCCGAACCGCTGGAGAAATCGGTAATTATATCTGCGGTGGCCACCGTTAAACCAGTTTGAGTTGCAATGGAGGCAAGTAAACCATATTTGAAGATGTCGTTACCGGTGCCACCTGATAATCGATCAGCACCAACCGCGCCGGTTATGGAATCACTACCTTCTTGGCCATAGATAACATCATCACCATTGCCGCCATCAATAGTGTCATTGCCCCCTAACCTGCCACTTTCTTTGGCGACAAGGTCTGGATTTGCCTTGATATAGTTAATAGAATCTGTCCTGGTCCACTGGGCACCACCTGGCCCCTTTGTAGCTCCGCCTGGTCCCTCAAGGAATGCAAAAACGTCCCAACCGGAACCAGGGGGATATGTGGCTGAAATTGACTTATCAATGGCGAGTTGATCAGAATTTAAGGCATCACCAAAGATAAGATCAATAGAATCACCACCGTTAATAACATCATCACCGGCCGAATCAGATACAGATGAACCACCAACTAAATCACCAAGTACAGTAGTAAGGTCTTCAGCAGACGTGATATTATCTGCACCAGGGTCGGGATTAATTGGGAAAGGAGCAGTGCCACTACCCTCTATTTTCGTTAAATTAGTGAGGGCTCCAGAAGAAATATTAATACCAATGGCCTCAATGGTAAATGCCACATGGGGCGTAGGAGCAATGGAAGATTCAATATTATCAACCTCACTAACTTTATCATCATTAGAATTGCCAGAGGGATTATAAAGCCCCAAGGCGCTATCAATGGCAGCAACTGTACTGGCCGAACTAGTATTAGACAAAAGCAGTGAAATATTATCTGCATTAAGAAGAAAGTTAGGTTCACCGTCTGAAATAAATAAGAGCTGTGAAAGGGTGGCAGAGGATAGCGGCCCCCCGAATGCCTGGGGTAAAACAATCCAATTTAAAGCTGCTTGCAAACCAGCCTCATAATTAGTAGTGGCATCGGTAGTTATAGAATTCACAGCTGCCTTGGCTGCTGCCAACTCTGATGGACTATCTACACTATTAGTAGTTAGATTAAAGGTGCCAACAGGAGCAGCAGATTGACTAAACTTATCAATATGCACGCGGATATTAGCAGCACCAGAATTGTAAAGGGTGTCGAGGCTTGCGATAACAGCATCCTGCAAAGCACGCAATCTTGTTTTAGTGGAACCACCAAAGGGAATAGTGGTAACCATACTGCCAGAATTATCTAGCACAAAAACAATATTTGCGGTAGAGCCAGGGGCCAAGGAGGAACCGCCAGGATCACCAATCAAAATATCGCTATTGGCAGAGCCATTAATAATCCCATTGCCATCACCAGTGACAGTCCAGGGATCGGAGGATCCATTGCTATCACCAGTGGGCGATCCAACAATAAAGCTTGGGCCGCTGGGAATATTGATGGTGAGAGTTGCGGTACTCAAGTCACCATCAGAATCCTTGAGGGTGTAGGTAAATACGTCATTTACGTTGTCTTGGCTGCCTGGGGTGCGGTTATAGGTATAGTTGCCAACAGTGTCAATGTTCAAATTACCATAGCTACCAGCGATAGATAGGCCATTCCCGGGGGTTGAATCAGTGCCTCCAGCCCCTGATATGGCGCTGATGGTGGCAGGGGCATCAGCACCTGAAAGATCAACCCCTAAAGCCCCAGAAGTGGTGCCAACCCCAGAAATTACATTTCCAGATTCAGGACCATTACTACCGGAAGCTAACGCATCAGTATCATTTTTAGCAGTGGGACCATCATCACGGAACTCAAGGGCAGTAGTGAGATCCAGGTAAATATTCTCAATAAGGGGGTCATCATCCATATCGATGGTTGTAATAGACTTTACAAGAGAAATAAGCTGCTTATCACCCTGCAAAGGAGTCAAGTAAACAGGATCATTTGGATCCGAAGCATCAGGATGAATGAGTGATCTCTGCTGATCAAGGGTAACCTTGCCAGCGGAGTCTACAGTGAGCTTAAAAACAACCGTTGCACCACTATTAATCGTACCAAAAACCTCACCACCAAGGGACTTGGACAGCAAAACAGAAGCGCCGGTGGCACTATCCTTGAGACCGGAATCGTTGCTACCTGAATCAATTGCCAAGGCATAGGATACTGATTGAGACTTAAGGCCATCATTTCCTGGCAGAATAGCAAGAGATGCAAAGTCGCCCGAGAAGTCTGTAGTGGTATTAATCGCAAGAGAAGTCTCATCAACACTTAAACTTGATACGACACTAGCAAGTGAGACAAACGCGAGAGAAGGAGCGACGAATGGGGCATCATCTGTAAATGTTAGGCTATCACCAATTTTAAAACTAGTAGATTTACTAATTACATCTCCATCCGAATCGCTAATTGTACTATTAACAGTAATGGTAATCTGGTCATCACCTATCTGAGTATTGATTGGCTCGTTTGGATCACCTGGAATAGGATGGACAACAGCAAGAAACTGGGTCAAACTAGCAATACCAGTGCTGGAATCTAAGCTAAGCCTAAAGATCAGGGAACCCAAAGCATTTGGGAGGTCTGGCCCAAAACCAGCACGGCCAACAACATCACCACCCTCAAGGAAGAGGAAAACAGGTGTTTGCTCCGCTGTTGCGATAAGATTAGTTTGTAAGGGGCTAACAGCTGATAGGGTATAATTAGTAACAATATCAAAACCAGGCTTATCAGTCCCCACATTACTAATTTCATTAACTAAATTTGAAAAATCAAAAGTAGAAGGGGTAGCAAGAAATGTCTCATCAACCACAAGGGGAGTAGGCTCCACAGGTCCGGCTGTAACCGTGAGGGTAGGGCCATCATCCTGAATGCCAAAGGCATTACCAGCTCCAATCACTAAACCATTGGCAGTCTCAACCCAATCGCCGTCTGCATCTACCGCCCGCTGAATTACGCTTAGGGTGCCAGAGTTACCAGTATTTAGAAATTCAGATTCATCATCGTTTAGCACATCAGGGTGCCAAATATTTGCAGGGTCAACCTGATCACTATACTCAAAAGTAACAACACCTAAATTATTAACAGAGATGGAGAAAAGCTTGGTATCAGCAATACCAGTAACACCATAAACAGTGCCAGCAATATCCAATAGCCTAATCTGCTCACCTTGGCCAATGGGATCAATGATGGATTCAACATCTGTGGGGTCAAGCAAGTAAAGACCTGAAAAAACAGGAGCACCAACAACACTGGGGGTAAGCTTTAGGCTAAAAGCCGTGCTGCCAGGCCCGTCAGTGCCGTAATCAATAGAAAGGGCATTAGTGAATGCAGCACCAAGATTGAGGGTTATTGAATAAACCCCATCACCACCTGGCTCTAACGGTGATTCATCAAGGAAAACACGAGCAAATTCAAATGAAACATTTGCATCAGCCAACGCCTTGGGGCCATCATCTTCTATGCCGAATACATTGCCGGCACCGAGATTAAAGCCATTGGCAGTTTCAACCCAATCACCATCGGCATCCACCACCCGCTGCACAAGGCTAAGCAGGCCGCTATCGCCCGTATT
>CAJAQB010000014.1 GCA_903943975.1 Synechococcus lacustris | reverse complement strand
GAGGATCTGCTCAGCAGTGCGGAGCTTGCGGATGATCTGTTCGGGACTGTGGCGCTTGCGTTTCATGGGGCTTCTCCTGGCCGATTCTGGCCGGTAGGGAAGCTCTCATAAGGACTCGTTCAGTTTTTAGGGTCCACGTCACATCCGCTGGCTTCTCCAGCTTCATTAAGTGTCTATCCTTGTGCTTATTGACAACCCCTCTTGATCTCATTGGCCATGCGCTTCAGGTATTTCACATGTGTTTTCTTGTGGTAAAGCTTGCCGTTTATCATAAATCCCTTGTCAGTTTAGAGCTTGCAGCCTCGTTCACCGTACTGCTCGTGATTAATCTACTAATTCTTAATTTCCTTAAACTGTTCCAAAGATATTGTAATTCTAAATCACTATACATTGTCCGTAGACATTGTTCTCTATATCTGATCTCAGGTTTGCATGGCATCTATTGCCCGCGCTGATCGCTAGTGTTTTCACTACTCCCTTCACATTCCTGGAGATTGTTCATCAGAAAAAGGAAGCGATGACCGCATAGGCTCGATCTATGCAATATACTTGTTGACAAACGCCTTAGAATTCAGATTCGTTACGATCTTTCTTGTAAGGCCTTATGCTTGCATATAGAAGGTTTGCTGCATATAGCATCAATAGCGTCGTGTTTTGAAGCGCTATCACTTCAATTATCTGACTTGTTAGTGCACTTGTATTTTTTTAGTTCGAGCTCTTGCTTTGCTATATGCAACCTGTTTCTATTGACCATGTCTTTAACGTGGGCATCACATTGTTAATGGTTGGACATGCTGAATTCCTATGAACTTTGCACTCTTTGTTGTTATTAATTTGCTGGATCCCCAAACCTCTGTTAAAAGGAAAGGTTATCGGTTTTTTCCATGAACGCTTCTGCGGCTTGAAGTCTGGTACTTATTAGTTCTTCGTATCCAATGTCTCCTACAATAGTGAGCACATCCTTTGCTCGATCAGTGTTTAGTACTGAAAGTATTATGCATGCCCACTTTACTCGCAGTATCGGTTTTAGTGCTATGCACCGTTTACCGATATCGGCTTGACTGATTGACTCCGCTGCTTTAAGAAGGTGCGTAGACATCTCCAGTACGGGTACTTTTGGTTGTAACGCAAAATCCACTACCGTCTTTGCGGGATCGTCCCAGCCAGCATATTCAAAATCGATGAAGCATATGTTTTCTGGTCTCTGTATAGCATTATGGAATCCAAAGTCGCTCGGTGAAATACAAAGCTCAGCTGTGGGTATCTCGTCAAGAACCTTTCCTTTGCCAATTAAATTCTCTGTCTCTATCTTCACCTTTTCAAAATCTGACCGAAGGGAATTTAGGACTTTTTTTGCTACACTCTCAGTGTTTTTGTCTAGTTGTGTTTGGTACAGCTTGTTCAAGCGTTTTCTTGCGTCTTGAATATGCATTCTTAGGCTTGCGTGGCCATCGCACGCATTTTGCTTTATTTTATGCTTTGCGAGTTGGTGGTTAGAGTTAATTTTTTTATAGAAGTCAGCAGCCGCTTGAACTGACTCTTGTGATGGTTTTGCGCCTGGAGTAAAAGCGTCTCCCTCAATAAATTCTTGTACTATGTATCGACGTTCCCAGTCTGCATGATACAGTCTTGGGGTGAAGCTTGGTGCAATATCTTCGGCAAATTCAAGAAATTCAACTTCTGCTTTCATTCGATCTGTCTGACCGTTTCTAGTTTCTGGAAATCCCTTTAATACCCAGTTACTGGAACCCTGTGTACACAGAAATACTTGATTATTTATTCCTCCATTCAGCCTTTTAATGCCCGATCTTTCTGCTCCCATGGATGCCGCCCAGTAATTGGCAAAAGATGGCAGTCTTTTTTCTGTTTTCACTTTTCCACACGTCGTAAAAGATCTGTCAACTCACTCCATCTTGCGATGGTTTCTATTTTCTCTGCCGTGGGACTGTTGTGGCTCTGCCTAAACAAGATGCTTCGTGTGAAGTGGTGAGGAAATGTATGGGCCGTGAATATTTCGGGAAGATCATCCATGAAAGCGTAAAATTTATTCTCTGCAATCATGTGGATCTTTTCTGCTTGGCTCTCTAGAAAGTGTATCGAATTCTTTTTGCCTGTCGTTCCAAACAGGCCTTTGTTTTGTAACTGATTAGCAATCCATTCGCGTCCAAAAGCATGAAGATCATGGGGTTTACCGGAATAGGGCGTGCGGCTGCGGTGACTCACGATAATCAACTCATAGCCGGCTGCCACCAGCCCCACCATCGTTTCTACTGCACCCTCGAAGGGCTGGGCATACCGCATGCCGGGCCCATACAGCTCCCCTTGAAAGGCGGTCCATTCCGGTTCTCGGCCCTCACTTCGCAGGTGCTCGCGCAAACCGATCTTGGTACGCGGCACTTCTGGTGGCAGGTCGAACAATTCTTCCGCCAACAGCGCGATCGCGGCGTCGTAACAGACGATGGTGTTGTCGAAGTCGAGACCTAGCTTGATTGGGGTAGTTGGTGTCATTTCCGCTGTTCCTTGATCGCGTTCCGGATTGACTTTTCTATGCCTGCCGCATCGAGGCCCAGCTGGCCGCGGGTGTAGGCCTGGTTGCCCAGTTCATGCAGAAACTGATCCGGCACACCAAGTCGCCGCAGGCGATTTGGCGGTCCATCGCGGTCAGCAAGCCATTCGAGCAGGGCACTGCCCAGGCCACCGGTGATGCCGTGCTCCTCCAGGCTCAGCCAGCGGGGGAAGCGCTCTGCCATCGCGGCCAGGAAGGCCCCATCCAGTGGCTTGACGCCGCCGAGGCTGGCTACCGCTATGGAGATGCCCGATGGGGTAAGGATCTCGGCGGCCTTGAGCGCTTCGCTGAGGATCGGGCCCACCCCCACTAAAAGGAGATCGGTGCCATCGCGCAGCAGGTTGGCCTTGCCAATGCCCAGCCGGGCATCATGGCCATGTAGCTGGGGCTCACCCTTCTTGCCGATCCGCATGTAGGTGGGGCGGGGGGCATTGAGTGCTTCGCGCAGCTGGGCCACCAGTTCGGCGCTGTCGGCGGGAGCCAGCACGTTCAGTCCTGGCAGGGTGCGCAGGATCGCCAGGTCCTCGAGCGAGTGGTGGGTTGGGCCAAGTTCGGCGTAGGAGAGACCAGAGCCCGTGCCCACGATCACCACCGGCGCCTGGTGATAGGCCACCCCTACTCGGATTTGCTCCAGGCAGCGGGTGGTGGTGAAGGGGGTGATCGTGTAAACTACAGGTCTCAGGCCGCTGAGGGCCATGCCTGCCGCCAGGCTCATCATGTTGGCCTCGGCGATGCCGCAATTGAGGAAACGCTCAGGCGCCGCCTCTTTGAAACGGTCAAACATCCGGTTGCCGATGTCGCCTGAAAGCAGAGTGACATCACCCCGCTGGGCGGCGAGGGCGGTCATTTCACTGGCAAAGGCGTCGCGCATCAGGCGGCCTCCAGTTCAGCGAGGGCAGCGGCCAGTTCTTCTGGGTTGGGGGTGCGATAGTGCCAGTTATTGTTATCTTCCATGAACGATACCCCTTTGCCCTTCACCGTATGGGCCACGATCACACTGGGGCGTTCTCTCTCCGCCCTGGCGGCCGCTAGGGCTTGCGCGATCGCCGCCAAATCATGCCCATCAATCTCCTGGGCGTGCCAGCCGAAGGCTTCCCATTTTGCAGCCAGGGGATCGAGGGCCATCACCTCTTGGCTGCGGCCGGTGGCCTGCCATTTGTTGAAGTCGATGATCGCCGTGAGGGTGTGCACCTTTTGGCTGGCAGCCAGCAGGGCCGCCTCCCAGATACTGCCCTCGTTGCATTCGCCATCGCTGAGCAGGGCATAGCAACGGCTGGGCCGTTGCTGGATGCGGGCGGCCAGGGCCATGCCGAGGGCCATCGGCAGACCATGGCCGAGGGAGCCCGTGGCCGCCTCGATGCCAGGGATATAGCCCGGCTTGGGTGGGTGTTCGTGGAACACGCTGCCGGCCTTGCCGAAATCATCAAGCCGCTCCAGGGGAAAGAAACCGCGCTCGGCGAGCACCTGAAACAGGATCGGCGCCCCATGGCCCTTGCTCAGCAAAAACCGATCGCGATCGGGATCCTCTGGATTGGCGGGATCGACGTGAAGCTCCTGCCAGTAGAGCGCCACCAGCAGCTCCACGCAGGAGAGGCAGGATCCCAGATGGGGAATCTTGGCGGCCGCCGAGGTGGACACGAGCCGCTGACGCAAGATGAGGGCCGTGGCGGAAAGTTCCACCGGGTTGGGCTGGCCAGGGGCAGCAGAAATCATGGCTTCTCCACTGGCGTGGCTAGATCGAGCTGCCGCATCCACTTCACCGTGTAGCAGGCATCTCCATCCGGCAGGGTGTTCTGGGCAAAAGCCTCGGCAATTTCGGCGATGGCATCGGCCACGCTGTGGCTGGGCTCGAATCCTGTGGCACGAAGCTTGCTTGAATCCTGGCGGTAGGATCGGGGGTCGTTAGAAGCGCTCACCGCGATCTCGGCTCCGACCATGTGTTTGACCCGCTCGGCGATATCAAGAATCGAGATGTTTTCAAATCCAGCGTTGTAGCAGCCGCTGGGGATCTCCGGATGGGCCAAGAAGTGGCGGTAGACATCTGCGATATCTTGAATGTGGATGTTCGGGCGGGTCTGGTCCCCACCGAAGACGGTGATCTTGCCGTTTTTGAGTGCCTGATAGCTGAGCATGTTCACGCTCACATCAAGCCGCATCCTTGGTGACACCCCGCACACGGTTGCTGGCCGGATGCAGTGCACTTGCATCTGATCCTGGTAGGACAGAAACACCCGCTCGGCGACCATCTTGGTCTTGTTGTAGACCGAGATCGGTACCAAAGGGAGGTCTTCGGTGACGTTCGGCTCATCCTTTACCCCATACACACTGCCGGAACTGGCGAAGATGAATTGCTTCACGCCAGCCCGTACGGCCCGATCAGCCAGCTGCTGGCCGGCGAGCACGTTCACTTCCCAGCTGAGGGTGGGGTTGAGCTCCACCGCCGGATCGTTGGCGATGTTGGCCAAGTGAATGATTGCCTCCACCCCATCGAGCGGAATGGTATCGGTATCGCGGATGTCCCCCTGAATGTTTTTCAGATTGGGATGGCTGGGAAGGTGATTGCCGAACCACTGGGTATCAAAACTGATCACCTCATGGCCATCAGCCAACAACTTAGGCACTAGCACTGAGCCCTTGTAGCCGCAACCGCCTGTAACAAGGATTTTCATGCCATGTGGATGTAGTGCCACGGCAGCTGCCGCAGCTGATCAAAGTGGTTTTCGACCCAGCCTAGGGTCTTATCCAGGCCGGCATCGAGGCTGATCTGATCCTGCCAGCCAAACCGCTCACGAACTTTACTGCTATCCAGCAAATAGCTCTGGTCTTTACCCAGGCGCTCATCGCCCTCCTGCACAATCGCTTCAAAATCCACCCCTGCCTTAATACAAATATGTTGCACCAGCTCACGAATCGACAGGGCTTCGAGGCTGGAGAGGTGATAACACTCACCAGGTTCTGCCTCTAGGGCCAACTGCAACGTGGCTGCCACCACATCAGCAATATGGATGAAGGCACGCACTGAATGGCCGCCGCCATGCAACTGCAGCGGCTTACCTGAGCGCACACTTAATAAAGTGCGCGGAATAATTCGATAGAGCTGCTGACCGGGTCCATACACATTCGCAGCCCGCGTAAATAAAACCGGAAACCCATAGGCTTTATGAAAACTAAGTAGATGCAGATCACAAGCTGCTCGGCTCACGGCATAGGGGGTACTAGGGGCAAACTGATTGTGTTCCTTGATCCAGCCGCCATCGGTGCTGCCGTAAACCTCTGGCGTGGTTACATGCACATATTTCTGCAGGAAGGGGCTCTGGCGCAGGGCATCATGCAATGCCACCTGGCTCACCACATTGGTGCGATACCAATGGGTGGGATTAAGCCAGCTTTCAGCCACCATGCCCTGGGCTGCAAAGTTCACCACGTGGGTGGGCTGCACCCGATCCACAAGCTCCAACAGGTTATCGAGTTGGTGGTTGAGGTCGATCGCTTGAAACTCAAAATTGTGGGCCCCAGCCAGTGGTTCCCCTGTTGCTGGCTGGGGCCATCGATAGGGCAGGAACACCGGATCCGGCTCCGCCGATCGGCTCACGCCCCAAACCCGGTAGCCAGCCGCTAGGGCACCAGCCACAAAATGGGCGCCGCTGAAGCTGTTGCTGCCAATTACTAGAAAGCTGGAATTTGACATTATTTAAATCTTTTTATCGCTTGATAGAATAGCCAATTAAGCCAGTTGTGATTGAGAGAAGAGCACTGCCCGCCACACGCTGCAAGTCTTCCGAATATTTATTCCATGGATTTATCACAACAAATGCAGAAACAAATAGCACCAAACTTGCAGATGCAACTGCTGATCTTGCAATAAGCCAATCAATGCGATGTCTGTGGGCACGATCCTCAGGGCTTTGCGATTCGCTACTACTAATTGACTTGAGTTTCTCGAAAGCACTCACAAGGTCGTCTAACTTAACCGTGGAAGGATGCAAGCTCCTTGGCTGCTCGTCGTTCATAGAGCAATAACCTGTTTAACAACATCCCGATTATCTTCCTCGCTGAAGAAACCCAACTTGCGACCCTGCCGCTCTTCTTCCTTCGCAAAGGAATACAGAGCAACGGCCCGTCGAATCAGGTCTGATCTTGACATGCCTTCCTTGATCGATAGCTCATCAAGCCCTTCAAGAAACGCATCGCTAACGCGAAGCGTTAGCCGCTCTGACTTGCTGCCCATGGTGTCGTCAGACATTTGTTACCACAGTTTAGCTGCTCAGGAGGTTTTCGAGTTGCTGGCGCAAGCGATCGGCGCCAATGGGGGTGTTGCCCATGGTTTCAACAGCCAAGGCTGCCATGCAGCAGGCCAATGCAGCTGTAGGCATCATCGCCTGGCCGCTGGCTAGGCCCGTAGCCATAACAGCCAAGAGCGAATCCCCTGCTCCGGTCACATCCAATGGATTTGCGCATAATGCAGGGAATGGCTGGCTTCTTAGTTCGCCTGCATCATTCCGGTCGTAAGCGATAAATCCATCGGCACCAAGCTTCATCACAAGCCGTTCACTGGCCGTAGTAGCAATCAGCCGCTGGCTCAATAGCTCCAAGCCCGTATCTTTGTCTTGTAGCGCAACCCGCGCTTCCCGTTCATTGGGGCAGAGCAATGAAAAATTACGGAAACGGGTTACCGAACCCACCTGGCTGCTGCACTGCAGATCACCAAACAGCATCAGCCCATGGCGTGCAGCCAACTCGCGTAACAGCTCCAGCAATCGATCAGTTACCACACCATAAACAAAATCAGACACCACAATGCCGTTAGCCGCCGGCGCAAGTTGCTCCAGCTTGGTGATCAGCTGAGCTTCCACCTCGCGATCAAGCCCATGGTCTTCCAAGCGGCTAACGCGAAATAGCTTCTGGTTTTCCACCAAATAGCGCTTCTTGAAGGTGGTAGGTCGGCTGGGATCACTCACCAGACCATCACCAATCTCGCGTTCAGCCAGTTCACGGCGCACCAGCTCAGCTGTGCTATCAGTGCCCACCACACTCAACAACTGGCATTGGGCTCCTAGGGCCCGGATATGCGAAGCCACCACCGCCGCTCCACCGATGAAATTGCGTTTTTGCAACTCCCGCACCACCACCACCGGTGCTTCTGCGCTCATGCCAACAGCTTCACAGGCGGCATATTGATCCACGATTGTGTCGCCCAGCACGATCAAGTTGCTGTGGCGCCAAGCCTGCATACCCTCTAGCAAGCCATCAAGGCTGAGCCCCTGGCGGCGACAGGCCAAACGAAACTGGTTTCGCCGTTGGTCTACCAGCTCCCCTTCGGAATTGGATAACAACTCAGCGCTGGCATAATTAATATCGCCCGCATGAAACTGCACCGCCTTACCGGCACTGCGCATCTCTGCAATCGCCCTACGAATCAGCGGCTCTGGGCTGTGTTCAAACTCCTTCCCCAGCACCAGCACCCCGGGCTGCAGCTGGCTCACGACCTCGGGCAGTTCTTCATCAGCCAGTAGCAGCACCGCATTCACCATCGGCAGTAGCGTGAGCCCCTCAGCCCGTTCCTGCTGGCTGAATTGAAAGCGTGACCGCTGATTGGCTGGCCCATCTCCCACCAACGCCACCACCAAGCGATCGCCCTGTTTTGAGGCGTGCTTGAGATAACGGATATGCCCCGGATGGATCGTGCTGAAATGCCCGTAGGTGAGTACACAACCCTCTAGCCCCTGGGCCTGGGCCAATGGGATCAAAGGAGTATTTACAGGGAATGTGGTCATAAAGTGATTAACACCCTGCCTGCTGTGGCCCCTGTGCGCATTGCCTCAATGGCCTCATTAATGCGCTCCAGCGGATAGCGGGCAGTGATCAAGCCATCTGCGTTCCAGCGTTTTTGCTTCAGCAAATTTAGGTAACGGGGTATGTCTTTCGCAGGCTCACACTCACCGCCATGGGATCCACTTAGCAGCTTACCGAAGTGCAGCGGCAACGAATGAATTGTGATATCTGCCCCCTTACGCGGTACCCCCACCAGCACCACCCGGCCTTCGGCATCGGTGAGTTGATAGCCCAGCTCTATTACCGCCGGTGAACCGGTGTTATCGATAAATACATCTAGGGGCCAACCAGCCAAAGCCTCTTTAATGTCTGAAGCGGCATCGGCATTGCTGCTATTTATTATGTGGGTGGCTCCAAGGCGCTTGGCCAATTCCAGCCGGCCATCAAATAGATCAACCGCAATGATCGGCCACGCCGATACCAGTGCTGAGGCTTGGATGATATTGAGTCCAATACCACCGGCTCCAAACACAACTACAGACTCACCAATACGCACCTGGGCGTTGTTTTCCACTACTCCAAAACCAGTAGTAACCGCACAGCCAAACAGGGCAGCTACTTCTAAATCAGTATCAGCTGGAATCGGAGTGCAGCGATTTTCACTCACCACCGCATGGCTGTTGAAGGTGGTAACCCAGCCAGCATTAAGAGCTTCCCCGCGCCATCGATATTGGGGAGGATCAGCCTGGATGCCAGCGCCCTTCCGCCAGTGCAGCACAACCAGATCACCAGGCTTAACTTGTTTCACCCCTGGACCCACCTCCAGCACGGTGGCGCTGCCTTCGTGACCCATAAGGTGGGGCAGATAGCGATCAGGCCCCTTAACCCCAGATATTTCACCAAGTTGGGAACCGCAGATGCCACTCACATGCAGCTTCACCAGCACCTGGCCAACACCCAACTCAGATGGCAGCCCGACCGTATCTACTACTAAAGGCTGATTCAGGGCCACCAGGATGGCGGCCTGCATGGTTTTAATGCTCATTCGAAGTAGATATAGGAGTGGTCGCCGCTGTAGCCAGTTTGGTCAAACCACCACTGCCAAGCCTTAGGGCTATTAAAGGCTTCACAGGTAACTTGCCAATAAAGCAGATTGGCTTTTTCATTCTCATTGCGATAGCTCTCAACGCATAGGTATTTGTTCGTTTTGCCAACGCGCTCCATTTCTCGCAAGGCCAGATCCAATTCGAATGAATGCAGATTGTGGAGAGTAGTGATTGAAATTACTAGATCAAAGTGATTATCGGGCCAAGGCAGCAGTGTTGCACTTCCCACCTGAAGGCGATCACGTATCTCCTCTTTACTGTTGGCAATTGCATAAGGTGATATGTCTATACCTTGCACCTCGGCATCTGGGATGACCTTGAGAAAGTCGTAGAGCAAAAAGCCCTTGCCGCAACCGATATCAAGAATCTTTGGATTAGGTGGCAGCTGGTAATGCTCTGCTATCGCCCTGGCCACCTTCTCCCAGCGGCCTTCCATATAGCGGTAACCACCGTAGCAAATCCGCCTGTCACCATCCCAATAGTCAAAGTCAAATTTTTTGGCTAGCGCTGCAGCCTTGGCCTTGGGGTATTCTGGATCATTCACTCGCGCCAGATAGTCTCGCTTGGTGCTCTTGTGGAGCACGCTCATGAAATCGATCTCGGCCATGATTTTTGCCTTAGATTTGGTCTAATTAAATACTTGCTACATCAAGATTAGAATTGGCAACCACAATCTCATGCAAGCGCAACGGAGATAGCTCTAGCCCATTTGGCCAGCAAAGAGCGCCGGCATCTATAAAACAACGCTTCAGAAATGCCTTGTCCTTAAGGGGTTCCAAAAGCGATCCGTGTTTACCCGCAAGGTAACTCTGAACATTAAAAACGCCCTCAGAGCCATCTGAAAAAGCAATTGCTATCCTAAGATCATCGCAGACTTTAGCATTCACAAGCCTAATCATAATCAGCTCCTTGAATCATTTGCATAGGCTCAAAGCTCTGACCTCTTTCCCAGTTAGCCATAAGCTCAGAATAATGGGCACTGCACCAGGCTGCAATAAGCTGTGATGCCTTGGCTGGCAACTTCCCCTTACTGATCCTACCTGTGCCAATTTCTACCATCGCCTCAAACCCCTGATAAGATACATGAATATGTGGTGGCGGATGGTCATCATGCCACATCCTAATAACAATTCCAAAAAATACAGAAACAACTGGCATCAATTACTCAGAAAGTAAATTGCAAAGCTGCTCAAATTTGCTCGGGTTTGTTGGTATTCAACCATTGCATGCAAAGGTGGCCCACCACCAGCTGAGTATCTTCAGCTATCTGCATATCATCAATCTTGAAATGGATTGGCAGATCAGCCAGATCACGGCACTTGCCGCCGCCAAAGGCCAAGATTGCGTAGCTTCGTAAGCCCATGCGCTTGCTGGTTTCAAGGGCTTCTACCACATTGGCGGAATTGCCACTGCCGGAAAGCACAATCAATAAATCGCCTGGGCGACCTTTCACCTCAATCTGGTGGGAATAAATGTTGGCATATCCCGTATCATTTGCCAAACAAGTGATCAAGCCTGCATTAGCTGGTAGAGCCTCCACCCGTAGCCCCGGCAGTTTTGGCCCCGGGCCGCAGGCACCAATGCCATAGTGAAAATCGTTGGCCATGTGCATCGCATTGGCGGCACTGCCTCCGTTACCGCAAATATACACCTGGCGCCCCTCTACCCAGGCAGCCCGCAAATCATGGGCCATGGTCTCAATCTGATCGAGGATTAGGCCACTAAAGCAACTGTTTAGTCGATCGAGATAATCGCGGGCCCGCAAGCCAAAAGTGGAAAGGGTAAGAGTCATTCAGGGTTATGAAAGGAGGATGCTGTAGCTAACTCGCTGCAAATTGCTTCGGCTTCCGCCAGCGCTTCTGAGGTACCAATGTCTATATAAGGAAGATCTGTGTGCCAGGCATAGATATGACCCAGACAGTGCGGCAGCACTTCGGTGCTGAAGTCGCTGGCATTTGGGTGATTTATGAGCAGCCAATCTAGGAACGACTGATCAAACACATACAACGCCCCATTGGCTCGGTCACCAGGCGGATTATCGATCTTTTCGTGGAAGCCCACCACCACCCCATCGCCATCGGTTTCAACGATGCCGCAGCTGCTCGGCCGAGGGCTTGTGAAGGTGAGCATCGTGAGTAAGCAGCCCGCCGGGCGCCGGCGATGGGCAGCTAGCAGTTGGCCTAAATCAGCCTGACTGAAGTTATCGGCGTGGATCAACAAGCCGGTGCAGCCTCTAAAGAAAGTGCGATTGGCCAGCAAGCTGCCTGCGGTGCCCAGCAGGCTGGGCTCATGGCTGCGCTGGAGCGTCATCGAGCCTTGGTGCCAGCCAGCTAAAAATTTCTCGACCTGATCAGCCAGGTAGTGGGTGTTCACCAGCGCAGCATCTGTGCCAATAAGTTCCAGCTGCTGGAGCCAATGGGCCAGCAATGGCTGCCCCCCTACGGGCACCAGACATTTAGGAGTATCCAGCGTCAGCGGCCGCAACCGCGTGCCGAAACCGGCAGCAAGCAGCAGGGCACGGAGCGGCTTGATCAATGCCTGATCAGCTTGCAGCGTATCGATAGGCACAGCATCCCTGCAGCAGATTCCCGCCGAGCGCGGGCAAGCCTCAGCGCCACGAACAAGACCTGCTCATCATCGTCCATCAAGGATCAGGTCTGCCAAAGCAAAGCTGGCCGTAAAGGCCGGTGAGATGGCATTGAGCACATGGGTGCTGGCTGGACCAGGCAGGCAAAGGAAGTCGTCTTCTAGGCGCTGGCTGCTGTGGTTGAACAGCTGGGAACGGATCCCCACCTTCTGGCTCAGCTCCAGATGCTCGGCCCGCACTGCCGGGATCAGTTCTTGGGCCGCCTTGAGCAGTAGCGGTGGCAGGGCCAGAAAAGCCTGCTCATGCACATAGCGCCGGAAACCGCCGCGATTAGCCAGGTACTGACGAGCTAGCAGGGCCAGATTGGCGGCGGCCATGGCCGGTTCGATGCCCTCTAGCCCACGATAGTTCTCGCGGCCCCAGGCTGGGGTGGCAGTGGGGCCAATGCTCACCAGCGGCGTGGCATCGGCACTGGGGGTGAAATGCACCCCCAGGAACGGCACGCTCAGATCAGGCACTGGGTAGAGGTTGCTGCACGGTTGGATTGGGCTGTTGCGCTTCAGTTGCCAGTAGAGACCCTTAAAGGGCAGCAGGCTGTAATGGCGCCCCACCCCAAATTGATGGGCCACCCGATCAGCCTGAAGGCCGGCGCAGTTATAAAGATGGCCGTAGGTCAGCTTGCTGCCATCGGCAAGGCTGAGGCTGCATTGTTCCGGCTGAACCCGCCAGCCAGCAGCAGCCGTAATTAGCCGCACCCCCAACTGCTGCAGCTCCTGTTTGAGCCTTTGCACCACCCGGAGTGGTTTCACCACAGCAGTGTTCGGACTCCACAGGGCCCGGCCACTGGCGGTGCGTGCCTCAGGGATCAGTTCATGGAGCTGCTGCTCGTCCCAAAATTCCACCGTGGCACCGTTGGCCCGGCCGCGTTCAGCCAGCAGCTCCAGCTGGCCATCCAGCTCAGCCCGCGGCGGCACTATCACCTTGCCGCAGGGGTTGATCGGCAGACCGCGCTCCTCCACCCAAGTCCGTAGGCGCTTAGCCCCAGCCACACACACCTGCGCTTTAAGGGATTCAGGTTTGTAATAGAGCCCGGCATGCAAAACGCCGCTGTTGCGACCGGAACTGTGGCGGCCCAGTTCGGGTTCCTTATCGATAATCGTGATGCTGCGTGTTATCTGGCGCTCTAAGAGTTGGTGGGCGACGCAGAGACCAACTATGCCGCCACCAACAATCAGTACATCCGTAGTGGTGGACTTCATGGGGTGGATTAAGCCTGCATACCAAGTAGGTTTGGCTGAAAGTTGAGCAGAGACTCAAGCAACACAAGCTCAAAGTCGAGGTTATCGCTTGTGCTATGGGCACATTCGCCGGCCCATTGCTCCACGGCAGGTCGTTCTCGTTGGCCGTGGCCACTGAGCACATGGGCCAGCAAAGGTAAATTGGCGCGCGCGCCTGCCTCCAGATCCGAAAGACGGTCGCCGATCAGCAGAGATTGCCTTAAATTTAGATTGAGATCCTCGGCTGCGGCCAACAGCATCGCTGGGCTGGGCTTACGCCAGCTGATTGGCTGGGCCTCCGGTCCATGACCATTGGCATAGATAGCTGCCACTGGAGCTGCAGATCCGAGCAGCTCAAGTAGGCGATCATTAACCCGTTCATAGGCATCCCAATCGAAATAGCCGCGCGCAATGCCGGACTGATTGGTGATCACCACCACGGGCCAGCCCTGCTGGTGAGCTTGCTCCAGCAGAAGCTGGGCGCCGGGGCAAAGTTCCACATTTTCGGGGTCGCAGAGGTGATGCTTGTCTTGAATCAGCACACCATCGCGATCTAGAAACAAAGCTGGCCTTGGGCTGGGATATGGATCAGATAGCAGGCGGCGGCGTTCGAGTTGGGGATTCATACCCTCAGCCAAATAGCATGACGGCTGGGCTGCTGGGCTGAGGAATAGCAAAGATATTGCCGCCAATCAAAGCGATCGGTTCGTAGCCTGCTTCAACCATTATAATCGAACCCTAATAAAACCTCATCACCAATTACCATCGCCCTGGGGTAGCAGAGACCTAATCAAGCCCATCTCATAGATTGCAATGGATAACTTTGCACTTTATGGCTTCCATCAGATCTACTCCTTTCGGCTAGGGGCATCTCAGTCATAACCGTTCCCGCCCTGCTCTTCCACTACGGACCCTTCCAACCCCTCTGGCAACAGCCCGGTCTAATCCAGGCCGGCCCCGCCATGGATACGCCGCCCAGCGTGGAGGCCCTGCTGGCAGTACTTCAGCAGCGCGGACTTGATCGCCGTGCTGTGTTGCTCCACTACAGCGACCCTTCCTGTTGCGGTCCGCCCCCCTGCGCGGGCTGCGCCATTGGCCTGGGCCGCGGCTGCTGGCCTGCGGTGATCTCCACCACGGCAGCAACCCCATTGAGCTGCTCGCCGCCTACCTAGAGGCCGAACCCCACGACGCCGTGCTGCTCACCTTTAATCCAGCCCTAGTTGCTGCGGTGCGTCAGAGGCTGCGGGTGCCGGTGCGTTGTCTGCCGCCCACGTTCTTTCGTTACCCCAGCGCCGTGCCCGTTGAGCGGCCCCTGCTGCAGTTGTTGCATGTGGGCAGCCTTGGGCCCCACCATCCCCGCAGTCGGGAGCTGGTGGTTGGGTTGCAGGCCCGCGGGCGGTTGCCCTTTCGCCATGCCAGCACCGCCAGTGCGGAAGAAGCAGCTGCCCTCTATGCCCAGCACGCCCTGGTGCTGAATGTGCCCCTCAACCACGACCTCAACCATCGCTTCTTTGAGGTAATGGCCGCTGGGGTGCCCCAAGTGGTGTTTGGTGATCCGGGCTTGGTGGGGGAACACCGGGCCCTGGCGGAGCGGCCTGATGTGTTTTGGGCTTCTTCGTTGGAGGAACTGGAAGAGTTGGTGTTGGGGTTATTTACTGAGCCGGAACGGTTGCGGGCAATTCCCGTGGCGCCGCCGCCCTATTGGGAGTTGAAGGATTTGCTCAAGGCGGCGTTTGCGCCGTAGGGGGGGCCGCTGCGCTTCGTGCTTGTTCCAAGCTGAGCAAGCGTTGTTGGAAGCGCGGGGAACTATGGGCCATGGCCGCTCAACCGTTCGTTGCTGGTGTTTCTGGGCCTGGCCCGCTGATCTCCGCCTTGGGTACACAGAAGAGAAGAGCTTGGGTCGCAGGCATCATTTTTTCCCGTAGGTCGCGTCGTGATCAGGGGCAATTGTGAGTAGCCGCATGTACTCACCCTCGCGATGGGCCGTTGCCCTGCGTGAACGGCTGATCCGCAGAGAGTAAACGGCATCGATTCCAGCAGAGGGCTTGATGCTTGTGATCTTCTCCCACTTAATACCCGGGTCGCGATAGAGCTGATTCCAGGTGAGCTGGCGGATCTTGTTGAGGGTATCGAGTGCCCCATGGCGCTCGGCCTTCTGCAGCGTGAGCAGCTGCTCTTGAAACACCGGATTGTTTAGATCCAACCTGATGGGGCCTTCAGGCTTCGTCACGGCCGAGGCGCGTGAGGGTTGCATCCAGATCGGCATCCGCTGGTGGGTGGCTGGCGGACCAGGCCATCGCAGCCTGCAGGTCTGCGGCGGCAGCGGGTTCGTGCAACCAGCGCTCATTGTCTGGAATCACTGTGGCGGTGCGAACGATCCAGACACCCGGCTCGGGCTCTTCCACCAGAACATGGCGGCCGGCGTACTGCTTGCCCAGAGAGATCTGGCCATTGCTGCCAACGAGCTTGATGGCGGGCGGATGCAGCGTGGAAGCCATGGCCAGAGACGACAACATCAGCCAGGCTACCGCGGCTTTCGTGCAGCACCAATAACAGGCCTTGGGTGTTCGTAAGCCAGGCGGCGCTCCGCCCCCCCCTGCGCGGGCTGCGCCATTGGCCTGGGCCGCGGTTGCTGGCCTGCGGTGATCTCCACCACGGCAGCAACCCCATTGAGGTGCTCGCCGCCTACCTAGAGGCCGAACCCCACGACGCCGTGCTGCTCACTTTTAATCCCGCCCTAGTTGCTGAGGTGCGTCAGCGGCTACGGGTGCCGGTGCGTTGTCTGCCGCCCACGTTCTTTCGTTACCCCGGCGCCGTGCCCGTTGAGCGGCCCCTGCTGCAGTTGTTACATGTGGGCAGCCTTGGGCCGCACCATCCCCTCCGCCGGGAACTGGTGGTTGGGTTGCAGGCCCGCGGGCGGTTGCCCTTTCGCCATGCCACCACTTCCAGCCCTGAGGAAGCCGCTGCCCTCTACGCCCAGCACGCCCTGGTGCTGAATGTGCCCCTCAACCACGACCTCAACCATCGCTTTTTTGAGGTGATGGCCGCTGGGGTGCCCCAAGTGGTGTTTGGTGACCCTGGCTTGGTGGGGGACCACCGGGCCCTGGCGGAGCGGCCTGATGTGTTTTGGGCTTCTTCCTTGGAGGAGCTGGAAGAGCTGGTGTTGGGGTTATTTGCTGAGCCGGAGCGGTTGCGGGCAATTTCCGTGGCGCCGCCGCCCTATTGGGAGTTGAAGGATTTGCTTAAGGCGGCGTTTGCGCCGTAGGGGGGGCCGCTGCGCTTGGGCACGACGGCAGTGAACGATTCGGCGCACGAATGGCCCGCTAACCGAACAGATGTACTATGCTAAGCCAGGTTGGCCAGGGAGGCCTGCCGCTAATCAGCGGCCTTGTTATCGGCCTAATTGCTCTTTACAGCTCCTACGACCATGTCAACTTCTTCAGCAGCAGCATCCACCTCAACCAACAATGGGGCGTCTGGCCCATCGTTGCCCCGTTGGCGGTTGTGGTTATCGTAGCCAAAGGCTTCTGCTCAGCAGTTGCTCAACTGGCGTCGCGATCCAGGCTTGGAGAGGAGAATCGAAGAATCCAGGATGCGCGAACAGCAGCTGAAGCTCGAGAACGCCAAGCTGAGGCAACTAAACGCCAGGGGCAGGGAATTGCTCAGAGTTATGAGTGCTCAGGTTGAGCCCAGGTGGCGGAGCGGCTTCTACGGGCAAATGAGGGGAATCAGCTTGCGGCCATGGCGGCGATACACCCTGAAGTCGCTGTCCAGTGTGAGCAACTCACAGGGATCGATCAGTTCGCTGAGCCTGATTAACGATGCGTCTGCCAGGGATGCAGGCACGTTGTTGTAGCGCCTGAACAACTGTTGCACCGTGCTGATTTGTTCCTGCAACGAAAACGGCAGCTGCACAACACCCCGTTCGATAAAGACCAGAGGCAGCGTGGGATCAAAGCCTGAGCGTGCCAGCAGGAAACAGGCTTCTGCCACCACAGCCTCACAGGTAATGAATGGACCTGGATGGCTGGCGAATTGCTGTTTGGCCCAGGCGTGATGGGTGTCGTTCGCACTGAGCAAAGCCACCCAAGGCCCTGTATCGAGCAGAACGGCAGGCATCAGCGCTCCCCGAAACCAGCCAGATGATCAGGATTGGAGGCCAGGTCAGCTGGTGCGCCGGTGCAGATGCCCACCAGATCGGCAACCTGATCCAGAGCCGAGAGGCGTTGTTTCGGCGCAGAGCAGGGCTGTTGCGTGAGATAAGCCCACAGGGCACGACGGACGAGCTCTGATTTGCTCAGCTCCTGCTGGGACGCGCGGCTCTGGAGCTGAGCCTCAAGTTCAGGGGTGAGCTTCACGGTGAGAAGGGCCACGAGCAGTGCCTTTGCTTGCACGCATCATACGCGCCGTCATGGGGTATTACTTTCTGGGCCTGGCCTGCGGCGACCTTCACCACGGCAAGAGCCCCACGACGCCGGCTGCTCACCTTTAATCCCGCCCTATTGGGGCTTGAAGGATTTGCTTAAGGCGGCGTTTGCGCCGTAGGGGGGCAGCTGCGCTTGGTGATTGCTCTGCGACGTTTCTGGGTTCTGTACGGTCCGTACGGAACTTGTTTACTGCTGCGGAGAGACTCCGGCCCTAGGTCCGTGAGCTGCCTGGCGAAAAGGGGGCGAAATTGGGCCTCGCCGGAGGCGAACAGCTCCGCCAGCAACGGCGCTGAAGTTGCGCCAGAATCAAAAGGCCCGAGCTGGATTGCTCTTCTCTGCGGCGCAGCTCTCCTCCACGGCGCAGCTCTGCTTAGTGCCCGAGTCCAGCTCGATCCCTCCGAACTCAACCGCTCCAGACTGACTGCCTATTTGCCCTTACTGGCGGAAGATGCCGTGGGCGCCTTTGCCGTGATTGCTTCTGGGGATTGTCCTGACGGCGAAATTGGCTAGTTGCGCAGCCAGTTACCCAGGCCCTTCCTGGGCCTCTACCGCCAAGGCCCGATCAAGCCGGCGGCGGGATCCAGGCGTCGAGAGCAGGAGCGAGACCGAGCAGCTGAGGCCTATCTGCCCGTGCAGCTTATGGCTGGTATGCAGAGGCCAAACACCCCACAGCCACACCATTTCCCTGGTTCAGCCCCATTCGAGCGCGAGCAAGCTTCAGCGCCGCGAATAGGTTGAATCCATCATCGCCCATAAGCACCCCAGGGACTGGCGCCCAAAATCGGCTGATGCCTGGGCTTCTTCGTCGTTGGAGGAGCTGAAAGTGCTGGTGTTGGGGCCGTAGGGGGGCAGCTGCGCTTGGTGATTGCTCCGCGACGTTTCTGGGTTCTGTACGGTCCGTACGGAACTTGTTTACTGCTGTGGAGAGACTCCGGCCCTAGGTCCGTGAGCTGCCTGGGGAAAGGGGGGCGAAATTGGGGCTTGCCCGAGGCGAACACATGTACTATGCTGATGCGAGCTAGGTGCGGCGAGCTTTTTGGCCGAGGCTGATTCCGAAAACGCGCCTACCGGAGCTGGTAGCTCCGCCAGCAACGGCGCTGAAGTTGCGCCAGAATCAAAAGGCCCGAGCTGGATGCTGCTCGGCTTCGACTGCCAGGGCTGGATTGAGGCCATTGGCGGCCTTGTGATCGGTCTTATTGCTCTCTACAGCTCCTACGACCATGTCAACCTCTTCAGCAGCACCATTTATCTCAACCAGCAATGGGGCATCTGGCTCATCGTTGCCTCGCTGGCGGTTGTGGCTATCGATGCTCAACTGGCGTCGCGATCCCGGCTACGAGCAGCGCATGAGGCTGCTGAGGAGCGAGACCGAGCAACTGAGGCTCGTGAACGCCAGGCTGAGGAAACTCAACGCCAGGGGCAGGGAATTGCTCTCCTCCGCGGCGCTGCTCTGCTCAGCGCCCGAGTCCAGCTCGATCCCTCCAAACTCAACCGCTCCAGACTGAACGCCTTTCTCGCCCTGTTGGCCGAGCAGAACCGCATTGATCGGCAGGAACCGGGCGGGCAGCTCTGATGGCGCGCCACCTATGATGCGCTGATGTTTGCGCATCAGCGCATCATGCGAACGACTCTCGATCTAGACGACGATGTGCTGCAGGCGGCCAAGGAGCTCGCCCGCCGGCAACGGCTCTCGGCTGGGCAGGTGGTGTCACGGCTGTTGCGGCAGGCCCTGGTCGGAGGAGGCGCTCAGGCCCCTGCAACCCAGCCTGAGGCAGCTGTGGCTGGCTTTCGGCCCTTCAGCAGCGCTGCCCATCAGCTAGTAAGCAACGACCAGGTGGAGGCCATTCGCGATCAGGAGGGCATCTGATGCGCGCCCTGCTTGACATCAACGTGATCATCGCCTTGCTGGATGCCGATCACGTGATGCATGCCTCTGCGCGGCGTTGGCTCGAACGCGAGCTGGAGACGGGTTGGGCCAGCTGCCCCGTGACCCAAAACGGCGTATTGCGCATCCTCTCCCAACCCGCCTATCCCAACCACAGACCTGTCGCTGAAGTAGCCGAACGGTTCGCCGAAGCCTGCAGCCACCCCAGCCATCACTTCTGGCCTGGCGGCATCAGCCTGCTCGCTGAGACAGTCGTGAATTGGCGTCAGCTGCTGGGGCCGCGTCAGGTCACCGACGCCTACCTGTTAGCTGTGGCGGTTGCCCAGGGCGGGCGGTTTGTGAGCTTTGATGCGCGCATTTCCTTGGATTTAGTGCCCCAGGCCCGCGCCGAGCAGCTGGTGGTGATTCCAGTGGATTGATCTCGCTCAGCAGCAAGCTCAGCACCTGAGTCAGTGGTGCGCTGGGCTGCTGTGTTCCGTACAGGCTGTACAGAAGCTAAAAACGGCCATAACAACACTTGCCAGCCCAGCCCAGCGCAACAGTGCTGCCCATCAGGCAAAAGCTCCATAACCCAGCCTTTCCACATCCATGGCATAGCGCTCGCCAATCCGCTGCCAACTGGCCGGGCTATAGAGCTCTTCAAAGGACTGACTACGGGGCGAAGAACGGTGCACCCAAGGCAGCTCCAGCTCAAGTCCCAACTGTTTACATAACAGCTGGAAATCGGCATTCAATTGTTCAGTGCGCAGCAGATTTTTAACAGCCAATTCACCATCAGCCGCCACTAAATAATCAAGCTGCGGTCGCAAATGAGCATGTTCCAATTGCTCCGTAGCATCCACAAACTCCTCAAAGCTGAGTCCCTCCAACTCCAGGCCCTGGAGCCGAGCTGTTTCCTTGAGATTGGTGTCGGTATTGGTGTACACAGAAGCAAACCTGGCCCAAGGATTACGCACCGCCGCAAAACGTTCGGCCCCACTGAAATCCCACTGCTGTTGCAACTCCTGCCAGCCCAGGTGTTGCAAAAAGGCGCTGCCCCAACCATGGGCCAGCAGCTCCGCTGATTGGATTAGGCCAAACAGGATCTCCTGGTTTTCCAGCTCCCATGGGCCATACATCCCCAGGGCTTGCTCAATGCTGGAGCCCCCTGTTTTGGGGATATGGATAAACAACAGCGAACGATCAGGTGTGCAGGGCATGGCTACAGGTTTAAGGTTTCGGCGGTGTGCACCAGTTACTGAGCAGCCTATGACCTCCCCAAGCTTCTCCACGGCCTTCTTCCGCTGGGCCGCAAACCTCCATGAGGAGCTTGAGTTCTGGTCCTACTGGGCCGAATCCAAAGGTGCCCCCAACCCGGCCCACCATGCCGAACGCACTAACCCAGCCACCCCAGTACAAGACCGGGTGGTGGCCCACGGCCGCAGCCTTGGCAAAACCCAGCTGGAGGTCCTTGATGTGGGTTCCGGCCCCCTCACCAAGGTGGGCCACCAATCACCAGAAGATTTGCTGATCCGGGTGCACACCTGCGATCCCCTCGCCCCCGCCTACCTACAGGCCTTTAGCCGCCACGGCATCCCGATCCCCAATCCGCCCAGCTTTGCCCTGGCCGAATACCTCTCCAGCTTCTATGCCCCCTCCAGCATCGATGTGATCACCTGCAACAACGCCCTCGACCATTCCTTTGATCCGATCCGTTCCCTCAACGAAATGCTGCGGGTGGTGCGGCTTGGCGGCCTCTTGATCTGTTCCCACAAACGCAATGAAGGCCTCAACGCCCAATACCACGGCCTGCATCAGTTCAATATCGACACCGCCGACGGTCGTCCGATCCTCTGGAACCAAGGCGAACGGATCAGCATTGAGGCTGGTTTAGAAGTAAAAACCACCACCAGCGTTATCGAAGAAAGCCCCGAGTGGGTGCATTTCAGCATCACCAAACTGGAGGAATTCAGTGGCGAAGAATTCAGTGGCGAGGAATTCAGTGACAACGATGTCGCCAGTGAAAGCCGCAGCCGTCAGCAACTCCAAGAACTACTCCTGGGCACCGTGACCCATTTCCTCAACCAGCCCGCCCCCTAATCGGCCTAAAGAAACCACTCAACGCCGGCGCCCCAGCGCCAAAGACCTCGGGGCTGTGCTGCTGCCGCAATTTCTCCTGCAGGGCCAGCCCCCGCTGGCGGGCCTGGGCCGGGTCGCCAAACAATTGCTCCAGCGCCCCCGCCAGCCGCCCCGCCTGGGCCCCTAGATCCCCTGTGCTGGTATTCACCAACCAGCCATTTTCACGGTTCAACAATTCCGACAACCCACCCACATCACTGGCCACCACCGGCATACCCCGGGCCCCCAGCTCCAACACCAAATTCGGCATTCCCTCAAACGCCGCCGTATGCAAATAGGCGCCGTAACGCTCCAGCGGCAGCTGGTCCACCGCCGTAAACGCTCCACACCAATGCACATTCGGCAGCTCCAGCCCCCAATCGCGCCAGTCCTCCAGCTCCCGGCCAGGGGCCCACAGTTCAAAGCACCTGTGCGGCAACAGTCCTGCCACCGCCGCCAGCAGCTCCGGCCGTTTCTGTTCCACCAGTCGCCCCGCCCAAAGCACCGCCGGCCCCCATTGCTCCAGGGCCGTTGCTGTAGTTACCGGCTGATATTGCAGCTTCAGCTTGCGCGCCTCGGCCGCCGGCAGGGCGAACTGCTGCACCAACTGATCGGCAAAACGGCGGTGGTCAAACAACACCGCCTCCAGCTGGGGCAGGGCCTTGCGCAACTGATCATCCGCATAGCCCCCCAAGGGCACCCCCCCCGATCCGTAATCGCGGCAATTGAGCTGGGCGGTGATTGAACTGCAACGGCTCAACTGCGGCCCCCAACGGGCCAAGGCATCCCAGCCCGCAGCGCTATTGGCCAGCAGCACCTGGGCGGGCTGCAGCCCCGAAATCAACTGCGCCACCAGCAGTGCCGCTTGCTCACGGTCTAACGCCAGCAGCGGATCATCCTGGAGGCCATAGATCAACCCAGCCCCGGCAAACCAAGCGGCCGCCCCCCGGTCGCTGCCATCGGTGCAGAGCAGCAACGTGCCCTCGCCGCCATCTAATTGCGCCGCCAACTGCGCCGCATGGGATGCCACCCGGATGGCGCCGCCAAGGTCGAGCTGGGGCAGCAACACCAAGCGGCGCAGCTGGGGCACCAGGGCCCGGATCCGGCAGATATGACTGGCCCGGAACGTGCCTTTGTAAGCCTGATCAGACAGCAACTGGCCCTGCAGCTGGTCCTGCCATTGCAGTCGCCCCAGCAAGGGCTCAATCGCCAGGGCCCGCCGCCACAACGGCTCTAAACACTTCAATTCCGGCGGGGTCTCCCCCACCTCAGCAATCCAGGCCCGCAGGGCCGCTGGGCCCGAACGGCCCTGCATTAACGCCCTGGGAAAAGCCGGGTGCGGTAAGCGGCCTTCCTGGGCCCCGTACTCACACCAATGCAGCCAGGGGTTTAGGCCTGCCGCCCCCACATCCGGATTGGAGGCCAGGTAGTACTCCGCCCCAAAGCGGGGACTGGGGCTCAGCCCCTGGGCCAGGCCCTGCTCCAGCCAGTGCTGCAGCAACTCTTCCTCGCTGGCAGCCGCCAACTCCAAGCGCTGCGGCTCCGCCAGGGCCGCCCGATAGCTGGAGCCATGGAATAGCCAGATCTCCCCCGGCTGGGAGGGGGCCACGGTGGCGCGGGGGTCGCTCATGTAAGCGGGGTTACCAGTACCCCCAGGGCTTGGCTGCGTTGGCCGAGGGACTGGGGCTGGCGTCGCAGGAAATGACAGGTGTCTGGCACTGCCCGGTGCTGCAAACCTGCGGCCACAGTACGGAGGTTCCAGTTCCAATCCTCATAGCCGAAACCCTCCTGCAAGCGATTTTGGCAATAGGGATAGCGGTGATACACCCGGCGATGGGCCAAGGAAAGGGCGGTCCAGAGGTTGTCGGCCAGCAGCACCCCCAGGGGGTCAGCGAGTTCCCCCTGGTCTGGCGACACCAGCACCCCAGGTTCCGGAAAGTAAACGTTGTAGCGGGGGTGAAGGATCAGCTGCTCTGGTGTTTCCTCGCACTGCAGCAGCGCCAGGGCGGCCTCAAGCCAGTTGGCGGCCCAGAGGTCATCGCCATCCAGGAAGGCCAGCCAGGGCTGTCGCGCCGCCCGCACCGCACTGTTGCGGGCCAGGGCGAGATCACCGTGATTTAGGCGCAATAGGCGAAAGGGCCAGCGGGCCCGTTGCCGCAGGATTTTGGCCACCGCCAGGGTGTAGTGGTCGGGACGATCCAGGCAAAGGATCAGTTCCACCGGTATTCCCCGCGCCACCAGCGGCGAAGCCGCTTCCTCCACGCTGGCCAGCGCCGCCGCCAGCAGGGGCCCCTCCCGGTGGCCATTAACGATCAAGCTGAAACCCCAGGGTTCTCTGCTGGCACCCACCGTTGCACCCTTCCCACACAACATTCCTAACTGACGCCCCGGCGCGAGCAGAGCTCCAGCGCCCCGAAAGCCTCGATATCTTGCCAGAGGCGCCCTAAATTGACCGCGAACAGCCCTGTCTCCCATGACAAGAGCCCTCCGGATAATGGTGATCGCCTTGGCCGTCACCCTCAGCGCCTGCTCCCCCAATCCCTCGGAACTGAACCCTGTAGTCGGTCCCAACACCGTTAGCTACAAGGGCCTCAGCTTCACCAAAACCAGCGATGAGCCTGGTTTCCTGAAAATGCGAGACCAGGAACTGCTCAAGGCAGTGAAAGACAAAAAGCTCACGGTGGCTGAGGCCCAGGCGTTCCTTCGGAGCGAAAAGAAGCGCATTGGCTTCCCCGACCCCAACCACACCCCCGGCTTTGATGCCCAGCTGCGCAAGGCAGGTCTGCTCAAGTAGGTCTGCTCAAGTGGTGCCAATCCGCCCGCCGTCATAGCCGGCCCGTTGGCGCACCGCCTCACACCAGTCGAGGTTGCTGAGATACCAACGCACGGTGGCCCCTAGGCCAGCGGAGAAGCCATGGGCCGGTTGCCAGCCCAGTTCGTTGGTGATGCGGGTCGGGTCGATGGCATAGCGGCGGTCGTGGCCGGGACGGTCCTTCACTGGCGTAATCAGCCGGGCGTGGGGGGCGCCCTCCGGGCGCAGTTGATCCAGCAGGCTGCAGATCGCCTCCACCACCTGCTTATTGCTGCGTTCCCCATGGCCGCCCACGCAGTAGCTGCGGCCGATGGCGCCCCGGGTAGCGGCCAGCAGCAGGGCATCAACGTGGTCGTCCACATAGAGCCAATCGCGCACGTTGGCGCCATCGCCATAGAGCGGAATCGGCTCGCCCGCCACCGCCTTCAGCAGCACCACCGGGATCAGCTTTTCGGGAAACTGCCAGGGGCCGTAGTTATTGCTGCAGTTGGTGAGCACCACCGGCAGGCCATAGGTGTGGTGCCAGGCGCTCACCAGGTGATCACTGGCCGCCTTGCTGGCCGAATAGGGACTGCGCGGGTCATAGGGGGTGGTTTCCGAAAAGCGACCGCTTTCCCCCAAGGAACCAAACACCTCATCGGTGCTGATGTGATGGAAACGAAATTGGGCCCGCCGTTCCTCCGACAGTTGTTCGTGGTGGGCGCGCACCGCCTGCAGCAACTGGAAGGTGCCCGTCACATTGCTATCAATAAAGGCCCCCGGCCCATCAATCGAACGGTCCACATGGCTCTCCGCCGCCAGGTGCAACACCAGATCCGGATCCGCCCGCCGCACCGCCTCCGCCGTGGCGTTGCCATCTACTAGATCCACTTGGAGCAGGGTGTGACGCGGTCCCCCGGCGGTTTCTGCGGCGCTGCCCAGCTGTTTGAGGCTGGCCTCGATGCCGCTGAGATCACTGGCGTAGCCAAGCTTGTCGAGGTTGAACACCTGGGCGTCGCTATCGCGCAGCAACTTGCGCACCACCGCCCCGCCAATGAAACCGGCACCCCCGGTCACCAACACCCGACGGGTGGCAGCAGGCAGCAAGGGGGCCATCGGAGCGCTTCAGCTGGGGGCGATTGTGGCAGGGCTCCCGGCGGGGCAGGGGTTCGGCTGTGCTCCCGGCGGTGGTGGTGGTGGCGGTGGTGGTGGTGGCGGCGGCGGTGGTGGTGGTGGTGGTGGCGGTGGTGGCTGGGAGCTCAATCGAAGCTGGCTTGCTGCGTGGCGGACTTTCTTTAGGCCCCCTCAAGTCGATCGATCCCCTTTCGGTAAAACGCTTTGGCGATCGATCAGCCAATCAGCCCAGGCATTATTCGCCTCAACAGGATGCGAAGGGCACCGCAGCAATAACCCCTAGCCAAAACCCATAGCTCATCGCCAGAGCCGTTAGCCAGAGCCCATTGCCAAAACCCATAGCTCATCGCCAGAGCCGTTAGCCAGAGCCCATTGCTCATCGCCAGAGCCCATTGCCAAAACCCATAGCGAGAACCCTTTACCAGAGCCAAAAACTGAGCCGGCAAGCCAGTACTACCAATCCAGCTCCACCATCAAGCGCCGGCAAACGCCGGCAAGCGCCGGCAAGCAAGGAAATGATCCAACCTGAGGGCGTGGGTTGTACTCGGCGGTGATTTTGAGTTCTGTACGGGCCGTACGGAATCCGAAATCGCCCTTGGCAACAAGCACCTAGCTACCCGGAATGGACACCAGGTGCCCGGTGTCAACTACGTAGGCGCCCGCCTACCTAATCGTCGCCGAACACACCAGGTAACTGGAAAATGGAAAATGGAAACTAGAAACTGGAAACTGGAAACCGGAAACTAGAAACGGGCGCAAGCAAATTCACTGGCTAGCGATGGCAGCAAGCACCTGCCGCAGCCCCTGGCGCCAATGCAGCGGAGCGAGTCCCAGGGCCTCGCGGCTGGCGCGGCAATCCATCAAGGAATAGGCGGGCCGCTGGGCCGGGGTGGGGTATTCCGCCGTGGTCAGCGGTTTCACCTGGGCCTGGCGTTCCAGCAGCCCCAGGGCCTGGGCCTCCTCGCCGATTGCCACCGCGAAGTCGTACCAGCTGGCGGCGCCGGCATCACTCCACTGCTGCAAGCCGCCCACCCCCTTAGCAATCACCGCCCAGCAGGCTGCCGCCAGGCCGGCGGTGTGGGTGGGGCAGCCCACCTGGTCGGCCACCACCCCCAGCTCCGGCCGCTCCCGGTGCAAGCGCAACATCGTGAGGCAGAAGTTCTTACCCACCGGCCCATAGAGCCAACTGGTGCGCAGCACGCAGGCCCGTTCCGGCCCGAGGAGCTCCAGCACCGCCGCCTCGCCCCGGGCTTTAGTTGCCCCATACACCCCTAGGGGGGCCACCGGGTCCTGGGGGCCGTAGGGGTGGCCCTGCTGGCCACTGAAAACGAAATCCGTGCTGATCTGCAGCAGCCGACCGCTGCCTAAATCCGCCAGGGCCTCGGCAAAGGCGCGGGGGGCGCCGGCATTCACCGCCTCGGCCAGCTCCGGCTGCTGTTCGGCCTGGTCCACCGCCGTGTAGGCGCCGCCATTCAGCAACCAATCGGGCCGCAGCTCGTGCACTATCCGGCGACAGGCAGCTGGATCACTGAGATCAAGCTGGGCCAGGTCCGTGGCAATCAGTTCCACCCCCTGCGGACAACTGGCCTGCAGCGCATAACCCAACTGGCCGCCGGCACCGGTAAGCAACACACGCATGCTGATCTCAGGGGGCAACACAGGGCGATCCTGACACTGGCCCGCACCATCACCGCAGCCAGCAGCTTGGCGACAGCAGGAACCTAGGCGGCAGCCAAAAGCGGAGCAACCGCATCCTTCTCCGACAACAACGGGGCCAGGCCGCCCAGCTCCTCCAGGGGCCAGGCAATCGCCAGATCGGGATCATCCCAGCGCAAGGAGCGTTCGCTCTCCTTGCTCCAGTAGTCATTGGTTTTGTAAAGCACATCCGCCACCGCACTCAGGGTGAGGAACCCATGGGCAAACCCCTCCGGTATCCAGAGCTGGTGGTGGTTCTCGGCACTGAGCCGTGCCCCCACCCATTCGCCATAGCTGGCCGAACCGGGCCGCAAGTCCACCGCCACATCGAAAATCTCACCCACCACACAGCGCACCAACTTCGCCTGGGGGTGGGGCGCCACCTGCATATGCAGCCCCCGCAGCACCCCACGGCTGGAGCGGGAATGGTTGTCTTGCACAAAAACTGGGGCCTGCTGAAAACCAGCTGGTGCCCCAGGGGCAGCCTCCGCTAGGGCCTCAGCAAAAGCCTTGGCATTCCAGCTTTCTTGGAAAAAACCGCGGTCATCGCCAAACACCCGCGGGGTGAGCAGCAAGGGGCCTTCCACCGCAAACTTTTCCAGCTTCATAGCGCCACCTCGCGATCCACCAATAACTCCAACAGATAGTTGCCGTAACCGCTCTTGCGCAGCGGCTGGGCCAGGCGTTCCAGCTGCTCGCCAGCAATCCAGCCCATCCGATAGGCCACCTCCTCCGGACAGCCCACCTTCATGCCCTGGCGATGTTCAAGGGTGCGGATGTAGGCGGCCGCCTCATGGAGCGAATCCGGGGTGCCCGTATCCAGCCAGGCCATGCCCCTTCCCATCAGCTCCACCCGCAGCAGGCCCTCCTCCAGGTAAGAGCGGTTCAGGTCGGTGATCTCCAGTTCCCCCCGGGGGGAGGGCCGCACCTGGCGGGCCCGGTCCACCACGCTGGCGTCATAGAAATAAAGGCCGGTAACGGCAAAACGACTCTTCGGTTTCAACGGTTTCTCCTCCAGGCTCAGCACCCGACCGTCGTCGGCAAATTCCACCACCCCATAGCGCTCCGGATCCCGCACCGGATAGGCAAACACCGTGGCGCCTGGGCCCGGCTTAAAGGCGGCCTGCAGGGGTACGCAGAGGTCGTGGCCATGGAAGAGGTTGTCGCCCAGCACCAGGGCCGCCGGGGCGCCGGCCAGGAAATCAGCGCCGATCAAAAACGCCTGGGCTAGGCCATCAGGGCTGGGTTGTTCCGCATAGCGGATCTCCATGCCCCAGGCGCTGCCATCCCCCAACAGGCGCCCAAAGGCGGGCAGATCCACCGGGGTGCTGATCACCAACACCTCCCGGATGCCCGCCAGCATCAAGGTGCTGAGCGGGTAATAAATCATCGGCTTGTCGTACACCGGCATCAGCTGCTTGCTGACCGCCGTGGTCATCGGAGCCAGCCGGGTGCCGCTGCCGCCGGCCAGGATGATCCCCTTACGTGCCACGGCTGCCGCGTCTCACTGGGGGGATTGTTTCACACGTAGAAAACGACCCCCTGATCCTTCCAGCTGGGCACACCACTGCTCACCGCCGCCCGTTCCGCCGCGCTGGCCGTATAAAAATACTGGCCGCTGCTGGGATCAAGGAAACCAAACACCGCCGTTGACCCCAAGGGCGCCGCCGCCGCCGAGTACACATTGCAGACGGATCCTTCATAGCTGTAACCCGAATTCGGATTAGCAATCAACGCGTCTCGTTCGCTATTGCTGGCTGTAAGTAGGTGCTGGCTGGTGCCTGGGCGACAGAAACGATTGAGGGGTTGATTGCCTTGGGAAGGGGCATTAAAAGCCACCCCCTCATAGGTAAAGACAGAGGCAAACTGGCCAAGCAACACATCCTTCTCTCCGGCGCTAGCCGTAAGAAAGTGTTCGCCATTTTGAGAATTATAAAATCGATAAACAGGTGAACTGGTTACTGCCGTAGCCCCAGTGCTAGCCACGGGGCTAGGGGTGGCTTCCGCCCCCCAGATACTTACCAAGGCGTTTAGGTCATTAGTGCTGTACCAACTGGGCCAGCTGCTGCCCTGGGGGGAGCGATAGGCCATCACCGTGTCTTCTGGATAGGCACTGGCGGAGGAGTTAGTGCTGCCGTAGTAATCGCCATCACTGTTATCAAAGGGATGCTCCAAGCCCAAGGCATGGCCTAATTCGTGGATCGTGGCATAGCTCAGGTAATCGGGCTGGTTCTGGAGGGCCGGGCCATTCAGGGCAATCTCCCACCAGCTTCTGGTGGCTGAACTATTACTCAGGGTGATACCCAGGGTGGTACCTGAACCCCCAAGGGAAATTGTGCTATCTACAAAGAAATCAAGGTCAGCCGTATCTTTGCTGGTGGTGAATCTGAAATCCAGATCAATCAGTGGATCCAGTCTAACCAAGGTGTCTTGGATGAATTGCTGCAGGTCTTGGGCGATCGGGAGCGGGTTGATCTGCTGAGAGCCAAAACTGCCGCCACCCACAGTTACTGAGGCGCCACTGCTATGCAAGTAAATATCAAGAACTTTATCCTTCGCCACCACCTTTTTTGCGAAGTTGGAAAGCTCCGCAGAAATCAACACATTGGTGGGAATGCTGGCCACTGTGAGGCTTGTTGCCCCTGCTGCGCCCACTGCCTGGGCACCGCTGCTTGAGGAGCTGCTGCCTAGGGAACTGCCATGGGCCTGCTCCAGGTCAGCGGCATTGCCGGTGATCAGATAACAGCTTTGGCACATGGAAGCCTGGGCGAAGCAGAGGAAATCAGGCTAATGCCTTGGCCAATCAAGCTTAAAAATCAGGCTAATGCCTTCAGCAAGCTGCCCATTTCCAACGCCTGCAGGCCGTAGCTCCAGCCCAGGTTGCTCTTGATGCCGGCCCGTTCGAGGGCCTGCTGCAGGTTGTCGGTGGTGAGCACCCCAAAGATCACCGGCACACCGGTGTCGCGGGCGACGGCGGCTACGCCCTTGCTCACCTCATTCACCACCACATCGAAATGGGGGGTGTCACCGCGGATTACGGCGCCGAGGGTGATCAGCACGTCGTAGCGGCCGGAACGGGCCAGATTTTGGGCCACCAGGGGGATTTCAAAACTGCCCGGCACCCAGGCCAGATCCAGCTGGGTGCTGCTGGGGGCTGTGTCGATGCCATGGCGACCGAGGCAGTCGAGGCAACCGCTCAGCAGTTTGCCGGTGACCAGATCGTTGAAACGGGCGATCACCACAGCGATGCGCAGGGTGGACGCATCGGTGAAACGGCCTTCAAAAACGGTCATACCTAGGGTCCCGCCGGGATCAGGCCCCTATCAGACCACAAAGAAGCTGATACCCCAATTAACGAGCACCAAGGCCACCCAGGCGAGACTGCCCAGCAGGATCAGGCGATTGGTGCGGCCGCTGTCTTCGTTGCTGGCGAACAGCACCGGAATTGCAACGATCAAGACGAAGGAGAAAACCACCAGCGCCAGAACGGTGAGGGTGTTGAGGATCTGCATGGCGAAGGCGCAACCATGGGACTGGCGGTGTGGATTCTCCCATGGGGCGGCGGGACCTTGGGGGGACGACCACCAGGAACTTCACAGGTTGTGGTGGGAACCCGGCGGGCGGTGGGTGATGGGCGGTGGGTGGCGGGTGATGGGCGGCGTGAGAGGTGGGTGATGGGCGGTGGGCGGCGTGAGAGGTGGGAGAAAAGAGTGGGCGTGGTTGGCGGTGAGGACTTTGCAATGAAGGCAGTAAGGCTCAGAATTTGGGGCTTGGGGACTCGAAGCTTGAGATCTTGAGGTGGTTGGGTTTTGGGTTTTGGGGTTTGGGTTTTGGGGTTTGGGGGTTGGGGTTTGGGGGTTGGGGGTTGGGGTTTGGGGTTAGGGGTTTGGGGTTTGGGGTTAGATGCTTAGGGCTTAGGGCTTAGGGCTTAGGGCTTAGGGGTTGAGCCAAGGAAGCCCTTGGTAACTGCCTAGCGAGAAGTGGATGCCAAAAATGGACACGGGTCTCACGCCCATGACCGACAGGCTTTGCTGGTTTTCCAAACCCTCCCCAAGGACTTCCGATCAAGGGTCAGTGGGAGGAGCATGGATTGGGACTCAAGGGTGAGCGGTATGTCTCTTGTGACTTTGGCGGATCGATCGGCAAAGCGTTTTACGCTTAGGGCATCGATGGGCGAGCGACGCGTCACCTATGAGGCACTCAGTGTTCCCAGCTCAGGCAGTGTTCCCAGCTCAGGCAGCGTTCCCAGCGCGGGCAGAGCTGGCAGCGGAGCAACTTCCAACCAAATCGCTGGCAGCGGCGATACTTCCGGCCAAACCTCTCCAGACAAACCTCTGACGTTGGAGGAACCCCCAAACAACCCTCTGGTATCGGAGAAACCTCCATGCAACCCTCTGGTATCGGAGAAACCCCCAAACAACCCTCTGGTATCGGAGGAACCTCCAAGCAAACCTCTGGCATCAGAGAAACTTCCAAGCCCACCTCTGGCAGCTGAGGAACTTTCAACCCAACCGCCCCACAATCCACTGCGCCACCGTCCATGGATGCCGTAACTCTCTCCAGCAAATTTCAGGTGGTGATCCCCCAAAGGCTGCGGGAGCTCTATGGGCTCAAGGCTGGTCAGCGGCTCCAATGGGTGGCCTTAGCCCATCGTTTGGAACTGGTGCCCCTGCAACCGGCCACTGCCCTGCGGGGCTTTCTGCCAGGCGAAAATAACTTTGACCGCGAAGTAGATCGTCTATGAACTTCGCGGTGACAGGCAAGGCGACAGACAACTCTGAGCTCTACCCAGTTGAGGAAAGTTCCGCTGAGGCTGGACCCCAGTTGGTGGATTCCTCCGGTTGGATTGAATACTTCACCAATGGTCCTAACGCCGGCGCCTTTGCCAGCGCCATCGAAGAATCCCAGGGCTTGGTGGTGGCCAGCCTCAGCCTGTTGGAGGTGTTTCAGTGGGTGGGTCGCAAGCATGGCGCCACCCCAGCCCTACAGGCGGTGGCCCTGATGCAACAGGCCACGGTGGTGTCCCTCACCACACCCCTAGCCCTGCAGGCGGCCGAACTCAGCCTTCAATACCAACTACCACTGGCGGAAAGCATCGTGCTAGCCACGGCCCGCAGCCACAACGCCACCGTGCTCACCCTGGAGCAGAGCTTCAACAGCGCGGCGGGCGTTGCCGTGGCGGGCGTGATCGTGATCCCAGAGGCATAAATCCCAGGGGCCTGGCGTGTTGGGCCCTGCCTACGATCGAGCCCCCTGATCCGCTGCCGTGGCTGCCGGCGAACAACAACTGTCGCTAGTGCCCGACACCGCCATCCAGGGCAGCCTGTTTGGGGCGCCGCAACCCAGCGCAGCCGAAACCCAGGTCGCGGGCCAACCCCGCCGGCGCCGTGAGCACCCGGGGGTCAAAAACCTCAACGCCGCCAGCGACGACCCCAAGGCGGGCGACCAACCCAGCGACGACGCCACCGCCAGCGACCTGCCCCGCTGGCATCACCACAGCCTGGTGGAGGCAACCCAGCTCACGCCGATGCTGCGCCACTACGTGGAGCTCAAGGCCGCCCACCCCGAGCGGGTGTTGCTCTATCGGCTCGGCGACTTTTTTGAGTGCTTTTTTGAAGACGCCCTGCTGGTGAACCGCCTGCTGGAGCTCACCCTCACCGGCAAGGAGGCGGGCAAGGCCTTTGGCCGGGTGCCGATGGCCGGCATCCCCCACCACGCCGCCGAGCGCTATTGCGGCGAACTGGTGCGTCGCGGCCATGCGGTGGCCCTCTGCGACCAACTGGAAACCACCGCCGCCAAGGGCGCCCTGCTCAAACGCGACATCACCCGGGTGCTCACCCCCGGCACCGTGTTGGAGGAGGGCATGCTTTCGGCCCGCCGCAACAACTGGCTGGCGGCAGTGCTGTTGGGGGACGGTGACCGCTGGGGTCTGGCGGTGGCTGATGTGTCCACCGGTGAGTTTCGGGTTACGGAACGGCAAGGCTTCGACCGCCTCCAGCAGGAGCTGCTGCAGCTGGAGGCCGCCGAACTGTTGCTGCCGGGGTTGCAGGAGCGGCCCCCCTGGTGTCCGGAAGCCCTGGGCATCACGCCCCTACCCCGCACCCCCTTTGAGAAGGGCGCCGCCAGCCGCTGCCTCAAGCAACGCTTTGGGCTCGCTTCCCTGGAGGGCCTGGGCCTGCCGGAACAGCCCCTGGCCCTGCGGGCCGCCGGCGGCTTGGTGAACTACCTCGATGAAAGTCAGCCCGGCAGCACCCTGCCCCTGGAACGGCCCGTGAGTTTCTTTGCGGGTGATGCCCTGGTGATCGACCACCAAACCCGCCGCAACCTCGAACTCACCGCCACCCAACGGGATGGCCTCTTCCAGGGCTCCCTGCTCTGGGCCCTGGATCGCACCCACACCGCCATGGGGGCCCGGGCCCTGCGCCGCTGGCTGGAGGCACCACTGATGGACCCCAACGGCATCCGCGGCCGCCAGCAGGCGATTGCAGATTTCGTGGGGGAAAGGCCCCTGCGCCTGGCGGTGCGGCGGCTGCTGCGGCCCATGGCCGACCTGGAACGGCTGGCGGGCCGTTGTGCCGCCGGCAGTGCCAGCGCCCGCGACCTGGTGGCCCTCGCCGATGGCCTCGAACGGCTGCCGCCCCTGGCGGCCCTGCTCAAGGCCAGCGCCAGTGAACCGCTGGCAGCGTTGCAGCAGCCGCGGCCGGCCTTGGCGGAGCTGGCCCAGCTGTTGCGCCATCAGCTGGTGGACTGCCCACCGCTGGCGCTGCTGGAGGGGGGCCTCATCCACGACGGCGTTGATGGGGACCTCGATGACCTGCGCAACCGCCTGGATGAACAGGAGAACTGGCTGGCGGAGGTGGAACGGCGGGAACGGGTGGCCAGTGGCAACAGCAACCTGCGGCTGCAATTCCACCGCAGCTTTGGCTATTTCCTCAGTGTTAGTAGGGCCAAGGCCGCCACCGTGCCCGACCACTGGATCCGCCGCCAAACCCTCACCAACGAAGAACGCTTTGTAACCCCCGAACTAAAGGAACGGGAAGGGCGGATCCTGCAGCTCAAGGCCCGCAGTTACCAAAAGGAATACGACCTGTTTTGTCGTTTACGTCAGCAGGTGGCTGAACTGGCGGCACCGATCCGGGAGGCGGCCCGGGCCGTGGCCGCCCTGGATGCCCTGGCGGGCCTGGCGGAACTGGCCGCCACCCAGGGCTATTGCCAACCGGAAATTGTTGAGGGTCGCGCCCTGGTGATCGAAGCCGGCCGCCATCCGGTGGTGGAACAACTGCTGATCGACAGCAACTTTGTGGCCAACGACATTGACCTGGGCGAAAGCACCGATCTGATCGTGCTCACCGGCCCCAATGCCAGCGGCAAGAGTTGTTACCTGCGCCAAACCGGCGTGCTGCAACTAATGGCCCAACTGGGCAGTTGGATTCCAGCCCGCTCCGCCCAGCTGGGGTTGGCGGATCGGATTTTTACCCGGGTGGGGGCCGTGGATGACCTGGCCAGTGGCCAGTCCACCTTCATGGTGGAGATGGCCGAAACCGCCAACATCCTTCAGCACGCCAGCGACCGCAGCCTGGTGTTGCTTGATGAGATCGGCCGCGGCACCGCCACCTTCGATGGCCTGTCGATTGCCTGGGCGGTGGCCGAACATCTCGCCGCCGAGTTGCGCTCCCGGTCGGTGTTTGCCACCCACTACCACGAACTAAATGAACTGGCGAATGCCAGGGGCAATGTGGCCAACTTCCAGGTGGCCGTGGAGACCCGGGGGGAAGAGCTGCTGTTTCTGCACCGGGTGGTTTCTGGTGGCGCCAACCGCAGCTATGGCATCGAAGCGGCCCGGCTGGCGGGGGTGCCAGCGGCGGTAGTACAACGGGCCCGGCAGATCCTTGGCCGCATCGAAGCGAATCAGGCGATTAATGGCGCGCCGGCAGGGGAGCTAGGGGGCGCGCCAGAGGGCAAGCCATAGGCTGTGGAACCGTTGCCATCCCCCTGTGACTGGCCTCCTGGGTCGCCTCAGAGCCCGCCTCCGGCGCCAGCCCCGGGCCCCGCAAAAACCCCGTTGGCTCTACAAAGTGGTGCAGATGGTGCCCCATCAGCCCCCAGACCCTGAGCAAGCCAGCCGCAAATTAAGCGGCGCCCTCAGTGCCGAAGGCCTCCGCAAACAGTTTCCTGAGATCTATGCCCCCTCAGCCCAAGGCAACCCTCGGGAACAGATCAATGGCTTCATGGACCGCCTTGGGGATGACGGCTGGGAATTCGTGCAGATCTATCAACTTGGCGATCTGCCATTAATGATCTTCAAACGACTGAACGATCAACCGCTGCAAAAAAGCTCCGGCCCTAGCCCCCAGCCATAGCCCCTAGCCGTTGCTAGAAAAAAGACAGCTGTTCCAGACCATTGCCATGGCACAGGATTACGACACAAATACCCATCTCGGTTGGCGCTCCGCCGCCGCTGCAGATGTCTGTGGTGACGATCGCCTGCTGATCCAGCCCCAGATCCTGCGCTTTCTTGAGCCCACCCCCAGCAAGCAAGTTCAGAAGCCCAGCGGCGACATTGAACTGCTCGACGCTGGCATGGAGGCCCCAGACCACCTCTGGGGAGGGTCAGACTTGCTCCTTGCAGAAGATGAGGCGCCGTGGTCATCACTCCAGGCCCTGGTGGAATTCGGCGACAGTCCGGTCACCTTTGGCAACGACCCCAGCCCCGACGCCAACGACAGCATCCAGTTCAGCTGAACTACTGGGGAGCCCTGCTACTGCCGCTGCTGCTGCTCCAGACCGGCAACAGCAGCAGCGGCACCACTGACTGCAACAGCGCCCCCCAGCTGGCTGATCGACTGCTAGGCGAGGCCACCCGCCTCGGGATTCAGGTATTCCAGGGGCCTGCGGAACTGGCGGGCAAGGATGCCAGCTACCGGGCCCTGCATGGCAGACCGGGCACGATCACCCTCTCACCGCGGCCCATGGGTCCAGCGACCCGCTGCCAGCTGATCACCCACGAGATGATCCATGTGTTGCAGCACTTCAGCCGGGGATTGAAGGGGGTGGATCCCATCGGTCTTGGTAGCAGCCCCCAGGAGAGCCTGCGCCACCCCGAACCCCAGGAAGCTGAGGCCTACAGCCACCAGAACCAACCGCTCGCAATCCTTCAGTTGCTGCAACGCCTGCGGCGACCCTGATCAGCCCCAGGCAGCAAGTTCGAAATAGCTAGCGGCCTCCCTCAGGGCCTGGGCCAGAAGCTCCAGATCTGAGGGTTCGTTGTAGGCAAACCAGGAGAGCCGCAGGAAGGAACGGCTGGGGGTCTGGTGGGGGACCAACGGAATCACAGGAACCTGCAGGCGCCGATCCCGAAAAAAGCGATACACCTCCAGGGGATCACACACCCCCAGGTCCAGCGCCACCATGGAGGCCACATGCTCGGCGGGCACCAGGGGCGGGGCGTCGCCGCGGCCGAGGGCCTGCTGCAATTGCTGCCGGGCCGCCAACAGCTGCGAACGGCGTTGCTCCAGCAGCCGTTGTTGGGCCCCGGGCTGGGCAAGACCCAGTAATTCCAGGGCCTTTGGCAGGCATAGATAGGCACAGGGGTCGTGGGTGCCGATCCAGTCGTGTTCCTGCTGAAAACGCGACAGTTCGCCCGCGGGGGCATTGGCGCCATGGCTGATCACCAGCGGTCGCAGCCAAGCCCGCCAGGGATCAGCCACCCAAAGAAAAGCGCTGCCGCGGGGGCAACAGAGCCATTTGTGCAGGTTGCCCACATAGGCGTCCATGCCTGCGGCCGCCCACTTATCCAGCTCTAGGGGCAGCGAACCGGGCCCATGGGCGCCATCAATGATCACCCTGGCCCCATGGCTGCGGGCCAGGGGCAACAACTGATCGAGGGGCTGCCAGAGGGCGGTGGGGCTGGTGATGTGGTCGAGCACCAGCAGCTCCACCCCGGCGGCCAATTCGCGGCGATAGGCCTCCAGCAACAGCTCCGTGGAGGGCAAAGGCAGGGGCCAACGGGCCCGCCGCACCGTCCAACCCCGCCGGGCCGCCCAGTACTCAACGATGTTGGCGGTGGCGTTGTAGGCATCTAGCCCCAGCAACACGCCACTACCCGCCGGCAGTGCCAGCTGGCTCAGCAGTTCATTGAGGCCATAGGTGCTGCTGGGCACAAAGGCCAAACCGGCGCTGGCTGCCCCCAGGAAGCGGGCCAGAGTCTCTTTGGCCCTGGCCAGGGCCCCCGGCAACTGGTCCACCAAAAAGCTCACCGGATCCAGTTCCAGCGCCCGCTGCCAGCGCTGGCGCTCCTGCTCTAACTCCAGGGGCACGGCACCAAAACTGCCGTGGTTCAAAAACAGTTGCTTTGGATCCAGACGCCAGTGCAATCCCCCACCCCGCAGGTCCATCGTTCAGCCCCCCAGCGAACACTGATCCAGCCAGGCCCGCCGCAGCAGGGCATTCACCGCCGCCGCCACCAGGCCAGCACCGCCGCGACTGCCCTCCAAACGGATCTGGGCCAGGCCACTGGCGGCCAGATGGCGTTTGCTTTCCGCCACCCCCACAAAACCCACCGGCATGCCGATCACCAGAGCGGGTGCTGGGTTTCTTGCTAGCGCAGGGTCTCTGTGCAACTCAAAGTGCTCCGCTGGGCAAAGTTCCAAGAGGCGCTCCAGGGCGGTGGGGGCACTGCCGATCAGCACCACGGCTCCAGGATTTTCCGCCAGGGCGGCTGCCATCCCTGCGGCGCTGCGGGTGCCCCCCGGGGGTGCTGCGACTGGGGCCCAATCGAGCACGCTGCAAACGCGATTGCCAAAGGTGCGCCGCGCCATCGGTGCCACCGCCGCCGCCGCCATGGCTGTGTCCGTGAGGATCGGGGCCCCCCCGGCCAAGGCCACCATGCCCCGGGCACAGGCCCCTGGCGAAAAGCGCAGCAACGGGGCTAGGGCCAGGTCGCCACTGCTGTGCACCAATCTTTCGAGGAGCTCCTGCTCTGGGGCCCCTAGGCCTGTGGGTCCAAGCCAAGCCCGGATCCGCCCGACGCTCTCCGTGAAAATCGGATGATCGAGGGAGCTGGGGGAACTGGGAGAGCTGGAAGAGCTGGGGCCACTGCTCCGGACACTGTTCGGTTCTGGCTCGTTATTGGCGCTCAAAGTGGGAAATCGGCCGTGGGAATGGTTTTAAAGCTGGAGCTTGGCAAAAAGGGGAGGGAACTGGAGAGAAAAAGGGGGAGGGGGAGGGGAGGGGAGGGGAGGGGAGGGGAACTGGAGGAAAAAGTGGAGAACCGGAAAAGGGGAAGACTGGAAAAGTGAAAAGGCTGAGACTGATGGGAAAAGGCGAGGGCTGGGCGGGGCCGCCGCCGGGGCGAAGTAACTCTTTGGAGGCGAAATGGGGTTCTGTACAGGCCGTACAGAACTCGAAATCGGCTGCGGGGATAGTCCCGAGCGGGTCCCGGGCACCGAGGCGGGCACCAAATCGGGTGCTGAATCGGGTGCTGAGTCAGATATCGAGTCAGATGAAGCCCAAAACGAATGCCATTACCTAAGCAAAAACCAAAAACAGAATCAGCAATCAGCAACCAGCAACCAGCAACCAGCGACCAGCGACCCGCGACCCGCGACCAGCGACCCGCGACCAGCAACCAGCGACCCGCAACCAGCAACCAGCAACCAGCGATCAGCGACCGGCTACCGGCGACCCGCAACCCGCAACCCGCACCCAGCGATCAGCAACCAGCAACCAGCAACCAGCAACCAGCGATCAGCAAACCAACCCCACGGAAATACACAGAAAAGAATGGAGAAAACTGATATGGAGACAGTTGGTGCCGAAGCCGCCCGAAAACGCCTGCCGGAACTGTTGGAGCGGGCGCTGCTGGGTAAACAAACCCTGATCAGCCGCCATGGCCAATCCGTGGCTGCCCTCGTGCCGCTAAACCAACGGATGCTGCCCCAGCGACAGATTTTGTTGGGGCTGCGGGGCAGTGGTCGGCACTGCTGGCAGGCCGAAAATGGGCACCGAGCCTGGCGACCAGTGCATCTGAGCCAGCTCCCCCACGGGGCCATGGTTGCCATCGATAGCTCAGCCCTGATCGCCTTTCTCAGCCAAACTGGTGGCGCTGGCGCCGGTTATGACCCGCTGCTGCAGGCCATTGCCCTTGGCCGCTGTCGCGGACTGATCAGCACCCTCAGCCTTGGTCGCCTACTGATCGGCCCCCTCCGCCAGGGCAACGAGGCCCTCGCCCAGCGCTATGCCGCCGTTTTCAGTGATCCTGCCGGCTGGCAGCAAGTAGCGCCCTGCGCCGCCATCGTTCAGGCCGCCGCCCGCCTGCAGCTAAGCCAAGACCTCCCGGAAACCGCCGCCCTCGATCTTTCCACTGCCCTCCATGGTGGTGCCATCGCCATTGCCACCCACAACCCGCAATTGGCCCAAACTGCTGAACTACCAGTGCTAACCGCCCTGCGCTGATGCCAATTCACCTCTACTGGGGCGACGACGAGGCCGGTCGGGAGCGGGCACTGCATCAACTGATTGAAAAATTGGTGGATCCCGCCTGGCAGAGCCTCAACCTCAGCCGCCTTGATGGCAATGACACCGCCCAGGCGGCCCAGGCCCTCAGCGAAGCGCGCACCCCCCCCTTTGGCACTGGCGCCCGGGTGGTGTTGCTGCAACGCAGCCCCTTTTGCGGCCAGTGTCCGGCAGAGCTGGGCCGCCAGCTGGAGGAAAGCCTGGCGCTGATCCCCAACGACACCCACCTGCTGCTCAGCAGCCCCAACAAACCCGACGCCCGCCTGCGCACCACCAAGGCCCTCAAGGCCATCGCCCAGGAAAAAAGCTTTGTGCTGCCGGCGATTTGGGATGGGGCCGGCCAGCTGGAGCTGGTGCAGCGCAGCGCCGAAGCCCTGGGGCTGCAGCTGGAACGGGCCGCCGCCGAGGCCCTGGCCGAAACCGTGGGCAGTGACAGCGCCCATCTGGCAACAGAACTGGAAAAACTGAGCATCTACAGCAACGGCCAGCCGATCAGCGCCGCCGCCGTGGCCGCCCTGGGCGGCGGCCAGCACCACACCAGCCTGCAGGTGGGGGAAGCGCTGCTCAATGGTCAGCTGGGCCAGGCCATTGGCCATCTGGATGCCCTGATCGCCGCCAACGAACCACCGCTGCGGCTGGTGGCTTCCCTCACCAGTCAACTGCGGGGCTGGCTTTGGGTGAGCCTGCTCGACCGCCAGGGGGAACAGGACGTGGCCGTGATCGCCAAGGCCGCCGGCATCGGCAACCCCAAACGCATCTATGTAATGCGTAAGCAACTGCGCGGTCGCAAACCCGATGCCCTGCTCAAGCTGCTGGCGCGGCTGCTGGAGGTGGAAGCGGCCCTCAAGCTGGGGGCAAATCCAGCTGATGCCTTCCGCGATGGGTTTCTGACCGGCCCAGACGGATAATCAGCGCTGGATCATCCGGGTCATGGCGCTGCTGGTTCAGAAATACGGCGGCACCTCCGTGGGCAGCGTTGAGCGGCTCCAGGCGGTGGCCAAACGGGTGGCGGCCTGCCGCAACGAAGGCCACGACCTGGTGGTGGTGGTATCGGCCATGGGCCACACCACCGACGAACTAACGGCCCTAGCCCGGGCGATCAGCCCCGACCCGCCCCAGCGGGAAATGGACATGCTGCTGGCCACCGGCGAACAGGTGTCTATCGCCTTGCTCTCGATGGCGCTGCAGGCGGAGGGGGTGCCGGCCGTGTCGATGACCGGTCCCCAGGTGGGCATCGTCACCGAATCAGCCCACGGCCGCGCCCGCATCCTGGAGGTGCGCACCGAACGGGTGCGGCGGCGGCTGCAGGAGGGTCAGGTGGTGGTGGTGGCTGGTTTCCAGGGCACCACCGCCGGCAGCGGCGGCACCCAGGAGATCACCACCCTCGGCCGCGGCGGTTCAGACACCTCCGCCGTCGCCCTGGCCGCCGCCCTCGGCGCCGACGCCTGTGAGATCTACACCGATGTGCCTGGGGTACTCAGCACCGACCCCCGCCAGGTGCCTGAGGCCCAGCTGATGGAGCAGGTGTCCTGCGACGAAATGCTGGAACTGGCCAGCCTTGGCGCCGCCGTGCTGCACCCCCGGGCGGTGGAAATCGCCCGCAACTACGGCGTACCGCTGGTGGTGCGCTCCAGCTGGACCGATGAACCCGGCACCCGATTGTTTAGTAGCGGCGGCCGCCGCATCGGCAGCGAAGGCCTGGAACTGGGTAAACCGGTGGATGGCGCCGAACTGCTGGAACACCAGGCGGTGCTGGCCCTCGCCCATGTGCCCGACCAGCCCGGCATCGCCGCCCGCCTATTTGAGGCGCTTTCCGCCGCTGGGCTGTCGGTGGATCTGATCGTGCAGGCCACCCATGAGGGCCACACCAACGACATCGCCTTCACCCTGGAGGAAACCGACCTGCAGGCCGCTGAAGCTGTTTGTCGGGAGCTGTTGGGGCAAAACTGCCAGCTCCAGGCCGAGGCCCACCTGGCCAAGCTGAGCATTTCCGGGGCCGGGATCATGGGGCGCCCTGGGGTGGCGGCGCGGCTGTTCGAAAACCTCGGCCGCGGCGGCATCAGCCTGCGCATGATCGCCACCAGCGAAGTGAAGGTGAGTTGCCTGATCCAGGGGGACCAGGGGGAAAAGGCCCTGCGGACGGCGGCCCAGGCCTTTGAACTGGAAGACCACCAACTGCGCCATAACCCCAAACCCAGCGGTGCCGGTGAACCGGAGGTGCGCGGCGTGGCCCTCGATAACGACCAGGCCCAACTCACCGTGACCGATGTGCCCGACCGGCCCGGCTCCGCCGCCGCCCTCTGCCGCGCCCTGGCGGAAGCCGGCCTCAGCCTCGACACCATCGTGCAGTCGGAACGGCGACGGGAAAGCAGCGGCGGCCCCTGCCGCGACATCGCCTTCACCCTGCCCCGCGATGACCGCAGCCGCGCCCGCGCCGCCCTGGCGCCCCTGCTGAAGCAATGGGGTAACGCCCAGCTGCAGGAGGGCATTGCCATCGCCCGGGTGAGTGCCGTGGGGGCGGGGATGCCCTCCACCGCCGGCACCGCCGCCCGCATGTTCCGCTCCTTGGCGCAGGAGGGGATCAACATCGAAATGATCGCCACCAGCGAAATCCGGATCAGCTGCGTGGTGGCAGAAGCCGATGGGGTGCGGGCACTACAGGCAGTGCACCAATGCTTTCAATTGGCCAAGAAATAGCTCCTAGGGTCGTCGCACTTGTCTCGGCTAAATGAGCTGGCTGCGACATCGGCAACCGCTGCTGCTTTCCGCACTGCTGGATGGGCTGGCGATGCTGTTGATCGCCTTTTTGCTCGACGGCATGCGTTACGGCACGGTGCTAAGCCAACCCGTGACCCTGATCGGGGTGCTGTTCTGCTACTGGGGGCTGGGTTGGTTATTCGGCTCCTATTCAATGTTGCGCTGGCCGCGGCTGCGCTGGCCCCTGCTGATCGGTCGGGTAAGCCTCACCGCCGTCGCCACATTGACGCTGGTGTTGCTGATTGGCTGGGTGTGGCACATCTCCCCCCTCGACCTACCGCTGCTGCAACGGGGCAGCCTCGGCCCGCTGCTGCTGGGCACCGGCCTCGCCTCCGTGGTAATCCGTGCCTGGCTGCACCACCTAGGCCGCCAACAATTACCCCAGTGGTCCGCCCTGGCCTCCCCGGCGGAACAACAGGAACTGGTGCGCGAATGGCGTCGCCAACGGGGCTCCCATAACCGGCCCCAACCCGAATTAATCGATCCCCAAAGTTTGGCCCCAACCATCAGGGAACAAGGTCGATTGTTGGCGATCAGTCCGGAAATGGAACAACGCACTGATCTACAGCCGCTGCTGGAAAAAGCCCTCGGCCAGGGGATGCGCCTCTCCAGCCTTGCCCAGCTGGCGGAGGAGGAATTGCAACGGATTCCACCCCAATGGCTTGATAAATCACTGCTGCACCTGGGCCACCGGGCCGACGGTCGCCAACGGGGCCTGAGCCGCCAATTAAAACGCTTTGCCGATCTGCTACTAAGCAGCCTGCTACTGCTGCTGGCCCTGCCGCTGCTGCTGCCTGTGGCCCTGGCCATTTACCTGCAGGACCGCGGTCCGGTTTTTTATTCCCAGATCCGCACCGGTTTATTTGGTGAACCCTTTCAGATCCACAAGCTGCGCAGCATGAGCCAGCAGGCCGAAACCGATGGACCGCGCTGGTCGCCAGTGGCAGACAATCGCATCACCCCCCTGGGTAACTGGTTGCGGCGCAGCCGCCTTGATGAATTACCACAGCTGCTCAATGTGATCCGCGGCGAGATGAGCCTGATCGGCCCCCGGCCCGAACGGCCGGAACTGGAAGAAGCCCTGGAGGAGCAAATCCCCCACTACCGCCTCCGGCATCTGGTGCGACCGGGCCTCAGTGGCTGGGCCCAGGTGAATATGTCCTATGCCTCCAGCCTCGATGATGCCGAACTAAAACTCTCCTACGACCTCTATTACCTGCGCAATGCCAGCCTCTGGCTGGATCTACTGATCATGGCCAAAACGATCAAAACCGTGCTCAAGGGCGCCGGCCGCTGAGCCACCTCTAAGCACAACCCCCTAAGCCCTTCCCACCAACTTCTGGCGCAGTTGCTTGATGCGATCCCGCAGGCTGGCGGCCTGTTCAAAATCCATTTTGGCGGCCGCTTCTTTCATCTTTTCTTCCAGTTGGGTGATCAGTTCTGGCAGCGATTCCAAGGGCACGCTGTTGTGTTGGGCTGCTTCTACTGCCACCTCCAGCTGGTCATCATTGAGCCGGCGCGACATTTCCAGGTAGGCCAGGATTGGATTATTACCAGTGGCCTTCTTGCCCGCGGCCGTGGGGGTGATGCCGTGTTTTTCGTTGTGGGCCTGCTGGATGGCTCGGCGTCGCTCGGTTTCAGAGATCGCCTTGACCATCGAATCCGTGAGGTTGTCGGCATAGAGCAAGGCCCGGCCATCCACATGGCGGGCGGCGCGGCCAATGGTTTGGATTAGGGAGCGGGCCGCCCGCAGGAAACCCTCCTTATCGGCATCAAGGATCGCCACCAAAGACACCTCCGGCAGATCTAAGCCCTCCCGCAGCAGGTTCACCCCCACCAGCACGTCGTATTCACCATTACGTAGGTCTTGGATGATCTCAATGCGCTCAATCGAATGGATCTCTGAGTGCAGATAACGCACCTTTACCTGGTTTTCAGCCAGGTAATCGGAAAGATCCTCCGCCATCCGTTTAGTGAGGGTGGTGATCAATACCCGTTCGCGTTTCTCCACCCGCACCCTGATTTCACCCAGCAGGTCATCCACCTGACCGCCACTGGGTCGCACCTCCACAATCGGATCAAGCACCCCGGTGGGGCGAATCACCTGTTCGGCCACCTGGCCAATGCTCTGGTTCATCTCCCAGTCGCCGGGGGTGGCACTTACAAAGATCGTTTGCTTTGCCTTTTCCCAAAACTCCGAACCCTTAAGGGGCCGGTTATCAGCTGCACTGGGCAAGCGGAAACCATGATCTATAAGTACCTGCTTGCGGGAGCGATCACCGTTGTACATCGCCTGCAGCTGGGAACAGGTCACATGGCTTTCATCCACCACCAGCAACCAATCCTCCGGGAAGTAATCGATCAAGCATTCCGGTGGCGTGCCGCCAGGGCGACCAGATAGATGGCGGGCGTAGTTTTCAACGCCGTTGCAATAGCCCACCTGCTGCAACATCTCCAGGTCGTAGGTGGTGCGTTGCTCCAGGCGCTGGGCCTCCAGCAACTTGCCCTGGCCCTGCAATTCATCCAGCCGTTGACGCAGTTCCTGGCGAATTTCAGCAATTGCCCCCTCAAGCCGATCCTTTGGCGTTACAAAGTGCTTGGCGGGGTAGATATTTACTGTCTCCAAGCTTTGGAGAATTTCACCGGTGGTGGGGTCCACATAGCGGATCGCCTCCACCTCATCACCAAACAATTCAATCCGCACCAGCCGGTCTTCATAGGCCGGGCCAATCTCCAGCACATCCCCCTTCACCCGGAAGCGCCCCCGGCCCATTTCCACATCATTGCGGCTGTACTGGTTATTAACCAATTCCCGCAGGGAGCTGCGCAGGTTTAGGGTTTCACCCACCTTAAAAGGCACCGCTGCCTTCAGGTATTCGGAGGGAATCCCCAATCCATAAATACAACTAATTGAAGCCACCACGATCACATCGCGGCGCTCAAATAAAGAACGGGTGGCCGAGTGGCGCAGCATGTCAATCTCTTCATTGATCGATGCTGTTTTGGCGATATATGTATCCGAAACCGGCACATAGGCCTCGGGTTGGTAGTAGTCGTAATAGGAGATGAAATATTCAACGGCGTTGTGGGGGAAGAACTCCCGCAACTCATTGCAGAGCTGGGCCGCCAGGGTTTTGTTGTGGGCCAGCACCAGGGTGGGACGCCCGGTGCGTTGGATCACATTGGCGATCGAAAAGGTTTTACCGGTGCCCGTGGCCCCCAGCAGCGTTTGATAGCGCTGGCCAGCCTCTACCCCCTTAACCAGGGTTTCAATCGCCGTGGGCTGGTCGCCACTGGGGCTGTAAGGAGCATGGAGGCCGAAATCCACCGGGGCCTACAGCACTGGCAGACGATCCTAGGCAACTCCTGCGCTAACCAGGGCCTGGGCCGCCCGGGTGAAATCCACATCCAAACCCAGTAGCCGCAACACGATCGTGCTGATGATGCTGTAGGCGAGGGCGCCGAGGATGGCGCTAAAGATGCCGTTCTTGAGCCGAAAGCCCTCGATCAGCCAGGCGGCCAGGGCGAACAGGATCACGGTGATGATCCAGTTGAACAGCAAGCTCACCGGCTGCAGCAGCCCGCCAAAGCTGGTGAGCAACCAGGGCAGGGCAAACAGGGCCTTGAGCGGCAGGATCAGCAGGCTGCCCAGCAGGCCGATCACCACGGCCGCCAGCAGCGCCACCGGGAAACTGCTCATCTCCACCCCCAGGGGCAGATAGGTGATCAGCAGCAGCACCAGGGCCCGGATCGGCCATTGCAGCAACCACACAAATCCGCCCATGGCAGCAGAAAACCGACTGGCCAAACCGTAACAACCCCGGAGCCGGGGCGCCTGGGGAAATGTCTAAAGGCTTTACAGAACGCCTAGGGCTGTTTCAGCTGGCCCGTTCGCCCACCTGTACGGGCTGTACGGCAACAAGTGCTTCCCGCAGGCTGCGCACCACCGCCACCATGGCGAGTTCATCGTTGAGGCGATTCACCGCAGAACCCACGCCCACGCCCGCGGCACCGGCCGCCTGGGCCAGGGGCAGGGTCACGGCGGAGAGGCCGGAGGCACACAGCACCGGCACTGCAACTGCCCGGCTGATGGCATGGGCGGCGGCAAGGGTGGGGGCCGCCTTTTCAATCAGGCCCTGCACGCCGGCGCTATAGGGCCGGGCGCTGGTGCCGCCTTCGGTTTGGATCAGGTCGGCGCCGGCAGCCACCAGTTCCAGGGCCAGCTGCTCCTGTTGGTGGAGGGCCAGGGTGTGGGGGACGGTAACCGAGAGGGATACGTGGGGCAGCAGGGCCCTGGTGCGCCGGGTGAGTTCGAGCACTTCCTCGGCGCCAAATACCCGGCCCTGGGGATAGAAGCTGTCGTAATTACCGATTTCCACCATGGAGGCGCCAGCGGCCACGGCGGCGGGAAACAGCTCCGGGTCCACCGCCGACACACAGATGGGCAGCCCCGATTCGGCAGCGGCGAGCCGCACCAGCTCAGGATCACAGGCCACATCGATCAGGTCGGCAGCACCGGCCGCGGCGGCCCGGGCCACCCGCGCCACTGAAGCCGCCTCGAAATTGGCCAAACCGGCAATCACCTTGAGCAGGCGCCGCTCGTTAAGGGCCGTACGGAGCGAGGCGGGCAACTGGGCGAGGCGCGACATACCGGTACTAAACGCAATCCCTTGATTCTCCCACGCAGGCCTGGGGCCTCAGGACTGCTTCTCCATGGCTTCCACCGCTGCCAGGCAACGGTTTAGCAATGCTTCGATCTGGTCCAGTAGTTGCTGGCGCGGCGCCGGCAACGGAAATGGACCCTCCTCATAACGGGCCTCGACGGCAAAGGTCTGCAGCGCCAGCAGCTCCGCAGGCAACTCCACCCCAGCCAAACCACTGAGCAGCTCCAGCTCATGGCTACGGGGCGGCCGCCTATCGGCCAGCACAAGCCAAACCTTGAGCAACTTCTCCACGGCCTGCTGGGCGGTGAATCCCCAGTCCTCATCAGGGAAGGCGACAGCCATCGTTAGCGCCAAGCTGCGCAGATGGCGCCGCACGATCTGCAGCAACAAACGGGCGTCTTCAGCCGGCGACATAGAGCACCTTCCCCTCGCGGGCCACATCTCCCATCACGTGCCAGCGCGACTGGGCCAGGTAGGCCGCATCCGCCTGGCCCTGCACCACCAGATCCACCCCACAGCCCAACCCACCGAGGGCCGCCCGAAAACGCTGGTAACAGGCTTGTTTCTTTTGGGGTGTGAGCTGCGCTTGGGCACAGATCACCGCCAAATCCAGATCCGAATCGGCCTGGGCATCACCCCTGCCCCTAGAACCAAAGGCCACCACGGCCCGCACGTCTTCACAGGCCACCAAGCGCTGCAGGCCCGCCTGCAGCGCCGCCGCCTCCAGGCCAGGGCCCAGGTTTACCGCTGCCGCCAGGGGCTGGGGCAGTAACCAGGGCAGGGCGATCTCAGCGAAAGGAGCAGCCATGGGGGCAAGTTACCGGGATCCAGCCAAGCTGGAACGATGGCCGCCCCTTGGAGCACCGATCACCTGCGGCTGCACCAGCAGCTGAGCCGTGAGCCGCAGTTGCTGCCGGCGGGCGCCCCACTGCTGCTGGCCGTGTCTGGCGGGCAAGACTCGATGGCAATGACGGCGCTGCTGCTGGATCTGCAGCGGCTGCACCACTGGTCGTTGCAGCTCTGGCATGGGGACCACCGCTGGCGGCCGGAATCCAGCCAGCAGGCCCAGGAGCTGGCCCAGTGGGCCCAAGGCCAAGGCCTGCCCCTACAGATCGACAGCTGGGCCGAACCCTTGCCCACGGAAGCGGCGGCGCGGCAATGGCGCTACAGCTGCCTGGAAACCAGGGCCCAGGCCTGCGGCGCCAGCCATGTGGTTACGGCCCACACCGCCGACGACCGCAGCGAAACGCTGTTGTTGCAACTGGCCCGTGGCAGCCACCGCCGCGGCCTGGCCAGCCTCCAGGCGCTCAGGCCCCTGGCCCCTGGCATTGCCCTGGTGCGGCCCCTGCTGGGCTTCTCCCGGGCAGACACCAGCCGGATTTGCCAGCAACTGGCCCTGCCGATCTGGCTCGACCCCAGCAACCAGGATCTGCGCTTCAGCCGCAACCGCATCCGCGCCGAGGTGTTGCCGGTGCTGGAAGCGCTGCACCCCGGCGCCAGCCGCCGCATCGCCGCCATGGCCGAACGGCTGGCCCAGGAGCAGCGGGCCAGCGATGAATTGGCGGATCTGGCCCTGCAGGCTCTGATCAACTCAGAAGCAGGGGCCGATGCGGCGACAGGGGCGCGGCTGCAACGGCGGGCATTGCTGGCCCTGCAGCCTGCCAACCGCGGCCTACTGCTGGTGCGCTGGCTGGCCCTGCAGGGGGTGGGGCCATTGGCGGCCCAACAACTGGAAAAACTCTTGCAGCAACTGGAGCCGCAGCGGGGCCCGGGCCGCCTCGTCCTGGGGGGCCCGGGCCCGGGCCAGGAGCTGCACTGGGATCGCCATAACATCTGGCTGGCACCCCCGGCTGCCAGCCCGACTGTCAGCCTCGATTTGCAGAGCCCATGACCTACGAGGCGGCAGAAAATGCCTACCAGGAGCGGCGCTTTGAGGAGGCGCTCAGCCAGGTGGAGGAGCACCTAAACGAGCAACCCGACGACCTGCGCGCCCTGCTGTTGCGGGGCTACATCCAGTTCTTCGGCTTTGAGAACAAAACTGCGGCCGCCAGTTGCTACAGCCAGCTGCTGAGCTTGGCTGGGGATGGCCCCTACCGGCAGCTGGCCGAGGACGGCCTTAGTCAGTGCGGCGAGCCCGCACCACTGGCCGCCACCCCCTGGCTGGGGCCGATCATCCCAGCCAGCACACCTTTGGCTGAGGCTGCAGCCTTGCTGGCCGCCAGCATCCCTGAACCAGAGGAACTGGAGGAGCCAGAGGAACCTGTGCCAGAGCCGATCCCCCTCCTTGATTCCACCCCTAGCCCCACGGCCGAGGAGGAAGCGGAGCTGGCCCGGGGCTGGCTCTGGGTAGACCTCACCAGCCCGGAGCCCTAGGCGACGGCGCTGGGGCGGCGGCGGCGTTGGCGGGTGTCTTCGGGGCTGGGCTCCTCAGTGACTGCTGCGCTGGCGGGAGCCGCACTGGCTGCCACTGGGGCGGCGACAGGGGCTGCCACAGGCGCCGCCGCAGGGGTCCGCTCCCGTTCCTGGCGGGGGGCGGCAGGGCGCTCATCAGGATTACGGGCCTTGAAGGCCGGGGTGCCGGCGGGGGCGGGCTGCACCAAACAGATGATCAGGGGCTCCACCTGCAGTTCCCGGCGTAGGCGCCGCTGCAGACCCACTTCAATCTCCCGTTGCACCCCCACCCAATCCACATCTGGGGCCTTGCCACCGGTGTTGCGGGACAGCTGGTTCCAGCGGTTTTCCAGCACCCAGCCGATCTCACGCTCGGCCCACATCGACATCTTGCGCGGTTCAGCGGTGGTCACCACCCCGCGCAGGTTCACCCGCGGCGGCGCCACCATCAGGCCATCGGTGCTGATCGCCGCCAGCAGGGTCACCACCCCATCCACGGCCAGCTGCTGCCGTTCCTTAAGCACCCGGGCATCAACGATGCCGTTGCGGGAGTTATCCAGCAGTTCAATGCCCGCCTTCACCGGATCACCCTTACGGATTGAATCAGGGGTGAGCTCCACCACATCGCCGTTATCAATGATCAGCATGTGATCCGCAGGCACACCCATCGACTGGGCCGTGCGCGAGTGGGCCATCAACATGCGGTGCTCACCATGCACCGGCACAAAGTATTTGGGGCGGGTGAGGGCCAGCATCAATTTCTGATCCTCCTGGCTGCCATGGCCAGAAACGTGGATACCCTCGCCCTTGCCATACACCACCTTGGCGCCAAGCATCATCAGGCGGTCAATGGTGTTGACCACGGAAATGGTGTTGCCAGGAATAGGGCTGGCCGAAAAGATGATCGTGTCTGAGGATTTAACCTGCACCTGGGGATGTTCACCCCGGGAAATCCGACTAAGCGCCGCCAACGGTTCCCCCTGGCTGCCAGTCATCAACAACAGTGTTTCGCGGTCGGGCAGATCACGGATCTGCTTGATCGGCACAAACAAATCATCGGGGCAACGCATATAGCCCAGTTCCCGCGCCTTGGCGATCACATTCAGCATTGAACGACCGAGCAGACCCACCTTGCGGCCGTGCTTGAGCGCCAGCTCAAGGATCATGCTCACCCGGTGCACGGAGCTGGCGAAGGTGGTAACAATCACCCGGCCTTCGGCGGTGGCCACATGGCGATCAAGGTTGGGGAACACCGACCGTTCGGAGGGGGTGAAGCCAGGCAGTTCAGCGTTAGTGGAGTCACTAAACATGCAGAGCACCCCCTGTTCGCCGTAGTGGGCCATGCGCTGGATGTCGAAATATTCGCCGTCCACCGGGGTGTGGTCAAATTTGAAGTCTCCGGTGAATACCACCACCCCCACCGGGGTGGTGATTGCCAGGCTGTAGCTGTCGGCAATCGAGTGGGTATTGCGGATAAACTCCACCTTGAAGTGCTGGCCGATCTTCACCACATCGCGGGGGGCCACCGTTTGCAGGGTGGTGCGATCGGCCACGCCGGCTTCAGCCATCTTTCCCTCAAGCAGAGAAAGGGCCAGCCGCGGACCATAGATGATCGGAATATTGAAATGCTTCAGGTGGTGGGGGATCCCACCGATGTGATCTTCGTGGCCGTGGGTCACGATCATGCCGCGAATTCGCTTCTGGTTTTCCCGCAGGAAGCTGGTGTCTGGCAACACCACATTGACCCCATGCATGCCATCGCTGGGGAAGGCGAGGCCGGCATCCACCAGCATCAGGTCATCGCCGTACTCGAACACACAGGTGTTCTTACCGATTTCATGCAATCCGCCCAGGGGAATCACCCGCAGGGTTGGTTGCTTGGGCTGGGAACCGTTATTAGGAGCCATGGAGAGATCAGAAAAAAAGGAATAAATGAAGCTGTAAACCCAATGCGGCAGCAGAGCTACCCATCGCCATCCGTTCAGGTAGGACGCAGGGCGGCGAGCAAAACAGCTAGGGATTCACGCACGCTGGTATCGGCAGGAACGAGGGGTAAACGGGCCGCACCCACGGGCCAACCTTCGAGCTCAAGGGCCGCTTTCACGGGGATCGGATTACTGGTGCAGAACAGGCCCTTCATCAGCGGCAAGAGGCGTTCGTGCAGGGCCAGGGCCTGGTGGGGCTCACCGGCGAAGAAGTGCTGAATCATCTGGCGCAGCTCGGGGCCCACCAGATGGCTGGCCACGCTCACCACCCCCACGGCCCCCAGGGCCAGCATGGGCAGGGTGAGCGAGTCATCGCCGCTGTAGATGGCCAGCTGGGTGCCACAGGCGGCCCGCAGGGCACTTACCTCTTCGGTGCTGCCGCTGGCGGCCTTGAAGGCCACCACGTTGGGGCAATCCAGCAGTCGGGCTGTGGTTGCGGCCGCCAGGCTGCAGCCGGTGCGGCCGGGAACGTTGTAAAGCATCAGCGGCAGCTCAGGTGCCGCCAGCGCCACCGCCCGGAAATGGGCCTCCAGACCCTCCTGGGGCGGCTTGTTGTAGTAAGGCACCACCACCAGGGCCCCATCGGCCCCCAGGGCCGCCGCCTGGCGGGTGGCTTCCACCGCCTCGGCGGTGCTGTTGCTGCCGGTGCCAGCCAGCACCAGGGCCTTGCCCGCCACCGCCCGCTTCACCGCCAGCAGCAAAGCGTGCTGTTCATCCCAGGTGAGGGTGGGGGATTCGCCGGTGGTGCCACAAACCACCAGGGCATCGGACCCCTGCTCCACCAGGTGAGTGGCCAAGCGGGAGGCCAGGGCCAGATCGACGCCGCCGTCGGCGGCAAAGGGGGTAACCATCGCCGTAACCAAGCGGCCGAAGGGGGTGGGGCTAGCGCTCATGGCCGTTGCCCCTGCAACAACAGCTCAGCGATCTGCACCGCATTCAGGGCTGCCCCCTTGCGAATTTGATCCCCACAGAGCCAGAGCTCCAGGGCATTGGGGTCACTGAGGTCTTGGCGAATCCGACCCACCGCCACCGGATCACGGCCGGTCACATCCGTGGGCATCGGGAAGCGGTTGGTTTCGAAGTTTTCCAGCAGCTCCACCCCCGGGGCCACCGCCAAGAGGGCCCGGGCCTCCGCCACCGGGAAGGGCTCCTCGAATTCAATATTTACCGCTTCGGAATGGGCCCGCAGCACCGGCACCCGCACACAGGTGGCCGACAGCCGCAAGCCAGGCAAATTCATGATCTTGCGGGTTTCGTTGAGCATCTTCAGCTCCTCTTCGCAATAGCCATTGGCCTGCAGCGGCGAGTTGTGCAGGAAAAGATTGAAAGCAAGCGAATGGGGCAGCACCTCACTCACCGGTTCGCCGCCATCCAGCACCGTGCGGCTGAGCTGGCGCAATTCCTCCATCGCCCGGGCGCCGGCACCACTGGCCGACTGGTAGGTGCTCACCACCACCCGCCGCAGGGGCCGCCGGGCCGCCAGGGGCGCCAGGGCCAGGGTGAGCAGGATCGTGGTGCAGTTGGGATTGGCGATCACGCCCCGGTGGCTAAAGGCCGCTTCGGGGTTCACCTCGGGCACCACCAGCGGCACCTCGGGATCCATGCGGAAGGCGCTGGAGTTGTCGATCACCACCGCCCCCTGGGCCACCGCCACCGGCGCCCATTGCTTCGACACCGAACCACCGGCGGAGGCCAGCACCAAATCAACGCCCTCAAAAGAGGAAGCCCCCACCGGCTGCACCTGCAGCGACTGGCCGCGCCACTGCTGGCTTACACCGGCCGAGCGGGGGGAAGCCAGCAGCCGCAGTTCCTTAATCGGAAAGCGGCGCTCCTCCAGCAGGGCCAGCAGTTCCTGACCCACAGCGCCTGTGGCTCCAAGGATGGCAACGGTCTGCGGCTCTGCCGCGGAAACGGGAGTCAAGGAAACGAGATGGGGTCAACTGTGGAAGCTCGGCGGCTGAAGCCGCTGAACTTGAACTTGGAAAATATCCCTACGTGCTTCTGCCGAAATAACAATACGTGCTGGGCGCCACCTAGGGGGGTGAACCATCGCTTTCTAGGATCGCGGGCTTGCTACCGGATCGCCGCCGATGAGTACGACCCTGAAGGTCACCACCTCCACCCGCCCTGGCAGTCGCCTGGCCCTGGAGGTGGGGGTGCCCGCCGACCGCAGCCAAGCCTCCTATGACGCCGCCCTCGAAAAACTGAGCCGCACCATCAAGCTGCCCGGCTTCCGCAAGGGCAAAGTGCCGCGGCCGGTGCTGCTGCAACAGATCGGCCCCCTGCGGGTGAAGGCCACTGCCCTGGAAGAACTGGTGGACAGCGTCTTCCGTGATGCCGTGGCCCAGGAGCAGCTGGAGGCCATCGGTCAACCGGAACTGCGTGGTGGCTTTGACAGCCTGCTCGCCGCCTTTGAACCCGGCCAGGAGCTGCTGCTCAGCCTGGAACTGGACGTGGCCCCGAGTCCATCGCTGAAAACCACCAAGGGGCTGAAGGCCGAAGCCGAGGCCGTGGAGTTTGACCCCGCCCAGGTGGATGAATTGCTCGAAAAATCCCGCCGCCAAATGGCCACCCTGGTGCCCGTGGCCGACCGGGCCGCCGCCCTCGGCGATGTGGCTGTGGTGAGCTTCAGCGGCAGCTTCAGCGACAGCAAGGAGCCGATCAGCGGCGGCAGCGCCGAAAGCCTTGAGGTGGAACTGGAAGATGGCCGGATGATCCCTGGCTTTGTGGAAGGGATCGTTGGCATGAAGCTGGACGAAGAACGCCAGGTGAACTGCCAGTTCCCAGACGACTATCCCGAGGAAACCTGCCGCGGCCGCGGCGCCAGCTTCGCCATCACCCTCAATGACCTCAAGGGCCGCGAACTGCCGGAGCTAGACGATGCCTTTGCCCAGCAGGCCAGTGACAGCAAGACGATCGCCGAACTGCGCCAGCAATTGGAGGAACGGCTGAAGCAGGACGCCGAGCGGCGCCAGCGCAGCAATCGCCAGGAGGCGCTGCTCAAGGCGCTGGTGGCTGAACTGGAGGTGGAACTGCCCGAAAGCCTGATCCGCGAGGAGGTGAACGTGCTGCTGCAGGAAACCGCCTCCCAGATGGCCCAGCAGGGGCTCGACATCAAGAAACTTTTTACCCCTGATGTGGTGCGCAACCTGGCCCAAGGCTCCCGCGCTGAAGCGGAGGAACGGCTGCGCCGCAGCCTCGCCCTCCAGGCCCTGGCCAAGGCAGAGGCGATCAGCCTCGATGACCAGGAGCTGGCCACCAAGCTCAAGGAAGTGAGCCGCGGCCTCAGCGACACCAACCGCATCGACCCCGCCCGGCTGCAGGCCGCCGTGGCCGAAGACCTGCTGAAGGAAAAGCTGTTTGAGTTTCTGGAGGCCCACAGCACCGTGGCCATAGCCGCTGCGCCAGCGGCGCTGGAGGCAGAAAACCCCGAAGCCAAGCCCGCAGCCAAAGCCAAGGCCAAGCCAAAGGCCAAAGCCAAAGCGGCAGACCCTGCCCCAGCTGGCGATGCTGATGCCGCTGCGGCCAGCGACTAACAGCAGCCCACTGACAGCAGCCCATAGATTGAGTTCCACTTACCGCACGCCTGTCCCCCTGCCCGTGATTGACGCCCTCCGTCCCCACCCGGTCCACAGCCACTGGCAGAACTCAATGGTGCCCACGGTGGTGGAGCAATCGGGCCGGGGGGATCGCGCCTTTGACATCTATTCCCGCCTGCTGCGGGAACGGATCATCTTTCTGGGCACCGGCATCGACGATGCCGTCGCCGACGCGATCGTGGCCCAGCTGCTGTTTCTCGAGGCTGAAGACCCCGAAAAGGACATTCAGATCTACGTGAATTCGCCGGGGGGCTCGGTTACCGCCGGCCTGGCCATCTACGACACCATGCAGCAGGTGAGCCCAAATGTGGTGACCATCTGCTACGGCCTCGCCGCCAGCATGGGCGCCTTTTTGCTGTGTGGGGGCGCCAAAGGCAAGCGCCTAGCCCTGCCCAATGCCCGGATCATGATCCACCAGCCCATGGGCGGAGCCCAGGGCCAGGCCGTAGACATTGAAATCCAGGCCAAAGAAATTCTTTACTTGAAAGACACCCTCAACGGTTTGATGGCCGAGCACACGGGTCAATCCCTGGAGAAAGTGGCTGAAGACACAGACAGGGACTACTTTCTTTCGCCAGACGAAGCAGTGACCTACGGTTTGATTGATCGTGTCGTACGCGACTGACAATCCAATAACCCCCCCTAGTGGGGGGTGACGGAAAGGCTTTTACGGCCGATCCTTGAAGTTGAGGCACCCCGCAGCAGGCGATGGCCAAATTCGATGCCCACCTGAAGTGCTCGTTCTGCGGCAAGTCCCAGGAACAGGTGCGCAAGCTGATCGCAGGACCAGGGGTCTACATCTGCGATGAGTGCATTGATCTCTGCAACGAGATCCTCGACGAGGAACTCGTAGAGGGCCATGGCGGCAGCGGCCGAGCAACCAGCGAAACCAGCCGCAAGGCGACCCCCAGCAAAAAAGCACCTAAGCCAGCCCCCACCCTGGCCACCATCCCTAAACCCCAGGAGATCAAAAACTTCCTAGACAGCCAGGTGGTGGGCCAAAACGAGGCGAAAAAGGTGCTGTCGGTGGCGGTTTACAACCACTACAAACGCCTGGCCTGGCAGGGCGACGGCAAGGGGGAACACGACGAAAACGCCACCCGTTTGCACAAGTCCAACATCCTGCTGATCGGCCCCACCGGCTGCGGCAAGACCCTCTTGGCCCAAACCCTGGCCGAAATGCTGGCGGTGCCCTTCGCCGTGGCCGATGCCACCACCCTCACCGAAGCCGGTTATGTGGGGGAAGACGTGGAAAACATCCTGCTGCGGCTGCTGCAGAAGGCCGACATGGATGTGGAGCAAGCCCAGCGCGGCATCATCTACATCGACGAAATCGACAAAATCGCCCGCAAGAGCGAAAACCCTTCGATCACCCGTGATGTGTCGGGGGAGGGGGTGCAGCAGGCGCTGCTGAAGCTGCTGGAGGGCACCGTGGCCAACGTGCCCCCCCAGGGGGGCCGCAAGCACCCCTACCAAGACTGCATCCAGATCGACACCAGCCAGATCCTGTTTATCTGCGGTGGCGCCTTCGTGGGTCTGGAAGACATCATCCAGAAACGCCTAGGCCGCAATTCGATCGGCTTCGTGCAGGCCGACAGCCGCGGCCGCAGCCGCCACAAGGAACCGGAAAGCAGCCATGTGCTCCGCCACCTGGAGGCCGACGACCTGGTGCGCTACGGCCTAATCCCTGAGTTCATCGGCCGCATGCCGGTGAGCGCCGTGCTCGAACCCCTCGATGAGGACGCCCTGGAGGCAATCCTCACCGAACCCCGCGATGCCCTGATCAAGCAATTCCAAACCCTGCTGTCGATGGACAGCGTGCGACTGGAATTCCAACCGGAGGCCGTGCGGGCCATCGCCCGGGAGGCCCACCGCCGCAAAACCGGCGCCCGGGCCCTGCGCGGCATTGTTGAGGAACTGATGCTCGACCTGATGTACGACCTGCCCAACCGCGATGACGTGCACAAGTTTGTGGTGACCCAGGAAATGGTGGAGGAACGGCACGGCCCCAAGGTGTTGGCCCACCCCACCAGCCTCGAGCAAAAGGAAACCGCCTGAGGCCATGGCCACGGCCGATCACCTACAGGTACCCCGGCGCCACGGCCTGTTCATGCACCACGGCATCGACCTGGGCGATGGCACCGTGGCCCATTACCTGGAGGGCCAAGAGATCCTGCGCAGCCCGCTGCTGGAGTTTTGCCGCGGCGAACAACCCCTGGTGGTGGGCTATCCCCAGGCCGATGCCCCCGGCCAAACCCTGCGGCGGGCCATGGGTCGCATCGGCGAGCAGCGCTACAACCTGCTGTTTAACAACTGCGAACACTTCGCCGTGTGGTGCAAAACCGGCAAGCACCGCAGTGGCCAGGTGGAACAGGCCCTAGGCAGTGGTGCCCTCGGCGCCCTGGCCCTGGGGCAACTGTTGCCGGCGGCGGCCCTAGCCGTATTGCGGGTGCTGTTGCAGCAAGGTCTCACCATGACCAAGGGGCTGGGGCTGGCCAAACGCAGCCTGGCGGAACTGGAGGGCCTCCGCCAACGGCTCCAGGCGCGCTTGGAGCGGGAACTTCAGCAAACGGAAAGCTGGTGGAAGGCGGCCGCCGATGCCGTGCGGGAAGGTAAAGACAGCTTGGCCCAAAGGGCCCTGGAGGAAAGGCAACCCCACCGGCTGGCCGCCCAAACCCTGGCGGATCAACTGGCGGCGGTGCAGGAACTGGAGGACCGCCTGCAGCGACTGCTGGGGGAAGCACCCAGGTCTGAGTAGCCTCGGCCCATGGCCTATGAACCCCTACACCACAAGTACAGACCCCAACGGTTTGACCAACTTGTGGGCCAGGAGGCCATCGCCGCCACGCTCAGCAATGCCCTGCTCAGGGATCGAATCGCCCCGGCCTATCTGTTCAGCGGCCCCCGCGGCACCGGCAAAACCTCCAGTGCCCGGATCCTCGCCCGTTCACTCAATTGTTTGAGTAGCGAGGGGCCCACCCCGGAACCCTGCGGCAAATGTGAGCTGTGCCGCTCGATCAGTGCCGGGGCTGCCCTGGATGTGATCGAAATCGACGCCGCCTCCAACACCGGCGTAGACAACATCCGCGACCTGATCGAACGCTCCCGCTTTGCCCCGGTGCAGGCCCGCTGGAAGGTGTATGTGGTGGACGAATGCCACATGCTCTCCACCGCCGCCTTCAACGCCCTGCTCAAGACCCTGGAGGAACCACCCCCCCATGTGGTGTTTGTGCTGGCCACCACCGATCCCCAGCGGGTGCTGCCAACGATCCTGAGCCGTTGCCAGCGCTTTGATTTCCGGCGGATTCCCCTGGGGGCCCTGGAGGGTCACCTCAGCTGGATTGCCGGCGAAGAAAACATCGAGATCAGTGCCGCTGCCTTGCACCTGGTGGCCCAGCTGGCCCAGGGGGGCCTGCGGGATGCCGAAAGCCTGCTGGATCAGCTCAGCCTGCTGCCACCGCCGGTGGAGCCGGAGGCGGTGTGGGAACTGCTGGGGGCGGTGCCGGAACAGGAATTAATACATCTGGCCCAATCTCTGGTGGCCGCGGACCCCTTGGCCCTGCTCCAGGGTTGTCGGGAGCTGCTCGACCGGGGGCGGGAACCTTCCTCGGTGCTGCAGGGGTTGGCGGGGTTGCTGCGCGATCTCTGCCTGGCCCTGGTGGCGCCCAACCAATTGGAGCTAACTGGCTTTTCCCCCGCCAGCCGCGACGCCCTGCCCCCCCTGGCCCAGGGGCTGGGGCGGGAGAAATTACTGCGCTGGCAGCAGCAGTTGCGGGGCAGCGAAGGCCAGCTGCGCCAAAGCGCCCAGCCGCGGCTCTGGCTGGAGGTATTACTGCTGGGGCTATTGGCGGAACCTGTACAGGCCGTACAGAACGCCAATCCAGCAGCAACAACAGTCGGCACAACCGCCCCGGCGCCTCGGGCAGAGCCAAATCCAGGGGTAGTTGCGAATCCAGGAATAGTTGCGAATGCAAGGGCAGCTGCAAACCCAGGGGTAATTGCAAATGAAGCAGTAAATCCCGTACCTGGAAGCCGATCAGATCCACCTCAAACCAACAGTTTGATTTCAACAATCGGTCGCACTTCCAGCACCACCCCAACACCAACCTCCAGCCCAGCTCCCACAAACAGCACAGCTCCCACAAACAGCCCAGCTGCCGCCGCAGCCGCCACCGCCACCACCGACACCACCGGCACCGGCACCGGCACCGGCACCGGCACCAATCTCGCCGAACTTTGGCAACAGATCCTGGCCAGCCTCGAACTACCTTCCACCCGCATGTTGCTCTCCCAGCAGGCGGAACTGGTGCGCCTAGATGCCCAACGGGCCGTGGTGCGGGTGGCCCCCAACTGGGTGGCGATGGTGCAAAGCCGACTGCCCCTGTTGGAACAGGCCGCCGAACGGGCCTTAGGGCAACACCGTCAGGTGGTGTTGGAAACCGGCAACACAACTAGCCAGCAAGCGGAAGCCAAGCAACCGGAAGCCAAGCAACCGGCAGCAGCGGCATCGCCAAATCCCGCCACAACCATTCCCCCCACAACTGCTGCTCAACAAATTATTTCTCAAGCAACTGCTGCGCCAACATTTTCTGCGGGAACCTTGGCAACCCCAATGGCAGCCAGCCCAACTCCAGCTCCAGCACCGGCTGCACCGCAACCAGGGACGATGCTTACTGCCCCCCCAGCCGCCAGCGCTGAAACCTCCAACCCCGCCAACACCACTCCAGCCAGCATTGGCCAATTAATTCCCCGTCAATCAAGCAATGGCTTGCAGGTACAAGCCCAAAGGCTGGCAGAGTTTTTCAACGGGGAAGTGATCAGCACAGAAGATGACTAACAGACTGATATGAATTAATAAAGATTAATTCAGCCCAATAAAGACGACCCCTAAAAGCAAAAGCCCACCTAAAAGACCCACCTAAAAGAGTGACATATGAAGCCAGAAAGGGGCGGTTGTTGGAGCCCCAAAGAACTGCCAAGGCACAAAGATCATGGAACAAACTAGCACTGAAGCCAGGGCCAGGATCGGGAAAAGATTCTGCTTAAGCCGGCCGATTACCGCAAAGGGAACCACAAGGAAAACAATTAATATCAAATAGGTAATGATCGCTGCCCCATCCACAGGCGCCTGGGTGGGAGTGGTATAAACCCCTCGCGCCAGCCAAATAAATAAACAAGCAAAACGATAAAGAGCCGCCGAGCAAAGCACAATAAAGGCCGCGTAGGCAGAATCAACATGCTCAACAAATTTGCCAGCAATAGCACTACGGATCGAAGAAATCAGGCAAATAACAATGATTATAGGCAATGCCCCATAGATTACCTGATTAAAAGGAGTACGCAAAACATAAATCGAACTGAGGATTCCGGTGATGGCCATAATCGGCAACACCACAGCGGCCGTAAATATGCCAATAGATTTATGCAATTTAATTGTTTCTGGCGAGCGCCGCTTACGCAGCATCACGATCCATTGAAAAGTTATCAATGAGGCAAGCAAAATCGCGCTTGCCGCATGGGAAGTAACTATCACTTCACTATTCAGAGGAATACCGAAGGGATACACCGTGCGCGATGGCACGTAGTAATTACCCACGCCCCAGGTATTGGTGTAGTAAAATTCTTTAATGGATGGTATAAAGATTGTGTTGGCATAACCAGCAAAACCCATGAAAGCCAAATGAACCTGGGTAATTGCCGTGTTTTGATGGTCGCCGGTGCGCCGCATGGCCACAAGCGCCAAGGGCATGATCACAAAACCGGCGAATCCCACCCAATGCCAAGGGCTCAGGGTGGGAGTAACCCAGAGCATCCAAACATCAAGTACAATCAAACCTACATATACGGTTAGCGCAGTTCGCCAGGAAAAAAGCTTGTCCAAGGGTAAAGCAGCTAGAGGTAGTCAACAGACTAACTCTAGCAATCACTTACTTGGAAAGCTACGGACCAGGGGGTTGATAGATCGGCAACTTCACATACCGAAATGAATCTTTTTTTAGTTCAAAGAAGAGCAAACCAAAGGGATGGCCAGGAATAATCTGCAGGCTCAACTTACCCAGCCACAGATTCGGCTTTACCTCCACCACCTCATCTAAAAACAAACGCACCCACCAGGGGTTTTGCGGGTTGTTGTAATCAATTCGGAACACCTGCCGCTGGGGGTCCAACTCCCCCGGGGCCACCGAGGTGCGGAAGGGGTACTGGGCCGTGGCTATACCTTTGGACTGAAAAATATTCACCCCGGCCGAGTGGGGCGCATCGAACCGTTTCCCCTGCCAAGGGGAACCTTGCAACCCTGGCACCGATCCCGTATAAAACCCCTCTGGCCGCTGGGATGGAATCACACCCGCCAGGAAAACGGCCTGCTGGGGGGCGTGCTGCAGTTGCCAGGTTTTGAATTCAGCAAAGCCAATCACCCCTGCCAGCCCCGCCACAATTAGGCCAGCCCCAGACCACAGGAAACGCTGCACGGCCATTAGCCCCTCACCTGAATGCCATGTAATTTATACTACATATCTATTATTTATTTCGAGTTTCGATCAAGCAATTCTTTTCAAGCAAAGGATTTCAAGCGAAATACCTAAACCAGGGCATCACAAGCAGCGCATTAAACCGGCCTCCTTAGCGCCTTAGCAAGAAAAGGCCAACACTAATTTGCCAAAGATAAATGGGATAATTATTTAACTTTTCAGAACCCCCTTCCCCAAGACCCAGCTCCAACAAAGAGCCAACATGGAAATAGTAATTAACCACAAAAACCACACTGATCAACAGAATAAAACCGGCAGAAATTAAACTAAAATTTGCCAGCCCAAGGAAACGTCTTTGCTGCCTCAGGGAGAAGCCAAACAACCCAATGGCCATGACTGAGCCATAACAATCAAGGTAAGCACCGGCTATATGGCGGCTGCCAGCAAGATTCTCTGGATTCAAGCCCACCATGGCAATGCCCAGGGCTGAGGCCACAAAAGCAGCCGTACTTAGCAGGCCAAGCCTATTGGGAAGTAATTGCTTACGTAACAACAAAGCCCCAGCGGCTGTGGTTATACCCAAAAGCACAAAACTGGCATTCATCCAGTGGTGGGCCGGGGAACAAATCCAAAGCTGGGCATGTTTTGTAGACCAACCGCAGCTGGTATTGCCTAGGTCGCTAATGAAGTTGCGGGTGAAGCTGTAGGGAACGGGCCAAAGCCTGGCCACCAGCAGCTGCACAATGAAGTATTGCCCAGCACTTAGCCAGGCCAAAGCCCCCCATGGCAAGGGCTTTTTCAACTGGTTACCGGCAGCCCCGCATGGCTAGTTTTGGCCCACACCAAGCGCTTCGGTCGAGTGGCCATTTTGAAGCTCACCCAAGGGATCACCAAGAACCAATGCAACAGATAAGTGTTTGCCAGCAACAGGTGCAGCCCTGAACTCTCGGGCAAGGGGGGACCATCACTGCGCCGCCGGCCCGCCAGGCCTAGGGCCAGGGCACTGAGGGTGAGGGTGGAGATCGAAAGGGGCCAAAGTAAGGGCCACTGGCGCCAACCCAGGGACGCCAACAAATCACCCACGGTGGCCACTGGCAACACGTATTGGAGCAAGAAGAAAACGAGCAGATCTAGCTGCTGCCGGCGGCTGAGCCGATCAGAAAGCAGGGCGGGCCAGTAGTCAAAGAAGCGCTGTAAGCCCCCCTCGGCCCAGCGCTGCCGCTGGCGCAGTAGGGCCGACCACTGGGTAACGGGCTCCTCCTGCACCGGCGGATTCCAAACAAGACCAATCGGATATCCCCCCAACAACAAACGAAAGCTCAGGTCCAGGTCATCGGTAACGGTGTCTTCGTTGAAGCCGCCACAGGCTTGCAGCACCTGGCGCCGCAGGAACTGACCGTTGCCGCGCAATTCGCCGATCCCGCCCCGAACAATCCGCCCCTCCTGCATCTGCGCATCAAAAGCCATCTCCAGGGCCTGGGCCCGGGTGAGCAGGTTGGCGCCGGCATGGACCACCGCCTTCCGCAGCTGCAGGGCACCCCAATGGGGGGAACGCAGCTGCGGTTGCAGCCGTTGCAGCAAATCCGAGGCCAGGCTGGCATCGGCATCCAGCACCAATAACCAATCCCCCTGCAGTTGGGGCAGCAGGGCATTCAGGGCCGCAGATTTACCGCCGCCGGAATCCCGGGGCCGCCGCCGCACCTGCAGAAAGCGATGGCTGGCGGCCAAGTTCTCAAGGATTTGGGGGGTGTGGTCCAGGCTGCCGTCATCCATCACCCAGAGGCTGACGCGATCCTGGGGATAGTCGAGGGCCGCCACAGACTCCACCAGCCGGGCAATCACCGTCTCCTCATCCCGGGCCGCCACCAACACATCCACCCTGGGCAACTCCCCAGGGGGCAGCTCCCCAAGCGCATCAACCCCCAAATCCCGGGCCGCCAACAGGGTGTGCAGGCTGTAACCCCCGAGCACTAAGGCACAACCGAGGGCGGGCATCAGCCCCCGCAGCGGACCAAGCCAGTGGGGCGCCGCTCCGGCCCCGAGGCAGGCCACCAAAAACAAGAAGGCCTTACGGCGGCGTCCCTCTGCCCAGCCATGGAGGTCGGCAGCAAGCGATTCACGGTGAGCTGAATCGCCCGCAGCCATGGCACCTGAAGCAGTGAGCGAGACTTTAAGGGGATCCCTGGGGCTGAAGTGTTTTCAGTGGCCTGAGGCTAGAGCCGGGAAAGTAATGCTGCAGGATCCGATCGCTGCCCCAGCCCCGCTGGGCCAGGTCTATGGCACCCGCCTGGGAAAGGCCGGCCCCATGGCCAAAACCACCCCCCTCCAGCAACCAAACCCCTGGCCCCTCCGGCGCCAGCACAAACAGGGTGCTGGGCAGCATCCGCAGGCGCCGCCGGATCTGGTCCTGCTGCAAACGCAGCTCCCCAGCAGCACCCACCAACAGCAGTTCCTGCACCCGGCCACTCGGGCCGCGTTTGGCTACCACTAACTCCTTGATGGGGCCAAGCGCCTCTGGGGCCGTGAGGGCCGTGAGCTCCGCCGCCGTAAGGCGCCGCTGCCAGCGATAGCGGGGATGCCCCTGGCCATAGAGCTCGCCGCCCCCCTTCAACAATCTCCCCAGGGCGACCTCGCCGGCCAGGGGCAGGGGAAAACGCTTCTGCTGGGCCGGGGGTCCATCCACAAAGGCCCGCAGGTAGGGCAGCGCCTGGCCCCGCCAGCCCTCCTCAAAACCCGCCGCCACCCCGCCATTGCTGGCGCTATAAACCCCGGCCACCGGGGCCCCTTTCCAGGTGAGCACCTGACCGGCCGAGCGTTGCAGGGCCCCCCGTAGCTCGCTGCCCGCCTGGGTGGGATCGCTGTACACCTGGCACTGGGTGTCAGCACAGAGGTGGTAACCATCCACCTGGAAGCGCCGCTGGTTGGCCACGGCCCAGGTGCGGGCCAGCACCGCCTGGGCGATTAGGGCCGCCGGCGGAGCACCGGCGCCGATCTCATGGGGCACCACCCCCCCCAGGTAGGTCTCCATCGGCAGCTGTTCCACCAGGGTCCAACTGCCGTAGGCATCGGCCTGGAGTCGAAAAGGCCCGGGATAACGCACCCCCTTCCAGAGCAAACCGCCAGGGGCCTCAAGGCGCACGGGCCCCTGGAGCAACTGGGGGGCAGCGGCAGCCTTGCTAACCAGGGCCGGCCGCCAGCGTTGGTGGTGCTCCTGGTGTTCCTGGCGCACCGGCCCATCGGGGGGCGGGCTGGCCAGGGGGGCCCAAACCTCCCATTCCCCCGGCCGGGCCAGCACGGGGCTGGCCCCCTTCAACTGCCAAAGCCGCGCCTGTTCAGCGGCGGATTCATAGGAAGGGAAGGGGCCGATCACCTGCCTTTCCAGCACAAACGGCTGCGGCAGCGCCTCCCGCAGCCAGCGGATTTCGAACTGATCGGCCTGTTTATCGAGCCCTGCCCCATCCCGCAGCCGCAGCCGACCCGTGGCGGCCCGCAACTCCAGGGTTAATTCAGGGCCCCCGGCAACGGCAGTCCCCGGCAACCGATCCGCCAGGGCCACCCAGAGCTGGGGGTTAGCCCCCCGCAGGGGCGGGGCCGGCTGGGTGGGCCAGTGCAGGGGCAGGTCCCCAGCGCTGGTGGTCTGGCGACAGCCCCCCACCAGCGCCAGCCCCAGCAGCAGCCCCCAGAGCGGGGCGGTCGGAAACAGGACCATGGGGCTTGGCGAAAGGGAAGGTGAGGACGTACTTTGGTTGTTTGTGCGCAGGGCGTAAGAAATGCCAAAGCTCAAGACCCGCCGAGCTGCCGCCAAGCGCTTCCGGATCACGGGCGGTGGCAAGTTCATGCGCCGCCATGCTTTCCACAACCACCTGCTCGACCATAAGAGCCCAAAAAGGAAGCGGCACCTGGGCACCATGGCCGTGGTTGATGAGCGTGACCACGACAATGTGAGCCGCATGCTCCCCTACGCCTGAGTTGCGGCCCCGGCCCCAACCCCACTGAAAATTCTCTCTGTTCGTACTTGAACCATGGCCCGCGTTAAGAGGGGCAACGTAGCCCGCAAACGTCGCAACAAGATCCTTCGCCTTGCCCGGGGTTTCCGGGGGGGCAATGGCACCCTCTTCCGCACGGCCAACCAGCGGGTGATGAAGGCCCTGTGCAATGCCTACCGGGACCGTCGTCGCCGCAAGCGTGATTTCCGTCGCCTTTGGATTGCCCGGATCAACGCCGCCGCCCGGATCAATGGCATCAGCTACAGCCGCCTGATCGGTGGCCTCAAGAAGGCTGAAGTGAAGATCAACCGCAAGATGTTGGCCCAACTCGCCATTCTTGATCCCAATGGGTTCGAGACGGTGGTTGGCGCCGCCAAGGCCTGAGGGGCCAGCAAGGTCCCATGGACATCAGCTTGCCCCAGGCCTATCTGCTGGGGCTGATCTTGCTTCTTGGCGTTGTGGCTGTGGTGGTGGGCCGTCAGGTATGGCGGGTGCGCCAAGACGAAGTGCGTCTGACCAGCCTTGAACGTGACTGCAACGGACCCAGCACAGACAGCGCCAGCCTCTATGAATTGGGTTCCGTTCAACTAAACAAACGCCTCTATGGCCAAGCGGTGGCCACCCTCAAACGGGCTGTAAAGCAGGCTGACCAGGAACCCCCTGAGGCCCAGGCGCTGATCCAAAACGCCCTTGGCTTCTCCCTGGCGGCCCAACAGAACCACGCTGAGGCGGTGCGCCATTACCGCATTGCCCTCAGGGCTAAGCCCGACTACCCAGTAGCGCTCAATAACCTGGCCTACTCCCTAGAAAAACAGCTCAAGCAGGGGGAATCCATTGAGCTCTATCGCCAGGTGCTCAAACTCGAGCCCAGTAATCGCACCGCCGGCCGTCGCCTGAAACTGCTCAGCCCCGAGGGCTGAAGCAGCAAACAGGCTTAAAGCAGCAGAGCGTTGGCCCTACCAGAGGCCCCGCACCGGCTGCGCCGCGGCCGCCGGCCTGGTGGCTGGGGCCAACTCGAGGATGGCGCCGGCACTGGTGAGCCGGGGCCCTTCCCAGCTGCTCAAGCGCAGCATCTCCAGCCCCTGAAAACCACCCCCGGCCTCCAGGCCGGCCGGCAGGTTGTCGCCCAACAGCAACAGATCAAGCTGGTCACTCTCGGCATTGATATTGGCTTGCACCGGCACCGTTGCGCCCCCCAGGGAGAGGGAACCAGTGATATCCAGCATCTGGCCCAGGGCCACCATTCGGGTCACCACCAATTCAGCCGGTATGGCGTTTAAGGCGCCAGGGGTGCTGAGCGCCCCCCGCCAGAGCCGGGGCATCTGTTCGGCCAGCAGCCGGGCCCGCGCCTCCGGATCAAAGCTGTCCACCTGAATCCGATCGGCATTGATCGGCTCCAGCGGCTCCACATTCAAGGGGCCAATACTGCCGGGGGTTGGCGCTTGGAACGGGATAAAGGATCCCGGTGTTACCGCCAACAACGGCAATGATGCCTGCAACGGCAGTGGCGCCGGCGGCAGGGGCGGCAGCAACAGCGGCATGGCCAAAGGGTTTTCTGGCCCCAAACTAAAGGGCCTGCGCCCGACCCACGGGCGATCAACGCCAGCTTCTTATCCGTTCGCATGCAGCTCGCTTATCCCATGGCCCAGGACGATGCCCTCGTGATCGCCGGCCGGCGCTTCAACAGTCGCCTGATGACCGGCACCGGCAAGTACCCAAACCTCAGCAGCCTGCAGCAAAGCATCGAGGCCAGCGGCTGCGAAATCGTGACCGTGGCGGTGCGCCGGGTGCAGAGCCAGGCCCCCGGCCACGAAGGCCTGATCGAAGCAATCGACTGGCGCCGGATCTGGATGCTGCCCAACACCGCCGGCTGTGCCACTGCCGAAGAGGCAATTCGGGTGGCACGGCTGGGGCGGGAGCTGGCCAAGCTGGCCGGCCAAGCAGACAACAACTTCGTGAAACTGGAGGTGATCCCCCCCGGACCCCACCTACTGCCAGACCCGATCGGCACCCTGGAAGCCGCTGAGCTGCTGGTGAAGGAGGGCTTTGCAGTGCTGCCCTACATCAATGCCGACCCAGTGCTGGCCAAGCGCCTGGAGCAAGTGGGCTGCGCCACGGTGATGCCCCTGGCCTCCCCCATCGGCAGCGGCCAGGGCCTGGGCAACCTCTCAAACATTCGCCTGATCATCGAAGCCGCCCAGGTGCCGGTGGTGGTGGATGCCGGCATCGGCGTGCCCAGTGATGCCGCCCTGGCCATGGAGGCCGGCGCCGATGCCCTCTTGATCAACAGCGCCATCGCCCTGAGCGGCCAGCCTGCAGCCATGGCCTTGGCCATGAAGCTGGCCACCCAAGCCGGTCGCTGGGCCTTCCAGGCCCAACCCATGGGCCGCCGGCCCGAGGCGGCCGCCAGTTCCCCCAGCCAGGGGCGGGTGGGCAGCTAGCCCGCCCCTGGGCTATTGCAGCTTCTTAAGGGCCCACCCCAAGGGCGCCGTAAATCCATAGGGTCAAATCAGAGATCAGAGTCCGATGGCAGTCACCAAAGAAGACGGAGGCCGCCTGAACGCCTTCGCCACCGAACCGCGCATGCGCTACGTGGATCCCCCTAGCGCCGGTTCCACCAGTCGCCGACTGCTGTTGATCGGTGTGGGGGTAGGGGTGGTGGTGGCCATGGTGGCCGTGGCGATTCGCATCAGCTGAGCCGCCGGATCCCTGTAGTAGCTTGCCCCGATGGAGCATTGCTCCAATCGCAGGAGACAGTCGTGAAGGTCCTGGTACTCGGTGGTGACGGCTTCTGTGGCTGGCCCTGTGCCGTGAACCTGGCCGAAAACGGCCACGACGTGGTGGTGGTCGACAACCTCAGCCGTCGCAAGATCGACCTGGAACTCGGGGTTGAGTCACTCACCCCGATCGCCGGCATCGGCGACCGCCTTGAGGTGTGGGAACAAAGCGGCGGCAGGGCCATGCGCTTTGTGTCCATGGACATTGCCCATGATTACGACCAGCTGCTGGGCCTGCTGCGCAGCGAACAGCCCGGCGCCGTGGTCCATTTCGCCGAACAACGGGCGGCGCCCTACTCAATGAAGTCGTCGCGCAATAAGCGCTACACGGTTGATAACAACGTCAACGGCACCCACAACCTGCTCTGCGCCATCGTTGAGAGCGGCCTAGACATCCACATCGTGCACCTCGGCACCATGGGGGTTTACGGCTATGGCTCCCACCGTGGCGCCACGATCCCCGAGGGATACCTCACGGTGGAAGTGCCCCAGCCGGATGGCACCCGTTTCCGGGAAAACATCCTGCACCCCACTGATCCCGGCAGCGTCTATCACATGACGAAGACGCTGGATCAGCTGCTTTTCTTTTACTACAACAAAAACGATTCAATCCGAATCACAGATCTCCACCAGGGGATTGTGTGGGGCACCAACACCGAACTCACCGACAGGGACCCCCGGCTCTCCAACCGCTTTGATTACGACGGTGACTACGGCACCGTGCTTAACCGCTTCCTGATGCAGGCGGCGATTGGCTATCCGCTCAGCGTCCACGGCACCGGTGGTCAGACCCGCGCCTTTATTCACATCCGTGATTCGGTGAAGTGCGTGCAGCTGGCCATTGAGAATCCACCCACCTCCACCGACAAGGTGAAGATCTTCAACCAGATGACCGAAAGCCATCGGGTTAAGGATCTCGCCGAAAAGGTGGCGGCCGTAACCGGTGCCGAGATCAATTTCCTGCCCAACCCCCGCAAGGAGGCGATTGAAAACGATCTGATCGTGGACAACCGTTGTTTGATCGACCTGGGCCTCAAGCCCACCACCCTCGACGACGGTTTGCTGGCGGAAGTGGTGGATGTGGCCCGCCGCTTTGCCGACCGTTGTGACCGGCGCCGCATCCCCTGTGTTTCCGCCTGGACCCAGACCCAAGCCAAGGCAGTGGCGGCAGGCTGACGCCATTGAAAATCGCCTTTTTCACCGAAACCTTCCTGCCGAAGGTGGACGGCATCGTTACCCGGCTTACCCGCACCGTGGAGCAGCTGGTGGCCGCCGGCGACCAGGTGATGGTGTTTTGTCCGGAGGGGGCCCCCTCCCACTTCGCCGGGGCCGAAATCGTGGGGGTGCCCGCCGTACCGCTACCGCTCTATCCCGAGCTGAAGCTGGCCCTGCCGCGCCCCGCGGTGTCTGACGCCCTCGACCAATTCCAGCCGGATCTGGTGCATGTGGTGAATCCGGCCGTGCTCGGGCTTGGCGGCATCTGGCTGGCTAAAACCCGGGAACTGCCCCTGGTGGCCAGCTACCACACCCACCTGCCCAAATACCTCGAGCACTACGGCATGGGCATGCTGGAGCCGCTGCTCTGGGAACTGCTCAAGGCCGCCCACAACCAAGCCCAGCTCAACCTCTGCACCTCCAGCGCCATGGTGGAGGAACTCAGCGAGCGGGGCATCCAGCACACAGCCCTCTGGCAGCGGGGGGTAGACACTGAGCTGTTCCGCCCCGACCGGGCCAAGCCCGAACTGCGCCAACGGCTGCTGGGCGGCCACAGCGACAGTGATGCCCTGCTGCTCTACGTGGGCCGGCTCTCCGCTGAAAAACAGATCGAACGGATCCGCCCGGTGCTGGATGCCATGCCCCAGGCGCGGCTGGCCCTGGTGGGTGATGGTCCCCACCGGCAACAACTGGAAAAAGTGTTTGCCGGCAGCGCCACCACCTTTGTGGGCTATCTGGGCGGCGAAGAATTGGCCGGGGCCTACGCCAGTGCCGATGCCTTCCTCTTCCCCTCCAGCACCGAAACCCTCGGCCTGGTGCTGCTGGAGGCCATGGCCGCCGGCTGTCCAGTGGTGGCCGCCCGGCGCGGCGGCATCCCAGACATCGTTAGCGATGGGCTAAACGGCTGTCTCTATGAACCGGATGGCAGCGACGATGGCGCCGGCAGCTTCACTGCCGCCAGCCAACGGCTGCTGGGCAACCTCGAACAGCGCAACCAGCTGCGGCTTGAGGCCCGCAAGGAGGCGGAACGCTGGGGCTGGGCAGGGGCCACCGCCCAACTGCGCCAGTACTACCTCCAGGTGATCCGCAACGAAGTGCCCCAGCTCAGCGTGCGTTAGCGCCCTTGTGGAAATAAACCTCCATCAGTTTTTTCACCATCGGCGCTGAAACGGTGCCACCAAAGCCACCGCTGTTTTCAGCAAAGGCAACGATCACCAGCTGGGGTTTATCGGCCGGGGCATAGCCGCCAAACCAGGCGTGGTCTGGCCGCGGCGGGTCCTCACCGGTGCCGGTTTTACCGGCCACCGGCGGCAGGCTGGGGTCGTTGAGCACCCGGGCGGTGCCCTCGGTTACGGCCATGCGCAAACCCTGGTGAAGCATCTTCAGGGTGTCTGGCTTGAGGCCCATCAGCTGCGGCTTCGGCCGCTGGGGCCCCTCTACCAGGTGGGGGGTCACCAGATAACCACCATTGGCCACGGCGGCATAGAGCCGGGCCATCTGCAGCGGCGTCACCTGCAGGGCCCCCTGGCCGATGGCGGAGGTGATCGTATCCACCGGGGTCCAAGGTTCCTTCAACACCTGCTTCTTCCAGGCCGCATCCCCGAGCAAGCCCGGCGACTCCTCCGCCTTCAGTTCAATCCCGGTGTAGCTGCCATAGCCATAGCGGCGGGCGGCCTTAAATAACTCCGGTTCCCCCACCTTGAGCCCCACCTGGTAATAAAAACTGTTGCTGCTTACCGCCAGGGCCAAGGGAAAGTGAATGGCCCCGAAGCTGCCATGGTCGCTGTAACACATGCCGGCATAGCAAAAGGAGCTGGTGGTGGGCAGGGTGGACTGGGCATTCATCTTTCCCGACTCGATCCCAGCCGTGGTAGTCACGATCTTGAAGGTGCTGGCCGGCGGAAAACCTTGCAAAGCCCGGTTCAGCAGCGGGGCATCCGGACGGTTCAGCTCAGTCCACTGGGAGGTGGTGATGCCCTTGGCGAAAACATTCGGATCAAAATTGGGGCGACTGGCCATGGCGCGCACGGCCCCGGTGCGGGGATCAAGGGCAACGATCGCCCCCTTGGCCACGCTGCTTAGGGCCTCATCCGCCGCCCGCTGCAGGTCTAGGTCGAGGGTGAGGGTGAGATCCTTACCGGCCCGGGCCAGCTTCTCCCCCAACACCCGTTGCACCTGACCCACCGCATTCACCTCCAGCTGCTGGCCGCCCCATTCCCCCCGCAGGTGGGGCTCATAAACCGCCTCCACGCCAATGCGGCCGATGCGGTCTTGGATGCGATAGCCCTTCTCCTGCAGCGCCCTGTACTCCTCCTCGGTGATCGGGCTGGCATAACCGAGCACATGGGCCCCCACGACGCCGTTGGGGTAGGAGCGGCGATAGTCCTGGTCCACCTGCAGCCCCGCCAGGCTGGGCAGCTGTTCCTTGAGCCGCAGCACCTGGCTGGGGTTGAGGTCTGCCACCAGTTCGATGCGGTAACCCTCGGGGTTGGCCCCATGGAGGCGCTGGCCGTCGAGCAGCGGCTCCGGTAGGCGCAGCAAGCTGCTGAGCCGCGGCCGCAGCTGGGCCCAACGGCTGTCGCTCACCTCGCGGGGCAATAGATAGAGGTTGTAGGTGAGCATGTTGCCGGCCATCACCCGGCCGCGGCGATCCAGCAGACGCCCGCGCATGGGCGTACGGGGCACCAGCCGCACCCGGTTTTCATCGGCCAGGATCCGGTTTTCCGCCCCATGGCCCAACTGCAACCAGGCGAGGCGAGCGCCCATCGCCGTCAATAACAGGGCCAGCAGGCCCAGCAACCAGGCGGGCTGCTGGGCCATGCCGGTGCGCCGCTGGTGGCGCCGCCCGCCAAAGGCCGTCATGGCAGCAACTGCTGCTCCAGTTGCCGCAATCGCTGGGCAATCCCGCTGAGCCGTTCCGCCAGCTCCTCTGGCTGCGACTCCGACTGCGGGGGCTCCGGTTCGTTAACGCTCACCTGCACGGTGACCACCTCTTCCCCAGCGGGGGGCTGCCAGCGGCCCAGGCCTTCCCGCCACAGCCGCCCAGCGGCCTCAAGACCAAGGCTCAGCAGCGGGTTGATCGGGTTCTGTTCAGCCATGGCGACGGGGCATTCCCCCAAGGCTGGCACAGGCCCCCCGCCTCAGCGGATTTTCTGCAGGCCGGGTTGAAGAATCAGCTGACGGCAAAACTCCTGGGAACCCAGATACCAACCGCCAAAGGCCGCCAGCAGCACCACACCGCTGAGCGGCAACAGGGCCTTGCGGGTCACAGGATCCAGGGCCCACTCCTGCCACTCCCGCAGCCAGCGTTCCCGCGAAAAGCGCCGCTTCTCCGCCTTCTGGGCCTGGGAACGCCGGCGCAACGACTTGTCTACCCAGCGCTCAAAGGCCCGCTTTTTGGTAACGGCCATCTTGCGCTCGAGTTCGAGCAATTGGCCGGAGGTGAGCTCAGGGTTGAAGGTGCTGATCAGCTCAAGGCTCTTGAGGAACATCTCCACGGCCCCGTCCTTGGTGGCCCGCTCCTCCTCGCTGAGGCCATCCCAAACCACCTCGGGGTAGAAGCGGAAGCGATTGCTCTCGATCTGCTCCTCCCCCAGCTGGCCGGGTTCCCGCAGCCAGCGGTCTGTATTGGCGTCGAAACGGCGCCAATACAGAAAGGGGTTGAGATAAACGGTCTTACCAGCCAGCTGAATGCTGTCTTGCTGCAGCCGGCGCTGCAACTGGGGATCCTGCTGAAGAGACGCGCTCACTGCTCGCTCTATGGGCCCCGATCGTATCGGCATAGGCAAGGGGTCTCCAGCCCCCCCTAGGGCCCTATTCCCACTCGATCGTTCCCGGAGGCTTGCTGGTGATGTCGTACACAACACGGTTCACCCCCTCCACCTCATTAACGATCCGGTTGGAAATCCGCTCCATCAGCTCGTAGGGCAGCCGTGACCAATCGGCGGTCATGCCGTCTTCACTGCCAACGCAACGCAGCACGATTGGGTAGGCGTAGGTGCGTTTATCACCCATCACGCCAACGCTGCGCACCGGCAACAGCACGGCAAAGGCCTGCCAGATGTCGTGGTAGAGGCCGGCATCACGCACCTCCTCACGCACAATCAAATCGGCATCCCGCAGGATGTTGAGCTTCTCTTTGCTCACTTCGCCAAGGATGCGAATCGCCAGGCCGGGGCCGGGGAAGGGATGGCGGCGCACGATCTCCTCGGGCAGGCCGAGGTTGCGACCCACCTTGCGCACCTCGTCCTTGAACAGCTGGCGCAGGGGTTCCACCAACTTGAATTGCAGATCCTTAGGTAGCCCGCCAACGTTGTGGTGACTCTTGATCTTCACCGCCACCCGTTCGCCGGTGGCGGGATCCACATTAGTGCCCGCCGACTCAATCACATCGGGGTACAAAGTGCCCTGGGCGAGGTAATCAAAGGGACCCAGTTTCCTACTTTCCTCCTCAAAAACCCTGATGAATTCAGCGCCAATAATCTTGCGCTTCTCCTCCGGGTCTGAGATGCCATTTAGCCTGGCCAGGAAACGCTCGCGGGCATTGATGTATTCAACGCGAATGTGGAAGCGTTTGTCAAAAAACTCTGTGAGGAACTCCGGTTCCCCTTTCCTCATGAAACCTTGGTCAATAAACATGCAAGTGAGCTTGTCGCCGATGGCCCGATGCAGCAGGAAGGCAAGGGTGGAGGAATCAACGCCACCGGAGAGGGCCAGCAACACCCGCTTGTCGCCCACCTGTTCCCGCACCTTGGCGATCGCCTCATCGATGAATACATCGGTGGTCCAATCGGGTTCACAACCACAAACGTGATACACAAAATTGCGAATCAGCACCATGCCGCCGCTGGAGTGCACCACCTCCGGGTGAAACTGCACCCCATAGAGCTTGCGGCCGTGGTGGGCCACCGCCGCCTCCGGTGTGTTGTCTGTGTGGGCCAGCCGCGTGAAGCCTTCGGGCAAGGCCGCCACTGAATCCCCATGGCTCATCCACATCGTGGCGCCGTTGTCGACGTTGGTGAGCAGATCGATCGGGTCATCTACGTAGAGCGGCGCCTTGCCGTATTCGCCCCGCTCGGAGGCCTCCACCCGACCGCCCAGCTGCTGCACCATCAACTGCATGCCGTAGCAAACCCCAAGCACGGGAATGCCTAGGTCCCAGAGGCCTGGGTCACACACCGGCGCCCCGGCCGCATACACGGAGCTGGGACCGCCGCTGAGGATGATCCCCTGGGGCGCCAGCTCGCGGATCTGTTCGAGGCTGGTGCTGTAGGCAAGCACCAAGGAATACACCTCCGTTTCCCTGATCCGACGGGCAATCAGTTCGGAGTATTGGGAGCCAAAATCAAGGATGATGATGGCCGGGCGGCGCCCCTCCGCCCCCTCCAGGCCGGCCAGAGCAGCGGACATCAGCTTCTGCGCAATGGCTCCACCCTACGGGGCCAACTCCCTCCATAGCTGTTCCCCCACCGGCCCCAGGGCCCAGAGCTGGCGGGAGCGGTCAAAAAGCGCCACCCCCGGCTGCAACTGCAGCCCCGCCGTCCGCTTGATATAGGCCGCTGCCCGTTGCTCAATGCTGCGCACCAGCCGTTGGCGCAGGCGCTCGGCGGCGGCGGCATCGGCCAGGGCCAAGCCCCGCAGGGCCTGCTCCACCGTGGGGGCCTCAAACAGGGCCGCCAGGGTGGCACCAGCCACCCCCTCCAGGGCAGCCAGGGCCGTGAGCAGCTCGGCGCGGCCATCGGCCAGGTGGTGGTGGGTGTGGAAGATTCCCCCCGCCAGCTTCAGCAACTTGCCGTGGTAACCCCACAGCAACAGCCGTTGCACCCCCAGTTCCGCGGCCGCCGCCAGCAACGGGCCGATCCAATTGCCCGCCTTGAGCAACAGCGGCGCCGGCAAACCAAAACGGCCGGCCAGGTCGAGGCCGTTTTCACCTACCACCAACACCAGGTCTGGGCAGCCCCCTGGCAGCGCCGCCCGGCGCCGCAGTTCCCCCAGGGCCCGCTCCAGCTGCTGGGGGGCGGCACTGCTTTGCACCTGGGCCTGGGTGCCGATCAGGGCCAGGCCCTCCACCACCCCAAAGGCGGCATTGCTGGTGCGTTCCGCCAGGGCCCGCCCCTGGGGCAACAGCACCTCCAGCTCCACCACGCGATCGGGCGGCACCAGCGGGGCGAGATTCACCTGCAGCAGGCGCAGGCAGTAGTCGGAGAGGCAGGGGTCCCCGCCGGGGCCCAGGCGCCCCACCCCCTCCCCGGCCCGCAGCTGGAAACAACGGCCAGGGGCGCTGGCATCACCAGGGGCAGCCCCGCTGGCTTCCCCCCAGCGGGCCCGCACCCACACCGCCAAGCCGCGGGTGAGGTCCAGGCCGGGGCCGGGATCACAGCGACTGATTGCCAGGGCCTCGCCGTTGCCCAGCGGGGCGGCCTCTTCCAGGGGTACAGGGCACTGGCCCGGGGGCTCCAGCAATTCAAGGCTTTCCTCGGCTTGGAAGGGCTCCCCCCGCAGCTGGCGCAGGGCCCCCCGGGCGGCCACCGCCACCCATACCGGCAGGGTGAAAGTAGTGGGCTCTACCAAGGGGGGTCCGGTCGCTTTTTAAGGTGAATGATCCAATAACCGGGCACCGCACCCGGCCTTGCGGCATGAAAGACAAACTGCAACTGATGATTCCCGGCCCCACCCCCGTGCCGGAAAGCGTGCTGCTGGCCATGGCCCGGCATCCGATTGGCCACCGCAGCGGCGAGTTTCAGGCGATCGTGAAACGCACCACGGAGCAGCTGCAGTGGTTGCATCAAACCAAGGGCAACGTGCTGGTGCTGGCCGGCAGCGGCACCGCCGCCATGGAGGCCGGAATCATCAACGTGCTCAGCAAGGGCGACCGGGTGATCTGCGGCGATAACGGCAAGTTTGGCGAACGCTGGGTGAAGGTGGCCAAGGCCTATGGCCTTGACGTGCAGGTGATCTCCGCCGAGTGGGGTCAACCGCTCGACCCTGAGGCCTTCCGGGCCGCCCTGGAGGCCGACACCGGCAAACAAATCAAGGCGGTGATCATCACCCACTCGGAAACCTCCACCGGGGTGCTCAACGACCTGGAAACGATCAACCGCCACGTGAAGGCCCATGGGGAGGCCCTGATCGTGGTGGATGCGGTAACCAGCATCGGGGCCACCTCCGTGCCGGTGGACGCCTGGGGCCTGGATGTGGTGGCCTCCGGCTCCCAAAAGGGCTACATGATGCCCCCTGGCTTGGGCTTTGTGGCCATGGGCGAACGGGCCTGGAAGGCCCATGAACACTCGGATTTACCGAAGTTCTATCTGAACCTGGGGCCCTACCGGAAAACCGCCGCCAAGGACAGCAACCCCTTCACGCCAGCGGTGAATCTCTATTTCGCCCTGGAAACCGCCCTGGAAATCATGCAGAAGGAGGGGCTGGAGGCCATCTTTGCCCGCCACTCCCGCCAACAGCGGGCCACCCAGGCCGCCATGCAAGCCATCGGCCTGCCGCTCTATGCGGCCCCTGGCCATGGCAGCCCTTCAATCACCGCCGTGGCCCCTGAGGGCCTCGATGCGGAGGCCGTGCGCAAGGTGGTGAAAAACCGCTACGACATCCTGCTGGCCGGCGGCCAGGACCATCTCAAGGGCAAGGTGTTCCGCATCGGCCACCTGGGTTTTGTGTGCGACCGCGACATCCTCACCGCCGTGGCCGCCATCGAAGGGGCCTTGGTGGAACTAGGACGGCCCCCCGCCCAACCCGGGGCCGGAGTAGCGGCCGCAGCCGCGGTGCTCCAGAGCTAATTGCTCAGCACCCTTGCGGCGGAGAAGGGTCTGTCTACCGTTAGGCGGCCAGACCCTTTCCCCATGCGTCCTGCACTCCTCTTCGGCACCGGCCTGTTGGCCCTGAGCCTCGTGGCCTGTCAACAGAACCCTGAAAAAGCCGAAAAGAAAGCCGAAGTGGTCGTTTGTGACCAGCTAGCCGCCGTTGGCGATGCCCTTGAATCCGTTCGGGCCCTCACCCCCACCTCCACCGTGGGTGATGCGGAAAAAGCCCAGAAAAGCCTCGTGACTGCCCTCAACGGCCTCGAGAAATCTGAAAAGGCCCTGGAGAAAATCCGGGTACGGGAACTGCGCGACCAGCTGAAAACTTTCAACAAGGAAGTAGATAAGGTGGCCAAGCAGAAGAAGCTCACCCTCGAGCAGGCCGCCCAGGAGCTGCGCACCAAGGCCCAACCGGTGATCGCCGCCCGCCAGCAGGCCCTAGCCGAGGTTGAGTGCGTGGAAGAGCCCGCCGCCCCCATGAAAAAGTAGTGGCCTTGGGCCCTGCCCCCCAGGCGGGGCCCTTTCTTTGCTAAATTGAAGAAATGCGGGTGTAATTCAGTGGTAGAATGTCAGCTTCCCAAGCTGAACGTCGCCGGTTCGAGTCCGGTCACCCGCTTTTAGTCCAGGCCTTGAAAATCTCACGAGAAGCTAGTCAGGTACTGGCTTTAGGGATTCCAACGGCTGACCGCACCTGACAGGCCGTGCCAGGCTGTAGGGCTTGTCCCGCAAGGGATGTCCTAGGGGCTGGGCGCTCACGGAGCACCGAGGCTTCGCCAGATACACAACTACCGATCCCCTGGCATTTCGATCATGCCAAGAAGATTGGCGAGGCCGTTTGCAAGATTTACGACGATTTCAGCAGCGGAATAGAACCAGAACTGGCAACAAAGAAGATCGCGTTCACTTCAGCCGAAGAATCAAATGACGGACCACTACTGCCCAAAGGCCAAATCCTGAACAGCAGACAGACTGGAATGCCCTGATTGAATCTTATCGCGAGTACAAAATCCGCAGCGGCGAAATCAAGGAGTCAACCTGGACCAGGGTTCATCGGCACCACATGAAGCATGTGCTGGAAGCCTTCGCCACCTGGCGGCCTACAGCCGCTGGTGCGGGGATGACGTGGTCCCCGCTGATCTGCACCCGATCGCTGCCGAGCCTAAAGGCATCATTTGATGACTAAACTGATGCAATGCCAGTTGCGCTCGGCCATGCGTACCACCGTCACCCTTGATGATCATCTGCTGGCCCAGGCCCAGCAGTTATGCGGCCAGCTGGAGCGCACTGCCCTCCTCAAGGAAGCTCTGCAGGCCCTGGTGCAGCGGGAGAGCGCCAAACGCCTGGCCGCCCTGGGCGGTAGCCAACCGGATCTCGAGCCGATCCCTCGCCGCCGGAGCGCTGCTTGATTCTCGTGGACACCTCCGTGTGGGTGGATCACCTGCGCAGCGGGCTGCCCCATCTCACGACAGCGCTGGATGGGGGCAAGGTGTTGATCCATCCTTGGGTGATTGGTGAACTCGCCTGCGGCAACCTGCACGATCGCGGCCGTGTTCTTGAGCTGCTCCAGGGCTTGCCTGCCGCAACGGTGGCCAGTGATTCCGAGGTGCTTCAGCTGATCGAGCAGCAAAAGCTGATGGGACGCGGCATCGGCTATGTAGATGCCCACCTGCTGGCGTCCGCAAGGCTGACCCGGTGTTGTCTCTGGACTGAGGACCGTCGCCTGGCGGCCTTGGCAAAGGAGTTGGGCGTTGCGCTGCTGAATTAATTGAGATAACTCGAGCTTTGACAAGCTGCCAGCATTGAACTTGCGGGGCCTGTCTGATCTTCTCGGCCTGTTTATCTGCCACCACCGCCCGCATCAAAGCTCTACCCGATTACCGCGCCGCGGGCCTGCGGCTATGGCGGGCAGCAACTTACCCAGCTGGGCCTCAACCCCTGCCTGGTCGGCAGCCGCTAGGGATCCCAGACTCCCCAGCACCAGTCGCTCGTCGAGGGTGAACAGCTTGAAACGCACCAGGCAGAGCTGTGGCAGACCTGCGGCCTGAAGATCCTCAATGGGCCAATCGAGAGGCCAGGTTGATTGATGGGCCGTGGTGATCATCGCCAGCAGCAGATGCCCGGAGACCTTTTGAAACCCAGGTTCAGACAGCACCACCGCTGGACGCCGCTTCTGTGCAAGCCGATCACTGAACGGGAAAGGTACCCGCACCACGGCATACCTATCGAACGCGCTCATAGATCACGGAACGCTTCCTCATCCACTGGACTGTTCCACTCAGCCAGGGTCTCATCTAGCCCCCGCAGGTAAGCCAGATCTAACGGCGCAACCGCCCGTACCCGCACTGAGCCATCCTCCAGCTCCCAACTCAGCTGATCGCCTTGGCGCAATCCCAGAGCCTCACGCACCGCCTTCGGCACCGTGACCTGCCCCTTGGACGTGAGTGTGGCCAGCTCCATGGAGCCACCCCCTTGAATGAGGTCACCCTAGGCGGAATGGGCCCTTGCGGTAAGGACTCCTTACAAAAAGCGCCGCAGGTCGGCGCTGGCTGAGGCGTCGGCGCTGGCTGAGGCGTCGGGGAGTGCAGGGGCCGGCTGGATGTGAATCCCGAAAGTCCCAGTATTCCCCTCAGCCTCGCAAAAACCTGTTGGCAGATCACCGGGCCAGGGCCCACTAGGGCCCAGAAGAACTCTGCAACCTTCAAATCGAAAACCGTACGGTCCGTACAGAACTCAAAACTGACCGAATCAACATCCCCTGCCGCCACTGCCCGGTATCAACTACGTAGGCGGCCTTTAGTAGGAGGCCTTTAGTTGGCGGCCTTTAGTTGGCAGCCCCAGCGTCTACTGCCGCCCAGAAGCTCCACTTCAAGCCAAAGGCTTCCCGCAGGCGGGCCACGAAATTCTCGTGCCTTTCAATGGTCTGCCAATCGTTGATTACCGCGGCCAGTTGCCCACAACTTTGCAACTGCTCAACGGCATAGCGGTAGCGCTTGGCGCGGCCCATGCCCAAGGTGAACACCACCATCAAGCGCAGCAACAGCGTTGCCGCCAGGGGCTGGCTGCTGCCCAGCCGTTCCGCCGCCGGAGCCAGCAATTCAAAGGCCTCACCGTTCCAGTCCTGCCAATGGTTCAGCACCTGCTTGGCCGCCCTCGGTAGGGCCGGCCAGTTCACCAGGAAGCGCAGCGCCTCCAGGGACCTCGGATGCTGCTCCACCACCTCAAAGGCCCGTTCCTCAGCTTCCACATCTTCGAAATCCGGCAGGCGCTTGAGGTAATCGCGCAGGTGGGGCATCGAGAGGGTTTTTTCAAAGCAGCTCCAGCGCAGGCCCTGGGCCAGCTCCCCCTTACCGAGGGCCTCCAGCACTGCGATGCGGGTGTCATCCCAGTGGGGCGCATGCCAGGTTTGGGCGGCCCTTGCCGCCTGGTCCAGCACCGCCAGGGCCTCCTGGGCCCTATCCGCCTTAAGCAGCCGTTCGGCCACCTGGGCGGCGCTATCGGGCCACTGCAGATCGTCTTCTGTGAATTGAGACACATAGGCATCCACATCACCGCGGCATTCGGCGATGGTCAGGAGCGAGGGATGGCCGGGCTGGGCCCCTCGCTCCCTACATTCCTGCTCCAGATGGGCCAGCCCCTTTTCCCCTAGGGCCTCAGCAACGGCTGGGATCAGTTGGTCAAACTGGCCGTAGCCGTTTTCGGCCAGGGCCTCCGTGACCTGCTCAGCGAGGGCCAGGGGATCCGCCTGGGCGGCGCTGGCCAGCGGCCCCAGATCCAGCACCGCCTGTTGGAACACTTCAATAACAGTGCCAGTGCTGTCGGAACAGCGATCCATAATCCCCTCGGCCAGCTCAAGGAAGCGCCAGAGCAAATCGAGGGCCAGGGCAGGGTCGGCCGTGGCAATTGCACCAGTGATGGCCCGGTGCTGGGCCTGCAGATCGCTAACCAGGGTCTTGCGTTTTCGCCAATCGATGTAGCTCTCAGAACGGGCAATCGCCACCAAACGCTTACGCACCTCCCTGGCCGCCTCCTCGGCACTGCTGCCGGCCGCCAGGGCGAGGCGCAGCTGCCGCTTAGCAACGGCATCACCGCCGCTGAGCTCCATCAACAGTTCCGCTAAGCGGGCGGCGCCAAGGGCCTCGAGGTTTGTGGCGTTGAGGCTGAGTTTGCTGGCCATGGCACCAGGCCAATCAACAGCGCCAGGATATTTGCAATGCCCAGCAGTGGGCCTAGCCAGTGAAATTCAAACGCGACGTTTGATCACTCCCAGCACCTGGGGGCCCCGGGCCCGCGCCCGCCGTTCGAAATCCAGCCCCTTCAGGATCAGCGCCCCAGCTTCAACAACTTCACCATTGGCCGCCAAGCGACGGGCTTTTTCGTGCCATTCATTGGCCTGATCCAATAGCCGCTGTCGATCAGCTCCCGCCGCCCCCATGGCATTGGTGCCTGGGGGAATTGTCTTCACTTGTAGAGCCGTGACCATGGCGGAGGTGTTTTCACCACCAACGTATATTCACAGCCTGGCAAATTTCGCCGCCAAAAGCAATCCTTAGCCCAACACCTAGGGCACTTCCTCCGCCGGCGGCCAATAATTCAGGCCTTGGAGACTTTGTTCAGGTGCCAGGCTCTTCCCTGTTGTCTCCCAACTCAGCAATCCGCAACCGCAATTCCTGGATGCGCTGCTCATCCTTGCGGCTGATCGCCACCGCCAGGGCAAATTCCAGCTTTTCGATCTGGTGATCGCCCTCGATGAAACCGCGCAGCTGGCAGGCTGGGGTGGCCGGGAGGGCTTGGTGATGAACGTGGGTGAGGCTGCCCATGGTTCGCTTTCTTTTCATTTTGCCACCCCTTAGCAGGCTTTCCAAGGGAAATCGACGCTTTTCTGATAAGCATTTCCACGCATTTTTTCCTGGGGCCCGGTTTGGCCCCCTTAACGGGCATAAACCAAGGGCAAATCCTGCAGCCGGGTGGTGTAACCCCGGGAGAGGTGATCACGCCGCAGGCGCCAGGCCGGCCGCAGGCCGGCCACCGCCCACTGCAGGGTGCCGGCCCCATGGCGACGGTTGAGCCCATCCACCAGGGCCAGCAGCCGTTCGCGCCGTTGCCGCTGCTCCGCCGACAAGCTCACAAACAAATGCCCTTGCCACTGGTCTAGGGGCTGCAGCTCCTGGAGCAGCACGCCTGCCTTTTGAAACAGGCGCCCCGGCCGAAACAGCTGATCCACCAGGGGCAGGGCGGCCTGGAGCAGCACAGCGGTGTCTTGGCTGGCGAGCGGTAGCCGCAGGCTGGCACTGTTGCCATAGAACCCAGCGGCAAACGGACTGGTGCGCACAAACACCGTGAGGCAACCGGCCCGCTGCCCCTGGCGACGTAATTTCTCGGCGGCCCGCACCAGATAGCTGGCCACCGCCTCCCGCAGGGGCTGCAGTTCCTGGATCGGAGGGCTGAAACTACGGCTCACACAGGTCTCCTGCCGGGGGGCCGGCAGCAACTCCAGGGGCAAACAACTCACCCCCCGCAATTCCTGTTGCAGCCGCAAACCCACCACCCCGAGCTTGCGCCGCAACAGCTCGGGGTCGGCCTGGGAGAGGTCTAGGGCAGTGGCCAGGCCCCGCAGCCGACACCAACGGGCCCAGCGGCGACCCACCCCCCACACTTCCTCCACCGGGCACTGGGCCAACCAGGGCTCCCGCCAGGGCTCCAACAAAAAATTGAAGACCCCCCCCCGGCTGGGATCCCGCTTGGCCAGCTGATTGGCCAACTTGGCCAGCACCTTGGATGGCGCCAGGCCCACGGCAATGGGCAAACCCAAGCCCTGGCGCACGGTGACCCGCAACTCCGCCGCCCAGGTGCTGAGGGCCCTAGGGGCCAGGGCCGGCAGGCGCACAAACGCCTCATCCACGGAATACACCTCCAGCTCCGGCACCTGGGCCTCCAGGCAGGCCATCACCCGTTGACTCATGTCGCCATAGAGGGCGTAGTTGGAGCTGCGCACCACCACCCCCAACTGCCGCAACCGATCTGCCAGCTGGAAATAGGGAACCCCCATGCCAATGCCCAGCTGCCGGGCCTCGCGGCTGCGGGCGACGATGCAGCCATCGTTATTGGAAAGCACCACCACGGGCCGCCCCTGCAACGCCGGGTCAAAGGCCTGCTCACAGGCGGCATAAAAGTTATTGCAATCCACCAAGGCCAGGGGGGCTGCCCCCGGCCCTAACCCCTCAAAGGGCATGGATCACCTGGGTGGCCACCCCCCAGATCTGCACTTCGCCGCAGCGCTCCAACTCCAGGGGGGGATAGTCGGGATGGGCCGCCTGCAGCCGCAAACGGCCCCGATGGCGCTCCAGGCGCTTGAGGGTGAAGGCCCCATCCAGCACCGCCACCACCACCCGCCCCGGCCGGGGCTGAAGACTGCGATCCACCAGCAGCAGATCGCCATGGTGGATGCCGGCAGCAAGCATCGAATCGCCACTCACCCGCAGCAAAAAGGTGCTAATCGGATGGGGGATCAACTGGCTATTGAGATCTACGCCCGCCTCGATGTAGTCGTCGGCGGGGCTGGGAAAACCCGCCTCCACCACAGCAATCCCTAGGCCCAGGGCCGTCGCCACCCCCATCACCATGGCGTCAGTACATCTGTACCAATTCTAGGGGGTAGCTTCGGCTTCTGCCTTGGGCCAGTCTTCCCAAACCACCTCGCCAGGGGCTTGGGGCGGCGACTGATCTAACAGGGTGCGGCAATCCTCCAGCAGGGTTTCCACCGTGCGCAGGGAGGCCAGCTCCTCGGGATGGGGGGACAGCTGATTCTGGATCTGTAATTCCAGGGCCCCGAGGCGCTGCTCCAGCTTCACCAGGCGCTGGGACAGGGTGGCCAGGGTTTCCGCCAGCCCCTCAGTGCTGCGGCTAACGCGAAAGGAAAGGGATTCCGACACCATAAAAACCAAAAACAGGCGTTGGGGCGATGACAGCACAGACCCAGGGACAACTCAAGCCGGGGCACCCTGGACAGACGCCTGCCAATCGATAAGTTGGGCCCAGTTAGTGATGGATGAACAATGGCTGCACGCTGTAGAACGCTGCTCGGCGCCCTGCTGCTGGCCATGGGCGGGATCGCCGCACTGCCGCTGCCAATGGCTGCCGATGAACTGGGCGAAAAAGGCGCCGAGATCTACTGCTTCATGCGCCAGGCCGGCAACCCCCATGGGGTGAGCTGGGATGCGGCCTATGCCCGCATCAAGCGCCAAAGCAATGGCCTGTTCAAAACCTCCCCGGAACATGCGGCGGTGTTGATCACCGAAACCGTGGTGAACCAAAAAGACAAATTCGGCAGCTGTGCCCGCTTCCTCGGGGCCCTGTACTCCGGCCGCGAGGAAACCGGAGCAGATCACACCCCCAACCTGGGCATAGGCAATAGCAGCAGCACTGGGGGTGGTGGCAGCGCCAAATCAACGGACAGCGGTCGCTACAGCTACTGATCCAAACCATGGGCAGGGGGCAGAAGCCAGGGGCTGGGGCCCTAGCCCTGGGGGCAGGCCTGGGGCTGCTGATGCTGGGGGGCTGTGGCCAACCGCGGCCCGCAGTGAATAGCTGTTTGGCGGGGGTGGAGGCCAATGCCTTGCCCCAGGCCCTAGACCGTTGCGATGCCGTGGTGGCCGCCTATCCCAGGGACCCCCGCCCCCTCAATGACCGCTTTTTGCTGCACACCCTGTTGCAGCACAAAACCGCCGCCTGCGCCGACATCCAGCGGGCCGCTGAATTAAGCCAAGGCCAGGGCAAAACCGTGCCCCAGGACCTGCAAGACGAAATCCAGGTGCGGCTAGATAGCTGCCACTAGTCCTGGAGCAATTCCTGGAGCATGCGGGCCACGGGCTGGCGCCGCAGCAGCCGGCGCCGCTGGCCCAACAGCACCTCAATCCGGTCTGCCTTACTGAGGATCAAGCCATCCACCAAGGCGTCGGCGCTGCCCAGCTGCAACCAATGGCTGGTCACCGGGCGCCGGGAGCCCAGCCGATGGCAACGGTCCTCCGCCTGGGCCGCATCGCCGGGGGTCCAGGGACGCTCCAGCAACACCACCTGGGAGGCCCGCTGCAAACCAAGGCCGAGGCCCCCCACCCCATAGGTGGCCAGCAACAGATCAGCAGCACCAGCCTGGAAACGGGCCAGCCGCCCCTGCCGTTCCGGGGGAGCCACCTGGCCGGTGAGCAGTTCGCCCCCCAACAGCCGTTGCAACTGCTGCAGCGGTGCCACAAAGCTGCTGAACAGCACCACCGCCTCTCCTGCGGCCCGCAACTGCTGCACCAGCGCCACGGCGGCGGGCAACTTCTGCAGGGCCGCCAGGCGCCGCAGCACGGTGAGCAGGGCCAGGGATTCAGCGTCGGAACGCACCAGCCCCGCCGCCGCCCGGCGGCGGTAAGCCTCCAGCCGCTCCGTTAACAGCTGCTGGAACTGCCGCTCTGCCGCCGCCGCCAGGGTGACCGGGTGGAAACAACGCAACTTGGGGGGTAGATCGAGGCAATCGTGCTTGCGCCGATGCAGCAGCTGGGGCCGCAACAGCCGTTCCAATTCATCGAGACGGCTGGCCCCCTGGCAGTCCCACACCTGCCGCTGACCCGCCTGGCGCCAATGGCCGTTACAAAACAATTCCTCGTAGGCCCGGCGGTCCCGGGCCAGGGGATGGCCAATGGCCATCAACAGGGGCAGGAGCTGAATCGGGCGGCCGTTTTTGCTGGGGGTGCCGCTGAGGAGCCACACGGCCCGCACCCGCGGGTGGCGGGCCAGGCGCAGCAGGGCGGCCGTGCGCCGGGCCTGGAGGTTCTGGGCGAAATGGGCCTCATCCACCAACAGCACCAAGCCGCCGGGGGGTGGCTCCGCCGGCAGGCGGGCCCAACTGAACAGCTGGGGCGCCAACTCCAGGGCCAGGGCCTCCCGCCGCCAATGGTCATGGAGACCCACCGGCGCCACCACCAGCAGGCGGCAGTCCGTGAGCCGCACCAGGGCCCGGGCCGCCGCCAGGGCCGTGAGCGTTTTGCCCAGCCCCATCTCATCGGCCAGCAGCGCCCCGCGGCGGGCCAGCAGCCAACGCACCCCCGCCCGCTGGTGGGCGAGCAGTTGCCGGCCATCGGGCAGGGGGGTCTGCAGATCCGCAGCATTCACCAGTTGCCGGTGGGGCGGCAGCGGCGGCAAGGGCTGATCCACCGCCTGCCACCACTGCCGCAGGCTGGGGTCGATGGGGAAACGCTCACCAAAGCAGTCCACCAGGCGCAGCACCGCCTCAAAGGGGAACACCCAGCCCTGCAGGCGGGCTTGCCAGAGGCCCCTGGGCCGGATCCGCCGCAATTGCGCCACGGTGACCGGATCAAAGGGGCAACGGAAAAGCACATCGCCGCTGGCGGTGAGTGAAAGACCGTTGGGGGAAGGCTTCAGGGGGCTGCAGAGCGAAAGGCAAATCTAAAGCCTTCCAGGCCCGGCACAAGGGGCTAAAAGGGCCCCAGACCAGGAGATTTAAGAAAGCCCTGAAAAGATTCAGAAGTGCAGCCTTCGACACATTGACAGGGGCCTGGATCCCTTCACACTTGGCGCATATCCGGGGGTTTCGGATGCACGAGAGCGATGCGGTGTTCCTGGAGGAACTCTGTCCCAAGCTCCGAGTCCGACGTTGGCGGCAATCGCTTCACGGCCACACCCATCACACCTGCATTTATTGCGGCAGGGGTTCCGAATCCATTGATCACGTGTTACCCCGCAGCCGCGGCGGCCTAAGCGTGACCGAGAACTGTGTGCCCTCCTGCCTCTCCTGCAACGGCCACAAAAGTGATGCCGATGCCTTCCAGTGGTACCGCCGGCAGCGCTTCTACGACCCCCGCCGCGCCATGGCGATCAGGGCCTGGCTGGATGGGGACCTGCGCCTGGCGGTGCGCCTGCTCCAATGGGCCACCCCCGCCCAGGCGGAAACAAGATCAGCACAACCGCGGGCAGAACAACCGCGATCAGAACAGTCGCGAATGGAACAACGGAACCCAGCCAATACCCTGCCTCCCCTGGCCGGGGACCTGAGCCTGCAGGCGGCCTGAGGCCTCACCAAACACGGCAGGCTTCGGGGTTGATGTGCTGCTCACAGATCTGCTGCTGCAGCTGGGGCTGCTCAGGCAATAGCAAGCCAGCGGTGGCGAGCAGGGCCGTGAGAATGGAGGGCATAACCAGCGCCCGCCGGGGTCGCTGGACAGGCAAGGAACGGGGGGCCATGGGCGGCAGGGATTACGAGACAGTACAGATGTACTCATGACCGGGCTAGATGTCAAGGCCCTGCCGGCGGAGCTGGCCCAAGGCCAGCTATTGGTGCTGGGCGGCGGCTACACGGGCCAGCACCTGGCCGCCAGCGTGCGACGCCTGGGCGGCTCCGTGCGGGTGAGCCGGCGCCAACCGGAACCCAGCAGCGACGACCTCACTTTCGACAGCCGCAGCGGCCTGCTGCCCCCCCCGGCCGCCCTGGCGGGCACCACCCACCTGCTGGTAACCATTCCCCCAGACCCAGAGGGCCACGACCCGGTGCTGCAGAGCCTCGGGGAGCAGCTGCAGCAGTTACCACTGCGCTGGGTGGGTTACCTCTCCAGCACCGGGGTCTATGGGGACCGCCAAGGGGGCTGGGTCACGGAAACCAGCGCGGTGGGCCCGCCCCTGCAACGGCGCAGCGCCGCCCGGCTGGCCTGTGAGCAGGCCTGGCAAGCCAGCGGCCTGCCCCTGCAAATATTCCGCCTGCCCGGCATCTACGGCCCCGGCCGCAATCCCCTGCTGAGCCTGCGGCGGGGGGAGGCGCGCCTGATCCACAAAGCCGGCCAGGTGTTTGGTCGCATCCATCGGGACGACATCGTGGGCGCCCTGCTCCATTGCCTGGCGCTACCCCCCAACCAACGGCCGCCGCTGCTGAACCTGGTGGACCAGCAGCCCGCCCCCAGCAGCGAACTGCTGGGCTTTGCCGCCCATTTGCTGCAGTGCCCCCTGCCCCCCTGCCAGAACTTCGAGGCGATCGCCCCCCAGCTCAGCCCAATGGCGTTGAGTTTCTGGCAGGAGAACCGACGAGTGAGCAACCAACTTCTCACCGAAGGGCTGGGCTATCGGCTGCTCTACCCCAGCTACAGAGAGGGGTTAAGGGCCTGTCTCAGCGTTGAGGAGCAGCTGCCGGGCTGGGGGAACCAGGGCTAATGGAGCGCTGCAGTTCCAGCCCGAGCCGATCCCAGCGGATCTCCAACCAACCCCGCTGCAGGCCCACACCGAAACCGAGAAGCAGCAGAGCCAACAACAACAGACGTAGCATGGATACCAGAAGGGGAAGTGATCCTCAGGTGACTTGGATCAAGGACCTAGGGGTGCTTTCTTAAACGGCATCGAGTTAACTCTGCCCCTCGGCTGGATTGGATTGATGGCCCGTTACGAGTGCTTCTCCCGAACCCAGGATGGGGCGATGCTCCTGCCCTTGGCCACGAAAGCGCTTGAAAGCGAAGGTTTCAAGCTCCGCTCCGCCCTTGGCGAGTCGGTGAGCCTGATCGACATGAAACCAAGCAAACGCCTGCGGGATCGGGTGGTGGTGGTGCTCGACCAAAACCGCAGCGGGGATGGTCGAGCTGAACTGCAGTGTGTGGTGAGCAACGAGGCGATCGCCGGCAGTGGCAACAACCGTTGTCTCGACACCTTTAAACAACTGGTCAATCTGTTCACAGCCCTGCCCGGAGTGGAAGTAGACAGCCCCATGGCGCTGGCCTGAACCCTTGCCACGACTCGCCATCGCCCTGGGGGATCCGGCAGGCATCGGCGCCGAAGTAACCCTCAAGGCCATCGCCCAACTCCAGCGCTTGGATCCAAGCTTCAACCCCCTGCTGGTGGGCTGTCGCCACTGGTTGCAGCAAAGCTACGGGCAACTGTTGCAGCGCACAGCCACACCCCTGGCCAACCCCAGCGAGCTGGAAATCCTCGACCTACCCCTGGGGGCCAGCATTGAACCCGGGGTGGCCTCCGCCCGCAGTGGGGCCGCCAGCTTCCATTGGCTCAGCGCCGCCGTGGCAACCGTGCTGGACGGCCGCTGTGGGGCCCTCACCACCGCCCCGATCGCCAAAGTGGCCTGGCACCAGGCGGGCCATCCCTACCCAGGTCAAACGGAGCGGCTGGCCGAACTCTGCGGCGCCAAAGATGTGGCGATGTTATTCACGGCCCGCTCCCCCCACAGCCAGTGGCGCTTCAACACCCTGCTGGCCACCACCCACCTGCCCCTGGCCCAGGTGCCCGGCGCCCTTAACGGCGAGCTGCTGGAGCGGCGCCTGCAGCAACTTATCGACTTCTGCCAACGCTTCACGGCCGCCCCCCGGCTAGTGGTGGCAGGCCTAAACCCCCACGCCGGCGAAGCGGGGCAACTGGGCCAGGAGGAACAGGACTGGATCGAACCGCTGCTGGCCGAGCAACGGCGGCGGCGGCCGCAGCTCAGCCTCGAGGGGCCCCTACCCCCCGACAGCTGCTGGCTCGGGGCCGCCCAGGCCTGGCGGGAGCCCAGCGCCGCCGCCCAGGCGCCCCATGGCTATCTGGCCATGTACCACGACCAAGGGCTGATCCCCGTGAAGTTGCTGGCCTTTGACCAGGCGGTAAACACCACCCTGGGCCTGCCGTTTCTGCGTACCTCCCCAGACCACGGCACCGGCTTCGATCGCGCCGGCCATGGCAGCGCCAGGGCCGACAGCATGGTGGCCGCCCTGGAAACAGCCCTGGAACTGGGCTGAACTCAAGCAGTACTGAACTCAGGAGGTGCGCAGCCGCATCAGCACCTGGTTGTATTCCACGGGGGTGCCATTCTCCACAAGAATTTCCACCACCTCACCGGAGAGCTCAGCCTCCAGCTCATTCATCAACTTCATCGCCTCAAGGATGCAGATGGTTTGACCAACGCTGATCCGGTTGCCCAGCTCCACAAATGGCGCCTCCCCTGGGGCCGGAGCCCGGTAGAAAATACCCACCATCGGAGCGAGCACGTCCACGAGGTCACTGCGGGCCGCGGCGGCGGCCGGCGGCGGTGGGGCCAAGGGGGCAGCCTGGGGCTGGGCCGCCGCCAGTTGCTGCGGGGCAGCCGCCATCAACACCGGCGCCGGGCCGGGCAAATTACGTCGCACCTCAAGTCGAAAGTCGTCGCCTTCGAGCTTGAGCTCCTGAATATCACTGCTGGAGAGAAACTCAAGCAGGGCCTGTAATTCCTGTTGATTCATCTGCATCTCCTCAGGACTCCCGACCCAGATAGCTATCAGAGCGAGTATCGATCTTGATCTTCTCGCCGATGGTGATAAACAGCGGCACCATCACCTGGGCACCGGTTTCAACAATGGCGGGCTTGGTGCCACCGGTGGCGGTATCACCCTTGACGCCCGGGTCGGTTTGGGTCACCTCCAGCGCCACGGAGTTGGGCAGCTCCACCTCAATCGGTTTGCCGTTCCAAGAGACGACGCTCACCGCCATACCCTCCTTGAGGTACTTGCGACCATCGCCAATTTGCTTAGCCGTGAGCCGGGTTTCCTCAAAGCTGGCCATGTCCATAAACACGTAGTCGTCGCCCTCCATGTAGGTGTGTTGGAGGGTGGCTTTCTCCAGCAGGGCGGAGGTGAGCATTTCCCCGGCCCGGAAGGTTTTTTCAACAACGCTGCCGCTCTGGGCTGATTTCAGCTTGGTGCGCACGAAAGCGGAGCCCTTGCCTGGCTTCACGTGCAGAAACTCGATCACCCGCCAGACCTGGCCATCCAGTTCGATTGTGGTACCGGTGCGGAAATCGTTGCTGGAGATCATTCCGGCGGAAAGTATTGGGGCGGATTGTACGGTGGTCCCAGCTACCGAGTCGGCGGCCGTGCCCAGCACCTTGCTTTCGCTGCTGCTCAGCCTGACCCTGGCGCTGGGGATACTGCTCCCTGCCGAAAGCGCCTGGGCCTACCTGCCCCCGGGCAATGCGATTACCGATCCGGCCGCCCTGCTCAGGGATGCCCTGCCGGTGCAGCAGCCCGACCTGGAGGATCTGCAACACCGGCTGGAGGCCACCAGCGAAGACCTGCGCGCCCGCCGCTGGAGCGGCCTCCGCTCCAGCTGTGGCCGCACCCAGCAACAGCTGGCCCAGCACCAGGAGGCGATCGTGGCGGCCCTGCCCCAGCAGCGCCAGGGCCAGGCCAGCGACACCCTGGGCCAACTCAAGGGCCAACTGGAACAGCTCTGTACTGCCGCTGACCAGCAGGACCGGGACGGGTTTCTGAGCCTGCGACGCCAGGCCCTGGCCAGCATCGGCGCCAGCGAAGCCCTGTTTGTGGAGGATTTCCCCTTCCAGATCCCTGAGGAATTCCAGGCCCTACCCCGGCTGCTGGGGCGCGCCACGGTGCAGCTCAGCACCAACAAGGGGGACCTCACCCTGGTGGTGGATGGTTACAACGCTCCGCTAACGGCGGGGGCCTTTGTGGATCTGGTGCAGCGCGGTTTCTACGACGGCCTGGGCTTTAACCGCGCCGAAGACTTCTATGTACTGCAAACCGGCGACCCCAAGGGCCCGGAAACTGGCTTCGTGGCACCGGGCAGCAAAAGCGTGCGGCCCGTACCCCTGGAAATCCGTGCCCCCGGCATTGCAGCTCCTTATTACAACGAAACCTTTGAAGAACTAGGGCTGTTTAAAACAACGCCGGTGCTGCCGTTTGCCGCCAAGGGCACCCTGGGCTGGGCCCACTCCGATGCCGCCCTTGATGACGGCTCCTCCCAGTTTTTCCTGTTCCTGTTTGAACCGGAACTAACCCCCGCCGGTCTCAATCTGATCGACGGCCGCTATGCCGCCTTTGGCTATGTGGTTGATGGCTTTGACGTGCTCGGGGAGCTAACGGTGGACGACAGGATCGTTTCAGCCAAAGTTCTTAATGGTGCTGAGCAACTGCAGCCCCATGGCTGAGGGGCCCAGCCTCGCTGAGCTGGGGGAAAGCCAACTGCTGGAGCGGCTCAAGGCCTTCGCCCCACCCCAACAACTGAATGACGACGCCGCCCTGCTGGCGCCGGAGGGGGCGCTGCGGCGGGTGATCAGCAGTGATGCCCTGGTGGAGGGGGTGCATTTCTCCGAGGCCACCACCCCAGCCCAGGCGGTGGGCTGGCGGGCCGGCGCCGCCAACTACTCCGACCTGGCCGCCATGGGCTGCCGCCAGGTGGATGGGCTCACCGTGGCCCTGGGGGCCCCAGGGGCCACCTCACTGCAGTGGGTGGAGCAGGCCTACGGGGGCCTAACGGAGCTGCTGCAACGCTTTGGCGGCGTGCTGCTGGGGGGTGACTGCAGCCGGGCCCCCGTGCGGCTGCTGGCGATCACCGCCCTGGGGCGGGTGGATCCGGGGGCAGTGATCCAACGGGGGGCCGGCCAGGCGGGGGATCGACTGGTGGTGAGTGGGGCCCATGGCCTCAGTGGCCTCGGCCTGGCCCTGCTCCAGGGGGAACAGCCCCTAGCCCGGGAACCCAGCCCGGAGCAACGGGTCCGGGCGATCGAGGCCCACCAGCGGCCCCAACCACGCTTTGATGCGGTGGAGGCCCTGCACCGCAGCCGGCCCCAGGGGCAGCCCTGGCGGGTGGCCGGCACCGACAGCAGCGATGGCCTCCGCCGCAGCCTCGCCCTGATCAGCGAGGCCAGCGGCTGCCAGGCCCAGCTGGATCAAGGCGGGCTGCCCCTGCCTCCGGGCTTCAGCGCCGACACAGCCCTAGAGCGCCTCTGCCTCGATGGCGGTGAAGATTTCGAACTGGTGCTGGCCCTAAACCCCGCCTGGGCCGAGGCCTTTGTGGCCCAATTGCCCGGGGCCCGCTGCATCGGCTGGCTGCGGGCCGAACCGGGGCCACTCTGCTGGGGCGCCACAAAAAAACCCCTGCCCGGAGGCAGGGGTTATGAACATTTCAACTAAAACCCAGGCCCGATTTAATTAAAAAATTCAGTTGAGTATCAAGCCCAGTTCTTTGCCACCACCTCGGCCAGATCAACAACGCGCTGGCTGTAGCCCCACTCGTTGTCGTACCAGGAAATGATTTTCACCATGTTGCCACCCATCACAATGGTGAGGTCTGAATCAACGATGGTGGATTCATCGGTGCCGGCAAAATCACTGGAAACCAGCGGCAGATCGGAATACTTGATGATTCCTTTCATTGCCCCCTCGGAGGCAGCCTTAAGCACGGCATTCACCTCTTCCTTGGAGGTATTGCGCTTCACCTCAAGCACCATGTCCACCACGGAAACGTTGGGGGTGGGCACCCGCAGGGCGATGCCATTGAGCTTGCCCTTCATCGGCGGATAAACCAAAGCAACGGCTTGGGCAGCCCCGGTGGAGGTGGGCACGATGTTGATGGCCGCAGCCCGGGCCCGGCGCAGATCGCGGTGGCTGGCATCAAGAATGCGCTGGTCGCCGGTATAGCTGTGGGTGGTGGTCATGGTGCCCTTCTCGATGCCGAAGCTTTGATCCAGCACCTTCACCAGGGGCGCCATGCAATTGGTGGTGCAACTGGCGTTACTGATGATGTCGAAATCAGCGTGGCGGTACTGATCAGCATTAACGCCAACCACAAAAGTGCCCACCCCTTCGCCCTTGCCAGGGGCCGTAATCAGCACCTTCTTGGCACCGGCCTGGATGTGCTTGCCGGCACCGGCCTGATCCACAAACACCCCGGTGGCTTCGATCACCAGGTCCACGCCCCATTCCTTCCAGGGCAGGTTGAGAGGATTACGATCGGAGAAACATTTGATCGAACGACCGTTAACGATGATGGAGTCGTCGGTGTAAGACACTTCCGCATCCTTGATCCGACCCAACATCGAGTCGTAGGTGAGCAGATGGGCGTTGGTGATGGGATCCGAGGTGTCATTAAGACCCACCACTTCGATGCCAGTGTTGGCCCCACGGCTTAACCAGCAGCGCATGAAATTGCGCCCGATCCGGCCAAAACCGTTGATAGCAACACGAAGGGTCATGGCAAAGAAGGGAAAACCCGGTAGAAAAGGGAATTTGGCTGCCGATCATACAGAAGCTCCTGGCCCCGGGACCTAGGGCCCCAGGGGCGGACAAGCAGAGCGGATGGACTTAAGTTCGGCATAGGCGGTTTGCAGAGTTGGCTTCGACCCTTTCCCTCTCGACTCAACGGCCTGTGCATTTCATTGGGGTCGGCGGCATCGGCATGTCTGCCCTGGCCGGGATTCTTGCGGACCGGGGCTATCAGGTGAGTGGCTCCGACCCCAAACAAACGGCCCTGTCCCAAGCCCTGCGCCACCGGGGTGCCCGCATCTTCCGCGACCAAAACGCCGCCACGGTGGACGCGATCCGCAGCGGCGTTTCGCAGCCCCCCCTGGTGGTGGTGAGCAGCGCCATACCCGCCGATAACCCCGAACTGGCCGCCGCCCGCGCTGCCGGTCTGGAAATCCGCCACCGGGCCGAACTGCTCAGCTGGTTAATCGGCAACCAGCGCAGCATTGCCGTGGCCGGCAGCCATGGCAAAACCACCACCAGCAGCCTGATTGCCAGCCTGCTGGCCGCCGTGGGCATGGACCCCACCGCGATCATTGGCGGCGTGGTGCCTGCCTTCGGCAGCAACGCCCGCTCCGGCGCCAGCGACCTGCTGGTGGCGGAAGCCGACGAATCCGATGGCTCCCTGGTGCAGTTCAAACCCGCCCTGGGCTTGGTTACCAACCTGGAACTAGACCACACGGATTTTTATCCCGACCTGGCGGCCCTGGTGACCACCATGGGTCGCTTCACCGCCAACTGCCAGCAGGTGCTGGCCAACCACGATTGCCCCGTGCTGCGCCAGCACTTCCAGGCCGACCACTGGTGGGGCCTGCAGGAGGAGGCCGGCGCCCAGGAACTGAGCTTCCGGGCGGTGCCCCTGAGCCTTAACGGCGACGGCAGCCACGCCGACTACCTGGAAAACGGCCAACACCTGGGGGAACTGCTGCTGCCCATGGCCGGCCGCCACAACCTCAGCAATGCCCTGGCGGCCATCGCCGCCTGTCGCCTGGTGGGCGCCCCCTTCCCGGCCCTGCAACAGGCCCTAGGGCAGCTGGTACCCCCCGGCCGCCGCTTTGACCTGCGCGGTGAAATCGCCGGGCGCCTGGTGGTGGATGACTACGCCCATCACCCCAGCGAAGTGGCCGCCACCCTGGCCATGGCCCAGCTGATGGTGGAAAGCGGCCGCAGCACCCTGCCCTGGGTGCCCAAACGGGTGGTGGCCGTGTTCCAGCCGCACCGCTACAGCCGCACGGCGGAGTTCATGGAGCGCTTTGCCAGCGCCCTCACCCAGGCGGATGTGGTGCTGCTAGCCCCCCTCTACAGCGCCGGAGAAGCAGCGATCCCCGGGGTGAGCAGTGAGGCCCTGGCCCAGCAGTTGGAAGCACTGGGCTGCCAGGCGCTGGCCTGCCCCAGCCTCGAGAACCTGGCCAGCGCCAGCCTGGAGCTCAGTGCCCCCGGGGATCTACTGCTGGTGATGGGTGCCGGCGATGTGAACCGACTCTGGGAACACCTGGAGGCCTGCCACTCCGACCCAGGGCTGCCGGCAGCCGCGTGAAATACAGGTCTGAGGTGGGCCTGGCGGACTTCACCACCTGGAAGGTGGGGGGCCCGGCCGAACACTTTGCTGAGCCAGAGAACCTGGAACAACTTCAGCTGCTGCTGCACTGGGCCCAGGCGGAAGGTCAGCAGCTGCAACTGATCGGTGCCGGCTCAAATTTGTTGATCAGTGACCAGGGGTTGCCGGGGTTAGTGATCTGCACCCGCCGACTGCAGGGGGCCCAGCTGGATCCCGCCACTGGGGTGGTGGTGGCCCAGGCGGGCGAACCTATCCCCACCCTGGCCCGCCGGGCCGCCAAGGCGGGCCTGGGGGGGCTGGAGTGGTCGGTGGGCATCCCCGGCACCGTGGGGGGCGCCGTGGTGATGAATGCCGGCGCCCAGGGGGGCTGCCTGGCCGACTGCCTGCTGGATGTGACCCTGATTGATCCAGCGGGGGGGGAAGCCTTTGTGTTGCCCGCCGAGGCCCTGGCCTATGGCTACCGCCACAGCCGCCTGCAGGCGGAAACCTGGGTGGTGCTTTCCGCCCGCTTCCAGCTCCAACCCGGGGAAAGCCCGGCCGCCGTGGGGGCCCGCACCAGCGCCAACCTGCAGAGCCGCACCAGCAGTCAGCCCTACCAACTGCCCAGCTGCGGCAGTGTGTTTCGCAACCCCGAACCGCTCAAGGCCGGGAAACTTATCGAAAGCCTGGGGCTGAAGGGCTATCAAATCGGTGGGGCCCAGGTATCAACCCAGCACGCCAACTTCATCGTCAATACCGGTGGCGCCCAGGCGGCCCACATGGATGCCCTGATCCGCCATGTGCAGGCGGAGGTGGAAAAGGCCCATGGCCTGCGCTTGCACCCCGAGGTGATGCGGCTCGGGCCCTTTGCCTAATCTGGAAGGTTCACGCTCTCGTGCGATGGCTGGCTTCGGTCTCCCCAACTTCGGACAGCTCACCGAAGCCTTCCGCAAGGCCCAACAGATCCAGCAGGACGCCCAGAAACTCCAAGAGGAGCTGGATGCCATGGAGATCGAAGGCAGCAGCGTTGATGGTCGGGCCAGCATCTGGCTCTCCGGCAACCAGCAGCCCCTACGGGTGCAGCTAGCCCCGGACCTGCTGGCGGAAGGCCAGCAGGTCGCCGAAACCGCCACCCTGGAGGCCCTCCAGAACGCCTACGCCAAATCGGCCGCCACCATGAAGGAACGCATGGAAGAACTCACCGGTGGCCTCAACCTGCCCGGCCTCACTGGCCTGGGCGGTTAAGGCCTCTGGTCAAACAGGGCGCGGTAGTAGTCGTAGCGCTCCCAGTGGCGGTCGATGGCACAGCCCGGCTCCTGCAGGTGGCGGCAATCGCGAAAGCGACAACGGGCACCGGCCTGCTGCTGCTGCCGGATTTCTGGAAACAACAGGGGCCACTGGCTGGCGTCGGTGGGCAACTCCGGTCGGTTAAAGCCCGGGGTATCGGCCAGCAGGGTATCCACCGCCAGGTCGTGGAGTTCCACATGGCGGGTGGTGTGGCGCCCCCGCTGCAGCTTCCCAGACACAGCAGCCGTGCGCAGGGCCAGGGCCGGCACCAGGGCATTCAGCAGGCTGCTCTTGCCCACGCCACTGGGGCCACAGAGCACAGACACCCCCCCCTGCAGCCGCTGGCGCAGGGCCCCTAGGGCCAGGGGGTCGCCGCGGCCGATGGCCTGGGCGCCATAGCCCCAGGCGGCCAAGCGCTCGAGCCACTGCTGCCCTAGGGCCGGCTCCACCAGATCCGCCTTGCTCAACAACACCAACACCTCCAGGCCGGTGGTTTCGGCGCAGAGCAGAAAGCGGCTGAGGGCCTCGGGATCCAGCTGGGGCTGGGCCAGGGCCACCACCACCACCACCCGATCGGCATTGGCCAGGGCGGGCCGTTGCAGCTCACTGCGGCGGGGCTCCAGGGAGGCCACCGCCGCCCGGCCATCGGTCCAGTCGAGGCCCTCCAGCCCCACCCAATCGCCCACCATCACCTGCTGGCCCCCATGGGCCAGGCGGCTGCGCCGGGTGCAAAGCAGCTGGCGCTGGCCGCCGGGACCCGGCTGCTCCAGGCGCACCCGACAAAAATTGGCCTCCAGCGCCATCACCTGGCCGCGGACGGCCTCAGCCACGGGTAAGCCGCAGCCGCACGGCCCCATCGGCCAACAGTTGGCGTTCAAAGCCCGCCACCAGGCCGCTGCTATCCCCCTGCAGCCCCTCACTCACCAACAGATCCGGCTCACCGCCATCCAGTTCCACCGTGAGGCTCTCGCCGGGTTGCAACTTTTCCAGGGCCAGCTTGGTGCGGATGAAATTGAGCGGACAGGGGGTACCGCGCAGGTTGAGCGTCACTGGAAGAGGCCGCCGAACAGCCCCCCCTTGCCCTTGGGATGGCTGGCGGCGATGGTGGCCAGCTGCTCCAGCAGCTCCCGCTCACTGGCATCGATTTTCTGGGGCAACACCACCTTGACGCTGAACAGATGGTTCCCCCGGGCCACGGGATTGCCCAGGCGCGGTACGCCCCGGTCCTTAAGGGTGAGCACCGTGCCGGGCTGGGTGCCGGCGGGAATCTGAAACTCCTCTGGGCCATCCACGGTGTCCACCTGAAGTTTGTCGCCGAGGATCGCCTGCAGGTAGCTCACCGTGAGCTCCGAATGGATGTTGATGCCATCGCGGCGCAGCTTCTGATCCGCCTGGACAAACAACACCACGTAGAGATCGCCCGGGGGGCCCCCCCGCTGGCCGGCGTTGCCCTCGCTGTTCACCCGCAGGCGGGTACCGGAATCCACCCCGGCGGGGATGTTGATTCTGAGCTTCTTGCGCACCTGTTGCACCCCCTGGCCACTGCAGTCGGTGCAGGGGTCGGCAATCACCTGGCCAGAGCCCTCGCAGGCGGGGCAGGGGGCCACCTGGGTGAAGGTGCCAAAGGGGGTGCGGGTGGCCCGCCGCACCTGGCCAGCCCCCCCACAGGTGCTGCAACCCACCGGACCACTGCCCGCCTTGGCGCCACTGCCCTTGCAGGTGCCACAGGTTTCCAGGTGACGGATCTGGATTTCCTTCTCCTCGCCAAACACCGCCTCCTTGAAGCTGATGTTGAGGTCAAAGCGCAGGTCATCCCCCTGGCGCGGTCCCCGGGCTCGCTGGGCGCCAGCCCCGGCCCCGGCGGCCCCACCAAAACCACTGAAAAAGGTCTCGAACAGATCGGCAAAACCGCCCATGTCGCCCATGTCTGGGGCGCCACCGGCCCCAGACACCCCGGCCTCGCCGAATTGGTCGTAGCGGGCCCGGGTCTTGGGATCACCCAGCACCTCATAGGCGCGACCCACCTCCTTGAACTTGTCCTCCGCCCCCGGCTCCTTGTTGACATCCGGGTGGTACTGGCGGGCCAGCCGCCGATAGGCCCGCTTCAGGCTGTCGGCATCGGCATCCCGGGAAACCCCCAGCAGGTCGTAGTAATCAGCCATCAGTTCGCTTCAGCAGCGGCGGCGGCGGCCGGACCAGGCCCCATGGACACCTTCACCCGGGCGTGGCGCAGCACCCGACCCTCCAGGTGGTAGCCGCGCTGCAGCTCCTCGATCACCAAATCCTCGGCAAACAACTCACTGGGTTCGCGCAACAGGGCCTCGTGCAGGGAAGGATCAAAGGCCTCGCCTTCAACCCGCATCGGCGAAACCCCCAGCTGTTTCAGAACCTCCACAAACTGTTTGTAGAGGTTCTGATAACTGCGATGCAGCGCCTGGGCCTCCTCGGACTCCGGGTTGAACTGCTGGCGGGCCCGCTCGAAGTTGTCGACCACCGGCAGGATTTCGCTGAGGGTGCTGCAGGTGAGTTGCACCTTGAGGTCTTCGGCTTCGCGCTGCTGGCGCTTGCGGAAATTGTCGAAATCAGCGGCGATGCGCATGTATTGGCTGCGCATGCCCTCGTGCTCCTGGCGCAGGCTGGCCAGGGTTGCCTCCAGATCAGCGGCCGATCCGGCGGCGGTGGTTTCTAGGGGGGCAGCCTCGCTGCTGCTGACCTCTTGCTCAGCGGCCGGGGTCGGCAGCTCCACCCCTGCTTCAGCCTCAAAAGGGGAGGGGGAGGCGGTGGACTCTCCGTTCATGCGGCAGACCGTTGGAACCTCAACATGTTGCTGGTGCGACGGCACCTGAATCAAGGGAGGGAAACCCCGCCATCCTGAAGCAATTGTGTGGAGGGCAGTGGAACGCTTCGAGCTGAGCGACAGTTTCGAGAGCTTTGCCCCCCCGGTAGCCCCTGAGGGACCGGATCTTGAGCAAAGCGCCGCCGATGCCAGCGCCGCCCCGGTGGTGCAGCTGGCGGATCGAATCATGGTGCGCGCCCTGGCAATTGGCGCCAGCGACATCCATGTGGAACCCCAGGAAAAGGGCCTGCAGGTGCGGCTAAGGCTGGATGGGGTGCTGCAAAAGGCCTTTGAATCCCTGCCCGCCAAGGTGATTCCGGCCCTCACCAGCCGCTTCAAAATCATGGCCGACCTCGACATCGCCGAGCGGCGGCTGCCCCAGGACGGTCGGATCCGGCGCCACTACAAGGGCCGCACCGTCGATTTCCGCGTCAACGTGCTGCCCAGCCGCTTCGGCGAAAAGATTGTGCTGCGGCTGCTGGATTCCAGCGCCACCCAACTGGACCTGGACCAATTGGTCACCGACCCCGTCGCCCTGGCGGAAATCCGTGACATGGGCCGCAAGCCCTACGGAATTCTGTTGGTGACGGGACCCACCGGTTCTGGTAAATCCACCACCCTCTATTCGCTGCTGGCGGAACGCAACGATCCGGGCTTGAACATCTCCACGGTGGAGGACCCGATCGAATACACCCTGCCGGGCATCACCCAAACCCAGGTGAACCGCGACAAGGGGCTGGATTTCTCCCAGGCCCTACGGGCCTTCATGCGCCAGGACCCCGACGTGTTGCTGGTGGGGGAAACCCGGGACCTAGAAACGGCAAAAACCGCCCTGGAGGCGGCCCTCACCGGCCACCTGGTGCTCACCACCCTGCACTGCAACGACGCCCCCAGCGCCGTGGCCCGGCTGGAGGAAATGGGGGTGGAAACCTTCCTGCTCAGCGCCTCCTTGATCGGAGTGCTCTCCCAACGGCTGCTGCGGCGGCTCTGCCCGCACTGCCGCCAGCCCCACCAGCCCCAGGAGGCGGAACTGGCCCGGGTGGGCCTGCTGGCCAGTGACCCTGGCAACCTCAATTTCTTCAAGATCCCCAGCAATAACAGCTGCTCCCACTGCGGCGGCATGGGCTATCGGGGCCGGGTGGGGGTTTACGAAGTGATGCGGGTGAATGAAGCGATGGCCGCAGCGATCGGCAAGGGCACCCCCACCGACCAACTGCGCCGCATGGCCATGGCCAATGGCATGAAAACCCTGCTGAGCTATGGGCTGGAACTGGCCCAGCAGGGCCTCACCAGCCTGGAGGAGGTGGAACGGGTGCTGCTCACGGATTCCGGCCTTGAGCAGGAAGTCCGCGCCCGGCAGATCAGCACTGCCACCTGCCGGGGCTGTGGGGCCGGCTTAAGGGATGAATGGCTTGATTGCCCCTATTGCGTCACCCCCAGGGGCACACTGCAGAAGTAAGTGCAGAAGTAAGCCAGAGGACCATGGAGCTGCAAATCGAACAGCTGATGGAAACCCTGGTGGAGCGTGGCGGCAGTGACCTGCACCTCTCCGCCGGGCTACCCCCCTATGGCCGCTTCAGCGGCAAGCTGGAGCCGATGCAGCCGGAAGCCCTCAGTGAGGAAGCCTGCAACCGTTTGATCTTCACGCTGCTAAACAACAACCAGCGCAAACAATTGGAACAGAACTGGGAACTGGACTGTTCCTACGGCCTACGCGGCATCGCCCGCTTTCGGGTGAATGTTTACCGGCAAAAGGGTTCCTACGCCGCCTGCCTGCGGGCCCTGGGCGACCGCATCCCCAGCCTCGAGCAACTGGGCCTGCCAGCGATCGTTGAGGAAATCAGTGAACGGCCCCGGGGGCTGGTATTGGTAACCGGCCCCACCGGCTCCGGTAAAACCACCACCCTGGCCTCGCTGCTGGAGCACATCAATCAGACCCGGGCCGAACACATCCTCACCGTGGAGGATCCAATCGAATTTGTGTATCACTCCGCCCGCAGCGTGATCCACCAACGGGAACTGGGGGAAGACACCCGCAGCTTTGCCAATGCCCTGCGGGCCGCCCTACGGGAGGACCCCGACGTGATTCTGGTGGGGGAAATGCGGGACCTGGAAACCATCCAACTGGCGGTCACCGCCGCCGAAACCGGCCATCTGGTGTTTGGCACCCTGCACACCAGCTCCGCCTCCCAAACCGTAGATCGCATGGTGGATGTGTTCCCCCCCAGCCAACAAACCCAGATCCGAGTACAGCTGAGCGGCAGCTTGCTGGCGGTTTTCTCCCAAACCCTTTGCCAAAGACTTAATCCGCCGCCAGGCAGTTTCGGTCGAGTAATGGCCCAGGAAATCATGATTAACACCCCCGCCATCGCCAACTTGATCCGCGAGGGCAAAACCGCCCAGCTCTATTCGCAGTTACAAACCGGCGGTCAATACGGCATGCAAACCCTGGAACGGGCCCTGGCCAACCTGATCCAGGCCGGGGCGATCAGCAAGGAGGAGGGCCTGGCCAAGGCCGGAAAACCGGATGAGCTAACGCGGCTGGTGGCTGACAACTAATGGCAAACCAAACCTTTGAGGCCACCTACAAAGACCGCCAGGGGAAGGAAAAATCCCTAAAGATCCAGGCATCAGACCTGCAAAGTGCCAAACGCACTCTGCGCCAGCGCGGCATCTTGGCGATCAGCCTAAAAACCGCCACTACCACCAGCAAAACAGTGGCCCGGGGCTTGAGCCTCAATTTTGAAAAACCGCCCGGGGTGCGAGATAAAGCTGTGTTCGCCAACAAGCTGGCGGCCCTGGTGAGTGCCGGGGTGCCGATCGTGCGCAGCCTCGACCTGATGGCCCAGCAACAGAAAATGCCGATGTTCAAAAAGGCGATCAGCAGCGTTTCCCTGGATGTAAACCAGGGGGCCTCCCTGGGGTCCGCCATGCGCCGTTGGCCCCAGGTGTTTGATGCCCTCACCGTGGCGATGGTGGAGGCGGGCGAGGCGGGGGGTGTGCTGGAGGAGGTGCTGAAAAGGCTGGCGAAATTGCTGGAAGACAACGCCAAATTGCAAAACCAAATTCGCGGGGCCCTGGGCTATCCAATAACGGTGCTGGTGATTGCCATTCTGGTGTTCCTAGGCATGACAATCTTCCTGATTCCCACCTTTGCGGGCATCTTCAAAGATCTGGGGGCTGAGTTACCTGTTTTCACCCAGATGATGGTAAATCTCAGCGACCTGTTGCGCTCTTCTTTTTCGATTCTGCTAGTGGGGGGTCTGTTGCTGGCGGCCTGGTTGCTGCGCCGCACCTATGCCACCCGCCAGGGGCGCCGGCAAATCGACAGATTTATGCTGAAACTACCGCTGTTTGGAGATCTAATTCAGAAAACTGCCACTGCCCAGTTCTGTCGCACCTTCAGTTCCCTCAGCCGCGCCGGCGTGCCAATCCTGATGGCCCTAGACATTGTGCGCGACACCGTGGGCAACAGTGTGCTCGCCGATGCGGTGGAGGGCTCCAAGCTGGAAGTGCAAGATGGGGGCATGCTCAGCCATGCCCTGATTCGCCGCAATGTATTCCCCGACATGGCCATGAGCATGCTGGCCATCGGCGAAGAAACCGGCCAAATGGATGCAATGCTTTCCAAGGTGGCAGATTTCTATGAGGATGAAATTGCCGCCACCGTTAAGGCGATGACCGCCATGCTGGAACCGGCAATGATCGTGCTGGTGGGCGGAATTGTCGGTTCAATTCTGCTGGCCATGTATCTGCCGATGTTCTCCGTTTTCGACAAGATCAAGTAGCGGCTTTTGCTGCAACAGCCACTGGCCAAAACGGGCACTGCCATAGGCCGAGAGATGGTCATGGTCGGCATAGAGCGGCAGCGAGCCCTCGGTGTTTGAGCAAAGCTCAGCCCCACAGAAAAGCGGCAGGGGATCGAGGATTTCCAGGCCTGGCACCAGGGCCTGGAACTGCCTTAAGCGTTGCAGGGCCGGCTGGCGCTCGGCCTCAAAGTTGGCACGGTCCAGCTGGCAATCCGGCTTGAGGCGCCCCTGCCAACCCAGGCACTGTTTGCCCAGCACGTTGTACACAGGCCAGGGGGCCAGCAGATAAGAATGCACCCCCCGCTGGCCCAGGGCCCGCAGGCCAGGGGCAAACTCCGGACCGGCCAGGGGCCGCCGCAGGTCCCGGTAGAAGCGGTCCGTTAGCCGCGGCGCCAGGCGCGGTAAGCGCAGGCTGGGTAATAACAACAGGTCCCCTGGACGGGCCCGTTGCTGCACCAGGGCCAGGGCCGCCTTCTCGTAGGCAATGCAGCGGCTCGGATCAAAGCTGTAGGAAACCAGGGAACAACCCCCCAGGCCGGGGGGGGTAATCACCAGGGCCTCCAGCTGCGGTTTGGCCGCCACCACCACCCGCAGCGCCGCCACCAGGGAACCCCCATGGGAATCCCCCAGCACAAACAGGCGCTGGCTGGGGCCAGGGGGCCGCTGGGGGGAGCGGATCAGCGTGAGCGCCAGGGCTGGGCTGACCAGGCGTTGCGCCTGGGCTTCGCCCTTCAGCTGGGGGCCGCCTAAATCCTGCAGCGGCCGGGGATCCTCCGCCTTCCAGGCCAACTCAGAAAAGCGGGCCAACCCCGTGAGCTGGCGTAGGCCGGCGGCCTGACTATCTAACAACAACAAGCCCACAAAACCGCCGGCACAAAAAGCCCCCAGCCGCCGCAAGGAAAGCGTTCGGCAAAAGCGCTGTTCCACAAACTGATAGGAGCCAATTGAAAGCAGCAGGGTTGAAATAAGCGCCACCGGTAGCCATAGGCCGGAGCTCTGTCCAAACAGATAACGGCTAAAAACAATGCAGGGCCAGTGGTACAAATAAAGTGAATAGGAACGGCGACCACACCAGTGCAGCCCCTGGGCCTGGCCCAGCCAGCCAGGGCCCCGCAAAGCACCGGCAGCCAGCAGCCCCAGGCTGGCGGCCACGGGCCAGAGGATGCCCGGCCAGGGATACCAACCTTTATCGGAAAGGCCCCAGAAGGAAAGCAGCAGGATCCCCAGGCAGATCGGCGCTACAGCACGGCCCGCCAACAACTTCAGCCGTTGGCGATAGCGGGGGGCTTCCAGCGCCAAACAGAGCAGCACCCCGATGGCCAATTCCCAAAAACGAGTCAGGGGGCTGAGGTAAGCCAGCTGGGGGTTAAGCAGCGACAGCAGCGCACAGCTGAGCAGTGAAGCCCCCGTAAGCGCGGCGGCAAACCAAGCCAGCGGCCGGGCCAGGGGCTGGGCAGCGGAGCGCCCCAATAAGGGCAGAAATATGAGGGGATAAAGCAGATAAAACTGCTCTTCGATGCCCAGGGACCAGGCATGCAGATAGGGATTCAGATGCTCATCTGGGCTAAAATAATCCGTGTGCTGGAAGATCAGCTTTAGGTTTGAAATCCCCAGCAAACTTGTTAGTGAATAACCCGAAAAACTATGAAATAAACGTTTGTCATAGATCAGGAATGTGGCCAGGGCAATCAGGCCTATGCACACCACTAGTGGTGGATAAATCCGCCGGATTCGGCGCCCCAGATACTCGCCAAAACCCACCGGCCGCTGGCGCTGGGCCTGGCTGGCCAGCAGCGAGTAGCTCACCACATAGCCCGAAATAACAAAGAACACATCCACCCCGGCATAGCCGCCGGGCAACCAATCAGGGAAGAGGTGAAACAACATCACCGCCAGCACAGCCACCCCCCGCAGGGCCTGGATGTCGTGGCGATAGGGATAAACCCCAGGCTGGGCCGAGCTCATCACGCCGCCGCCGCAGTGCCAGCTAACCAGCCGCTAGTCCAGCAGTGCTGGAAATTGAAGCCGCCGGTGACCCCATCAACATCGAGCAGTTCCCCCGCGAAATAAAGCCCGGGCCAAAGCCGACTTTCCATGCTGGCCAGGTTCACCTCCCCCAGGGCCACCCCACCGGCGGTAACAAATTCCTCGCCAAAGGGGCCGCGGCCGGTCACGGGGTAATGGCTGCGCTGCAGCACCTCCAGCAGGCGTTGTTCCCCCTGGCGGGTCAATTCGGCCCAGGGCTGGCTGGGGTTGAGTTCGGCCTGGGCCAGTAGGGCCACCCACAGCCTGCGCTTCAGCTGCTCCAGCGGTCGGCCATTGCCCAGCTGGCGGCGGGCCAGCTGGCGGCGGGCTTGGCGCAATTGCTCCTGTAGGGCCTCTGGGGCCAGACCACCGGTCCAATCCAGGCGCAATTCAGCGCGGTAACCGGCGCCATGCAGGGCCCGGGCGGCAAAGGCCGTGAGCCGCAATAAGGCCGGACCACTGATCCCCCAGTGGGTGATCAGCACGATGCCCGTCTGGCGAAAGCGTTCCTCCCCCACCTGGAGCTCGAGGGCCACCGGCGCCTGACTCACCCCGGCCAACTCCTGCAACCAGGGGGCCTGCAGCCGCAGGGTGAACAGGGAGGGCACCGGCGGCACCACGCTGTGGCCCAGGGCCTCGGCCAGGCGCCGGCCACTGGGATGGCCGCCGGTGGCCAGCACCAGGCGGCGACAGGCCAGGGGCGAGCTGCCCCCGCGGCGTTGGAGCAGGAAGCCCCCCCCTGGCCGCGGCGTCACCGCCTGGAGGGCCCACTGGGGGCGCAGCAGCACCCCGGCCGCCGCCGCCGCCCGGCTTAGGGCCTCCACCACCGTGGCGGAACTGTTGCTTACCGGAAACATCCGCCCATCGCCCTCCTCCACCAGCTCCACCCCCCGTTCAGCGAACCAGGCCACCGCATCCCCGGTGGCAAACCGGCTAAACGGCCCCCGCAAGGGGCGGCTGCCCCGGGGGTAATTACCCACCAGCTCAGCGGGATCCCAACAGGCATTGGTCAGATTGCAGCGGCCGCCACCGCTGATTCGCACCTTGGCCAGGGGGTCAGCGGTGGCTTCCCAAAGCTCCACCTGGGGCGCCCCGGCCTCAGCGGCGGTGATCGCCGCCATGAAGCCGGCGGCACCGCCACCGGCCACCACCAAGGGCAACTCCCGCTGAGAATCAGGCATCGGGCTCAAAGGCCAGGGCCACACCGTTGTCGCAATAGCGCTTGCCGGTGGGCTTGGGGCCGTCGTTAAACAGATGGCCCTGGTGGCCACCACAACGGCGGCAGTGGTATTCGGTGCGGGGCACGATCAATTTGAAATCGAGCTTGGTGCCGATCGCATCGCTAAGCGGTGCCCAGAAACTGGGCCAGCCGGTGCCGCTATCAAATTTGGTGGTGCTGGAAAACAAGGGCAGACGACAACCGGCACAGACATAGGTGCCCTTACGTTTTTCCTGGTTCAAAGGACTGGTGAAAGGCGCTTCGGTGCCCTCCTGGCGCAGCACCTCAAATGCTTGCGGTGACAGGCGTTTTTTCCATTCCGCCGCCGAGAGTTGCCAGGCGGGATCCGAGGCCGGCGCAGCGGCCAGGGCCCTGCCAGGGCGCAGAAACGCCAACGCCCCAACGCCGAGGGCCTTAAGCAAGGAGCGCCGCTGGAGATCGGCCATGGAAATAAGGGAAAGGGGACTACCAAGCAGCAGCATGGGGGAGTGAGCCCCACCAGCGCCAGCCCTGAGATCCCCCCGGCCCATCGCTTCAGCGTGGCGCCGATGCTGGATTACACCGATCGCCACTTCCGGGTGCTGATGCGGCAAATCAGCCGCCATGCCCTTTTGTATTCCGAAATGGTGGTGGCCCAGGCCCTGCACCATGGCCGCAGGGAAAGGCTGCTGGACTTCGATCCGCTCGAAAAACCGCTGGTGTTGCAGCTGGGCGGCGATGACCCGCAACTGCTGGCGGAATCCACCCGCCTGGCCGCCGCCTGGAACTACGACGAAGTGAACCTGAACGTGGGTTGCCCCAGCGCCAAGGTGCAGCAGGGGCGCTTTGGGGCCTGCCTGATGGCAGATCCGGAGCGGGTGGCCCGCTGTGTGGAGGCGATGGCCGCCGCCAGCCCGCTGCCGGTCACGGTGAAACATCGCATCGGCATTGATGAGCGCGACAGCTATGGGGAACTGTTGGCCTTTGTGGACACGCTGGCGGCGGCCGGGGCCCAGCGCTTCAGCGTCCATGCCCGCAAGGCCTGGCTGGAGGGCCTAGATCCCAAACAAAACCGCACGGTGCCGCCGCTGCGCTACGACCTGGTGCAGGCGCTCAAACAGGATCGCCCCCAGCTCAGGCTGGAGCTGAACGGCGGCCTTGAGAACCTGCAGGATTGCCAGCAACAACTGGCCTGGGCCGATGGGGTGATGGTGGGCAGGGCCGCCTACAACCATCCGCTCCACTGGAACCTGGTGGACAGGGAGATCTTTGGCGCCAGGGCCGATGACCCCCCCAAGGCCTCCACGGTGCTGCGGGGCGTGATCCCCTACGCCGAGCGCTGGTGCAGTGCCGGCGGACGGCTCTGGCCGATCGCCCGCCATCTGGTGCACCTGGTGGAAGGGGTGAGTGGGGCCAGGCACTGGCGCCGACAGCTGGGGGAAGCGGCCGGCGGGCGCACGGCCGGGCCAGAGGTGCTGGAACGGGCCAGCCAACAGCTGGAGGAGCAGGGGCTATGAGCAAGCAACTGTTAACCCAGCGTTAATAGCGGTTTAACCAATTCCCTTTAAACCCCTTCCAGAAATTGGTTTTTCCATGGGACGACCTAGGGCCAGCAGCTTTCTGCGTGACTTTCGCGACTTTCTAAATCGCGGCAACGTGGTGGATTTGGCCATCGCCGTGGTTATCGGCGGCGCCTTCGGCAAGGTTATTGATGCGGTGGTGAGTTTGGTGATGGGTCAACTGCTCACCCCCAGCCTGAAAAGTCTTGGGATCAATCAGATCAATGCCTGGCCCGCCGGCCATCTGCTGGTGGCCCTGATCAACTTCGTGGTGATCAGTTTCGTGGTGTTTCTGATCGTGCGGGCGATGCAAAGCCTCAAGCGCCAAGAGGCCGCCGAAGGCAGCCCCGACCCCCAAACCCAGCTGGCCGCAGCAGCAGATCGGCTCTCCAGGGCCCTGGAGAACCGCCAGCTCTGATGCTTTTAGGGCTGGATCAGCAGCCCTCGGCAAATCAGCCTTCGGCGCCGCCGTAATCGCCCCAATCTTCCGTGGGGGCGGCGGCGGGGCGATCACCACCACTGCGGCGGCGGCGGCTGCGGCCGTCGTCAAAGCTGTCGCGGCTCAGCTCAGGGGCGCCGGCGCCGAAATCAGCGGCTGGGGCCGGAGCCGGGGCCGTGTCGCGGGATCCGTAGCTGCGATCTTCCCAGCCCCGGGCACCGGAACTGCGCTCACCACCGCCAGCACCAGCACCGCCGCCGTAGCCGCCGCCGCCATAGCCACCGCCACCGCCAGCACCGGCGCCACGGTCCTGGTAGCGACCACCACCGCCGCCGCCATAGCCACCACCACCGCCGCCGCCGTAGCCACCGCCATTGCGGCGCGGGGCAGCGCCGCCACCACCACCGCCGCCGCCCCTGGGCTCGGCCTTATTGATGCGGAGGGGGCGACCCATGAGGTCTGTGCCCTGGAGGGCCTCAATGGCGCGCTCCTCGGAGGCGTCATCGGCCATTTCCACAAAGGCAAAGCCCCGTTTGCGACCGGTGTCCCGCTCCAGGGGGAGGGAACAGTTGCTCACTTCGCCGAAGGCGGCGAACAATTCAATGATGTCCTCCTGTTCCGCACGGAAGGGGAGGTTGCCGACAAAAATGCTCACTGGCCGTAGGGGACCGATTGGACCGTTGAATGGACACGGAAAGATCGCCACACCCGGTGGAGATCAACACCGAATCTAGACCGGCGCCACCCCTTTGGCTGCTGTTGTCAAGACAACATCAAAACAGGACGCCAACGGTCTAATTGCGCCTGCACCTGGCTAAAGCCGGTACCCCCCTCACTGGTGCGGGCAGCCACCACCTGGCGCGGCGTAATTGCCGCAAAAATATCGGCCTCGAAGGCCGGGTGCAGCTCCTGCCAGCGCTCCAGGGGCAACTGCCGCAGCAAGATCGATTCCTGCAGGCAGGTCTTCACCAACCCTCCCACCAACTGATAGGCCTCCCGGAAGGGCACCCCCTTGGCCACCAGATAGTCGGCCACATCGGTGGCATTGGAGAAGTCGCTGGCCACAGCCAGCTCCAAACGATCCGGCCTAAAGCTGATGCCTTCCTCCAACAGAATCGCCATGGCTTCCAGGCAATCCTCCGTGGTGCGCACGGTGTCGAACAGAGCTTCTTTATCTTCCTGGAAATCCTTGTTGTAGGCCAGGGGTAGCCCCTTGATCATCGTGAGCAGGCCCTGGAGATGGCCAAACACCCGGCCACATTTGCCGCGCACCAGTTCCGGCACATCTGGGTTCTTCTTCTGGGGCATCAGGCTGCTGCCGGTGGCGCAACGGTCGGTGAGGCGCACAAAGCCAAATTCCTCGCTCGCCCAGAAGATCACCTCCTCACTGAGGCGACTGAGGTGGGCCATCACCAGGGCCGCGGCGGCACTGAACTCCACCGCAAAATCCCGATCGCTAACCGCATCCAAGCTGTTGGCGTAGATGGATTCAAAACCCAGTTCCTCCGCCGTTTGACGCCGGTCGATCGGCAGGGGGGTGCCGGCCAGGGCCGCCGCCCCCAGCGGACAGATGTTCACCCGACGGCGCACATCCTGGAGCCGCAACCGGTCCCGTTCCGCCATTTCCACATAGGCCAGCAGGTGGTGGGCGAGGGAGAGGGGCTGGGCCCGCTGCAGGTGGGTGTAGCCCGGAATCAAGGTGTGGAGATGCTGATCAGCGTGCTCAAACAGGGCCCGCTGGTAACGGCGCAGGGAGCCCTCCAGCCCATCGATACGTTGGCGCAGCCAAAGCCGCAGGTCGGTGCCCACCTGGTCGTTGCGGCTGCGGCCGGTATGCAACTTTTTGCCCAGGGGCCCCAGCAACTCAATCAAGCGCCGCTCCACGGCGAAATGCACGTCTTCCGCCTCCAAACCGGGCCGAAACTGGCCAGCGGCCGCCTCCTGCCGCACGGTTTCGAGCCCCTCAATCAGCTGGGCACTCTCGGCAGCACTGATCAAACCGCAGCGGCCCAGCATCCGCGCATGGGCCACGGAACCCTGGAGATCTTGCTGCAACAGCTCGATATCAAAGCCAATCGAGGCATTGAAACGCTCGATGGCCGGATGTAAGCCCTGCTCAAAGCGATCGCTCCAGCCAGCCCCCGCCCCACCCGTCACCCCTTCCGACGCCACCATCCCCATTTCCCGGCATAGCGCTACAGGCTAGGCAGCACCAGTTCCTCCTTCACCTTCAACACCACCACGGAGGCATCGTCCTCCAGCTGCCGGCCCACCCCCACAAAGCGATCAAGGCGGGCAAACAACTGATCGAGGATCTCCTGGGCGCTGCTGCCCCCCTTACAAATCACCAGCAGGGCCCGCATCAAGCGTTCCTCGTCAAAGCGTTCGCCATTCACACCACTGGCTTCGGTAACGCCATCGGTGTAATAGAGCAGCACATCCCCCGGTTCCAACTGCACCTGTTCACAGCCGTAGTGGGCCTCTGGTTGCAAACCAATCAGTAGCCCTGGAGCATCAAGCCGCTCCACCGTGTGGCGCTGGCGGCGCCAGATCAATGGTGGATTGTGGGCGGCATTGCTAAAGCGCAAAAGCCGGGTGCGGGGGTTGTACTCCGAATAAAAGAGGGTCACAAAGCGGTTGGAATGGGCCAGATCCTCCTGGGCCAGCTGGTTGAGGTCATGGAGGATGCGATCGGGGGGCAAGCCGGTGAGCACCTCCGCCCGCAACATGCCCCGCAACAGGGTCATCAACAAACCAGCGGGGATCCCCTTACCCATCACATCACCCATCACCAGGGCCCAACGGCCCTGTTCGCGCCGTTTGCCGGTGAATTGCGGCTTAGTGGGAATGAAGTCGTAGTAGTCACCCCCCACCTGGAAGGCCGGCCGGCAGCGGGCCGCCAGTTCCACCCCCTCAATCACCGGACAGTGGTCTGGCAGGAGCTGGGCCTGGATTTCGCCGCCGATGCTGAGCTGCTGGTCGAGGCGCTGGTGCAAGCGCATCTGCTCCAACAGCAGTTCGTTTTCGATCGCCACGGCGGTTTGATCTGCCACCAGCTGCACATGGCGGCGGCGCACCTCACTCCAGGAAAACTGCGGATCACTACTGAACACATAAAGCCGACCCCGCTGGCGGTTTTTCGCCACCACTGAGGTGCCAAACAGCTGCACATCCCCCAGCTGGCGCCGCACCAATTGATCCAGCCGCGAGGCCATCGCCTCATCGCCGGCCTCCCGATCCAGATCTTTGTCTTTGAGGCCGGCCAGCAAGCGCATCAACTCAGCGCAGCGCTCTGGACAGGAACAATGCAACTGCTCACGCCAGAGGCTGCCATCACTGCGGAAAGTGAGCAGCACCGCCCCCTCCGCCTCCACCAGCCGGGCGGTGAGCAGGGGCACCAACTCCAGAAAACGGCTGAGGTTAGTGAAACTGCGCAGGGCAAACCCCAAGGAGGCAAGCAACTCCTGATTGCGGCGCTGCTCGCGGTTGAGGCTGTCGATCAGCTGCCGCAGGGAGGCCGCAGGGGTGATCGACACCTGGGGGCGGTGAAAAGGCGGCGAACCACCCATGGGGCTGCCGCAGGGGCCTACAAATTAGCGACGCCGGTTTAATCCAGCCCAATTGAATCCCGCCCTGGATTAGCCCGTGGCCAACAGGGCCTCCACAAACTCAAAGCTGTTGAAGGGCCGCAGGTCGCGCAGACCCTCGCCGGCGCCAATGAAACGGATCGGCAGGCCACTCTCCGAGGCCACGGCCAGGGCCACCCCGCCGCGGGCGGTGCCATCCAGCTTGGTGAGCACCACCCCGGTGAGCCCCGCCGCCTTGGCAAAGGCCATCGCCTGGCGCAAACCGTTTTGACCCTGGCTGGCATCGAGCACCAGCAACGATTCCACCGCCGCCTCCGGCGCCAGGCGATCGATGATGCGCCGCACCTTGGCCAGTTCCTCCATCAGGTTGTGCTTGGTTTGCAGCCGACCGGCGGTGTCCACCAACAGCAGCTCGATGCCCTTGGAGCGGGCCGCACCGATGGCATCAAAAACGACGGCGGCGGGATCGGCATTGGCGGAGGGATTGGCAATTACCGCCACGCCACTGCGGTCGGCCCACACCTGCAATTGCTGCACCGCCGCCGCCCGGAAGGTGTCACCGGCGGCCACCAGGCAGCTGTAACCACTGCGCACGGCCAGGTTTGCCAGCTTGCCAAGGGTGGTGGTTTTACCCACCCCATTGACGCCCACCAGCAACCAAATATTGAGCACCCCCTTGCGCGGGGCCAGCAACGCCGGCACCCCAGGCTGGAGGGGGGCATCCAACAGCCCGCGCAGCTGCTCCTTGAGCAACTGCAAAGCGGCACTGCCATCCACCACGGTTTCATTCATGCGCCGCCGCAGACTTTCCAACACCTGATCGGTGGCTACCACGCCCACATCGGCCTTGAGCAGCTGGGTTTCGATCTCGTCGAGGGATTTGGCAGAGAGGGGGTCACTGCCGAGGTTGTCGAGCAGCTGGGTAACAAACCCCTGGCGGGTTTTCTCCATGCCGCGGCGCAGGCGGCTGAGCCAATCGATTTCTTCGAGCGAAACCTGGTCCAGCCGCCGCCCCTGGGCGGCCAGCACCTCCGCCGACCAGAGGAATTCCTGGTCCAGCTGACCGAGCTGGGGTTCGGCTTCGGCAGCCGCTGGGGCTGCAGATTCAGGCTCCACTGCCACCAGGCTGGCCAGGCGTTCCTGGCGCTGGGCCGCCGCCTGTTCGAGCAGGGAAAGAACGGGTTGCGGTTGCGGTGCTGGTTCTGGCTGCGCTGTTGGGGCTGGTTCTTCTTCTGGTTCTGGGGGCGCTGCGGCCGGCACTGGCTCAGCTTCAGGGGCAGCTTCCGCCTCCTGCTGGGCCTTGAGGCGGGCATAGGCCTGTTTCGCCCAGGCCAGGGCATCCTCCGGCTCTGCCGCCTGGGGTGCGGCCTCCCGTTGGAACCAATCGAACTCCGCCATGACCTAGGCCTGGACCGCGTTGGTGTAACGGCGCAACACACCGTTAATCATCCGCCGGCCAGCCTCATCGCTGTAGCGATTGGCCAGCTCCACGGCCTCATTGCAGGCCACCGCCGCCGGCACCTTGAACTGTTCGATCTCCACCACCGCCAGCCGCAGGATGTCTTGGTCGATGCGGGGCAGGCGCCCCAGCCGCCAGCCTTCCATCACCGCATCAATCCGTTGATCCAAGCTCGGTTGGGCCTGGAAAACGGCCCGGGCACGGCCGAGGGCCCAGGCCCGCAGCTCCTCCTGGTCGGCCAGCATCAGCAGCCGCGGCAATTCAAGGCTGGCGGAAAGCCTGTTGAGCACCTGTTCGGCCCGCTCTAGCCCCTGCCTGAGGTGCTCCCGCACCCGCACCACTTCGCCATCCACCAGTTCACTTTCCAGCAGCGATTGCTGGGCCTGCTGCAACTCCTGCTCGCTGCGGTCGAGTCCCTCGCGCAGGTGACTGTTGAGGGAACTAAGCGCCTGGGCTAGCAACTGGTCGGCCGGCACGGGGCCGGCGGCCCTGTCGTTGAACTGGCCAAGGATCAACAGGGCCAGTTCCCGGGCAATGGATCGGTTCTGCATCTAAATCAGGCCTTGGGGGGTGCCGGAACGGAGCTGGGCCGCAGTTGGGCCAACAAACTGGCAAAACTGCGATTCACCGGGTTCTCCCGATCATCGGGGCTGACAATGCCAGCGGAAATGATCGTGCGGAAGGCATCCTCCACGGTCATGTCGAGGTCCCGCACGGCGGTTTCTGGCACAACGCTGTACCAGCCGGTGGTGGGGTTAGGCGCTGTGGGAATAAACACACTCAACATCGGGTGGGGAAAACCGGCCTGCACCGTGGCCCCGAGCACACCGGTCACAAAACCAAGGGCATAGAGCCCCTCCCGCGGGTATTCCACGAGCACCACCCGCCGGAACCGGGTGCTGTTGTCGCGCAGCACCGTTTCCAGCAGCTGCTTAAGGGTTTTGTAAACCGAGCCGGCCAGGGGGATGCGGGCCAGGGTGCCCTCACCGAAATCCAGGAGCCAGCGGCCAACGATATTGCGGGCCATCAGGCCGATCAACAGGATTCCCAACAGGGGCACCAGCAGCCCCACCAGCAGGTTGATCAGCTCCTGCAGCAGGGGATTGAGCGTATTGAACGGGTTGAACTGTTTCGGAACTGAGGTGAGAAAACTCACCACAAAACGGGTCACCAAAGTGGCGAGCCAAATGGTGGTCGCTAGGGGGATCACCACCAGCAGACCTGCAATCAGGTCATTTTTCAGGTCCTGCTGCAGCCGCACATTGACGGTGGGCTCTGGTTTGGGGCGGGTCTGCACCAAGGCGGGTCCTGCGCACGGTGTCGCCCTTGCAACTTAGCGACGGGGCTGCCCGCTTAGAGCACCGCGGCCAGGGCGACGGCGGCGGTGGCCAGGGCCAGCACCAGGGCAACGGCGGTGCCACTAAAGCGCCTTTGACCCAGGGTGAGCGAGCGGGCCCGCTCCGCCTGCTGCACCTGTTGCTTCAGTTGACCGAGGCGGCCATCAATGAAGCGCTGGGCTTGGGCATTTTGTTGTTCAGGGGTGGCATTGGGGGGCAACTGGCCGGCCTGCTGCAGTTGACCCACCAGGGTTTCCAGCAACTGGGGGTTGTGGCTTTCGGCCGAGGCCCGTTCAAATTCGGCCCGCTTCTGATCCACCGCCTGGTCTGCCTGGGCGGCAAGGATCGTGTTGCCACTGATCGACACCGGCACCGCCACCAGCAGGGAAAGAGCCAGGGCGATACCCACGCCAAACACTGTCCAGCGCAGGGGGGTGCGCTGCTGTTGGGGGCTATCCAGGCGGGAACCGATCAACATCAACAGCAAACCCACCAGGGCCAGGGGGGAACCCTTGATCAGGGTGTCCACCACCAACTGACGGAAGGCTTCCTCCCCCCAGGCATTGGCGGACAGCACCGCCAGCAGCTCGAAACCGAGCACGAGCACCAGCACACCGCCGATCCAGCGCAATAGACCAGACAAACGGGAAGAGGAAAGCTCGGGCACGGGAGAATGCAATCGCGGCGCAACTGTACGGGTGCCGAACCAAATTGCCGACCCCCAGGGCGACCCCGCCGCCTGGGCCCAGGCCCTCAAAGCCCAGGCCCTCAAGGAGGGCTTTGCCCTGGCCGGGCTGGCGGCCATACCTGGCAGTGGCCAGCTGCAAATGCGCAGCGCCGCCCTGGACCGTTGGCTACAGGCCGGCCACCAGGCAGACATGGCCTGGATGAACGACCCCCGGCGCCGGGCGGTGGAAAGCCTCTTGCCAGGGGTGCGCAGCCTGTTGGCGGTGGGCCTCAACTATTACGTAGGTCAAAACCAGGCGGCAGGCGCCCCCCGCATCGCCCGCTACGGCTGGGGCCGCGATTACCACCGCTTGATCGACCAGCGGCTGCGGCGCCTGGGGCGCTGGCTGGAGCAACAGGTGCCGGGCTGCCGCTGGCGCGCCTGTGTGGATACGGCCCCGCTGCTCGATAAGGCCTGGGCGGAGGAAGCCGGCCTCGGCTGGATCGCTAAAAACAGCAATTTGATCAGCCGCAGCCATGGCTCCTGGCTACTGCTGGGCCACCTGCTCACCGACCTGGCCCTGCCCCCAGACAAACCAGCGACACCGCTTTGCGGCAGTTGCAGCCGTTGCTTGGAGGCCTGCCCCACCGGCGCCCTGCCGGAACCATTTGTGCTGGACAGCCGCCGCTGTATCGCCTTCCACACAATTGAAAACCGTGAACCCAGCCTGCCCATAGCGCTGCATGGCTGGGTGGCGGGCTGTGACATTTGCCAGGAGGTGTGCCCCTGGAACCAGCACCAGGCCCAGCCAAACCCCGACCCGGAACTACAAGCCAGGCCCTGGATCCTGGAGGCCAGCAGCGAAACACTGCTGGGCTGGGGGGAGCAGCAGTGGGATCAAGCCCTGCGGGCCTCCGCCCTACGCCGGATCAAACCCTGGATGTGGCGCCGCAACCTGCGGGCGGCCAAACAAGCCAGCCCCAAAAATGGCCCCCAGGAAAACACCTAGGCTTGTGGGTCCCTTTGCTTACCTGCCATGCGTCGGTGGCTGCTTCCGCTAATGGCGGCCGCTGTATGGCTCCCGAGTGCCCCCGCCCGGGCCCTGGTGCCCTACGTGTATGTGCCCAGCGCCCAAGACCTGGGCAAGGCCGGTTTGGGTATTGCCGGGGCCGCCGCTGGTCTGTTACAGATCGGCCAGGTGGAGGAAGCCCGCAGGTTGGCCCAACTGGCCGTGCAGGTGCTGCCCCAGGACCCCCGCTCCTGGCTGGTGCTGGCGGAGGCGGAACTGCGCAGCGAGAAATCCGGCAAGGCCGCTGAAGCCCTGGCCCGGGCCAAACAGCTGGACCCCAATAACGCCGGCGTTTGGTTTGCCGAAGGTTCCCTGAACCTGCGCAATGGCAAAACAGAGGAAGCCCAGAAACTTATCCGTGAAGGGCTGCGGCTGGATCCAAACAACCCTGGGGCCTATTTCGACCTGGGCAATGCCCAAATCCAACAAAAGGACCTGGGGGCCGCCCTGGCCTCGTTTGAAAAGGCCGCCAGCCTGCGCAAGAACTTCTGGGAGGCGGTAAATAACCAGGCAATCGTGCTGTTTGAACAGGGCCGCAGCAGCGAGGCAATCGGCCGTTGGCGCCGGGCCCTGGAACTCAGCCCAGGGGCGGCAGAACCAAGCCTGGCCCTGGCCGCGGCGCTCTATGCGGAGGGCAAAACCTCCAGCGAAACCGTGGGAATGGCGATCCAGGCCCTGGCCAAGGAACCCGACTACGCCCTGGAGAGTTACCAAAAAGACCAGCTCTGGGGGGCAAAACTGCGCCAGGCCACCAAGAACCTCTTCCACGACGAACGCCTGCAGGGGGCCGTGGATCGGGCCACCGGCCTGGCCGGCATCAAGGACAACTAGCCGTCATCTGTAGGCTGAGCCGCACCTTCAGGCCTTGAAGCCACGCCGAATGGCGGACGAGCGCATCGTTCCGATTTCCCTGCATCTGGAGATGCAGCGCTCGTATCTCGAATACGCGATGAGCGTGATCGTGGGTAGGGCCCTGCCCGATGTGCGCGATGGGCTCAAGCCCGTGCAGCGTCGGATCCTTTTCGCGATGCACGAACTGGGGCTCACCCCCGATCGGCCCTACCGCAAATGCGCCCGGGTGGTGGGGGATGTGCTCGGCAAGTACCACCCCCATGGGGACCAGGCGGTATACGACGCCCTGGTGCGCCAGGTGCAAACCTTTGCCAGCCGCCATCCGTTGCTCGATGGCCACGGCAACTTCGGCTCGGTGGATGACGATCCCCCGGCCGCCATGCGTTACACCGAAACGCGGCTGGCCTCCCTCTCCCACGAGGCCCTGCTCGAAGAAATCAGCAACGACACCGTTGATTTCGCCCCCAATTTCGATGGCTCCCAACAGGAACCAACGGTGTTGCCGGCCCAGCTGCCTTTCCTGCTGCTGAATGGTTGCACCGGCATTGCCGTGGGCATGGCCACCAGCATTCCGCCCCACAACCTCGGCGAAGTGGTGGATGCCCTAGTGGCCCTGATCCGCCAGCCCGACCTCAGTGATGAAAAACTGCTGCAGCTAATCCCTGGCCCGGATTTTCCCACCGGTGGGTTGGTGCTCACCGGCAGTGGTGTGCGCGACACCTATCTGAATGGCCGCGGCAGCATCCCGATGCGCGGTGTTGCCCACATCGAAGAAGTGCAGCCGGGCAAGGGGCGCCATAAACGCGGCGCCGTGGTGATCACCGAGCTGCCCTATCAACTCAGTAAAGCCGGCTGGATCGAAAAACTTGCCGAGCAGGTAAACGATGGCCGCATCACTGGCATCGCCGACATCCGCGACGAAAGCGACCGGGAGGGGATGCGGGTGGTGGTGGAACTGCGGCGGGATGCCAATGCCGAACAGGTGCTCAGCGAACTGCACAAACGCACGGCCCTGCAAAGCAACTTCGGGGCGATCATGTTGGCCCTGGTGAATGGTCAACCCCAGCAACTCAGCCTGCGCAAATTGCTGGATCAGTTCCTCGAATATCGGGAACTAACAATCGTGCGGCGCACCCGCCATGCGCTCAAACGCACGGAAGATCGGCTGGAGGTGGTGGAAGGCCTGATCAAGGCCCTTGATGCCCTCGCTGAGGTGATTGAAATGATCCAGTCGGCCAGGGATGCCGCCTCGGCCCGGGCCAGCCTGCAGGTGCGGCTGGGGCTGAGCGAACGCCAGGCCGATGCCGTGCTGGCCATGCCCCTGCGCCGCCTCACCGGCCTCGAACAGGACGGCCTGCGCCAGGAACTCGAGGAACTGCGCCAGGAACAAACCCAACTGCGCCACCTGCTCGACGACCGGCCCACCCTGCTGAACACCATGGTCAGCGAGCTGAAACACCTGCGCAAACGCTTTGCCACCCCCCGCCGCACCCGCCTGCTGGAGGGCGGTGACGACCTGGTAGCCCAAAGACAGCAGGCCCAGCGCCCCAATGCCGAAGCCCAAAGGAAGCAAGCCCGATCCGCCATCAGCGCTGATGGTCGTTTATTGCTGCAAAGCGATGGCCTGCTGCGCATCGCCACCCCCCAGGTGCTGGGTCGTCTGCACCTGCTGGAGCCACTGCCCTACGGCGACCACGGCCCCAGCGCCCGGATGATCCTGCCGGTGCAGCCAGCCCCCAGCCTGCTGGCCTTCACCAGTGGTGGCCGGGTGGCGGCCTTGCGTTGGGAATTTGCCGCCCAGCAGCCGGGCCCCCTCGAGAAATTCCTGCCCGACAGCGTTGATGGCCAAGGGGAGCGGGTGGTGGAGGTGCTGCTGCTGCCGCCGGCCGGGGAAGAATTCAGCCTGGGCTTACTAAGTAGTGATGGCCGCTTCAAACGGCTGGCGGGGGAAGAATTCCGCGACCTCTCCGGTCGAGCCGCCACGGTGCTGAAGCTGAAGGAAGGGGTGGAACTGGAACGGGTAGTGCTCTGTGCTGCCAATCAGAACCTGATCGTGGCCAGCAGCACCGGCCGCAGCCTGCGGCTAGCGATTGATGACACCAGCGTGCCGCTGATGGGTCGCACCGCCCAGGGGCCAACGCTGATGCGACTACTCCCCGGCGAAAAGATCGTGGGGGCCGTGGCCTGCGCCGCCACTGGGGATGTGTTGCTGGCCAGTGCCCTGGGCAGAATCAAGCGACTTTCGGTTGCCAGCCTGCGGCTCTGCCAACGGGGCGATCTTGGTGAAATCGCCCTGCGGTTCAGCGACCGCAGTGATCAACTGGTGGAGCTGAGGGCGGGCAGCAATGGTTTGATCGCCGCTGAAACTAAAAACGGCAGCTTGCGCTTCCAGCCCAAGGAAATCACAGCGGAAGATAGCCGTGGGGCCGGCATTCAACTGGAGCTACCGAAGGGGCAGACCCTGGAGCGGCTGGTGCCCCTTGAAACAAGTGATTAATTTAACCATTGATAATTTAAATATTGATAATTGATAATTGATAATTGATAAATTATTGAATTATTGAATTATGGGCACCACGAAAAATCCAGGGACACGCGCGAACCAGCCAATGAGACTCATGTACTCATCAGGCCTCGATTGTTAGACTCTTGCGGCCAACGGCAATTTTTCGAGGTGCCCTTATAATTATTGAATATATAAAAACTATTTGATTTTTATAGTTAAATACTTATATTATATATAAATTCTTAAGATGTAACCTGGTAAGATGAAAAATAAGCATTAATTAAAGTAATCGACCGCGGGATTTTGTCCAGGTTCATGGGCTCTTGGCACCAAGATTTTCTTGGGGTCCCTCAGATTCAAGCCCTTATGCGGCAGCGGGAAACCGCGACCAGTGTGAACCATGCTGTATCTGTAAATGCTTTGGCCAAGTGATTGAGCCATTAGGTCTCCCGCCAGCCTCTATGGAAAATGACCCTAGTCATTTGACCCTGGTCATTTTCCATAGAGTGGCGGATCCTTAATCGCGCAGCAGCTTGCTCCCCCATCGGCCATAGGCTCCGCTGAGGGTGGAGGAGGTGAATCCCGTAGTATTTCAAGCCCTGCTATTACAAAAAATATTCCATCTCTATTATTCCATCTCTGTTATTCCATCTCTGTTATTCAATCTCTGTTATTCAATCTCTATTATTCCATTACTGTCATTCAATCACGGCTATTACATCACTGCTATTCAATCACTGCTATTCAATTAATGATATTCAATTAATGAGACTCGATTAATGAGATTCGATCACTTCGATTCCAGAACTACTATTTATGAAAAGTCATTCCAGCGCTTCCATTCCAACAGAACTAATTATCCTAAAGAACTAATTATCCTAAACAATTGTCCTAAATAGATCCCGCCATACCCGCAGGTTCCAGCATCAGTTTACGGGTGCGCAAGCCCTCTTCCACAGGAATTGGGTACTGGCCATCAAAGCAAGCGGTGCAGAAATGTTGGGATTGCTCTTGGGCACAATGGAGCATCCCTTCCTTACTAAGATAAGCAAGCGAATCGACGCCAAGATGGGCTGTAATTTCCTTAAGATTAAAACGGGCGGCAATCAACTGATCCTGGCTATCGGTATCAATTCCATAAAAACATGGATGGGTAACCGGTGGCGAACTAATTCGCATGTGCACTTCCCGGGCACCGGCATCACGGAAGGCCTGCACCAACTTACGGCTGGTGGTACCGCGCACAATTGAATCATCAACCACCACAATCCGCTGGCCTTCAAGCACATCCGGCAGCGGATTTAGCTTCACCCGAATACCTGCTTCCCGCATCGCCTGGGTGGGCTGGATAAAGGTGCGGCCCACATAGCGATTTTTGATCAAACCATCACCAAAGGGGATGCCACTGCTCTGGGAATAACCAATCGCCGCTGGAATTCCAGAATCGGGAACACCGATCACCAAATCAGCTTCCACCGGTGCCTCCTGGGCAAGCCGCTGGCCGATCCGTTTGCGATAGCTATAAAGAGATTCACCAAAAAAGCGACTGTCAGGGCGCGCAAAGTAAATAAGCTCGAATACACATAGTCGCGGGGTTTCTTCGCACCAGCGACTGCGAAATGGCCGCGGCTCACCGGAACAAAAACGCACAATCTCCCCAGGGGCTATATCATCATCAAAACGGGCGCCGATGATATCTAAACCACAGGTTTCACTGCTTACCACCCAACCACCGGAGCCGGAATCGCCGAGGCTGCCAAACACCAACGGCCGCAGGCCATGGCCATCCCGCAGGGCATAAACGCCATTGGGTGTGCCGATGGCGAGGCTAAAGGCCCCCTGACACTGGCGAGCCGCCGATTTGATCGCCTCATCCCAGTCCAGGCCGCTGTTAACGGCCAACTGCAGGGCAAAGGCAATCAATTCACTATCAGTACTGGTGCTGATGTTCATGCCCTCGGCCGCCAGCCGCTCCCGCAGCTCCCCGGTGTTTACCAAGTTGCCGTTGTGGGCCAGGGCAAAGGGACCGATGCGGGTCATCATCACCAGCGGCTGGGCATTGCAAACCCGGGAGCTGCCGGTGGTGGAGTAACGGGTGTGGCCCACCGCCTGGTCCCCGGGCATCCGCTCCAACACCTCCTGGTCAAACACCTGACTCACCAACCCCATGTCCTTATGGAGTCGCACCTTTTCCCCTTCAAAAACAGCAATCCCCGCCGATTCCTGACCGCGGTGCTGCAGGGCATAGAGCCCGAAATAACAAAGGCTGGCCACCTGTTCCCCAGGGGCAAGCACAGCGAACACCCCACAGGCCTCCTGCATCCGATCGGGCCTGGAAACGGATTCGTCAGGCCAGTCGGGGGAGACCAATTCGAAATTCTTCACTGCTCGTTAACCATTCTGCCCGAGGGCATGGCCCTGCAAGCGGCGGGGAATCCCCCCCCCATGGGCCGCCTGCAGGGCGGAAATCTCCAGATCCAGGGCCAGCTTTGCCCCCAGCTGGAGTTGTAAGCGCGGCGCGACCTGCACCTCACCAAGCAATTCCTGGGGGCACTGGTGGGCGGTCATCAGGGCCTGGAAAGCCCCCTGCTGGGCCCTGGGCACCGTCACCAACACCCGGGCCCCAGATTCGCCAAACAACAAACGCTCCAAGCGCAAACCAGTGGCAGCCAAGGCTGGCAGCTGCAACTGCACCCCAGTTCCCGCAGCTATGGCCATCTCCGCCACGGCCACCAGCAAACCCCCATCGGAGAGGTCATGGGCTGCGGATACCAAACCAGCGCCAATGGCGGCCCGCAGGGCCCCCTGCACTTGCTTTTCCAGGGCCAGGTCTGGCCGCGGCGGCCGGCCGGTGCAAAGGCCATGGACCACCTGGAGATAGCTGCTGCCGGCCAGGCCGATGCGGTCATCGTCGCCAGCGGTGGCGAGGGGCAAGCCCAAGAGCAGCAACTGATCTGGCTCAGCCCCCTCAGCTGGGGTCGGCCAGGCCAAACCCACCAGGCGATCTAAGCGCTCCAGCAGCCCCACCATGCCCACCACCGGGGTGGGCTGGATCGGTTGCACCGTGCCATCGGGCAGGCGGGTGTCGTTGTAGAGGGAAACGTTGCCACCAGTTACTGGGGTTTCCAGCTGCCGACAGGCCTCGGCCAGGCCGCGACAGGCCATCGCCAGCTGCCAATAGCCCGTGGGCGTTTCCGGGGAGGGGAAATTGAGGTTGTCGGTGACTGCAATCGGCTCAGCCCCCACGCAACTGAGGTTGCGGGCCGCCTCGGCCACGGCCGCCATGCCGCCCCGCTCCGGATCAAGGGCCACCCAACGGTTGGGGCAATCCAGCGTGGCCGCCACCCCCCGCTGGCTGGCTTGCAGGGCCCTAGGACCCTCCTGGAAGCGCAGGCGCAACACAGCGGCATCAGCGGCCCCCGGCAGCACCACGCTGTTGGCCTGCACCTGGTGGTCGTACTGGCGCCACACCCAGGCCTTGCTGGCGATGCTGGGGTCATCCAGCAGCTTCAGCAACACCGACTCCAGCCCTTCGGGGGGCAGGGGCGCCAGGCTGCTCTCCTGCCAGCGCCAATGGGCCTGAATCGCCTCGGGCGGTTCTGCCAACAGCTGCCGCTCGTTAATCGGGGTGTCTTCCGCCAGGGCCCGGGCCGGCACTTCCGCCGCCACCGCCCCGTGCTGCAGCACCCGCACCAGCTGTTCCTCCAGCACCCGACCCACCACCGCCGCCTGCAAACCCCAGCGCCGGAAGCGTTCCATCAGCGCCTCCTGGCGGCCGGCCTGCACCACAAACAACATCCGTTCCTGGGATTCAGACAGCAGGAAGTCGTAGGCGGTCATCCCCGTTTCCCTGGCGGGCACCAGATCCAGATCCAGCTCAATGCCCACATGGCCCTTGGCGGCCATCTCGGCACAGCTGCAGGTGAGACCAGCGGCCCCCATGTCCTGGGCGGCCAGCACATCACCACTTTTAAAGGCCTCTAAGCAAGCCTCAATCAAACCCTTCTCCAGGAAGGGGTCCCCCACCTGCACCGCCGGCCGGTCATCGAGGGAGGCTTCGCTCAATTCAGCACTGGCAAAACTGGCGCCGCCCATGCCATCGCGGCCGGTGGTACTGCCCACATAAACCACCGGATTACCCACACCAATGGCGCCGGAACGCATGATCTCAGGGGTTTCCATCAGCCCTAGGGCCATGGCATTCACCAGGGGATTACCGGAATAGCTGGGGTCAAAGGCCACCTCACCACCCACGGTGGGCACCCCCACGCAGTTGCCGTAGTGGGCGATGCCCGCCACCACCCCCTCCATCAGGCCGGCGTTGTGGGGATCCTCCAGGGGGCCAAAGCGCAGGGCATTGAGCAGGGCCAGGGGCCGGGCCCCCATGGTGAAGATGTCGCGCAGGATGCCGCCCACCCCCGTGGCCGCCCCCTGGAAGGGTTCCACGGCGGAGGGATGGTTATGGCTTTCGATCTTGAAGGCCAGCTGATAGCCCTCCCCCAGGTCCACCACGCCGGCGTTTTCCCCAGGACCCACCAGCACCCGCGGCCCCTCCGTAGGGAACTGACGCAGCAGCGGCCGCGAGTTGCGATAGCAGCAATGCTCCGACCACATCACCCCAAACATGCCCAGTTCGACCCGGTTGGGCTGGCGACCCAGCCGCCGCACAATTTCATTGAAATCAGCAGGGGTGAGCCCCTCCTGCTTCACCTGGGCAGCGATCTCGGGAAGGGCCTGTTCAAAGCCGGAAGCCCCGGGGGCAGAGGTGGAGACCAAGGACAACCGGACCGGGGGCTTACCCAGTGTCGCTGAACTCAGATCCAGGGGTCTGAATCGGCCCGCTTGGGGCGGTCGGGGCGCTCTTGGGGGCGGTCATCGTCATCCTCGCGCCAGCGGTCGATCAACTCCTCGCCGCCATCCCGCAGCCGTTCCCCCCAGGAGCGCAGCCGATCTTCCAAACCATCAAAGGAATCCGGCACCTGGTCGCGGAAGCGGCGGGTGCGACTCAACACCTGCTGGCGAATGCTGGCCTTTTCCAGGGGCAGATCATCGAGTTCCTGCAGGGCGGAAATCACCTGACCCGGTTGTTGATCCAGTAAGCGATCCGGATCGAGCCGCCAGCGGCTGCTGCCCGGCAGCCGCGGATCACTGCGGGCCACCAGGTAATGGAGGATCTGCCCCGTACGCAGTTCCACCACCGCATCCACCAGGCGCCCCAGGGGGCGTTGATCCCGGCCTAATAACTCAGCATCCAGCAGGGTGGGCAATAAATCGAGGCTGGCCTGGTCGGTTTCGGCCGGCTCCCCCTTAACGATCAACTCCCCTTCAGCAATTTCCAGCAATTGATCCAGGCGCCACACGGTGCGGCGGGGCCCAAAGGCGGAGGGTCTGGTGCTCCAGCCCAGCAGCCGATGGCAGGGGGGATGCATCCAGGCCAGGTGGCCCACCCCCAGATCCAGGCCGGCAGCATCCCGCACCCGGGCCCGCAACAGGCTGCTGATCAATAGCTGAGGGGCCTTCACCATCGAAGCCCTAGGTGCGGATCTGTACGGGCATCACCAGGTAGGTGAAGCGACCATCATCCTCAGCCCCAGCGATCACCGCCGGACTGGTGGCGCTGTTTAAACGCAGCTGCACCCGCTGATCTGCCATCGATTTCAAGCCCTCGAGCACGTAGCGCACGTTGAAGGCCAATTCGATCGCATCCCCCTCCAGCTCGGCGGCCAACGATTCGGAACCACTGCCCACGTCCTGGGCATCGGCACTCAGGTACACCAGGCCACTGGCGGGCTCAGAGCGCAGTTTCACCACGTTGTTGTGCTGGTCAGCCAGCACGGCAATTCGCTCGAGGGTGGCCACCAGAGCCTTGCGCTCCAGCAAAATGCTGCGGCTGAAACTTTCGGGAATCAGCTGGCCGTAATTGGGGTAGGTGCCCTCCAGGGTGCGGCTGGTGAGCACCTGGTCAGCCCAGAGGAACACCACCTGGCCGCGGTCACAGAAAAGGCTGATCGATTCATCGCTGGGCCGGGCCGACAGCAGCCGTTCCAGTTCCCGCAGGGAGCGGGCGGGCACGGTGACGGCAAAAGCTTCCGCCCCTTCATCGGCGCCAGCACTGGCATTGGCGCTCGAATTGCCGCTGTTGCTGTTGCGCAATACGGCCAGGCGGTGGCCATCGGTGGCGGCGAATTCGAGACCGCCGTTTTCCACCTTCAGGTGAATGCCCGTAAGGATCTGCTTGGCCTCATCGGCACTGCTGGCAAACAGGGTGCTGCGCAAACCTTCCACCAGGGCCTTGCCGCTCAGCAGAATCGGCTGGCCGTTCTGCACCAGGGGCAGTTCCGGAAAATCCTCGGCGGTCATCCCCCGCATCTGATAGCTGCCGGTGAGGGCCGACAACTCGGTTTGTTCCTGTCCCTCCGGGCAGGAAAGCGTCAGCGGACCATCGGCGGGTAGGCGGCTCACGATGTCTGTGAGCAGCTTTGCCGGCAGGGTGATGGCGCCGCTGGCCTCCACCTGGGCCGGAAAACTGGTTTGGATGCCGAGGCTGAGGTCAAAGCCCGTGAGGCTCAGCCGGCCGGCGGCCGCATCGGCGGTCACCAGCACGTTGGCAAGCACCGGATGGGTGGGTCGGCCGGCGATGGCGCGGCTGACCAACTGCAGGCTCCCGTTCAGTTCCGTTTGGCTGCAGACCAACTTCATCGCCATTGCCAACTTGAGCGCTACCAAGCTTCCACACCGATCGCCAAACCGCAACGCGTGGCTCGCTATCCCTCTACGAAACGGATTAAAGATTTTGTTTAAAAAAAAAAGAACAATCCGCAGTAGTAGGGCCTGGGGAAACGGGGGAAAAAGCAGCAAAGCCCCTGGCCAGGCGCGTTTTTTGCAAGCTTGTCCCTGGGGAGTTTTTTGGGGGGTAAGGGGATAACAAAGGGCTTTTCCACCGCTTCCTCAGCCTGGGGAAAAACCAACCAAGAAGCGCCCCTCGCCTGTCCCCAGTTTTTGCACAGGTTCAAGCCTGCTGCTCCCCAGACAGATTCAGCTTTGGCTGGGCTTTGGCGCCATTAAAAAACCCCCCTCCCTGGTGGGGGGAGGGGGGTTTGGGCAGGTTTTGGCGGCGGTTTAGAAGCCCAGCACCTTGGCAACGGTGTCCACTTCAGGGTCCAGGTCCCCGTGGAAGGTGGCCTCGCTGTGGTCGATGGCACTGGTGGGATCCTTGAGGCCATTGCCGGTAAGTACACAAACCACCCGGGCGCCAGCAGGAACCTCCTCTGCCCGTTTGAGCAGCCCGGCCACGGAGGCGGCGCTGGCTGGTTCACAGAACACCCCCTCCTCCCGGCCTAGGAAGCGATAGGCGTCAAGGATTTCGGCGTCGGTTACGGCGGCAAAGCCGCCACCGCTTTCCTCCCGCACCTTCAGCGCTTTTTCGCGGTTGGCTGGATTGCCGATGCGGATGGCGGTGGCGATTGTGTCTGGGTTTTCCACGGTGGTGCCAAGCACCAACGGCGCCGAGCCGGCGGCCTGGAAACCCATCATCCGCGGCAGAATCTTGCTGCGGCCAGCCTTTTTGTATTCCTTGAAGCCCATCCAGTAGGCGCTGATGTTGCCGGCATTGCCCATGGGAATGCAGAGCCAGTCCGGGGCCTCTCCGAGCACATCCACCACCTCAAAGGCGGCGGTTTTTTGACCTTCCAGCCGGTAGGGATTCAGCGAATTCACCAGGGTGACTGGATAGCGGTCCGCCAGTTCGCGCACGATCGTGAGCGCCCGGTCGAAGTTGCCGCGCACCGCCAGCACCTCAGCGCCGTAGAGCAGGGCCTGGGCCAGTTTTCCCTGGGCCACATAGCCATCGGGGATCAGCACAAAGGCCCGCATCCCCCCCCGGCTGGCATAGGCGGCGGCGGCGGCCGAGGTGTTGCCGGTGCTGGCGCAGATCACCGCTTCGGCGCCGGCCTCCTTGGCCTTGCTCACGGCCATGGTCATGCCGCGGTCTTTAAAGCTGCCGGTGGGGTTGAGGCCATCCACCTTTAGATGCACCGTGATGCCCCGGCCCAGCCGGGCGGAGAGGGCGGGGGCAGGCACCAGCGGCGTGGCCCCCTCGCAGAGGCTCACCACCGGGGTGCGATCACTCACGGGCAGCCAACGGCTGTAGCCGTTGATCAGCCCCTGCCAGTTCTGATGGATCGGCCGCTGAAGCAAGCGGCGAATGGAGTCAGAGAACGGCACGGGGCTGCCAAAAGCGCAATTTACTCAGGAGCCGCGCAAACCATCCAGGGGGGCGTCGGAAAAGAAGCGCACCAGGTCGCTGATCGAGGCGGCTTTTTTCACCAGCACCAGCAACTGGGGAATGTCTACAGCCATGTCTTCGGCGGGATAGGCCCTTAGGAAACTGAGCGGGCTCAATTTGCCGCTGCCATCCACCACGCCAAGCACTAGGGCCGAGCGCAGGGCTGGAATCCCGGCCTTGGGGGCCCGCAGGGGGTGAACGATGGCGGTGGCCCGTTCCAGGATCGCTTCGCCGATGCGGGTATTTAGCAGGCGGCTGGTAAGGATCACCGGCAGGGGCAGTTCTGTTTTGAGCAGGCCCTGCACAGACTTTGGCGGCTGCTTACTGAACTTGATTAAATCGGCCAGCAGGCCCTGGGGTACACCGGTTTGGACAAAGTCTTCCAGGTCTTTTACGAAGATGGTGCGGCGGAAGGCACCACTCACAAACACGATGTTTTCGGTGGCCAGGGCGGGGCTGCTGAGCAGCAGGCTGGCCAAGCCGATGGAAGTAAGGAAACGAAGCATGGCTCACTAAAGCGACCATTAAATCTAGGCCGTATTGCTCGCTCGCTTCGATTAGGTCGTTTCGATCACCTGGAGCCGCAGCTCCGGTTCCACGAGTACATCGCGCACCAGGCGCACCAGGCCCCGTTCGGCTAAACCCCTGGCCAAATCAACCCCCATGCGGCGCAGGTCTGGTTCCGCCAGCAGTCGCGGCAGCCGGCTGGTGAGCAGTTGCGGTTCAAAACCAGGCAGTTTTTGGAGAATGCCAAGCAACTCGCGGACTGGTTCCAATTTCAGCAATGGATTTGCTTCTGGGGGCCGCGGCCGTTGCAGACCCGGGGGGCGCAGGCGTCGGGGCAGCTGGCGCCCCAGGCCCTGGAGCAGTTGCCAGCCGGCGGCATCGATTTGATCTGCGGTGGCATCTACCAGTTGCTGGCGCAGCAGACCACCCTTGGGGGAGAACAGAAAATCAATCGTTTGATCTAGCAGGCCATCGAGGTCTAGCTGCTGTTGCTGGCCGGCACTCACCACCAGGTTTTCGAGGCGACTCCAGCGGAAGATTTCGCCATCAAAGAGCATTTCCTTGAGGGAGCGGCGCAGGTCTGGATCGGCATCCTCCAGCAGGCGGCGGGCGAAATAGGGGTAGGCGGCCCCAAGGATCTTGAAGTTGCGATCCACACTCAGAGCAATGCCCTCCAGGGTTACTAGGGAGCGGATTATTAAGGCGTAGTAAGGGGGAACTTGGAATGGAAATTTATACATAACCCCGGAAAGATCATCGGTAACCGCCTTGAAGTCCATGCGGCTTACCCCCAGTTCTATCGCCTGGCCGAACACCTGTTCGAAGGCGGGAACAATCGGCTTTAGATTAACTTCTTCCGCCAGAAATCCAAGGGTTACAAAATCCTTGGAAAGGGCGTCAAAATTACGGTTTACCAGATGTACAACCGCCCGGATTAGGCCGGTGCGTGATTCACGGCTAACTTCGCTCATCATGCCAAAGTCGAGGTAGGCCAGCCGGCCATCGGCCAGGGCCAGCAAATTACCTGGGTGGGGATCGGCATGGAAGAAGCCGTGCTCCAGCAGTTGTTGCAGGCTGCAGTTCACCCCCACCTGCACCAATTCCTCTGGATCTACCCCCATCGCCTTCACCGCCTCGAGCCGGGTGAGTTTCACCCCTTCGATCCATTCCATTGTGAGCACCCGCCGGCTGGTGAGTTCCCGGTAAATGGCCGGTACGGCAATCCGAGGGTTGGGGCGGTGGAGCTCAGCAAAGCGTTCAGCATTCGAGGCTTCATTGAAGTAATCCATCTCCTCGAAAACCCGTTTGCCTAATTCATCGATCAACGCCACCAGATCACTGCGGATCAGGCCCACATTTGCCTTTAGCCAACCGGCAATTATGCGTACGATGTAGAGGTCAAGGGTGATCTGTTCCCGTAGGCCAGGCCTTTGCACTTTTACGGCCACGCTGCGGCCATCGTGGAGGCTGCCGCGATACACCTGGCCGAGGGAGGCGGCGGAGATCGGTTCGGCTTCGAGGCTGCCAAACAAGCTGTCCACATCGGCGCCGAGGTCTTCCTCGATGCAGGCCCGGGCCAGGTCACTGGGGAAGGCGGGCAGTTGATCCTGGAGCCTGGCCAATTCCTCCAGCAGCGTTGGTGGCACGATGTCTGGGCGGGTGGAAAGGGCCTGGCCCGCCTTGATGAAGGCCGGCCCCAGCTCGGCCAGCAGGTTGGCGGTTTCCCGGGACCGGGCTTGGGCCACCTGGGGATTTTTGAGCCGGCCCAGGAGTTTGTCGCTCAATACCCCGAGCAACAGCAAACCAATTGGTATCAGGGTTTGATACAGCCGCCGCAGTAAGCGCTGGGGATGGCCGGCATAGATCCGGCTGATCGCAGCGGGGTCGTAGCTGTTTAGCCCGGCCGCTTCGATGAAATCGCTGAGGGCGGTCATGGCAACAGCGGCAACTATCCCTCTTTTAAAGGACAGCAAACCCGTTACGCTGCGCCCGGCGACCGGAGGCCAAGGTTGCTTACGGCTCTAAAGATCACCAATATCGCCCTGATCGACAGTCTGGAACTGTCGTTTGCGTCGGGTTTAACGGTGCTCACCGGTGAAACAGGCGCCGGCAAATCAATCCTGCTCGATGCCCTCGATGCGGTCACGGGTGGCGGTCAGCCCCAGCGCTTGTTGCGGGTGGGCTGTGACCGCGGTGCCATTGAGGCCAGCTTTGGCTTTACCCCTGGGTTGCGCTTTTGGTGTGCCCAGCAGCAGCTCGACCTGGAGCAGGAACAGGAGTTATTGCTCAGCCGAGAGCTGAGGCTGCAGGAGGGGCGCATAGCTAGCCGCAGCCGTTTGAACGGGGTGGTGTTGAGCAAGCCGTTGCTGGCGGAGTTGCGGCCCCTGTTGCTGGATCTCACCGGCCAGGGCCAAACCCAGCAGTTGGGGCGCCCCGGTCAGCAGCGCCGCTGGCTGGATCGTTTTGGTGGCAGTGAGCTGCTGGCCTGTTTGGAGCCAGTGCGCCAGGCCCAGCGCAGTTGGAAACAGCTGGCCCAACAGCTGGCCCAGGCCCAGGCCGATGGCGAGCGGCTCGAACGGGAAAGGCAGGAGGCCCTCGGGCTACTGCAGGAACTGGAGAGGGCCCAGTTAAATGATCCCCTGGAACGCCAGTTGCTGGAGCAGGAACAGGACCGGCTCTGCCACGGGGTGCGCCTCCAGCAGGGTTGTTTGCATTTGTTGGGGCGGCTGCAGGAGGGGGCTGAGGCGGCACCGGCGGTGCTGGAACACCTGGCGGCCTGTGACCAGGAGTTGGCGGCGATGGTCGGCCTCGACAGCAGCCTCGGGCCCCTGCAGCAGCGCTGGCTCGACACCCATGGGGCCCTGCAGGATCTGACCCGGGAGCTGGACCACTACGGCGCTGGCCTCGATGCCGATCCCGAACATCTGGCCGCCCTGCAGGAACGCATTGCCGCCCTCAAGGCGCTGGAGCGGCGCCATGGGCTTGATCTGCCGGCCTTGATCGAGCGGCGGGACCAGTTGCAGGACCAGTTGTTTGAGGGGGCAGTGGAGACGGCCCTGGCGCTGCTGGCGGAGGCTGAGCAGCGGGCCCGGCAGCAGCGGGATCAGGCCTGTGGGCTGCTCAGTCTCCAGCGGCAACGGGCGGCCCAGGCCCTGGAAACGGAATTGATGGCGGCGCTGCGGCCCATGGCGCTGCCGGCGGTGCGCTTCAGCGTTGGCCTTGAGCCCTGTAGCCCCGGCGAAGAGGGGGCGGAAACCGTTCAGTTTCTGTTTTCTGCCAATCCGGGCCAACCGTTGGCGCCCCTGCGGGAGCTGGCCTCCGGGGGTGAGATGAGCCGCTTTCTGCTGGCCTTGAAAACCTGTTTGGTGGAGGGGGATCAGGAGAGCAGCCTGCTATTTGATGAGATCGATGCCGGCGTCAGCGGTCGGGTGAGTGCTGCCATGGCCAGCTTGTTGCGCCGCCTGGCGGCCCGGCGCCAGGTGTTTTGTGTGACCCATCAGCCAGTGGTGGCGGCCGCGGCGGATCAGCATTTGCTGGTGAGTAAGGCGGTGGAAGGGGGCCAAACGTTGATCCGGGTGTCCCAACTGCGGGACCTTTCGGAGCGCCAACGGGAACTGGCGGAACTGGCGGGCGGGGACAGCGGTAAGGCGCGCGAGTTTGCGGCCAGCCTCCTGCAGACGGCCAGCACCAGCTGGCCTCAGTAGAGTCGCCAATCAACGAGCTTGATCAATGCCCCGCGCTAAAGCCGTTCCCGGGCAGGCCTTGGAGGCCCTCACCGGCGGCAGCCTGGGGGAGGTGATCCGGGTGCGGGGGGCCCGCCAGCACAACCTGCGCAACGTTGACCTCACCCTGCCCCGCAATCGCCTGGTGGTTTTCACCGGGGTGAGCGGCAGCGGCAAGAGTTCCCTGGCCTTCGACACGATCTTTGCCGAGGGCCAACGGCGCTACGTGGAGAGCCTTTCCACCTATGCCCGCCAGTTCCTCGGCCAGGTGGATAAGCCGGATGTGGATGCGATCGAAGGGCTGTCGCCGGCAATCTCGATTGATCAAAAGTCCACCAGCCATAACCCGCGCTCCACCGTGGGCACGGTGACCGAAATCCAGGACTACCTGCGGCTGCTGTTTGGCCGGGCCGGGGAACCCCATTGCCCCCAGTGCGACCGCTCAATCCAGCCCCAGTCGATCGACGAAATGGTCGATCAGATCCTGCTGTTGCCGGAGGGTTGCCGTTATCAGTTGTTGGCCCCGGTGGTGCGCGGTAAGAAGGGTACCCACACCAAACTGTTGAGTGGTTTGGTGGCGGAAGGCTTTGCCCGGGTGCGGATCAATGGCGAGGTGCGCGAACTTTCCGACAACATCGAGCTTGATAAAAACCACGCCCACAACATTGAGGTGGTGGTTGATCGCCTGGTGGCCCGCGAGGGGGTGCAGGAACGGCTCACGGATTCGCTGCGCACCGCCTTAAAACGCGGCGATGGCCTGGCCCTGGTGGAGGTGGTACCGAAGACCGGCGAGGAATTACCTGAGGGGGTGGAGCGCGAACGGCTTTATTCCGAGAATTTTGCCTGTCCCGTCCATGGGGCGGTGATGGAGGAGCTGTCGCCACGGCTGTTCTCGTTTAACAGTCCCTATGGCGCCTGCCCCGATTGCCATGGCATCGGCTTCCTGCGCAAATTCACCGAACAGCGGGTGGTGCCGGATCCGAGCTTGCCGGTGTATGCCGCCGTGGTGCCCTGGAGTGATAAGGAAAACAGCTATTACTTCTCGCTGCTATATAGCGTTGGCCAAGCTTTTTCCTTTGAACTGAAAACCGCTTGGAAGGAGTTGAGTCGCCCCCAGCAGGAGGCGGTGCTGTTTGGCACTAAGGAGCCAATCCTGATTGAAGCGGATAGTAGATACAGCAAGACGAAGGGTTTTGAAAAGCCCTTTGAGGGGGTACTAGCGATCCTGGAGCGGCAGCTGCAGGATGCCGGTGGTGAAGCGGCCCGCCAGAAGCTGGAGAAGTTTCAGGAACTGGTGCCCTGTGCCACCTGCGCTGGTAAACGCTTGCGCCCGGAAGCCCTGGCCGTGCGCATTGGCCCCTATGGCATCACCGATCTCACGGCGGTGAGTGTGGGTGAGTGTTTGGAGCGGATTGAGGCCTTGATGGGGGTTGGTGTTGACGGCGAACCGTTGATGGGTCCCCGTCAGATCCAGATCGCCGATTTGGTCTTGCGGGAGATCCGCATGCGACTGCGCTTCCTGATTGATGTGGGTCTTGATTACCTCAGCCTTGATCGGCCGGCGATGACGCTTTCCGGTGGGGAAGCCCAGCGGATTCGGCTTGCCACCCAGATTGGCGCAGGGCTCACCGGGGTGCTGTATGTGCTGGATGAACCCAGCATTGGTTTGCATCAGCGGGATAACGATCGCTTGCTTGCCACCCTTGTTAAATTGCGCGACCTGGGTAACACCCTGATCGTGGTTGAACACGATGAGGACACAATCCGTGCCGCCGATTACATCGTAGACATCGGCCCTGGCGCCGGCGTGCATGGGGGAAGAATTGTGGCCCAAGGGGGCTTGGCTGACCTAATTGCTGCGGAGGATTCAGTAACGGGGGCCTACATGAGTGGTCGCCTCTCGATTCCCACTCCCCCCGAACGGCGCCAGGCAAATACCCGTAAGTTGTCTATGCTGAATTGCCAACGCAATAATCTCCAGAACTTAGATGTGGAGATTCCCCTCGGCCGCTTGGTGGCGGTAACAGGGGTAAGCGGCAGTGGCAAGAGCACCCTGGTGAATGAACTGCTGCATCCGGCCCTGGAGCATCAGCTCGGCACAAAGGTGCCTTTCCCGGCTGGCCTTGATGAACTAAGGGGTATCAGCGCCATTGATAAGGTGATTGTGATCGACCAATCGCCGATTGGTCGCACCCCCCGTTCAAATCCTGCCACCTATACGGGCGCCTTTGATCCAATCCGTCAGGTATTTGCCGCCACGGTGGAGGCCAAGGCGCGCGGCTATCAGGTGGGTCAATTTAGTTTCAATGTGAAGGGTGGCCGCTGTGAATCCTGTGGGGGTCAGGGGGTGAATGTGATTGAAATGAATTTCCTCCCCGATGTATATGTGCAGTGTGATGTGTGCAAAGGGGCCCGCTATAACCGCGAAACTTTGCAGGTGAAATATCGTGATTTCACAATTGCTGATGTGTTGGAAATGACGGTGGAACAGGCCGCCGATGTGTTTTCTGCCATCCCCCAGGCGGCCGATCGCTTGCGCACCCTGGTGGATGTGGGGCTTGGTTATGTGAAGTTGGGCCAGCCGGCCCCCACCCTTTCCGGCGGGGAAGCCCAGCGGGTGAAGCTAGCCACAGAGTTATCCAAGCGGGCCACCGGTAAAACCCTCTACCTGATTGATGAACCCACCACCGGCTTGAGTTTCTATGACGTGCACAAGTTGATGGAGGTGATGCAAAGATTGGTGGATAAGGGCAATTCAATCCTGGTGATCGAGCACAACCTCGATGTGATCCGTTGTGCGGATTGGGTGATTGATCTTGGTCCGGAGGGCGGCAACAAGGGCGGTGAGATCATTGCCGTTGGCACCCCTGAGGAGGTGGCGGCTCACCCCACCAGTCACACGGGTAGGTATCTCAAGCAGGTGCTGCAGCAGCATCCGCCTGAGGTGGTGGCGGTCTAAGTATTTACGCAGCTAGCTATTGACACTGTCGTTGAGATCTGTCTAGGCTTGGCTTAGAAAAATATACTTTTTCGCCCCGATGACCAGCCCCTTGATCAAGCCGCTGTCTCTTTTGAGGGCCTCAGCAGTGGCCCTGCTGCTGCTGCCTTCCCTGGCTGCAGCTAAGCCCCAGTACGGCTATAAGGGCGATGTGGCCCCGGAAAAATGGGGGGAGCTGAGCCCTAAATATGCCGCCTGTGTCGATGGTGCTGAGCAGGCACCGCTGAATATCGTGACCAGCGCCACTGTTAAGAAGAGCGAATCCAAGCCCCTTAAGCCTGAATATGGGCCCACCAGCGGTGATCTGGTGGTGAACACTGGCACCACCATTCAGGTAAATAGCTCAGGCAATCTAAAGATTGGCAATTCCAATTACAAGCTGCTGCAATATCATTTTCACACCCCAAGCGAAGAGGCGATTAATGGTGTTCATTATGATATGAACGTGCACATTGTTCACCAGGGCGCTGATGGCAAGTTGGCGGTGATTGGCGTCAACTTTAAGAAGGGTGCTGCCAATGCTTTTCTGGGCTCGTTCTGGGACAAGCTGCCCACCACTAAGGGGGGCAAGCTGGAACTTAACTTGCCATCCTTATCTGGGCTGCTGCCTGACAGTCTTAGCTACTTCACATATCCCGGTTCGCTCACAACTCCCCCCTGCACAGAAGGGGTGCAATTTTATATCTTAAAGCAGCCTATTTCGATTTCAACTGAGCAGCTGGAAGCTTTTAGGCGCTTGCATCCCATGAATGCTCGACCCCTGCAGCCTATTCGTGAGCGTGTGATCAAAACAGGCGGTTAGAGTTCAGCCAGCTCAGTACACGTTGATCCCTTGGGTATTGCCTCCCTGCGTTGGTTTAAGGCGGCGCCTGCGCTGTTCCTACTGGGTATGGCCACGGCTTCCCCCGCCCAGGCGATCGAGGAGCTGCGCCTGCGGCTGCCGCTGTTGCAGGAAAACCTCACCGCCCGGGTGTCGGAACTGGCAAATCCCGATGCCCTCTGGGCCGGCACCAGTGATCTGGCTGAATTGAATCGCGCCACCAATGGTCAATATGCGCGGTCGATCCAGGAGTTATTGAATGCTCCGCTGCCCCTCCAGAACGACGCCGATAGCGCCATGGCCCAGCAGGGGGAGCTGTTGCTCAGGCGATTGATTGATGTGGACCCCGGCAACCACCAGCAACTGGCCAGCGAGCCGGTGCTCGCCGGTCTTAAGGCGGCCCAGGCCCAGGCCCAGGGGGGCAAGGTGACGCTGTTGGCTTTATTGCAGGCGATTCCCGGCGAGAGCGTCACCATTCGCCTTGATCGCGCCTTGCCTTTTCTGCAGCGCATGAAGGCGCAACAGCTGGTGGTGGATCAATTGATCCCCAGCTTTGCCAAGGCTGGGACTGCCGCCGCTGCCCAGTTAAAACCTGGGAAGTTTCCGATCAAAACTGAGGTGGTCTCCCTGGCGATTGAGGGCCAGGCCGAACCCCTCGAGGTGACCATGGTGCGGCCCGTGGGGGCCCCCAGCCTGGCGCCGGTGGTGCTCTCCCACGGGCTTTGGTCTTCCCCCAGCAGCTTCCTGGGCTGGGCCCAGCATCTGGCTTCCCATGGGGCACCAGTGTTCCTGCCCCGCCATGCCGGCAGTGACATCAACCAGCAGGCGGCGATGTTGTCTGGCCAGGCTGCTCCGCCGGATCCCGAAGAATTTCTGCGGCGGCCCCGGGAGGTGAAGGCGGTGCTCGATGGCCTCGAGGCCGGCAGCTTCCCCGGCGCCGAGGGTATTGCCCCCCGCAATGTGGTGTTTATCGGCCATTCCTGGGGGGCCACCACCGCCCTGCAGTTGGCCGGCGCCCGCAGCCGCTCCACAGACCTCTGGAAATCCTGTACGGATCCCGATCACCCCAAACGCAACATCAGCTGGGTGTTGCAATGCAGCTTCCTATCGGCGGCGATTCCTGATTCCTTGGCGGATCCCCGCATCACTCGGGTGGTGGCTGTAAGCCCCCCCCAGGGGCTGGTGTTTGCCGCTGGTTTGGCGGATTTAAAGGTGCCGGTGTTGGTGGTATCAGGTAGCAGGGATGTGGTGGTGCCGCCCCAGCCGGAAGCGCTTAGCCCCTTTGGCCAATACCCCAAGGCGGGGAGTCAGTTGGTGTTGGTGGAGGGGGGTACCCACTTCAACCTGCCGGCGGCGGCTGATTCCAATGGCGGTCCGCTGCGGGCCCTGTTGCTGCGTTGGGTTCAGGGCCAGCCCATTGATGCCAGCAGTGGCCTGGCGGATCCTGCTGGTTTATCTATGCGACTGCCGCCCCGCCAGTGAACCCCGCCCATGGGCCCGGATGCTGCGGATCTGCCGCGAGGCATCGCCGCCCCTGTTGTAACCGGTAACAGGGAAATGTGACTAAGAGAAGTTAGGTCTGCGATCTCAGCCCCACGGCATGGGTTTGTACCTACTGCATCTACATCTCCACGGTTTATTCCGGGGCCACAACCTTGAGCTGGGCCGAGATGCAGATACTGGCGGCCAGAGCAGCTATGTGCTTGAGCTGGCCCGGGCCCTGGGGGAGCGGCCAGAACTGGAGCGGCTTGAGCTGATCACCCGTTGCATTGAAGATCCGCGCCTCAGCGCTGATTACGCCCTGAGGGGGGAAACTCTTTCCCAAAAAGTTTCGATCCTGCGGCTGCCCTTTGGGCCGCGCCGTTATCTGCGCAAGGAACAGCTCTGGCCCTATCTGCAGCAATTAGTGAATTGCTTGGTGTTGCATATTTCCCTGCAGCAGCGGCGCCCAAACTGGATCCATGCCCACTACGCCGATGCCGGTTGGGTGGGGGCCCAGCTGCAGCGGCGCCTGGGTATTCCCCTGGTGTTTACGGGCCATTCCCTTGGCCGTGAAAAACAGCGAAGGCTGTTGGCCCTCGGCCAGTTGCCCGATCAGTTGAACCGCGACTACTGCCTTGACCGCCGCATTGCCGCCGAGGAAGCGGCCCTGGCCGCCGCCAGCCTGGTGGTGGCCAGCAGCAGCCAGGAGGCCCAGCGTCAATACGTTCAATACCGAAACTTTCACCCCGACCTGCCGGAGGTGATCCCCCCTGGAGTGGACCCAGAGCAGTTCCATCCCCACGGCCTTGCCGCTGAGGACGGCCAGATCTCCGCCCTGCTAACCCCTTTCCTGCGGGAACCCGAGCGCCCCTGCCTGCTGGCCCTAAGTCGCCTGGATCGCCGCAAAAATATTCCCGCCCTGGTGGCAGCCTTTGGCAGCAGTGACTTGCTCCGCCAGCACTACAACCTGGTGTTGGTGCTGGGCTGCCGTGAGGATCTGCAGTTGCTGGAGCAGGGGCAACGGCAGGAATGGCAGTTGCTGCTCGAGGCGATTGATCGTCACAATCTTTATGGCCAGGTGGCCTATCCCAAGCAGCACAGCCGGGCCCAGGTGCCAGCCCTGTTCCGCTGGGTGGCGAGTCGCCGCGGGTTGTTTGTGAACCCGGCCCTCACGGAACCCTTTGGGCTCACCCTGCTGGAGGCGGCCGCCTGCGGTGTGCCGGTGGTTGCCACCGACGACGGCGGCCCGGTGGACATCCTGCAGCGCTGTGGCAATGGCCTGCTGGTGAATGTGGCCAAGGAGGGGCAGCTGCGCCAGCGGCTCGAAGAGGCCACGGCCGCCGGCGCCCCCTGGGATAGCTGGCGCGCCCAGGGCCTGGAGGCGGTGGCTGAGGCCTACAACTGGTCTGCCCATGCCCGCCGCTACCTGCGGGTGGCCCAGGCCCTCTGTGGCAGCGCCACGGCCCCTTTAGCCCACCAGCACCTCTACGGCGGCGGCAGCCGCATCGGCGCGCCGGCGCGCTTCCGCAAGATCTACGCCCCGGGCCAGGGCTACGCCCATGCGTCGTTGGGGCCACGCCTCTGGCTTGCCAAATAGCAGCACCTGGCTTTCGGGTTGGGCCAGGGCCGTGGCCACGCCGCCATAACGGACGGGGGCCCCCGCCTGGGCTGCCCCGGCCAGGATCACCCGGCTGGCGGTTGGGCCAGTGGAGTGCACCGCCGCGATCGGTAGCCCCAGTACCGCCCGCAGGTGCAGTTCAAATTGATTCAGGTTTTGGCCCGCCAGGGTCACCAGGCCCGTGTCATGGGGCCGCGGTGAAAGCTCCGAAAAAATCACCTCCCCGGCGGAGATAAAGAACTCCACCCCAAAGATCCCCACCCCCCCCAGGGCATCGGTAACCAGGCGGGCCATGCGCTGGGCTTCCAACAGTTGGGCAGGTTGCAACTGCGCCGGTTGCCAGCTGGATTGGTAATCACCGCGCGCCTGCAGGTGGCCGATCGCTGGGCAGAAGAGGGTGGGGCCCTGCTGCTGGCGCACGGTTAGCAGGGTGATTTCCTGCTCAAAGCGCAGGAATTCCTCCACGATCACGAGGCTGGCGTTGCCCCGGGCCCCGGCGGCGGCGGCCTGCCAGGCCTGGGCCAGTTCGGCGCTGTTTTTGGCCACGCTTTGGCCCTTGCCCGAGGAACTCATCACCGGCTTCACCACCACCGGCCAACCGAGGGGGGCGGCGGCCTCGGCCAGTTCGGCGGCGCTGCGGGCATAGCCGTAGCGGGCCGTGCGCAGGCCCAGCTCGCCGGCGGCCAGGTCGCGGATGCGGTCACGGTTCATGGTGATCGCCGTGGCCCTAGCCGTGGGGATCACGGTGATGCCCTCGGCCTCCAGCTCCGCCAGGGCATCCACCGCCAGGGCTTCGATTTCTGGAATCACCAGGGCCGGCTGCTGGGCCCGCACCAATTGCTTGAGGGCCGCCGCATCCGTCATCGGGATCACCAGGGCCTCGTCGGCCACCTGCATGGCCGGGGCACCGGCATAGCTATCCACGGCCACCACCCGGCAACCAAGCCGTTGGCCGGCGATCGCCAATTCCTTGCCCAGTTCACCGCTGCCCAGCAGCAGCAGGGTGGCGGGCAGTAGCGGCGAACTCATGGGGAAAGGGAAAGGTGGGGGGATGACTGCTAGACCGGGGGCGTTCGCCGCAGGATCAGGTTGTTTGCCTACGCCACGGCCGGGGATCCCGGTGCCCTGCCCTTTGGGCTCGACCTGGCCGGCCTCCAGAACGGTGCCCTGGTGTACCTGGCCCTCTCGGGCGTGGTCTTCGTCATTATCTGGGCAGTGGGCCTGCGGAAGCGCTAGTTGTTGCTGTCGCTGGCGGGATCAAGCACCAGGCCCAGCTGCCGTTCCGGCGCCTCCTCACTAACGAAGCCATAGGCCTTGAACAGATCTGGATCGTGGTGGGTGATGCGTTGCAGCCCATCCAGCCGTTCCACCTGGAAGCCCTCATCGGCCATGCGTCGCAGCAGCTGGGCAGCTTCCTGGAGGCGGGCGGCCATGGCATTGAGGCTGGCGCAGTCTTCAGTAAGTCCCTTTTCCTTCCAGGTGAAATAGGGCACGGGGCGGTCGGCGGCGACCCCTGAATTCTGGCCCTGAATTCGGGCAAATGGGGGGCGGTTTAGTGGGGTCTTAGCAACAGTCCGAGGGCGCCGAGGCCGAGGCTGATCGCCCAGAAGCTCACCACCACCTGCAGTTCGCTCCAACCCCCCAGTTCGAAGTGGTGGTGCAGCGGCGCCATGCGGAATAGGCGTCGCCCCTGGCCATCGGCGCCCTTGGTGGCTTTAAACACCCACACCTGCAGGATCACCGAGAGTGATTCAGCCAGCAACACCCCTCCGATCAGCAGCAGCGGCCAGAGGCTGTTGGAAAGCAGGGCAATGGCACTGAGGGCGGCCCCCATGGCGAGGGAGCCGGTATCTCCCATGAAAATCTGAGCTGGGTTGCGGTTGTGCAGCAGGAAGCCAAGCCAGGCCCCGGCCAGGGCGGCACAGAAGCCCGCCAGGGCGGGATCACCACTGTTGCCCCGCAGCATCAATTGCAGCCCTAACCCCAGGAAAACAATGGCGCCCACCCCGGCGGCCAGGCCATCGAGGCCGTCGGTGAGGTTGGTGGCGTTGCTTTCGGCCAGAAATACAAACAGGGCCAGGGGCCAGATCAAGAGGCCCAGGGGTAGGGCCCAGGCAAAGGGCAGGGCGATGCTGCTGGCGATGGCCCCATGGAGGGCGGCCCAGAGCAGGAACAGGCCAGCGGCCAGGGCCTGGAGTAGCAACTTGCCCCGGGGGCTGAGGCCGGTGTTGGTGCGTTTGGTGAGGCTGCGCCAGTCGTCTACGGCGCCGATCAACATGAAGGCGAGGGTTACCAGGGCAACAGGCAGCAGCCGTTGATCGCCGGGGCTCACCAGGGCCCCAATCACCAGGCCACAGGGCACCAGTAGCAGCCCGCCCATGGTGGGGGTACCTGATTTGCTGTGGTGCGACTGGGGCCCCTCCTGGCGAATCACCTGGCCCAGCTTCAGGGCCCGCAGCCGCGGGATCCCCAGGAGCCCCACCAGCCAGCTGAGCCCAGCGGCCAGCAGCAGGGGGGTCGTTAGTTGGAAGGCGCCCAGGCTTAGATCACAGGCCAGGGAGACCAGCAGTAGCAGGGCGATCAGGGCCAGGGTCCAGCTGCGACCGGAGCCCGGAAAGGCAGATACCTCGGAAGAACGCACCTGGGAATCACTGGGATGCGCCGGGACCCTAGGCCACGGCCATCAGTCTTCCCAGTTTTCTTCCTGGGCTTCGTCCTGCTGGCTGTAGTCCTCTTTTTCGCCCATCAGTACCGAAAGCTCTTCCTCTTCCACGGTGGAGAGGTCGGCGCCGGCGGTTTCTTCATCGGCCACCAAACGGCCGGTGCTTTCCAGCCAGGTGAGCAGATCAGGCTCATCACGCAGGGGCAGCACCGGGGCCGGATCGCTGCGCCTGTACCGAGTAAGCGAAGGGTTGAAACTGTCGAGGCTGCTCATGGTTTAAACCCGCTCCAAGCGCCACAATCTGTCACCCTAAACCATGCCCTCAAAGTTGATGCAGTTATTGATCGCCTGGGGTGGGGCCCTGCTGGGGGCCGGTCTGTTGCGGTGGGCCGGGCGCCACGACTTGGTGCCCCCCCTGGCCACCCCCCTGGTGCTTGCCCTGGTGTTGCTGCCGCCCCTGGCCATGGGCCTTTGGATTGCCTCCCGCTGGGGGCGCTGGCGCCCGGCATCGGAGAATCCTGTTGATTCCCTCGATTAAGTCGGTGGCAACGCACATGGCTCGGGCAAAAAAGGTGGTGCTGGCCTATTCCGGCGGGGTGGATACCAGCGTTTGTATCCCGTATCTGATCAAGGAGTGGGGGGTGGAGGAGGTGATCACCTTCGCCGCCGACCTGGGCCAGGGCGATGAATTGGAGCCGATCCGCCAGAAGGCGCTGGATTCCGGCGCCAGCCAGTCGATCGTGGCCGACCTGATCGAACCCTTCATCACCGAATTTGCCTTCCCGGCCATCCGCGCCAATGCCCTCTACGAGGGCCGCTATCCGCTTTCCACCGCCCTGGCCCGGCCCCTGATCGCCCGGCGCCTGGTGGAGATTGCCCGGGAGCTGGGGGCCGACGCCGTGGCCCACGGCTGCACCGGTAAGGGCAATGACCAGGTGCGGTTTGATGTGGCGATCGGCGCCCTCGCCCCCGAGCTCAAGGTGCTTACCCCCGCCCGCGAGTGGGGCTTTAGCCGGGAGGAAACCATTGCCTACGGCGAGCGCTGTGGCATCCCCTCGCCGGTGAGCAAGAAGTCGCCCTATTCGATCGACCTCAACCTGCTGGGTCGTTCGATTGAGGCCGGCCCCTTGGAGGACCCCAACGTGGAGCCCCCCGAGGAGATCTATGCCATGACCGTTTCGGTGGATGCGGCCCCCAGCCTTGGCCAAACCGTGGAGATCGGCTTTGAGCAGGGCAATCCCGTGAGCATTGACGGGGTGCGCCTTGATCCCGTGGCCCTGATCCGGCGGGCCAATGAACTGGCCGGCAGCCATGGTTTTGGCCGCCTCGACATGCTGGAAAACCGGGTGGTGGGCATCAAGAGCCGGGAGATCTATGAAACCCCTGGTTTGTTGCTGCTGATCAAGGCCCACCAGGAGCTGGAGAGCCTCACCCTGGCCGCCGACGTGCAGCGCTACAAGCGCCAGATCGAGGCCAGCTGGGCTGATCTCGTTTACCAGGGCCTCTGGTATGGCCCGCTCAAGCAGGCCTTGGATGGCTTCATTGAGCGCACCCAGTACACCGTGAATGGCAGCGTGCGGATCAAGCTGCACAAGGGCAATGCCACCGTGGTGGGCCGCAGCTCCGTCGACAGCCTCTACGTGCCCGATATGGCCACCTACGGCAGCGAAGACCAGTTCGACCACAGGGCAGCCGCTGGTTTCATCTATGTGTGGGGTCTTCCCACCCGCCTCTGGGCAGCGGCTCGCCGTCGGGACGCCCGCCTCGGATGAGCCGCAATAGCGGCGGCAGGGGGGCCTGATCGGCGCCCCCTAGGGCCTGTTGGGGGGGGCGGCGATCGGGGAACCGCAGCCGCACCTCCCCGGGTTGGGGCAGCAGCCGCTCCACCAGGGCCCGCAACCGCTCGTTTTCATCGATTAGTAATTGCTGGCGATCCAGCACCGGTTCCAGCCGTTGCTGGAACTTGCGCTCAAAGATCCCAGGTAATTCCTCCAGCAGGCTTTCCAGCTCGGCCAGGCGGGCCTGGCTTTGCTCCTGTTCCAGTTCCAGCCGGGTGGCGCTGGCCTGGTCCTCCAGATTTTCCAGCCAGTGGGGCATCGGCTCCTGGGCCACTGACCACTCCGCCTGCATGGGCCACACCTGTCTGGCGGGACCCTATCGGGCTTCAGTCTTCGGCGCCAGCAGGCTCGGCACTGGCGGCCACGGGCTCGCGTTCCTGGCGGGCGGTGGTGTTCTCCGTGGAGGCCACCGGGGTGGTGCTGCGGCCCAGGGAGCTGTGCTGACCGTCGTACTTAACGGTGAGGTAACGGATCACGTCTTCACTGAGACGCATGGCCCGTTCCAGGGGGCCCACCTGCTGGCCGTCACCGCTGTAGTTCAGCTGTACGTAGATGCCTTCACGGTGCTTGCCGATGTTGTAGGCCAGGCGGCGCTTGCCCCGCAGCTGGCTGTCAATGATCTGGCCGCCGGATTCGATCACCAGATCGCGGTACTTATTGGCATGACCTTCCACCTCTTCCTCCGGCACGTCCGGACGAAGGATGTACATGGTTTCGTAGTTCGGCTTCTCGCTCATGGGGCCTGTGGGGTGAACCCGGACCAGCAGTCCGGAGGCTTGACTCGGCTGGTAGCCGAATCAAGCAGCCTACCCCTTCGCCCTGGGCTAAAGCTGCAGCCGCACCGCTTCCGAGAGGGTGGGTAGGTCTGGTTCCTTACCCCGCAGGCATTGCACCAGGGCAAAGAGCAGCACCGCCAGGCTGCCGATAAACACCGTGTTGTTGAGGGTGCGCAGGGCGAAGTTGTCGCCGAGGGGGCCCAGCAGCACGCTGAACACCAGCCCCAACACCACCAGCACGATGTCCAGCAGGATCGCCTGCAGCACGTTGAAGCGCAGGAAGTAGGGCAAATTCTGGTTGCGGACCACCGCTAGAAACAACACCAAAAACAACAGGAAGCCGCCAAAGGGCACCCCCCGCTCCAGCAACAGCACCGGCAGGGCCGGCAGGGTTAGCCATTGCAGCTGGGGGGCCAACGAAAAGAGGGCCCGGCCAAAGGGCAGGGCGTCGGCCCAGGGCAGCACATAGGCGAGCAGACCCAGCAGCCGCTGCCAGATGGGGATGTCATTCATGGGCCCAGGCTAAGACTGCCGCCCCCTGAGCACCTGTTCGAGGGCCAGGCCCATCACCGCCACCGGCAGATCCCCCAGGCCGGTCCAGAGGCCCAGGGCAACGGCCCCCTGCTGCACCAGCATTTCGAGGCCGTCCTGGGTGGCCAGCCCCCGCTGGGCCGCTTCCAGCAGCAGCCTGGTGGGCCGTGGGGTGTACACCACGTCGTAGACCAGCGCCCCGGCTGGTAACTGCTCGAGTTGGGCGGTGCTAAGCGGGCTCTGCTCCCGCCATTGGCCCATGCCCAGGGGGGTGCCATTCACCACCAGCTGGGTGTCGGCCAGCAGCTCATCAAGGGGTTCATCCCAGCTGCGCAGGTCCAGCGGGGGGGCCCAACTGGCCACGGCCTCGGCCAGGGCCTCCAGCTTGGCGAGCTGCCGCCCCCGCAGCACCACCCGGGCTATCCCCAGCTCAGCGCAGCTGCGCAGCACGGCCCGCACCACGCCGCCACTGCCCAGCACCAGGGCGGTGGCGCCGGTGAAGTTGCGACCCCGCAGCGGGGCCAGGAAGCCCAACCAATCGGTGTTGGTGCCATGCCAACCCCCCTGGCCATCGGGCACCAGGGCATTCACGGCCCCCAGCTGTAGGGCCACGGGGTCAAGGCTTTGCAGCAGCGGCGCCACTGTTTCCTTGTGGGGGATGGTGATGCTCAACCCCTTGCAGCCGATGGCGGCCAGGCCGGGGAGCGCCTCCGCCAGCCGTTCCGGCGCCACATCCAGGGCCAGATAACGCCAGTTCAGCCCCAGTTCAGCCAGGGCGGCGTTATGCATCGCCGGCGAAAGCGAGTGCTGGATCGGGTGCCCCAGCACCGCCAGCAGCTGGGTGGACCCATCGATCGGGCTGGGTAGCGGCAGGGTCATCGGGGTTCTGGTGGGGGTCGGATCGGGCGGGGCGGGCGGTTGGGGTTCGGGAACCACCCCTCGCCGGGTCGGCCCCCTACTGGGGAGGATGCAACAAGTTTGAAACGTCCGACAAGGAGTCCTGACAGGTATGGGAAAGGTCGTTGGCATTGATCTCGGCACCACCAACAGCTGCGTTTCGGTGATGGAGGGCGGCAAGCCCACCGTGATCGCCAACGCGGAAGGTTTTCGCACTACCCCCTCGGTGGTGGCCTACACGAAGAACCAAGACCAGCTGGTGGGGCAGATCGCCAAGCGCCAGGCGGTGATGAACCCCGAGAACACGTTCTATTCCGTCAAACGTTTCATCGGCCGGCGGGTTGATGAGGTGAATGAGGAATCGAAGGAGGTGAGCTACGGCGTTGAGAAGGTTGGCAACAACGTCAAAGTCAAATGCCCGGTGCTGAACAAGCAGTTCGCCCCCGAGGAAATCTCCGCCCAGGTGCTGCGCAAGCTGGCTGAAGACGCCGGCAAGTACCTCGGTGAAACGGTGACCCAGGCGGTGATCACCGTTCCCGCCTACTTCAACGATTCCCAGCGCCAGGCCACCAAGGACGCCGGCAAGATCGCCGGCCTCGAGGTGCTGCGCATCATCAACGAGCCCACGGCGGCAGCCCTGGCCTATGGGCTCGACAAGAAGAGCAACGAACGCATCCTCGTTTTTGACTTGGGCGGCGGCACCTTCGACGTGTCTGTGCTCGAGGTGGGCGATGGCGTTTTTGAGGTGTTGTCCACCTATGGCGACACCCACCTCGGTGGTGACGACTTCGACAAGGTGATCGTTGATTACCTGGCCGACAGCTTCAAGAGCAACGAAGGCATCGACCTGCGCCAGGACAAGCAGGCGCTGCAACGGCTCACCGAAGCCGCTGAGAAGGCCAAGATTGAGCTGTCTAGCGCCACCCAGAGTGAAATCAACCTGCCCTTCATCACGGCTACGCCGGAAGGGCCCAAGCACCTCGATCTCACCCTCACCCGCGCCAAGTTTGAGGAGCTGGCCTCCAAGCTGATTGACCGCTGCCGCGTGCCGGTGGAGCAGGCGCTTAAGGACGCCAAGCTCTCCACCAGTGAGCTGGATGAGGTGGTGATGGTGGGGGGTTCCACCCGGATCCCCGCCGTGCTGGAACTGGTCAAGCGGATCACCGGCAAAGACCCCAACCAAACGGTGAACCCCGATGAGGTGGTGGCCGTTGGTGCCGCCATCCAGGGCGGGGTGCTGGCCGGTGAGGTCAAAGACATCCTGCTGTTGGATGTCACCCCGCTCTCCCTGGGGGTGGAAACCCTCGGCGGCGTGATGACCAAGATGATCAGCCGCAACACCACCGTTCCCACCAAGAAGAGCGAGACCTATTCCACGGCGGTGGATGGCCAAACCAACGTGGAAATCCACGTGCTCCAAGGGGAGCGCGAGATGGCCACCGATAACAAGAGCCTCGGCACCTTCCGCCTCGATGGCATTCCCCCCTCCCCCCGGGGCGTGCCCCAGATCGAAGTGACCTTCGATATCGATGCCAACGGCATCCTTAGCGTTACCGCCAAGGACAAGGGCAGCGGCAAGGAGCAGACCATTTCGATCACCGGGGCCTCCACCCTCAGTGACAGCGAAGTGGACAAGATGGTCAAGGATGCCGAGACCAATGCCTCCGCCGACAAGGAACGTCGCGAGAAGATCGACCTGAAGAACGAGTCTGAAACCCTGGTTTATCAGGCCGAGAAGCAACTCGCTGAACTGGGCGACAAGATCTCCGCCGAGGACAAGGGCAAGGTGGAGGGCTTTGCCAGCCAGCTGAAGGAAGCGGTGGAGAAGGAAGACTTCGCAACAATGAAGACCGTGCAAGAGCAGCTGCAGCAGGCCCTCTATGCCGCCGGTGCCTCTGTTTATCAGCAGGCTGGTGCCGGCGGGGCTGAGGCTGCCGCCAATGGCTCCGGGGCTTCCTCTTCCAGCACCGCTGGCGAAGATGTGATCGACGCGGAATTTACCGAATCGAAGTGATAAGCGGTTAGTTAATTTCTCCGCTTAAAATCCTCCGCCAAAAAAGCGGGGGATTTTTTTTGCCATTTTTGAATGGCAATAATTTTCAATAATAAAAATTTATGCTAACTTGCGATCCAAGCAAAGGTGATGATTACTTTGCTTCTCCGCGATTTTCGAGTAGCTCGGCAACCTCGGCTTTTAGAACAATGAGATCAGAAAAGGCGAGACCATAGACTGAGTCATCATCAATTGCACCATAGTCATGGGCAAGAAGATTGCGAAAGTCAATGATCAGTCTGGAATTGGTGATGGAGCTAAATGTGCCTGTCTCTGTTTTGCTAAGCCTGCTCAGAGCCTCGCCAATGAGGATGAATTCCCGTTCAACAGAATGATTGAATTGAACGCCTCGTCCGATACTCATCAACGCTGACGCCATCCAAGACATCCTCTATCGCAATGCATGCCTCAAGAATGTCAAGTAAGTAAACAGATGAATCATGCGCCATATGCAAGTCTCTTTGTGCGGTCTATCTCTTTTGCTATTATTCTGTTTTTAACTGCTCCTAGTATGACCAGGCCAACGTTAGACTGGAAGACGTTCTTCAGTGCATCAAGAGCTGCAAAATAGACATGGACTCTCTTGCAGATATCCATAGGCTGAAATTGAACTAGACGAAACCTGGCAAAGTCTGAAACGAGGATGTATTTGGGCAGGTCGCGTTCGGTTTGGCTCCCCAAGAGCTTAAGGGCTTATGCAGTTCTAGCCAGATGTTATCCGTTCCTCTATGCCGTGACACTTCTCTGGAGTGCTTCCTGAGCGAGCGAATTGAGACTCTTTCCCTGCGCCTCCGCAGTCATCGCTAACTGCTCATGTAGTTCAGGCGGAATCCGAAGATTAAACTTACCTGAATAGTGCCTGCGGGGCTCGATTCCTTGCTCCTTGCAGACCTCAAGGAAAACGTACAATGACTTTTTGAATTCTTGGCGAAGCTCCTCAGGGCTGGACCCATAAAAGTCCGCTCCTCCAGAAAG
>CAJAQB010000013.1 GCA_903943975.1 Synechococcus lacustris | reverse complement strand
GGCGGTGAATTCAGCCAATGGCAATGGACGGCTAAACAAATAACCCTGAAAATACTCACAACCTGATTCAATTAGAAAATTAAATTGCTCTTCTGTTTCTACGCCTTCGGCAATCACCTCCAGGCCAAGATTGATCCCCATGGAAATCGCCGACCTAACGACGCCCTGGCTAGCGTCACTCTGAAAAATATCTAAAATAAATGATTTATCAATTTTCAAGCAATCAAAAGGCAATGACTTCAAGTAAGACAGGGAAGAATAGCCAGTTCCAAAATCATCAATTGAAAAGTTAAACCCATAATTTTTCAAGTATTGCATTTTAGCGGCAACCTCGCTTGCATTGCCGAGAAAAATATTTTCCGTTATCTCCAGGGTCAGCAATTTAGGGTTAGCGCCAGACTTGTCAACTACAGCAATAATCTTGTCTACAAAGTTAGCCTGCTGAAATTGCTTGACACTAACATTTATTGCCAGACTGAGCTCGGCTGTAGCCGGCCGATCAGCCCAAAGCGCCAGTTGGGCACAGGCAGCAGTTAATATATAATCACCAATCTGATAAATAAGGTCACTAGATTCCGCCAAAGGAATAAAATCACTTGGCGAGATAAGGCCATGGGACGGATGCTTTAAACGCAACAGGGCTTCCGCTGAGACGAGACGCTTATTGCAGTCAAACTGGGCCTGGTAATATAACTCATACCAACTATTTTCAAGGGCCTCGTAGAGCACTTGTTCCATGCTAGATTTTGCATGGATGGCCTCCTGCATCTCAGGGCAGCTGCCCCAAAAAAGCCCAGCGAAAATATAAAAGCCACCCCAGGGACTGCGGCCTGGAGACGCTGGCGCAAATCAGGCAAGAAGCGCATGAAGGGGCACGCTCAGGCGCTGCATATACGACCCATATGTGATGCTAACATATATTTACTTGCCATGCTACCAATTTTGCGTCGCGATACAAAGCTATTTTGGGTCTAGGCAGTTGCGTCTAGGCAGTTGCGTCGAGCCATGACCCCAACCTTGCCGCCAAGCCCCGCCCTACATCAGCAGCTGCAGGCCTGGTTGGCGGAGGATCTTGGCAGGGGCGACCTCAGCGCTGCGGCCCTGGGGGATCGGCGCGGACGGGCCCACTGGCTGGCCAAGCAGGCCGGGGTGTTTTGTGGTGGCGGGCTAGCGGGCCAGCTATTTAAGATCCTCGACCCCAACCTTGAATTTCGGCTGCTGGTGGCGGATGGGGAGCCGGTGGCGGCAGGTCAGCGGCTGCTGGAGCTGGAGGGTGGCGCTGCGGCCCTGGTGGCCGCCGAACGCACCGCCCTCAATTTGGCCATGCGCCTCTCCGGCATCGCCACCGCCACTGCCGCCCTAGTACAGGAACTGGCCGGCAGTGGCGTGCGCCTGGCCGACACCCGCAAAACCAGCCCCGGCCTGCGGTTGCTGGAGAAATATGCGGTGCGCTGCGGGGGCGGCACCAACCACCGGCTCGGCCTTGATGACGCCGCCATGCTCAAGGAAAACCACCTGGCCTGGGCCGGGGGCATCGGTGCCGCCATTGCCGCCGTACGGGCCGCCGCCCCCTGGCCCGCCCGGGTGATTGTGGAGGCCGAAACTGCGGAAGAGGCCAAAACCGCCGTGGCCGCCGGCGCCGATGGGGTGCTGCTGGATGAATTCAGCCCAGAGGCCCTCAGCGCCCTGGTGCCCCAGCTGCGGGCCCTGGCGGCCCAACGGCGGGCGCCAGTGGTGCTGGAGGCCAGCGGCATCGATCCCCAGCAGCTGCGCGCCTACGCCGCCAGCGGCATCGACCTGATCTCCAGCAGCGCCCCGGTCACCCGCAGCCCCTGGCTGGATCTGAGCATGCGCTTTAGCGCCGGGTCGTTGGAAGATTGAGCCTGATCAGATGTATCCCAAACTGACCACCAGTGAGCTAGAAACCTATCTATCAAGATATCTAATCCCATCCTTCTGCAGACAATGGGATAAGCAACACTTCACCTCAGCATCGGCCAAGAATCCGAGCCGCTAAACCCTAGCGGAACTGATAACTATAGCGCCGCTTAGCTCCACCCTCCACCTCACAGCGACCCTGGCCCTGGCCCTGGCGGTTGCAACTGATGAGGGTTCCATCCCAGAGTCGGAGCGTGTCTGAACCAGAGCCGGTAAACAAGACCTTCATTGAGCTATTGGCACTCTGCCAGCCCAGCAGATTCGGATCGTGGCTGGGAACAAGTGTATCCAGAACCTGATCGGCCTGGGTGCGGCTTACAAGCTGACCTTTTGACCAGACAACAACGAACGCTTGCTCCCTGGGCACGGAGCCTGTGATCGTGCTGACTTCGACGCCATCAACGAGACTGAACAGGGTACGGCCCTGATTACCCAGCACATCCACCGAAAATGGCCTCTGCTGGATACGGAATCCTGGTGGCCCTATAAGATCTGCCGCCAATGAGGATCCGGCATTTAGGAGCACAACCCCAAGCAACCAGCAACAACTTGCCCCTAGGCGCAAGTAGTGCGTCAGGCCCGGAGCGGCACAGCCACCCTGAGCTGGAGGGTTGGCTTCCTTGAATGGGCAGCGTAGAACCCCCCCTGCTACAAAGCCCAAAAGGATGGCCACCTTAATGAGTACTTGCCACCAGGCAAATGAATAACTCGATGCATGATTAGATGCATGATTAGATTAGATGCCTAGCTAGCTAGAAAGTGAATCTACTTTATTCCACATCGCAGCCCAATTTGCGCCCATTACTGGGGCTGATTTGCTGGCCATACGGTGCAGAGATGAGTCACCAAAACCCCTTAAGATAAAGGGCAAAGCTCTTGCCACAACAGGGGATTTAGCCTTGACCCAATGCTGAGGATGGGCTGCATTCATTAGTCAAGAATGACTAAAATCACCGGCAGCTGACCTGGCCGCAGAGGAGGGGATCCATTGGCTGAGGAGGGCCATCACCGCGATGAGATTAAGGTTCAACATATTCCAACCAGTAACCATAAGATCTTCTCAACTATTCCCCCAGGACATTATGAACACCCAAGCCGATCTTCCTTATTTCGACACAGTTCTAGAGCTGCTTGAAGCTGGGAACGCAGACTTCCTGAAGGCCTTTGGGCGCCATGTGCACTGGGGATATTGGCAGAATCCTTCTGAAGCAGATGGCACCCCAGAGGATTTTGCCAGAGCGGCAGAGAGCATGATTGACAAAATTATTCCCCTAGCAGGGATTGAGTCTGGTCAGCGAATACTCGATGTGGGATGTGGCTTTGGCGGAACGATTGCGAGCTTGAACGAGCGCTACAACAATCTTGACCTCGTGGGCCTAAACATCGAAGAGCGCCAATTAGCCCGGGCGAGGAGGGTTGTCCAGCCAGCTCCTAGCAATCAGATTGAATTCGTCCAGGGGGATGCCTGTGTGCTGCCATTTCCAGACCACTCCTTTGATCGAGTAACAGCGGTCGAGTGCATCTTCCATTTCCCCAGCCGGCAGCAATTCTTCGCTGAAGCAGCGCGGGTACTCAAGCCTGGGGGCAAACTTTTTGTCTCCGATATTGTTCCTACCAGCTTATTGATTTCGCTCAAGGGCTTGGTACTGCCATGGCTGAGACCAGCATTGAGGATGACCTTCGGTGAAATGGACAACGGGTTTGGGGTTGCCGATTATCTGGAGCTTGCAGCATCTAACCAGCTGGCCCATCTGCACACCAATGACATCACAACCCAAACGCTGCCGACCCATTCAATCGCCCACAAGCTCTACAAGACAAATGCTCCAGATGTTTACCGCAATCAGAGTTTCCAGCAGTACATCGTTCAGATCCTCAGCACCCTTGGCCTCCTCCGCTATGTCCTAATGAGTTTCGAAGCCGGGCCTGAAACGGTCTGAGCGACGAAGTGCTGTCCGCCGGCCGGGCGCGATGATCGCAGTCACCTCTGCCGCCGCTGCGGGCTCCCCACCCCATGCTGTCCGTCGTCCAAGCCCTGAACGCACGCTTGCAGGCGGCCTTGGAGCGGGCCTTCCCCGAGGCGAGCGCACAGGCCAGGGCCGCGGACAGCCCGTTGGACCTCCAGCTGGGACCGGCGTCGAAGCCCGAATTCGGTGATTTCCAGGCCAACGGCGCCCTGGGCTTGGCCCGCCCCCTTGGCCAGCCGCCCCGCCGCATCGCCGAGGCCATCGTTGCCGCCCTGGCGACCGATCCCGCCTTCAATGCCCTGTGCCAACCAGCGGCCATCGCCGGTCCAGGCTTCATCAACCTCACCTTGAAGCCGGAACTGTTGGCGGCCCAGGTGCGGGAGCGCCTGGGGGATCCGCGCCTCGGTGTGGAGCCAGCGACCATCCCCAGCGGCGATTCGCCCGGGCCGGTGATCGTTGACTTCTCCAGCCCCAACATCGCCAAGGAGATGCATGTGGGCCACCTGCGCTCCACGATCATTGGCGACTGCCTGGCGCGGGTGTTGGAATTCCGCGGCCACCGGGTGCTGCGGCTCAACCATGTGGGCGACTGGGGCACCCAGTTCGGCATGCTTATTACCCACCTCAAACAGGTGGCCCCCGAGGCCCTAAACACCGCCGATGCGGTGGACCTGGGCGACCTGGTGGCCTTCTACCGCGAGGCCAAGCAACGCTTCGACAGCGACGAGGTGTTCCAGAGCAGCTCCCGCGAAGAAGTAGTAAAGCTGCAGGGGGGCGACCCGATCTCGCTAAAGGCCTGGGGCCTGCTCTGCGACCAGTCGCGCCGGGAATTCCAGAAGATCTACGACCGCCTAAATATCCAACTGAGCGAACGCGGCGAGTCGTTTTACAACCCACGGCTCCAGGCCGTAGTTGCTGACCTTGATAAATCCGGGCTGCTGGTTAGCGATGACGGGGCCCGCTGTGTGTTTCTGGAGGGGGTCACCGGCAAGGAGGGCAAACCGATGCCGCTGATCGTGCAAAAAAGCGATGGCGGTTTCAACTACGCCACCACCGACCTGGCCGCCATCCGCTATCGGCTCGGGCCTGATGGTGATGGGGCCGGCAGGGTGATTTATGTAACGGATGCCGGCCAGGCCAGTCATTTCGCCGCCGTTTTCCAGGTGGCCGAACGGGCCGGTTGGCGACCGGCCGCTGTCTCTTTGGAACACGTGCCCTTCGGGCTCGTGCAGGGCGCCGACGGCAAAAAGCTCAAAACCCGGGCCGGCGACACCGTGCGGCTCAGGGATCTGCTCGATGAGGCGGTGGAACGGGCCGAGGCCGACCTGCGGCGGCGCCTCCAGGAGGAAGAACGCACTGAAACGGAAAGTTTCATCCAGGAAGTGGCCACCACCGTGGGTCTAGGGGCGGTGAAATACGCCGACCTCAGCACCAACCGGATCACCAACTATCAGTTTAGTTTCGATCGCATGCTCGCCCTGCAGGGCAACACCGCCCCCTACCTGCTCTATGCGGTGGTGCGCATCCAGGGCATCGCCCGCAAGGGGGGCGACCTAGTTGCCTTCCCTGATCAGCTGCTATTTAACGAACCGCAGGAATGGGCCCTGGTGCGTCAACTACTGCAATTCGATGCAGTAATCGCCGAAGTGGAGGCCGACCTGCTGCCAAATCGGCTCTGCAACTATCTATTTGAACTTTCCCAGATTTTCAACCGCTTCTACGATCAAGTGCCAGTGCTCAAGGCCGAGGAACCCGCCCGCAGCTCCCGCCTCGCCCTCTGCCGCCTCAGCGCCGACACCCTGCGGCTCGGCCTCGGCCTACTGGGTATCCCCAGCTTGGAAAGGATGTGAGCGGGGGGGACGAGTTACGCCAGAACCCCTACCCCTGGATACATCTATAAACCTTGAATAATTCGATAAATCGCCCTAAGATCTTTCTATATCGCTCGGGACATTGCGTCGTTTTGCCAGCGCCTTCAAGGTGTCAATCGGTGTGATCGTGATCCTCAACACCGATCATGCCAAGGAAGTGATCAAAGCGGCGCGCAACGGCTTTGCAGGCAATCAGGCCGACTAGATTGCCAAGAAAACAACATCATCCCCACGCTCGCAGCTTAGAGGATACAATAAATAAAACAGCAAGCCATTTGGTGATTACAAGAATTACCACTCAATCCATGGGATCACTGTTCACCATTCTTCTTCTTTTGGTGAGCTGTGCCGACAAGGTATCGGCCCAGGATATCGGCCAATCAGCCAGGGACTCTTTGTGCCCCATTACGTCGACCACAACCAACAACATCGAGGCAGCCTTTGGGCCGGAAGACGGCGCCGAAGCGTTGATTCTGAAATCGATTGCCTGTGCGAAGGCATCAATTCATGTGGCCGCCTTTGCCTTCTCCTCTCCCGTAATCGTGGAAGCCCTATTGGCCGCAAAGCAGCGGGGGGTGAACATCCAAATTGTGGCCGACCATAAACACAATACAGAAGAAGATGAAAAGGGAATTAGCCGAAGAGCGTTCGATGCCTTGACTGGGGCAGGCATACCGGTGAGAACAAACTCCAACTATCGGATTCACCACGACAAGTTCATTGTAGTGGACGCCCGTCACGTGCAAACAGGCAGCTACAACTACACTTCATCTGCAAACAAAAACAGTGAGAATGTTCTCGTTGCGTGGAATAACCCAAAACTGGCGGCAAGATATCTAGCCCATTGGGAATCGCGCTTTAGGGCTGGAGTAATATATTTGAAGAAATAGCGTGGCAACCCCAAGCTCTTCCCGGCCCTGGAGTTTACTTCAGCTCCACCAAAGGCGGCAGCTGACCATCGGGCCCTGCCTGTTGACTGGCATGGGGGCCTGCAAATAGGTAATTGCCAGCCCCCCGGCCGGTGGCGCGCAGATCCAGCCAGGCGGTGGCAAATAAAATAACTCTTGCCAATCAACCAGAATCAACCGCAGTCCGCTGGATCGCGATGAAGAGCGCTAGTGTTTATACTAGCTAAAGCCATGGGCAGATTGCCCAGGTGATCGCATTTATGCCTCAACATTCCCCAAGTCAGCCCGATCCAACCCCAGGCAGGGGGCTGTCTAGCCACGGGCAAATACACAACTTATCTGTAAATTTAGAAGCCATATCTACGGAGGGACCAAAAGCAGTGGGAGAAAGTTTGCAAATTCACTATGGCATCCATAACACCACCTTTGGCAATGCTCTTATTGCTACAACTAGCCGTGGCATTTGTAACCTTCATTTTTTAGATGCCGCCAATCAGCCCACCGCCAAGCAAACCCTTTTGCGCCAATGGCCAAACGCTGAGATTGTCCATGAGGCAAAAACAACTCAACCCCTCTGCGACATAATTTTTAATTCAGCAATCCCCAGAGATCAAGAACCACTAAAACTCTTAGCAAAGGGAACAAACTTTCAGATTCAAGTGTGGCACGCGCTCTTGAAAGTGCCATTCGGAGGAACCACAACCTACCAAAGCCTCGCCGAAATAATTGGTCGCCCCACCGCAACTAGAGCCGTAGGAAATGCCATAGGCAATAATCCCATCAGCTATCTAATTCCTTGCCATCGGGTGATTAGAGCATCTGGGGAACTAGGTGGCTATCGCTGGGGATTAGAGCGCAAGGTAGCCATCCTAAACTGGGAAGCCAGCCGTATAAGTTGTACTCACAGGTCACTCGACTTGAGTCCAGTATGTTTGGCAATCCGTGACAACATCCTCGGCCCAAGCTCCTCGCCATCACGAAAGGCAAAGACATAGTCTGGGAAATCATCATGCTGCAATGTCTTATGCGAACCGGTCTGACGCTTGACCTTCTATCCAATAGATTGCAAAGCCGCGAACACTCTCTTCGCCTTTACTGAAGGCCAGTTACTCATGCAGCAAGCGGCACTGAGAACTGAATACTAACAGGTTCACTCTCGCCGTTTTCAAGTCGATCTGCGATAACACGTAATGCTAGAACTTCTGCTTTTGACATTGCGTCCATTGACGAATGCCCGTAGGCAAGTACGCCAGGAAGTTCAGGCACCTCTGCCAGCCAACGACCATCGTCCTCTTGCTCACACTCCAATGTGAAGTTCATAACTCCTTTGCTGCCATACTGCCCATTTTAGCCAGAAATCTCAGAGAAGACCATAAACATGCTGACTGCCCTACCTCTTTCCCCTCAGCCATGCGGCTAACGGCTGGCTCAACAGGCAGCTGGGCTCACAAAGCCAGACATCTGCCAGTTGCGGAAACCGTTGGCTGGTAGTCATAGCCTCATAATTCACAACGGACAAGGCTGACTTCCCAGCTTAAAATAGCCGCATCAAAAGTTACGCTCTGTTTCCCAAACCCTTGGCGGTCTATCAATAGTGAGAGTTAGGCTAGTTCTTGATCGTATAGTTCTCACCTTTGCCATCGCAGCAAATATAGCGCTGCTCACCATTGATGAGCTTGTATCCGCACTTGGAGGCAGTGGCAGGCAGAAGGTCCATCTGAATAACTGATGACATCAGGGATGCCGTCAGGGCAATGATACCCAGACTCATTCGCCTACTAGACTAAATTTTTACCATCCCTATAAGACATAGAGGTGGACCTAAATCATTTCGACAATAATAGGTACGAGCCAACCACTTTGCCCCCCGCGACGAACAGAACCCATGCCAGTCACAGGGATCCTTCAAGTCTCAGGAAATCCTTAGTTTAAGGTGAAATCAGTTCCACTTCCCGCCTCGGCTCCCCCAGCACTTGAGGAATCAAGCTTGCTGACAGGGGGGAGGGCAGCAAACCATTAAGATATCTATTAGTTGTCAACTACATGCCGTGCCACTGGCTAATAAAAGGTTAACTGACAACCCTCAATGACTATTCCACTCGTGCTAATCCATGGATATTCCGATAGCTCTAAAGGCTTCAAGCTCTGGCGAGAGGCCTTAATCCAGAAGCGAAATCTCGATCCTGCCAAGGTACATCTACTCAACTATGTAAGCCTGGCAAACGAGGTCACGATTCGGGATATTGCTGAGGGATTTGACCGAGCACTGGCGAAAGAGGCCGGACTTGCAACCGATGAGCCCTTTGACGCCATCGTGCATTCAACAGGCATGTTAGTTATCCGAGCATGGCTGACTAGGTTTGCCTCGATGAAAGGACGGCCCAATCGCTTGCGCCACCTTGTTGCACTCGCGCCGGCTACAAACGGATCACCTGTGGCTCACAAGGGACGAAGCTGGATGGGCGCGTTACTGAAAGGGAGCAAGGATTTTGGTCCGGATTTTATGGAAGCTGGAGACGAAGTATTGCTTGCTTTGGAGCTGGCAAGCCGTTTCACATGGGACTTAGCAGAAAGAGACATGTTTGGCGATGGCAATACGGATAGGTTCAAAAAAGGACCAGATAGCCCGTACGTATTCACGATTTGCGGGGACTCGGGCTTGGGAGAAGTGGCCGATTTCTTTACAGGAGTTGTGGGAACAAAGATCGATGGTTCAGATGGGGTGGTGCGCTGGGCGGGTGCAACCCTGAACAGCCGGCGCCTCTTATTTGATTACACGGAGAGGACGGAACCATCCATCAACACTGGTGCAGCAAATGGCATGATCACCAAAGTTTCCGAATGGAGCAATCAGGACAACATCGTGGTGCTTTGGCCCAGGCTTAATCATGGCACGATCATGAAGCCAAAATCTACTGATAGCATAGTCAGCCTTGTTTCAGAAGCCCTAGATGTGAAGGAGGACAAAGACTTCAATGCATGGAATGAAAAAGCAACTAAAGCAGCAAAGGATGCCCGTGGCAGCCAAGAACCACCAGCCAGCTGGCAGCAGTTCGTTATTCGAGTTGTTGACGAACGCGGAGACGGGGTGAATGACTGGACCATCGGTCTCGTCGTCAAGATGAAAAATCAATTTTCGTACAAAGCTGTAAATGTTGACGACCTGCATCCCTACGAGAAAGACAAAAGCTATCGATGCCTTCACCTCAATCTCACAGAAGCCGGCCTTGATGACAAACAGGTGCTAGAAAACATCGAAGCCTTCAAGATGAATCTATACATGAACACAAACTCAAGCTACGTAGTCTATGTTGCGCAGCAATTGGAAGGCCCTGCTTCGAGTGAGAACACAATAACTGGAATGTCAGAATTGACCGTAGATCTTACTAAGTGGCTAAAGCCTGACAACAAAGAGTTTGTGCTGACGATGCCCTATACCACCACCTTCGTCGAATTCCGTGTCAATAGAGATCTTACGGTCAGCGGTAATCAGGCAAAAGTTTGCCATCTGGAGCCCCTAGAAGACAAAGCAAGGCAATAGGGGCCGACTAGAGGCCGAACTGTTTGGTGTCGACCCACTCCTGCTTAAGCACCGACCACCAGTCGACCGCTAGGCCGTCAAGCACGAAGCGGTAGGGAAGCCAGCCATAACCTGCCTGGCCCCAGCCGGTCCCCCAGGAGTTGCGGATCAGCAGGGCCCCGGTGGTCTGGATGCCACCGGGGTTGGTGTTTCGGACAATGCGATTGTCGTCATAGCCCACGGCCACCACGGCATGGCCGCCGGTGATCTGCTCCCCAGGGGTGGGGTAGGGGAAGGCCCCGGTGCTGCTTGCCTGAACGTAGGAGGAGTAGACGGTGAAACCAAAGATCGAGGGTAGACCGCTGGCCAGATAGGTTTTGATCGTGTTAAGCAGAGCCGCGCGAGAGGTGCCGGGCGGATCATGGCGGTAGTAAGTAATCGCCCGGTACCTCTGGGCGTAGGCATAGGCAAATGCCGGCGGTTCCTTATCAAAATCGGCGACCACGTAGCGGTAGTGCTCCTCCGGCGGTACCCCGAAGAGGGTCAGGGCCGCGATCGTCGTGCGCAGGAAGGCTCCCGTGTCCCCGGTCCAATGCAGCAGGTTGCGCGTTGTCTTGTAGAGGAACAGCCGAGAGGCGTCTACGTGTTGGCCAAGGGCCCGCCGCTCGAAGTACTCCACCAGGCCCACACCGGCGTTGGCGGTGCAGGAGCCCAGGTTCAGTTGATTCTCTACGGGAGAGAACCAGGGGCGCAGATCCACCGTGGACGCAAGGCTGGCTGGGGACGGGGCGAGCGGCACCTGGGCAAGCATCTCGCGCACGGCGCGCTGGCCAGTCCCCTTGAGGCGGTCGGGGACCTTTTCACTGGTGGCGGTGATATCGCGAACGTCGGGATAGTCGCGAAGCCAGCCAAGGGAAGGAGCAATTGGCGACGATGTCATAAATGAACCTACGCCAAGAATTGCTCAACGGCCTGAAAAATATAAGCCCCTTCTGAGAATCCAGGACACCGCAAAAGCACAGCAGAGCAGCGCCTAATCTGCATCAGACAGGCTTTGCAGGGAGCAAGCAGAATCGATTGGCAGTTGCCACCCTATCGTTCAGAAGAGACCCTGCAACCCCACCGCAGCTTGCGGGGCATAGGATAACAATGGGCGCGGTCAGTTTCACTAGCTACACACTTGCCCAGAGGGATCAGAGTACTTAAATGGCAGTAGTTACCAGAAATCGGATGAAACCAATCCATTGTCTAATCACTGCCCTTGCATGCTCCAGCGTGCTAGCAGCTGGCTGGCTAACGCTTGGCCACACTGATACAATTAAAACCATAACTCAGTCTCCGCCTGTATGCAAACAAGTAACCAGAAACGGAAAGACATTTATCGAGTGCTGCAGATCGGCCAATGATTGCTGGGTATACCAATAATACTTTTACAGCAACTTGTACAGATGGCATTGTTTTCATAACTCGTGCAGCGCCTCTTCTGCATCACCCCCCTGCGATGCAGAAGAGGCGCTGATCCGCTGCCGACGCGTCATCCATATTGGCATTAGCAGACTTACAATTTATTTAAATAGCATTAACGCAGGCAGGGATTGGAATGTGTGCCCTAGAAGAGGACAAAACCAATCCACCAACCTCTATTGTAAATTCTTCGCCTGCCAAAGCGAAGGATATATGGGACAAGCTACCAGTAATCGCAAGCCTAAGTGGTGTAATTATCGTGCCGCTGACACTGTGGGCTGCCGGCGGGGCCCTTGATGCCTCCATCAAGAGGCAGAATGACATATTAGAAAATAAGCGAATTTCACTTCAACTTACCAATGCGCGTGAAAAGTCTGATTCAGACCTCAAATCAAGTATGTTTTCTAAATTGCTTGAAAAATATGAAAGTAGCGCCAATCGAGGGGATCCCAAACAGAAGCTATTCTTCCTTGAACTTTTAGTCTATAACTTTAGCGAGACTCTGACTCTTACACCTATAATCAATGATTTACTTGTTGACTTCAGGCAAGATCCAAGTAGATACAAAGGCTTATTAGATAGGCTTTCAATTGCGCTCAGAGAGGCTGCAGCCCGGCAAACTGCTTCGCTCCTAATTTCTGGAGACCAGGAAAGATTCGTGCTTAAAAAGGGCAAAGTCAAGCGGCTCACACTTACCTATTGCAAAGAAGACACTTCAGGCTCACCAAGTGCGCTTCGGCTGCCATTTCAAGTGAAGTATATTGGGATTGAGCCCAACAAGTCCAGCGGTAATCAGAATTTTCTTGAGAATGGCGCCTTGGTAGAAGTAACCGCCTTTAGGCGCGACATTGCTACAGGAAAAAATTCGGTAATCAAACGTTCCTTCATGATTGACGAATCTGATTTGCCACTAATAGACAATATGCCATTGTCAGACGGCATGCGTGTAGCACTTATGCGTGACCATGAAGCCGAGTCCCCTTCAGATAATTCCTCAGGCCAGATATCATTGCTGGCCCTGGGATTCACCAATCAAGGCATAATAATGAAGGACAAGCCAAGCAACTTAGATTACGTCAAGTACTTGAATGATAGCAGAATCATCAACCCTGCATCCAAGCGAGCAACCAATAATAATGAATGCAATTCACTTGGGCCAGATCAATCTGTTGCCTTCTCTACTCCTATGAAATATGATTTCAAGGATCTTCAAATGTCAAAGTGAGTACAGCCTGGCACCGTAACATCCTTGCCGCACAACCCTCAGCTGGATATTAAGTTTGGCATGTACTCATTCATACATCGCCCATATCACCTGTCCCGGCGGCGGTGACTTTCAGGAAAGGTGACAGCCTTGGGCAGCCGATTAGGAGGCCTTCACTAATGGTAGGAGGAAGGGCTTGATTCCTCATCTGGTGGCTTGTTAATCCAAACCACTGCGGGTTGACGCCAGCTTCTGGGCATCATTACCCTGACGGCATCCCTGATGTCATCAGTTATTCTGATGAACCTTCTGCCTGCCACTGCCGCCAAGTGCGGATACAAGCTCATCAATGGTGAACAGCGCTATGTTTGCTGCGATGACAAAGGTGAGAGCTGTACTATCAAGAACTAGCCTAACTCTCACCATTAATAGACCGCCAAGGGCTTGGGAAACAGAGCGTAACTTTTGAGGCGGCTATTATAAGCTGGGAAGTCAGCCCTATACGTTGTGAATTATGAGGCTGCGATTATGAGGCGATGACTACCAGCCAACGGTTTCCGCAACTGGCAGATGTCTCGCTTTATTAGCCCGCATTTTTTTCATCTTCATTCAGCATATTCAAAAACAGTTCCACTGCCTTTGGCTCGAAATGTGTTCCAGATCGTGACTTGATATGTTCGGCCACTTTCTCCTTTGACCAACCTTCACGATATGGACGATCGGAGCGGAGGGCATCCCATACATCTACTATCGCAAAGAGACGGGCCTCCAGTGGAATTTGCTCGCCTTTCAATCCGCGTGGATAACCGCTCCCATCCCATTTTTCACCGATTCCGCTGCACGTTTTTCTTTCTCTGCATTCTGAAACAGAAGCTCTTTGTCGGCAAGCCCTAATTCCGTTTCCACCTGCTTGCGCTCGACGATATCGCGAATGAACACAGAAAGCATTGCTTGTTCATCTTTTAAATAATGAACACTGGCCTCAATAAAAACAAAATTCCCATCTTTGCGTTTATGCTTTGCCTCAAATCTCTCTGAACCCTTCTCAGCAATTCGCTGAATCCTCTCCCCTACCGTTTCCCCCGATTCAACATCTTCAATATCCTTTATTTCCATATTGAGCAGTTCCTCATGGCTATAGCCTACTATCGAGCAATAGGCGTCATTGGCATCTAAAACCTGCCCTTCCCTATTGACAAGATAGAAGCCGACTAGCGCTGAGTTGATTATTGCCTTGAAATTCTCTTCCCGATAGAAACAGTCTTTATTGGTATTACGGTGCAAGGTTTCTTTCGTGTTTGGATTTGTCCCTCCGAGAGCATGTTCTGTTAACTCAAAACGAAGTTTGTGGCTGTGATATTTGAATGGAGCGGGCCAACAAATTATTAGGCACTTCCCTGAACCACCTGCTACTAACTAACCCTTGCCGTGAACCATTGCTAAGTAGCTGCGAAGACCGCCTAAAACCCAGATACGGCATGGGCTTCTCTCCGCACCACTCTCAGCACCACTCTCAGCATCATCTAAATGCTAGTCAGTGTTCCTGGCTCTGGGCGGGCGACCCTAACCAGCGCAACCTAGCGTCGTTGCATGGATCGATCTGCTGCGCCCCAGGCGTACCCGCCGGCACGCCCCGAGGTGGAAAATCTCCAGGCCTACAGCGCCCCCCTGGAGGGGAGGCGGGGTCTGCTGCGCCTTGACTTCAACGAAAACACCGTGGGGCCCAGCCCCCGGGTGGTGGAGGCCCTGCGCGCCATCCCTGCCCATCACTACGCCATCTATCCCGAGTACGACGGCCTGCGGGAAGCGCTAGTGGCCAATCTCACGGTGGCTGGCCTGGCGGTGCCCTTGGAGCCTGCCCAGGTGGGTTTGTTCAACGGTGTAGACGCGGCCATTCACGCCACCGTTCATGCCTATGGCGCCGCGGCTGATCTGCTGCTCACCACCAGTCCCAGCTTTGGTTACTACAGCCCCTGTGCCCAGATGCAGGGCATGGCGATCGAGGCGATTCCCTACGTAGGCGACAGCTTCCGCTTCCCCCTGGAGGCGATCCGCAGCGCCCTCACCAGCAGGCGGCCGCGGCTGTTGCTGCTCTGTAATCCCAACAACCCCACCGGCTCGCGGCTGGCCCCCGAACGGATCCTCGAGCTGGCGGCCCTCGCCCCCCAGACCCTGATCGTGGTGGATGAGCTCTATGAGGCCTTTACCGGAGACAGCGTGCTGCCCCTGGCAGATTTCAAGGCCACGCCCAATCTGCTGGTGCTGCGTTCCCTGGCCAAAACCGCTGGTTTGGCAGGGCTGCGCATGGGCTTCGCCATTGGTGCCGCCGCGGTGGTGGATCGGGTGAGCCGGGTCACCGGCCCCTATGACATCAACAGCTTTGCGGTAACCGCCGCCTTTGCGGCCCTTCAAGACCAAGCCTATGTGGATGCCTATGTGGCCGAGGTGCTGCGGGCTAAGGCCTGGCTGGGGGCACAGCTGCGGGCCGCAGGGCTGCGCCACCACAGTGAGGGGGGCAATTACCTCTTGATCTGGCCACGGCTGGGGGCGGAGGCCATGGCGGCGAGCCTGCGCCAACGGGGCATCCTGGTGCGCTCCATGGCGGGCAAACCATTGATAGATGGCGCCCTAAGGGTGAGTGTGGGCACCCTCAGCCAGATGCAACAGTTCTGGAACACCTACGGCGCCATCGAAGGGTTGGCGGGCCCCCTCGAGGAAACCGAGGGAGAGAAGCCCCAGCAGGGCCCCCTGTAAAGCCAGGCAGCAACCGATTTGACGGCGCTGCTCCCAAAACACACGGGCCATGGCGATCACCCCGGGGGGCGACCATATTCAGGGCATCAGTTCAATTTTGAATGTATCGCCGAGGGGCGGAGTTAGAGACAACACACGACCCACCTTTTGGGAAGGGGTGCCCTTGAGGGCGTCTAGGAACGGCTGGATGCCGCTCTGGTCACAGTCCTTGGGGGCAGATCCACTGCGCACGTACTGCACCGGGATCACCCGACGGGGGTTGAGTTGTTTCACCACCGCCGCCGCCTCGGCGCCGTCATACACCTTGGCGCCGCCGCCCACACCAATGATGAGAACATCAGGGCGCCCCAGCAGCACCAGGTCCTCCGGCTTGAGCACTGATGCCGTGCCGCCCAGGTGGGCGAATTCCAGACCCCCCTGGCGCCAGCGCCAGATCACGCCATTGCCAAAGCGACGGCCCCCCACCCGGTCGTGGGGGGCGGCAAAACCTTCGATGCGTAAACCGGCCACTTTGTAGGAACCGGGCGTCGCCAGAAAACGGCCACTGGCCACCGCTGCCCCCTCATCCTTCAGGCGGCTGCTGGCCAGCACCACATCGGCCGAGACCCGGGGTTCCGATAGCCCAGCGGCACAGCCCACCGCCTTGAAGGGATTAACCAGCACCGTGCTGCCCCCCCCCTGGATCAACAGGGCGCTGTGGCCATAGCTGGTGATCGTTACCCCACCCCCGGCTGCCTGGGCGGGGAGGGCGAGGGCTAATCCAACGGCCCCGAGCCAGGGCAGGAGCTTCTGGCGCTGCATGACCGTGAGCAAAGTGTTGGGAACCTAGCAGTGCTGGCCTAGCCGGGTGAGCCTTGGGCGCAGGAGAGGAAATTGGCCAGCAGTTGGTGGCCGGCCTGGGTGAGCACACTTTCCGGATGGAACTGCACCCCCTGCAGCTGGGGATATTGCCGATGGCGCAGGCCCATCACCATGCCGTCCTCCAGCCAGGCGGTTACTTCAAGGCAGTCGGGCAGGCTCTCGCGCTCGGCGATCAAGGAGTGGTAACGGGTGGCCGTGAACGGTTCCGGCAGCCCGGCAAACACCCCCTGGCCGCCGTGGTGCACCGGCGAGGTTTTGCCATGCATCAGCTGCGGCGCCCGCACCACCCGACCGCCATAGACCTGGGCCAGGGCCTGGTGGCCCAGGCATACCCCAAGGGTGGGAATCAACGGCCCCAATTCCCGCAGCACCTCCCGGCAAACCCCCGAATCCTCTGGGGTGCCAGGGCCCGGTGAGATCAGGATCGCCGCTGGCTTCAACGCTGCGATTTGGCTAAGGCTGAGGGCATCGTTGCGTTCCACCCGCAGCTCGGCGGCAATCGGATAAGTGGCGGCCAGCTCCCCCAGGTACTGCACCAAATTGAAGGTGAAACTGTCGTAGTTATCGAGCACCAGCAGCATCAGTGACCAAGCCGCAGCAACAGGGGCGGCAGCAAAAGCAGTAGGGCGATCATCAGCGACGACAGGGCCGCCACCAGCACCGCCGCGGCCGCACAGTCTTTGGCGATGCGGGCGAGGGGATGGAAACGCCGGCCCACCGCCAGGTCCACCACCGCCTCGGTGGCCGTATTCAGCAGTTCCAACACCAACACCGCCGCCACGGTGAGCACCAGCACCGCCAGGCGATCCACCGACAGCTGCAGCCAGAGGGCCAAGCCAAACACCACCAGCCCGGTGGCCAGATGGATCCTGAAATTGCGCTGGCTAACAAACGCATAACCAAGCCCCTGGGCGGCGTAGCGGAAACTGGCCGGCAGATCCCGTGCCACCTCCCAGGCGGTCACCCGCAGGCGCCGGGGCACTTGTTCCGAAGGTTCAAGCTCTGAAGTCACCAGCTGTGTCATCCGATCGGGCTTAGTAGCCCAAGTCAGGGTGTCGGCAGGTTACCGCCGATCTCCGCTGGAGAAAGGCCCAAGGGCGAAAGCGCCAGCAAGCCTTGCTGACGCTCGAGCATCGCCGCCAACTGCTGGTCATCGGGGTGATCCCAGCCAAGCAAATGCAAAAACCCATGGCTGGCCAGAAACAACAGCTCCTGGGCCAGGCCCAGGGCGGGGTCCTGCTGGCGGGCCGCAGTCTCCAGGGAGATGACGATGTCGCCCAGCTCCAGGGGCTCCCCCGGCGGTAGGGGCTGCCGCTGGTCTGGCTCCCCCTCCTGGGCCGCAAAGGCGAGCACATCGGTGGCTTCCGGCTTCTGGCGCCAGCTGCCGTTGAGTTCGGCGATGCTGGCGTCATCACAAAACTCCAGGCCAAGGCTGTAGGCCTCGGCCCGCAGGCCGGCGGGCAGCTCCGGCTGCAGGTCAGCCAACCAGAGGCGCAGCAGAGCCTGCCAGCGCTCTTCCCCAACGGGATCTCTCCAGGGCCCCTGCTCCGGCACCCCATAGGCCAAATCCAGCGGCGGCAGGGGTGAGGACAAAGGCAAACTGGTCATCCGGGCAAGTGGGGCCGGCCAAACCAGGCCAGCAACAACAGAACTCCAGTCAAGCCCAGGGCGGTGAGGCCTAAATGCAGCAGGCTCTGGCTCCCCTTACGCACCATGTTGCGCATCGCCAGCTTCACGAAACTCGGCGCTGGCGTGGTGGGGGTGGGGCTGCTGGCTGGCGGGTTTCTGCTGGCGCTCATGGGGATTCCTCACTAACGGCGTCTACCCCTTGGCGCAGCAGCGCCTGGATGAAGGGATCGAGATCGCCATTCATCACCCCCTGCACATCGGTGGTTTCCTCCGCTGTGCGCAGGTCTTTCACCATCTGATAGGGGTGAAACACATAGTTGCGGATCTGATTTCCCCAGGCCGCTTCCACCATGTCGCCGCGGATGTCGGCGATTTCGGCCGCCCGTTGCTCCTGGGCGATCACCATCAACTTGGCCTTGAGTAGGGCCATCGCCTTTTCCTTGTTTTGCAACTGGGAGCGCTCCTGGGTGCAACGCACCGCCAGGCCCGTGGGCACGTGCAAAATCCGCACGGCGGTTTCCACCTTGTTCACGTTTTGGCCGCCGGCACCGCCGGAACGGCTGGTGGTGATTTCCAGGTCCTTGTCTGGGATGTCGAGCTTTACCTCCTCATCAAGCAGCGGCATGATTTCCACCCCGGCAAAGCTTGTTTGACGTTTGTCGTTGGCATTAAAGGGGGAAATTCGCACCAGCCGGTGGGTGCCCTTTTCATTGCGCAGATAGCCGTAGGCATAGCGCCCCTCCACCTCCAGGGTGCAGCTCTTCACCCCGGCCTCTTCCCCCTCGGAGAGTTCCGCCACCGACACCTTCATGCCGTGGGCCTCCCCCCAGCGGGTGTACATGCGCATCAACATCAACGTCCAGTCCTGGGCATCGGTGCCGCCGGCGCCGGCGTTAATCGTGATCACCGCCCCCTCTTTGTCGTAGGTGCCGCACAGCAAGCGCTCCAACTCCCAACGGTCGAGGGCCTGCTTCAGGCTCTGTAACTCGCCGTAGGACTCCTCCAACAAGCCCCCATCGGGCTCTAGGTCGTAGAGCTCCAAGGTGGCGCGGCCATCGTCAATGGCGGCCCGCCAGAGGCGCAGCTGCTCCAGCTGGGCCTTCACATCATCCAGCTGCCGCATCTGCTTGCGGGCGTTTTGCTGGTCATCCCAGAAATCCGGCTGGGCCGCCAGCTGTTCCAGGTCTTGCTGGCGGGCGTTTAGGGCCGGTACGTCAAAGACAGTCCTGGGCATGGCCCAGGCGGTCAGTGAGCTCAGACAAATCGCGTTTGAAATCGGTGAGATCGAGCACCGGTGCAGCAGGCCACAGATTCCCCGACCGTATCAGCGAAGCGGAACAACGATGCTGCCTAGGATCCGTCCACAGCTGTTTGGCCCCTATGACCGCCTCCGTGGAGATCTACACCTGGCGGTCTTGTCCCTTCTGCATTCGTGCCAAACAGCTGCTCGAGCGCAAGGGGGTTAGCTACACAGAGCTCGCCATTGATGGCGATGAGGCCGCCCGGGCGGTGATGGCCGCCAAAAGCGACGGCCGCCGCAGCCTGCCCCAAACCTTCATCAACGGCCAGCACGTGGGGGGCTGCGACGACCTCTTCGCCCTGGAGCGTTCAGGTGAACTCGATGGCCTCCTGGCCTGAACACGGAGAGCCACCCAGTGAGTCGCCAACTGTTTGTTATTGATCCCGTAGAGCGGCTGCGGCCGCAAAAAGACAGCAGCGTTGCCCTGATGCAGGCCGCCCAGCGGGCGGGCCAGGAGATATGGATTTGCCAGCTCTCCGACCTCGCCGCCGGCAACGGCGGCCCCCGGGTGCGGGCCCAGCCGATCCAGGCGGAACCCTGGTATCAACTGGGGGATCCCGAATGGTTGCCGCTCAGCCACTTCCCGCGGGTGTGGATGCGCAAGGACCCGCCGGTGGATGAGGCCTACCTCTATGGCACCCACCTGCTGGAGCTGGGGGAACGCCAGGGGGTGCAGGTGCTCAACCGCCCCGCCAGCCTGCGGGCCTGGAACGAGAAACTCGGGGCCCTGCGTTTCCCCCACCTGATGGCGCCCACGCTGGTGAGCAGCCATGTGGCCGATCTCAGCGCCTTTGCCGAAAGCCATGGGGAGGTGGTGCTCAAACCGCTCGGGGGCCGGGCCGGCCAGGGGGTGATCCGCACCAGCGCCCAGGCGCCGGGGCTGGGGGCCCTTTTGGAGCTGGTTACCAACCAGCAGCAACTGCCGGTGATGGTGCAGGCCTTCCTGCCGGCGGTGATCAACGGCGACAAGCGCATCCTGCTGGTCAACGGCGAACCGCTCGGGGCCATAAACCGCAAACCCAAGGCCGGCGAATTCCGCAGCAACCTGGCGGTGGGTGGCCAACCGGAGGCCACGGCATTAACCGCTCAAGAACGTCAGATCTGCAGGGAACTGGCCCCGGCCCTGCGGGAGGCCGGCCTCTTCTTTGTGGGGATCGATGTGATCGGCGATCGGCTCAGTGAGATCAACGTGACCAGCCCCACCGGTGTGCGCGAGGTGGAACGCCTGGGGGGCATCCCCCTGGCGGATCTCACCCAGGAACAACTGCTGCGGCCGAATTTGACCTGAGGTTGAGCTGCTGCTGCAGCACCTCGAGTTTCAGGGCCACCTCCTGCATTTCCCGTTCGGGCTGGGAGCCCCGCACCAAACCGGCCCCGGCCGTGAGTTCCAATTGGTTGCCGCGCAGCACCCCACTGCGGATCGCCACCCGCAGCTCAGCATCGCCGGCGCTATCGATCCAGCCGATCGGCGCCGCATAGGCCCCCCGCTCAAAGGGCTCAAGGCTGCGCAGCCAGCCCATCGCCTCCCGCCGGGGCAAACCGGCCACCGCAGGGGTGGGATGCAGGGCTTCCGCCAGGGCCAGGGGGTGTTGACCGCGTAATTCAGCGGTGATCGGCGTGTGCAGGTGGCGCAGGGGCCCGTGGCGGGCCAGGCGCGGATGGCGGGGCCGCCGCGGGGCCAGGCCCTGCTCCTGCAGCACCGCCGTGATCGCCTCCACCACCAGCTCGTGCTCATGGCGATCCTTCACCGACTGGAGCAAGGCCTCCGCCGGTTCCCCTGGCGATGCCGTACCCGCCAGGGCATCACAACGCAGCTGGCCCTGGCGCACCGTTAGCAGCCGTTCGGGGGAGGCACCCACCAGGGCAGCCCCCCCCTCCCCCTGGGCCCAAAGGAAGCGGCAGCTGCCGCCCTGCCGTTGGCGCAGGCCCTCCAGCAGCAGGCGCGGATCAAGGGGGCCATCCAACAGCAACTGTTGGCGCACCGCCAGCACCAACTTGCGCAGCTGGCCAGATTCCACCAATTCCAGGGCCTGGCCCATGGCCCGCTGATAGGCCCCCTGCCAAGGGGAACGGCTGAGCACCTGGGGGGCCGGGGCCAGGGGTAAAGCCGGGGGGAGTGTGGCCAGCCGCTGGGCCTGGTCCCAGAGCTCCTCCGCCACCGCCCGCGGCGTCACCTCCCCCCCCAAGCGCCGCTGCAGGCGCAACCAGCCCTGGCGGCCCTGGCGGCTCAGTTGCCAACGGGGCAACACCGCCCTCACCCCCGGCAGCGGCTGGGGACCCTCCTGCAGGGGCCCATCAAAAAATGAAAAAGCCAGCCACACCCGCGGCCGCGCCTGGGGGGGGCCAGGCTGGGAGCCTGCCCCCAGGCGGCCCAGGGTCAATTGAGAGAAGCGCTGGGCCAGCTCAAAGCGGCGGGGGCCACTCAATTCCAGGTGCTGGGCCACGCCGGTGGCCGCCAAACAGAGGCCCGGGGCGCCATCCCAAAGGGCCCGGAAATTAGTGGCCGCCGGCAAAAAGTCCAGGGCCAACAGCGGATCCAGCGGCTCCACAGCCAGGGCCAAGCTGAGGATGCCCTCGTCCTCCAGGGGCGCCGCCTGGGCCTGGGCTTGCGCCAGCAGGTCGGTGAAGGAGAAGGAAAACGACACCGCTGTGCCGGGAGACTGCTCAAATGTATGGGCCATCCGTCACCAGTCGCCACCGGCACCCATGGCTGAGCCCCAGGTCGTTGCAAGCCGTTACGCCCTCTGGAAGGCGGCGATCAAATGGCCCATGTACTCCGTGGCGGTGATGCCCGCCCTGTTGGCCACCGGGGCGCTAGTGGGCCAGGGGATCAGCCCCCACTGGGGGCAACTGGGCCTGTTCCTGCTGGCGGCGGTACTGCTGCTGGCCTGGGAAAACCTGGCCAATGACGTGTTCGATGCCGACACCGGCGTGGACACCAACGGCAAACCCCATTCGCTCGTAAACCTCACCGGCCGCCGCGACCGGGTGGCCCTAGCCGCAAACCTCTGCCTGCTGGGGGGCCTGGGCTTGATGGCCCTGGTGGCCAGCCGCAGTCAGATCGCCGTGCTGCTGCTGGTGCTGGCCTGTTGCGCCATCGGTTACCTGTACCAGGGTCCCCCCTTCCGCCTTGGCTATCGGGGGCTGGGGGAACCGCTCTGCTGGCTGGCCTTTGGCCCCTTAGCCACCGCCGCCGCCCTGCTCGCCCTCGGGGCCAACGGCGGCCCGGGCCCCGCCGCCATCCCCTGGGGCCAGGCCCTGGAGCTGGGCTCGGGCCCGGCCCTGGCCACCAGCCTGGTGCTGTTTTGCTCCCACTTTCACCAGGTGGAGGAAGACGCCAACAACGGCAAACACTCACCGGTGGTGCAGCTGGGCTCCGGCCGGGCCGCCGCCCTGGTGCCCTGGTTTGTGGCCGGCTGCCTGGCCCTGCAATGGGCTCCGGTGCTGAATGGCGCCTGGCCCCCCAGCGCCCTGCTGGGGGTGATTGGTTTACCTGCCGGCCTCGCCCTGATCCGCCTGCTGGGCAGCCAGCACCACCGCCCGGAACGGATCATCGGCAGCAAATTCCTGGCCCTGCGCTTTCAAGCCCTCAATGGCCTAGGCCTGGCGGTGGGGCTGGCCCTGGGCCCGCTGTTGCTGGGCCGATGACGGCCCTGGGGCCGCTCCAGCTGGCCTGGCGCCCTTTTCAATTTCGTTTGCCCCAGGCCATGGTCACCGCCCACGGCGCCCTGGCCGAACGGCGGGGCTGGCTGCTGCGGCTCAGCGACCCAGAGGGGCGCTGCGGCTGGGGGGAGGTGACGCCGCTGGAGGCCGCTTGGCCCGCCTGCAGGGCTGCCATCGCCCAGTTGGGGGAAACCCTGGAGCAGGGGCAGCTGGAGGGGAAACTGCCCCAGCTGCCGGGGCCCCTGGCCTTCGGGTTGGGGCTGGCCTTGGCCGAACTGCAGGGGCTGGGCAGCGCCGCCGAGGGCGGTTGGCTGCCGGCACCGCCCTCCGCCTGGTTGCTGCCCGCCGGGGCGGCGGCCCTGCCGGCCCTGGAGCGAGCCCTGGCGGCGGCAGGCCCTCACATAACGCTGAAATGGAAAGTGGCCACCGAGCCGGAGGCCAGCGAACGGGCGGTGCTGGAGGCGCTATTGGCCCTGTTGCCTGACACGGGTCGCCTGCGGCTGGATGCCAACGGCGGCTGGGATCGGGCCAGCGCCGGCCGCTGGGCAGAGCGCCTGCGGCAGGAGCCGCGCCTGGCATGGCTGGAGCAGCCCCTGGCGCCGGGCGACCACGAAGGCCTGCTGCGGCTGGCTCGTTTGCTGCCCGTGGCCCTCGATGAATCCCTGCGGGACCCCGCCGGCTTGCCCCCCCACTGGCCCGGTTGGCGGGTGCATCGCCCGGCGCTGGAAGGAGACCCGCGACCGCTGCTGCGGGCCTTCGGGGCTGGAGAACCCCGGGCCATGGTGAGCACCGCCCTGGGCACTGGCATCAGCCAACGCTTGCTGGCCCACTTGGCGGCCCTGCAGGCGGCGGGACCCACCCCCTGCGCCCCTGGATTAGCCCCCGGCTGGGGCGCCAGCGGTGAGTTGGCAGGCCCCGAGCCTGCGGGGGTGTGGGCAGCTGCCCTGGTGTAAATTTTTTGAGCTGCTGACTGGCCAATCTCGCCTTGGGCTATCTCAACTGGCGCCTTTGATCAATCTCAACTAGCGCCTTTGGCCTATCTCAACTAGCGCCTTTGGGCTATCTCAACTAGCGCCTTTGGCCTATCTCAACTAGCGCCTTTGGCCTATCTCAACTAGCGCCTTTGGGCTATCTCAACTAGCGCCTTTGGGCTATCTCAACTAGCGCCTTTGGCCTATCTCAACTAGCGCCTTTGGCCTATCTCAACTAGCGCCTTTGGGCTATCTCAACTAGAGCCTTTGGCCAATCTCTACAATCCAGCCTCTATTGAATATGACCCTAGTCATATGACCCTAGTCATTTTCAAGAGAGTTGGCGGATCTGTTCTGACGGAACTGTGCTGCCGGAGCTGTGCTGGCGGGACTGTGCTGCCGGGACTGTGCTGACGGAGCTGTGTTGCCGGAGGTGTGTTCGTCCAGCTTCGTTAAGAATGGTCGCCAAGGCCAGCCGATAAATGTGGCAACTGCTGAGCTCGCCCCAGGAACGCGGGGCTGGTGAACAGGCCCTAGCCGCCTGCCAAGAGCTGCCGGCGGGTCCGGGGCTGGTGATCGGCAGTGGCGGCAGTAGTGGTGGCGGCAGTGATGAAAGCAAAAGTGGTCGCCGCTGGTGCCTGCAGCCCTGGAGCCACCTGGAGGCCGCCGCCGCCAGTTGCGGCGCCTGGCTGAGCTCGATCGGCCTCGACCCCGAACGGGTCGCCGTGGTCAATCCGCTGCCGGGCCACCACATGGGGGGGCTGATGCCCCAGGTGCGGGCGCGGGTGTGGGGGGTGCCGCTGCTGGAATTGAGCCCGGAGCAACTGAAGACACCGGCAACGCTGCTGGAACACCAAGCCAGCAGTGGGGAATTGCAGGGCCGTGAGTTTCTGCTGTCGCTGGTGCCCACCCAACTGCAAAGGCTGCTGGCTGATCCCAGCGGTGTGGCTTGGCTCCAAGGCTTTGCGCTGATCTGGGTGGGGGGAGCGGGGCTGAGCCCAGCGCTGGCTGAGCAAGCCCGGCAGCGCCAATTGCGGCTGGCCCCTTGCTACGGCGCCACGGAAACAGCAGCGATGGTGACGGCCTTGGATCCCGCAGCCTTCCTGGCAGGAACCAACGGCTGCGGCCAACCGCTGGCTGATGTGAGCTTGCAAATCGACCCCAGCCACCAGGCGATCCAGGTGCGCTGCCAACGGCTGAGTCCAGGCTGGTTGGCGGGCCCCCAGGTGCAACCGTTTGCCGATGCCAGCGGCTGGTGGAGCAGTGGCGATGCCGGCTCCCTAGGCCCAGCCGGATTGCAGGTGCTTGGTCGACTGGATGGGGCCCTCAACAGCGGTGGCGCCACGGTGTTCCCAGAACAAATCGAAGCAGCCCTAGCCCAAACCCCCGGCGTGGCCGCCCTGCTGGTGCTGGGGCTGCCGGATCCCGAATGGGGCCAGCGCCTAGTGGCACTGGTGCGGCCCAGCAGCGCCGCAGACGGTCCGGCGGCGGTGGCAAACCTCCGTGCCAGGGCAGCGGCCCTGCCCCCAGCAGAACGACCAAAAAGCTGGTTGCTATGCCCCGAGTTGGCTCCTAACGCCCAAGGCAAATGGGAACGCCAACGCTGGCAAACCTGGGCCCTAAACGCCCAAGGCCTCCACCCTCGGGGTCATGGCTGATCCAGGCGCAGGGCTTCCCGGCCAATGGCCCGCCAATAGGGGTCATCCCCACCCCGCAGGCTCTGCCAACGGCTCTGGCTGAGGGCGATCACGTCGTCGGCCAGGCTTTCAGCCAGCAGCGCATCGGCAAGGGCATCGGCCAAGGGGGGCGTGGGGGCAATCGCCAACAGATCCACATCAGAAAAAGCATCCCAGTCGCCACGGGCTAGGGAGCCAAACAGCCACACCTCTGCCCCCGGATGCTGCGGCAGCAAGGCTGGTCATCGGCTCAGGCTAGGGCTGACGCCTCAAGCCAGCGACCAATCGCCTCCGGCAACGGCGCCCGGCGCCGATCGCTGGCGCCCAGGCACACATGGCGGGTGAGGCCCTGGGCCACCGGCTGGCCGCCAGAGCTGAAGGCATAGCTCACCTCAAAGGCCGTGGGATCCAGGGCCCGGGGCTGCAGCTGGATGGTCAAAGGATCACCACACACCAAAGGCGCCCGGTAATCGGCGCTGCAATGCACGATCGGCAGCAGCAGGGCCGGGGGGGCCCCAGGCCGGGGGAAGAGCTCGGCGGCGGCGATGCCGAACTTTTCGAGGCTCTCCTCATAGGCCTCATGGCACCAGCGCAGCAACTGGTGGAAATGCATCACCCCAGCCGCATCGGTGTCGCCAAAACGCACCGTGCGGCATAGCAATAAATAGTCGTCTTTTAGGGGCGGCTTCTGGGGCGGATTAAGCGGCAGCAAAATAACTCCCCCTTAGCGATCCACCGAGCCCATAATCACATCAATTGACCCCAGGATCGCCATGATATCTGCCACCTTTACCCCCTTAAGTAGGTGGGGCAGGATCTGCAGATTATTGAAATCCGCCGCCCGGATCTTCCAACGCCAGGGGGTTACATCGTTGTTGCCAATGATGAATACGCCCAGTTCACCCTTGCCAGATTCCAGCCGGGTATAAAGCTGACCATTGGGAATCTTGAAGGTGGGTGCCACCTTCTTGGCCACGATCTGATAATCAAAGCCATAAAACTCGCTGGTCTTTCCTTCCAGCTGGCGGCGGGCCTCGAGATTTTCAGTGGGTCCACCGGGGATCTGCTTAAGGGCCTGGCGCAGGATCTTCAGCGATTCACGCATCTCCTGAATCCGCACCCGATAACGGGCATAGCAACAACCCTCCGTGGCCGTGGCCACATCCCAATCGAAATCTGCGTAGCACTCGTAGTTATCCACCCGGCGCAAATCCCAGGGCACTCCAGAGGCCCGCAACATCGGTCCAGACAAACTCCAGTTGATCGCCTGTTCCTTGGTGATCACCCCCAAGCCCTCAATCCGCCGCAGGAAGATCGGGTTGTTGGTGATCAGCTTTTCGTATTCATCAATCTTAACGGCAAACCAATTGCAGAAATCCTCACACTTCTCCAACCAGCCATAGGGCAAATCCGCCGCCACCCCACCGATGCGGAAATAGTTGTTGTTCACCATCCGCTGGCCGGTGGCGGCCTCCCAGAGGTCGTAGATCATCTCCCGTTCCCGGAAGATGTAGAAGAAGGGCGTTTGGGCGCCCACGTCCGCCAGGAATGGACCAAGCCAGAGCAAATGGTTGGCGATGCGGGTGAGCTCCAGCATCAAGACACGGATGTAGCTAGCCCGCCGCGGCACCTTTATGTCGGCAAGCCGCTCCGGGGCATTCACCGAGATCGCCTCGTTGAACATCCCCCCGGCGTAATCCCAGCGGCTGGTGTAGGGCACGAACATCACATTCGTGCGGCTTTCGGCGATTTTCTCCACCCCCCGGTGCAGGTAGCCAATCACCGGCTCACAGTCGACCACGTCCTCGCCATCGAGGGTGACCACCAGCCGAAATGCCCCGTGCATCGAGGGGTGGTGGGGGCCAAAATTCAGCACCATCGGCTCGGTGCGCGTTTCCAGCTGCGTCATGGGCCGAGGCGATCGCTGCGCTGATCCTAGGAAGGAGCTGGAAACCGCACTGTCGCCAGCGACGCCAAGCCCCCTGAATAGCCCCTCCCCCCCTGCCCCGCCTGCCTTTGACCACCAGCCGGTGCTACCGGCCCAGGTGCTGGAGGCCTTTGCCCCCTTGCCCGCCGAGGGGGTATTGCTAGACGCCACCGTGGGCGGCGGCGGCCACAGCGCCCTGCTGCTGGAGGCCCATCCCGGTTGGCGCCTGATCGGCCTCGACCAGGACCCCGCCGCCCTGGCCGCCGCCAGCGCCGAGCTGGGCCGCTTCCCGGGGCGGGTGCAGCTGGTAGCCAGCAACTTCGCCGCCTACCAGCCAACGGAACCGCTGCTGGCGGTGCTGGCGGACCTGGGGGTGAGCAGCCCCCAGCTGGATGTGCCGGAACGGGGCTTCAGCTTCCGCACCGATGGCCCCCTCGACATGCGGATGAACCCCCAAGGGGGCGGCGAAACCGCCGGCGCCCTGCTCGATCGCCTCACGGAAACCGAACTGGCCGATCTGCTTTTCCACTACGGGGAAGAGCGCCTGGCCCGCCGCATCGCCCGCAAGCTGGTGGCCGAACGCCCCTGGAACCAAGGGGAGCGCGGCACCGCCGCCCTGGCCTACGCCATCGCCGGTTGTTATCCGCCCAAACAACGCCATGGCCGCATCCACGCCGCCACCCGCAGCTTCCAGGCCCTGCGCATTGGCGTGAACAATGAGTTGGGGGTGCTGGAACAACTGCTCGACCAGGCCCCCGCCTGGCTGCAGCCGGGGGGACGCCTGGCGGTGATCAGCTTCCATTCCCTCGAGGATCGTTTGGTGAAAAACCGCTTCAAGGCAGACCCCCGCCTGCGGGTGCTCAGCCGCAAACCGCTGATCGCTACTGCAGAGGAAGAAGCCCTGAATCCCCGCTCGCGCTCCGCCAAGTTGCGGCTGGCGGAACGTCAGGAGCCGGAGGGCTGATGGCCTTTCCCCTACCCCTGGCCGCCGCCTGGTGGCTGGCGCTGCTGATCCAGCTGGTGGCCCTGCCGGGGGTGGTGCTGCCGGTGCTGCCGGGCTTGATCCTGCTGCCCCTCGGCGCTGGGCTCTGGTGTTGGGCCGTGGGCTGGGCGGCGGGTTGGCCCTGCCTGGTGGCCGCCCTGGTGATTTTGGTGTTGGGTTGGGGGGCCGATGCCCTCGGGGTGTTGCTGGGGGCCGCCAAGCTGCAGGCCAGCCGCTGGGCCTACATCGGCGCCGGGATCGGTTTGCTGGTGGGCGTATTGGGGCTGTTGCCCAGCCTGCCCGTGGGGGGGCCGCTGCTGGGGGCGCTGCTGGGACCCCTTATTGGGGCCAGCCTCGGTGAATTGTTTGCCTCCTCCGGCGCCCTGGGGCGGTCGCTGCAGGTGGGCTTGGCGGTGGTGGCCGGGATGCTGGTGAGCCGCCTGGCCCAGGCCCTGCTCACCCTGGTGGGCTTGGCCGCCTTTGGGCTGCTCAGCGGCGGCCCCCGCAGCTTTTAGGCCGCCATCACACCGGTGCGATCTTGATGGCCAAACAACTGGCGGAAGGCGGCGATCTGCACACAGGCCACCAGGGGCTGGGCCACAAACACCCCCACCCCCAGGGCCAATAAACCGGCCAACCCCAGCAGAAACAAAAGGGTGATCAGCTCCAAAAGTCCCTGCCATTGGCCGATCAGCACCCGATGGCTGCGGCCCATGGCCACAAACGGATCGGTTTCCTGAAACAGCAACACCGGCTGCAGGAACTGCTGGCTACAGCTGAGCAACACCAAGCCCAGCACCGCCACCAGGGCCGGCAGCAACACCAGGGCCTCCTTGATCCACCAGAGGCCAAAACCGAGCAACAGGGTGGGCAACAGCACCAATAAACAAAGGGCGGCGATCAGCAAGCCCGCCAGAAAGATCCGGGTCACGGCGGCCCCATCCCAGCGGCTGAAACAGCGCCAGTCGGGGCGGCGCCCCTCCAGGGCACTCCAGGCGCCCCGATAGAGCCCCACCGCCCCCCAGAAGGTGATCACCAGGCTGGCCAGGGTGCCAACGACGGGCAGCAGCGAGGAAACCACCACCAGGGCATTGAGCAGCAGGGTGAAACCCACAAAGGGCCAGGGGGCCAGGCAAAAGGCCCGCCAGCCCTCCCGCAGGGCGGCGCCGGGGGCCAGGCGGCCCAGGGGTGGTACCAGGGCAAGCTCAGGGGAGGTCATGGCTGGCGCAACCGTTTAACGATCTCTCCCATGCTGGCCAGGGTCTGCTCAATTTGCAGGTCTGTGGTGCCGCGGCCGAGCCCAAAGCGCACAGATGCCGCCGCCGCGGCGCGGCTGAGGCCCAGGGCCCGCAACACATGGGAGGGTTCCCCCGTGGCACTGCTGCAGGCCGAGCCGCCACTCACCGCCAGCTGCTGGCGCAGGGCCCGGTGCAGCCTTCCCCCATCCACCCCGGCCACGCTCACATTGAGGTTGTGGGCCAAGCGCGGCTCCAGGGCGCCATTCACAGCAATGCCCCCCAGCGCCTCCAGGCCCAGCCGCAAGCGTTCGCCCAGGGCCAGCAGCCGTTGCTGCCGCTGGGGGGCATCGGCCAGGGCCCGTGCCAACGCCTCCGCCAAACCCACCACCAAGGGGGTGGCCACACTGCCGCTGCGCAGGCCCCGCTCCTGGCCGCCCCCATGGATTTGTGGGGCGATCTCCACCCCCGGCGCCAGCACCAGGGCGCCAATGCCCTTGGGTCCATAAAACTTATGGCCGCTGAAACTGAGCAGATCAATGCCCCAGTCCAGGGGCCGCAGCGGCAGGTGACCCAGCCATTGGGCCCCATCGCAATGGAAGGCGATCCCGCGGGCCTGGCAGAGGGCGCCGATCGCCGCCAGGGGCTGCAGCACCCCGATCTCGTTGTTGGCGGCCATCACACTCACCAGCACCGTGTCGGGCCGCAGGGCGGCCCCTAGGGCCGCCGGATCCAGCAAACCACTGGCGGGCACCGGCAGCACCGTGAGGGCAAAGCCAAGGCGCTCCAGGTAGCGGCAGGGGTCGAGCACCGCCCGGTGCTCCGTGGCCACGGTCACCAGGTGGCGCCCCTGCCCCATTCGCGCTTCACAGAGGCCCTTGATCGCCAGGTTGTTGGCTTCGGTGGCACCACTGGTAAACAGCACCGCTTCGGCCGGCACCCCCAGGGCCCCAGCGAGGCGGCGGCGGGCGGTTTCCACGGCGGCGGCGGCGGCTAGCCCGGGCCGATGGTTGCGGCTGGAGGGATTGGCGAAATCGTCACTCCAATAGGGCGCCATCGCCGCCACCACCGCCGGATCACAGGGGGTGCTGGCCTGGTGGTCGAAGTAGATCGGCGCAGCGGCCACTGGTGGTGCCTGGGGGGAAGCAGTGGGCCCATGCTGACGGGATGCTGCCGATCTAGCCGATGGCCCTAATCACCCCCCTGGCCCTGGGCCTGGCCCTCAGCGTGGCCCAGGGGTTGGATATGCAGCGCCCGGAGTCCTATCGGCCGCCGGGCCTGGTGCTGCTGGAGGAACGCACGATCCCCTATGGCAAGGAGGTAACGGGCATTTATGCGATCCGCCCCGCGGAAGACATCCCCCAGGGCAAACGCCTGAAGCTCTGGCAAGAAAAAGTGAATGACGTGAAGGTGCGCAACGAAACCGTGCGCTGTGACCAGGCATCCCCGGCCCGGATCACCAGCACCGGCAGCCAGCTGCTGATGCTGGAACTCAACCCCGGTGGCGCCGTGGGGCCCCACAACCGCCTATCCCACCTGGTTTGGTGGGCCGCCTGCTTCCCGGACCAGGCCGGCAAAGACCCCAACAGCCTCCAGGCCATCGCCCGCAAACTGGGCTTCAGCGGCATGCTGATCGAGCGGGAGCATCTGCTGCCCGGGAACGCTCGATAAAGTCCGGGCACGAACTGATCGCGGCGCCGCCATGGACAGCACCAGCACGGATGCCAATGCCGCTGCCACCGAGCAGTTCCTCAATGCGCCGCCCAGGGTGCTGCTCGTAGACGACGAGCCGGGCCTACGCACGGCGGTGCAGGCCTATTTCGAAGACGAAGGCTTCCAAGTAACCACCGCCCAGGACGGGGAAGAGGGCTGGGAGAAGGCCCAGCAGGAACTGCCCGATGTGGTGCTCAGCGACGTGATGATGCCGCGGGTGGATGGCTTCGGGCTGCTGGCCCGACTGCGGGCAGACGAGCGCCTGGGGGGCACCCCGGTGATCTTCCTCACCGCCAAGGGCATGACCGCCGATCGGATCGCCGGCTTCCGCGCTGGGGTGGATGACTACATCCCCAAACCCTTCGATCCCGACGAACTGGTGGCCCGGGTGCGCAACGTGGTGCAACGCCAGGAGCGGCTGCTGCGGGAGGCGGCCCGCTACGCCGACACCGACCTGGGCCAGATGGCCAAACAGATCACTGAAATCCGCTCGCTGCTCCAGGGGGGCGGCAGCAAACGTCCTGGCCAGCCCGTAGACCACGCCTTCACCCCACGGGAAGCCAGCGTGCTGCAGCTGGTGGCGGAAGGCTTGATGAACAAGGAAATCGCCCGGCGGCTCGAAACCTCGATTCGCAACGTGGAGAAATATGTGAGCCGCCTGTTTGCCAAAACCGGCACCTCCAGCCGCACCGAACTGGTGCGTTACGCCCTTGAAAACAGCCTCGTGGAATAACGGCTGGACCTACCGGGATCGGATCAGCCCGGCCCAGGCGGGCCTTGATCTGATCAGTTTCTATGCGGGCCGCTATCCCCATTCCTCCGCCCAGTGCTGGGCCGAGCGCTTGGCGGCGGGGGAACTAGAGCTCAATGGCGTCCCCGTTAGCGCCTCCCTGCCCCTGGCCTGCGGTGACCAGCTGAGCTGGCGGCGGCCCCCCTGGCAGGAGCCGCCGGTGCCAGACCAGTGGCAGCTGCTGCACGACGACGGTGATCTGCTGGTAATCAACAAACCCAGGGGCCTGCCGGTGCTGCCGGCGGGGGGCTTCCTGAATCACACCGTGTTGGGCTTGCTGGCCCAGCGCTATGGCGCTACGGCGCCGCGGCCGGTGCATCGACTTGGGCGCTTCACCTCGGGGCTGCTGGTGTGCGCCCGCCAGCCCGAGAGCCGCGCCTGGCTCAGTGCCCGGCTGCGGGAGAGCAGCCGCACGGCCAATAACAGCGACTGCCAAAAGGTTTATCGCGCCCTAACGGCGCCGCTGCCCCCGGAGCTACAGCCAGGCCAACCCCTAGCGATCACAACGCCGATCGGCCGCCGCCCCCATCCGTTGCTGGGCTCGATCTGGGCGGCCGCCCTACCCGCCGATCGCCAAGCCCTGGCGGCCGCCAGTTGCCTCACCCTGCTGGAACGCCGGGCCGACGCCTGCCTGGTGGAGGTGGAAATCAGCTCCGGCCGCCCCCACCAGATCCGCATCCACACCGCCGCCATCGGTGCCCCCCTGCTGGGGGATCCGCTCTACCGGGCCGATGGCAGCTGTAGTGCCACGGCGCTACCGGGCGACGGCGGCTACCAGCTGCACGCCCAACGCCTGCGCTTGCTGCTGGCAAACCAAACACTGCTCAACTTGAGCGCCCCGCCGCCGCCGGGCTCAGCCCTTGCTGAACTCAATCAGCCTTGAGAAATAAAAGGGGGCCTGGTTGAGGCTGCGGCGCACGGGCTGGAAGCCAACGGCGGCGGCGGCGGCCACGATGCCTGTCTCCCGCAGGGTGTAGGCCCGGGTGGTTTTGCTGGGGCCTGGAAACAGCTGACCAATTCCCTTAAGCAGGGCCAACAACGGCGTGTAGGGGGCAAAGCTCACGATCAAACGCCGCTGGGCCAGGCCCGCCAGGTGGCGCACCATCGCTTCCGCCTGCTCCTGGGGGTAGTGGATGAACACATCCAGACAGATCACCGTGTCGTAGCTGCCGTTGAGGCTCTCCAGATCGGAGGCCGTGAATTGCAGCCGCCCGCCGGCGAGGCCCGCCTCCGTTGCCCGGCGCTGGGCCTCCAGCACCATCGCCTCCGACAGGTCGCTGGCGGCCACCTCAGCGGCCCCCAACTGGGCCAAAGGCAGGCTGAGGCTGCCCACCCCACAACCGGCATCACAGAAACTGCGCTGGGCCAGGTCAGCGTCTTCCCCCAGCCAGGCCAACACGTTGTCGACGGTTTTCTGGTGGCCGATGCGGATATTGCGCTGCACCCGGTTCACCTCATCGCTATCGCTATAGATGCGGTTCCAGCGCTCAAAGCCGGTGCTGTTGAAGTACTGCTGCACCTCCGCCTTTTCGGCCACCCGAGCCGTGTCTTGGGGGGAGGGGGAACTCATCACAGCGGGGGCAAAACCAGCCGGACCCTACCCGTTCCGCCGCCAGCTCAGCGCTGCCCCAGCGGCTGGTGGCTGCCAGCGCAGGGTTTCGCTGAAGGGCTGACCCAACAACTGCTCCTGCACCGGCCGCAGTTCACCGATCAGCCGCCGGGGCAGCACCGTGGCCGCCCGGATCGCCGCCGCTGGCTCCCCAGTCCATTGGGCCAGGCGCTGCACCCCCGCCAGCAGGCCGAGGCTGGTGCCCGCCAGGGTGCCGTCAGCCAGGCGGCAGCTGCCGTTTTCCACTTCGATCTCGCGGTCATCCCAGGGGTAGGAGCCGGGGGGCAGGCCATAGGGGGCGAGGGCATCACTCACCAGCACCAGCTGTTCTGGCCAGAGCCGCTGCAACAACACCGCCATTGAGGGCGCCACATGCACGCCATCGGCAATCAAACCCAGGGCCACCTGGGGGAAATCCAGCAGCGCCCCCAGGGGGCCCGGGGCCCGGTGCTGCAGGCCTGGCATCGCATTGAAGGCATGGGTGAGCATCGCCACCCCCTGGCCATAGGCCGTGCGGGCCTGGGCCTCATCGGCTTCGCTATGGCCCAGGCTCACCAAAATCCCCCACTGGCCTAGGGCCTCGATCACAGCGGCGGCCCCCTCCAACTCCGGCGCCAGGGTTACCAGGGCAATCGAGTGCTCAAAACCAGCAATCCGGGCATCTAGGGCCTCCAGCGACGGAGCACAGAGGTGTTCCGCCGGGTGGGCGCCGCGGCGGCTGGGGGCCAGGAAGGGCCCCTCCAGGTGGGCACCCAGCAGGCGGCAGCGGCCCGGTTGATGCAGGCGCCGGGCCTCCTCCAGCAACGCCAGCCCCTGGCGCAGGGGGGCCACCCCACAGGTCACGAAGGTGGGGCTGATCGCCTCCACCCCATCACGCCAGAGCAGCTCCAGCAGCTCGATCAGCAACGGCAATTGCCCTGGCACCAGCTCAGGGAAAGGCAGGCCGAGGCCCCCATTGATCTGCAGATCCACCCCCGCCGGACTGAGCCAATCCCCCCCCCAGTTCTCGCCAGCCCCAGCACTGCCGGCGGCCAGCGGTTCGAGGCTGGCAATGCAACCTTTCCGATCCACCCCCAGGCGCCAGCGCTGGTCACTGGTTTCTGGGCCACTGGGCAGGCGCAGGTTGGTATGCCACTTCATTGGGGAGAAACGGGGGGAGAATGCCTGCAAGAGGCAGTCTGCCGATGGCAAGGAATCCGCGGGTGGGAGTGGTGATGGGCAGCGACTCGGATCTGCCCTGTATGCAGGCGGCCGTGGAGGTGCTCGAGGAATTTGGGGTGGCCCATGAGGTGCGGGTGCTTTCCGCCCACCGCACCCCCCTGGCCATGGCCAGCTATGCCGAGGCCGCCGAAGCTCGGGGCCTGCAGGTGTTGATCGCCGGTGCCGGCGGTGCCGCCCACCTGCCGGGCATGGTGGCAGCCCTCACCAGCCTGCCGGTGATCGGCGTGCCGGTGGCCAGCAAGGCTCTGAGTGGGCTGGATTCGCTCTATTCGATCGTGCAGATGCCCGCTGGCATCCCCGTGGCCACGGTGGCGATCGGCAACGCCACCAATGCTGGCCTGCTGGCCCTGCAGATCCTGGCGATTGCCGATCCGGAACTGCGCCAGGCCCTAAACAGCTACCGCCAGGATCTGCGCGCCATGGTGGAAGCCAAAGACCAACGCCTACAGGAACTGGGCAGCGCCCGTTACCTGGCGGAACGCGATGATTGAAAAATTAGGTATAGAACCGGGAAAACTTACCTGGCCCCCCCGCTGGTTGCGGCTCAGCTTCGCCCTACCACTGCTGGTGCTCAACCTGTTTGTGCTGCGGCAATTACTGCTGCCCCTAGCCCCCTTCCCCGCCCTCTTTCTTACCGCTGCCCTGATTGCTTTCCTGCTGGATATTCCCAGCCGTTGGCTCCAGGGGCGGGGCATGCCCCGGGCCCTCAGCCTAGGGCTGGTGCTGGGGCTCACCCTCGGGGGCTTGGTGTTGGCGGCCCTCTGGCTGGTGCCGCGGCTGATCGAACAATTGGCGGAACTGGTGAATGCGATTCCCGGCTGGTTGGTGCAGGCCCAGGAGTTACTAAATCATCTGCAGAATTTGGCCGCTGAACGGGGCTGGCCCACAGACTTCAGCACGCTCACCGATGACCTGCTGGCCCGTTCCAGCCGCCTGGCCCGCAGCTTCAGCCAACAGTTGTTGAGCTTGCTCAGTGCCACCCTCGGCCTCACGGTAAACACCGTGATCGTGCTGGTGCTGGCCGTATTTTTACTGCTGGGGGGCGAATCAATCAGCAGCGGCCTGGCCCGCTGGATCCCCCACGACTGGCGCAACCTGGTGGTTACCAGCCTCAATCGCACCTTCCGCGGTTACTTCGCCGGCCAGGTATTGATCGCCCTGATTCTCAGTGGCCTGCAGATTGGTGTATTCACCCTGCTGCAGATTCCCTACGGAGTGGTGTTTGCCCTGTTGATCGGCTTCACCACCCTGGTGCCCTATGCCAGTGCGCTCACAATCACCCTGGTGAGCACAGTGCTGGCGGTGGAAGATCCCCGCACGGGCCTGGAGGTGCTGGCCGCCGCCATCAGCGTGGGCCAGGTGGTGGATCAACTGATTAGCCCCCGCTTGATGGGCAGCATTGTGGGCCTACAACCGGCCTGGTTGTTATTCAGCCTGCCCCTCGGGGCCCGGGCCGGCTCCCTGCTGGGCCTGGGGGAACTGCTGGGCCTGCTGCTGGCCGTACCTGTGGCCAGCGTGCTCAAAACCTTGCTTGATGCCTTGTATTTAAAAATCGCCACTGATGGCGAGCAAGATCAAACTCTTGAAACTTCAAACAAATCAATTCAAATCCTAAACAACTGAAAATAAAAAAGGCCCCCAATCGGGGGCCTTTAAATTAAGCGATAAAACCCAAGAAAATAGCAGATCTAATCAGAATCAGACCCAACCAAGGGAAGACTCCTTCGACCAGCCACTGGCAATCAGACTAGCTGACTCAGCACTGTTATCAGTGTAAAAGTGCTGACCATACTTGAATAGGCGCTGAATTTCTTGGCGGGCGTTGGCAGTTGAACCCGCGCTAACCGTACCTATCTCACCTTCGAGGCGATAGCCAATTTGCTTGGCCGCCGCAATTTCAGAAGCAGAAGTAGTCAGCAGGTGATCTCCGTTTGAATGATACAAACGGCTAACAACATTGAAACCAGTGCTGGTCGGCAAGGAAGCAGGAACAGGGGCAAGACTGAAGGACGAACCTTCAGCCTTCCAGCCAGCGCCAGATGCTGCCGCCACTTCAGAAGCATCTGCAGTTTGCAAATGCTGACCCGTAAGCGGATCAAGTAGCCGCGTAAAAGTACGGGCCGAGGTCACGTGATCAATTTGACCACCTTCCACAAGCTTGAGGCTGTCAATCGTGCCGCCAGTTACCCCATGGGCCTGAACATCTAAGAAGAAATCAGTGCCGGCGGGGTGGCCATAGAGGTTTGAAACATCCTGGATGCCACTGGTTTCCCAGTTACCAACAACGGCCTTAGATGCGGCACTTTCAGCCTGCCCAGTTGGCAGGGCTGCGTTGCGATCCACCTGAATGAAGCGTTCGGCAACGCCAGTGGTGGGATTCAGCTTCCAGACGCTGGCCTCCTGGGTGCCCCAAGCGGTAGCAGAGGTTGACTTATCCTCGTTCACATAAAGGTTGCCATCTGCCGACCAATCAAGGTTATCGGGACTACGCAGGCCGTTTACCTGTAAGCCAGCCACATCTCCATTATAGAGGTGCTTAATGGTGCTGGCGGCGGGCTTACCGTCGGAACCAAAGGTCAGGTCCATCGTCCAGACGCTGCCGTAGACATCATCTACACCAGCAAGGGTATTTGCAGTGGTGCCGCCAGTTGTGTTAAAAGCAACTTGGCTGAACTTGTTGGGATTCACATCCACATCCTCTACCCGGTAACCAAACCAGGCGCCGAGGGCAGCAGCTTCTGTGCGAAGCGTGGTGTCACTTTTGTAGCCCTGGGAGTCGTAACCAGTCTGACCAGCCTTAGTGGCATCCTTGGCATTCAGAGCCACCCAGCTGCCAGCGGCAGTGGTGCTTACGGCAATTCCTGCGTGGTTCGTCTTGGTTGAATCAGTGGGCTTCCACACATAAAGCTGCCCGCCCTTCAAACCATTGCGACCCAAGAAATCAGTGCCAGTCTTTGTACCCACATAAAGGTAAAGAGGGCAGGCATTGGGGCCGTCATCACCCAGCAAATAAGCCACCGTAGTGGTGGAGCCAGTATCCAAAGCGGTTGCCGATTCCCAGCCACCACGGCCAAGGTCAGGGGCAACCCAGAGGGCATTACCGGCAACATCAAGAACTACAGCCTGACCGTTATCCTGCTCTTCTCCCAAAAGGAAAATGCGATCTACTGGACCTTTACCCGCCCCAAAAGGGTTGGCTTCCACCAAATTTGCAGAACAGAAACGTTCAAACCCGTAAGTATCTACCCCTGGGGCCCCAGCCGCCAATTCATTAACCTGAGAAGCCTTGGTTACCAAAGTACCAAAGCGATCATAGATCTTGTCGTAGGCGAGGCCGCTGGCCACAACCGCGCCATCCTTAACGTCTAAGTAACTAATCCGTGCCCCCACCAAGGAAGTGCCATTGGCCAATGCATAGGAACTGCCAAGGCTTGTACCAATCTCGCTATTTACAAGAATGCGCCGGGTGCGTTCATCAGGCAACAAAAAAGCACCAATACCATCGGGAACTCCCGTTGGCGTGTAGCTTCCAACAGTGGTGCCAATGTTGTAGACCTCCTTGACGGTAAACCCAGGGGTCAACGCTTTAAGCAGAGAAGCCATTGAATTCTTGGAATGGGACACGGGCTGCAGAACAACGCCTACAACCAGTTCCACCAGCTTGCCAAACCTTGGTTATGGGAAAACAATCAGCAGACGAAGGGTTTATTAAGGCTTGCAAGCAAGACGCTTTAACTTCAGATTCCTCCGTCTATTTGCATGGCATCACCCCCCTGTCGCTTCATGCCTACATTGAAGGCAATGCATACCCGCTCAGCATGATCAGCGCTGGGCTCAACCTCATGCCAAATCCAAGAAGGGAAAAGCAGCATCCTCCCAACGGCGGGCTGCCGAGATAGGCGTCCAGACAACCATTCAGCGCTAGCCTCGGTTAAGGGAGGATGAAGCATCTGAGCTCCACTGCGGGGATCCAGAAAAGCAATTGATCCAGCCCCTTCAGTGGCCTGCAAATAAATCACACCACTAAACAATGAGTTTGGATGCAAATGCGCCCTAGTGCAATCGCCTGGCCCATTCACCATCGCCCAAGCATTATTAAAACTGGGACTTGCCAATCTAAAATCCCAGCCCAGCTCGGCGAAAGCCCCCTGACAACAAGCTGCAATCCAGCGAAACAAAGGGGCAAGCAGCGGTTCATCCAGAAGATTGTTAGCACTGTGCCAGCCCCCCACGTTAGTAATACTTAAACCCACGGGATCCTCTTCCCGCAGGGATAAGACTCGAGCAAGTGCAGCAATTATCAGGGCAGAGTCCTCACACTGAAATGACCACAGCGGCGTAGGAAAAAGCAGCTCAGGTTTCACAACTCAGCCGCACAAAATTTCTTTAGGAGCAGCGCCAACCAAATTGGGCTTGCCAATCAATTGCAATGCGTCTCTAAGCGCCCAGGCTTAAGCAGCGCTCAAGGATGGGATAAGAAACGCCTAAGGACTGGTCCGGGCGGCGGGCAAAGCCCATTCCTAGCCAGCAACAATGCTGCGCTCCTCCAGGTAACTGATCACCTGGGCGACACTCTCCTGAAGGGTCTGGCTGCCTGAATCAACTCGCAGCTCAGGGGCCTCAGGCTGCTCGTAGGGGCTGGAGATGCCAGTGAAGTCTTTGATCTGGCCTGCCCGGGCCTTGGCATAAAGCCCCTTGGGATCGCGGCCCTCGCACACGGCCAGGTCTGCGGCGCAATGGATCTCAATGAAATCACCGGCCGCCACCAGGGCCCGGGCCCGATCGCGGTCAGCCCGGAAGGGCGACACGAAGGCGGTGAGGGTGATCACGCCGGCATCGAGGAACAGCTTGGCCACCTCACCAATGCGGCGGATGTTCTCCTCCCGGTCGGCATCGGAGAAGCCCAGGTCTTTGCAGAGCCCATGGCGCACGTTGTCGCCATCGAGCACGTAGGTGGAAAGCCCGCGGCCAAACAGTTCGGCATTTAGGGCATTGGCAAGGCTGCTCTTGCCAGAACCGGAAAGGCCGGTGAACCAGAGGATGGCGCTGCGGTGGCCCCGCTGCTGGGCCCGGGCCGCCCGATCCACCGAGGCCTCGTGCCAAACGATGTTGGTGGCAACAGTCATGGGGGGCGCCAAGCTAAGGACGGCAATTCTCGCCCTTGCCCCTGCCCCCTGGAAATCCCGTGCTGCCCCTGCTGCTGCAACTGCCCCCGGCGCCGCTGATTCCGCCGGAATTGCGCCCCCTTACCAAGGAACTGCAGCGCCAGGGGTTCCAGCTGCGCTGGGAGCAACCGCCGAAGGCCGGCGCCTATGGCTTATTTGAAAGCGGCAGCCGCACGGTTTGGGTGCACCCGGTGACCTTTGAGCTGGGCATCGGCCGCCAAACCCTGATCCATGAGGCGGTGCATGCGGCCCAGAGTTGCCCCCAGGGCAAGCTCACCCCCCTGGGGGTGCCCGCCCCGCTAACGCCGCTGATTGAGCACGAAATCAGCGCGATCCTCTGGAGCAGTTACCACGTAAAAGACCGCCGCCTGGAACAGGAGGCCTTCAGCCTCCAGGGCCAGCCCGATGGCGCCAACCAACTGGTGAAACTGCTGAGGCAACGCTGCAAACCCTTGGCCCCCATCGCCCCAAGCAGCAAACCAGGGGCGAAAAACCAAGCGCCGCGAGCCCAAGCCAAAGAATGACTATTTACCCCTAGTCATTTTCAAGACATCGGCCCAAGGGCAGCCCTTAACCGCCCGCCTGCTTTGGCCGAAAGCCCTCTTTCCCAAGGGCTTCTAAGGCCACCGCCAGCTGGTCCCCCTGCAACTCCACCAGGCCGTCCTTCAGGGTGCCGCCGGTGCCGGCAGCGGCCTTGAGCTGTTTGAGCAAAGCCTTCAGCTCCGCCTCCCCCAGCTCCAGCCCAGTGATCACGGTGACGGTTTTGCCCCCCTTGCCCGCCTTGGTGCGCTGCACCCTCACCCGCTGCTGGCTGCGGGGCGAATGGGCAGCGGGCTTCCCTTCGGGCCGCCCCAATGCATCGGCACTGCTGAACTCCTGCCATCCCCCCTTGCCCATGGCCCTTAGCTCGCTTTGCTGAGTTTCTTAGCTGGCGGGGCCCCTTTGCCATGGATCTACCGCCCCTGGATCTGAATGTGGTGCGGCTGCGCTTTGCCGATCCCCTTGGGCCCGAAAGCTGCGCCGAGGTGGGCCTAAAGCTCAACAACACCCCGGTGGGCCCAGCCGCCTCCAGCAGCTGCCGCCAGGGGAAAGGCAAGATCCGCATCGTGGAGCCCTATGGCTGGCCGCCCCTGGCACCACCCGCTCCCTAGGCTGCATTTTCCCTTGCTGTTTTGCGGTGACCAGCACCCCCCAGCCCCTGGCAGATCGGCCCAGCGCCGCTGAGCTGGAGCCGGCGGTGCGGCCCAATCAGCTGGGCCGCTTCGGGCGCTACGGCGGCCAATACGTGCCAGAAACCCTGATGCCGGCCCTGGCGGAACTGGAGCAGGCCGCCGCCGAAGCCTGGCAAGACCCAGCCTTCACCAGCCGGCTCAACCATTTGCTGCGCACCTACGTGGGTAGGCCCACGCCGCTCTATGAGGCGGAACGGCTTAGTGAGCATTACCGCCGGCCTGAGGGCGGCCCGCGCCTCTGGCTGAAGCGCGAAGACCTCAACCACACCGGCGCCCACAAGATCAACAACGCCCTGGGCCAGGCGCTACTCGCCCTGCGCATGGGTAAGCAACGGATCATTGCCGAAACCGGCGCCGGCCAACACGGCGTGGCCACCGCCACGGTTTGTGCCCGCTTTGGCCTCGACTGTGTGATCTACATGGGCGCCGAAGACATGCGCCGCCAGGCCCTGAATGTGTTCCGCATGCGCCTGCTGGGGGCCAGGGTGCAACCGGTTACCGCCGGCAGCGCCACCCTCAAAGATGCCACCAGCGAAGCGATCCGCGACTGGGTAACAAATGTGGAAAGCACCCACTACATCCTCGGCTCCGTGGCCGGTCCCCACCCCTACCCAATGCTGGTGCGCGATTTCCATGCGGTGATCGGCGAAGAAACCAAACGCCAGTGCGCCGAATCCTTCGGCCGCCTGCCCGACCTGCTGATCGCCTGTGTGGGCGGTGGTTCCAATGCCATGGGCCTCTTCCACCCCTTCGTGGGCGACCCCAGCGTGCGGATGATCGGCGTGGAAGCTGCGGGGGAAGGGGTGGCCAGCGGTCGCCATGCGGCCACCATCACCGAAGGCCGGGTGGGGGTGCTGCACGGGGCGATGAGTCTGCTGCTGCAAGATGCCGAAGGCCAGGTGCTGGAAGCCCATTCGATCAGCGCCGGCCTCGACTATCCAGGTGTGGGGCCAGAACACAGCTATCTGAACGAAATCGGCCGGGCTGAATATCTGGCCGTTACCGACGACGACGCCCTAGCCGCCCTGCAAAGGGTGAGCCAGCTGGAGGGGATCATCCCCGCCCTGGAAACCGCCCACGCCTTCGCCGCCCTCGAAAGCATCTGCCCCAGCCTCGCCCCGGGCACCGAAGTGGTGCTCAACCTCTCCGGCCGCGGCGATAAAGACGTGAACACCGTGGCGGAAAAGCTCGGCAGCGGCCTCTAGGGCCAAGGCCAAGGCCCCTAGGCCAGCAGCCGCTCCAGGCAGTTGGCCACGGCGCGCACCGCCGCCTGGGCGGTGGCATAGGTCATCCGCATCGGGCCGATAAGGGCCACCCGGCCGGAGGCCCCGCCCCGGGATCGGTAGGGCGATTGCACCACGGCACAACCCACCAGGGCCGGCTCGGGATGTTCAGCGCCGATCCAAACCCCCCCGGGGGCTTCCCGGCTCTGGGGATGCAGCAGGTCATGGGGGCGCTGCTCCACCAACTGCAGCAGCGGCCGCAGGCTGGCGGTTTGGCTGAACTCCGGCTGGGCCAGCAGGCCCGACAGCCCCTGGGTGAGCGCCCCCTCCACCTGGCGGTTGCGACCTTTGTTGTGGCTATCTAAGGCCCGGCGCAGGGGGGCCCCGGCGCTCTGCAAATGGGAGGGCAACGACGACCAAGAAATCCCTGAGGTGAGCCCAGCCGCCCCCGCTTCCAACTGCTCCGAAAGCCAGCGCTCCAAAAACTCCAACTGGGCGGCACTGCCCTCCGGCCGCCGCAGGTTGAGGCTGCAGGTGACGGCGGAACTTTCCACTAAAAAGACCAGCAGCCGATCACCACTGGCCACCAGCCGCAGGGCCTTGAGCCGGGGTTGGGAGCGTTGCGGTCGGGTGATCAGGCTTAGTAAACCGGTGAAATCCGCCAGGCGGCGGGCCAGGTGCTGCAACAGGTCCTCAAAGGCAGACCATTGCAGGCTCAGTTCAGCCAGCTCCCGCTCCAACTGCTGGGCCGCCGCCCCAGGGGCCGGCAGCAAACAATCCACGTAATGGCGATAGCCCTTGGGGCTGGGCACCCGGCCGGCGGAGGTGTGGGGCTGGGTGAGGTACCCCCGTTGCTCCAGGGCGCCCATGGCCGACCGCACGGTGGCGGGGCTGGCATCTAGGCCAAAACGTCGCACCAAAACCTGGCTGCCCACCGGCTCCACCGTGTCCACGTAGTGGCGCACCGTGGCCTGCAACACCTGTTGCTGGCGCTGGGGCAGGGGGATCACGGTCGGGGGAGTTCAGCGGCCTGGGCGGATCGTACGGGAGATCAATAGCGGGGCACCGTGGGATCCACCTGCAGGCTCCAGGCGTCGATGCCCCCCTCCAGGTTCCACACCTGGCTGTAGCCCTGGGTTTCCATCAACCAGCAACCAAATTGCCAGCTGCGGATGCCCCCATGGCAAAGCACCACCAGCTCCTTCTCCCGATCCAGCAACTGATCCAGCTGCGCTAGCCACTGCTGGGAAGCACCCAGGGGCAGATGCACCACCCCCGGTAGGGCCGCCAGGGCCAACTCCTCCAGCTCCCGCACATCCACCAACAGCAGGGGCTCACCGGCCTGCAGCCGTTGCTGCAGGTCCCGGGCCGAGAGCGAACGGGGCTGGGGCATGGTCTGGCCGAAGCGGCGATCACCAAGGATGATCAGATGTCCGCGGCCCTGGGATGACGTTGCGCCTGCCCCTGGCGGCCCTACTGGCGATCAGCATCGGCCTGGCGGCCCTTGGCCTAGGTGGCTGGTGGTGGCTGCAGCAGCGCAGCCCCCTGAGCCTGCAAAACCAACTGCTGCACAGCCCGGCCGCCGCCCAGTTTCTGCCCCGCAGCGCCAACCTCACGGTTTATCTGGAAATTTCCCCGTCCCAGCTGCCCGCCTACGGCCGGGCGGTGGCCCCCAGCCGCCAGCGGGCCGCCGCCAGCGCTGGCCTCAGCCAGTTGCGGGATGGGCTGTTCCAGGCGGCAGGCCTCGACTACAGCACCGAGCTAAGCGAATGGATCGGTAAAGATTCCGCTGTTGCCCTCACTGCTGCACCAGGGGCCAAGGGGGAACCCGGCTGGGTGCTGGCCCTTTCCAGCCGTAATCCCCAGGGGGCGCGCCAATTTTTGCAACGCTTCTGGCAGGCCCGCAGCCTGGCCGGCGGCGACCTGGATATTTCCAGCTACCGGGGCCTGGGGCTGATCAGCAGCCGCGGCCAGGCCAGAAACACCGCCAACGCCAGCGCCAGCCCCCTTGCCACAGCCCCCCTTGCCACAGCATTGGTCAACGATGAACTGGTGCTGCTGGCCTCCAGCCGCGGCCTGCTGGAACAGGCCCTAGACAGCTCCCAGGTGGATGCCCTCAACCAGGCCCATGACCCCGCCCTAGGGGGCTGGCTGGCCCAGAAACCAGTGGGGGTGGCCCTGATCCGCAGCGATGCCAGCGGCCTTAGCTCCCTGCTGGGGCTGCCGGCCGATTGGCTGGCCGCCCACAAACTCGAAGGGCTGGTGGGCTCCCTGCGGCTGCAGGGGGCCAGCCTGCAGCTGGAAACCGCCCTGGCCAGCGGCGCCCCAGGCCAAGGCCAGCCCCTCGGCCTGGCGGGTCAGCAATTACTCAACAATCTGCAACTGAATCCGCCGCTGCTGGCCCTGGCCAGTGGCGATTCCCTGCTCGATCCCTTGCTAAGCGGCGTTGCTGGCAGCCAGGCCGGCAGCAACGCCGGCCCGCTGCTGCCGGCCCTGCGCCAGGCGGGGGCCAGCCCATTGCTGCTGGCAAAACTTGCGGACCAGGGCCCCTGGCTGGCGGGCAGTCCCCTGGGCAGCCCCGAAGCGGAGGCCCTCGATGGACCGATGGCGGCGGCGGGCTATGGGGCGGCGGAGCTGGGCGAGCTGCGCGTTTGGAGCCAACTCACCGGCGAAAGCGACCGCCAGGGCCAACTGCAGGCCAACCTGGCCGGCGCCAGTGGCCTCGGCCAGGGGCAACGCTGGTGGAGCAATGATCTGGTCAGCCTGCGGGAACAACTGGGCAAACGGGGCAACAAACCGGCCCGGCGCCAGCAACTGGAGGCGGTGAACCCCGAAGCCAAGGCGGTGCTGGCCCTGGCCCTGGATGGGGCCCACAGCCGGCAACTGCTGCAGCACTGGCCCCTCTGGCGCGGCCTGCAATTGGCCGCCGCCCGGCCGTTGGGCCCGGCGGTCCAGGGGCTCGCCCTAGCGCTCACGGAGGAGCAGGATCAATTGGTTATCAATGCCCGACTGGACTTCCCCTGAGCCATGGCCAGAGAACTGCTGCTGATTCGCCATGGCATCGCGGTGGAGCCAGGCACCACCGCCACCGACCAGGAACGGGCCCTCACCTCCGAGGGCCGCGCCCGCACCCGCAAGGTGCTGCAACGGCTTGAACGGCTGGATCTCAGCTGTGGCCCGCTGCTCAGCAGCCCCCTGGTGCGGGCCCGCCAAACCGCCGCCCTGGCCCTGGAACTGAAACTCGGTAAAACCTTGAGCTTCAGCGACGCCCTCGCCCCCGGCCAGAACCCCCTGCCGCTGCTCTGGGAGCAACTGGAGGAACCCTGGGAACGGCTGGGGCTAGTGGGCCACGAACCAGACCTCAGCCAACTGGCCTGCCACCTGCTGGGCTGTAGCACCCAAAGCCTGCAGCTGAAAAAGGCTGGGGTGGCCCTACTGGTCCTGGAGGAACCGCTGCTGCAAGCCGGTGGCGCCCAGCTGCGGCTGCTGCTGAGCCCCAAGGTGTTGTTGGGGGGGTAAGGACTGGCACAAAGCCAGCGCAAGGCTGGTCTTAGCCTCCTACCCAGAGCAGCCCAGCCATGACCGTGGAACCCGTTGGCTTTCGCCCCGGCCTTGAGGGCGTTCCAGCCACCCAATCCGCCATTAGCAACATCGATGGCCAGCGGGGAGTGCTCAGCTATCGCGGCTATCGCATTGATGAACTGGCGGCCCACAGCAGCTTTCTGGAAACCGCCTATCTGCTGATCTGGGGGGAACTGCCTGATCCGGAACGGCTGCGCAACTTTCAGCACAGCGTGCAGATGCACCGGCGGGTGAGCTTTCGCATCCGCGACATGCTCAAGTGCTTCCCCGCCGGCGGCCATCCGATGGATGCGCTCCAGGCCAGCGCCGCCTCGTTGGGGCTCTTTTATTCCAACCGCGCCCTGGATGACCCCGAATACATCAGCGGGGCCGTGGTGCGGCTGCTGGCCAAGATCCCCACGATGCTGGCGGCCTTCCAGCTGATCCGTCGCGGCCAAGACCCGATCCAACCACGCGACGACCTGCCCTACGCCTCCAACTTCCTGTACATGCTCACGGAACGGGAGCCGGATCCCCTGGCGGCCCGGATCTTTGATGCCTGCTTGGTGTTGCACGCCGAACACACCCTCAACGCCAGCACCTTCAGCGCCCGGGTTACCGCCAGCACCCTCACCGACCCCTATGCGGTGGTGGCCTCCGCCGTGGGCACCCTGGCCGGCCCCCTGCATGGGGGCGCCAACGAAGACGTGCTGGCGATGCTTGAGGAGATCGGCAGCGAAGACCGGGTGGAGGCCTACCTCGACGGGGCGATCAAGGAAAAACGCAAGGTGATGGGCTTTGGCCACCGGGAATACAGGGTGAAAGATCCCCGCGCCACGATCCTGCAGCAGCTGGCCGAAACCCTGTTTGACCGTTTCGGCCACGACCAGATGTATGACGTGGCCCGCCGGCTGGAAAGCGTGGCGGCAGACCGGCTGGGGCCCAAGGGCATCTATCCGAATGTTGATTTCTATTCCGGGCTTGTGTATCGCAAGCTCGGCATCCCCACCGACCTGTTCACGCCGGTGTTTGCCATCGCCCGGGCGGCGGGCTGGCTGGCCCACTGGAAAGAACAGCTGGGGGCCAACCGCATCTACCGACCCACCCAGATCTATACGGGCTACGCCGAGCGCCAGTGGCTGCCCCCGGAAAGCCGTTCCAGCGACAATGGCAGCCCGACTGGGTAGGTTGCCCCCATCGGATCCAAGCCATGGCCCCCGCGCTCAACCTTGATCTCGAAAGCGGCTTCACCAGCCTGCTGGAGGCTGCTGGCCTCAGTTCCGGCGTCAGCCACCTGCTCTGGCTACCGCTGCCAATGCTGCTGGTGCTGGTGGCAGCGGTGGTGGGGGTGCTGGTGACCGTGTGGCTGGAGCGCAAGATCTCCGCCGCCGCCCAGCAACGGATCGGCCCGGAATATGCCGGCGCCCTAGGCATTCTTCAGCCGATGGCCGATGGCCTGAAGCTGCTGTTCAAGGAAGACATCATCCCGGCCCGGGCCGATGGGCTGCTGTTCAGCCTGGGGCCGGTGCTGGTGGTGGTGCCGGTGATCCTGTCGTGGCTGATCGTGCCCTTTGGTCAGCACCTGCTGATCAGCAATGTGGGCGTGGGGATTTTCCTCTGGATCGCCCTGAGCAGCATCCAGCCCATTGGCCTGCTGATGAGTGGCTACAGCAGCAACAACAAGTACTCACTGCTGGGGGGCCTGCGGGCCGCCGCCCAGTCGATCAGCTACGAAATCCCCCTGGCCCTGGCGGTGCTGGCGGTGGTGATGATGAGCAACTCGCTCAGCACCGTAGACATCGTTGACCAGCAGAGCGCTGCCGGCATCCTCAGCTGGAACATCTGGCGCCAGCCGGTGGGCTTTCTGATCTTCTGGATCTGCGCCCTGGCGGAATGCGAACGGCTGCCCTTTGACCTCCCCGAAGCGGAGGAGGAACTGGTGGCCGGCTATCAAACCGAATATTCCGGCATGAAGTTTGCCCTCTTCTACCTGGGCAGCTACATCAACCTGGTGCTCTCGGCCCTGCTGGTCACGGTGCTCTACCTGGGGGGCTGGGGCTTCCCGATCCCGGTGGAAACCCTGGCGGGCTGGTTTGGGCTGTCGGTGGATGCGCCGGTGTTGCAGGTGTTCACCGGCGCCCTGGGCATCGTGATGACGGTGCTGAAGGCCTATCTGCTGGTGTTTATCGCCATCCTGCTGCGCTGGACCGTGCCGCGGGTGCGGATCGACCAGCTGCTGGATTTCGGCTGGAAATTCCTGCTGCCGCTAGCCCTGGTCAATCTGCTGGCCACCGCCGCCCTCAAGCTGCTATTTCCAGCCTTCTTCGGCGGCTGATTTCGGCGGATCGACCGGTCGCCGGTCATCATGGGGCCTGGCCCCAGCAAGCGCTTACCCCTCGAGTTCCCCCCCACCATGTTCGGGTTCCTTAAACAGGTCGGCGACTACACCCGCGATGCGGTGGTAGCCAGCCAGAACATCGTCCAAGGGCTGTCGGTCACCTTCGACCACCTGCGCCGGCGACCGGTGACGGTGCAATACCCCTACGAAAAGCTGATCCCCTCGGAGCGCTACCGGGGCCGCATCCACTACGAGTTCGACAAGTGCATCGCCTGTGAGGTGTGTGTGCGGGTCTGTCCGATCAACCTGCCGGTGGTGGATTGGGTGATGAACAAGGCCACCAAGAAAAAAGAACTGCGCAATTACTCCATCGACTTTGGCGCTTGCATCTTCTGTGGCAACTGCGTGGAGTATTGCCCCACCAACTGCCTGTCGATGACCGAGGAATACGAACTGGCCACCTTTGATCGCCATAGCCTCAACTACGACAATGTGGCCCTCGGGCGCCTGCCCACCAGCGTGACCAGTGATCCCGCCGTGATCGCCCTGCGGGAACTGGTTTACCTGCCCAAGGGCGTGCTCGACCCCCATGGGGTGCCGGCGGATCGCCCCCGGGCCGGCCAACTGCCCGAAGAGGTGCTGGCCAGCCTCACCAAAACCGAGGAGAGCTGATGCCATCCCTTGCTGAACTCACCCAACTGATCGTTTTCGCGCTGCTGGCCACGGGGGTGGTGGTGGGCTCCCTCGGGGTGGTGCTACTGCCGAATGTGGTTTATGCGGCTTTCCTGCTGGGTGGAGTGTTCCTCTCGGTGGCCGGGCTCTATCTGATGCTCAACGCCAGCTTTATTGCCGCCGCCCAGGTGCTGGTTTATGTGGGGGCGGTAAACGTTTTGATCCTGTTCTCGATCATGCTCGTGAACAAGAAAGAAGCGATGGCTGCTTCCCCAGGGGTGGGCCTGCGGCGGCTGCTTTCCAGCGGTGTTTGTGCCGGGCTGCTCTGGTTGCTGCTGCGGGTGGCCTACACCACCCCCTGGGCTACCCCCGGCCCGGAACCCCGGGGTGATGATGCGGTGATTCGCCTGGGCGAACACTTCTTCAGCGACTACCTGCTGCCCTTTGAGCTGGCCTCGGTGCTGCTGCTGATGGCAATGATCGGCGCAATTGTGCTGGCCCGCCGCGATGTGTTCAACACTGATGTGGGCACTGGAGAAGCCGTTGACCAGGCCTTGATTGAGAAAGAACGCACCCCATTGCTGCTGGAGAAGACCCGCCCATGACCAGCATTTCCGTGCCCCTGGAGGCCTACCTCAGCGTTGCCGCCCTGCTCTTCTGCATCGGCATTTGGGGTTTGATCAATAGCCGCAACGCCGTGCGGGTGCTGATGAGCATCGAGCTGATGCTCAATGCCGTAAACATCAACCTGATGGCCTTCTCCAGCTACCTCGATGGCCAGGAGATCCGCGGCCAGGTTTACGCAATCTTTGTGATCACCGTGGCCGCCGCCGAAGCCGCCGTGGGCCTCGCCATCCTGCTCTCCCTCTACCGCAACCGCGACACGGTGGACATGGAACGCTTCAACCTGCTGCGCTGGTAGTTCCCCATGCAACTCAGCCGGGTCTGGGTGGTGTTCCGCAGCGATAGCGACAGCGCCGAGCGGGCCGCCAAGCTTTGTGCCGAGCAGCTCAAGGCTCACGGCGCCGTGGTGATGACCGTGATGAGTGGTCTGCACTCCAACCCCTACCCGGGCCTACTGGCCGATGACCGGCTGCCCGACCTGGTGCTGGTGCTGGGCGGCGATGGCACCGTGCTGGGGGCAGCCCGTTATTTGGGCCCGCTGGCGATCCCGATCCTCTGCTTCAACGTGGGCGGCCACCTGGGCTTCCTCACCCATGAAAACAGCCTGCTGGAGCAGCTGCTGCTCAATGAAGGCGAGGGGCTCTGGCAACGGCTTCAAGACAGCCACTACGCCCTGGAACGGCGGATGATGCTCCAGGCCAGGGTGGAGCGCCGCGATGGCATCCCCGCCAATGGGGACCATCGCGATGGCCAGGGGTTGCTCTGCCACCTGGCCCTAAACGACATGTACCTGCGCCCCGCCCAGGAGGAGTCGTCTCCCACCTGCCGGCTGGAGCTGGCCATTGATGGCGAAGTGGTGGGTCAATACCAGGGGGATGGCCTGATCGTGGCCACCCCCACCGGCTCCACCGGCTATGCGATGGCCTCCGGCGGCCCGATCCTGCACCCCTCGATCGATGCCATCGTCGTTAATCCGATCTGCCCGATGAGCCTCTCCAGCCGACCGGTGGTGGTGCCCCCCCGCTCCCGGCTCAGCATCTCGCCCTTGGGGGACGCGGGCCGGCGGGTGAAGCTCTGGAAAGACGGCGCCATGGCCGCAGAGCTGCAACCCGGCGACCGCTGCCTGGTGAGCAGGGCCGAACACCATGCGGTGCTGGTGGTGCTGGAGCAACAGCCCTCTTACTTCGGCAACCTCAGCCGCAAACTGCACTGGGCCGGCAGCCTCACCGAGGCCCTGCCCAGCCAAAACTGATCGGTTAGCCATGGCCCAGGAAATCGAACGGCGTTTTTTGGTGGGCAGCAACGCCTGGCAAGCCCTGGTGAGCCGCAGTGAACCGCTGGTGCAGGGCTACCTGAGCCAAGGCAGGGAGGGTTTCACCGTGCGGGTGCGCCTGGGCAGCAGCCAGGCCTGGCTCACCCTCAAGGCCCCCACCGCTGATCCCATCGTTCGCCACGAATTCGAATATCCGCTCCCCCTTGGGGAGGCCCAGAGCCTGCTGGCGCTCACCCCCTGGCGGCTGGAAAAAACCCGCCATCACCTGGAGCTAGATGGCGGTGACTGGGTGGTGGATGTATTTGAGGGGGCGAATGCCCCGCTGCTGATCGCCGAGGTGGAATTAGCCCAGGCCGATGCCCCCCTGGCCATCCCCAGCTGGTGTGGGGAGGAAATCACCGGCCGGGGCGAGTTCAGCAATGCCGCCCTGGCGGTGCAGCCCTATCAGGCCGCCTGAACCTTGAGCTCGGCCGTTGCATCCAGCAACGCCACTGCCCCAGATACCCCAAGGGCGCGCAACACCTGGCGCTGCTGGGCTTCGCTGAGTTCTGGAAAAATCGGCAAGCTGAGCACTTCAGCCGCCAAGCGTTCGGTCACCGGCAGGCTGCCGGGGCCGTAGCCCAACTCGGCATAGGCCGGTTGGCGATGGATCGGAATTGGGTAATAAATAATCGTGTGCACCTCCTGCTGGCGCAGCTGCTCCTGGAGCCAATTGCGACATCGACCCTCCGGCAGCCCATGGTCGGCGCTGGTGGGGCAGGGGGCACAGCTGTCGGCGCAGGCCGTGGCCGTGCTGCTGGCACAGGCGGGAATGCGCACCACAAATTGGTTCCAGCTATGGCCCGCCGGTCCGGGGTCAGGCAGCTCCAGGGCGGTGCTGCCAATCAGGCCATCACTGCTGGCCAGGGCGCTGAGATAGCGGGCGGCAATCGCCTGGCGCCGCTCGATCCAACCCTGGAGCCGCGGCAATTTCACCAGCAACACGGCGGCCTGGAGGGCATCCAGCCGGCTGTTGTAACCCAGGGCCGTGTGCAGATAGCGGCGGGGCATGCCATGGACCGCCAGCTCCCGCACCCGTTGGGCCAGGGCCGCATCCCTACAGGTAACGGCACCGCCATCACCGGCGCCGCCAAGGTTTTTGGTGGGGAAAAAACTGAAGCAACCGGCATCACCCCAGCTGCCCACTGGGCGGCCCGCCCAGCTGGCGCCACTGGCCTGGGCGCAATCTTCCACCACCAGCAGCCCATGGCGCTGGGCGATGGCGCAGAGGCGCTCCATGTCCACCGGCCGGCCAAACAGATGCACGGGCATCAGCGCCTTGGTGGCCGGTGTGATCGCCGCCTCCAACTGATCGAGGTCAATCAGGTAGCTGCTGGGATCCACGTCCACAAACACCGGCCGGGCCCCCACCGCACTGATCGCTTCGGCGGTGGCAAAGAAACTGAAGGAACAGGTGATCACCTCATCGCCAGGCCCCACCCCCAGCCCCCGCAGGGCCAACACCAGGGCATCGGTGCCGCTGTTGCAACCAATGGCGTGGGGCACGCCGCAGAACTCGGCAAAGGCCGCTTCGAACTCAGCAATCAACTTGCCGCCGATGTACTGGCCGCTGCGCAGCACCGCTAGAACAGCTTGATCAAGCTCTTCCCCCAGCTCGGCAAGCTGCACGCTGAGGTCGAAAGGGGGTATCGCCATGGGGCCCAGCTTACGCCGTTTACTAACGCCACCGGTCAGTCTCAGCCATGGCAAGAGGCCCTCAGGCCAGCAGGTAGGGCAGGATCTGCGGCAAGCGCCCCCAGGACAATCAGCATGGCCAGCACGGGCAAAGGATGGGGCGAACGGCTGGGCCTAGGGGCGGCCCCCTTGCTGCTCAGCGGCCTGCTGCTTAGCGCCTGTGGTGGTCCCTTGGTTTGGCGGGTATATCCGCTTAATCGCCAGCAACCCCACGACGGCCTGGCGGTGGTGAATCAACCCGATGGCTATGGCCTGCACATCTGGATCGAAACAGACACCCGCCAGCCGGGCATCTGTCGCCCCCGCTGGTCGCCGGATCCGGCGCGACTGTTTAACGGCAACGGCTCGGCCCCCTTCAGCTCAGGGCTGGCCAGCCGCCAGGAGTTTTTCCAGGCGGTGGGGCGCTGGGATGTGAGCCGCCGCCTGCGCCAGGAAAGCGAAGCCCTCTGCAAAACCCGGGCCGCCCAGGCCAAGTTCGAATGGAAAGCCCCCCCCAGGCGCGAGGCCGAAGTGGTGCACGAAGCCCTGCCGCCCCTCGGCGAAACAGAGCTAATTCCCGACGCCAACGCCCTGCGCCAAGAGGAGCAAAAGATGTTGGGTGGGCCGCCCCCAGAACCAGGAAATCCCCAGCCCTAGCCAGGGGCTTCCTGGCGCAGCAGCGCTTCCGCCTGGCGCCAGTAGCGGTTGAAGCGCTGCAGTTGGGGGTCACTTTCCAGGGCCACAAACGCCTCTGGCTCCAATAACTGCAGCGGCAACTTTTCCGCTAGGGCGGTGGCGATCGCCCCCAGGTGGGGATCCGTGGGTCGCTGGGCGATTACGCCATCGGCTCCGCAGCGCTCCACAAAGGCCAGCAACTCCTCGAGGGGATCGCCAAGGCGCAAAACCACCGGCACCTCCAGCAGGCATTCGTAACAAAAACCGAGGCGCTTGAGGCTGGTGCCATCGGCGGCGATGCGGCAACGGTCAAACACAAACAAGGCCGGCACCTTGGCGGCAGCGGCCCAGGCCGGATTAGCCGGGCCCAGCCCCTCCCCATGGATCCAAAGCACCGGCCGCTGGGGCGGCGCCACAGGTTTCAGTTTTGTTGGGGCTTTTGCCTGGGCCTGGCTAGGGGGGTCTGGGGCCGCTGCTAGCGGCTCAAATAACTGGGCCTGCAGGCTCTCGTAACTGCCTTCAAAGGGGCAGCTGTTAGCGCTGGCGCAGCTGCGGCAATAGCGGTCGCGGGCGTAACGCTCCAGGTTTTCGCGGTTAAAGATGTAGGGCTTCTGGCTGAAGCTGCTGGCCACCCACTGCCAGCTGAGGTTGTTGCTGGCGGGGTCGCCATCCAGCAGGTGTTGCAGAAACCAGCGGGCCCCCAGCTGCCAACGCAGCCGTCGCCAATGGACGAGGTAGGCCGCCAGCCAGAGCCGCCCGTGGTTATGGAGCCAGCCGCTGCTGAGCAGTTGTTGCTGAAAGCCATCGATGCAGGCCAGGCCGGTGCGGCCCTCGGCCAGGTCCCTGGGCAACTCAGTGCCATAGCTGTCGGGGGGATGGCCGGTTTTGAGCGGTTCTAGCTCGCTCCAGATGGCATCACCCTGCTGCAGCCACACCCGCTGCCAATAATCGCGCCAACCCAGCTCGCTGATCAGCTTTTCGGCCTCGTTCCAATCCCGCACCCGGCCCAGCACCAGGCGCTTCAACTCCGCCAAGCCCAGCACCCCGTGGCGCACGTAGGGGGAGAGGCCGGTTACCGCCCCATCCAGAAAATTGCGACTGCGGCGGTAGCGGCTGGGATCCAGGCGGGTGAGCGCCAGCTCCGCCGCCTTACGGCCGCCCCGGATCTCACTGAGCTCCCCCTCAGCCGCGGGGAACAGCTCCCGCAGCTTTTGGCCGAGGGCCTGGCGCGTTGGGAAGCCCCGGGGCAGGTCGCCGGGGGCGGGGGGGGGAAGCGGACGCAGCACTGCCATGGGCCCATGCTTACCCCGTTGAAGGAGAATCGTGCCATCTCCTCTCCCCACGATGCTTCTCGACCTGCGCGGCAAGAAGGCCCTGGTGACCGGTATCGCCAACAACCGCTCGATCGCCTGGGGGATCGCCCAGCAGCTCAAGGCCGCCGGCTGCGAGCTGGCGATCACCTACCTCCCCGACGAAAAGGGGCGCTTTGAAACCAAGGTGCGGGAGCTCACCGCCCCGCTGGAACCCAGCCTGTTTCTGCCCCTGGATGTGCAGAACCCAGCCCAGATCGAGGCGGTATTCAGTGAAATCCAACGGCAGTGGGGCAGCCTCGATGTGCTGATCCACTGCCTCGCCTTTGCGGGCAAGGAGGAACTGACTGGTGATTACAGCGCCATCAGTCCCGAGGGCTTTGGCCGGGCCCTGGAGGTGAGCGCCTATTCCCTGGCCCCCCTCTGCCGCCACGCCAAGCCGCTGTTTAACCCTGGGGCCAGCGTGATCACGCTCAGCTACCTGGGCTCCGAGCGGGCGATCCCCAATTACAACGTGATGGGCGTGGCCAAGGCGGCCCTAGAGGCCTCCGTGCGTTATCTGGCGGCCGAGCTGGGCCCCGAGAAGCAGGTGCGCGTGAATGCGATCAGCGCCGGCCCGATCCGCACCCTGGCCAGCTCCGCCATCGGCGGCATCCTCGACATGATCCACAACGTGGAGGCGAAAGCGCCCCTGCGCCGCACCGTTACCCAGGAGGAGGTGGGCTCCACCGCCGCCTTCCTGGCCAGCCCGCTGGCCTCGGGGATCACCGGCCAGGTGATCTATGTGGACGGCGGCTACTGCATCAACGGCATGTGAGGCTCAGTTGAGCGCCGTGGGCTTCACGGCCCCCAGCCAATCGATCTCAGCGGTGTCGAGGTCGTAGTAGGCGGTTTCGATCTCCAGGCGCCCCTGGCGGAGGCGGTCGGTGATCAACACGCTGGAATCGGCCAGGCTCTGGGCCGAACGCAGGGCATTGATGCGGCAGGCCTTATCCAGGTCATCCATCGCCCCGGCGGCCATCAATTCCATGCGCACCTGGCCCACCACCTTGGAGAGGCTGGGGGTGAGATGGGCGGAGAGGTCGAGGGCGGCAGTCACGGCGCCACAACGCTCATGGCCCAGCACGATGATCAGCGACACCCCCAGGTGGGACACCGCATATTCGAGCGAACCGATGGCGGCGGTGAAGGCGGTGTTGCCGGCGCTGCGCACCACAAACAGGTCGCCAAGGCCGGTGTCAAACAACAGCTCCACCGGCACCCGCGAATCGGCGCAACCCAAGATCGCCGCTATGGGATTTTGGCCAGCGGCCACTTCCACCAGCCGTTCGCGGCTGATGTTTGGGTGTATGGATTTACCGTTCATAAAGCGCTGGTGACCGGCCTTCAGTTGCGCAAACACAGCAGCGGGATCAGCCGGGACAGAAGCGGAATGGGCCACAGGGATCTGACTGGAAGCCACGCAAGAACGATGCTGTTGAAGCCAGCATGACTTATTAACTGGCTTTTAGTCTAGCAAGCTCTAACATAAATTTTTTTCAGCCAGCAATGCTCAGACAGGCAGGTCATTTTGGCGCGATAAAGGTGACTGGCTATGTACTCCGGTACCTCTGGGACGACCTGGCATTTGCCCTGTTCATCTGCCTGTCGACACTCAACATTAACAAGATATTGTCACGTGATTTTGCTCCCGAAGTAATTTTGCCAATGCTGGGGATTGCCGTATCCGTTTTCACCAGCTTTCGCAATAGCCAGGCCTATGCCCGTTGGTGGGAAGCCCGCAGCCTCTGGGGCCGCTTGGTGAACCAAAGCCGCAACCTGCGCAACAACCTTTACGGCCAACTCGGTGGGTCGGAAGCCTCCCAGGCACTGATCCAGCCGTTATTAGAACGCCAGGTGCTATTGATGTGGGTACTGAACAACGAATTGCGAGACAGGCCCCATCCCTATGCCATGCAATCGCTGCAGCGCCTGGCCAGTTCCCTCGGTTATGACGATGCTTTAAGCAGCCAGGGCCTGCTGATGGAACAGGCCCTGGCCATTGAAGGCCTACATCGCAGTGGCAAAATTTCCGACTTCGGCCGCTTGCAATTACTACGGGTTGAGGATGAAATTTGCAATGGCATCGGCGGTTGCGAAAAAGTGCGCAATCAACCCTTTCCAGCCTCCTATGACGTATTTATTCGAATAAGTGTTTGGATCTTTGGCTTTCTTTTGTACATTCGTATGGATGCCCACTATGAACCCTGGGGGGCACTGGTGGGCTATTTGGTAATGGCTGGCTTCATTACGGCTGAGCGCCTTGGTGCTTACGTTGAAGCGCCTTTTTTCGGACCAATATTTGCCTTGCCGATGAATCGCCTGTGCTCGATCATCACGAAGGGCTTACTCGGTGCCGACCATCCCCTAGCGTTGCCCCCGGAGGGCGAACGCTCCTGCCTCTGGACCTGAGCGCTGTCGCTGGCCCCCTGGGGGTTCCACGGCAGAATTCAAGTAAGAGCCCTTCTCTACCCCCCCCATGAACGCCCCCCGCCAGGGCCAGGTGCACCGGGTCACCGGCGAAACCGATGTGCAGGTGCAGCTCAACCTCGACGGCAGCGGCCAGTGCCAAGTGAGCAGCGGTGTGCCCTTTTTGGATCACATGCTTCACCAGCTGGCCAGCCATGGCCTGCTGGATCTGGTGATCAGCGCCAGGGGTGACACCCACATCGACGATCACCACAGCAACGAAGACGTGGGCATTGCCGTGGGCCAGGCCCTAGCCCAGGCCCTGGGCGATCGCCGGGGCATCCAGCGCTTTGGTCACTTCGTGGCGCCCTTGGATGAGGCCCTGGTGCAGGTGGCCTTGGATTGTTCTGGCCGGCCCCACCTCAGCTACAACCTGGAGATCCCCGCCCAGAAGATCGGCAGCTACGACAGCGAGCTGGTGAAGGAATTCTTCGTGGCGGTGGTAAACAACTCCGGCCTCACCCTGCACATCCGCCAACTGGCTGGCGTCAATTCCCACCACATCGTGGAAGCCTGCTTCAAGGCCTTTGCCCGGGCCCTGCGCCAGGCGGTGGAAATTGATCCACGCCGAGCTGGCAGCGTGCCCAGTAGTAAGGGGGTGCTGGAGCGGGCGGGGGGTTGAGCTATGGCCGTATCTGCCGCCCACCGCGCCCATTGGCAACAACGCTTAAGCGCTGAGGCGGCGGCGATTGCCCAGCGCCGCAGCAGCGCTGAACTGCAGGCCAAAGCTGCGGCCCAGGCATTAGCCCAGCGCTGGCCTCAGCTGCAAGGCATCTGGCTGTTTGGCTCGGTGCTGGAACCGGGATTTGGCCTCAATTCCGATCTGGATCTCTGTGTGCAGGGCTTGCCCGCTGCCGAGCTACTGGAGGCAATGGCGGTAGTGGATGGCTTAGAGCTGGCCGCTCCGGAAGCCACGGAACGACTACCAATCGACCTGGTGCGCTTGGAGGCGCTGCCGCCCCACTGGCAGGAACGCCTGTGGGAACGCGGCCGTTCACTGTTGTGATCGCCCCGCTGCCCTCCAGTCGCCAGCTGGCTGATTTGCTCGCCGACCTGCAGGTGGAACGCAGCAAACTGCAGACCTTGGTCGAGTCGTTGAAGCATCTCCAGCAGACCTGGGAGGAGCCCCAAGGGGTTGAGGAGCGCTGTGATGCGGCGGCCCTGCGGCTGCAGAGTTTCTATACCGGGATAGAGCGTTGTCTTGTGCAGATTGTGCGGGTGCTCAACGGCGGCCCCCCGGATGGGGCCGACTGGCACCGGCGCCTGTTGGAGCGCATGGCCATTGCCACGGAGGCGCGGCCCGCCGTTTTGGCTGCGGGCACGGTGGGGCGCTTGGGGGAGTTACTGCGCTTTCGCCATGTGGTGCGCCATCTCTATGCCTATGAACTGGAACGAGACCAGGTATTTCGGCTATTGACCAGCGCAATTGGGCTATGGCCCCAACTGCAGGTGGATTTCGACCGCTTCGGGGCTTGGCTGAACGATTTGAGCGGCCCCGCCTAATTCGACACCCCTGCTTAACATTCCGTTACGAATCAGCCCTGCCATGACCGTTGCCCCCAGCCCAGCCGCCGCGCCCTCCTTCAACCGCGCCGAATGGGCCAGCGCTTTCCAAAACGTGGAACGGGAACTCAGCCAGGTGCCGCTCAGCGCAGCCCGGGGGGCGATCCCGCCGGAGCTGCTGGGCACGCTTTATCGCAATGGCCCCGGCCGACTGGAACGGGGCGGCCAGTGGTTGCACCACCCCTTTGATGGCGATGGTTTGATCTGTGCCCTGCGCTTTGGGGCCGGGGCCGCCAGCTTCAGCAACCGCTTTGTGCGCACGGAGGGCTGGTTGGCGGAGGAGGCCGCAGGCCGGGTGCTGTACCGCGGCGTGTTTGGCAGCCAAAAGCCCGGCGGCCCCCTGGCCAATGCCTTTGACCTGCGCCTCAAGAATGTGGCCAACACCCAGGTGGTGCAGCTAGGCGATCAGCTGCTGGCCCTTTGGGAGGCCAGTTCCCCCCACGCCCTCGACCCCAACAGCCTCGAAACCCGCGGGCTGAGCCTGCTCGATGGGGTGCTCAAAACCGGCGAGGCCTTCAGTGCCCACCCCCGCTTTGACCCCGGCCACCATGGCGCCCCCCGCATGGTCAACTTCGGGGTGAAAACCGGGCCCCGCAGCAGCATCCGGCTGATGGAATTCGCCACGGTTGATGATCCCGAACGGGGAATTCAGGCCGGTCAACTGCTGAGTGAACGGCGCGACAGCTTTGCTGGCTTTGCTTTCCTGCACGACTTCGCCATCACCCCCAACTGGGCGGTGTTCCTGCAGAACGCCATCGCCTTCAACCCCCTGCCCTATCTGCTGGGCCAAAGGGGCGCCGCCCAGTGCCTGAAATCAAAACCAGACGGCCAGGCCCAGTTCTGGCTGGTGCCCCGGGCCAGCGGCAGCTATGCCGGCCAGGAACCACGCTTGATTCCTGCCCCCGCCGGTTTCGTGTTCCACCACCTAAACGCCTACGAAGAGGGCGATGAATTGGTGCTGGAAAGCATCCACTACGCCGATTTCCCCTCGATCGGCCCGGAGGATGATTTCCGCGCTGTGGACTTCGAACAACTGCCCGTGGGCCAGTTGAAACGCTCCCGCATCAAGCTCAGCAACACCGGTGTGCAAAGCAATAACAGTGTGCAAAGCAATAACAGTGTGCAAAGCAATAACAGTGCCCAAACAGAACTACTGAGCGAACGCTGCTGCGAATTCGCCATGGTGAACCCGGCTAAGCAAGGCCTGAAGGCCCGCTACGGCTGGATGGCCGTGGCCGCCCGGCCCCAGGGCAACGACCCGCTCCAGGCGATCAAAAAGCTTGATCTCCAAAGCGGCGAAGAAATGATCTGGAGTGCCGCACCCCACGGGTTCGTGAGTGAACCGGTGTTTGTGCCCCGGCCTGGGGCGGCGGCGGAAGACGACGGCTGGGTGCTTTGCCTGGTGTGGAATGGCAGCCGCGCTGCCAGCGACCTGGTGATCCTCAACGGCCACGACCTCAGCGAACAGGCGCTGCTGGAACTACCCCTCGCCATCCCCCACGGTTTGCATGGCAGCTGGGTGGCGGGCTCAGCCCAGTAACCCCTGCAGCTGGGGCAGCAACTGGGCAAAGGCGCGGCCGCGGTGGCCGATCTGGCCCTTGGTGTCTTTATCCATCTCAGCAAAGCTGAGCCCCAGCTCCGGCACCAGAAACACCGGGTCGTAGCCGAAGCCAGCCGCGCCGCGGGGGGCCTCCAGGATCAGCCCGGGGCAGATCCCCTCCACCGTGAGCAGCGTGCGGCCACTGGGATCGGCCAGGGCCAGGGCCGCCACAAATTCGGCACTGCGGTCGAGCTTTGTATCGAGGGCCTGGGCGGCCGCCAGCTCCTGGAGCAAGCGGGCAATCCGCTCGGCATCCGTGGCGGCATAGCGGGCTGAATGGATCCCGGGGGCACCGCCGAGGGCCGTCACGCTCAGGCCGGAGTCATCGGCCAGGGCCCAGCAGCCGGTGGCCTGGGCCACGGCTTCGGCCTTGAGCCGGGCATTTTCAGCAAAGGTTTGGCCCGTTTCCTCCACTTCGAAACCGGCGGGCTGGGGCAGCACCTCCAGGGGCAATGCCGCCAGCAGCCGCTGGAATTCCAGCAGTTTGCCGGCATTGCCAGTGGCGATCACGAGCTGAGGGAAAGGGGGAGTCATCACGTTGTTAAGCCCCAGTGAATGTAACTCTCAGCCCCTGTGAGTGCCAAACGCAGTACTGAACGATTCAAAGTCACGATGCCCATGGGGCAATCAAGAACCAGGCCCAATGGATTCAGTGGCGGTAATAACGTCTATCGTCTTGCATATCGTTGACGAGCAGAGACCCAGAAGAAGGTGCCCTAGCCAGTCACTGGTATGGGTATAACCTGATCTCGGCCTTGCTTTTTAGCGAGATACATGGCCCTATCCGCCCGAGAAATCATTGCATCACTACTCTCGCCTTTTCGGGCCAGAGTTACGCCAATACTTAGGCTTGCATAAATTTCACCCGCCGTTGATTGCATAGGCTCTAGGCAAGCAAGCCGCAGCTTCTCAGCGATTAAACTTGCATTCTCTAGATCTTGCACACCAACTAACATCACTAGGAATTCATCACCACCAAAACGAGCAATTAAATCATTTTCTCGCAAGCAGCTCTTGATGCGATCCGCAATAGTGCAAAGCACCTGATCGCCAATAAGGTGACCATAGGTATCATTGATATTCTTAAATCGATCCAGGTCACAGAAAAGCACGGCTGCTTCCTTACCAGTGCGGGAGCCGTGATTATTGATTAAATCAAAGCGATCCAGCACTTCCTTGCGGTTGAGTAGGCCGGTCAGCTGGTCGGTGCGAGCTCGCTGATCCAGCTCCTGCTGCGAGGCAACCTGCTCATCCACTGTGTGGAATGAAGCCACCAGGCCTTCCAATTTCCCATCGGCATGGCGAAAGGGGCTGGAAATTATATCTATCCAGTTGAATTCACCAGATTTAGCCAAAATTCTAATCCGATCCACCCCTGCTGATCTACCACTTGTCAGCTTCTGCATTGCATTTGCAAATGCCGTCACTTCCTCAGGGTGGATAAATTCAGCCCATTGGCGCCCTATCCATTCCTGTGGTTCCCAGCCGAGCGTGTTCAAAAGCGAGGGGGAAACCCAAGTTACCCTGTAGTCATCTCCAGTTCGTATCACCACACTGGAGGAATTCTCTGCCAAGAGGCGGAAATTCAGCTCGGAAGCCACTAGTTTCTTAGCTGCATTGTGGCGATCAGTTACATCGCGCCAGGTATAGCTGAGTGAATCGCCAACCCGCACAGCGCGAACATCAAAATAGCGTTCTTCATTATAGTTTTCGTGGAAGTAAGCGAAATCATCTAGCGCCAAGGGCTGCCCTGATTCAATTGCTTTGCTATACATCTCCAGCATGCCTGAGCCAGCCTGGCCCGGCAGAATCTCCAGCAGGCGAGCGCCAATTAGCTGGTCTCGCTCAATTTTATTATAGCTACAGGCGGCCTGATTTGCTTCAGCGTAGATAAAATCAATGATATTGCCGTCTTGATCCCGCACGGCCGTAAGTAATACATGGGGATCAAGCAAGGAATCAAGTGTGGCCTGCAGCATAGCTTTTTTATTTTCAGCTAACTGCCTAACCTCCAGCTCTAGCTGAATATCGCGCAGGCTGCCCACATGGCCCTGGTAGATGCCATTTGCATCAAATATCGGGCGTATGGTAACTTCCACCCAGTGCAGGTCGCCACTGCTTGTGGATACTCGCACCTCAAAACGTGTTGTTTCCCCTTGATGGGCCCTGGCGATGTAGGATCTTACGGTGGGCCTGTCTTCAGGGGCAGCAAAGTCTACTGATAGCTGGCCAATACATTGGCTGGGCTGAAAGCCAAGCAGGCTAGTGACCGATTCAGATACCCATTCAATAATGCCTACATTGTTTATCCTGAAGACTACATCGGATCCGTTTTCAGCTAACAGCTTATACTTCTGATCGGTCGCCAGCAACCGCATTGATTTTTCACGATTAGCCGCCATTAACACCGCCAACAGCGATATCACCGGCGAGGCGATGATCTCAATAATAAAGTGAGGGGAGCGAAAAGCATGGACATAGACGAGCCCATCTACTATGCTCAGGCTAAATGCGACAACGCCAAGAAGCGCTACTTGCCTAGCCGGAAGCACGTTGGCAGCCAATAAAACAGGCAGCCAGAGCAAATAAAATAACGAAAGTTCCGGCGGCCCGCATATGTCTACAACAAACATTGCTGCAATCGCCAATAAAAAGTAGAGAAATTTATATCGGCCTAGCTTGCTAAGCGAGCAAGCGCGGAAGGGCTGGCGCTTCACAGGGGGGGGGGGGGGCGATATATCCAAGGGGATACTGTCTGGGGTTTAATGCCGGATCGCCGCCAGTTGCGGGCATGGGACCTGTACATGCTCGTTTGAATATCTTTAGGATTAACCGATGCATGGATTATTCAGGTGCTTGTAACGAAACTTATGCATCAGACTGCTGCATAAGTTGTCTGTTGCCATGCCCATGCCCCGTGCAGGTTGATTAACTCATAGGCAAGGCAAGCGAGCAAGCGCGAAAGGGCTGGCGCTTCACAGGGGGGGGGGGGGGCAAACGGGCACGCCCTTTAAATACAATTTTACATTACTTAGCACATTTGTAAGTACGATTTTGTATTGTTTAGCACAATTACATTAAGACTGCAACCCTGATCTGGCCCACCCATGCAACTGCTGGCAGCAGCAGCTCATTCAATCTGTTCAACGATCTCAATTCCAGCCGCCCTCATTTCAGCCAGTGCAGCAGTGGTTGATTCAGGTGCAACTCCAACGCACATCGGTAGAAGAAGCCGCACAGCCAATCCGTTCTTCAGGGCATCAAGGGCAGTGAAACGGTCGCAATAATCAGTGGCGATACCAACCAGATCAACGGAGCTGATCGCTTTTATGCTTAAAATCTCTGCCAAAGACTTTCCGTCGTCGCTCTTGCCCTCAAATCCGCTGTAGGCCGCTGTGTAATTACCTTTCGATACTACGAAGTCAATCGTTGCCATGAAGTCAACGGCATCATTGAGATTAGAATTAAAGTTGGCGCCAAACGTGTTTGCCACACAGTGCGGCGGCCAAGTGTGCAAAAAGTCAGGGTGATCTGAGAAGTGACCCTTAGGATCGATGTGCCAATCACGGGTGGCAACAATCACAGCATATGAACGGCGATAATCACTCAGATACTTAGACACCTTGGTGGCCACCGCCGTCCCACCAGCAACAGCCAAGGAACCGCCTTCACAGAAGTCATTCTGTATGTCGATAATCAGTAATGCACTAGCCATCTGAAGTTAAACAACCCAATACTGACAATCCTACAGCCGCCCGTTCGATTCTTACTGCAGCCCCCTGGGGCTAAGGGCGGAAATCTAGCGAATCTGAATTTGCCGAGCATGGCTCTGCTTTAGCTCAGAAATTACTGATTCAACAACCTTGTGCAGGTCTCCGTTGGCAGCAGCAGCCACTGCTCGTTGACGCTGATAACCGATTCCACCGGCAATGATATCTTGAATTTGAGCGAGCTCGGCAGTACAGCCTAATTTTTGGGCCACCGGAAGCAAGCGCTCAACCGTGCTGCGTAGATTATCTGTGACCAGCTCTTCATTATTCTGATCATCTATGATGATTATAGATTCAATCCCATACCTGGCACTGCGCCATTTGTTTTCTTGAACATGCCAGGGCTTCAATGTGGGCAGCAACTCGCCTGCAGCAAGGCGCTGATCTAGATCAACGATCAGACAGTGAATTAGTGCTGCCACAGCTCCCACTTCCTCAAAGCTAGCCATGGCATCACATATGCGCACCTCAATCGTGCCGAGCCGTGGTGATGGTCGAATATCCCAGCGCACCTCACTTAGATCATCAATTACACCAGTTGTGGTTAGATCACCTACATAATTCTCATACTGGGCCCAGCTTTCAAATTGGAATGGCAAGCCCGCCGTAGGCAACTGTTGAAAAAGAAGGGCTCGATTAGATGCATATTGGGTATCTTGACCGTCGTAGTAGGGGGACGATGCCGATAGGGCCTGAAGGTGGGGGAAATAGCGCAGCAGGGAATTCAATACGGGTAGAACACGATCCCGATCTGGCATGCCAACATGCACGTGCATGCCATAGATCAGCATTTGACGTCCCCACCATTGGGTTCTATCAATCAAGGTGGCGTAGCGATCAGCCTCGGTAACCTCCTGGTCGCGCCAGGAGGCAAATGGATGCAGCCCTGCGCTAAACAGCTCAATGCCAAGGGAATCGGCCACATTCAGCACCAGGGTCATCGACTCATGTAGGTCCCTGATGCAGTCGCCAATCGTTTCACCCACCCCTGTAACTAGTTCAACCGTATTGCGCAACAACTCACTGTGCACACGATGGGCTGGCACTTGATCAAGGGCTGCAAATACCGCATCAGCAGCAGATTCCAGATCACCAGTAATGGGGTCTACAAGGGCAATTTCCCATTCAATTCCAACGGTGGGCCGAGCCGAGCACTTGAACGGAATTTCCATGGATAAGGCTTAAGGCCCAATGGCCAGTGATCAGGCCCCTAATTATGCACCTTACAGCAATGGCTACAGCGCCCGTTCGCCAACCTCGTCTATCAACATCTCAACTACATCATCAGCCTTAGCACTTTATTCGCCCTCGGCATTGTTAATATTTTGGCACTAGTGCTACACCGCTTCCGCCCAGATTCACCCCAGCCCTGCTGTTAAAGATCAGCGGCAACCGTCAGATCGTCTCAGCAAACTGCCGGGCCCAGGCCAACACTTCCGCCACCCGCTCTGGGTTAGGCCCTTCGCAATAGAGCCGCAGTAACGGTTCAGTGCCGGAGAAGCGCAGCATCAACCAATGGCTGGGACCAAGCCGTAATTTCAGCCCATCGGTGCGGATAAGTTCCTGCACGGCAACGCCCGCCACCTCCTGGGGGGGGGCGTCCAGCAGCAACTGTTCGAGGCGGCTGCGGCTGGCCATGTCGCGCAGGCGCAGGTCGAGGCGGTCGTAGTGGCTGGCGCCACCGCAGCGGGCCTGCAGGGCATCAAGCCTGGCCCCCAGGGGCTGGCCCCCTTCCACCAGGGCCTCCAGCAGCAGCAGGGCGGCAAAAAGGGCATCGCGCTCGGGCAGGTGCATGCCAAAGCCCACCCCACCGGATTCCTCACCCCCCACCAACACTTCACCACTCAGCATTTCAGTGGCGATGTATTTGAAACCCACGGGTTTCTCCAGCACCTCCCGGCCCAGGTCTTCCGCCACCAAGCGCATCAGATCAGAACCACTCACGGTTTTCACCACCGCCCCCGGCAACTGCCTGGCCCGGGCGAGGTGATCAATCAGCAACGGCATCAGCAGCTGGGTGCTGCAGTAGCGGCCCCGTTCATCGATGGCGGCAATGCGGTCGCCATCGCCATCAAAAACAATGCCCACCGCCGGCTTACCGGCGGCTGCGGCCGCCTGCACCTCAGCGATCAATTGCTCCAGATAGGGGGCCAACGGTTCGGGGGGATTGCCACCAAACAAGGGATCACGGTTTGAGCGGATTTCCCGCACGCTGTCGCCCAGCAGGGCCGGCAAACCACCGGCGGCGGAACCATGCATGGGATCAACAATCACCTGCAGGCCCAACTGCTGCAGGCCTGTGCGCAGGGCCGTGCAATCCAGCTGGGAGCGCAGGCCGCTGAGGTATTCGGCCCAGCCGTCAAAGCAATGGGTTTCGCCGGGTTCCGGCACGCTGACGCCACCGGCGGCGAGGCGCTGCTCCACCCGCTTGGTGAAGTCCCCCTCCACCGAGCCCCCGAAGTGTCCCTTGATCTTTAGGCCCAACCATTCGGGCGGGTTATGGCTGGCGGTGATCACCAAACCCCCCAGGGCCTGACGTTCCACCACCACCCAGCTGATCGCCGGGGTGGGTAAGGGTTCCTGGGCCAGCAAGGGCTCGAGGCCCACACCGCGCACGGCGGCGGCAATGGCGGCGGCCAGTTCAGGGGCAAGGAACCGGCGGTCGTAGCCGATCACCACCGTGCGACTGTCCAAACCGGCCGGGGCTGAATGGGCCAACTCCCGGGCCGCCGCCGCCGCCACCGGCAGCAGCCGTTCCACGGTGATATCTACGCCGAGGATGCCGCGCCAGCCATCGGTGCCGAAGGCAATCGGGGCGGGCTCCAGGGGCAGGGGGGCGGAGGACATCAAGCCGGTGAGCGCTAGGAGCAGTGTCCCGGATTTGCATCCAGCAAAGGGGAGGGGGGTGCCGGCGGGCCAGCTGCGCCCACCCCTAGCCTGAACCAATGGCCCCAAGCAGCAACAGGCAACTGCTAACCGATAGACAGCTGCGCAGCTGGTTGCGCTGTCGGCGTAAGGCCTGGCTGGATCGCCATGGCAACCCGAGCGAAAGGCGCTGGAACCCGCACCGGGCCCTGCAGCTGGCCGACCGGGAAGCACGCCTACAACGGCTGATCGGCCCCGGGGCCGCCGCCGCCCCCAGCCTCGAACAACTAAGCCAAGGCCAGGCGGCCGTGCGCCAGCTGCTGTTGCAACACCAGGAGCTGCGGGGCCGTCCCACCTTGCTATTGCGCCAACCGGGCCAAAGCCGTTTAGGCGCCTTCAGCTACCAACCCGCCCTGCTGCAGCCGGGCCGCCACGGCACCCGCGAACACCGGCTCACCCTGGGCTTCTGGGGGCTGCTGCTGGAACCACTGCTGGGGGCACCGGTGACCCAGGGGCTGTTGCTGGATCCCCAGGGGGGCAAGGAACGGGTACAGCTGCAGGGCAGCCAGCCCCGCCAACTGAGCCAGGCCCTGGAGCGGCTCCAGCAAGACCTGGAAAACCGCCAGGCGCCCCCCCTCACCAACGACCGCAAAAAATGCAGCCTCTGCGCCTGGAAACGCAGCTGTGACCAGGTGGCGGAAGCCGAAGGCCACCTAAGCCAGGTGAGTGGCATCGGCGGCAAACGGCGCGATTTGCTGCAGCAGCTGGGGGTGGCGGATCGGGCCGCCCTCGCCAGCAGCAAACCTGAGTGGCTGATGGCCCAGCTCGATAAACGGGGGGAGCAACGGCCCGAACTGGCCCTGGAACTGATCGCCCAGGCCCAGGTGCAGGAAACAGGCCTACCCCAGGCCCTCGGCCCCGGCGCCAGCCAACCGCTGCCGGAGCTAGAGCAGGCGCCGGGGGTGCTGATCTACGACATCGAATCCGATCCCGACGCCCGCGACGATTTCCTGCATGGCTTTTTGATCCTGCGCCGCGGCGCCGATGGCCAATGGCCGGCGGCGGCCACGGCCCCCTATCACCCCCTACTGGCCCTGCAGGACCACGGCGAGGCCCGCTGCTGGCAGCGGCTGCAGCGGTTGTTTCAGCACCACCAGGGCTGGCCGGTGTTGCACTACGGCGAAACCGAAGCGATTGCCCTGCGGCGCATGGCCGAACGCCAGGGGGGCAAAACTCCCCCCGGCCTGCTGGATCTCCACAAGCGGGTGCGCCAGCACTGGCGCCTGCCCGTAGACAGCTATGGCCTCAAGGCGGTGGCCCAATGGCAGGGCTTCCGTTGGAGCCAGTCGAGCGCCGAGGGGGCCCGCTGTGTGCTCTGGTGGCGCCAATGGCGGGCCCGGGGCGACCGCCACAACCTGGAGCGGATCTTCCGCTACAACCACGACGATTGCCTGGCCACCTGGGCCGTGGCTCAGTGGTTAGTGGCGGCGGGCCGCGACAGCTGAAGCCCCTCCAGCTCCGGCAGCTCCGCCCAGGCCCGACGCACCAGGGCCAGCCCGCAGCTGGGCCGCTGCCCGGAGCCGGCCAGCACTGAACCGGCCAGCACTGAACTCACCACCGCCGCCCGGGCGCCATCGCCAGCAAATAAAGCCTGGCCCACCTGGGGCACCGCCACCCCCGCCGGCGCCCACCAACGCCGCAAAAACTGCTTCACCCCATCGCGAGACTGCAACTTGGCCAAGGTTTCCTGGCCGAGGTAACAGCCTTTGTTCAGGCTGACCCGATGGTCTAGGCCCAGTTCAAAGGGATTGCAGTCGCCATTGATTTCCCCTGGCGCCGCCGGAATCCCCTGGCGCAAGCGCAACCATTCCTGGCCCTCGGCCCCCAGGGGCGGCACTGGCGCCAGTGCAGGCGGAAGCGCTTCCCCAGGGGCCAGCAGCCAATGGCGACCGGGCAATCCCCAGCCGGCACCGCCCCCGGGGCCGCTGGGATCTACTAAGCCGTGCCAAGAAAGCTCCTCCAAAGGCCCCAGCCGCACCCGATCGGCCGGAAATAACACCCGATCAAGGGCAGTGCGCACCTCCGTGCCGGCACCGGCTGTCACCAGCAACAGGGCGCCAGCAGGGCTGGCCTCCACCTCCACCAGGGCCAACAGCCGGGCCGTGGCCGTTACGCAACAACTGAGCCGCCGCTCACCGCTGGGGGTTCCCTCCAGGGCCTGGGTGGTTTGGCCATGGAGCACCCGCAGGCTGTCGGGGCCCGTGAGGGCCAAGCGGCTTACGGGGAAAACAAACTGAAAGGGACTGGTCGGCAGGGCCCAGGCGTCGAACTGCCCAGTGGCTGAACTGCTCATCGGTTGAGGGCGTCGTGGGCGGCGGCCACCTCGGCCAGGCGGTAGAGGCTGGTTAATTCCAAACCAGCGGCCGTGAGGGTGGCCAGGCCCCCCTCCTCCCGGTCAACGATCGCCACCACCCGTTGCACGCGGAAGCCGGCAGCGCGCAGCTGTTCCACCGCCTTAAGCGCCGAGCCGCCACTGGTAACCACGTCCTCCAGCACCGTGATCAAGGCCCCTTGGGCCGGCAACGGTCCCTCCAGCCAGGCGCCGGTGCCATGGCCCTTGGCCTCCTTACGCACGATCAAGGCGTCGAGGTTGCGGCCGGCCAGGGCGGCGGCATGGGCCACCCAGCTCACCATCGGATCGGCGCCAAGGGTGAGCCCCGCCACCGCCACCGCCTCGGGCTCCACCAGGGCCAGCAGCCGCGGCGCCAAGAGCAGCGCCCCCTGGCCGCTGAGGGTCACCGGTTTGCAATTCACGTAGTGCTCACTGGAGCGGCCGGAGGCCAGGGTGAAACTGCCGCGGCGGTAGGCCGCTTGGGCGAGATGCTGCAGCAGGGGATCGGCGCTGGTCATGGCTGCTGGCGGATTAGCTCCATCGTTTTTACCGTGGCCTAGGAACCTGAGCACAGCACCATGGCCCGCACCACCACTTCCTGGGCTGCCCTGGGTGCCGCCCTGATCGCCCTGGGGCTGGCCCCAGCCCAGGCAGGGCCAGTGATCTGCACCACCAGCTATGAAGCGCCCCTGGCCAGCGGGCAGCCCGTGGAAGTGACCCGCTGCGGAGTGGTGCAAACCACCGCTGAACTGGTGGACCGCCGCTTTTTCTCTTACACCTCCCCCTATGCCCGGGGCGTTGACATCACCCACCAGATCACCGATTTGCTGGGCATCTCCATGGGGGGCGGCGATGGCACCAAGGTGATGGGCCTGGGCTTCCCAGACCAAACCATCATTTGGGACGGCTCGGCGGTGGAAAACACCTACCGGGCCCTGCTGGAGGAACAAAGCACCCCCCTACCCCTGCGGGTGCGAGACCAGCCCAGCAGCTACGGCCTCGGCCTTTACGGGTCGCCGTCGCCCCCACCCCGCTGAGCCGCTTAGGGGGCAAAATAGTGCCGTTGGGGGTCTAGCAATCTGGTGAATGCAGCGAACTCATAATTCGCCTTAGCCGAGTTCGATCCTCGGGACCCCCATCCTCAAAACCCTAGTCACAGAAAGGGTTTTAGCTAAAAAACAGGTCAAGGGCGGGAAGAGCATTTAGGCACCGCTTAGGCACAAAACAGCCCGTTCTGGGCGAGAGTAGGCACGCTTTTAAGCACGCCCCATGGCCGGCCGCGATCCCTACCTCACGCGAATTAACAGGGCCCTGCGGGGCAGACGACATCTGCAAGGCTGAGGCCCTCAAGCAGCTGCTGGTTCGCTGCTACGAGGCCCTGGCCAGGATTGGGCAGCTCCAGCTGCGTCTCAGCCCAGAGGCTTTTGAGCTGTTCCAGGGTGAGCGTGCAGCGATGTATCAACGCAAGCGCGCCAGTGTCTCCGCTGCCGAGCGCTCCCTGGCAAACAAGGCTGCCGGGCGCATCGGCCGGCTGGCCGCCCTGTTCCATCTGCTGTGGTGCCTGGCTGAACGGGCCGAGGGCCCCATCTCCTTGGGGGATGGCCAAGGGGCGGCCAAGCCCTGGCAAGGGGTGGAGAAATCTCTGGTCGACTGCTTCCGCCATCGCCGCCGGCTGGGGATGGAGCCGGTGCTGGAAGCCCTGAAGGATGCGATCAACCAGCGGCGGCTGAATGTCGATGAGCTCTGGCAGCAGGCACAGGCGCAGCGCATGAAGCGGGTGATGGCTCCCTATCTGGAAGCCCTGCTGTGAAGGCGAACCTGACCGCGTCGATCCGGCAGCGACTGCTGAACCGGGCCCGGCAGGACCAGGAGACCTTTGATGCGGTGCTGAACCGCTTCGGGAGGGAGCGCCTCTGTCAGTGCAGCAGTCCCGCGGTTGTGTTGGGTCTCCCCCTTTAGGTGATGGATCGAGCGATGGCATTGCACCGCTCCTCTAGCTGGCTGATCCGGGCCAACAGCTCATCAAAACTCGGGATCTCACCGCGCAGCATCCCCGAGTCGGTCATGGCCTGGAAATCCGATTCCAGGGCCTGTCGGGCAGCGTCGATCGGCACCAGCTGCAGGTTGCCACTGAGGGCGCGGAGGTAATTGATCGGCTGCTCATCGGTATCCGTGGCACGCCAGAAGTCTTCTTTGTGCTGTGCCACCTCCACGGCGAGGGGCCGGTCACGGAAAGCCTGCTCCGCGATACCTGCACTAGCCAGGCGATCAAGGTCGTACCAGTGTCGTGAATAGCGAGCACTCTCGCCGCTGCCCCATCGGCCCTTCCGGCAGGCGACATGGATGGCCGCGGCCTTCTCCAGGAAGGTGCGCCTAGCATCCATCACCAGTGGCCTGGCGGCCGGGAATTCGAGCATGGCCAGATGGGTCGCCGCTTCGCATGAGATGGGCATCGGCCCATGCGGTTCACCGGTGGAGTGGGCGCCGAACTCCAGCCACACCGTCGGCCCCACATAACCGGAGCTGTTGTCTGCCGCCGGGGTCAGCGGTTGGTAGTGGATGACGATTGTGGGTGGCTCCCGCCGGCCTGCTTCTGGCTGCTCCACATCCAACTCGAGGGTTACACCGGCGCCAGCGGCAGCAGCCTGGAGCAGTGGCAGGGGGATCTCCCGGACCCACTGTTTGAGTTTTCTATCTGCGGCTTTGCGGCGCTTGTCCGCCTGGCTGGGATTGACTGCTGGTGAGAGGTCAACCTCAGGCCAGAGGTGCTGGATGTTGAGGGTGAGATCGACGTCTTCCGAGAAGCGATCGATCAGCCCATAGGCCTTCGAAAGTGAGGTGCCCCCCTTGAAGGTGAGGGTCTCCAGTAACTGCTGCTCTGACCCCAGGGTCTGCAGCGCCCAGACCACCCAGATGTCCTTCTCCAGCAGGTTCGCCGGCCAGCCGGATTCGGCAGCAGCGACCGCCAGGGCTTCCTTCTGGTCCTCCGGGGAAAGCGCGAACCAGGACTCAGCCATGAGCCTTCTGCGGCTCCAGCGCCTGCACGCTCAGCAGCTCTGCCAGCCACAGGGGCAGCTCGGCGCGAACAGCGAGCAGGGCATCCCATTCCACCGGCGGCAGCACACGGCAGAGCGTCGGCAGTGCCGCTGAGGCCTGATCCGGGCCAAGCCAGGTGAGTGCCCGGATCGCCTGACCGGCGGGGCGATCGGGCAGCAGGAAATTCCAGGCGGCTGCCGGGCGGATCGTGACCTGCTGCTTGCCAAAGACGTAGCGCTTCTGGCTCCGGGTGCGAGCCAGGAAGGTCAGCTGTACAGGCATCTGGGTGGTGAGGCCAAGGGCATTGGCCGCGGCGGCACCGCTGCTCACCAGCTGCTGAGCACCCTCGTGATTGAGCTGGGCGATCACCATCTCCGGCGCCGGAGGCCTGATGCCAAAGCGACTGGTGATGGGCAGGGCGTAGCGGCCGCGAGTGATTTTCACGAGCCTGCCGCGAGCGGCCAGGCGCCGCAGGGCCTGGTCCACCGCAGCGCGGTTGCCCAGCGCCAGGAACTGCTTGGCAGCCAGCAGGAATCCTTCCGGGCGCTTGCCCGCGGCTTCCAGGATCTGCGCGCTCAGTACTGCCATGGCGACTTTGTGGGCCTTGTTGTGCTCTGTTGTGTCAGAAGTCTACGTGAGTTTCTGACACTCTGTCCATAGAGCTTTTGCCATCACGGCCGAGGCGCCGGTGCTGGCTGGCTGCGCTGCTGTGGCTGAAGTCAGACGTCCGCCGCCGCCCTCCGCGGCTGCTGTGGTGGGAGTGGAGGGCGGCAGGCCATGCCCGCGGCTGCGGTGCCGCTGATGATCTGAGGCGGGAGGGCTGAGTCAGAGATGGCCCTGATTGCAGGGCTGACCGCGCGCGACTGCGCGGCCATTGCTTGGTGTTTGAGTGCTGAATGTGTCGGGTCAGTAGATGCCTAGCACTGGTTACTGCGGCCCGGCTTTGGGTGCATTTTAAGTGGTAGATCCATTCTGCCGCAGGCAATCTACTCGTGCTAAAAGTGCATCTGTACTGGTAAAGTAAGGATCGCGTCAAAGGCCCCGAGCCGATCGCCTGCGGCAACCTCATCCCCTGATCTCGCTATCACTGCCGCACTCTCATCAACGGCATGATGCCCCGATCAGTTGTCCCTCAAGGCAGCTGATTTCATGGTTGTTTGTCATTCATCCGAGCCAAGTTCGGGCCCTGCTCGTTCGTTGGTGATCGCGGCAGGTGGTGGTCGTGATCTGGCCTGGCCCCAGCAGCGGGTTGCCGCTGAGCTGCTCGCCCGCAGCGGTGGCCGCCTTGTTCACCTGTTGCTCCCCGGGCTGCCTCACCTCAGTGCTGGTAGTCGCCTTCCCCGGTGGTGCCGGCACTGCCTCGCTGGTGAGAGAAGCCCGCCGCATGGCCTCCCGCTCGCCGGTACCGACTGCCGTAGTCGAGATCAGCCCAGCGGCCGGGCTCTAGGCCGTGCCGGCTGGTGTTGTTCAGGCCTGAAGTCTTTCGCTCCATCGGCGCTGCGTTCTCTCCACAGTTCCTTCATTCTTGTTTCACCGTCATGGCAGTTCTCACCCCCATCCCCGCCCTTGCAGTTGATGCCCCTGCTCCAACTTCAGAAGCCTCGGGCCCGACCTGTTCTTTGCAGCGCGCCTCGCCGATAGCTGCGCTCAACGAATCCGACCGGAGCCCTGCTGCGATTGCTCAGCTCGCTCGCGCAAAGGTGAGCAGGGCGCCTAAGTCGCCTCGGTCGGCCTGCTGGAGAGCGGCGAAGTATTGCTGGCGCAGGCCTGAGGTATCGACCAGGGAGCTGCTGCCTCCCCAGGAGAAGCGAGGTGCCCCCAGCTGCTCGATCAAGACATCAGCGATCAGGCGTGCATGGCGGCCGTTGCCATTAGGGAAGGGGTGGATGGAAACCAGCCGGTGATGGAAACGGATGGCGATTCGATCCACCGGCTCCACCTGGTGCTCCACCTGAAAGGCGATGTCGGCCAGCAATGCCGGCACCTGCATGCGGATCTGCCGCCAGTCGGCACCGATGCTCTTGTCGCTGCTGCGGTACTGGCCGGCCCAGCGCCAGCTCTGGCCGAACATTTCGCGATGCAGACGCCGTAGCCAGCTCTCTTCCAGCGGCCGGGGCCGGCGCTGGCGGGAGAGCCAGCGCAGGGCGGCCTCGATGTTTTGTTGCTCCCATTCGTTCAGCTGGCTGCGATTCACTAGATGGCTGGGTAGCAGCCCCTCCAGATCCTCCCCATCGAGATGCGTCGCCCCGGCCGGCAGGTCCTCGTTCAATTCCACAGCCGGGTGCCGCTGGTGTGGAGGATCTCCTGGGCCATGGCCTCAAGCCGCTCATTCGCCGCTGCAGAGGGAGACGCAACTGGCTGGGCCTCAAGCGCCATCGTTCGGCTGGCGCGCTGCTGCCACTGCTCCGCCAGGTGCAGGGCCTGTTGCCTTCTCATCTCCCGCAGCGGGCGCCTGGGCACCAAGGTGTACTGCAGCTCGCAGTCGAGGGCCTCGGCCACCCGCCGCAGGGTGCCGAGGGTGATGGCATCGGTCGCCTCGGCCTGCTCCAGCTTTCGCACTCCGGATGCTGTGATCCCTAAGCGAGCCGCGAGGGCAGCGGAGGTCATGCCCAGGGCCTCACGGATGGCCCGCAGCCATCCCGCCGGCGGGCGCGGCGGCAGCGGATGACTCGCTGCGTCCTGCAGGACGGCATCCATCTGGGCCAGCCTTAGCTCTTTGGCATTCATGGCGGATGGGAGTGATCCGTCTCAACAAGGTGCATCAAAAGCAATCTATCACTCTTGTTCATTGCCTACAAAAGAGAGTGATGCATTGCTTAGTTGTGCGGCTGCAGGAGCGATAGGTTGCCCAGTGTGTCTTTGAGCCTGCTTCTGCGGTCCTTCGACGGCCTGGTGGCTGAGCCTGGCCTCTACAGCTTCTCGGACGGAGAAGCGATCTGCGCCGGCTGAGGCGCATGGCCAGTGATGATTCCGACGTGCCGGGAAGCGGCCTGTGCCGGCCGTCTTGTCAGCAGGGAGGGCGCCGGGGCCACCTATTGTCAAAACACGTCAGCAAAATGGCGTTTTCTTAACTGGTGCCAAGCGAAGTGTCATCTTTCCGCGGCTTCCTGCAACCGCTGCCTCCTGCGCTAGAGCTGGAAACAGTTGCGGTCATGCGAGCTCTGGCCGCCGCCAACCGCGCCTTGGCGGAGCTCAAGGGACGGGCGGCCACGATCCCCAACCAAGGCATCCTGATCGACACCCTCGCCCTGCAGGAGGCCAAGGCCAGTTCCGAAATCGAGAACATCGTCACCACCCAAGATGAGTTGTTCCAGTTGGGCCTGTTCCCGGACGGTCTTGAATCGGGTGCAGCCAAGGAGGTTGCTCGCTACCGGGACGCCATCAAGCTCGGGCTGACGCAGCTGCTGGATACGGGCGGGTTGATTCGCAACGCCACGCTCATCGACATGTACCGGTTCCTGAAGGCACGCAGCGATGGTTTTCGCTCAACGCCAGGCACCGCCCTAATGAACGACAGGACTGGGGAGGTGATCTACGTGCCTCCACAGGACCGCAACGAAATCATCACCGCAATGTCATCACTGGAGGCGTTCATCAACGATGATGAGATCTGCCAACTCGATCCGCTGATCAAGATGGCACTCATCCATCATCAGTTCGAGAGTATCCATCCCTTCGCCGATGGAAACGGCCGAATCGGGCGCATCCTAAACGTTCTCTACCTGACCAAAACAGGATTGCTGGACATTCCAATTCTCTACCTCAGTCGCCATATCAACCAGCACAAAGCTGAGTACTACCGGCTGCTCCAATCTGTGCGAGAAGACGGCGACTGGGAGGCCTGGGTGCTCTACATGCTTGAGGCCATCGAGAAGACCTCCAGAACGACCCTTGCGCTGGTGGAAGGAATCCGGAAGCAGATGGCAGATGTGAAGCAGCGCATGCGCACCGATCTCCCGAAGCTCTACTCCCAGGATCTGCTGAACAATCTCTTCCGCCATCCCTACACCAGGATTCAATTCGTCCGGGATGACCTGAGCGTGACCCGGCAGACAGCCGCCGACTACTTGGAGCAGTTGGTGGAGAAAGGTTTCCTTAAGAAACACAAGTCTGGTCGGAGCAACTATTACATCAACACGGCCTTAGTGGCCTTGTTCCTGCAGGTCTCAGAAGGCCCCTGAAGCCCTATCGCAGCTCTGCTCTGATCTGCTCTTTGAGCGACAGGGCAGACAATGGGGCAGCAAGTTAATCGCGGTGCTCCAAAGCACTGCCACCAAAGCACAAGGCAACAGCAAACGCCATAGGCACTGCATTGGTCAGCAATCATTGGCACTCAACCTGCCCATACTGCAACACTACCTAGAAGCACTCCTGTGAAGTCAAACCTGGCCGCGTCAATCCGCTAGCGGTTGCTGAATCGCCTTGAATCCGGATCCTGGATAGACCTCGCTTCCTTCTTCAAAGACGCCGTAGACGGTGTCGTAAGGCGGTTCTTCTTGATCTCTTCTCAGTTCATGCACCATCTGAATAACAGCGCAGTCAAGCTGTCGCTTCAGGTAAATTCCATTTTTGCGATCTGAATTGACCGGCAGTGGGGTCTTGGCTGTTTTAAAGAGTGTTTCTTTGGCTCGGTACGCAAGCGCCAGCTCGTCCATGACCCCGTAATCGGTCAGATTGAGGCAGTTCCCTGGATACGCAAAGGCTCCCAGCACAGAAGGATCTCCCAGCTCTTGTGGGCGACGCTTTTTGCGATCTTTTGCCCAATCGAGTGCGCGATCTGGACTATCAACCCAAAAGTAAATGCCCGGTCCCAGCCAGTCGTAATCGTTTTCGCTTGGTTGGAGGGTCTCATTACCGTTTAACACTGTCTCGGCGATTTCCCTGTCGCAGCCGTGATAGAGAATCAGGGGTCCAAGGCTGTTCTTAGGCCGTTTGGGCATCCTGGCTGCGATATGGAGGGCTGAGCTGGCCGTCAGCATCGATCAGGCCTGCGTCCATCAAGAATTTGCGGGCAAGGCTGGGGTCACGCAGCTTCAGCAAGAGAGCGTCCACTTGCTCTCGAGACAGCTGTCCTGAGCCTTCGCTCCGCGTTTTTGTAGTTGGAGGGGAGACTGCCATGCAGGAGGAGGGGGGAGGCAATGCTGGATCGTCACGTTAGGACCTTGGAGAGCTGCTTCTTGGTAGGCGCTGCGACTTTCATCATGAATGCCGGAGGAGACTTTCGCCAGCACTGCCGGAGTTGGCGGGGGCTTGCCACTTCCTGAATGGAGGCCCGGGTGGGCCAGCGCAGGTGGAAGTGCGAGCCTGTGGCCATGAGCGGATCATCGCCCCCCTCGGCAGCAGCTGGAACAGCTTTTTCCAAGAAACCCCCAGCCTGCCAGACGATTTTCTAGGGGAACGCGCTTGCCAACACCAGAGCGACCGGGAGGCACTCTAAGTTCATTCAATGCTTCGCTATCTCCTCGATACAAATATCTGCATTTATGTAATCAAGCAGAGGCCCATTTCATTGCTTGAAACCTTTAATCTCCGTGCAAACCACCTGGGAATTTCTTCGATTACCCTGGCGGAGTTAATCCACGGTGCCGAAAAAAGTTCAGACCCCAAGCGCACCCTTTGCGTGGTGGACAACTTTTGTAGTCGCCTAGAGGTGCTTAGCTACGGCCCCAAGGCCGCCCAGCACTATGGCCAAATCCGCAGCTCCTTAGAGCGAAAAGGCACTCCCATCTGCGTCAATGATCTTCACATAGCCGCCCATGCCCGCAGCGAAGGTCTCACCTTAGTAAGTAACAACCCAAGGGAATTCGAGCGAGTGGAGGGGCTGCTCTACGAAAACTGGTTACAAGCCCAGCATTAAGCCCCCACCAGGTTGCAGCTTCGAATAATGTCGTCTCCCCTAGTCAAGTAAGGCTGGTTGAGTTAACAACATCCCCAACATCTCCTGAGCTGCCTTACGCAGCAACAGCCGTGGCTGGTCAGAGGGAGTCATGCAGCAGCTGGCCCTCTGCCCTGGCGGTGAACTCCGCGGTTCCAGCTGGATGCCCATGCTTTGATCACTTAAACGTTGCGGCGCAGGCAGCCAAACAGCAAAATCAGCTGCACCAACGCCGGCTATATGCGGCAGATTGAGGCCTTTCAGGTAGCCCGATAATGATTAGGTTTAGTTGTAGATCCGAAAAGTAGAGCCTAAATCAAAAGGCATTTCCCCTCCTAGACCCCGGAAAAATAATGATAGCCCAATCAGCCCTTAATTGCCCACAATGACCTCGCGAAGAGTTGCCAATCAGGCGGATAATTTGATGATTCAGCCAAGCCAAAAGCATCAAAAGCATACTTTTGCCTCAAAGGGGGAATTAGCTCAACACAGCATTACCCTGCCACAACAGAGTGGGCTCACTGCTTTCAAGCAAATTGCAAAACTGGCTTGTGTCTCCGCAATGCAGCGCCCAAGAATAATTCTCGCCCATCTCGGAGAGCAAGATCAAAGACAACTTGCAAATAACAATAGCGAGCCAGGGCAATCAACGCGATTGCGAAACGATCTAGGGCTGGTAACAGCGATTGGATTACTTTGTTTTTGGCGACCTAAATAAGCATGCCGACCTCTCCCAGTGGGATTTTCATGGCACCCGGAAAGCCCTTAGCAAGCCCCCCCCCCCCCGCCACAGCGGAGGCGACCGAATAAATTGGCACTTCTCTAGAAAAACAGCACCTGCTTGGGCAATTATAGTTGTTAGTTTGGTGGCAACTGTTTTTGCTAGTCTTAAGGTGAAGCAGGCCATAGAAGCGGAAACACTAAGGCGATTTAGCTTTTCCTGCGATCAGGTAACCCTCAAGATCCAGGCTCGACTAGGCACCTACGCAACAATTCTTCGAGGCGCATCTGCTCTTTTTGCAGCTTCAGAGAAAGTCAATCGAAAGGAATGGCGTGCCTACGTTCATACACTGGAGTTAGAGAGAGATATTATTGGGTGGCAGGGGATTGGCTACTCACTAGCCATTCCTCCAGATAAACTCGCTAGCCACATTTCCGAGATTCGCAGCGAAGGCTTTCCTGGCTACAAAGTCTGGCCAAAAGGTAAACGCTCAATATACACATCAATCATCTTCCTTGAACCCTTCAGTGGCCGGAATCTGCGGGCCTTCGGATTCGACATGTTCTCAGAAGCAACAAGAAGATCAGCCATGATCGAGGCCCGTGACACCGACAAGCCAGCCTTGTCAGGCAAGGTGACGCTGGTTCAAGAAATGGGCAAGGAAGTCCAGGCAGGGACTCTCATGTATGTACCCGTCTATCGAAACGGAGCAGCGGTAGATACCTTGGAACAAAGACGTGCTGGCCTGGTCGGCTGGGTCTACAGCCCCTACCGCATGAATGACCTCATGGCTGGGATTCTCAATAACTCGATGAGTCGGGAAGGGAAAGTAGTTGACTTGCAAATTTACGCTGGCCCCAAGGAAGCGCCTGACGAGTTGCTATTCAATAGCAAATCCAAGCTGAGTATTGAGCAAAATTCGCTGCTACATCTGCAACGCAAGATACTCTTTGGCGGCCAGCAATGGCTGCTGGTATTTGAGCCCTCCTCAACCGCATACCGGATTAGCTACGCACCCGCATGGTTCACGCTGGTCGGCGGCCTAGCAGTCTCCGGCCTGCTATGGACGTTGATGCTCGCATTGATAAATACCCAAATCAATTCCATGAGTATTACCAAAGAACTTACGGAAAGAATCAAAAGTCGGGAAGAATTATTAGGGGCAAGCGAAGACCGATGGAAATTGGCAGTAGAAGGCTCCCAGTACGCCCGCACCCTGATCGAAACCAACCTCGACCCCCTGGTAACGATCAGCAGCGATGGCCTGATCGAGGATGTGAACGAAGCCATGGTGCAGGCCACGGGCTTGCCACGCCTATCCCTGGTGGGCCAAGATTTCTCCGATTTCTTCACGGAACCCGAAAAGGCACGCGCTGGCTACCGGCAAGCCTTAGCCCAGGGATCGGTGAAGGACTACGCCCTCAGCCTTAAGCATGTCTCCGGCCGTGTGATGTACGTGCTCTACAACGCCAGCATTTATCTAGACTCCCAGGGGCAGGTGGCTGGTATTTTTGGTGCCGCCCGCGACATCACTGCCCGCAAACAGATAGAGGCCGACCGGCAGCGGCTCAGCGAAGAGCTGGAGCAGCGTGTACTGGAACGCACCGCTGAACTATTGGCCGCCAATCAGGAGCTGGAAGCCTTCTCCTATTCCGTCTCCCATGACCTGCGGGCCCCCTTGCGGGCCGTTGATGGCTTCAGCCGCAAGATCCTGATTGGCTATGGCGACAAACTCGATGCGGAAGGCCTGCGGCTCCTGCAGGTAGTACGCCAAAACGCCGTTCGCATGGGCAAACTGATTGACGACTTGCTGGCCTTTTCAAGGCTGGGCCGGCGCGAGATGCATTTAGTGCCAGTTGACATGGAGGCGATGGCTAATGCGACTGCCAATGAACTGATCGAGTTGGAGCCAGAGCGCCAGATTAACTTCACATGCCAAGCCATTCCAAAATCATCAGGTGATCCTGCGATGTTGAAAGAGGTATGGGTCAACCTACTATCAAATGCAATTAAGTTTACGCGGAAACAAAATCCAGCCCATATAAATGTAGGCGGTCAAATTGAAGGCAACGACACAGTTTACTGGGTCCAAGATGATGGCGTGGGGTTTGACATGGCCTATGCAGACAAACTCTTTGGTGTATTCCAGCGCTTACATAGTCAAGCAGAATTCGAGGGATCTGGTGTGGGCCTTGCCCTCAGCCAGCGGATTATCCACCGCCACCATGGCCGCATCTGGGGTGAGAGCCAGATTGGTCACGGTGCCAAATTAACATTCACTCTGCCTTTGCAGAGGCATTCCCAAAGCCCAGGTACTAATTCATGACAATCCAAGCGACTGAAACACAGATCTTGTTGATCGAGGACAATCCAGCAGATGCAGAATTGACAATGGATGCCTTATGCGAAAGCCATCTAGACAACCAAATAATGTGGCTGAAGGATGGTGCCGAGGCGATCGATTTTATTTTTGGAGAGCATTCAGAGATCAACATTCAGAGGGTCAGGCTGGTACTGCTCGATTTACAGTTGCCTCGCATCAATGGTTTGGATGTCTTACGTCGAATTCGCAGCGAAGAACTCACCCGACGCTTGCCCGTTGTGGTCTTAACATCCTCGAGGGAGGAATCCGATGTGGTTCGCGCCTATGACCTAGGCATCAACAGCTACCTAGTTAAACCAGTTGATTCAGATTCATTCATGAAAGTTGTAAAAGAACTCGGTCTTTACTGGATGCTGCTCAACAAATCTCCAGGTGAAGCAAAATGACACCCGCAGAGCAATCAACAACCAGCCTACTCGATCTTGTGGTAGTTGAAGATTCAGACCTAGATGTGGAGATGCTGGTTGATTCTTTGCAGGAGGCCGGCGTGAATGTGGCCATCCGCAGGGCCACAGATGAGGCAACTTTTTGTGCGGCGATGGAGCATAAACTGCCAGATGCGATCCTGGCTGATTGGACTATTCCTGGTTTCTCCGGCGCTCGGGCGCTGACCTTGGCCCATGAGCGGTACAGCAAAGTACCATTTTTGTTCGTCTCTGGCACCATCTCTGAGGCATCAGCCTTTGAGGCATTGCGCCTAGGCGCTGTTGATTATGTGTACAAACACCAACTGGAAAAGCTTAGACCGGCATTATTACGAGCCATTCTGGAGGCCCGAACCCAGGGGACATTAATTGAAAGCGAGGAACGCTATCGCTTGCTATTTGAAGGCTTTCGGGATTCTTTATTGCTGCTGGCTCCACCAAACTGGCAATGCGTGGAAGCAAACAAAGCCTGCCTGAAACTATATGCTGCAGACAATCTAGATCTACTCCATGGCCTAAGCCTCTGGGATCTCTCGCCAGCTCTGCAGCCAGATGGCTGCTCTTCGCCAGAAGCAGGTAATACCATGCTTGAAATTGCCAAACGCAAGGGCAACCATCAGTTCAATTGGCAATTCAGGCGCCTACATGGCCCTGACTTTCCCGCCGAAGTTCAATTACTTCGCCTCGATATTGCAGACAGTGTTATGGTCCTAGCGACCGTGCGTGACATCACTGAACGGGAGCTAGCAAGCCGCAAACTACTTGACTCCGAGGAACGCTATCGTGGCCTATTTGAATCAGCCAAAGATGGCATCTTGATCCTGGATGGCGAGAGTGGCCTTATCACCCAGGCCAATCCATTTATTTGCGAGTTGCTCGCAATGCCAGCGGGAAAAGTGATCAACAATGAACTTTGGCAAGTTGGCCTCTTCAATGATCGCGAGCAGGTCAATTCCCTGCTAGAGGAGATCAGAGAGATTGGCTATGTGCGCCGTGACGACTTGCATTTGGCAGCGAAAAACGGCAAGGAACACGAGGTGGTATTCATCAGCAATCGCTATCGCGCCGGCCAAAATCTAGTCATCCAATGCAATATTCGCGACATCTCAGACCGCAAGGAGGCCGAACGGCTTGCCATCAAGTATCAATCCGAGATGATTCAGAGTCTTTATCAGATTGTTGCTACCCTTGCGGCCTTAAATGATACCCGTGACCCCTATACGGCCGGCCATGAACTGCGAGTTTCAGAACTTGCCTTTGCCATCGCCGTTGAGCTAAATCTAAATGCCCATCAATGCGAAGGCATCCGCATCTCCGGCCTAGTTCATGACATCGGCAAGTTCAGCATTCCCGCCGAAATCCTCACCAAACCCAACCGTATTTCACCCCAGGAACTCGCGTTGTTGCAAACCCATGCCCAGGCGGGCTACGAGGCCCTGCGCCATATCAAGTTCCCCTGGCCCGTTGCCGAGACCGTGCTTCAACATCACGAACGCCTCAATGGCAGTGGCTATCCCCAGGGTCTGCGGGGGGATCAGATCAGCCTGGAGGCAAGGATTCTGGCGGTGGCCGATACAGTTGAGGCGATGGCCAGCAACCGGCCCTATCGGGTATCACCTGGCCTTGAAGCGAGCCTGGCTACGGTTGAAGCCGGCAGGGGCAGCCTCTTTGATCCGATCGTTGTAGACGCCTGTGTTCGCCTGTTCCGTGAAAAGAATTACAGCTTGCCGGCAGCCGAAAGCGCCTTTTAGTGGCGTTTAGCCAGCTGATACAAAACCGCTGCTGGGGGGCTTTTAAACAGCAGTCGCCCCTGCCCTGCATGGCCACCCGCGCTGTTTATACGTTCACGGGATTTCCCGATGAACCGGCCCGTCATCTCTATCTGCACCACGATGGTTACCCGGCGGGGGCTGCCTTCCGGCTCGCCGAAGCCAAGCAGCTCTGTGAAAAACCAACGGCCTATCTCCACAGCTTTCTGCTCACCCAGCCCGAAGCGGAAAACCTGGTTTCACCAGAACAAAGTGGCGACGCTGAATACCGCTACCTGGTGCAACTAAGCGGTGAGCGACGGCCCGCAGTGCGGATTGAATGCTGGCGGCGCCACCCCGGCGACAGCCATTGGCAACGCCGTTGTGGGCCAATGCTGCTGGCCAGCTTCATCAACCGCTTTCTGCCTGATCTGGGCCCCTAAACGCTTGCCGGCCCATAATCCAGGCAGTTCCTTGGCTGGGTCAGCGGTTTTCATGGGTTTAACCCTGCGATTGCTCGGCCTACTGCTGCTGCTCGCTCTGCTCGCCTTCTTTGCCGCCGGTGAGTTTGCCCTGATCCGGCTGCGGCCCACCCGGGTGCAGGAACTGGCCGAAAAGGGCAGCAGCTCCGCCCGTTCGGTGGAACGGCTGCAGCGGCACCTGCGGCGGGCCCTGGTGGCCACCCAGCTGGGGGCCACCCTCTCACTGCTGGCCCTGGGCTGGGGCGGCCACAACCTGCTCAGCCAGTTCCTGCCCAGCCGAGATAACCCCCTGCTTGAACTGCTGATCTTTCTGCTGGTGGCCCTGCTGGCCACCCTGATCGGCGGCATTTTGCCCAAGGCCTGGGTTCTAGACAAACCTGAAGCTTCCGCCCTCAAGCTCGGCCCGCTGCTGGAGGCGGTGAACCGTTGCCTCTCGCCACTACTAGCCGTGGTGGAACCCCTGGCCGACGGCCTTCTGAAACTCACCGGCCTACCCCGCCAGTGGGATCGGCTGGTGCCAGCCCTGTCTGCCGGCGAATTGGAAAGCCTGATTGAGAACGATGCGGTCACCGGCCTGGAACCGGATGAACGCAACATCCTTGAAGGGGTGTTTTCCCTGCGGGACACCCAGGTGCGGGAGGTGATGGTGCCCCGCTCCGGGATGGTGACCCTGCCGGTGGCAGCCCGCTTTAGCGAACTGATGGAAGCGGTGGTCTCCACCCGCCATGCCCGCTTCCCGGTGATTGGTGATTCCCTCGATGATGTGCGCGGTGTGCTCGACCTGCGCCTACTGGCCGCCCCCCTCTCCCGCGGTGAGCTCCAACCGGATACCCCCCTTGCGCCCTACATCCGCGGCGTAGCCCGCATCCAGGAAAGCGCCTCCTTGGCTGATCTGCTGCCGGTGATCCGCAACGGTGAGCCGCTGCTGGTGGTGGTGGATGAACACGGCGGCACCGAAGGCCTCGTGACCATCGCCGACCTCACCGGCGAGATCGTTGGCGATGAATTGGAGGACGACGGCAGCCCCCCAGACCTGCAGGCCCTAGGCCCAGACAGCTGGTTGGTGGCAGGCGATCTGGAGATCTTTGAGCTCAACCGCCAGCTGGGGCTAAAGCTGCCGGAAGCCGATGGCCACCACACCCTGGCGGGCTTCCTGCTGGAACTAATGCAACACATCCCCAGCCCCGGAGAAGTGCTGCATTGGCACAGCCATCAGTTCGAAGTGATCAGCATGGACGGCCCCCGCATCGAAGAAGTGAAGATCCAGGTGGGGCCGGGGGGCTAGTTCGTTGATAATGACGCCACAGCAGGAGTACCCCCCTTGCCCGCACCGATGCTGAGCGCCCCTAGATGAAACCGGTCAAGGTGGGCGTAATTGGCATTGGCAACATGGGTTGGCACCACGCCCGGGTGCTGAGCCTGCTGCGGGATGCGGAACTAATCGGGGTCGCTGACCCCGATGCAGACCGGGGCAGCCTTGCCAGCGCCCAGTTCGGCTGCCAGTGGTTTGCCGACTACACCGAGCTGATAGGCCAGGTGGAAGCGGTTTGCATCGCCGTGCCCACCCTGTTGCACCACCGGGTGGGCATGGCCTGCCTCAGGGCCGGGGTGCATGTGCTGATCGAGAAGCCGATTGCCGCCAGCCAGCCAGAAGCGGCCGAACTGATTCGGGCGGCGGAAAAGGCTGGGCGGCTGCTGCAGGTGGGCCACATCGAGCGCTTCAACCCGGCCTTCATGGAGCTGCTCCATGTGGTGGCCAACGAGGAGGTAGTGGTGCTGGAAACCCGGCGCCACAGCCCCTATGCCGACCGGGCCAACGATGTGTCGGTGGTGCTGGACCTGATGATCCATGACATCGACCTGGTGCTCGAGCTGGCCCAGGCACCGGTGGTGGGCGTGGCCGCCGCCGGCGGCCGCAGTGGCGAAGGCCCGATCGACTACGTGGCCGCCACCCTCTCCTTTGCCAATGGGGTGGCCGCCAGCCTCACCGCCAGCAAGATGAGCCACCGCAAGGTGCGCAACCTCAGTGCCCACTGCCGCGGCAGCCTGATCGAGGCGGATTTCCTGCACCGCAACCTGCGCATCCACCGGCGGGCCCAGGAGTCATATTCCGCCAGCCGGGGCGAACTGCTCTACCGCCATGACGGCTTCATTGAAGAGGTGAGCATCACCCCCACCGAACCCCTCTACGCCGAGCTCGAACACTTCCTGCAATGCGTGCGGGGCCTGGAAACCCCTGCGGTGGGCGGCCTGCAGGCCTCCAGGGCCCTGCAGCTGGCGGATCTGATCGAGAAGGCCGTTGATCAACCCCAACAGAACCTGGTGCTAGCCCAACCGCTCTAACGCCCTAGGCCGCGATGGCGGTGAGCTCCCGCAGGGCCCCTACAAACAGCTGACGGCAGCGGGTGGGGGAAGCGCGATAGAAGCAATCCCAGGCCTCAGCCTTGTGGGCCCCGTAGCTGGCCGGCGGGGCCTCGGGATAGGTTTCGAGCCAGCCGAGCCGCACGGCATGGCCAATCAACACATCAAGGGCCAGGTGGTCTTCAAAGCGCACCATGGGGTTGGCCTCAAAGAAAGCCATCAGCGAAACCAGCGCTTCAATCGACAGTTGCCGGTATTCCGGGGCTTCGATCTTGCTGAGCAGATGTTCCACCAGGGCTGCGAAATTGTGCTCCCCAGCGGTTTTTTCAGCGAGCACCTCACTGTCGAGCCGGTTGCGCCGCTCCAGCTTGTCGCCAATCAACAGCCCGCGGCAATGGCGCAACAGCTCCCAGATGCCGGGATAGAAATTGCGGGGCACCCGCTGCAACGCCCCCTGGCGCAGGCGGTGTTGCAGCCAGCAGCCCCCCATCGGCCGCTCCTCCGCCGGGGGTGGCGCCTGCCAACGCACCTCACCGCTCACATGCAGCTGTTCAAAGCGCTCGAGGGTGGCGCGGGCGTGGTCTAGGTCATCCAGCACCACCCCCAAGCGGCGGGAGATGCCATGGGGGGGCAGGGCGCAGAGGGCTTCAAAGGCCTCCGAAGGGGTGAGGTGCCGCTCCGCCGCCAGCTCACTGGTGAGCAGCAAAAGCAATTGCCCCAACTGGAAGGTGAGCGTGCCCTTGAGCCACTTGGGCCGCTGCCGCGCCAAGCCCTCCAGGGCCAGCAAAAGCTCCTGCTGAATGATCGTCTCGCGACCATCCTCCCCACTGAAACGACGCATGCGGGCGGCGATCGTGGCGCTGTCTAGCGGTTCGCTAATGCGGGATTGGTCGGTGTAATTACGGCCCACCACCAGCTGGCGATGGCGGGCCAGCAGGTCATCGAGGGCATCCTCCAGGTGGGGATGCACCAACCCCAGCAGGCCGGCACAGCGGCGCACCGGCTCCCAGTCGCCCGCCTCCAGGCTGCGCAGATAAACCGCCTCCAGCAGCTGGCTCAGGGGCACTGGGAGGGCCTGGTCTGGGGCCTGCAGCTGGCCATCAACCCCAAGGCGATGCTGCAACTGTTCCAACAGTTCCGCCTGTTCCCGCAGGGAAGTGCTGCTCCACAGCTGAGTGGCCAGCACCAGCACCGGACTGCTTTCCAGTTCCTGTTCCCGTTGCACCGAAAGGGAGCGATAACCGCGGGCCTCCACCAGTTGCAAGGGGGTGGGCCGGGCGGCGGCGGCCGGGGGCAGGGCCGGCAATGGCATCGGCTCCCAGGCCAGGTGGGGCAGATGCTCCGCCAAGGTGCCCAGCTGCACGGTCACCCCACCGAGATCACCGCTGGCCAGCTGCCGGGCCAGGGCCAGGAAGCCCTCCGGATTACGGCCAAAGGGGGCCGCCGCCAGGGGCACCAGCAGCAATGGATCCCCCTGCTCCACCCAGTTGCGCTGCAGCAGGCGCAATTCACCGAGCACGGAATCCGCCAGCTGTTCGGGGTCATCCGCCAGGTAAAAGGTGCCCTCCTCCAGCACCGAAGGCAGGAAAGCCGTCGGCTGCCCGCCACAGCGGTAGAGCCGGGTGATTGCCAGGGTGGCCAGGCCCCCGGCCGGGGGTCCGCTGAGCCCGAGGGCAGGGCAGGCCCCCAGATCAGCCAGGGCCGCCGCCAGCCGCGTTGAGGCCTCCACCGCCACCCCAGCATCCCCAGGGGTAACCATCGCCATACCCTCCCGGGCCAGGGCCTCCGCCACGGCGCCATCGCCAGGCACCAGGGCGATCCGCACCTGGTTGCAGCCCGGCTGGCGGGGCTGGCGCCGGCCACAGGGATCCAGGTCGCCGGGTTCTAGCAACCCCTCCAGCAGCAATTGACCCAGCAGCCAAAGGCTCTGGGTCCAGAGCAGCGGCACATTCTCATTTGCCTCCCAAAGCTGGCTACCCGGGGCGGAACGTTCGGCCGCCACCGCCGCCAGGGGCACCCGGTAGAGCTCCGGTTGCAGCAGGTCGTCGCCCTGCTGCAGCGCCAACTCCCTGAGGCGCAGATCTAGGGCCCTGGCCTCCTGCCAACGCCCCTCAAAGCAGGCGGTAAGCAGCTCAAAGGCCAGAAATAACGGCCACTGGCATTCGATGCCTTCAAAACAGGCCAGCTCCTCCGGCTGGTAGTAGAGGCGACTGCTGTCTTCCAGCACCGTTTGGTGGCCATCGCGGCGAAAGCGGGCATAGCCATAGCGGCCCCCCAGCTGGCGGCGGATGCCCTGGAGGGTGCGCTCCCGCAACTCCTCAGATTCCACCGCCCAGGCGGGGTAACCAATCACCGTGAGGCAGGCGCTATCTACCTCCTTGCTGGCCGACTCCCGCGGCAGTAGCCCATCAAGGGCACGCCGCAGGCGCACCAGGGCATCGGGGGGCACCCAGAGGCGGGCCTGGCCATCGCCCTCGGGGCCATAGAGATCCAAACCGGAAAGCGCTTCGAGGGCCGCCTTCACTAAACCGATCGAACTGGCATTGCGTTCGGGCGCCCCGTTATTGCCCTTGTCTCCCCGCTCCCAGATGCCGTAGTCGGCGATCCGATAGGCGCGGCTCACGTAAAAAATCAGGTTCTGAACAAAGGCCACCTGGGCCGGGCTGGTTACCACCACCAAACCGGCGCGGCTGAGCTGGGCCAGTTGCAACAGAAACAGGGCGGTGGCATCCAGCTGCAGATGGCCCCAGGCGTTGTCGGCCACCACCGGCAAACCGCTGCCGGTGTCGTACTTGGCGTGCAGGGCATCCAGCGGATCGAGGCTGGTTTTAAAGCGCTCCACCTTGGCCGCCTGGCCCATCATCGAGCGCAACTGGCCGCGCATCAGGGCCAGCACGCTCTGCTCCAGCTCAAATATTCGCCTAGCCGAGCCCCCCTGGCGCCGCCAGGCGATCGCCAGGCCCCACACCGCCTGAATTGTATAAACGCCATCCCGCACCCAGGCATCGCCGTAGTTGCCATGCACCGTGTGGGCAGTGCTGGCGGGCATCAGACCGGAAATCGGGTGCTGACGCTGCAGCAACACCCGCTCCAGCTGGGCGTCAATCCGCTCGAGCAGCTCGCGGGACCGAGCCGTTGGAATTGGGGCTGGCGTTGTCAGGGCTCTCGTCATCAGCCAGATTCTGCTCCGTAAGCAATTCAGCCATGGCAGCCACCGCCACCGACAAGCAACGCAGGGAGGTGCTCGGTCTGCCGGTGGACATTTGCCCCGACATTTTGGCCGCGGCCATTGAGCTCCATGGCCGCGGCGGCGGCCAACTGGTGACCCTCAATGCCGAAATGACCATGACCGCCCTGGCCCAGCCCGAGCTCGGCCGGGTGATCCGCCAGGCCGAGCTGGTGATCCCCGATGGGGCGGGCGTGGTGTGGGCCCTGGGGCGCCAGGGGGTGCGGGTGCGGCGCAGCCCCGGCATCGAGCTAGCCCACAACCTGCTGGCCCATGGGGCCCGCCAGGGCTGGCGGGTGGCCCTGGTGGGGGCCTCCCCCCAGGTGATGGAGGAATTGGTAAAACGGCTACCCCAGCTCCATCCGGGGTTGCAACTGGTGCTGGCCCTGCACGGCTTCCAACCCGCCGAGGTGTGGCCGGAGCTGGAGCGACAACTGCAGGAACTCAAGCCCGATCTGGTGCTGGCCGCCCTAGGCGTACCCCGCCAGGAAACCTGGATCGAACGCCTGCACCAGGGCCAACCGGGGCTCTGGATGGGGGTGGGCGGCAGTTTTGATGTGTGGTCTGGCCAAAAGAAAAGGGCCCCCCTCTGGATGGGAGCCCTGCGGATCGAATGGCTCTACCGCCTGATTCAGGAACCCAGCCGCTGGCGGCGCATGCTCACCCTGCCGGAATTTGCCCTGGCGGTGCTTAGCGGAAACCCACGGAAGCCTGCCAAACAAAGGCAAGCAACAGGAAGAAGAGGGGAATGATCGGCAGAATGTCCACAAGTGGCCCAAAGGCCCGATAGGCCTCGGGAAGCTGGGCCAACAGGGGCAGAACAGCGTTCACCATTGTGGTGCAACCATGCAGTGGCTGGACGCTACCACGTGTGTGCGGCCTCTGAGCCCGGCTCCCACGGAGCGAAATGCTCTGAAAAACAGCCCTCCCGAATTGCCTGGCCCATGGCAGTGGTGAAACGCACCAGTTGGGTGAGGTTGTGGAGGCTCAGCAGGGTGAGCCCAAGGATTTCATCGCTCTTAATCAGGTGATGCAGGTAGGCCCGGCTGTGCCGCTGGCAGGCAAAGCAAGGGCAACTGGCATCCAGCGGCCGGTGGTCGTGGCGGAAGCAGGCGTTCTTGAGGTTCCAGCGCTCTCCCCCCACCAGGGCAGCCCCATGGCGCCCCAGCCGGGTGGGCAGCACGCAATCAAATAAATCCACCCCATGGGCCACCGCCTGGGCCATCTCCGGCAGGGTGCCCACCCCCATCAAATAACGGGGTTTGTGCTCCGGCAACAGCGGCGTTACCCAGCGCACCACCTCATGCATCGCCGCCGCCGGTTCCCCGACGCTCACCCCACCGATGGCACAGCCCGGCAGGTCAAAACCAGCCACCACCTGCGCCGACAGGCGCCTGAGATCTTCAAAACAGCCCCCCTGAACAATGCCAAACAGGGCCTGGTCGCTGCGGCCCTGGGCCGCCACACAGCGTTCCAGCCAGCGGTGGGTGCGGGCGCTGGCCTCCTCCACCTCCCCATGGCTGGCGGGATAGGGGGGGCACTGGTCAAAGGCCATCACCACATCGGCGCCGAGGGCGTTTTGGATCTCCATCGAGCGCTCGGGGGTGAGCTCCACCACCGCCCCATCGCGGGGGGATTGAAAGGTCACCCCCACTTCTTTAATTGCATTAAGGCTGGCCAGGCTGAACACCTGAAAGCCGCCGGAATCGGTGAGCAGCGGCCCCGGCCAGCCCATAAAGCGATGCAGCCCCCCCGCCGCCGCCACGATCGATTCCCCTGGCTGGAGATGCAGGTGAAAGGTGTTGGCCAGCACCATCTGGGCGGCGGTGGTAGCCAACTGCTCCGTGGTGATGCCCTTCACCGTGGCGGCGGTGCCCACCGGCATGAAGCGCGGGGTATCCACCACGCCGTGGGGGGTATGAAAACGACCGGTGCGGGCCCTGGTGTGGGAACAGTGGTGCAGCAGCTCAAAGGAGAAGGGAGCTGCGGAGGCAGTCACGAGCAGGGCGTCACTTAACGACCCTCAACCCTATGTGTTGTGGCAGCCAGGGTGGGCAGAATGACCCCAGCAGCAGCCTGAGCCGGTGGACCGCTGGTGGCCCGATCTGCTGGGCAGCTGGATCTTCTATTCAATTCTGCCGCTGCCCCGCGGCTGCCGGCCCCGGTTTGAGCGGATCGCCCGCTTTGCGCCCCTGGTGGGCTTAGGGCTGGGCGGCGCCCAGGCAGTTACTTGGCAGCTGGGGGCCCAGCTGGGCTGCCCCCGGGGCGCCCTGGTGGCCCTGGTGCTGGCCCTAGGGCTGTGGCTCAGTGGTGGCCTGCACTTTGATGGGGTGCTCGACACCGGCGATGGCCTTGCCGCCGGCAAGCGCCAGCTGGAAGCCATGGCCGACAGCCGCATCGGCGCCAGCGGCCTCAGCGCCGGGCTGCTGGTGCTGATGCTCCAGGCGGGGGCCCTGTTAAGCCTCGGGCCCGCCGCCCCCGCCGCCCTGGTTTGGAGTGCCGTTTGGGGCAGGGTGGCGCCCCTGCTGGCGATTGGCTGTTTCCCCTACCTGCGGCCAGGGGGGGGCGGCGGTTTCCACCGCCAGGGCCGCGGTTCGCTCGCCGCTGAACTGCTGCCCAGCGCCCTGCTGGTGGGCCTACTCGCGGGGCTAAGCGGCAGCCTGGGGGGCTGGGCAGCCCTGCTGGCCGGCCTGGGCGGTGCCCTGCCAGCGCTGCTGGTGCCCCTGGAGCTGGGCCGGCGCCTGGGGGGGCACACCGGCGACAGCTACGGGGCCTGCGTGGAATGGACAGCGGCCTTCAGCCTCTGGGCCAGCTGGGGGGTCCAAAGGCTGTTTATCTAAAAATTCAACTGAGCGGCAGCTGCAACCGGAAGGCGTTTCCCGCCTCCGGCAGGCCCGGCGCCAACAGGGAAGCCGGCACCAGCAGTTCGAGGCCACCGCCGCAGGCCTCCGCCTGGTCGCGGGCCAGGGCCAAACCAAGGCCACTGCCCGCCAGGCCCTGGGCCTCGCCCCTTTGGCCCCGCACGCCACGGCCAAAGATCCGTTGGCGTTCCTCCGGGGCAATCGCTGGCCCGCTATCCCAAACGGCTAGTTCCAAGCTGTCGCCGGTGCTGCGACACCAGAGCCCGAGGGGCCCGGTGGGATCGCTGTAGCGAAAGGCATTTTCCAGCAAGTTGGCCAGAATTTCCGCCACCACCGCCCCGGGCACCTGCACCTCGGGTAAGCAGCTGGGGGGCTGCCAAACCCGCCCCTGCAGGGCCGCCGTTGCCGCCGCCCTGGCCAGCAATGGTTCCAACCGGGGGGCCAGGGGCTCGCGCCGCTCCGGCGCCAGGGCGGGGGGGAGCAGCAGCGGGCCCTCGGCCCCATCGGCTGCCGGCAGGCTGGCGGCCCCCTCCGGGGGGTCCAGGGCCTCCAGATAACGGTCTAGGGCTAATTCCTCCTGGAGCAGATGCTCCACCAGCAGGCGCCGCTCATCGCCGGGCTCCAGGCGGCGTAGCAACAGCTGGGTGAAGGTGCGCAGGGCCGCCAGCGGGTTCCGCATCTGATGCACCAGCAGCGAGCGCTGGCGCCGGTCTTGGTCCAGCTGCAGTTGCAGCCGCTGCTGCTCAAGATCAAGGCAACGGGCCTCACTGAGAACAGTGGTCGCCCCCTGGAGCCGTTGCTGCAACTCTTCCGGCCAGGCCAGGTTGGCGCTATCCACCCGCAGGGCACCGATCACCACGGTCCCGCGGCGCAGGGGCAACCAGCGCCGTTGCTCGCCGCCAATGAGCAGGGGCCCCGTCGCCTCGGCGGGCTCAAGCAAACCATCGCTCTCCGGCCAGGTGCCCACCAACTGCAACTGCAGTTCCCCGCCTGGCACAGGCAAGGCCACGTACAACCCCAGAGCTGTCAACTCCGCCCGGTCGGCGAACTGAGACAACTGATGGCGCACCAGGCGCCGAAAACGGTCGGAGATCACCGGAAAAATAAAGACTCCTGCCCTTGGAAACTGAGGCCGAAGGGGCTTGTCAAATCGGAAAAAAGCCTTAAAGTGAGTGTTACGACCAATACTTCACAGTCCCGGAAATCCGGTCCCGTGGAGTGGGATCCAGCACAAAACCGTGGTCTTTGTGGCGCTTTGTCGTCAAAAAGGCTACAGCAGGGGTTAGCTCAACTCCTGCTGCGCACCGTTCAAAGACGGTGTCGACGGGTCGGATTCCCTTCCACCCTTTCGGTTCTGGTCTTCGGATCAGATCTCCGGTCGACAGACGTTTGGACGCTGCAGGGTTTCCTGCCCTTGAGCCGACACCGGACCGCCTAGGCGGCACCGGGCGACTTGTTCTGTCCGATTCCGCCACCCCCCCAAGGGGCCCCTGTCATGTCTAAGAAGCGCAAGCGCGTCAGCCGTCGCCGTTTGGCTGGCCAACGAGTTCTGGCCCACGTGCCCACGTTCAATCTGGAAACCGGTGAGCACAAGCCGGTTACCGCTGCCCGTCGCTACATCTCTGAGTCGTCGCTGATCCCGCCGGCCCTGATCAATGTGCGCCGCAACGAACACACCACCGATCGCTTCTTCTGGGGTGAAAAGGGTTTGTTCAGCGCCCAGTACGCCGAAGAAAACCACTTCCTCTTCCCCTCGCTTCGCTCGATCGTCGATAGCGTTGGCGAAGAAACCCTGTTCGCCGGCCTGGAAACCATCGCCGACGACTGGGAAGAGATGGAAGAGTACGAATACGCCTTCGTTTGATCAGAGCCCCTGATTTTGTTCAGGCCCCTGATTAAGTTCGCAAGCCCAACCCCCTGAGGAAGCTGGCCGCCGCCAGTAATCCCTCGGGGGGAATGGTGTGTTCCCCTTCAAAGCTTTCCAGCTGCACCTCCCCGCCAGCGGCCTCCACCAGCCGGCGGATTTCCGCTTGGGCCGTGATCGGCACCACCGGATCCCTGCGGCCATGGCACAGCAATAACGGCGCCAGCCCTGGCCCCTGGGGCTGCCAGCCGGGGTGGGGATAACCACTGAAGCAAATCACCGCCGCCACCGGCCGGCCAAGGGCCACCTCCAGGGCCATGGCCGCCCCCTGGGAAAAACCAAGCACCACCACCGGCTCCTCGCCCGCGGCAGCCAGTTCCCGGTCGAGCCGTTCCCCCAGGGCCCGCACCGCCGCCGGCCGCTGGGGCCAGCCCGCTTGGTTGAGGTCGTACCACTGGCGCGCCCCAGCCCCAGCCGGATGGGCATCGGGGGCCTCCAGGGGCCGCAGCTCGAGGGGCCGCAAGCTGGGGCTGGCCGGATCAGCAGCCAGCAACTGACCTAGGGCCTCGCCCACCGGCAGCAGGTCATCGCCAGTGGCACCCCAGCCGTGCAGAAGGATTAAACGCATTTAACAGAGCTCGCCAGGGGCCAGCCCATACCATCAGATCCTGGCCATCCCCGTCTATGGCCCCCCGTCCCTTCCCCCAGCCGTCCCATGGCCCCGATTGCCCTGCTGAGTGTGTCGAACAAGGACGGGCTTGAAGTCCTGGCCCGGGCCCTAGTGGAACGCCATGGCTTCCAGCTGCTTTCCAGTGGCGGCACCGCCCAGGCCCTGGCCGCCGCTGGCTTGCCCGTTACCAAGGTGGCCGACCACACCGGCGCCCCAGAACTGCTGGGCGGCCGGGTAAAAACCCTGCACCCCCGCATCCATGGCGGCATCCTGGCGCGGCCGGATCAAGCCTCAGACCAGGCGGATCTGGCCGCCCATGGGATCCCAGCGATCGCCCTGGTGGTGGTGAATCTCTACCCCTTTGAGGCCACCATCGCCCGCCCTGGGGTGAGCTGGGACGAGGCGATCGAAACGATCGACATCGGTGGTCCGGCCATGGTGCGGGCCGCCGCCAAGAACCATCGCCATGGGTCGATCCTCACCAGCCCCGACCAATACGCCGGCTTCCTCGAGGCCCTCGACCAGGGGCCGATCAGCCTTGAATACCGCCAACAGCTGGCCCTAGGGGCCTTCCGCCACACCGCCGCCTACGACACGGCAATCAGCCATTGGCTCGCCGCCCAACTGGAGCCCAAGCCAGAAAACAACCCAGAGGCGGCGGCCAGCCCCGCAGCGACGCTGCGGCTTGAGCTACCCCTGCGTCAGGGGCTGCGCTACGGCGAAAACCCCCACCAGCAGGCCGCCTGGTATGGCGCCAGCGCCACCGGTTGGGGGGCGGCCCGGCAATTGCAGGGCAAGGAACTCAGCTACAACAATCTGCTCGACCTCGATGCGGCCCAGGCCACCGTGCTGCGCTTCCCCCCCGAAGAGGGGGCAGCAGCGGTGGTGGTGAAACACACCAACCCCTGTGGGGTGGCCACCGGCGCCAGCGCCGCCGAAGCCCTGGAGCGGGCGATCGCCGCTGACCCGGTGTCGGCCTTTGGCGGCATCATTGCCCTCAACCAACCCCTCGACGGCGCCGCCTCTGCCCGCCTGGAGGGCCTCTTCCTCGAATGCCTGGTGGCCCCCGCCATCAGCGCCGAAGCCCGGCAACTGCTGGCCGGCAAAACCAACCTGCGCCTGCTGGAATTGCCCGCTGAGGCCTGCCGGGGGGCCGATCCCCAGCAGCTGCGCTCGGTGCTAGGCGGCCTGCTGGCCCAGCAGCGCGACAGCGAGCCCGACCAGGAAGCCGACTGGCAGGTGGTTACGGAACGGGCCCCCACCGCCGAAGAATTGGCAGACCTGCGCTTCGCCTGGCGGGTGGTGCGCCACGGGCACTCAAACGCCATCCTGGTGGCCCGCCATGGCCAAACCCTGGGGGTGGGGGCTGGCCAGATGAACCGGGTGGGATCCGCCGCCATTGCCCTGGGGGCCGCCGGCGAGCGGGCCCGGGGGGCGGTGCTGGCCAGCGATGGCTTCTTCCCCTTTGAAGACACGGTGCAGCTGGCCGCCAAGCACGGCATCAGCGCCGTGATCCAGCCAGGGGGCAGCAAACGCGATGCCGATTCGATTGCCGCCTGCAACGCCCATGGCCTGGCCATGGTTTGCACCGGCCGCCGCCACTTTCTGCACTGAATTAGCTTCTGCCGATATCTGTTTCCTTCCGATGCCTGAGGATCTCGGCCTTTATCTCAGCTTTCTCCATCCCCTGCTGATGGGCAGCCTGCTGGCGGGCTCCGGCTACGCCCTCTTCCTCGGGATCAAGGCCAAGAAAGCCCGCACAGGTACCCCAGAAGAGCGCAAGCAACTGCTCAAGGGCAAATTCGCCCAGCGCCACTACCTGATCGGCAGCCTGGTGCTGGTGGTGATGGTGGGCGGCAGCATCGGCGGCATGGCCGTGACCTACCTGAACAACGGCAAGTTGTTTGTGGGCCCCCACCTGCTGGTGGGGCTGGCGATGACCGGCCTGATCGCCCTAGCCGCCGGCCTCTCACCGCTGATGCAGCAGGGCAACCTGATCGCCCGCAAGGCCCATGTGGGGCTCAACATGCTGGTGATGAGCCTGTTTCTCTGGCAAACAGCCAGCGGCCTGCAGATCCTCAACAAGATCTGGACTGAGCGCTAGGGACTTAGCGCTAGGTACCGAGCGCTAGGTACCGAGCGCTAGGGCTCAACCGCTAGAAGCGGGCCCTTTGCCTAGGCGGGCAAGGCAAACCCGCCTGGGCGTGGAAATCCTCCTGCACCTTCCAGGTGAGCCGCCGGGACACCTGGCGCACCACCTGCTTGAGCAGATGGTCGCCGCTGGATTGCACCAGGGCTTCGGGTAAAACACCGATGAAGGCCGGCAAGCGAATCGCCACCTCTAGGTCGAGCTCCCACTGCACCTGGGTGTACTCGCCTTCGTTCTGCAGGCGCAGGCTGGCCTGGAAATCCACGGCATAACCATCTCTCAGCAGGGGATTACCGGTGGCGCTGATCGTTTCGATCCGGTACACCCCAAGGTCTTGGGGCAGCAATTCCAGGTCGATGCTGGGTTCCAGCTCAAAACCAAAGTTGCCGAAGCGGCCAAGGCTGAGCCGATAGCCGTTCTCACTGAGGGGCTGCACGCTCATCGGCGCCGCACAGCGGGTGAACCAACCCTGGTGGGCATCCAGGTAGCTGGCCACCTGGGCCACCGGGGCCCGCATCTCCATAACGTCAGCAAATTGGCTGACGTAGCGACGCAAGCGGGCATCATCCACGCGCTGCTGGGGCTGCCGGGGGCTGCGAGCAAGGAGCGTGAGGGTCAAACCGAAGGATCACAGCTTTAGTTGGCGTCAATGTAACGGGGCGTTAAGTGCCCAGTTGAAGCAGCGGTGACACTTCTCCAGGGTCGGGCCCAGGCTCGGGTTGCTGTTCGGCCAGCTCCAGCAGCCGGTCAATCACCCCCTCCACCACCCGATCAGGGGTGGAGGCCCCAGAGGTGAGGCCGATGCGCAGCTGCCCCGCCGGCAGGAAGGGCTCCAGCCGGGTGAGCTCGCCCCCCAGGGGCTTGTGTTCAACGCTGTTGCCAGGGCCGATCCGTTCCGGGGCATCGATGTGCACCGAGGGGATGCCGCGGCTCACGGCAATTTCCTGGAGATGGGTGGTGTTGGAGGAGTTGTAACCACCGATCACCACCATCAGGTCGAGCGGTTCATCCACCAGGGAGAACATGGCGTCCTGGCGTTCCTGGGTGGCATCACAGATGGTGTTGAAGGCAAGGAAGTGCTGGCTCAGCACCTCAGGGCCATAGCGGCGCAGCAGGGTGCGCTCAAACATCCGACCGATCTCCTCGGTTTCGCTTTTGAGCATGGTGGTTTGGTTTGCCACGCCAATCCGGGCTAGATCGCGGTCTGGATCAAAGCCGGGGGAGGTGGCGCCGGCAAAGCGCTCCAGGAATTCCTGCCGCTGGCCGTCGCCAAGGATGTAGTTGCACACCAGCTGGGCCTCCTCCAGGTCCAGCACCACCAGGTAGGTGCCGGCAAAGGAGCTGGTGGCCAGGGTTTCCTCATGCTGCACCTTGCCGTGGATCACCGAGGTGAAGGCGTCTTTTTTATGGCGCTCAACGCTGTTCCACACCTTCGACACCCAGGGACAGGTGGTATCAACGATGTGGCAGCCGCGCTCATTGAGCAGCTGCATCTCCTGCACCGTGGCCCCGAAGGCCGGCAGGATCACCACATCGGCGCTTTCCACCTCGGAAAAGTCTTTGACGCCACTGCCATCAACGGCGATGAACAGCACGTCCATCTGGCGCAGGTGGGCATTCACCGAAGGGTTGTGGATGATCTCGTTGGTGATCCAGATCCGTTCGGTGGGGTAGTGGCGCCGGGTTTCGTAGGCGATCGCCACGGCCCGCTCCACCCCCCAACAGAAACCAAAGGCCTGGGCCAGGCGGATCGTTACCCGCCCCTGTTGCAACTGATAACCATTCTCACGGATGCTCTGGATCAGGTCGCTCTGGTAGGCATCCTCAAGGCTGCCGGCCACCTCCTTCGCCCGGCCAAAGCCCCGGCGGTTGTAGCGGTCGGAGTGGTGCAGCGAACGCTTGAAGGCGCGGGTGTCCATAGCTGGCAAAAGCGCCGGAGTCGACCCAATCTATGGGCCAACTCCGGCGCGGGTGGTGTAAGGAAGCCTGGGCAGTCCCAGGACCTCAATAGGCCATCGGGTCGTAGGCCTCCTCACCGTGGGCGGTGATGTCTAGGCCACGGGTCTCTTCCTCAGGGGATACCCGCAGACCAACGGTGGCGCCAACAATCCAGAGAATGATCGCTGTACCGAGGCCCACGAAGCCGTAGGTAATCAACACGGCCTTGATCTGTGCTCCAAACAGAGCGAGGTTTCCCCCTTTTTCCAGGATCTGGGCCGAGAGCGGGAAGTAATCGGCAGGCACCAATTCCTTCACCGCCAGCAAACCGGTGAGCAGAGCCCCCACGGTGCCGCCCACCCCGTGAACCATGAAGGTGTCGAGGGAATCGTCAAACTTGATCGCCGACTTCACCTGCACCGCAATCAAACAGGCAACGGCGGTGGCGGCACCGATCAGAATTGAAGAACCGATCGTTACAAATCCGGCGGCGGGGGTGATCCCCACGAGGCCGGCCACAGCACCGGTGGCTGCACCCACGGCGGTGGGCTTGCCATCCTTAAACCACTCAAGCAAGCACCAGGTGAGCAAAGCCGCAGAGGCGGCCGTGGAGGTGGTGATGAAGGAGAAACCAGCACCCTTGGCGGCGAAGTAGCTGGCGCCGTTGAAGCCAAACCAGCCAAACCAGAGCAGACCAGCACCCAACAGGATGAAGGGCACGTTGTGGGGGGGACGCTTGTTGGCGGGCCAGTTGGTGCGCGGTCCAACGATGGCGGCAGACACAAGAGCAGCCACCCCAGAAGCGATGTGCACCACGGTGCCACCGGCAAAGTCAATGGCCCCGATCGCACCAAAGGGACCGATATAACCGCCACCCCAGACCATGTGGGCCAGGGGGCAATAGATAAACAGGCTCCAGAGCAGGCAGAACCAGAACCAGGCCTTGAAGTTGATGCGTTCCACCAGGGCCCCGGAAATCAGGGCCGGGGTGATGATCGCAAACATCCCCTGGAACAGGGCAAAGGAGGTGGCCGAAATCGAGTAGCCATCGGCGAGGGGGGCATCCCCCAGGGGGCCGCCCACGCCATTGAGCCACATCGCCTCAAGGCCACCAATGAAGGGGCTGTGGAAACCCAGCCCAAAGGAAAGGCTGTAGCCAATCACCACCCAGAGCACCCCGATGAGCCCCATCAGGAAGAAGCTCATCATCATTGTGTTGAGCACGTTCTTGGCGCGGGTGAAGCCGCCGTAGAAGAACGCCAGCCCCGGTGTCATCAACAACACCAAGGCCGAACCCATCAGCATCAGCAGCGTGTCGGCGCCGTCTGTGGGCAATTTCGTGAGCGCCGCCTTAGCCGAACCCGCCATCAGGGGCAGGAGTCCGGCACCGGCGGCCAGGAGCACTATCCCTGCGCGTTGCAGGGAACTGTCGTTGCGCAGATTGGAGAGGAGGGAGCCCTGGCGCTGGCGCCAGTTGTCCACGGTCTGCAGGGCCGTGGGGGGGAAGTGATGGGATGACTGCACCCTTCCCGGGTAGCCGGTCTGTAGTGACATGAACCTTGGAAGCCTTCAAAGCCGCACTGAGCCTCGGCAGAGACCCCTTTCAACGATGTGCCAATCGCTACGGAATGGGGGATTCCCTGTCTTGCACCCCCACAACCCCGAGGAAGTTCACCGCCGTAGCTGAGAACTCAAAGCGGCAGGGAAAAACCTCCACCCCCGCCCCCAGGGCCTGGCGAAACAGCTCTCCATAACGGCGATCTGCGCTGTCCCCAGGGGCAAACAACTCCACATCAGCGCGGCTGAGGCAGGGGATCAACACGGCCCTGGCCGCGGGCAACACGCCAATTAATTCTTCAAGATGTTTCTGGCCCCGTTCTGTAACTGTGTCTGGGAAAAGGGCAAGGCTGCCGCGGCTCCAGGTGGTGTTTTTGATTTCCACGTAGATGGGCCGCTGGTCTGGCGCCGTTGGCGCCGGCGTGAGCAACAGATCAATGCGGCTGCGGCCGCCCAGGCCATATTTCACCTCAGGCTTAATCGCTGCGATCGGCCCCAGCCAAGGCTCCAGCAGCCCCGCTTCAATCGTGGCCCGCAGCAAGCGGTTGGGCAGGGCCGTATTCACCCCCGCCCAGCAGCTACCGCCCCCAGCGCTCGGCACCTCCGCCTGCTCCCAGGTGTAGGCCAGCTTGCGGTGGGGGGAGGGGTCATGGCGCAGCCGCACCCGGCCCCCCAGCTGCAGCACCCCGGTCATCGGGCCAGTGTTGGCGCAGTGGGCTGTTACCAGGGAGCCATCGGCCAGTTCCACCTCCGAGAGGAAGCGTTTCCAGCGTTTACGCAGTACCCCCTCCAGCAGCGGTTCAAAACGCCATACCTCCACAGCAGATTCCATCGGGGCAGGCCGGCGACCGGGCCATGGTGACCGATCCAACGGCCGCGGCTCCCCCACAATCGGCGTTCCCGTGCCCCCCGGATGGCCGACGCCTCCCCCCCCAGCCCCAGCGGCACCCTGCGGCGCATTGCCCTGGTGGTGGCCGCCGCCACGGCACTTAGCAAGCTGGCCGGCCTCGTGCGCCAACAGGCGATCGCCGCCGCCTTTGGGGTGGGAGCCGCCTACGACGCCTTCAATTACGCCTATGTGCTGCCGGGCTTTCTGTTGATCCTGCTGGGGGGCATCAATGGCCCCTTCCACAGCGCCATGGTGAGCGTGATGGCCCGCCAGGAACGGGCCCAGAGTGCCCGGCTGCTGGCAGCAATCAACACCCTGGTGGGCGGCGGTTTGCTGGGGGCAACGCTGCTGTTGGTGCTGCTGGCCGATCCGCTGATCACCCTGGTGGGGCCGGGGCTGGATGGCTCCCTCCACGACCTGGCGGTGTTGCAGCTGCGCCTGATGGCGCCGATGGCCCTGTTTGCCGGCCTGATTGGCCTGGGCTTTGGGGCCCTCAATGCCGCCGATGAATATTGGCTGCCTTCGATCAGTCCGCTGCTTTCCAGCCTGGCGGTGCTGCTGGGCCTGGGCTTCCTCTGGCTGCAGGCGGGTCCTGCGATCGGCAGCCCGGCCTGGGCCCTGGCCGGCGGCGCCGTGCTGGCGCTCAGCACCCTGGCCGGGGCGATCCTGCAGTGGTTGATCCAGCTGCCGGCCCTGGCCAAACAGGGGCTGGGTCAGTTGAAACTCAGTTTTGACTGGAAACAGCCCGGCGTAGCCGATGTGCTCAAGGTGATGGGCCCGGCAACGCTCGCCTCGGGGATGCTGCAGATCAACGTTTACACCGATCTGTTTTTTGCCAGCGGCATCATTGGCGCCGCCGCCGGCCTCGGCTATGCGGGCCTGCTGGTGCAAACCCCCCTGGGGATCCTTTCCAACATGTTGCTGGTGCCGCTGCTGCCGGTTTACGCCCGGCTCACCGCCCCAGAACAGAAACCAGAGCTGATCCAGCGGATCCGCCAGGGCTTGATGCTCAGCAACGCCAGCATGTTGCCTTTGGGCGCCCTGATGATTGCCCTGGCCGGGCCGATCGTGGCGCTCATTTATGAGCGCGGCGCCTTCAATGCCAGTGCCGCCCAGCTGGTGGTGGGCATCCTGATGGCCTATGGCGTTGGCATGGCCGCCTACCTGGCCCGGGACGTGCTGGTGCGCGTTTTCTACGCCCTGGGCGATGGCAACACCCCCTTCCGGATATCGATGGCAGGGATCGGCCTAAACGCCCTGGGCGACTGGTTCCTGGTGGGCTGCCCCATCCCCGCCGGCCAGTTGCTGCCCCAGTTTAATTTCGGCGCTCCGGGGCTGGTGCTGGCCACCGTGGGCGTGAACGTGATCAGTTGCCTGGCCCTGCTGATCGCCCTGCAACGGCGCCTCGGCGGCCTGCCCCTTACTGAGTGGGCCAAGGACAGCGCCCTGCTGGCCTTTGCCGCCCTGGTGGGGGGCCTGGGGGCCTGGGGGCTGGCCGTAACGATCGATTGGCCCCCCCAGCTGCTGGGCTTGCTGCTGCAAACCAGCATCTGTGGCCTCGGCGGCGCCGCCCTCTATGGCTTGATCGCTGGGGGGCTGGGGGTGCCGGAAGCCCGCCAGCTGGGCCGTCAACTGCGGGAAAAATTGCCGATCTAGGGCCCGCCTGCCCCAGAGCCAGCGGCGCAGCTAATCCACCGTGCGCTGGTCGCGCACATTCACGGGCAACTCCAGGTGGCTGCGACCAATCATCTGCAGCCCCTCCACCGAATAGATCCGGGCTTCGATGCCGAACTCCCGGAAGGCAGTTTCCAGTTCCTGCAACAGGGCCCGTTCCACCTGGGCCTCGGCATCCACCACCGTGCCGATCAGGCGTTCCCCCAGGCGACCCACCCTTTGACGCACCACCTCGCGGGCGTTGGTCACTTCAATGACAAGCATCCGGCCCCGAAGCGCTGCCTCAGTATCGCTTTGAAGGCGGATCTAGCTCAGGAACAGAAAGGCTCCAACACCTCTTCGAGGTCGCGCAACTGGCCGGGGGGGATCAGCCGGGCCAGGGGCAGGCGGGTGGCACCACCGCCGAGGGGCACCTGTAAACGCTCCAGGGCCTGGCGGGCTGCCACCCCAGCCCCCTGGTCCAGCAGGCCGGCCAGCTCCTCCGCCAGGGGCAGGGCCAACTGGGCATCGCCGAGGTAGAGGTGCCAACTGCCCACTTGGATGTAGAGGCGATCGGCCAGGGCCAAGCTCAGGTCCTCCAGCTGGGACGAGGTGAGGGACATGGAATCAAGCCGGGGGTGTCCCCTGTCTAACCAGTCTTGGCGGGCCGCAACCGCAGCACGTAGAAGAGATGCAGCAGCAACAGCAACCCCCAGGCGCCCGTAAACCAAGCCAGCTGCGGAAACGGATGCCGCAGCCCCTGCAAAACCCAAAGACCGCTGTTCAGGGCAGCGAAAAGTGCCCCATGCACCCCGAAGTTAACCAGCCGTTCCAGATGTTGATAGGCGGGGTCTTCCGGATCAGGCGGCGCAGACAAAACAAGGGGCATGGTTGACGAAACCCGGGGTGAGCTGGGCAGAATAAGAAGCTTCAAGCGCTTGTAGCTCAGCGGATTAGAGCATCTGACTACGGATCAGAGGGTCGGGAGTTCGAATCTCTCCAGGCGCGCTTTCTGCCCTTCGGGGCCACCGTCCGCAAGGGCGGTTTTTTTTGGGTCGGTTTCTGGCAGGTTTCTGCTCGGACGCCGCTTTCTACGATCAGCACAACCCCAGCACCACCCCTTAGTTGCCATGACCCAGGCCCCGATGACTGCCGCCGCTGCCCTCAGCCAGGGCGATCCCCAGGTGGCGGCGCTGATCAACAAGGAGCTGGAGCGCCAGCAGAACCACCTGGAACTGATCGCCAGCGAAAACTTCACCTCGCCAGCGGTGATGGCGGCCCAGGGCTCGGTGCTCACCAATAAGTACGCCGAGGGCCTGCCCCACAAGCGCTACTACGGCGGCTGTGAACACGTGGATGCAATCGAGGAACTGGCGATCGAGCGGGCCAAGCAACTGTTTGGGGCCGCCTGGGCCAACGTGCAACCCCACAGCGGCGCCCAGGCCAACTTCGCTGTGTTCCTGGCGCTGCTACAGCCGGGCGACACGATCCTGGGCATGGACCTCTCCCATGGGGGCCACCTCACCCATGGCTCCCCCGTGAACGTGAGTGGCAAGTGGTTCAAGGTGGTGCAATACGGCGTTAGCGCCGAAACCGAACAGCTAGACCTGGCCCAGGTCCGGGCCCTGGCCCTCGAGCACCGGCCAAAACTGATCATCTGCGGCTATTCCGCCTACTCCCGCACGATTGATTTCGCCGGCTTCCGCGCCATCGCCGATGAGGTGGGCGCCTACCTGCTGGCCGACATGGCCCACATCGCCGGGCTGGTGGCCGCCGGGGTGCATCCAAACCCGTTGCCCCACTGCCATGTGGTTACCACCACCACCCACAAGACCCTGCGGGGCCCCCGCGGCGGCCTGATCCTCTGCAACGACGCCGAGTTCGGCAAGCAATTCGACAAGGCCGTCTTCCCCGGCAGCCAGGGGGGCCCCCTGGAGCACGTGATCGCCGCCAAGGCCGTCGCCTTTGGGGAAGCGCTGCAACCGAGTTTCCGCAGCTACAGCGCACAGGTGGTGGCCAATGCCCAGGCCCTGGCCCAGCGCCTCACCGAACGGGGGCTGCGGGTGGTGAGCGGCGGCACCGACAACCACCTGGTGCTGATCGACCTGCGTTCCGTGGGCCTCACCGGCAAGCTGGCCGACCTGCTGGTCAGTGATGTGCACATCACTGCCAACAAGAACACCGTGCCCTTCGACCCCGAATCCCCCTTCGTGACCAGTGGCCTGCGCCTCGGCAGCGCCGCCCTCACCAGCCGGGGCTTTGATGGGGCCGCCTTCCAGGAGGTGGCCGATGTGATAGCCGACCGGCTGCAAAACCCCAGCGACGCCGCCATCGAGCAGCGCTGCCGCGAACGGGTCGCTGGCCTCTGTGGTCGCTTCCCCCTCTACGGCCATGGCACCTAAGCTGCGCCAGTAGGCCCTGGCCTGGTCGTGCCCATCAGCCCCCTGATCCCCGCGGTCGCCACCCTCCTGGGGGCGGGTCTGTTCACGGCGGCGATTGTGCCGTGGGTGAGGCAGCTTGGTTTGCGCTGGGGCCTCACCGACCAGCCGGACCCCCGCAAGCAGCACTCCACACCGATGGTGCGGCTTGGCGGCATCGGCATCGTGCTGGGTTTCTGTTTAGCCCTCACGGTTACCTGGCTGCTGGGCGGCTTTGGCGTTTTACCCACCAGCCGCGACCATCTGATCTGGAGCACCCTGCTGGGGGGCCTCGCCTTCTTTGCGATTGGCCTCAGCGACGATCTCTTCTCCTTGCCGCCGCTACCGCGGCTAGGGCTGCAGATCGCCGGCGCCATGGCGGTGTGGAGCCAGGGGGTAAAGATCGGCAGCATCACCCTGCCCTTTGACAGCAGCCTCAACCTCGCCCTGCCCGATTGGCTGAGCCTGCTGGCCACGGTGATCTGGCTGGTGGGGATCACCAATGCCATTAATTGGCTCGATGGCCTCGACGGCCTTGCCGCCGGCGTCAGTGGCATCGCCGCCGTGGGGCTGTTGTCGGTGAGCTTCAGCCTGCACCAACCGGGGGCGGGCCTGCTGGCGGCAGCCCTCGCCGGGGCCAGCCTCGGTTTCCTGCGGGATAACTTCAACCCCGCCCGAATTTTCATGGGCGACGGCGGCTCCTATTTCCTTGGCTTCAGCCTGGCGGCAATCAGCCTGGTGGGCCCCGCCAAGGAACTCACCACCGTCAGTTTGTTGCTGCCGCTGCTGATCCTTTCCCTGCCCTTGGCAGATATGTCGGCGGTGATCATGGGCCGCGTTAGCGACGGCCGTTCCCCCTTCTATCCCGACCGCCGCCACCTGCATCACCGCCTGCTGCGGGCCGGTTTCAGCCATCGCCGCACGGTGGTGCTGATCTATGCCTTCACCCAGTGGTTTGCCGCCCTCGCCCTGGTGGCCGCCAATGCCGAAATGCGCTTCCTCTGGTTGGCCCTGGCCACCGGCGTGCTGGTGTGGATCGTGGTGAGCAGCCGCCGGGAGCTGTTGGAGGAGGCCGAACAGCTCAACGCCCCTAGCGATGCCCCCGATAGCAAACCGCAGCCACCGGTGTTGATGCAACGCAATTCCCCCCACTGAGCAGCCGTGGTGGCAAACAGTTCCTGCGAAATCTTGTGCATCGGCACTGAGCTGCTGCTGGGCAACATCACCAACGGCAATGCCCGCTGGCTGGCGGAACAACTGGCGGCCCTGGGGGTGCCCCACCTGCGCCAGGGGGTGGTGGGCGACAACCGCGAACGGCTGATCCAGGCCGTGCGGGCAGCGGCCGGCCGCTGCCGCCTGCTGATCACCACCGGTGGCCTTGGCCCCACCCCCGACGACCTCAGCACCGAAGCCATCGCCGCCGCCTTTGGTGTGCCCCTGGTGGAGCACCCAGAGATCTGGGCAGACATCCAGGCCAAGGTGAGCGCCCGCGGCGGCGTTTGCCCCCCCAGCAACCGCAAGCAAGCGCTACTACCCGAAGGCGCTGAGGTGTTGCCAAACCCCTGCGGCACCGCCCCCGGCATGATCTGGAGCCCCCAACCGGGCTTCACCGTGCTCACTTTCCCTGGCGTACCAAGGGAAATGCGGGCGATGTGGGAGGCCACAGCTGTGCCCTGGCTCACGGCAGCCGGCCTCGCCCAAGGGGTGTTTGCCAGCCGGATGCTGCGCTTCTGGGGGGAGTCGGAAGCGGCCCTCGCCGAACAAATGGCCGATCTGCTGGCCCTGGAGAACCCCACGGTGGCCCCCTATGCCGGCAGCGGTGAGGTGAAGCTGCGGATCACCGCCAGGGCCGATTCCCAGGCGGCAGCCAACGCACTACTGGCGCCGGTGGAGGCAGAACTGCGGGCCCGCACCGGCAACTCCTGCTACGGAAGCAACGACGACAGCCTCGCCTCAGTGGTGTTGGCGCTGCTACGCAGCCGCGCTGAAAGCCTGGCCGTGGCCGAGAGCTGCACCGGTGGCGGCATCGGTGCAGCTTTAGCGGCGGTGCCCGGCGCCTCAGATGTGTTTCTGGGGGGGGTGATCGCCTATGCCAACAGCGTTAAACAAACGCTGTTGGGGGTGCCCGCCGAGACCCTGGCCAGCCATGGGGCCGTGAGTGACCCGGTGGCGATTGCCATGGCCGAGGGGGCCCGCCAAGCCACCGGTGCTCACTGGGGCATCGCCGTTACTGGCGTCGCTGGCCCGGGGGGCGGCAGCGCCGAAAAACCTGTGGGGCTAGTTCACATCGCCATCGCCGGCCCAGCTGGTAGCAGCAGCGAAGGGTTGCGCTTTGGCGCCAACCGCGACCGCCACTTGATCCAAACCCTCACCTGCGGCGAAGCCTTGAATCGCTTGCGGCTGAAATTAATACCAGGGATTTAGCAAAGCCAAAATCCTCAGCGTTGATTGCAGCGACGCAAGAGGCTGGCCGCTACGTTTTCCGTAGACAAAACCTCAACGGCAGCCTTCAGTTCAGCCGCGGCCCTAGGCATCCCATAAACCACACAGCTGGCCTCATCCTGGGCAATGGTGTGCCAATTGGCCTGGCGCAGGGCCAACAAGCCGGCAGCCCCATCACGACCCATACCCGTGAGCAACACCGCCTGGCCAGGTTGGCGCCAATTACGCACAAGACTGCGAAAGAAAACATCCACGGAGGGGCGATATGGTTCGTCCTTAGGCTCTGCCACATGGGCGAATCGACCAGTTTCATCTATCACCAGATGGTCATTGGTCACTGAAAGACAAACCGTAGCTGCCACGGGGGCATTGCCAGGCAAGGCCTGGATCACAGGCAAAGTGATCTGACTGTTCAACCAACTCACCAGTCCGGGGGCAAACTGCACATCAATGTGCTGAACAACCACGAAAGCCGCAGGAGTGCTGACAGGAATCTCCTTGAGGATTGCCGCAAGGGTTTTCGGCCCACCAGTGGAGGCGCCAATGGCGATCAGCTGTGGCCGCCGGCGCGTCGCCGGGGCAGGATTAACTGGCGCCCCTGCCGCCCTTGGACTACTGGGAGTGAAACATTTAAGCCGCTCAATTGTGGAAATTTTGTGCAGTAGTTCCCGGCCACTCTCCTTGGGCGGCACTGTCATTATTGGCACATTGACCGCATCTAAAGCGCCATAGCCCATCGCTTCATATACCTTTGCGGTATTCTGACCAACGCTAGCTGTAACGATTAAAATTGGACATGCAGATCGCTGCATCAGCCGCTTGGTAGTTTGCACCCCATCTAGAATTGGCATAACCAGATCCAGCAGGATCAGATCAGGTTGATCCGCAGCAAATCTCGCCAGGGCATCTTCCCCGTCCCGCGCAACCCAGGCAATACTATGGCGACCATCATGCTCAATAACGCGCCTGATCGATGCAATCGCCAAGGAAAGATCATTTACAATGGCAATTCTCAAGCAGCACCTATCAACTGGTGGATCGCATCAAGTAGCGCATCATCTTGAAAACTACTTTTCACCAGATAGTAATCTGCCCCGGCCTCTAAACCCTGAAGTCGATCACTATCACTACCTCTTGAGGAGGAAATAATGATCGGGAGCTGGGCAAATTTTGGATCAAGACGCATGGTTTTCACCAAAGTGATGCCATCCATCTCAGGCATTTCCACATCTGTAACGATCAGATCAAAGCAATTCTCCCGGAGCAGGCGCCAAGCCTCCGCACCATCGACGGCCTTATCAACGCGGTAGCCCCGCGACAGGACAAGCCTCGCCTGCAATTCAAGCGCTACCGGTGAATCATCTACGACTAAAATACGCTTGCCTTCCACCAGTTGCTTAATAGTGGCATGGCTCTGCAGTTCCGAGCTCTGGAGGAGTGCATCAATTGAACGCACAAGATCCACTGTATCCACGATCAGAATCGGCTGGCCATCACCCATAAGGGCGGCAGCGCTCACATTTGCAACCTTGCCAAGCCGAGGATCAAGGGGCCGTACCACAAGATCCTGTTCCCCTAAATAGCGATCTACCACCACACCATATACCTTGGCATGATCACTAATAACCACCACCGGTATACTTGAAGACGGATTATTTGCCTCTGGAAAATTCATTACTTGGCGTGCCCAGATCAACCCGATCGATACCCCATCAAGATTGAAGCATTCCCTGCCTTCCATCACACTAATATCGGAAACTTCAATCGATAGGATCTGATCGAGACGGGCCAGCGGGAATGCATAGGGCTCACCGGCAATTTCAACCAACAAGGTACGGACAACCGAAAGGGTAAGAGGCAGCTGAAAATGAATGCTGGTGCCTTCTGATGGCACCGATGAAAAACGCACTGTGCCACCAACATCATTCGCCATGGCACTCACGGCATCCAATCCCACCCCCCGGCCGGAAAGTTCAGATACCGATTTGGCAGTTGAGAAACCAGGCTGAAAAAGTTGCTCACATAGCTCAACCTCAGAAAGGGCTTGGGCCTCATCAAAATTGAACAAACCAGCATCTACCAACTTGCGCCTTACCTCGTCATAGGGCACACCCGCGCCATCATCTGCGATGGTGATAGAGAGCATGCCACCCCTGTGCAAGGCCTCCATGCGAATAGTGCCGCCACTCGACTTACCTTGATCAGCTCTCAGCGCTGGCAACTCAATGCCATGGTCGATGGCATTGCGCAGAATATGGGTTAAAGGAGATTCAAGCTTGCGCAGAATATCGCGATCCACCAATGTGCCTTTACCCACTACTTCTAAATGCACCTGCTTGCCAAGGCCACTGGCCAAATCGCGCACCATGCGGGGAAAGGCAACAATTGCATCAGAAAATGGACGCATATTCGAACCAATCACCTCCCGATACAAACGATAGGAGAGATTTGTTGTGCGCAAGGCATACAGTTCCAGTTCTCCCAGTCGTTCACTTAGAGTGTCGCGGCACTCCTTTTCCTTCTGTCTGGCCCGCTCTACAAGTTCAAGGCTGGAAGACTGCCCTGCTTCGCTTAGCTGTAGACGCAGGGATTCAATTGTCACCTGCAAGTCCTTTTGGCGATCCTTAAGCAGATTCAGAGAATCAGCAAACGGTTGCAACCACTTTGCCTCCACCAGCATTTCGCCAGAGAGGGCCATGATGCGATTGAGATTATCTGCTTCCACCCGAACAACTCGTTCGTTGGCCCCCGGCATCGCTAAAACTTCCTCCGCACTGCGCAGGTAGGAGGGGTCCGTGGCTGAACTCAGCGGCTGGGGGGAGCTAGGGGTACTGCCATCGGAAGGCATCAGATCCTCTAGGCACTGCAGCAGTTGATCTAATTCCGGTGAGCGGGCGCTCAACCATTCACGGATCTGATCGGAGGGTAAGCGACTGATGTCTTGAAACAGATCGATGCAGCGAAATGCCTGGCTAACAGCATTGGAATCCAGAATGAACTTGCCACTTTTCACCCCTACGAAGTAATCCTCGAGGGCATGGGCCACCCTCACGAGGGGCTGCAGCACCACAATGCTGGCGGCACCCTTCACGGAGTGGACCGAACGCATAAACTGATCGAAGGCCTCCTGGGAGCTGGGCGCAGCCTCAAGAATCAACAACGAACTATTTAGCCCGCCGATACGCTCTTCCAGTTCCAGACGAAATAGTTCAAGCGGCGTGGCTTCGGGAAGTGGCTCGCTCATTTTGGGGATATCTCCGTGGTCAGGGCGCTAAAAATACGATCAGGATCGAGCAGTGCCACCGAACGATTCTGCCATTGGAATACACCCCGCGTGTATGATTCGTCGGCATGACTAATTACCACAGGCGGTGATTTAACATCGTCTCGATTGAAGAGGTAGATGCCATATATCTCGTCAATTGGGAAAACCCATTTGCCTGCGGGAGTACCTGCCACTGCCATCCTGCCCACCCCTTGATGACTTGAACCTAAAGCGCGTGTCGTTGCAAGCCCAAGCAAGGTAGTTAGGGACGCCGCCAGCATGATCTCGCCACGGATGTTCACCATGCCCAAGAAAAGTGTGTTACTACGTCTCGGCACAGAGTGAACAACAAAGGGTGATGAAACCTCAAGAAACACACCAACCGGCAGGGCGAATAGCTCAGAAGAAAGCCTAAAGATCATCACAGATAGGGATTGATCACTTCGCACCACCGTGCCATCGGCAGAGAGGGTAGAGCTTTCAGCGCCGCGCTTAGTCTCGGCAAGAACGGCTGTCCATTCCTGCAGATAGTCGCTGGGGGGCAGCCGCTCTAAGAGGCTGCGGCCCGCCGCCGAATAAACCTGGCAATTGCGACAATGAACGCATTGCAATAGTTCCTGGCAAGTCCTATCACCAAAGACGCCTACGCGATTCCAGCAGTCATTTAGAAGTGATTTATCCTCAGCTACAGCCTCTGTAAACTCGCCAGGAGCTTCCACAGCAACTGAAAGGAAATTAGCTAGCGACATGGAAACGGGAGATCTCAGATCTCATGATCTGGGTTGAATCGTCGAGAACTTCAAGGGCGCGGTTTGATTCCCTCAGGGCATCTGAGGTCTGCTGGGATCCCTGGCCCAGCTGCTGCATGGCCTCACTAATTTGTTGGGCACCCTGGGATTGCTCCTCAATGCTCTGACCAACCATTTCAAATTTGGGGGTGAGGCCCTTCACCTGCTCAATCACCACCTCCACCTGGTCACTGATGCGAACTACATCCTCCACAGCCGAGGTAACGGTTTTGCTGAAGTGATCCATCTCCATCACGCCGATTGATACAGCCCCCTGCATCTCCTTCACCATCTGTTCAATCTCCAGGGTTGCCACTGCCGTTTGATCGGCAAGGCGACGAATCTCCCGGGCAACCACAGCAAAACCAGTGCCATATTCACCAGCCTTTTCAGCCTCAATGGCAGCGTTTAGGCTGAGCAAATTAGTTTGGTCTGCCACCTTTGTGATGGTGGTAACTACTGTGTTGATATTATTGGCCTTCTCATGCATCACATCGAGCTTGGAAGTGATTGCGGCGGTGGCAGTAACCAGCTCGCGCATCACTTTTTCCATCTGATCTAGATCCTGCTGGCTGTGGGCGGCAGACTCTGCTGTTTCCACTGCCTGGCCCTTTACATCGTGCATGGCCCGCACCACTGTCATGGAGGTGGCGGCAATTTGCTGGGCGGTGGCCGTTACCTCGTTTGTGGAGGCCAATTGCTCTGCCACAGTAGCTTCCAACTGTTTTCCGGAGGCGGCGATCTGGGTGGTAGAGGTGGTGATCTGAATGCCTGAATTCTGAATCTGGCGCACCAGGCCGCTCAGGTTATTTACCATTATGTGAATCGAGTTTTGAAGCTTACCTAGTTCATCATCATCACTGGTGTCTGGGATATTACGGGTCAGGTCACCTGCGGCGACATTTTCAGCCACCGTGACAACTTCTGTGATCCGGGCCCCGAGGGGCTTAGCGATAGTGCGGGTGAAGTAGTTGGAAGCAAAGAAGCCAATCGCCGGAGCGGCAATCAGAGTAACGATCGACCAGAAAATTGCAGTTTTAGAATCAGCTTCCCCAGACTTAGTGGCGTCTGCTCCTAACTTATTGTTTATCTCAATCACTTTTACGATCTGATCGGTGGCTTCATTGAAGCTATTTACTTCCCGGGCTGCGGTAAGGAGAATAGTGCGACCTGCTGGCGCCTTGTTGTCAGGGAAAGGGGCGTTACCCAGGGTGCTCACAGCCCTCAGCAAGTCCTTGTTGTCTGATTCCCATGTCGCCCATTTTGTCTTGAACTCTGCATATAATCGTTCCTCTTCCGGAGTGCTGTCAGTGGCTTCATATTGCTGAAAGCCTGAGTTAATCTGTTTCCAGGCCCCATCAATGCGGCGAAGTTGTTGTTGACGCTCAGCCGAGGTGCCCCCTGGGGTGAGGATTGCATTTTCAGAAGCCTGGATCAGGGTCTGACCTTCGTTGACCTTCCAGAGGCCATCAACAGAAGGCAAACGGTTCTCCCCCAGATCAGTGATGTGCCCCCCCAGGGTGGTGGCGGTACGCAAGCCCACCAGGGCAACTAGCATCGCCAGGCCACCCATGCCCAGGAAAGCCAGCCTCAACTGGGATTCCATGGACTGCTTATTGCCGCCTGACTTTTGAGTCGTCACTAATTAGCAGCTTAATTTCGACGCTACTATAGCAGCAATATTTGGCATATTTTCCCCTGATTTGACAGGTGAATATGCAAAATTGCATATGCAAAATCGGGAAGCTCCGCAGATCAGCACGTATGAATTTATACAATTGACCCTCCGGAAAGCCGATGGGCAAGGGCCAGTGCCAGCCATGGAACTGGTCGGCAAAATCCCTATTGTTACAAGCGATCAGATATGCACTATTCTCAAGGCGCTTGAAGAGATAACCTTTTCAGGAACTTGCCGAGTTGGATCTTGAAATTTGCCTCGAGAGCTTCCATCCTTCAAGTTTAATCGCTCCTTTGCTAATCTCATTTGATCTAATTTAGTCTCATCTGATCTAATTACAACTAACAAGATCCCACACAAAGCCCATTTAGACAAGCCCTCTCCCTTAAAGCACTCCATTGGCAATTTCAAAGTTCTCCCCTTCAAAGACCACTGGCATAAACCCCTCGGTGCTGCTGCTGCTGTTTTCAGCAGGCGGCCCCCTCTACGCAATGGAGAGCAAAGATGTGGTGGAAGTGATACCGAGGGTATCCCTAAGACCGGCGGTAAACCTACCAAGCTACGTTTCAGGTTTATTCAACTATCGGGGGGTAGTTGCCCCGGTGATTGACCTCTGCTCCCTGATTCAAGGCCGTTCCAGCTGTCAGAACCTGAGCAGTCGAATTATCATGGTTACCTCTGGCAATTCAGCAGACAAAGATCAATTTATTGGCCTGCTTTCCGAGGGGGTAACAGATACGATCAGCCGCCCCCTAAATGCATTCCACGCCACAGGATTGAACTCCCAAATCAAGCCATACCTAGGGGGAATGACACTTGACGAACGCGGGATGGTTCAGATCTTGCACCTAAACGTACTACTTGAGCAGGTCAATCCCCATCATGAACTGATGGGGATTGACAGCTAAATATCCATGGACGTAATATCCATGGACGTAACATCCATCGGCAACTGGCTCTCGGCTTTCACTGGTATCAGTGCGGCCATAATAGGTGAGCATACTATTCGTCGTGCTGTAGTTAGACGCCTTAAGGCCACAGGATTAGTTAATGCAGATGCATACCTAGCTCATCTGCTAGAGAGCGAGCAGGAGCAGGACTGCTTGGTTGAACTTATCGTGGTACCTGAAACCTGGTTTTTCCGCGATCGCCAACCCTTCTATCAACTAAAAAAACACATCAGCAAACTGATCGAGGCAGGGCCGCCGGATCAACCCCTAAGACTTTTGAGTGCCCCTTGCTCCAGCGGCGAAGAGCCCTATTCCATGGCGATGACATTGCTGGATATGGGCCTCCCCAGCGAAGCCTTTCAGATCGATGCAATTGATATCTGCAAGCATGCGATCAAGAAAGCACGTGAGGCAAATTACACCAAGCATTCCTTTCGCGGTGTAACGGAATTAGAGCGCTCAAGCAACTTCATGGCCATGGCAAGTGGCTTAGTGCTAAAGCCAAAGATTCGCCAAACCGTACGCTTTCAGCGCTCCAACTTGATGACATGCTTGGCGGAAAATGGCAATCGCTATGAAGTGATCTTCTGTCGAAACCTACTCATCTATCTAGAAGACAATGCAGCAAGCCGTTTACTGGAAGCAATCGCCACTCTGCTCAAGCCCGGGGGCCTACTGATAGTCGGTTCTGCCGAGATGGCCAAGGTCCCCACTCACCTGTTCAAAGCAATACGACAGCCCTTCGTGTTTGGCTTTGAGCGTTGCCAACCGCTGCCCCAAGCCCAAGCCCCTGTGATCCCTAGCGAGACCCCTCGCGCCCCAAAGCCCAGCCGAAGGTCTTTGGCCAGTGCTAACCCCTTGCCCCTGCCTCCCATTTCCCAGGCTGAGGAACTCAATCAATGCCTGCTGCGGCTCCAAGTTAATCCCTACTGCGATGACACCTACCTGCGCATGAGTCAACTGCTGGAAAGCAGCAACCAAAAGGAAGAAGCCCTGCGTTCCCTACAGAAATGCCTCTATCTCAAACCTCGATCAAAGGAAGCTCTCACCCAGTTAATCCGACTGACACGGCAGCTGGGGCAATTGGAGCAAAGTCAGCGATTTGAGCAACGCCTGGCCAGATTGAAGGAATGATGGGGTTTTCAATTTTATTTAGACGCTTGCAATTGCTAGAGCCTCGACTGCGTCCACGGCATTGGCTGAGTCTCGCCCTTGCCCTGGCAACCACATTTCTGGTGTGCGTGTTACCACTGACAGTGCAGGCTGAAAACCGGCCAGCCTCAAACAAGTTGCCCCAACGGCTTCTTCATGAACCCGCCACCTGCATTGTAGGTGTGTACATCCAAGACATGCGTGATTACAAATTTGCTGAACGCAGTTTGTATGCTTCAATCCGACTTTGGAGCGTCTGTCCATCGGACAGAGATTCACCACTGACCGATCTCACAGTTCTAAGCTCAAACGGCATACGCATGGGCGAGATCCACAGTCAGAAAGTCATAAACAAATCAGACTATTTTACAAACAACCCAGAAGTATACTGGTCCGAACGCACTATAGAAGGCACCTTTTTCCACCACTGGTCTTCAACAAACTTCCCCTTTGATCGCCACATCGTGAGCTTTGAGTTTGAGGCCCTAAAGGCTGATAGCCACGCCTTTGTGATCACACCTGACTATGCACATTCTGGCTTCAGCCCCAGCCTCAATGATGGGGACTGGATAGCAGGAGACTTCACGCTTTCAGAGTTGCCCCATAGTTATTCAACCAACTTTGGCAAGCCAGACAACAAAGACAACGCCAATGGTTCCTACAGTCGGATCAAAGTTTCAATCACATTGCGCCGGGCCCATGTGACCACCTTTGTAAAATTGTGCGTGGGTGTATACGCAGCAGTAATCATCGCTGGCATTTCCTTTATTTACAATACAAGCCAAGCAACCCTTGTCAGTGGCCGCACAGGTCTACTGGTGGGCTGCCTTTTTGCCGCGATTGTAAATATGCAAAAAGCCGATGCAGTCCTCGGCATGTCCGAAGACGTAAGCCTCACGGATTTAATTCACATTATATCAATTATCTATATCCTACTGGCAAGCCTGCAAACAGTCATGTCCTACCTTCGCTGCGAGTCTGGGCAGGAAGAACTTGCCAAGCGCATCGACCGCAAAATCTGTCTGCCAATCTATATGTTCAGCTACGCTGTGGTTAATATAGTAATAATTGCCTATTCGGCAATTATTGGCTAACGGCTGTTTTGGCTTCTGATCTATTTCTGCATCTTATCTAATTTTAATTTCTATACCTGATCTCATATCAACAACTGATCAAGGCGCCGGCTCCTTAAACGCCTCCAGGGAAGGCCCAAACGACAGGCCCTGGGCCGCTGGCCGGAAGCGGACGCGCCATGCAGCAGTGGCAGCGCAGGCCCGGTTTTAGGCTTGTTGATTCCATTGGCAGCAGCGCCTTGAGCTCCGGCACTCTCTACGACAAGGTCTGGGATCTGCACCAGGTCGCCGAGCTGCCCGGTGGGTCCACCCAGCTGTTTATCGGCCTGCACCTGATCCATGAGGTAACCAGCCCCCAGGCCTTCACCGGCATCCGCGACCTGGGCCTGGGGGTGCGCCACCCGGAACGCACCGTGGCAACGGTGGATCACATCGTGCCCACCAGCTCCCAGGCCCGGCCCTTTGCCGATCCCCTGGCCGAGGAAATGCTCGTCACCCTCGAGCGCAACTGCAGCGAGCACGGCATCACCCTGCACGGCCTCGGCAGCGGCCGCCAGGGGATCGTGCATGTGATCGCCCCGGAGCTGGGCCTCACCCAGCCGGGCATGACCGTTGCCTGCGGCGACTCCCACACCTCCACCCACGGCGCCTTTGGCGCCATCGCCTTTGGCATTGGCACCAGCCAGGTGCGCGACGTGCTCGCCAGCCAGAGCCTGGCCATGAACAAGCTCAAGGTGAAGCGCATCTGGGTGGCTGGGGCGCTGCAACGGGGGGTCTATGCCAAAGACCTGGTGCTGCATGTGATCCGCCAGCTCGGCGTAAAGGCCGGTGTGGGCTACGCCTATGAATTCGCCGGCCCGGCGATCGAGGCGCTCTCGATGGAGGAGCGCATGACCATCTGCAACATGGCGATCGAGGGCGGCGCCCGCTGCGGCTACGTGAACCCCGACGCCACCACCTTTGCCTACCTCAAGGGTCGTGAATACGCCCCCGCCGGCGAGGCCTGGGCCCGGGCAGTGGCCTGGTGGAGCAGCCTCGCCAGCGGCCCGGAGGCCGTTTTCGATGCCGAGGAGCGTTTTGACGCCAGCAGCATTGCCCCCACGGTCACCTGGGGGATCAACCCCGCCCAGGCGATCGGCGTGGATGAAAACGTGCCCAGCCTGGGGGAAACCGAGCCCAACGAACGCCCCCTCACCGAGGAGGCCTACCGCTACATGGGTCTGGCCCCCGGCACACCAATCGCTGGCCTGGCGGTAGACGTGTGCTTCATCGGCAGCTGCACCAACGGCCGCCTCAGTGATCTGCAGGCGGCCGCCGCCGTGGCCAAGGGCCGCCAGGTGGCCCCTGGCATCAAGGCCTTTGTGGTGCCTGGCTCCGAGCAGGTGGCCGCCGCCGCCATCGCCGAGGGCCTCGATGGGCTGTTCCGGGAGGCGGGCTTTGAATGGCGGGAACCCGGCTGTTCGATGTGTTTAGCGATGAACCCTGACCGGCTTGAGGGCCGCCAGATCAGCGCCAGTTCCAGCAACCGCAACTTCAAGGGCCGCCAGGGTTCCGCCAGCGGCCGCACCCTGCTGATGAGCCCAGCGATGGTGGCCGCCGCGGCCATCAACGGCAAGGTCACCGATGTGCGCGCTCTCCTCAACGCCTGAACCATGACAAACACTGCCTTCCCCCTGGGTCCGATCAGCAGCGTCAGCGGCAGCACCGTGGTGTTGCCGGGTGACGACATCGACACCGATCGGATCATTCCGGCCCGCTTCCTCAAGTGCGTGAGCTTTGACGGCCTCGGCGCCCAGGCCTTCGCCGATGACCGCAGCGAACTCAAGGGCGACCATCCCTTCGATCGGCCCGAACACCAGGGCGCTTCGATATTGCTGGCAAACCGCAACTTTGGTTGTGGCTCCAGCCGCGAGCACGCCCCCCAGGCCTTGATGCGCTGGGGGATCCGGGCAATCGTGGCCGAAAGCTACGCCGAGATCTTCTTTGGCAATTGCCTCGCCCTGGGGATCCCCTGCCTAGGGGCGGAGCACTCCGTGATGCTGGCGATTCAGGCGGCCGCCACGGCCGAACCCAGCCGGCAATTCCAGCTGGATGTGGCAGCCGCCAGCCTCAGCGACGGCCAGCAGAGCTGGCCCTTGGAGCTGGGCAGTGGCCCCCGCCAGATGCTGCTCAGTGGCCAATGGAATGGCACCGCCCAACTGATCGCCAACGCCAGCGCCCTGGAAGCCACCGCCGCCCGCCTGCCCTACCTGGGCAGCTTCGCCGCCAGCTAAGGCCCCTGCACCACGCCAGTGGAGGGCTCGTAGGGCACAAAGGGCACCCCAGGGCCCCGGAAGCCAAAATCATTGAGGCGAATCCGAATGCCGCCGATGCCCGTATAGGGGCTGTAATAGGCCCCAAATTCATAGGCGCGGCGCTGCCAGCGCAGCTCAAAATATGAGTTAGTTACATCTCCGTAGTAGCCGGAATTACCGGCCACATTATAACTAATTGCCCCATCTAATACGAGGGGACCGATTAGTTGCTGGGTGAGGCCTATACCCAAGGTGGCCGTGTCCACATAGCGGTCAAAGGCAAAGGGGCTATCACCACTCTTGGCCGCCACACTGCCAAACAAAGAGAGCTTGGTGTAATCAAGGGCCGAGCGATTAAAATGGCCCAAGGTGATCACAGGACCCCCTGAAATACCCACAAGATTTTGACTACTGCCTCCGCCATAGGCGGAAAGATTAACGAAGGGCACAATGCTAAGGCTGAGCCCCGGCACAATCGGCACGGGGGAATAGCGATAGGCGCCCTCCGAGGTGAGCGGCAGCGGCTTACCAATCCAAAGGGGCCAACTAGAGTTAATCGTTCCGTAAACATTAGCTCGCCAGAGATCGGCAAAATTATTGCTTTGAGAGTTACCCGTCACAAAGTCGTTACTCTGATAGTTACCAACGCCCGCCCGCCAGAAATAACTTGAATTAAGCGAACCAAAGCGGGGCAGATTGCCGCGATTTTCCAGGGAAACCCCGTAGGCAGAGTAAATATCCTGCTCCCCAAGGGAGCCATTCCAAATCCGATAGCGATAGGCGCCAAACAACCTCGCCACGGAACTACCGATCAACGGCAATTTCACCGGCTGCAAAACCTCCGCTGAAGCCCGGGTGGCATTGGAAAGATGCTGCTCTGAAAAACTCGACACATCCACCCGGGCCGTATAAATGCCCTGGCCGAGGGCACCATTGAGATAGGCATCCACCCCAAACAAATCACCAATGGTGTTGCTCTGGGTTACATCCCCTGACCCCGCAGAAGCCCCCGGGGCTGGATAACTGGAGTTATTGCCATTGAAGGCCCGCTCCAGCATGAACTGGGGCCGAATCGACAGGATCGCCTTTGAACCCAAACGAATATCAGGCAACTGGTATTGCAGGTAGAAGCCATCGCGGTCCTCCTTATCCACCAGCAGGCCCCAACGGTTTTCCACCTCCTTTTCCTGCTTGGGTTTGATGCGCAGGGTGGCAGGCAACGGCAACGGCAACTTGTTCTCCAACAAGAGCCGATTACGACCCGACTGAATCACGGTGGTGCCATCGGCCTCCTGCCAGGACCGCACACTGTCCATATCCACCCACACCTGGGCGGGGGTGAAGGGGTCATTGGTGAAGCTGGCCCGGGGGGCAGTCCAACCCTCGGGGGTGAGCTGCATCTGGGGAGCCTGGAAGCGCCAGTGGGTTACCGAACCACTGATTAATTTCTGACGCTTAGTGGTTTGCAACTGCTGCAGCTGGGCCGGGGTGGCGCGGCCAAATTGAGCTTCCGTGTTTGAAAGGCTGGCCAGATCACTGCTGCCAAAACGGCGATCCACCAGGAGCCCCTGCCGTGGCTGCACCGCCCGCACCCGTTGGTCTATGGCAGCGATGGCGGCCCGCCGCTCCTTAAGCCGCTGGGCGGGGGAGCTGCCAGCACCATTAGGCGCTGGCGCTGGTTTTGCTGGCGGCTTGGGATCAGGGGCCTGGGCCTCCGGACCATCAAAGGCCACCGCCTCCAGCTGTTCCTCCAGCGGCCGCTGGGGCTTACGCAGGGCCCGGTCGGGATCAGGGCAACCCAGGGGCGGTGGATCCTCCGCCTGGGCTTTTGCCGGCTTGGCTTTACCAAAGCGATAGCGGGCCCCCAGCAGGTAGCCGTTACTGCCCTCATACACCCCGGCATAGGTGCCGTAGGCGCCTGAACGGTGGTGAATCCGGCCCACCACCGACCATTGGGGTGACACCTCCAGGCCCAACTCCACCGCCAGGTAGTTGAGGAACTGGGTGGAATTCAGCCAAGAAATCTTCTCGTAATTACTCAGGCTGGAATTAAGACTCACCCCCTCAATCACCCCCAGGCTGAGCCAAGGCTGAATCCACCAGCGCAGGCCCAGGCCAAAGGTGGCTTCCCAGAAGGCCTGGGGTTCGGTCACGGCGCTGGCCGCCTGGTCTTCGGGCACGCCAGCGGTGTAGCGCAGGTCGCTGTTGCGCCCAGCGCTATGGAACAGCAGGTTGCCGTCTAGCTCAAGGGCAAAGGGATCGACATCCAGCAATTTGCGCTGGACCCCCAGCCCAAACACCCCCTCCGGCCGCAGGCTGCCCCGGATCAGGAATGTTTCCCCGAAGGTGGCATCGGTCATCTGACCGGCCCAGCCGGTCACCGCCCAGGGGTAGGGATGCCTGCTCTCCAGGGGCGGCAGGTTGGGGGGACAGCTGAGCGCCTCGGCTTCGGGTAGGGGTGCCACCGTGGCCGGCGGCAGCTGCACCCCAGACTTGGGGGGATGCAGCTGCAACTCCTGGCGCTGCTTGGCTTCCGCCGCATCGCCCTCGGCGCTGCCCTGCAGCGGGCCATCGGGATCGAGATCGAGCTGGCTGGTGAGCAAATCCACCACGCCATACACGTCTTCCAGCTCCCCTTCCCCCTGCAGCAGGTTGAAGCGCAGCAGGCTGGCCTGGATGTATTGATTACCCCGTTGAAAACGCACGGCCCCCCGGGCCCAAAGCACCCGGGTGCGGCTGTCGTATTCAAAGCGATCGGCCTGGAGCCGCCCGCCCGCCAACTTGACCTGAACGTTGCCCGTGGCCACAAAGCGCTGCAGCTGGTTGTCGTAACCCTGCTGATCAGCTTCTAGTTCGAGCTCCAGCGGCGGCAGTTCAACGGCCGCTGCAGGAGCTGGTACTGGTGTTGGTGCAGGTGCTGCTGGGGGGGCTGGCTTGGGGGCCGGCAGCTGGTTGGGCAGAGCTTCGCCAGCAACCGACGAATTCTCCTGGGCCCGGACAGCCGCTGGCTTCAGCACAACAACTGCGGCTGTGGACAGCACGGCAGCGATGCAAACCAGGATTTGGGCGGGAACGCGCGTCCTCAATCCTGGGAGGGTTCAGGGGCGGCGATCCTGCCACGCCGTCCCGGCGAAATCACTCTTCCAGGTCCTTCCTGCTGGGTGTCCGGCTGGGGTCACTGGCCAGAAAACCAAAGACGAAGATGCCGATAAAAAAGAAAACGACCGAATAAACGGAAATCTTGAGGGCGAGCATGGTCCAGCCGAAGGGGGACGGGGAGGGGTGCCGCACCCGGAGCGGCTGGCCCATCCTATGGGCCATGTGCTCAGGAAAAGATGAAAGGGGCCCTGGAACAGCGGCTTGAGGGGTGGATTGAAACGTTTGCCCCGCTGCGGGAGCTCGATCTGCTGCCCCTTTGGCAACGGGCAGACGGCAGCCAGGCGCTCAATCACCCCTGGGGCCAGCGCCATCGGCCCGACTGGGCCGCCCGCGGCTTGGTGATCTGGCCCCGGGGCGGCCAAACGCTGACGCTCAGCCACAGCCTGCGTTGTCCGCCCCTCTGGCGCGGCGGCAGGGGGCGGCTCGCCCTGCGCTGGTGGGCGGAGGCGGCGGAACTCTGGGTGGATGGCCAACGGGTGCACCAGGGCGACCTGTTTGATGCCGCCTGCCGCTGGCCCCTGCCCGAGCGCTTCTGGGGGGGCGCCCCACTGGCGCTGGAACTGCGGCTGCGCAGCCCCAAGCACGACGACGGCGGCCTCACCCTGGCGCGGCTGGAACGGGAACCACTCGAGCGCAGCGACCCCGACGGCCTGCTGCTACTGGGCCAGCTGCGGCTGCTGCAGGAGCGGCTCCCCCAACTGCAACAGGCCCTCAAAGCTGCAGAACCAAGCGCCCTTGCCATGGCCGCCGCCCTGCAGGCGGACCCCGGCCCCGGCGCCCTGCCCGCCCTGCGCCAGGCCCTGGCCGCCCTGCCCAGCCCCGGCAATCTGCAACTAATCAGCCACGCCCACCTCGATCTGGCCTGGCTCTGGCCGGTGGCCGACACCTGGCAGGCGGCGGAACGCACCTTCCGCTCGGTGCTGCAACTGATGGCAGAAGCTCCGGCCCTGCGCTTTGGCCACTCCACCCCGGCGCTCTACCACTGGCTGGAGCAACACCGGCCCGCCCTGTTTGCCCAGATCCAAGCCGCCAGCAAGGCCGGCCGCTGGGAACCGCTGAATGGCCCCTGGGTGGAAAGCGACTGCACCCTGGGGGGCACTGCCTCGCTGCTGCGCCAGTTCGAGGCGGGCCAGGCCTATAGCCGGAGCCGCTTTCCCGAATGGGAACACCAGTTGGCCTGGCTGCCCGACAGCTTTGGCTTCAGTGGCGGCCTACCGGCGGTTTGTGCCGCCACCGGGGTGCGCTGGTTCCTCACCCACAAGCTGTTTTGGAATGCCACTAACCCCTTCCCCCACCGGCTGTTCCGCTGGCGCCACCCCTCGGGGGCGGAGCTGCTGGCCCTGATGACCGCCCCGATCGGCACCGACGGTGATCCGATCGCCATGGCCCGCCATCTGCAGCAATGGCAGGGGGCCACCGGCCTAAGCGAGGGGCTCTGGCTGCCGGGGGTGGGGGACCACGGCGGCGGCCCCAGCCGCGAAATGCTTGAGCAACTGCAGCTCTGGAACGGCCAACCGCTCTGCCCCAGCCACCAATTCGGCAGCCTGCGCGAATTTCTAGAGCGCCTCGAACCGCTGGCGGCCCAACTGCCGATCTGGCGCGATGAGCTCTACCTGGAATTGCACCGGGGCTGTGCCACCAGCCGTCCCGATCAAAAACGCCATAACCGCAGCCTGGAACGGCTGCTGCGCGAGGCCGACCTGGCGGAAGCCCTAGGGGCGGCCCCAGGGGCGGCTGGCGAGGCTGCTGCTGGGGAAGAAGAGTGGCGGTGTCTGCTGTTTCAACAGTTCCACGACATCCTGCCGGGCACCTCCATCCCGGAGGTGTTTGAGCAGGCGGAAAGCAGCTGGCGCAGCGCCCGGCGCCGCAGCCGCCAACGGCGCGACCGGGCCCTGGCCGCCCTCGCCCCAGGGCCGGCCAAGGGGGGCGACGGCAGTCCGCGCCACTGGTGGGTGGGGCAACTGTTGCCGGCGCCGGCGGCCACTGCCATGGGGGAGCGGGTGCTGCGGCTGCCGGCGCCGGCGCCGGGACATCAGTGGCAAGGGCCGCTTGGGCCACTGCCCTGGCAGCCCTGCCCCAGCGGCGGCCAGTGGGTGCAACTGCCGATCGGCAGCGGCGTGGAACTGCAACGGCTGGGGCAGGAACCAGGGCCAGGGCAGGGGCCGGGGCCGGGGCCGGGCGGTGACAACTCGCCAGCGGCCTTGGCGCAACCTGTACAGCCCGTACAACTTACGGATTTAGGCCAAGGGCAGCTGTTGCTCGAGAACAGCCGGCTGCGGGCCTGGCTGGGGCCCCAGGGGCTGGAGCAACTGCAGGGCAATCAAAACGGCCGTTGGGGCCCCGAGCTGCTGGCGGCGCCCCTCGGTTGGGGCCGCTTTAGCGACCGCGGCGAGTTCTGGGATGCCTGGGACCTGGCCGCCAACTACCCCGAGCAGCCCCTCCCCTTCCAATGGGCGCGGGGACCAGAGCTGCTGGAGCAGGGGCCCCTCTGCACGCGCTTGCGTTGGCAAGGCCTTTGCGGCCAGAGCCCGATCAGCCTGGTGATATCCCTACAGGCCGCCAGTGAAATCCTCGAACTAACGCTGCAGACCCAGTGGCGCCAGTGCCATGAGCTGTTGCGCTGCCAGGTGCCCCTCGCCCAACCGGGCGGTTTCTGGGCCGCCGATTGTGCCGCCGGCGTGCAGGAACGGCCCAGCCAGCCCCGCACCCCCCGGGAGGCGAGCCGCTGGGAGTGCCCGGCCCTCAGCTGGCTGGCTGGTGGCACTGCCGCCGCCGGCCTCGCCCTGCTGCTCGATGGCCCCCAGGGGGTGAATGGCAGCGCCTCGGGGCTGGGGGTGTCGTTGCTGCGGGGGCCCACCTGGCCGGATCCCGGTGCCGACCAGGGGTTGCAACGGCTGCGGCTGGGCCTGATGGCCGCCCCCGGGGGCTGGTGCCAGGCCTTGGTGCCGGCGGCGGCGGCCGCCTTTCGTCAACCGCTCTGGCAACGGCCAGCGGCCCCAGGCCCCTGCGACCGCCAGGAGCTGTTGCCCTGGCCAGACCCGCACCTCCAGCTGCTGGCCCTGGAGAAAACAGAGTTACCGGGCCAGCTGCTGCTCAAGGCCCAAAACCTCAGCCCCCGTCGCGGCCAGTGGCCCGCGCCAACAAAACCCTGGCAACTGGGCAGCTGGACCCTGGAACGGCCCGGACCGGCAGCCGTTCAATCCTCGTGATCGTCAAAAGGGTCGCTGAGCTGGCGGGAGGGGGGACCAAAGGCCGTGTAGATGCCAAAACCAGTGAGGCCCAGCAGGGCCACCAGCACCGCAAGGGCCACGGAGAGCGCCGGCGAGGAGGTTTCCATCAAGAGTCCCTACAGAGTGCCGAGAGGGGTCCGCGTATAACCGGGCCAAGACCCTTAGAGTAACTAGCCGCAACCCGTGCCAGAGAGGTCTCGCCCACATGGCCCAACGCACCCGCCTGGGAGATCTGCTCCGCCCCCTGAATTCCGAGTACGGCAAAGTTGTGCCGGGCTGGGGCACCACCCCCGTGATGGGGGTGTTCATGGTCCTGTTCCTGGTGTTCCTGCTGGTGATCCTGCAGCTGTACAACCGCTCCCTGCTGCTCGATGGCATCACGGTCAACTGGAACGGCCTGGGCTAAGCCATGAACGTCTTCGGCGTGGGCCTGCCGGAAATGGCGGTGATTGCCGTCATCGCCCTGCTGGTATTTGGCCCCAAGAAGTTGCCGGAGCTCGGTCGCAGCCTGGGGCGCACCCTCAAGGGATTTCAATCTGCCTCCCAGGAATTCGAGCAGGAATTCCGCAAGGCCGTAGACGCCCCCGCCGAAGTAACGGAGGCGGCTCCGCCCGCCCTGCCTGCCGATGGATCCTCTGATGTTGTTGGTGGGCCTGGGTAACCCGGGCAATGGCTATGCCGGCACCCGCCACAACGTGGGCTTCATGGCCCTCGACAGGCTTGCCGCAGGGGCTGGTGTCAGCTTCAAAGCCAATGGCAAGCTCCATGGGGAGCTGGCGGATCTAGGCAGCGGTAGCCAGCGGCTGCGGCTGCTCAAACCCCAGACCTACATGAACGACAGCGGTCGCTCGATCCGTGCCACCCTCGATTGGTTCGGCTGGCAGCCCGCCCAGATGCTGGTGATTGTTGACGACATGGACCTGCCCCTCGGGCGGCTGCGGCTGCGGGCCCAGGGCAGTGCCGGCGGCCACAACGGTCTAAAGAGCGCCATCCAGCACCTGGGCAGCGAAGACTTCCCCCGGCTGCGCATCGGCATCGGCGCCCCCGGCCAGTCGGCCGAAGAACGGCGCGAACGCACGGTGGGCCATGTGCTGGGCAGTTTTAGTAGGGATGAACAGCCGCTGCTGGAGGCCGTACTGGAGGAGGTGATCGCCGGCATCGACTTGATCCAACGCCAGGGCTTAGTGCTGGCGGGCAATCGCCTCAATGGCTTCCGCCCCGCCGATCCAGCAGCAGCCGGCTGAGATGGCCCGTTTACCCGCCACCACCGCCCACCTGCGCGTGCTGCAGCAGAGCTTCAACCACAAGTTGCTGGAGGGGGAGGTGGCGGCCGGCGGCTTTCGCTGGGAATTTCGCTGGCATTTCGACCGGGGTGAACTGGTGGTGGAACCCTCCCTCGGCCGCGCCCTAATCCAAGACGCCCTGTTTCGCTTCCTGGTAAAAAGCGACTACGAACTGGAACCCGGCGGCGACTACGCCTTCATCGTGCGGGCAAAATTTTGAGTTGTTGGCCTGAAGTCAGAGGCTGAGCTGGCGGCCCAGGTGAGCTTCCAACAGCACCAAGGCCGCCAGATCATCCACGGGCCGAGGTGGTAACCGCAGCCCCGCTGGCAGCAGGCGGCGCCAGCCCCGGGGGGGCCAAAGCTGCCAATAACGGTCGCGGGCCCGCAGGGTGGAACCCTGCTCCGGCTGCAGCCGCACGCTTAGCTCTGGGAAGGCCTCGGCCAGGGCCGCTGCCCAGGCACCACTGCCGGTGCCATCCCCCAGCACCAGCGCCGCCAGGGGGGTGGTTTCCTGCCAATGCTGCAACCAATCCCAGCTTTCCTGCGGCGAGCAGATCAACAAATCCTGAACTTCGGTGGCCCCAGGGTTGGTACGCACCAAACCGCATTTGCTTCTGCCTGGATCTAAGGCCCCCCAGGGCGAGTCAGTATTCATTGCTCGTTGGAGTTGGCGATGTGCAGCTCCACCACCACCGCATCGGCGGTGTCGCTATCGCGCAGGGATATCGCCTGCAACACCACGGCGCGGCGCGCCTTACGGTCACTGAGTGAACGGCCCAGTTCATTGAAGGCCTCTACATCGAACTGGATCGAGCCGGCCAGGGAGCCCTGGCGCATCGCTTCTGTGCGGGCCGCCGCCAGCAAGAGATTTAGGCGGGCCCGCACCTGATCCGGACTGCTCTCACTCGGATCGAGGGTGACGCTGGCCAGCACCTGGCCCCGATTGACCACCCGCTGGTTTGGCCGCACATCGGCAAAAGCCAGCACCTGGTTTTCACCCCGCAGCACGTTGCCGGCCGAAAGGATGCTCACCACCCAGGAGCCGCCATTGCTGATCGCCTGCTCCACCTTGCGCACCTCACTGCGGGGGATGAGCAGCAACTGGCGATCAGGCTTCTGGCCAGGCAACACCTGCTCAAAGGCCCGCAGGTTGGCCTGGCGCAGCAGATCCTCCACCACCTGCTTGGCCACGGCGGGCTTCGGGATCGCCACCTGGGCCACGATCAGCGGTTGACCACTGCTCAGCACCACATCGCCGCTGCGCAGGGCCAGCACCTTGCCCTCCAGCTGCTTGAGCTCCTGCTGACCGCGGGCGGTGCGTTCCTGCAGCTGCCGCAGTTCCCCATCCCGGGCCTTCACATCACGGCCGAGCCGATCCCGCTCCGCCTCCAGCTGTTTACGGCGCTGCTGCAGGGGGGCCAGGGCGGCCCGCAACTGCTGGGCCCTGGCTTCCACCTGCTTGAGCTGCCCCCGGGCCGTGGCCCGGCCCTGGTCCGCCTTGCGGCGGTCGGCCTCGGCCCGCTTGCGCTCCCCCTGGGCCAGGTGCAACTGAACTTCCGTTTTAGATAGCTGGCCCACACTGGTTTGCAGCGCCTTGCGGGAATTACTGAGCCGGGCCTCCAGCTGATCCAGCTGAAACAGACCCACCCGCAACCGTTCACTCACCGCCACCATCAAGCCCAGGGTGAGGGCACTGATCAAGCTGCCGGTAAGCACCGTGATCAACACCGCCGTCTTGCGGGGCCGCAGCTGAAACAGGCTGAGCCGGGCCTTGCCGATGCGGCTGCCGAGGCGATCACCAAGGGTGGAAAGCACCCCCCCAAGGATCAGTACCGCCAGGATCAGCAGCCAGCCGGTCACAGGGGCGTTTTCCTAAGGGTCATCAGTATCGCCGAGCGGGGCCGGCGGGCTTCAGCTGAAGCGCTTGGCCAGGGCCAGGGGATCAAACACTGTGATCCGCTTGCGGTCGATCTCCACCAGCCCGGCCGTGCGCAGGTCCCCCAGCAGCCGGGTAATGGTGACGCGGGTGGAGCCAATCGCTTCGGCGATGGCCTGGTGGGAAAGCTTCAGGTCGATGGTGATGCCCTGGGCGCCCGGAACACCGAAATCCCGACAAAGCACCAATAGAAAACTGACCAGCCGCGACGACATATCGCGGTGGGTGAGGGTTTCAATCATCGTTTCGGTTTGCAAAATCCGCGACGACAACCCCTGAAGCAACAACAACGCCACCCGGGCATCCTGTTCAATGGCCCGGCGCACGGAGGTGGCCGGGGCGCTCATCAGTTCAACCCTGGTGAAGGCGACGGAGTGATAAAAACGGTCAGATTTTTGGCCTGTTAGTAAGGAGAGCACCCCAAAAATACTGTTTTCCCGCAGCAGGGCCACGGTGATTTCCTCGCCCGATTCATACACCCGGGATAGCCGCACGGCGCCGCGCCGCAGCAGATAAACCCGCTCCGCTGGATCCCCAGGGAAAAAGATTGTTTTGCCCCGCTCAATCGTTTCGGTGCCACTACCCGCCAAGGAGCGCATCACCTCTTGGAGCGTCGGCGGGGGGGTGGGGGTGGGGGCAACACCAACCATGGGGCTTTCCGGCGTTGGCTAGACCCTACGGAGCCCCTGGCCCCCTCCTTGTAGCAATCAACACGTTCTCGGGCCCAGCCCGCCAACGGCAGTACAGCTGTTTGCGCTACCGGTGGTGTGTGCCGCTTGATTCCTGGCCGGGGGCCGCTACATTCAGCTTCCTCGTCCGCCTGCCCCCCATGCGCAGCAGCCTTGCTGATCGCCCCCCCAGGCCGGTCACCACCCCGCTGCGGCTGCTAAGTGAGCCGGAAGGATTGCTGCAGGTGCATACGGCCAGCTTCCGTGGCAGTTGCCCCAGTGTGTTTAGCCAGGCCCTGCGCAGCGCTGGCCTGGGCAGCCGGGTGCTGATCAGCCAGTTCCTGCGGGGGGGTGTAGACCAAGGCCCGCAGCGGCCGGTGCAGATGTGCGGCCGGCTCACCTGGCTGCGGCCCCAGCTGCAAAGTTGCGTAATGGCCCCTGGTGAAACCGGCGCCAGCGAGGCGGTGCAAGCGCTGTGGCAAGAAAGCCGGCGCTGGGTGCTGGAGGGCCAAGCTGACCTGGTGGTGCTCGATGAACTGGGCCTCGCCCTGGCCCATGGCCTCTTGGATGAGGCCGACGTAGTGGCCACCCTCAGCCAGCGGCCGGGCCGGATGGATGTGATCCTCACCGGACCGGAGATGCCCCTGGCGCTGATGGCCATGGCGGATCAGGTGACCCAGCTGCGCCGCGACCGATGCTAAAAAACGACCGCTGGATCAATGAACAGGCCGCCAACGGCCTGCTGGAACCCTTCCAAGCCACCCTGGTGCGCCACCTGGAGCCAGAAAGCCGCAGCAAGCCGGTGTTGAGTTTTGGCTGTTCCTCCTACGGCTACGACCTGCGCCTCTCACCCCAGGAATTTCTGATCTTCCGGCACGTGCCCGGCACAGTGATGAACCCGAAGCGCTTCAACCCCGCCAACCTCGAACCGGCGCCCCTGCACAGCGACGCCGACGGCGATTACTTCATCCTGCCGGCCCATTCCTATGGCCTTGGCGTGGCCCTCGAGAAAATGAAGGTGCCGCCAAACATCACCGTGATCTGCCTGGGCAAAAGCACCTACGCCCGGCTCGGCATCATCGTGAACACCACCCCGGCGGAGGCCGGCTGGGAGGGGCACCTCACCCTTGAATTCAGCAACAGTTCCGGCGCCGACTGCCGCATCTATGCCAGCGAAGGCATCTGCCAGCTGCTGTTTTTTGAGGGCGATCCCTGCGAAACCACCTACCAAGACCGGGCCGGTAAATATCAACACCAGCCCGAACGGGTGACCCTGGCGAAGGTTTAGGGGGAGGGGGCTTTAGCGAAGACCCATGGCCCGGCGCATTTGCCAGAGGCAGGGCAAACCGCTGGAACAGGCCTGGATCCCATGGCCGTTCACGGTGAAGAGCGTTTGGTTGGCCCCAGGGGACGCACCGGCCAGGGCTGGGGCTGTTGAGGGCCCTGGGGTGGCAGCTGAGCTGGGGGAAGCCAGCAAGTTGGCCTGCAACTGGCCGGCCTGGAGGGGCAGCTGGGTGGCCGGGGCGCTGATCCCCTTGGCCTTCTTGATCAACTGAACGGCATTGCCACCGGAGCTGGATTGCATGCTTCCCTGCAGGGCGGGGCTAGCCGGGGCCAATGCTGCAGGGGCCAGCAGCAGCAACCAAAACCAGAGTTGGGATTTCATGGGGCCAAACGGGCCCTATGCAGCCGGGATTTCTCGTACCAATCAGCGAATTGCGGGGCCCAGGTCACCAGGTGCGGCCACATCAACTCGCAGAGCTGGCGGATTTCGAGCTGGGCATCGAGCTTGGCGCGCAGGTCCATGAAGTGGAGAAAGGCCCGCAGGCTGAAACTCACCACAAAGTGCTGGCGGTAGTCAAAGGGCAGGATGCCGCGGGCGTGTTCCTCAGCAAAGCCAGCGGCCAACAGCTCGCTGTACCGGCAGGCGGCAGAGCGGCAGAGGTCCAGGTCCTTGGCCCGTTCCGCCGCCGTGTAGGCGTATTTCTTGCCCTGCCTATCTGAATATTCGCCCTCGGGCCGCAGGTAAAACACCTCCTCCAGGTCGAGAACACCAGTGGCTGCCCTAACGATGCGATCGCCGGTGTAGCGCATGGAGTTATGCACAACCAGGCCGTTGGCAACGAAGTTGTGCCAAGGCTCCTCTACTTCAAGGTCGTAGGTGGTTTGTTTACCGAGATACTCCACATTCACCACGGTGAGGGGATGGGCCCGCAACCGGCGACCCTGGGGTTGCGGGTTGGCTGGCCAAACCCTTTGCGCCTGTTTGGGGTGGAACGAAGTGGCAAAAGCGGCTTCCTGGTGGTGTTGATGAATGAAGGTGTGGCAGGGTTCGCAAAGGCTCACGAGATTGTTGATCTCGGTGCCGAGGCTCGGATCCGCATAAACCGGCCCGAGCTGATGGGCGTGCAGCTGCTGGTTGCTACCGCGCAAGCCGCAGCTTTGGCAGGTGTAGTCAAAACGCCGATGCACCTCTGGGGCGATCTGCCGGGTCCATGCCGCAGTTAACGAATGATCTGAAGACACGCCTCCTTTCCAGAAGTGGGAGGCGGGGCCTCGGCGGGTGATGCGCTGGCCGTTGGTTCGGCGCGCCTGGCGCGAGGCCTCAGGCAACTGCAGCTGGTAGCCCCCACCGCCTTGATTCCAGGGCCCCATCCCCTTCTGAAAGCCGGGTGCGCAACGGTTCAAGCTGAGCCCGTGGTAGTAGAGCACGGCTGGGTTGTGGTTCCAGGGGGCCTGACCCGGTTTAAAGCGGGTCTGGTCCACGGGAAGGTTGATCTGGAGCCGACGGGCCCATGTGCGGATCGTGGTGATCGAGCAACCTGCCTGTTGGGCAATCTCGGCAACAGATGCACCGCGGTCGCGTTGCTCCTGCAGCCAAAGCTTGTCTCGGTAAGCACCGCTGCCTACGGCCACATTGCCGTTGGCCAGCACGCGCGCCGTGCGGCGGAAGCTACTGACGCTGCCTTCGGCGCTAGTGCGCAGGCCAAGCGCTTGCCCCATGGTCTGCCAGCCATCGGGAGTTAGCAGTCGATGGTTGGCCGTGCAATCGAGCGTGCGCCCATCCTCCATGGTGAGCCGATAGACCGGTTGCACGCCACTGCAGATCACATCTTTAATGTGACTGGTCTCAAAGACACCAGTGTCTTCATTGAGCACCCGCAGCTTCATGGCCTGGAGCCGTTTGCGGCAATCACGCCGATAGCTGCCAGGCTCTTCGCCCTGGCGCCCCCGCAGATTTCGCTGCCGGATCGCCTGTTCTCCGTGGACCCAGCGGTCGTGCAGGTCGGCGATACGGATCTTATGCAGAGCACCTGAAGCCTTCACAAAGGTGACTTCGGTGTCGCCGGCCAGGCATTGCACATCGAAACTCACCCCCACCCGATGGGTGCGGGCCTGCTGCATCACCGAATGGGGAAACCAACCCACATTGAGCTGGATCTGGGCGTGCTCCAGGGGGCCGTAGTGGCCGCGTTCGCCGGCCAGCAGCCGCTTTACGCACACCTCCCCGGCCCTGGTTTCATCGGGCCAATGGGCGCGGTCTGCCACCACAAAGCCCTCGCTGTAGTCCTGGTGCATGCCGGCATACACACACTGCTGGGGGTTGGGGGTGGCGGCGATCAGTTCAACCCGGAAACGATCCATGCCGTTCAGTTAGCGGTGGCTGGAGGTTAGGGCCCCTTTCAGGGCCGACAGCAAGGTTTGATTGCGCCGACGATCCAGCAGGGCCAAGCGCAACCAATGGCCATCAAGGCCCACAAAACTGCGGCAATCCCGCACAAGAATCCGCCGCTGCTCCAGCTGCTCCTGTAGCGCCAAGAGCGGCTGCTCACCGCGCACCAGCAGGTAATTGGCAGCGGAGGGGAAGGGAGTAAGCCCCCCCAGGCCCTGCAGTTCCTTAAAAAACCAAGCCCCTTCCTTTGCCACCCAGCGCTGCACCCGCCGCTGCCAGCGGTCGTCCTTCAGCAGGGGGGCAGCCACGGCGGCGGCTAAACCATTAACGGGCCAGGGGTCCCGCCAGGCCGCCCAGCGGGCCAAGCGGGCCGGGGCACCAATGGCATAACCGAGGCGCAGGCCCGCTAGGGCAAAGAGTTTCGTGAGGCTACGGATCACCAGCAACTGGGGGTGCTGGGCCACCAGGGGCAGCAACGACTGGGCTTCCCCCCCCGGCACCAAGGGCAAAAACGCCTCATCAACGATCACCAATGCATAGCGCTCCAGCAGCGGTTCCAGGGAAGCGCGGCTCCAGAGCTGGCCAGTGGGGTTATGGGGATTAGTGATCCACAGCACCGAGCCCAACCCCAGGGCGTCGGGGTTAAGCAGGGCAGCAGTGAAGTCAGCGGGCTTGGCGGTCCAACCGTTCAAAGCCAAGGGCAGGCGCTGGAAGCCAGCGTTCCAGCAGGCCAGCGCCCGCTCGTAATCAACAAAACCTGGCACCGGCAGCAGGCTGAGCCCCTCGGCCGCCGCCTCCCGCCCAGCCCAGGTGAACAACTCCGCCGCCCCATTGCCAGGCAGCACAGCCTCGGGATCCACCCGATGGTGGGAAGCAATTGCCCCCCGCAGCTGGCCATAGGAGCGGTCGGGATAAACCACCAGCGGCGAGGCCGCAGCTGGGCCCAGGGCCTGGGCCAGGGCCCAGCGCAGCGACCAGGGGGGCCCAAAAGGCACTAGCGACGCACTGAAATCCAGCAGCTGGTCAGGCCGGCAATGCAGGCGGGCCGCGGCCTGCTGGAGGTTGCCGCCATGGCGGGGCGGAATCTGCACCATGGCCCCATGGTGACGCAGGGGGGCCCAACCGATAGAACGGGCCGAACAGGGAGCCTGGGGTGAGGAGCTGGGCGCTGGGAAGCTGGGCAAAGCTGGCACTTCTGCTGAGCCTGGGGGCGCCAGCGGGCTGGGCTGAGGATCTGGGGGCGCTGCAGCGGCTGCTGGAACAAGGGCGCTGTGAACGCTGTCAGCTGGATGATGCCGACCTGGTGCATGGGCAATTGCGGGGGGCCCGGCTGAAGGGGGCGACGCTGCGGCGGGCAAACCTGAGCCGGGCCGTATTGGAGGGCGCCGACCTACGCGGCAGCGACCTGCGCCAGGCGGTGCTGCTGGGGGCTGATCTCAGCGGCGCTGACCTGCGGGGCGCCCGGCTGGAGGGCACAGACCTACGGGAGGCTGATCTCAGTGGGGCAAAGCTGGATAGCAATGCCCTCAGCCTCAGCCACTGGAAAGGGGCCAAGGGGGTGAACCCCAGCGCCAGCAGCTATGCAGACCTCCATAACGCCGGGGTGGAACAGGCATTGCAGGGCCGCCACCCGGAGGCCGAACAACGCTTCAGCGAGGCGATCGCCAAGCAACCAACGGCCGCAATTAGCTGGATGGCCCGCGGGATCGCCCGCACTGAACAGGCCAAAACCCAGCTGGCTGCCCAGGACTTTGCCTATGCGGCAAAGCTCTATCGCAGCAGTGGCGAAATCCAGCTGGCGGATCAACTGGAGCACAGCTCCCAACAGCTGCTGGAGGGCCCCAAAAAGACCACAGGCAATGGCTGGGGCAGCAGCCTGCTGGGCGGCGCCGCCGGCATGCTGCAACAGCTGGCCCCCTATGCCCTGAAACTAATTGGCAAGGGGATGTTTTGAAGCAAGCGGGAGCGGGCCCTCAGGCCTAGTTGCAGCACGGCTATAAGCCGTGAGATTGAACTTGAGGGTGGTGCGCTCCGGCTCCCCCTGCTTGGTGGAATCCACATGCTTCAGGTTTAGGTCCGAGACCACCGCCAGGGGGGAGAGGCTCTCCAGCCGCCGCAAAAAGGCCAGCAATTCGGGGAAACGACCGGAGGCAATCACCAGCTGACTGCGCTTCTCTAGGCCAGGCACCAGCAGGGGATCCGCTGCTGGGGGAGCCGCCTTGCCGGCTTTGGTTTCCGGCACCGCCGCCGACAGCTCAGCCGCCTGGGGTTCAACGCTGTCTAAAGCCACCCCCGCCCCGGCGGCCTCCACCGCCAACTGGGCCAACAGGGTGTCCAGTTGCTTGGTGCCCGCCACCAGCTGGAGTAACTGCTGCTGCTGCTGATTGGCCCGTTCCAGGTCGCTTCTGGCCTTCGTCTGGCGTTGCAGGGCCACGGGCCATTGATCCCGCTGGCGCTGGCGTTCCTGCCGCTGGCGATCGAGGCCCTGCAACGTTTGGCCCAGGGGCAACAGCCAGGCCAGCGCCAGGCCAACACTCAGCAGCAGTCCCCCTAGGGCCGGCAACAGCAACAGCAGCCGTTCACTGCTGAGGCCAAAGGGGGGGGGACTCTGGGGTTGGAAATTAGTCATTTCAAAAGCCCCCCCTGGCGCAGCAAGGCCAGGCGCCGGGCCATGCCCACGGCCCCCAAATCCTTGAGTTGCTGCTCACTGAGGGGCTGCTTCCCCTTGGCGAAGGCCGCCGCCAGGCGGAAGCGAATCAGGGGGCTGTGCTCCTCCCGCTGGGCCTGCTGCAATACCACCCCCTTGGGGTCAAACAACAACGAGGCCTGCAAACCCAATTGCAGGCCATTGAGCCGAATGAAGCCATTGGGATCGGCGGCATTGCCCTCCAATTGCAGGGCGGCCGGGCCCACGGCGGCACTGCTGAGCTGCACCCCCGCCGGGGTGAGGCGGGCCAGCTCGCTGAGCAAGGCGGAACTGGCCGGCACGGCCAATAGGGCGGCGCTGAGCTTGCGGTTGGCCGCCCCCTGCTTGAGGGCCTGGGCACGGATGGTCTGGGCCGTGGCCTGGGCGGCGGCGCTGCGGGCCGCCAGGGGCGCCAACTGTTCCAGCTCCTGGCTCAGCAACTGCTGACGGGCCAGCAACAGCAGACCCACGGCCCCGGTGAACAAGAACAAACCGGCACCGATCAAGCCTCCGGTAAAAAGCAGCTTCCGCAGGGGCAAGGGCTGGTCTGGGGCCACCGCCAATGCCGCCCGCCGCTGGCGCAGTAAATCCAAGCTCATCGTTCTCTACCCCGCTGGGCCAGGCCAAGCAAACGGCTGAGGCTGGCGGGGGCCCGCATCTGCCAGCTATCCGCCCACTGCAAACCCGGCGCCGCCTGGGGGTCCGCCTGGGCCACCGGACAGGCAAAACATTCGCTCAACTGGATTGCCATGGCCGGATCATCAGCGCCAGGCCCCACTAACCAGAGCTGGGCCAGCTCCCCCCCCGGGGTTAGGCGCCCCTGGCGCTTAAACAGGGCTAAAAGCCCTTGAATTTGTTCCGGCCCTTTCTTGGGCTCAAAACTGAGCTGAAACCGGGGCAACCCTGCCAGCCACAGCACCAGATCCCAGCGCTGGGTCTGCAGATCCAGCACCCCCAGCCAGTCATCACTGGCAAAGGCCTGAAAAGCCCCCCCCAGGGCCCTTCCGAGGCTCATGGTCGCCGGTTCCAGACCATGGAGCTCCAGGCCAGCCACCGTAAAGGTTTGGATCCAGCGGTCCAGGGCCTCCACAGCCATGAACGCCCCCAGAACACAGTCCCCCCGGGGCTCCAGGTCCAGCTCGGCCTCCCCGAGGGGGAAGGGCAAATCAAGGCGGGCCTGCCGCTGCTGCAGCAGGGCCCGCAACTCCGCCCCCGCCAGCTGGGGCGGCAACCCCAACAGCCGCAGGTTCACCGCAGCAGTGGGCACGCTGGCCAGGGCCCCGGGGGCGTTGATTCCCCCCTGCAACACCAGATCGCCCAGCAGATCCCCCAGGGCATCGGGCAACTGGGGCACCCCAGCGCTGAACACCCCAGCGGGCAGGGGGGTGGTGAACCATTGGCGCACCAGCAAATCCCCCTGGCCCGGTAGAAATTCCAGCAGCGAGAGATGCTCGTCTTCTATCTCCACGGCCAGGCGGGTGCGCCGGAAGGGCTTCAGCAGCCGCTGGCGCAGCGGCATCAGCTGCTCGGTGAGGCCCGAGAACACGGCAACAGCAGGGCAGTCGCCGTGAACTTAGGGCGCCCCTAAGCCTCCCGCCAGGGCAAACCACAACCAACGGCGGCGGCGATGCTTGGCAGCCCATGGCCATCGAGCTGGGCCAGCAGCCCCTCAAGGATCTGGGGCACCAATTCCGGGCCCTTGTAAATCCAGCCGGTATAGACCTGCACAAGGCAGGCCCCGGCAGCGATCCGCTCCCAGGCCGCTTCGGCACTATCGATGCCCCCCACGCCGATCAGGGGCAGATCAGGGCCGGCGCTGGCCCGCAGCCGCCGCAACACCGCCAGGGCCCGGCCCCGCAGGGGCGCTCCGCTCAAGCCACCGGCCTCCTCCGCCAGGCTGCGGCCGGTTTGGCTTAACAGCCGGGCGCCAAGACCAAAACGATCAAGGCTGGTGTTGGTGGCGATCACCGCCGCCAGGCCTTCGTCGTAGGCGAGGCGGGCCACCGCATCAATGGCGGCGTCCTCCAGATCCGGGGCGATCTTCACCAGCAACGGCGGACAGGCGGGCTGCCGCCGCAGCCGTTCCACCAGTTGGCGCAGCAAGGTTTCATCCTGCAGCTCCCGCAGCCCCGGCGTATTCGGCGATGACACATTGATCACCACGTAGTCCGCCAGGGGGGCCAGCAATTCCAGGGAGGCGGCGTAGTCATCGGCGGCCCGATCCAGGGGGGTAAGCCGCGATTTGCCCAGGTTCACCCCCAACACCGCCGGCCGTTGGCCCGGGGCCGGCAGCTGTTGAGCCTCCAGCAACTGCCGCAGCGCCGCCGCCCCCCGGTTGTTGAAGCCCATGCGATTAAGGGCCGCCTGCTCCGCCGCCAGGCGAAACAGCCGCGGGCGGGGGTTACCGGCCTGCCCCAGGGAAGTAACCGTGCCCAACTCGGCAAAACCAAAGCCAAAGCAATGCCAGATCGCTGCTGCCACACCGTTTTTATCGAAACCAGCCGCCAACCCCACTGGATTGCTGAACTGACAACCAAACAGGCTCTGTTCGAGCCGCCGGTCGTGGCGTTGTAGGGCCTTGGCGGCGGCCGCCAGGGCCAGCCGCAGGGGCGGCAATTGCCGCCAGCGGCTAGCCAGGGCCAACCCCCCCAGGCTGAGCTCACTCAACCATTCGGCATCGGCGCCGCCGTCGGAGGCCAGCAAAGGGCCGAGGAAGCGTTGCCAGGGGTCTGGGGCTGAGGGGGAAGTGCCCATCACTCAGCCCCCTGGGGGCCGCCCTGGGGGGTCCGGCGCAGGCGCCAGCGGCCCTCCCCATCGGGTTCCACCAGCCATTGGCGCCAGCTCCAGGGCCCCTCCCGCTCTTCCAGGCGGCTGAGGGGCTGTTCCACCAGCTGGGCCAGTTCCACCAGGCTGAGCCCATAGCCGGCCTCGGCAAAGCGATCGGCCAGCTCCAGCCGTGACAACAGGCGTTGCAAGGGGGCCGGGGCCGGATCAACGGGAACCGCATCAACCGGAACCGCCGCCGCTGGGGTCTTTTCGCCGCGGGAGTAGGCCACGGCGATCGCATCACAGCGGTCGTTGTCTGGGTCGCCGCTGTGGCCGCGCACATGCACCAGGGGCACACCGGGCAGGCGCGCCGCGTCGAGGGCCTCCCAGAGTTCGCGGTTGAGCACAGCCCCCCCGGAGGCGGTGCGCCAGCCCTTGCGTTTCCAGCCCGGCAGCCAACGGCTAAAGCCATCGATCAGATATTTGCTGTCGGTGCGAATCGCCAGCTTTGGATCCAGGGGCAGCTCCTTGAGCCGTTTAAGCAGGGCCAGGCAGGCGGTGAGCTCCATGCGGTTGTTGGTGGTTTGGGGGTCAAATCCGCCCAGCTCCTCCACCGTGCCGTCGCTATACCGCAGCAAACTGCCCCAGCCCCCTGGCCCGGGATTGCCCTTGCAGGCCCCATCACAGGCGGCGGCTACCACCGTTCGGTACAACGGGTCTTGAACTGCACTGGCTTGGTTGTTCCCCATGGGCCGAACCTACCGAGGACTCGGACAAGCAGGCCAGCCGGGTCTGGGGACGGCCATGGCCGGGGGGCTGGCCGTAGCCGTGGTTGGGGCCGTGGCTCTGGCTCTGGGCCTCGCTCCAGCCCGGGCCCAATTGTTTAGCAGCGCCCCCTTAGACCAGCAGCGCTTTGTGGTGCTGGGCCAGCCCCTAGCCCAGGGGGGCTGGAAACTGCTGGTGCTCGAGCAGATCCGCCAGAGCCCCAGCTGCTGGCAGCGGCGGCCGGATGGCTTGATCGACCCCAGCCTGATCGGCTTTGACTTCACCGGGATCTGCAACCGCTACATCGATAGCAACGGCTATTCCCTACGCCTCGGCCAACGGGACCAGGCCCTCAGCCATGACCTGCGCCTGATCCCGGAGGGACGTCAGTTGCTGCTGCTGGGCCTGCCCCGCCGGGGGGGCGATGGGGTGTTGATTGCCCAGGCCCCCCTGCCCAGTCGCCCCCGGGCCGATGCCTTTGTGGCCCTGAAGCTCGAAGCCGGTTGGAGCCTGAGCCGCCGCACCTACAACGGCCAGGCCCTCAGCCATGTGTACTTCTCGGGGAATGGGGCTCCCCCCGCGGCTGGTTTTTCCTCCGGGACTGGCCTGGCCAGTCCTCCCCCCGCCAAAGCGACGGGCCGTAGCCGGGTGATCCCCCTGAAGGTGGTGCCCTTCCGGCCCTGAGCCAGGACCCAGACCAATCAAACAGCTGTCCCCCTGCAGGAGGCCCTCCGCCTCCCTGGGGTTAATTTCCTGGGGTGTGAGGAGTGAGGACTCCACCAGGGTCGAAACAAGGACAGACTCCTGGCTGAGTCCAAACCCTTTGCCCCGCCTTGCGGGGCTTTTTTTTTGGCCTAGGCCCTTAGCTGAAACCGCTAGGGAGCAGCCAGGCCGCCATAAAAAAACCCCTGCCGCAGCAGGGGTAAACAAGGGTCCCCGGCTAGATCACTTGATGGTGACCTTGCCGCCCACTTCTTCGAGGGCCTTCTTGAGCTCTTCAGCAGCCGCCTTGGCGATGCCTTCCTTGACGGGGGTGGGGGCAGCTTCCACCAGGGTCTTGGCTTCGGACAGGCCAAGGCCGGTGGCCTCACGCACAGCCTTCAGCACCTTGATCTTGGCAGCCGCGTCGAAGCCATCGAGGATGACATCGAACTCGGTTTGCTCTTCCACTGCCTCAGCGGCGGCGGCAGGGGCGGCCATCATCACGGCGCCGGCGGAAGCGGCGGCGGACACACCGAAAGCCTCTTCAATCTGCTTAACAAGCTCGGAAGCTTCCAGCAGGCTGAGGGTTTTCAGCGATTCGAGAATGTCGTCGGTTTTTGTAGACATGATTAGGAAAACAACAGAACGGGGGATCGATGGAACTCAGCTGTCGCCGCTTTCGGCGTGCTGCTTGAGCGCCCGGGCGAGACCAGAGGGAACCTCGTTGATGCTGACGGCCAGCTTTGTGGCCACAGCATTGATGGCGCCTGCGATCTGTGCCAATAGCACCTCCTTGGAGGGCAGGTCACCGATGGCCTTGATGTCGTTTTCATTGAGCAGGCGGCCCTCATAGAGGCCCCCCTTCAACTCCGACTTCTTGCTGTCTTTTTGAAAAGACTGCACGGCCTTCACGGCACTACCGACATCGCCCTTAATCAGGACGAAGGCGTTGGTGCCCTTCAGCAGGGGCTCGAGGTTGGACCAGGTGCTATTGCCATCAATGGCACGGCGCATCAAGGTGTTTTTGGTCACCTTGCAGATACCGTTCGCTGCGGCAAGACGACCACGCAGGTCGCTCAACTCCTTAATGGAGAGTCCGCAGTAATCGAGCACGAGGGCCATTTCGGCCTCACCGAGTAACTGCTTGAGTTCCTCGACAATCTGTTGCTTATCCTCCAGCGTGCGGCCCATGGGTGGTACGGATCGGGGGAACAAGCCAGGCATTGCGGTCCGGTGGGAGGCCGCAACACCGATCCGCACCCCGTGGGGTGAAACCGTTGCGCAAACCTCGGCAGGACTTATGAAACCAGGGGGGACCCTGCTTTCACCTGCTGTCTTCGGTTGCGGAGGCCCTAGAGCTAACACCCCGGGGCCAGACGCTGGGCGCAAGCCCTAATCCAACTTTCGTTGGAATCCAACAACCTATCAGATGGTCGAACGACTCAATCCTCGAACTTGATGTCCTGCAGGACGGTCACATCCACTTCCACGGAGGGACCCATGGTGGAGGTGACAAACAGGCTCTTCCAGTAGCGGCCCTTGGCACCACTGGGCTTGTTACGGTCGACGGTTTCCTGCACGGCCTTGAGGTTTTCGAGCAGGTCTTCGGGGCTGAAGCTGGCCTTGCCGAACTGCACGTGCACGATGCCGGTGCGGTCGGCCCGGAATTCCAGCTTGCCCGCCTTGAACTCCTTGATGGCCGAAACGATGTCTGTGGTGACGGTGCCGGTCTTGGGGTTTGGCATCAGACCCCGGGGACCAAGCACCCGACCCAACTTCGCCACCTTGGGCATCATGTCGGGGGTGGCGATCAGCAGGTCAAAGTCCATCGCCCCGCCGGCGATCGCATCCACCAGCTCCTCATCGCCCACCAGCTCAGCGCCGGCGGCCTTGGCCTCGGCCACCTTCTCACCACGGGTGATCACGGCGATGCGCACCACGCGACCGGTGCCCTTGGGCAGGGCCACGGTGGTGCGCAGTTGCTGGTCGGTGTACTTGGGGTCGATACCCAGGCGCACGTGGGCCTCGAGGGTCTCGTCAAACTTGGCAGTGGCATTGGCCTTTACCAGGGCCAACGCCTCGAGGGGGGCGTAGGCGCGGGGTTCAATTTTGGCCGCAGCGGCGTTGAAACGCTTGGAGGATTTTTTCATGGATTCAGTGGGGTGCAAACGAAGGCGCAAGCCCTCTCCCCCGATAAAGGTGAACAGGAATAGAACAAACGAACCCGGGGGTTCAGTCGTTTACGGCTACGCCCATGTTGCGGGCGGTGCCTTCGATGATCCGCAAGGCGGATTCAAGGCTGGAGCAGTTGAGGTCGGGGAGCTTCGTGGTGGCGATCTCCTCGAGCTGGGCGCGACTGATTGAGCCAACGCTGCCCTTCGATGAGGTGGCAGCCCCTTTCTCAATGCCGGCAGCTTTGCTGATCAGCACGGAGGCGGGGGGGGTCTTGGTGATGAAGGTGAAACTGCGGTCTTCAAAGACCGAAATCTCCACCGGGATCACATAGCCAACCTTCTCCAAGGTGCGGGCGTTGTACTCCTTGCAGAAGGCCATGATGTTGACCCCGTGCTGACCGAGGGCAGGACCCACGGGCGGTGCAGGGTTGGCCTTACCGGCATTGAGGGCCAGCTTGATAATGGCAACGACTTTTTTAGCCATCGGCGATACACACGGAACAATGCTGCGGGGCGCCGTCGAAGGCGCAGGGACGGCCTAAGCCGCCGATGGCCGCCCCCCGCAGCGGGACGGCCCAGGGGATCAGCTGTCTTTGCTGATCTGGGAAAACTCGAGCTCCACCGGGGTTTCCCGGCCAAAGATCGAAAGCAGGGCCTTGAGTTTGCTGCGGTCGCCGGAGATTTCGATCACCTCCCCCTGGAAATCCTTGAAGGGTCCAGCGGTCACGGAAATGCGATCGCCCTCGGAGAGATCCACCTTCACCACAGGCTTTTTCTCCTGGGCCCGCTTAAAGATCCGATTCACCTCGGAGAGGCTGAGCGGGCGGGGCTTAATCCGACCGCGGGAACGGCCGGTGGTGCGGCGCTCCTCATGGCCCACGAAATTAATCACGTTGGGGGTGCTGCGCACCGCCTGTTCCGTGTCCTCATCCATCATCATCCGGATCAGCACATAACCGGGGAACACCTTTTCTTCGGTGCTCTGGCGGGAGCCGTCTTTCTTGATTTTTACGGCCGGAGTTTGGGGGATCTCAATCTCGAGAATCCGGTTCGATACGCCGAGGGTGACCGCCCGTTGCTCCAGGGTGGCCTTCACCTTCTTCTCACAGCTGGAGGCCACCTGCACGGCATACCAACGGGCCACCGCAGGCTTGCCCACCTCCACCACCTCAGGGGCTGGATCCGCCTGGGGCAACGGATCAAGCTCGAGCTCGTCGAGGCTGGGATCCAGGTCAGACACAGGGGCAGAGAAGTCGGACAAGGGAATGGTCAATGGAAGAGAAGTTTGGCCAGCCAGTGGAAGAAACGATCCAGGGAAGCGATCGCCGCGGCCGAGAGGGTCACCATCAGCAGCACAGCCACCGACTCACTGATCAGTTGCTGGCGGCTGGGCCACACCACCCGCCGCAATTCGGCAAGGGTGGAATCCAGCAACCCCGTGGGCTCTGGGGGCCTGGGGGCGGGGGCACCGGCAGGGAGACCGGCATCGCCGCCAGGCAAGCCAGCCGTGTCGATCACTGCCCCCTCAGGGGCCGTGGGCTGACCTGGCTGATTGGGTTGGCTGAAAACCACACTTCCCCGGCGTGCGGAACACCCGCAAACGACCACCCTACAGAATCGCTTGGAATTTGGGCACTCCCTCCTCCAGGCGCACCGCCACCCCGCGGGCACCGCGGAAGCGATCCTCCAGCAATTCCGTGGCCAGGGGGTTCTCCAATTGCCGGCGCAGCAGGCGCCGCAAAGGCCGGGCCCCGTATTCGGGGTCGTAGCTCTCCCTCGCCAACCAGGCCACCACCTCCTCATCCACCACTAGGTCGAGGCCCTGCTCCTGCAGCAACTGGTTGAGGTCTTGGAGCTGGAGGCGCACGATCGGCTCGAGATCTTCGGGCTGCAGGGGCCGGAAGCGGATCAGTTCATCGATGCGATTGAGGAATTCAGGCCGGAACTGACTGGCCAGGCTGCGTTCCACCTCCGCATCGAGGGCGGCGCTGTCGCCATCGCGGGCATGGCTGAGGATCGCCCGGCTGGCCAGGTTGCTGGTCATCACCACCACCGTGTGGCGGAAGTCGACGCTGCGCCCCTGGGAATCACTGAGCCGACCGTCGTCTAAGACCTGCAGCAGCAGATTAAAAACGTCTGGATGGGCCTTCTCCACCTCATCGAGTAGCACCACCGCATAGGGCCGCCGCCGCACGGCCTCGGTGAGCTGCCCCCCCTCCTCGTAGCCCACGTAGCCGGGGGGCGCCCCGATCAAACGGGCCACGGCATTGCGCTCCATGAATTCACTCATGTCGAGCCGCACCAGGGCGTCCTCCCCATCGAAGAGCGCCGCCGCCAGGGTTTTGGCCAGCTCGGTTTTGCCCACCCCGGTGGGGCCAAGGAAGAGGAAGGAACCCACCGGCCGGCGGGGGTCCTTCATGCCGGCCCGGGCCCGACGGATGGCGGCCGCCACCGCCGCCACCGCCTCCCGCTGACCCAGCACCTTTTCAGCTAGGCGCTGCTCCAGCTCCAACAGCTTCTGGCGATCACCGGCCAGCAGTCGCTGGATCGGAATCCCGGTCCAACGGGCCACCACATCGGCGATGTCGCTGGCCTGCACCTGATCACGCAACAGCCGCTGCTCCCCCTGCAGCTGCTCCTCGAGGGCGAGCCGATCGCGCTGCACCCCATGCTCGAGTTCCACCTGCAGCCGGGCCCGCTCCTCCCAATCGGTGAGCCGTTCGGCTTCGGCAATGCCATGGCGCAGGTCCTCCTCCTGCTGCTGCAGTTGGTGCAGGTCTTGAAGCTGCTGGCGTTCCAGCTGCCAACGGTCTTGGAGTTCCTCCAGGCGATCGAGGGCCTCCGTGCGCCGTTGCTGCTGCTGGATCCGCTCCTCCAGGGGGGCCTGCTCCGCCGCCAGCAGGGCCAGTTCCACCTTGCGCAGCGTTAGCTCCGCCTGCTCCACCAGGGCCGGCTTGGAGGTGGCCTCCATCTTCAATTCAGCGGCGGCCTCATCGATCAGGTCGATGGCCTTATCGGGCAGGCAGCGGTCACTGATGTAGCGGTCTGCCAGGCGCACGGCCGCCTCCAAAGCGCCGTCACTGATGGAAACGCCGTGGTGCAGCTCATAGCGTTCGCGCACCCCTTGGAGGATCTCAAGAGACACCTCCTGGCTCGGCTCCTTGATCAGCAGCCGCTGGAAACGGCGGTTGAGCACCGGGTCTTTTTCCAGGGTTTTGCGGTATTCCTCCACGGTGGTGGCACCGATACAGCGCAGTTCGCCCCGGGCCAGGGCCGGTTTGAGCACGCTGCCGGCATCGGCCCCGGAACGGTCGCTGTTCACCAGGGTGTGGATCTCATCGATAAACAGCACCACCCCGGCGCTGCTGTCGTCGGCGGCACTGATCTCCTCCAGCACCAGCCGCAGGCGTTCCTCAAATTGACCGCGGTACTTGGCGCCGGCGATCAAGGCCCCCAGATCGAGGGAAATCAGGCGCCGGCCCTTGAGTGAATCAGGCACCTCGCCGGCCACGATCCGCTGGGCCAGCAGCTCGGCGATGGCGGTTTTACCCACGCCGGGTTCACCGATCAGCACCGGATTGTTCTTGCTGCGCCGGGAGAGCACCTGAATCAGGCGACGGATGTCGGCATCGCGGCCGATCACCGGATCCAGCACCCCGGCCCGGGCCAGGGCGGTGAGATCCCGGCCGAACTGGTCGAGGGCGCTGGGCTCAGCCTCCAGGCGCAGGCCAGGGGCAGGGGCAGGGGCAGGGGCAGGGGCAGGACCAGCTGGCGCCACAACTGGGGGCAGCGCTGGGGAGACCAGGGCGGGCCGGGCCAGCAGGGCGGCGCCGATGCGGTCGTCTTCCCCTAGGGCCTGGAGCAAATCAGAGGCATCGATGCCGCGGCCACCGCGGCGCAGGCGCCCCTGTTCTGCCGCATCCAGCAGCAATTCCAGCGCTTCTCCCACATAGAGCTCAGCGCCGCCCCGGGCCGGCTGCTGGCCACAGAAATCATCGAGCTCATCCAGCAGCCGATTGCCATCGAGCCCCAGGGGCTCCAGCAGCTCGCGGCAGCGGGGTTCCTGGAGTAGGGCCTGGAAGAGGTGCTCCACATCCAGCTCCCCATGGCGCCAGCGGCGGGCCTGGTCCTGGGCACCGAGCAGCAGGTCCCAGGCCAGGTCAGTGAACCGTTCCGGTTCGGTGGTAAGGCTGACGCTGCGGTCGAAACCGAAGCCAGGATCAGGTGGCCGCATCAGATCTGGAATTCAGCTGAATTAGTTCCACCTTGTAGCCATCCGGGTCTTCCACAAAAGCAATCAGCGTGGAACCGTGCTTCATCGGGCCGGGCTGGCGCACCACCCGACCCCCCTTGGCCGCCATCGCCCCGCAGGTGGCGACGATGTCGTCCACCCCGAGGGCAATGTGGCCATAGGCATTACCCAGCTCGTAGCTGGAGATGTCCCAGTTATGGGTGAGCTCCAGCACGGTCTGCTCCGATTCGGGGCCATAGCCCAGGAAGGCGAGGCTGAAACGGCCCTCCGGGTAGTCCTTGCGGCGCAGCAAGGTCATGCCGAGCACCTCGGTGTAAAAGGCGAGGGAGCGCTCCAGATGGGCGACCCGCAGCATGGTGTGCAGCAAACGCACGGCGCCGGTGTGACAAAGGCTGCGGCCATTGTGCAAGGCCGATCTGCATAATGACCCCGCTTGCCTAAAACCTGCGTGTTCGACTCCCTTGACCTAGTGATCGACACAGTGGTGGCAAGGGAGGTCTTGGATTCCCGCGGCACCCCCACCGTTGAAGCCGAAGTTTTGCTTGAGGGTGGTGCCAGTGGCCGGGCGATCGTGCCCAGTGGCGCCAGCACCGGCGCCCATGAGGCCCACGAACTGCGCGATGGCGATCCCCACCGGTATTTCGGCAAGGGGGTGAGCCAAGCGGTGGCCAACGTGGAGGAACGCATCGCCCCGGCCCTCTGTGGCCTGATGGCCCTCGACCAGGGCGCCGTGGATGCCGCCATGGCCGAACTAGATGGCAGCGATAACAAATCCTCCCTGGGGGCCAACGCCGTCCTGGCCGTGAGCCTGGCCGTGGCCCGGGCCGCCGCCAATGGGGTGGGTTTACCCCTTTACCGCTACCTGGGGGGCCCCAGCGCCACCCTGCTGCCGGTGCCGTTGATGAACGTGATCAACGGCGGTGCCCACGCCGCCAACAACCTGGATTTCCAGGAATTCATGGTGGTGCCCCACGGGGCCGACAGCTTCCGGGAGGCCCTACGCATGGGCGCCGAAGTGTTCCACACCCTCAAGGGGCTGCTGCACGACCAGGGCCTCTCCACCAGCGTGGGTGATGAGGGGGGCTTTGCCCCCAACCTGGAGAGCAACGATGCCGCCGCCCAGCTGCTGGTGAGCGCCATCGAAAAAGCCGGTTACCGCCCCGGCGAACAGATCTCCCTGGCCCTGGATGTGGCCAGCACCGAGTTCTTCAGCAACGGCCGCTACAGCTATGGCGGCAGCAGCTTTAGCGCCGCTGAAATAGTGGACCAACTGGCCCAACTGGTGAGCCGCTACCCGATCATCTCGATTGAAGACGGCATCGCCGAAGACGACTGGGACGGCTGGAAGCTGCTCACCGACCGCCTCGGCCAAACCGTGCAACTGGTGGGCGACGACCTGTTTGTAACCAGCAGCGCCCGGCTGCAACGGGGCATCGACCTGGGGGTGGCCAACTCGATCCTGATCAAGGTGAACCAGATCGGCTCGCTCACAGAAACCCTGCAGGCGATCGACCTGGCCGGCCGTTCTGGCTACACCAGCGTGATCAGCCACCGCAGTGGTGAAACCGAAGACACCACGATTGCCGACCTGGCGGTGGCCACCCGGGCGGGCCAGATCAAGACCGGTTCCCTCAGCCGCAGCGAACGGGTGGCTAAGTACAACCAGCTGCTGCGCATCGAAGACGAACTGGGGGGCCAAGCGAGCTACGCCGGCGCCGAAGGCCGTGGTCCCCGGGGCCGCCGCTGAGCTGCCCCTAAACGAGGCGATCGAGGCGCAGGTCGCGGGCGAGCCGCGCCTGGAGCTTCAACCAGCTAAAGGCCAGCGGCAAGCCCGCCAGGGCGGGGGCCACCGCCCAGACGGGCCGACTGCCGCCCGCCAATACAGCCGTGGCCAGGGCCAAGCCCGCCAGCAGCACGGCCTGGCCATTGAGCTGCTGGCCCAGGGCCAGGCGCCTTAGCAAGCGATCGGTTTCGCCAGCTCGAATCTGCACCTGCAAATCCCCCTGCTCGAGGCGATCCAGCCCCTCCTCCAGGCGCCGGGGCAGGCCCAGGGCGCGGCTACCCACCGCCGCCGCCTGGCGGGAGAGGTCGTTGAACAGTTCTGAGGGACCGGATCCACTGGAGGTCATCAGCGGCAGCAGATAGGGCTTGGCGATCGCCACCAAGCTAAAGCCAGGATCGAGGCTGCGGCCCACCCCCTCAAAGGTGGAGAGGGCCCGCATCACAAAGATCAGCTCCACCGGCAAGCGAAAGGGCTGGCCGTAAACGAGCGCATAGAGATCACCCGAAAGTCGCTCCAGCACATTGCCGCTGAAGGGTGGCGTAAGCGCGTCCTTGAGCATCAGCCGCACCAGCCGGCGCACGGGGCCCGGATCCAGTTCCGCCGCAATCACACCGGCCGCCTGTAATTCGGCCACCAAACCAGCCGCATCCCGGGCCGCCGCCGCCCGCACCATCGCCCCCAGGCGCCGGCGCAGCCGCGGTGACAGTTGCCCCATCATGCCGAAGTCGTAGTAGATGAGGGCGCCATCGCTGGCAACGGCAAGGTTGCCGGGGTGGGGATCGGCATGGAAGAAGCCGTAGCGCACCAATTGCTGCAGATAGCTGGCCGCCCCCTTTTCCGCCACCGCCGCCGGATCGATGCCCTGGGCGAGCAACGCTTCCCGGTCGGTGATCTTGATGCCCGGCAAGTAATCAAGACAAAGCACCCTCTCGCTGGACAACTCCCAGATCACCGCCGGGATGCGAATGCCGGGATCATCTAAAAACTGTTGGCGAAAGCGGGCCGCATATTCGGCTTCGATGCGGAAATCCAGCTCCCGCAATAACACCCGCTGACATTCCTTGGCCATACCCACCCAGTCGCGGCCGCGGCCCCAGCTGGGATGGCGCTGCATCACAGCTGCCACCTGGCCCATCACCTCCAAATCAAGGCGAAACAACCGTTGCAAACCCGGCCGTTGCAACTTGAGCACCACCACCCGGCCACTGCGCAACACGGCGCGGTGCACCTGGGCGAGGCTGGCGGAACCGAGCGGTTCCGGGTCGATCTCCACGATCTCGTGGCAGCGCGGTCCGAGCTCCGCCTCCAGCAGGGCTTCGGCCTGGGCAAAGGGGAAGGCGGGCACCCGGTCCTGCAGGCGGGTTAATTCCTCTACCCAGCAAACCGGCAGTAGATCAGGCCGGGCCGATAACAACTGGCCAAACTTGATGAAGGCCGAGCCCAGTAACAACAACTGGGCCACCAACCATTGGGCTAGCTGCTGCTGGCGCCGGGCCCGGCGACTATCGGTTACGCCCCCTGGATAGCTCCAAGCCTGGCCATCCCACCAGAGCCGCGTGAGCAGCACCAGCACCACCCACCAGATCCGCAGGGAGCGCAGCAGGCTCCGCAGGGGCCGCATCAAGCCTGCTCCTCAAGCCGCCGGGTGAAGCTCGCCACCTGTTGACGCAACTGATCTAGTTGTTGCTGCAGATCCTGGGGCGCCGCCGGCTCCCCTGCAGCACCACTGGGGACACCAGAGTTATCCAGGCGCTCGGCCTCCTGCTGCACCTCATCCCAAAACAGCTGCAGTTCCTCCTGCAGCCGCTGGGGGGCGTCTTGCGCCAACAGGCTCAACTGGGCGGCGGCATCCATGGCGCCACTGCCAAGGCGGGCGGCGAGCCGGCGGAGGGCGGCCTGCAAAAGCGTGTCGGGGCTGCTCATCGCCAGGGCACGGGCGGTGCCACGACTGTGGCAGATCCTGCGGGCGGTGGTGGCACCACGGGGGGTGGCAATTGGGGGGGTGGCGGGAGGCGGGGGGCCTGGGGCGCCTGGGGCAGCCGAGGGGGAGCAGTGGCTTGCTTTAGGGCTTCGAGGGGGTCGGTTAGCGGCTTCTCCAACTTGCTTTCCCCCTTGATTGCTGGCGGGGCCAGGGGATCGTCGCTGGGCTTCGTGGCGGGATCGCTGCTGGAGCTGGCCTTGGTCTCGGTCGGCTCTAAGCCCTCGGGGCTGCCGTGCAGATCGATGCGCTCGGCACCAAAACGCATGCGCAGGCTTTCAAGGCCGGTGCCGGGGAAGCTCTTCACATCAAAACGTTCCCCCAGCCGCACCAAACTGGCAAAGCGGCCATCCAGCAGCCGACTGGTGCCGGCAAAGGCCAAGCCAAAACAAAGCCCCACCAGCAGCGGCGGCACTGGGTTCCAGGGGTTGGGAATGCCGCGGCGGCGCCGGGGGGGCCGCTCAGCCGTGGGGGACGAAGCCATCGGCGCTGGCGGGAGCTTGCTGAAATGCAGGCTAGCCAGGGGCGGGGGCCCCCACTAGCTGGAGAAACAATCAAAGGATTAATAGATAAACAGCCTTACTACTTTGCGGTTCTACCCACAATCCCAGGGGAACAACCCAGCACCCTTGGGTCAATATTTTCCGCGGCAACCATGGGGCGCAAGCCCTCGGGGGGCATGGAGCCACCCAGTAGAATTGGCCAAGCTTCTTGCCAAAGCATGCTGCCATTGACGCTGGAGATGGCACATAAGCCATGGCATGGCAAGGGTTCTTCATCCCGGTCGCCCCGGCGAGCCCAACCATGAAGCGACTATTTCTGCTGATTTTTATTGTATCTGCCTTTATATATACATGGAAAAAGCTTGATGAAATTCCGCTCCTTGTAATTGGCCAGCCGTCTTCCACTGGCACCATTCAACAGAAGCGAGAAGCCCCATTCTTTAATAACCTGAGGGCGAAAACCGATATCCCATTCCGCGTAACTTACAGGCCGCTCGAATCAGTTGGCTTTAAAGATACCCATCAGCTGCAAATGCTCAAAGAAGGCACAATAGATTTGGCCTCCCTGCGGTTCATGCAGAATAGCGAGATGGAGCCCAGCCTGCAAGGTATCGACCTCTCAGGCATGATTACTGACTACAAAAGTGCCCAGAAAGTGATCGCCGCCTATGGCGGAACCGTAGACCATTACTTGCAAGCCAGATTCAACGCAAAGCTACTAGGAGTGTGGACATTTGGCCCCCAAGAGATCTTTTGCAATCGGCCTATCAATAAACTTACAGACATCAAGGGCCTTAAGGTACGCGTGGCAAGCACGGCCATGGGTACATTTATCAGCGAGCTAGGCGCCACACCAGTCGTTGTCTCATTTGACGAAACAAAAAATGCCCTTAGCCTTGGACTCGTGGACTGTGCAATCACCAGTGCCGCATCGGCAAACTTTGCCGGCTGGCCAAAATATGCCAACTACAACTTTTCCATACCAGTCCAATTTGGCCTGAATGGCTATGCAATCTCCCTGAAAAAGTGGAATACCCTTTCGTATGAACAGCAGGGAATATTGCAGAAAGCTTTCGATTCATACCTGCAGGAGCTTTGGCAATTCACAAAAGTCCTTCAAACCGATGCCAAAGCCTGCAACACTGGAGCCCCCTGCAAATTTGGCACTCCCTACAAGGTGCAGAGCTCCAGCCCCTCCCCGAGAGACATCCAATTATCCCATCAAATAATAATGAGCAAGGTACTACCAGAATGGGGAGAAAGATGCGAAAAAATTCATCCCGGCTGCCGGCAAACTTGGCAAGAAAAGCTTTCGCCCTATATTCATAATTTTGAAGCCAACGACTTGAAAGACAATATTCCGCTGCAATAAACCATGTTTTCACTCCCAAAAATATCCAAAAAAGATAGCCCAGGGGCAATGGTAGCCCTTCAAATGGCGGGCCTACTATCAGCCTTGATTTTTGCACTCAGCTGCGGCTTTGAAGTGCTACATGCCAATACTTTGCATTCCTCTCAATATATTATTATTGCTCTCTTGCAATGCACACTCGCCCTTTGGGCAATTATTGAAATATACTCCGCAGAAAATAAGCGAACCCCGATTCCACTGGCAAGCTTAAAAGTATTTCTATGGCTTCAATTGGCGCTTATTCTTGCCAGGCATATTGACACATTCTACGGCCCATCGATTAAAAGCAACGGGGAATCAATTGCCGGCAATATCGAGTTTGGGATGGCAATAGCATTTGCCCCTGCTTATCTTTTTGTATTTCTAGCCATAAACAAATTGCTGATCAATGCATTTGCCCATGCGGAGCATCTGCGTGCCAACCAGCTTGAACAGGCTCGCCAGGAACTGCAAAGAAAACTGAAAACCAGTTTAGTGGCCGCAAGTGTTGCCCATGAAATCAATCAACCCCTGAGCACCATGCTGCTAAATATTCACCTGGCCGAGGAAGATATTAATAAGCTTGGCGCTGCCGCTTGCCCTCTGCAATCCCGCCTCGCCCAGCTGACGGTGGACTCCAAACTGGTGGTATCAACCATCGAAACAATGCGAACGTTACTGCGTAATGTGCAGACTGAACATAGTGTCTTTGATTTATCCGGCGTAGTACTGAGCGCCTTGAAATACCAGCGCAATCTGCTTCGCTCCAAAAATATTGCGCTCACCACCTTGGGCATGCAGCACAGGTTCCTAATGCTTGGCGATGAGTCGCAATTGCAGATTGCAGTGGGCAACTTGTTGCGCAATGCTGTGGAAGCCCTGGAACAGGAGGGAATTGCTCAACCCCAGCTAGAAGTTAGCCTTTCCCGCAGGCACAAGCAAATCAGCCTGCAGGTGGCTGATAATGGCCCTGGCTTTATGGGAATCAGCTTAGAGCAATTACCAATGAAAACAACCAAGCGGCAGGGCAGCGGCCTTGGGCTTTATGTGGTGCACACCGCCGTAGAGAATAATGGTGGCTCAATGAACATTGGCCGCAGTGAGAAACTGGGGGGCGCAGAGGTAACACTGATGTTTCCCACAACAGGCCGCCGTTAAGTGGTGTAATCGGCATTAATGCGGATATATTGATCAGAAAGATCACAGCCCCAGGCGCGGCCCTTGCCGGGGCCGGCACCCACCAACAAACGGATATCAACTTGGTCTGTTTGCAGATAAATACCTTCTTCCCTTTGCTTTAGATAAGCGGCGGCGGCATCGCGATCAAAGCTCAGGGGTTGGCCGTTGGCCATCAACTGATGGGGCCCCAGCCAAAGGGCAACCGCCTCCGCCTCAAAGGCCACGCCAGCGCGGCCAGCGGCCGCCACGATCCGGCCCCAGTTGGGATCGCGGCCATGGATGGCTGTTTTCACCAACGATGATCCACACACCGTGCGGGCGATCTGACGGGCGTCTGCAGCAGTGGCAGCCCCCTCCACCTGCACCTCAATCAGGCAAGTTGCCCCTTCGCCATCGCGGGTAATTGCCCGGGCCAGTTGTTCACAAACTTTGGTGAGGCCAGCTTCTAGGGCTGGCCAATGGAGTTCTGGCAACGCTGCCCCCGCAGCAAAGGCAAGCAAACAGTCGTTGGTGCTCACATCACCATCCACGGTGATCGAATTAAAGGAACGATCCACCGCCCGCCGCACCATCGCCTGCCAGGGCTCCGCCGGCAGGCCCGCATCACAGGTCACAAAACCCAGCATCGTTGCCATGTCGGGATGGATCATTCCCGAGCCCTTAGCCATGCCACCAATCCGTACGTTTTGGCTGCCCAGCTGGGCTTCATAGGCCACGGTCTTATCCACCAAATCCGTGGTGAGGATTGCCGTGGCCGCCGCCGCTCCAGCATCGCTAGCGAGGGCCTCCACCAGGGGATCCAGGCCCGCCAGCAACAACTCCATCGGGATCGGCACCCCGATCACCCCGGTGGAACAAATAAGCACCTCCTCTGCCGCTAAACCAAGCCGATCAGCTAAGGCCTGGGTGCTGCGCAGGCTGTCGATCAAACCGCGGTCCCCGGTGCAGGCATTGGCCTGGCCGGAATTGATCAGCACCGCCCGGGCCTGGCCATGGCCAGCCTCCAGTCGCCCCGCGCAAAGGTCCACACAGGCGGCCCGCACCCGATTGGTGGTGAAGGTGCCGCCACACACCGCTGATTCAGGGGCTAGCAGCAGGGCCAGATCAGGCTTGCCACTGGCCTTGAGGCCGGCGGTGATCCCCGCCGCCTGGTAGCCCAGCGGAGCGGTGATTCCCCCGGGGATTGGCTGCCATTCAGACACCGGCTTCAATCAGCTGTATCCATCCTGCCTAGGAGCCCCTTGGCCCAACGCCGCATCGGCCTCACGGGCGGCATTGCCACCGGCAAAAGCAGCGTGGGCCGCCTGCTGGAGAGCCTGCATCAACTGCCGCTGCTGGATGCCGACTGCTATGCCCGCGAGGCCCTGGCCCCCGGCAGCGCCGCCAGCCAAGCCGTGCTGGCCCGCTATGGCCCAGCGGTGCAAACGCCAGCGGAGCCGCAAGGCCTGGATCGCAAGGCCCTGGGGGCGATCGTGTTTAACGACCCCGCGGAACGCCGCTGGCTGGAGCAACTGATCCATCCCCTGGTGCGGCAGCGCTTTGACCAGGAACTGCAACAACTCAACGCAGCGGCCACTGTGGTGCTGATGGTGCCATTGCTATTTGAAGTGGGCCTCGAAGCGCTCTGCAGTGAAACCTGGCTAGTGGACTGCGATGAACAGCAACAACTGCAAAGGCTGATCGCCCGGGACCAATGCACGCCAGCCCAAGCCCAGGCCCGCATCCAGGCCCAATGGCCCCTGGCCCGTAAACGAACCTTGGCCGACCGCTTAATCAACAACCGCGGCGGCCCTGAACAACTGGCGGCCCAGGTGGAAGTAGCCCTGCTTAGGCCCAGTGATCCAGGCCAGTGAGCAAGATCACAAATAATTGAGAGCTAGGTAGCAGCTCAACGCGAGCGTACTAGCAAAGCTTTGAACAGGAAGCCCAAAAGGCTTTTCCCTAACCCCGTTCACCCTTTGTTCCTCCGCTGAGGTTCCCCATGTCAATGCTTCGCAAGGTAACTGCCCTGGGCAGCATCGGCTGCCTGCTGGCCAACCTGGCCCACGGCACTGGGGCCAGGGCCGACAGCATTGCCCCTTGCAATGCCAACAGCATTGGTCAAATATCTACTATCACCAAAGTAATCGACAAGCGGGCCCCAGGCTCAGCATCCTCCAGCCGTGAATTCAAAAACTCCTTCACCTTTGTAGCGCCCCAGGGTTACATGATTGCCAGCGTGGATGTTCACAAGAAAAAAGGTGGATCGAATGCCTCTTACTCTGAAAAATGGCTACCAGCAGGCGGTAGTTTCAGCAGCCGCACCCAATCCCAAGACGCCTACCAGGAAAACCTGAATGTGTTGGCCGGCTACGAAACCTCAACCGACTACGGCAAAGCCTATCTCGATTACGCCAGTGCCGGCTCCCAGATGAGCAATTGGTACAACCAGGTATCTTCCGGTGGCCAGGGTTCCTACGAATTCACCATGTCGGTGAGTCCCAACTCTTTGAGCGACGGTCTTTGGGATGCCTACCAGGATGTGGTGGGTCGCTACCAAGTGACACTTGGCCTGCGCTGTGTGGGCACCGCCAACGATCAGCGCCTCTTTTTCCGCAATACCGCCCTGGGCCTAATCCAGCGCTATCACCTGGCCAAACAATCTGGCCAGCAGCCCAATCAACAACCTGACCAGCCCCCAGCCCCACAACCGGGTCGCCAGCCTGAAGTGGCAGGGATTGACTGCCGCCAGGGTCGTTTGATCGGTCGCTTTGGTTTGCGCTCTGGCCTCAACAACAAACTGGTGCGCGGCGGTGTTAAGGCCGAGGGCACCCTTACCTCCGTGGGCGCCTTCTCAGATCAGCTGGCCGGCTGGGAAAGTTTTGACATCTACGACCTCAGCAATAAAGATGGCCTCAGTGGCGGCAGTGTGGCCCTGCGCAGTGTGCAGGATCCCAGCCGTTGGCTCAGCATCGGTGAGCGCAACAGCCTGCAACTGGCAGCAGCTGTTTGCACCACCAGCACAAAAACTAACCTCTTCAACATGAACCGCCTAGGAGACAGTATTCAACTGCAATCCCTGGTCAATGGCCAATGGGTAATCCAGCGTTCTAACAACCTGCTTTATGCCAACGCCAACCATGCAGGCGGCAATGTGCCCCAGGCCCTGCTGTTCAAGCTTGTGGCCGGCCGATGAATTACTCGGCAACTGGGTTCAGACTGGCCGCCGCCCCTGGAGCTGCTGCCATGACCTGCCGCCTCGCCCTACTGCTGGCCAGTGGCCTGCTGCTTAGCAGTCCGGCCCTGGCGGCGGGGGAAAGCGCCACGGTGCAGGAAATCCTCGATGGCAATCAGCTCTATATCGATGGCACCCAGGCCAAGTTGAAACAGGCGGCCCAGGCCCCCCAGGTGATCAGCACCGGTGACAGCCGCGGCCAGCTGGGCTTTGAGAGTGGGGCCGTTGGCCGGATCAACCGTCAGTCGCTGCTGCGGCTGGGCAGCAGCTGCTTCCTGCTCAACAAGGGGCAGATCCTGGTTTCCGGCAAGCAGGACGGTTGCACCCGCTCCTCACGGATGAGCGTGCGGGGCACCAACTACGTGCTCCAGGTGGATGACTCCGGCGCCGCTGATCTCTCCGTTCTGGAGGGCACCGTGCAGGTGGAGCCCACGGAAGGCAAAGCCGCCCCTGTGACGGTGCAGGCCGGCCAACGGCTGCGGCTCAGTGCCGCCGGCCTGGTGCTGGGCCTGCTCAAACTCGGCCTGGGCGATTACCAGTCGATCCTCGATGGGCCCCTGTTTAGTGGCTACACCGGCAGCCTGCCCTCCTTCGCTGCCCTCGAGAGTTACCTGCGCCTCAATATGCCCGGCGTGAACATCCCCTCCATACCCATTCCCGCCACCCCCTCCCTGCCAGGCCTTTCCCTGCCAATCCCCCGTTTCTTCTAAGCACCCTGGTGACTGAATAACCCTGATGGCCGAACCAAGCCGCCCTTCCACCGCCCTGGTGGGCTTTGTTATCGGCCTGGGCTGCCTCAGTGGCCTGGCGAGCGGCTGGCCGCCGCCGCTCTGGCGCAGCTGGGGCCAACAGGTGCAAAGTCAGCTGCTCAGCCTGGCGGGCCCCCAGAGGCCCCCGGCGGGGGTGCTGGTGGTGGCGGTGGATGATGCCTCCCTGCAACAGGGCCAATGGTTCCGCCAACAGGCCCAGCCGCCGGCCTGGAGCCAGGGGATAGATAAGTGGCCCTGGCCGCGGCGCAGCTATGCAGAACTGATCAGCAAACTGCGGGCCGCCGGCGCCCGGGCCGTGGCCGTGAACCTGCTGTTTGAGGGGCCCAGCAGCCATGGGCCAGGGGATGACCAAGCGCTAGCCCGGGAGCTGCAACGTCAGCGGGGGCGGGTGGTGCTGGCCGCCGAAATGCTCGAACCGGAGGACCGCCAGGGGGCAGGGGGCCTCAGCCTCAGCCCGCCATTAGCGCTACTTCAACAGGCAGTGGGGGGCGGCCAGCGTCTCGGTCTCACCAACATGTTGTTGGGGGAAGACGCCGAGGTGGGCCCCCACCCGGAGGCCTATGGCACCCGGGTGCTGGCCCCCCATCACTTCCCATTGCGCCAGTCGCTACCCACGGCGCTCCTCCAGGCCGCTGGCCTCCGCAGCCACCAGGCCGATGCCGAACGCAACCTGCGGCCCTATGGGCCGGAGGGGCAGCTGCCACGGCTCTCCGCCTGGGAGGTGCTTGATCCCCAGCGCTGGGCCCAGCATCCGCTCAAGGGCCAGCTCAAGGGCGCCCTGGTGCTGATTGGCCCCACCCTGGAACAGGGGGAGAGTGGCCACAGCACCGCCTTTGGTCCGCTCTCTGGGGTGGAGCTGATGGCCACCGCCACCGCCAATTCCCTCGACGGCACCGGCCTCGCCCCCTGGCCGCGCCCCGCCTGGGGCCGGGCCCTGGCCGGCGGGCTGCCGGTGCTGGCGATCGGGCTGCTGGCCCTGGCTGGTCCGGGGCTGCGTTGGCGGCTGGGCTGGTCGGTGCTGGGCCTGGTGGCCCTGGTGGGCAGCGCCAGCGGTGGGCTCTGGCTGGGCCACCGCAGCCTGCCGCTGCTGGCCCCCGCCGGCAGCCTGCTGCTGCTGGGTAGTGGTTTAGCCCTCGACGGCTACTGGCGGGAGGAACGGGAACGGCGACGGCTGCGGCGCACCTTTGAGCGCTATGTGGCCCCGGCCGTGGTGGCGGAAATCCTCCAAGACCGCGAGGCGGCCGAGGGGATCCTGCGGGGGCGCACCCTGCCGGTAACGGTGCTATTCAGCGACCTGAAGGGTTTCACTGCCCTCACCCAACAGCGCTCCCAGGAGGGCCGCAGCGCCGACCTGGTGCAGCAACTGAACACCTACCTGGGCGCCATGGTGGAGGTGATCAATGCCCATGGGGGCACGGTGGATAAATTCATCGGCGATGCGGTGATGGCGGTGTTTGGCTCCCCCCGCAGCCGCGGCACCGCCGAGGAAGCTGAGCAGGCGGTGCGCTGTGCCCTGGCCATGGGCCAGCGGCTAACGCAGCTAAACCAGCAATGGCACAGCGAAAACACCGCCCCGCTCGCCAGTGGCGTGGGCATCGCCAGTGGTGATGCCGTGGTGGGCCAAATCGGCAGCCCCCAGCGGCTGGATTTCACCGTGATCGGTGACACGGTGAACCTGGCCAGCCGGCTGGAAAGCCTCACCCGCAGCCTCAACACCCCGGTGTTGTTTAACGGCCGCACCGCCGAACTGGTGCAGGCCAATCTGCCGGTGCAAGCCCTGGGGGAACAACCGATCAAGGGCATGGGCCCCGTACCAGTGTTCCGACCCGCTTAGCTCAACCCTTGAGCTTTTCGATCAGGATCTGGTTGGCGAGCTTGGGGTCGGCACGGCCACCGGTTTGTTTCATCAATTGGCCCACAAAGAAGCCCTGCAGCTTGTTTTTACCGCCACGGAAGGCCTCCACCTCGGCGGGGTGGGCGGCCAGCAGCTGCTCAACGATCGCCGTGATCGCCGCCGGATCGCTGATCATGCCCAGGCCCTTGGCCGCCACGATCGCCTTGGCGGAACCGCCTTTTTCCAACAGCTCCGGCAGGATCTCCTTGGCGATCTTGCCGCTGATCTCAGCGGCTTCAATTAAGCCCACCAGCTCGGCCAGTTGTTCAGGCCGCAACGGCAGATCCACATAGGAAAGCCGATTGGCATTCACATGGGCGGCGATATCACCCGTGATCCAGTTTGAAACCGCCTTGGCATCGGCACCGGCGGCCACCGCCGCCTCGAAATACTCAGCCATGGCGCGCTCATCGGTGAGCACCCGGGCGTCGTAGATCGAAAGCCCAAATTCATCGGCATAACGATGGCGCTTAGCGGCGGGCAACTCCGGCAATTGCGCCCGCCAGCCCTCCCGCTGGGCCGCCTTTACCTCAATGGGCCCCAGGTCTGGCTCGGGGAAGTAGCGGTAATCACTGGCCCCCTCCTTGCTGCGCATGCTCTTGGTGAGCTGTTTACTTTCATCCCAGAGGCGGGTTTCCTGCACGATCAATTCACCGGCCTCGATCGCTTTGATCTGACGGCCGATTTCATAATCACAGGCCTTTTGAATGGCGGAGAAGGAGTTCATGTTCTTGATCTCCACCTTCACCCCAAAGGGATCGGCCTCACTGCGGCGCACGGAGATATTCACGTCACAACGCAAGGATCCCTCCTGCATGTTGCCGTCACTCACCCCCAGATAACGAACGATGCGGCGGATCTCCGATGCATATTCAGCCGCCTCGCGGCCGGTGCGCAGGTCGGGCTTGGAAACAATTTCGGCTAGGGCCACGCCGGCGCGGTTGTAATCCACTAGGGAGTGGGTGCTGCCGGCCAAACGATCGCTACCGGCGTGCACCAGCTTGCCGGCGTCCTCCTCCATGTGCAGCCGCTCGATGCCAATCCGCTTGAGATAAGTATCTTTTCCTTTTTCAGCCACCTCCACTTCAATCCAGCCGTTCTCAGCGATCGGTTGGTCGTATTGGGAGATCTGATAGTTCTTGGGCAGGTCGGGATAGAAATATTGCTTGCGGTCAAACTTGCTGTGCTCAGCAATCTCCAGATTCAGGGCCAAGGCGGCCTTCACCGCATACTCCAGCACCTTCACGTTGAGCACCGGCAGGGTGCCGGGCAAGCCCAACACGATCGGATCCACATGGGTGTTGGGCTCATCACCGAAGGCGGTGGAAGCCGGCGCAAAAATCTTGCTGGCGGTGCCCAGCTGCACATGGGTTTCAAGGCCGATCACCGCCACCCATCCCTCGTGCCCGATGGCCGACGCCATAGCTGCCTCTGTGCTGAGGGGCGATCCTAGGCAAGCGAGGCCTACCTGACCATGTCCAGCTCTGACCCCTTGCTAGTGCTGGGTGGCGGCCTGATGGGTTTGGCCATGGCCCACCAGCTGGCCCGCCGCGGTCGCCCGGTGATGGTGATCAGCCGCCGCCGCAGCGAGGCCGCTGGCTTCGTGGCCGCCGGCATGCTGGCCCCCCACGCCGAGGGCCTGGGGGGGGCGCTGCTACGGCTGGGCCAGCGCAGCCTGGCGGCTTACCCCAGCTGGGTGGCCCAGATCGAAGCCGATGGCGGCCTCAACTGCGGCCTGCGCCCCTGCGGGATCGTGGTGCCCTTCACCAGCGCAGCGGCCCGGGACGCCCACCCCACCGCCGCCTATGGCCAGGCCCTTGACCGGGCCGGCCTCGAACAGGAACTGCCCGGCATCGGCACCAGTTTTCAAGCGGGGCTGTTGTTTGAACAGGACGGCCAGATCGATAACCGCCGCCAGCTGATGCGGGCCCTGGAGCTGGCCTGCAGTGCCCTGGGGGTGCAGTTCCAGGAGGGGGCGGAGGTGCTGGCCCTAGAGAGCGGCAGCAGCGGCCAACTGGAGGCGGTGAAGTTGCGCACGGCGGAGGGGGAGCTGCAGACCCTGGCCTGTGGTGAGGCGGTGCTGGCCTGCGGCGCCTGGAGTGCCCAGCTGCTGCCGCAGCTGCCGATTTTTCCTGTGAAGGGCCAGATGCTCTCGCTGCAGGCACCGCAACGGGCCCTAGGCCGGGTGGTGTTTGGCCCCGGCACCTACCTGGTGCCCCGGGAGGATGGCCTGGTGGTGGTGGGCGCCACCAGCGAAGCGGAGGCCGGCTTCAGCGAAGGGCTCACCCCCCAGGGCCAACGCACCCTGCAGGAGGGCATCGCCGCCCTGCTGCCCCAGGCCAGCCAGTGGCCGCCAATGGAGCGCTGGTGGGGGTTTCGCCCCTGCACCCCCGACGAGGGGCCCTTGCTGGGGCCCAGTTCAATCGCGGGGCTCTGGCTGGCCAGCGGCCACCATCGCAACGGCGTGCTGCTGGCACCGGTCACGGCGGAACTGCTGGCGGCAGAGATCTGCTCCGCCCGCGGCCAGGGGAAAGCTGCCAGCGCCGCAGATCAACAGCTGCTGGCGGCCTTCCGCTGGGATCGCTTTTAAGCAGCCCTAGGGCTCAGCCTGCTGAGCTCAGCCTTCCGTGCGCCAGACCTGGTCAGCGGGGGTCCAATCGCTCAGTTCCGAGGGCTGGAACCAGAGGCCGATTTCAAATTCGGCGGTTTCAGCGGCATCGGAGCCGTGGATCACGTTGCGGCCGATGTTGATGGCCAGGTCGCCACGGATCGTGCCGGGGGCAGCCTCAAGGGGCTTGGTGGCACCAATCAGGGTGCGGGCACTGGCGATCACGCCAGCGCCTTCCCAAACCATCGCCACCACCGGACCGCTGCTGAGGAAATCCACCAGGCCAGCGAAGAAGGGGCGCTCACGGTGCACGCCGTAATGCTCTTCCACCAGGCTGCGGCTGGGGGTTAGTTGTTTGAGCCCCACCAACTTGAAGCCCTTGCGCTCAAAGCGGCCGATGATTTCGCCCACCAGGCCGCGCTGAACCCCATCGGGCTTGATGGCAAGGAAGCTGCGTTCGGTGGCCATGGGAAAGACAATCAGTAGCGAAGCTATCGTCTGCGTCAGCCCTGCCGCTTGGCAAGCTGCCTAGATTCCTGTCCTCCCCCTAGGGCCTCTCACTAGGGCCCTGCCCTGTCTCGATGCTTCTTTCCAGCGCCCCCGCCAGCACCGCGGCCTGGTCCGTAGCCGACAGCAGCAGCCTTTACGGCCTCGAGCGCTGGGGGGAGCCCTACTTCAGCGTCAATGGCCGCGGCCACGTGATGGTGCAGCCCCGCGGCGATCGGGGCGGCTCCCTTGACCTGGTGGAGCTGGTGGAGGGCCTCCAGGACCGCGACCTGGGCCTGCCCCTACTGATCCGCTTTGACGACATCCTCGAAGACCGGCTGGAACGGCTCCACGGGGCCTTTGAACGGGCGATCGCCCAGTACGGCTACAGCGGCCGTTACCAGGGCGTATTTCCGGTGAAATGCAACCAACAGCGCCATGTGGTGGAACAGCTGGTGGAAAGCGGCCGCCGCTGGCACTTCGGCCTCGAGGCCGGCAGCAAGGCGGAACTGCTGATTGCCCTGTCGCTGCTGGAAGACCCGGAAGCCCTGCTGATCTGCAACGGCTACAAGGACCACCGCTATATCGAAACCGCCATCCTGGCCCGCCAACTGGGCCGCCAGCCGGTGGTGGTGATCGAACAGGCCGATGAGGTGGAACGGATCATTGCCGCCAGCCGCCAGCTGGGGGCTGCGCCATTGATCGGCGTACGCGCCAAATTGTCTACCCGCAGCACCGGCCGCTGGGGCAGTTCCGTGGGCGAACGGGCCAAATTCGGCCTGTCGGTGCCCGACCTCTTGCACACGGTGGAGGCCCTACGGGAAGCCGATCTCCTCAACGACCTGCGCTTACTGCACTTCCACGTGGGCAGCCAGATCAATGACATCGCCGTGCTCAAGGACGCCCTCCAGGAAGCAGGTCAGCTTTACGTGCAACTGGCCGGCCTCGGCGCCCCGATGGGTTTCCTTGATGTGGGCGGCGGCCTCGGGGTGGATTACGACGGCAGCCGCACCGCCACCGCCGCCTCCACCAATTACTCCCTGCAGAACTACGCCAACGACGTGGTGGCCACGGTGCGGGAATCTTGCGAACCCCACGGCCTACCCCTACCCACCCTGGTGAGTGAAAGCGGCCGGGCGATCGCCAGCCATTTCTCGGTGTTGGTGTTCAACGTGCTGGGCACCGGTGCCGTTGTGGATGGGATCCCAACGGCGCTGGAGGGGGAGCCATTGATCGTGCGCAACCTGCGCGACACCCTGGCCGGCATCAGCGCCGAAAACCTGCAGGAGGCCTGGAATGACGCCCGTAAGTTTAAGGACGATGCCCTTTCGGCCTTTCGACTTGGTTACCTGAGCCTCGGGGACCGCGGTCGTGCCGAACAGTTGTATTGGGCCTGCTGCTGGGCCATTGCCCGCCAGCTGCCCGCCACGGGGGTGCCGGAGGACCTGCGCAACCTGCAGGCGGCCCTGGCCAGCACCTACTACGCCAACCTCTCAATCTTTCGCTCCGCCCCAGACACCTGGGCCATTGATCAACTCTTTCCGGTGATGCCGATCCATCGCCTCAACGAACGGCCCGATCAACTGGGCAGCTTCGCTGATCTCACCTGTGATTCCGATGGCAAGCTGGCCCGCTTCATCAATGCCGGCAGCGAAAAATCACTGCTGGAACTCCATAGCCTTAGGGAAGGGGAGCCCTACTTGATCGGCCTCTTCCTGGCGGGGGCCTACCAGGAGGTGATGGGCAACCTCCACAACCTGTTTGGCAGCACCAACGCCGTGAATATCCGCCTGGGCACCGGCGGCCATTACCGGGTGGACCATGTGGTGCGGGGCCACACCAATGCCGAGGTATTAGAGGCGATGGAACACAACCCCGAATCCCTGCTGGAACGGCTACGCCGCGCCAGCGAAGCGGCGATTGACCGGGGCCAACTCTCAATCGGCGCCGCCCGCCAGTTGATGCAGCACCTGGAAACGTCGCTGCAGCAGAGCACCTACCTGGAGGCCGACCTACCAGGGGGAGCCCAAGAGCTGGATGCCTCCCCAGAAGTAGGGGTGGCCTAGGCCCGTGGCGGCCAGGCGCCGCTGGGAGGGATTAAGGCCGGCCAACAACACCTCCCCATTGGCGCCCACTACCTGGTCTGCCTCCAGCCGGATCAAGCCGCGGGAGAAGGCCTGGCGGGTGAGTTGCAACGCCTCCGCCTTGGGGATGCCAGCCTCCAGGTGCCGGTAGGTCTGCACGAAAAAGGCCGACGTGGCCACATCATCCACATACCAGAGGCTGCCAATCGCACTGCGGGCACCGGCCTGCAGGGCCAGGCCCGCAAAGCCCAGTTCGCTGTCGGCATCACCGAGGGCGGTGCGGCAGGCACTGAGGCTGATCAGATCCAGGGGATTGTCTTGGCGGCGACTGCGCAGGGAGGCGAAATCCCGCAGGGGAATCGGCCCCTCGCCGGTGTAAAGCCGCGATTGCGACGGCCCACCGGGCAGGAATTCGGCATGGGTGGCCACATGCACCCGCCGGAAGCGCGGTTCCGCCGCAGACACCAACAAGGCCGCAGGCGTAAAGGCCCCATTCAAATGAATTTCAGCCTTCTGGCCCGCCGCCACCGCCCGCAGTTCCTCTGGCACCAAGGGCAGGGGCGCTAACCCCTGGAATTGGGAAGCCCCTAGGGCCAACAACTCACCGCCCTTACCCAGGGGCACCTGCAGGTTGGTGAGGTTCAGGGAGGGGGTAAGCGAAAGGCCATAGCGTTCCCCGAGGAACTGCTCGCCATCGTGCAGGGCGGCGTAGGGGATCGCCTGCAGGCCCTGGTCTGCACTGATCAGCAGGGTGGTGATGCGCTGCGCTTGTAACAGCGGTTGCAACTGGGCAAAGATCTGGCGGTAGAGGCTGCGGGCTGGGGAGGAGGGATCCTGTACCTGCAACGGTTCCTGGCGGGACAGCGCCCCATAGAGGCGTTGCAGGGCCTCGCGGAAGTCGGCCTGGCGCAGGGGTAGACGCAACCCCTGGGGTTCGCCGTTGGCACTGATCAACACCAGATCTAGATGGGCATCGGCTCCCTCCAAGGCTGAGTTAGCCGCTGCCGCTGCATAGCGCAGGTGCAACACCGCCGGGTTATAAGCATTGCGGTTGAAGGCAGGCATGGGACTGCCGAGGGAGGCAGTGGGGTTGGCACTGGCCCGTAGGCCCAGGCCCTCCAGATCAGCGGCACTGCGCTGGCCGCCCCCATTGCGCACCGCGGCGATCGCCTCCCGTAGGCCACTCTGCACCTGGGCCGTGCTCGGGGCTAGGCCCGCGTTGGTTTGGCTAAGCCCTAGGGCCAGGGCCACCTGCTCGCTACTGCTTTGTTCGGATCGCTCAAAATTGGCTGCCGCCTGGGGTGAGGACATCCTTTCGGCAGTGGGCGGTGCAGGGGCAGGCGGCGGCGGCGGGGCCGCAGCAGCGGGGCCAGCAGGAGCAGGGGCGCGGCCGGCGGGAGCCGGAGCAGCGGCGGGGGCAGCGGCGGCGGCGGCTGCAACAGGGGCGGCGGGGGCGGGAGCTGGGGCCACGGGAGCTGACGCCGGGGCAGGGGCCGGGGCCGGCGCGGAACCCCCGCTGCGGGCTGCCTGACGCTGGGGCTGAGGTTGAGGTTGGCGTGGGGACTGATTATTTTCGACGGGGCCCGAAGTGGTTGCAGGCGTCTGAGCTGGAGTTGATGTTGCTGTACGAGTGGGCGGTGTCGGTTGGGATGATGTAGTTATTGGCGTAGTTGTTGTTGGCGTAGGCGCAGGTGTAGTTACTGAAGCAGTAGTCGTCGCTGGAGCAGTATTGCTAACCGGTGACGATATTGGGGTAGTAGTGGCAGCGGGGATGGGGGTCGGCGTTGCTGGGGGCGTTGCCACTGATATTGGTGGTGGAGTTGATGCTGAAGCAGCAGTCGTTGCTGGGGGCGCAGCCTGTGGCGTTGGATTGGTTAATGGCGTGTCAATCGTTCCATTTAAGCGATAGAAACCGCCACCGAGAGCATTGCCGAAGGAGCTGACCGAAGCGTTGGTGACAGGGACCGGGGCGGTGCTGTTTGCTGGGGCACCCTGGGGAACCACCGCCACCGATCTACCAGCCAAAATAAAATCTGCGCTGGTACCAGTCAGCGGCTCCAGCCGTGAACCAAGTCGAATGGTGCCTGGGGCACAGCTGGCGCCGCAATCAGGGTCCGTTCGGCCCCAGTCGGCAGAGGTGCGCAAGAACCCTGATTCCGGGGCCGCGCCTCCCACCTGGGAGGCGCTGGTAAAAGGCACAAATGTGCCCGTAGCGGGATCAAAAGAGCCCGGCAGCGCCACCGGAAGCCCACTGGTGGCAGTCGCAGTGGTGACAGTCGTAGTGGAGGGAGTGGTACTGGAGGGAGCTGTTGTCGCCGCAACCTTGGTCCCAGCCGTCATCGTGACCCCATTGAACCCCTGGGCCAACACCTTGAACTTGTCAGCCTTGATCACATTGGCGTCAAGGTTGACTGTGGATCCCGCCAATTCAAGCCGGGGAATCTGCAGGGGTGCCGCAATCGTGACTGGTCCGCCCCCCTTCCCCTGGGGGGCATTGGCATCCATCCCCAACCCCACCATCGTTGCCGCTGACCAATCCGGATTGGTCACCATCAGGCCTGATTTGCTGATGTTTTGATCAAACGAAAACAGGGCTCCAGTGGATGGATTTGTAAATATCAGTGAATCAACGGCCAGCAGCCCCAGGCCAGGCACCCCACTGGTGGAGAACGTTGAGCCCACAATGAATCCAAAGGGATTCATCAAGGTGAGGTGGGGGGTTCCCCCCTGCCAATTCTTCATCCCCAGGGAGCCATCCAACTTGCTGGGACCACTTTCAATTCGGCCAAAAATCGCCTGCACCCCAGAGGTGCCAGTGCCATCGAAACTGGCCGATGAACCAGGCGGCAGATCAAACCGCTGAAAGGAATGGAAGAGGTTGCCCCCCCGTTGGGTTCCCCCCTGGATCACCGCCGCAGAGCCACCGCTAACGGTGGTGCCCAGATCCCGAAACCCCGTGGAAGGAAGCACCTGGGCCCTCAGCGGCACCATGCCCAGCGGCAGCGAGCCCAAACCAGCCAGGAGCAACAGCAATCGGTGGCACGGGGATGACATGGGGAACCCAGGAAAATTCCAACTTGATTGGGGGCCAATCTGACAGGAATGAGCAGAATCACAGCGTTCTGTGAGATAGATCATCGATGCTCTGGCTGTTGGCTCAGCTGGTGGACCCGGCCCTCCAGCCCGGCCCCGTGCGGCTCCCCTCCTCACCAAGCTTCGAACGGCCAAGCCCAGAGCCCGCGCCAGGCCCTGCGCCGCAGCTAAGTCCGGAGATCAAAGGGCCAATCCACTACAGCCCTGAGGCCCTGGAGGAAATGCTCGGCTCCTGCAGCCAAGAGCAGGATCGCCTGGCAAAGCTGAACGCCTGTGCGGCCGCCCTCACCGCCCAGTTCGTGGCCGACGGCTATGTGAACTCCAAGGTTTATGTGGAAACCAGCCCGCCCCCCGGTCGCCTCGAGGTGGTGGAGGGGCAGCTTGTGGAAGTACGGGTTCAGTGCAGCGACCCCAGCCTCTCTAAACGGGTGCGACGGCTGTTGGCGCCACTACAACAAGGCCCCCTGCATCTCCCCAGCCTTGAAACAGCGCTGTTGCGACTGCGCCAGCAAGCAGAGGTGGCCTCTGTAAAGGCCAGCCTCGGGCGCTTGGGCAGTGATCCCACCCGGGCCGTGCTGAATCTGGTGGTTATCCCCGCCCAGAATCCGATCCAGGGAGAACTAAGCCTTCGCAATGATGGCAACCCAGGCACCGGCGAAGCCCGCGGTTTGCTCGCCGTTCAGAAACGAGGCTTGTTCAACAGCAACGACAATCTGCTCCTCTATGGCGAACTGGATTCAGACAACAATCCAGAGGTCGGCTACATGCTTGGCTCGATCAGCTACACAGCGCCCCTTACTGATGGGCTCAGCCTCACCAGCGCCTTTGGCCTCAGCCGTCGCCAACTGGTGGAGGTGGATCAACCACTGCATGGGCTCTCCTACCGTCAGCTGCAGGGCTACGGCCAGCTGAACTGGAGCCTTGCCGAGACCCTGGATCAACAGTGGTATGCCTTCGCTGGCCTGAGCGTGAACCGCAACGATGTATTCATCGATGGCCGCTCAATCCCGCTAATCGTTGGCGGTGGGGACTACGGCTGGCTGAGAACCGGCTTCCTGCGGGCCGGGCTGGGCTTCAATGGCAATAACGGTTCCATAGCCTGGGGCGGCAACATCTATGGCCTCCAGGGCTTGGCCGGGTTGTCCACCCCCCATCAGCAGAACGCCTTGGGTCAGGTAGGCATCTACCCTGGCGAAGCCCGGGCCATTGGAGCCGTACTCGCAGCCAGTTGGGCCCCTGAATCCAGGCTACAAATAAACCTACGGGGAGCCACCCAATTGGCCCTAGCTGAACTCACCAGCGACATGGGCTTCACCCTGGGCAGTGATGCCGGCCTCCGCGGCTTACCAGGTCAATTGGTAAGTGGCGACAACGGCTATCTTGGCAATATTGAACTGGTATGGACGGCATGGAAAGGGGCCAAAAACCGTTTCCAGCTAGTGCCTTTCATCGGCGCCGGCGGCGTGCAGAGTGAACGCAACGGGACATTCTTTCAAGACACCGCCGGCTCCGGCGGCATCCTGGGGCGCTGGTTGCAAGGCAACCAATGGAGCCTGGAAATCGGCTGGGTCTCCCCTTTTCAAACGGAACAGCAGGAACTCTGGAACGACTGGCTGCTCAGCAAAGGGCTCTACACCCAGTTCAAACTGCGCTTTTAAACCATGGCCCGCCGTTGGAAAGCCCTGGTTGCCGTTCTCAGCCCCTATGGCATCGGCTTCCTTGTGCTGGCGGGACTCAGTGCCAGTGGCATCAGCGAAACCCTCAACCTGCTGCTTTATGACGTGAGCCTGAATCTGCGGGCTGCCCCCTCCGGCCGCAGCACCCCGGTGCGACTGATTGGCATTGATGAAGCTGATATCCGCCGCTATGGCTGGCCCCTAGACGATCACCTGCTCAGCCAGGCGGTTCAGCGACTGAGCCGCGATGGGGCCTTAGCCATCGGCATCGACCTCTACCGCGACCGGGGGATGGGCCCAGGCGCCGAAGAACTGAGGCAAGAGCTGCGCCGTAACCCAAAGGTAGTAGCGATCTTCAACGCCGCTGAGGCGATCCCAGCTCCGCCCACTACCCCAGCCCGGCAACAGGCTTTCAACGATCTGGTGGTGGATGGCGATGGGGTGCTGCGCCGGGACCTGGTGCATGTGGATGGCCAACCGGAAAACAGCCTGGCCCTGCCCCTACGGCTACTGGAGGTGGCCCAGGGGCATGCCAAACTGCGCCAGCGCTTTAACAAGGAGCCATTACGGCAACAATGGCTACAAGCCAGCTCTGGCGGCTACAGCCAGGTGGATGCATCCGGTCGCCAACGGATGCTGGCCTTCCACCAGCCCGGCAGTTTTCCGCTCTGGAGCCTGACGCAACTACTGAACGGCCAAATTCCGCCGGCGCAGATCAAAGGTTCGCTGGTGCTAATCGGCAGTACGGCCGCCTCCCTGCGCGACAGCTTCAACACCCCCTTCACCCGTTTCAGCAGCGCCGCCAGCCTCGCCACCATGCCCGGGGTGGAGGTGCATGGCCATCGGCTCGCAGCCCTAGTGGATCTGGAGGCCGGCGGGAAATTCCAGATGGAGGCGCTCCCCAGCTGGGCGGAAGGACTGCTGTTGCTGCTGGCCATAGGGGCCGGCATCGCCATCGGCGAAGCGGCCCAGGCGCTGCGACGTAGTGGCTGGCTGTTGCTAATCGGGGAAATAGTCCTGCTCGGCCTCGGCTTTGGACTGCTATTAAACGGCTATTGGCTGGCAGTGAGCCTGCCCGCCGCCAGCCTGGCGGTGTTGACGGCCGCCGGCTGGTTGCGGCGGGGGGCGGCGAGCCAACTGCAACGGCGCCAAATCGAACGGCTCCTAGGCCAAACCACCTCCCCTGAGGTGGCCGCTGAACTCTGGAAACAACGGGAAACCCTGCTCGAGGAAGGGCGCTTTCCCGGCCGACAACTAGCCGTAACGATCCTTTTCGCCGACATCGTTGGCTTCAGCAAGGTATCTGAACGGCTGCCGCCCACCGACACGCTCCAGTGGGTAAACAGGGGCATGGAACTGTTTGTGCCGCTGATCCATCGCCACGGAGGCATGGTGAACAAATTCACCGGCGATGGCTTCCTGGCGGTATTTGGTGTGCCCGTGGCCCAGGACCCCCGCCAGACCGCCACCAACGCCATAGCCACCGGCCAGGCCCTACAGGGGGCGGTGGCAGAATTAAAGAAAGAACTGCTGGCAGAACAACGGCCGATCCTGCGCTTGCGGGTGGGGATCCACAGCGGCGAGGTGATCACCGGTTCGATGGGCAGCAGCGAACGGATGGAATACGCCGTGATCGGCGATGTGGTCAATGTGAGCGCCCGCTTGGAATCCCTAGAGAAAGAACGGATGGATAGTGATTGTCGGGTACTGGTTTCTGAAACCACCCTTGAGTTGGTGGAAGCCAAGGATTGGCCCCTCAACAACTGGGGGGATTTCCCGCTCAAAGGTCGGGATCAAACCGTCAACGTCTACGAATTAATCGCAAACGACAATCAGAGCTGCTGACAACGCACCGGCAGCTGCTCCGGCCAATCACCGGGCAGGGGATCTCCCCCCAGCACGGCCCTCAATTCTGCTGTGGGTACGGTGGCGCCACAGCTGGCCGCCAGTCGATCCAGCAGCGGCCCAGCGGGCTGGCCCGGCCGAATCAAACTGAGGGCCGGCGGCGAGGCGGTGGTCACAAAGCCCAAGGGATCACCAGAGGCCCCCGCTGCCCCAGGGCAGAGGAAGGAACTTTCCCAGCGGGTCTCGGAGGCCAGCGGCGGCAGGGTGAGCAAGCGCACCCCGGCTGCCATGGGCTCCAACTGATAGGAGCGCAGCCCCTGCAAATTCAGCAACAACGGATAGGTTTGGGCCGCAGGGCCCTCCAGCAGGGCAATGCGGGGGGCCTTGCCCTGGGCCACCCCTTGAATGTTTGAGGCGGGCAGCAGATGGGCGATCAAGCGGGAGGTGCACTCACCGCGGGTGCCCCCACCCACCCGGCGGCCCGGAAATTGGCTGGACGACGCCTGTTGGGCCTGGCTGGGAGCGGGGAAGGGCCCCCCACCAACCAGCAAAGCCAGTGCCAAGAGCGCTTGGGGCAACTTCACCATGGAAGGATTCGGGATCAGATGCATATGGCAACCTTTGCACAGGGGGCCGGGTAGCCCTTGTCTCTGCCATCAATCGAAGCTGTGATCTTGCTCACGCTGGGCCTAGAGCAAACAGCGTTTCCGCAGGGGTTCAAGACTGAGCAAACGCAGGCCCCCCCCCTCTTCCTGTAGATAACCGCGCTCCCGCAACTTGCTGAGGGTGCGGGAGGTGGTTTCCCGGGAGAGCCCCGCCAGGGCCGCCAGCTCCCGCTGGGCCAGGGGGGGGATCAGGGCCAACACATCCTGGCCACCGGCGCTGTGGCGGGCCAACTCCGCCAGGGCATTGAGCAACCGGGTGGTGGCATCGGCGGAATGAATCACAAAGCGACGGTTTAGTTCGCGCAGCCGCTTGCTTTCCAGCTGGGCGATCGCCAGGGCCAGGGCCGGTCGGCTGAGCATCAACTGGCGGAATACCCCCCCCGGCAACTTCACCAGGCTGAGCGGAGTGAGCGCCAACACATCGGCGGAACGGGGCTTGTCGTCCAGCAGGGCCAACTCGCCAAACACATCCCCCTTCCCCAATAAAGACAACACCACCTCCTCCCCCTCGGAGCTATGGCAACGCACCTTCGCCAAGCCTTCAAGGATCACAAACAGGGTTTCACCCCAGTCGTTCTCCTGCACCAACAACTGATCAGTGGCAATCGCCGTATGCAGCTGCCGTTCCAACAGCCGCTCCAGATCCGGGCGATCCAGGCTCTGAAACAACGGCAGGGCCTGCAGTTGCCCAGGGGAAAGGGGGGATAGGGCCATGTCAGCGGGGCAGCAGGAATAGGCAGGCCAGGGTCCAAAGCAATTTGCAGAACAGATGCAGGCCCTGGTCAGGCAGCAGCTGATACCAGCCGCGACATTTGCCCCAATCAATCAGCATGTGGGCTAGCCATTCCGCCAACCCCAGCAACGGCACCCCCGTGAGCAAGGCCACGATCAAACCATGGATAGCCCCGTGGGCCGTGAGCCAATAGCCCCAGGGCAAGGAATGGCCGGGTCCAGGGCACTTCTCCTTGGCCATGCGGTTGCTCTGCAGGCCAAAGTCGCCAAGGAAATGGCCCATGGCCAACATCAGAAACAGGTCAAACAGTTCCATCGGCCCAGTCATTCCTGGTTTGCATCAGCAAAGTCTGCCGTCAGGATGACTGGCAATACCACCCTTGCCCATGGTTGCCCTCAAGTTCTGGATTGTTGCAGCCCTTGGGATCCTGCTGCTGCTGGGGCTTAACCGCCTCTGCAGCCGCCTGCGCTGGCCCAGCTTCCCCTGGCGCCTGCCCAGCCTGGCCCTGCTGAGCTGGGCGCTGGGCAACGGCATCAACTGGAACGGCGCCAACCACAGCCTGCGCATCGTTGTGGCGATGGCCGACGACCTGCTGCTGGCGGTGGCGATCACGCGGCTGCTGATCTGGCTGGTGCTGGAGTTGTTCCCCAGGCTACGGCTACTGCCCAGCACCCCAAAAATCCTGCGGGATCTGCTGTTGGTGCTGGTTAGCGCCCTGGTGGTAGTGGTGCTGTTGCAACAACGGGCCCGGGTGGACCTGCTGGGGCTAGTAACCACCTCAGCGGTGCTGACGGCGATCTTTGGCTTGGCAGCCCAGGAACCGCTGAAGGATCTGATCGGCGGCCTCAGCCTGCAGCTGGAGCAGGTGGTAAAGGAAGGCGACTGGATCGAGGTGGAAGGCAATATCGGCCGGGTGATCTCCGTGACCTGGCGCGACACCGAACTGCGTTGTATTGATGGCTCCAAGCTGAATATTCCCAACAACCAACTCACCGCCAAGGACCTGCGCAACTTCAGTCAATACGGCCCCTATGGCAACCGACTATTTATCGGCCTTGACTACAACCTGCCGCCGGCCCAGGCCAAGTCACTGCTGCTGCAACTGGCCCGCCAGCACCCCCTAGTACTCCATAATCCCGCCCCCGTGGTGCGGATCGCCGCCTTTGATGACAGCTCAATTCGCTATGAATTGCTGGCCTGGCAGGCCGACTATGGCCAGGGGCTGGGCCTGCGCAGCGACCTGCTGGAACAACTCTGGTACCTGCTGCGGCGCCATGGCCAAACGATCCCCTACCCGGTCCAAGACCTGCGGGTGACGGCCATGGTGGAGGCCGCTGCCCTGGTCGATGGCGACGACCAGAACGGCAAAGCAATCGCCCACAGCCAACAACTGGAGCTGCTCCAAAAGGTCTCGATCTTTGCCAACCTTGCTGACAATCAACTGGAACAACTAATTGAAACCAGTCAATGCCATAGCTATGGCCCCGGCGAAGCAGTGGTGAGGGAAGGAGACCAGGGCCAATCCCTGTTTCTGGTTAGCGCTGGCGAAGTGGAGGTGACTAAGCGTTTGGCCACTGGCGGTCAAATCACAATTACCCAACTGCACCGCGGCGAAATCTTCGGCGAGATGACACTCTGCACCGGCGAATGTCGCTCCGCCACGGTGCGCGCCACCTGCGAATCAAAACTGCTGGAGATCAAACGCGAGGCGATGGCGGCCCTGCTGCAGGAGGATCCCAGCCTGCTGGATAGCTTCAGCCAGCTAGTGAGCCAACGCCAAGCGGAAATCAACAATCTGGAATCAGAAGCTGCCTCCGCCCAGCAACAAGACCTGATGGAACGGATGCGCCGTCTATTTAGCGGCTGGTTGCAGTGAGCCGTTCCGCCAACTGCCGCAGCAGGCCCCGCGAAAAATAACGGGAGCGATGCAGCAGTTCCTCAAAGGATTCGCGCGGCACCTGGAATGCCTTCAGCCCCTCAGGGCCCGCTTTCACAGTGTTATTGCGGGGGTTGCCAGTGATCACACCCATCTCCCCAATCGTTTCACCGGGCCCGAGGATCACCAGTGCCCCAGTCGGGATGTTGACCCTGCCGGAACCGGCCAACACCACCCCCAAGCCATCGCTAATCGCCCCCTCCTGCACCACCACCTCCCCGGGCTGCCAAGCATGGATCTCGCCCTGGCTAGCCACCCAAACCAGGCCCGCCGGCGGTAGATCGGCAAACAAAGGCGACGCCGCCAGGAATGGGAACTCAGCGGTATCAGGGTGGGGTTCCCCCCGGCGCTGGATCTCCAAGAAAGGCGAACTGGCCAGGCCCTGGCGGGGATGCTGCAAGCGGCGGGCGAGGCGCTCGGGGTGCCGCTGCCGCTCCAACATCAGCACCCAACCGGCCGTATCGGGGTCTGGGTCTTCCCAGAGCAGGTCAAAGGCCTGCTCGAGGCTGCCCGCCGCCGCCATTTGCTGCGGCAGGGGCGGCAACGCCGCGGCCGCAAGCCGGGGGTCGAGCAGTTGGGCCAACCCCTGCACCCGCAGTTCCATGGCCAGCAGCAGGGGGCGCAACATGGCATCCCTGCTGGCTTCTTGCTGGAACAGGGTCAGTAGCGCTGCCTGGGTTTGCCACTCCAGCAACAAATGGTTGAGCCGCTGCTGCTCGAGGTTCCCCTTCGGCCCAAAGCTTTCAAGCATTTCCGCCCAACCTTCCCCACTGAGACCACAGCTGGCACGCAGCTGTTCCAAGCGTTCCGCCAGGGCTGGGCGGAGATTGCTGGGATCAAGCAGATCCATGCCGGCGGTAGCCAACAGGTCATGGATCGCCTCTGCCACCGCCTCCCTACGCAGGTCATCCACCTGGCGTTCGCGGGCATCGAGCCGCAACAGGTTGGGCTGCTCCTGGGCCAGCCAACGCATCGCTTCGTGGTGATCCTGATCTTCAAGTTGCAGGGTTTGGCGCAGATCCTGCAGTTGCAAAAGGGCGGCAGCCCGTTCCAGACGGCCGGTGCGCAACATGTCGGCCACCACACCCCGGTAGATCTCGCGGGAGCGCTGCAACCCCACCGCCGGCATCGCCTTGGCAAGGGTGAACACCTCCTGGGGGGAGAGTTCTGCGAGCGAACGGCCATCCAGGGCCGCCGCCAACTCCGGCAAATCCTTTAGCTGGCGGCGCAGGCTCTCACTGGTGCTCTCCCGGCGATAGGTGGCCTGGTCTCGACCCCAACTACGAAACAGCCAAATCGCTGAAACGGTGAGCACCAGGGAACGAATTAACTGGCCCCCATGGGGCCCAAAGGCCCCCTGGCTCGGGTCCACAAACCAGAAGAAACTGTTGATCGCCGTAAAGGTGGCGATCAGGCGGGTGTGGAAAGTGGCGAGGCTGGCCGCCTCCCGCCGTCCCTCGCGGAGATAACGCCGTTGCTGCAGCTTGGCCAACGCCCGGAACAGGGCCACAGACAGCCAGGCGGCCAACACCAACGCCAGGGGCACTGCCACCAGGCTGGGCAATGGCAAGAAGGGAAACAATCGATCCAGGGCGCGCCCCGGTAAACCGGCGTCATAGGCCCAGAGCCCCGAACGCAGATAGATGAGGTCGCCGTTTTGGGCTGAGGCACCACCATCCATGCGCTGCATCAGCTCAAAGAAGGCCCACACCAACCCCGGATACGAATACCAGGCCCAATCAAGACCCCGTTTGCCCGAGAGGTTCTGCCAGAAGGCCCGCTCGGCATCGATATCGAGGCAAGGGGCCTGGCAGGCCACACAGGCGCTCTGTTCCTTACCGCTATCCCCCAAGCTGCGGCACATCGACTGGGTGATTTTTGAATTGGTCCCGAGGTGGGCCGGGCTGCCCAGGGGACCGCGGGGGCCGGTGAGCACCGTCTGCACCGGTGCCATCGGACATACGTACTGGCACCAGGCCTTACCGCCATAGGCCCAGCCCACCAGAAGGGCCGCCGCCAGGGTTACCAGCAGAAACAGGGCCAAGCCCAAGGGGTTGCTGTTTACCACCAACAGGCGTAGACACAGGCCCGCAATCAATAACGACCACTGCAACTGCACGTGGTGGCGACCCAACCAGGAATCCGTGGCCACCTTCACCACCTCGGGCTTGCCCCCCTTGCCAAGCCGGGTGCGCTGGCGACCAAGGGCCCGGAACAGCTGGGAGACGAAAGCGAGGGGACAGATGCGGCGCCAAAGCTCATGGCTCAGCAGCACGATCATCAACACACCACTGGGCACCACCACGCCCCAAAACAGGCGATTTCCCGGCTGATGGTGCAACAGGCAATGCAAATTGCCAGCCGAGCATTCCGGCACCAGGTTTTCTGGCATCGAGAGCGGCAGGAGCAGCGAAAGGATGATCAACAACCAGCCAATCAACAGCACCCAGCGCACGAGACGCGCCTGGGACTCAGACCAGCGACTGAAGATCTGCATGAATGCTGCGGCTGATTGGGCATGACCTTAGAAACAGCCCGGAGCTGCCACAAGCAACCGCCGCTCAACGGGCACAGAAACTCACCTGCAGGCTGAGTTGATCGGTGGGGGGCGGCAGTTCGCGCGGATCAAAGGCCGGCGCCGCCGCCATGGCCTTTAGGGCCATGGGTCGGGGTTGGGGTCCGCCCTCCAGCTGCACCTCCAGGGGCCGCAAGCGGCTAAGACCCAAGGCAGCGGCCAGCTCCTGGCCCTGGGCAAGGGCCTCCCGGTAGGCCTGTTTCAGCAACTGTTTGCGGGCGGCGGCATCCCCAGAGGCGGCGGCCTGGGCCTGCACCGGTTGCAACTGCACCCCCGCCAGGCTGCCCAGCTGCACCAAGCCATTGAGCTGCTCTGGTGCCAGCAAGCCACTCAATTGCACTGAGGCCTGGATCCGGCCGGAAGCGTTCCAGCTGCTGGGGGAACTCACCTCCAACTGCTCCACCGCCAACCCCTGCAGCCCCTGACGCACCGCCCCCAGCCGCCCCTGCAACTGCTGCAGGGCCTGGGCCTGGTCGCGGTCCTCGGCCCGCACCGTAAGGCTGAAATGCAAACGCTCACTGGCCCGCTTCAGGCTGGCATTACCCCGGGCCTGGAGCAGGGTGCCCTCACAGGCAAGCTGCACCTCCGCCTTGCTGGAGCCAGGACTGCCGCCAAGGGCCAAGCCCAGGCCCACCAGCAAGGCAGTGCCAAGCAGCTGTGTTCTGGTAACCATCAAAAGCCAAAACTGAGACAGCTCAGCTTGACCAGCCCTAGTTACCGAGCGATGACCGCAGCGCTGCCATTGATGACGAAATCAAGCCCAGCCGCAGCGGCCCAGCTCAAACGCCTTCAAACCGCAGGTTGAGGTTGAGGCGTCCAGGGGCAATCGCCGTGGCCTGGGCCACCAGCACGGCCGTTTTGCCGGCGGGGGTGCCATCAACGCTGGTGCCGCCAGGGGGCTCCAGCACCAGGTTGAAGCCCCAGGGGCCCACCACTGTGTTGATCGTGCGTTCCTTATAGCCCTGGGCGCCTAGCTCCGCCTTGAGCTTGGCCAGCAACTCCTCAGGGGTGGCGGAAAGCTGGGTATTAAGGCTCGCCTGGCCCAGGCCATTGGCGGCAAACAAAGCCGCCGCCGGCTTCGGCAAGGGCAACTTGAGGCCAGCCAGCAAACCAGCTGCCGGGGCAGCCAAGGCCAGGGAGGTTTGCAGGCTGAGGGCGGCGCCAAGAATTGGCAGGTACCAACGCATTGCAGCAAGGGCAACTGAGCCGTGAGATTAAGCGGATAGGGCCGCCAGCAGTTCCTCTCGGGCGGCGGCCAGGGCCGCTTCGAGGGCGGCTGGATCACGGCCACCGGCTTGGGCCAAGTTGGGGCGACCGCCGCCGCCGCCGCCACAGCGTTTGGCGACGCTGCCCACAAACTTGCCGGCCTGGAGCCCAGCCTTCACCACCGCCGGCCCGAAGGCCGCCACCAGGGCCACCTTGTCGGGTTCTGGAACGCCACCGAGCAGCACGGCGGCGCTGGCGCCGAGCTGTTCCTGGAGCTGCTGGGCTGCGGCCTGCAGACCATCGCCGGCCACCCCATCGAGGCGGGCCACCAGCAGCTGGAAAGCTTGGGCTGCAGATCCCACAGTTTGTGCCTGGCTCACCAGGGCGGCCGCCTTGGCCAGGGCCAACTCAGCGCGGGCAGCGGCCAGGGCTTTGCTGGAGGCCTTGAGTTCCTCCTGCAGGGCGGCCACCCGCTCGAGGATTTCGGCGGGCTGCACCTTGAAGCGATCGCTGAGTTGGCGCACCACCGCCTCCCGTTCATTGAGGTAAGGCAACACCGCCGGGCCCGCCACGGCCTCGATGCGGCGGATGCCGGCGGCCACTCCGGCCTCGCTGATGATTTTGAACAGGCCAATCTCAGCGGTGTTGGCCACGTGGGTGCCGCCGCAGAGCTCCATCGACACGCCGGGCACATCCACCACCCGCACCACATCGCCATACTTCTCGCCAAACATCGCCACAGCCCCGGCGGCCTTGGCCTGCTCGATCGCCAGCTCCTGCACCTCCAGGTCGTGGGCAGCGGCAATCCAGCCGTTAATCAGCGCCTCGATCTGCCCCAGCTCGGCCGGGGTCACGGCGCGGGGGGAATGGAAATCAAAGCGCAGGCGATCAAAATCCACCAGGGAACCGGCCTGGGCGATGGCGGGATCCACCAGCTGCTTAAGGGCCGCCTGCAACAGATGGGTGGCCGTGTGGTTGGCCTGGAGCCGGCGGCGGCAGGCGCGATCCACCTGGGCCTGCACCACATCACCCACCGCCAAGCGTCCCCGTTCGATGTGGCCGCTGTGCACAAACACACTGCGGTTGCGGCTCACCGCCTCGATCACCACGACCACACCACTATCTGCATCAGCCTCGGCAGCAGCACCGCTAAGCAGGCCCCGGTCGCCCACCTGGCCGCCGCCTTCGCCATAGAAGGGGGTGGAATCCAGCATCAACTGCACCTGGTCGCCGGCATTGGCCTGCGGGGCCGGGGCGCCGTTCACCACTAGGGCGAGCACGCAGCTGCGCTGTTCCAGGGCCCCGTAGCCCCGAAAATCAGTGGCCTCCAGCTCCGCGGCCAGCTGCTCAATGGCCCCCTGCAGGGTGAGGTCGATGCTCACCGCCGCCGCCTTGGCCCGCTGGCGTTGGGCCTGCATCGCCAGCTCAAAGCCGGCCAGATCCACCTGGAGGCCATGCTCCTCGGCGATCTCTTCGGTGAGTTCGAGCGGGAAGCCGTAGGTGTCGTAGAGCTCAAAGGCCTGCTCCCCGGAAATCTGCTGGGGCTTACTGGCCAGCACCTCCGCCAATAGCTTCTCGCCCCGCTCCAGGGTTTCGAGGAAGCGGGCTTCTTCCCGGGCCAGCTCGGCGCCGATCGCCTCGCGCCGTTCCAGCAATTGGGGATAGGCCGTAGCCATTAGCTCAATCGAGGCTTCCCCCAGCGCCGTAAGGAAGGGTTTGTCGATGCCCAGGAGCCGTCCATGGCGCACCACCCGCCGCAACAGGCGCCTGAGGATGTAGCCGCGGCCGAGGTTGCTGGCGCTCACGCCGTCGCTGATCAGCATGGTGATGGCGCGGCTGTGGTCGCCGATCACCTTTAGCGACGTTTGGCCCTTGGCATCAAGCTGGCGGTAGTCAACGCCGGCCAGGGCCGCCGCCGTTTCAATCAGCGGATAGATCAGATCTGTTTCGTAGTTATTGGGCACCTGTTGCAGGATCTGGGCCATGCGCTCGAGGCCCATGCCGGTGTCGATGTTGCGGTTAGCCAGGGGCGTGAGCTTGCCCTCGGCGTCGCGGTTGTATTGCATAAACACCAGGTTGTAAAACTCGATAAAGCGCGAGTCGTCCTCCAGGTCGATGCCGTCGTCACCCAGCTCAGGCTTGAAGTCGTAGTAGATCTCCGAACAGGGGCCACAGGGGCCGGTGGGGCCCGAGGCCCAGAAGTTATCGGCCTCATCCATGCGGATGATCCGTTTGGGATTTACCCCCACCGTGTGGCGCCAGATCGCCTCGGCCTCGTCGTCTTCCCGGAAGACACTCACCACCAGATTCTTTGGATCCAGCCCGAACACTTCAGTGCTCAGTTCCCAAGCCCACTGAATCGCCTGCTCCTTGAAGTAATCAGCGAAGGAGAAGTTGCCGAGCATCTCAAAGAAGGTGTGGTGGCGCGCCGTGCGACCCACGTTCTCAATGTCGTTGGTGCGGATGCACTTCTGGCTGCTGGTGGCCCGGGGGGCTGGCCGCGGGGCCTGGCCCAGAAACACCGGCTTAAACGGCAACATGCCGGCGATGGTGAGCAGCACCGTGGGGTCGTCTGGCACCAGGGAGGCGCTGGCGACGCGCTGGTGGCCCCGGGCCTCAAAAAAGGCGAGGAAGGCTTCGCGGATTTCGGCGCCGCTGCGGGGCTGGGCGGAAGCAACTGCCATGAACCGAAAAACCCAAGCGCCGAAACCCCATGATCCCGCAACGCCCTGCGGGGAGCCCCCCCAAGTGGGGATTCATAGTGGGGCAGCCAGGGCGCTGCCGCCCACTGCCGCCACGGCCATGAGCCTGCTGCACGCCGTTTGGCTGCAGACCCCCGCGCAGCCCTGTCTGGTCCTCTGGGCCGACACCTGGCGGGTGGCAAAACCCCAGAAGTTGGAAGGGCTCAGCGCCCCCCGGCCCCATCCCCTCGCCCTAAACAGCGACGACCTAAGCGCCTGGCTCGAGGAGCTGGGGCGACTGCCGGCGGCGCCAGTGGCGGCAGAGCTGCAGTTCTGCCTGAGCCTGCCCAGCCGCAGCAATGGCCTGCCGCTGATGGCGGGTGAAACCCTGCCCAAGCAGCTGGAGTGGTGGCCCTGGCAATTGCAGGGCCTAGCCCTAAATGCCGCCGCCGCCGCCGACTGGCTGGGGCAGTTACCGCTCTCCGGCCAGCACCCAGAACTGGGGGAAGAACTGCTCTGGTGGGCCCACCTGCAGCGTTGGGTGCTGAGCCTGGTGGCCCGGGGTCGCTGGCTACCGGCCGTGCAGCTGGCCCCCCAGGCCCGGGCCCAATGGCAACCGCTGCTGAACCACGAGGAGGACCGCCGCCGCCTCGAGGACCTGGCCCTGCGCCTGCCCCGGGTGGTAACCAGTGGGGCCGGCGACCCGGAAGCAACGCTGGCCTGTCGCCGCCCCGGCGCCCGGCGGCTGCAGGTGGCGGAAATCGTGGCGGCCCTGGTGGATGGCCAGTTGCGCCAAAGCTTCCAGGCGGAGGAGCAGGGGCTAGATCCGCTGCTGGCCGCCTGGCAGCGGGCCCTCGGCCCCGGCGATGGCGGCCTCGAGCTCAGCCCTGAAGACGGGGAACGGCTGGCCACCGCCACCAACCACTGGCGCGAAACCGTCGCCGGCCGGGTGGCACCGGCCCGGGCGGTGCTGGAGCTGGAGGTGCCCCCCAACGACAGTGACCTCTGGAAGCTGCGCTTTGGCCTGCAGGCGGAGGCCGACCCCAGCCTGCGGCAACCGGCCGCCGCGGTATGGGCCGCCGGCGATGGCGAACTGAGCCTCGGCGCAATCAATGTGCCCCAGCCCGGTGAACTGCTGCTGGAGGGCCTCGGCCGGGCCCTAGGGGCCTTTGAGCCCTTGCAACGGGGCCTGGAGGGGGCCGCCCCGGAAGAAATGGACCTGGCGGCGGCCGAAGCCTTTGTGCTGGTGCGCACCGCCGCCGCCAAGCTGCGCGATGTGGGGGTGGGGGTGGTACTACCCGCCAGCCTCAGTGGCGGCCTCGCCAGCCGCCTCGGCCTGGCGATCAAGGCGGAACTACCCAGCAGCGCCAAGGGCTTCAGCATCGGCGAAACCCTGGACTGGTCTTGGGAACTAATGATCGGTGGGGTCACCCTCACCCTTAAAGACCTGGAGCGGCTGGCGGGCAAACGCAGCCCCCTGGTGCAACACAAGGGCGCCTGGATCGAACTGCGCCCTGGCGACCACAAAAACGCCGAAAAATTCTGGGCCGCTGATCCAGCCCTCAGCCTTGATGACGCCCTGCGGCTCACCGCCAGCGACGGCGACACCTTGATGCGCTTGCCGGTGCATCGCTTCCTGGCGGGGCCCCGCTTGCAGGCGGTGCTGGAGCAATACCACCAACAGAAGGCCCCGGATCCGTTGCCGGCTCCAGAGGGTTTCATTGGCCAGCTGCGGCCCTACCAGGAACGGGGCCTCGGTTGGCTGGCCTTTCTGCATCGCTTTGACCAGGGGGCCTGCCTCGCCGATGACATGGGCCTCGGCAAAACAATCCAGCTGCTGGCCTTCCTGCAACACCTCAAGGCCGAACAGGAATTGAAACGGCCGGTGCTGCTGGTGGCGCCCACCTCGGTGCTCACCAACTGGAAACGGGAGGCGGCCCAATTCACCCCTGAACTGCAGGTGCTGGAGCACTACGGCCCCAAACGGGCAGCCACGGAGGCCGCCCTCAGCAAAGCCCTCAAGGGGGTGGACCTGGTGCTCACCAGCTATGGCCTGCTGCAGCGGGACCGGGAGCTGCTGCTGGGCCACGACTGGCAGGGGCTGGTGATCGATGAGGCCCAGGCGATCAAAAATGCCAGCGCCAAACAAAGCCAGGCCGCCCGGGATCTGGCCCGGCCCCTGCGCCAGAGCCGCTTCCGGATCGCCCTCACCGGCACCCCGGTGGAAAACCGCGTCAGTGAACTCTGGGCGCTGATGGATTTCCTCAACCCGCGGGTGCTGGGGGAAGAAGACTTCTTCCGCCAGCGCTATCGCCTACCAATCGAACGCTATGGCGACACCGCTTCACTCAAGGACCTCAAGGCCCGGGTGGGGCCCTTCCTGTTGCGGCGGCTTAAAACCGATAAATCAATCATCAGCGACCTACCGGAAAAACTCGAACTAAATGAATGGGTGGGGTTAAGCCCAGAACAAACAAAGCTCTATCGCAAAACCGTTGACGAAACCCTGGAGGCAATCCAGCGGGCACCGCTCGGCAAGAAACATGGCCAGGTGTTGGCGCTCCTCACCAAGCTCAAACAGATCTGCAACCACCCGGCCCTAGCCCTCAAGGAGGAATCCGTGGGGGAAGGCTTTGCCGCCCGCTCCGCCAAGCTGCAACGGCTGGAGGAAATCCTCGAGGAGGTGGTGGAGGCCGGCGACCGCGCCCTGCTGTTTACCCAGTTCGCCGAATGGGGGCATTTGCTCAAGGCCCACCTGCAACAGCGCTGGAAGCAGGAGGTGCCGTTCCTGCATGGGGGCAGCAGCAAAAATGACCGCCAGGCGATGGTGGACCGCTTCCAGGAGGATCCCCGCGGGCCGCAGCTGTTCCTGCTGTCGCTGAAGGCCGGTGGGGTGGGGCTAAACCTCACCAGGGCCAGCCATGTGTTCCACATCGACCGCTGGTGGAACCCCGCCGTGGAAAACCAGGCCACCGACCGCGCCTATCGGATCGGCCAAACCAAACGGGTGCTGGTGCATAAGTTCATCACCACCGGTTCGGTGGAAGAAAAGATCGACAAGATGATCCGCGACAAGGCAAAACTTGCCGCCGAGATCGTCGGCAGTGGCGAGGAATGGCTGGGGGGCCTGGAGATCAGCCAGCTGCGGGAACTGGTGAGCCTCAGCGAGGCCTGAGCGGCAAGCCAGGGGCCAGACTGGGCCCCTTGGGCAATGCCCCCATGACCAGTTCGACCACCACCCTCAGTAAGGAAGGCCTCGGCCAGCAGCCCTGGTGGGTGGCCGAGTGGATGGAACTGATCAATTCATACCGCTACAAGAAGCGGCTGGAACGGGCCTGGATCTATGCCCGGGAGGGCAATGTGCTCTCGATCCGTTTTGAAGGGCGCCGGGTGCAGGCCCGGGTGCAGGGCACCGAAGCGGAGCCCTACAAGGTGAAGCTCTGGCTTGATGTGCTCACCGATGAGGACTGGGAGTTCGTGCTGGAGGCCCTCACCCAAAAGGCCCGTTGGACCTGTCAACTGCTGGCCGGGATCATGCCCGATGACATCGAACGGGCCTTTGCGGTGAGTGGTAAACGGCTGTTCCCGTTCAAATTGCAGGAGGTGCGCAGCGAATGCAGTTGCCCCGATAAGGCCAACCCCTGCAAACACATCAGCGCCGTTTATTACCTGATGGGTGATCGCTTCAGCGAAGACCCCTTTGTGTTGTTTCAACTGCGGGGCCGTAGCCGTAGCCAACTGCTTAGCGACCTGGCCGAACGGCGCCGCCAACACCTGGCAGACGAGCGCGCCGCCCTGGGGATGCCCCCCCCGGCCAGCCCCGCCGCCGTCCCCCGCCCCGACCCGCTCAGCTGGTGGGCCTACACCGCCCCCCTCGACCCCGACCTGGTGGTAATCACCCCAGCCATGGCCGGCAGCACGGGGCTGGATGAGGCGGGCGACCTACCCCTAGCCGTGGAACCCCGCTTCCCCGAAGCCAACCAACTGTTCCTGGAACGCCTACGCCAGCAGGGCAGCTTGATGGGCCAGCTGGCCATGGCCAAGGCGATGGGGGCCGGTGCCGGGCCATGAGTCCAGCTGCAGCAAACAACGATCCCCCCTGGCTCAGCCCGCAGCTGCTGGGGCTCACCAGCCTGCTGCTGGATTCCCACCAACGGCTCTATGGCCAGCCGCTGCTGCGGGCCCAGGGCAGTCGCCTAGCGGCCCAGGAACTGTTTGTGCTCGACCGGGTGGTGCTTTGTCACGACGGCGCCGCTGACCCCCGCTTCATCTATGCGAACCGGGCGGCATTACAGCTGTTCAAGCGCAATTGGCAGGAAATGGTGGGCCTGCCCTCGCGGCTCAGTGCCCGGCAACAACATCACCTTGATCGCCGCCAGGCCCTGGAAATGGCACGGCGCCAGGAGGCATTGGAGGGCTACGGCGGTGAACGGGTAGATAGCCAGGGCCGCCGCTTCCAAATCCGCAACGCCCGGCTCTGGAGCCTGCTGGATGAGGAACGCCATTACCGGGGCCAGGCCGCCTGTTTCGGCAATTGGTGGTGGGAACCGTAATGGGTGGGGAGGGCCGCACCCCAAGGGCCGGTTCCCCCCCTGCCCAGCAACAACAAAGCGGGAAACACTGAGTTCACGACAGCGGAGAAGTACCGCTGCCCATCAACCCCGTGAGGACCCGAAAATGCTCACCCTTCGCAATGCCCCCTTCGAACTGTTTGAGAAGCTGGAGCAACAGCTATCCCACGCCGAACGGGTGCCCGCCGCCGAAGTGCGTGAAAGCGATTCCGCATACACAATCAGCCTGGAACTGCCAGGGGTGGATCGCGCCTCCATCGATGTGAAAGCCACCGAGCGCAGCTTGGTGATCAGCGCCGAACGCAAGGCCCCGGAAGCGCCAACGGCAGCCACGGGCGATCAAGGCCAGGCCCAACCACTGATCAGTGAGTTTCGCTATGGCACCTGGAGCCGCAGCTTCCGCTTCCCCCGCGGCATCCACCGCGATGGCCTCAAGGCCCATTACCGCGATGGTGTGCTTCAAGTAACCGCCCCTAAGGCGGAAGGCGCCGGCGCCGTAACGGTGACCGTGGGCGACTGACCAAGGGCTAAAACCCGAGGTTTCGCAGCAAACAGCCGGGGGTCCCTGCAACAGGCGAGACTCAAGCTGACATCCATGCATGGTCTTCGGATGGAACTGGTTCGCGTACGCACCACCACGGCCCCTGGCCTGGGCCTCTGGCTCAACACCCTGCGCAAGGGCCTCGGCAACCTCGGCCACCGGGTTGAAATCATTGATAACGGTCTGGTTTATGTGGCCCTGCGGGCCAGCCACCCCGACATCGAGGGGCTGCTCTGTGTAGACGCCACCCTGCAGGCAGACCGGGACCAGGGGGGCCTGGAACTGCTCACCCGCCTGCGCTGGCATGGGCAACAGGGCAGCGATGAAACCCTGGTGCAGATGCGCAACAAGATCTCGGGCCTGATTGCCAACGGCCCTGGCCTCAGCCTGCGGGTCGCCTAGGCCCTTGCTGCTATCCCTAGGCTGATCACCCGCCGCCCCGATCCAAATGGAGCCCAGGCTGTCGCTACAGCTGGCTGAGATCGCTGCTGATACCACCACCCTGCGGTCCCTCGACTGGGATCGCAGCCGTTTTGACATCGAATTCGGCCTGCGCAACGGCACCACCTACAACGCTTTTTTGGTGCGCGGTGAACGCACGGCCCTGGTGGACAGCAGCCACGCCAAGTTCCGCAGCAGCTGGATTCCCCAGCTGCAGGAACTAATCGACCCCCGCCAAATCGATCAGCTGATCGTTTCCCACACCGAACCCGACCATTCGGGCCTGGTGGCAGACCTGCTGGAACTGAACCCCGAGCTGGAGATCATCGCCTCGAAGGTGGCGATCAGCTACCTGGAAAACCAGGTGCACCGCCCCTTCCGGCGGCGGGCGGTGAAAAGCGGTGATGAACTCGACCTAGGGGTGAACCCCAGCAGTGGTGTGCAGCACCGCTTTGAATTCCTCAGTGCCCCAAACCTGCACTGGCCAGACACGATCTTTAGTTACGACCACGGCACCGGTGCGCTTTACACCTGTGATGCCTTTGGGATGCATTACTGCAGCGACGATGTTTTCGACCGCGATCCAGGCGCCCTCGCCCCGGATTTTCGCTACTACTACGACTGCCTGATGGGCCCCAATGCCCGCAGTGTGCTGCAGGCGCTCAAGCGCGTGGAGGCGTTACCGGAGCTGAAGCTGATCGCCACCGGCCACGGGCCGCTGCTGCGGGATCACCTCAACCTTTGGGTGGGCGACTACGGCGACTGGAGTCGGGAGCGCAGCAAAGGGGACCGCTATGGGGCAGTGGTTTACGTGAGCCAATACGGTTTCTGTGATCGCCTCAGCCAGGCCATCGCCCGGGGGATCAGCAAAACCGATCTGCCGGTGCAGATGGTGGACCTGCGCGGCACCGACCCCCAGGAACTATCGGCCTTGATCGGAGAAGCCAGCGCCGTGGTGCTGCCCACCCCCCCGGCCAACCCCGATGCCGAGCTGCAGAAAAATTGGGGCACCCTGCTGGCGGCCCTCAATGCCAAACAACCGGTGGGGCTTTACGACGCCTACGGCGGCAACGACGAACCAATCGATGCGGTGGCCAGCCAACTGCGCAACCTGGGCCATGCCGAAGCCTTTGCCCCCCTCCGCATCCGCAGCGTCCCCGATGCCGCCGCCTATCAGCTCTGCGAAGAGGCCGGCACCGACCTGGGCCAACTGCTGATGCGTGACCGGGCGATTGCGGCGATGAAGGCCCTGGATGCCAACCTCGACAAGGCCCTGGGCCGGCTCAGTGGCGGCCTCTATGTGGTTACCGCCCGCCAGGGGGAAGGGGAAAGCAGCCGCAGCGGCGCCATGGTGGCCAGCTGGGTGAGCCAGGCCAGCTTTGACCCCCCCGGCCTCACCGTGGCCGTGGCCAAAGACCGGGCGATTGAAGCGCTGATGCAGGTGGGTGACTGTTTTGTGCTCAACGTGCTGGCGGAACAGAACCACCAGACGCTGCTGCGCCATTTCCTCAAACGTTTCCCCCCCGGCGCCGACCGTTTCAGCGGCGTTGCCACCCTCGATACGGTGGCCAGCGGCGGGCCGGTGCTGGTGGATGCCCTCGCCTTCCTCGACTGCCGCGTTCAACAACGGCTGGAATGTGCCGACCACTGGCTGATCTATGCCCTAGTGGAAAACGGCAACGTGGCCGACAACGACGCCCTCACCGCCGCCCACCACCGCAAGGTAGGCAACCACTACTAATGACCAGCACCCCCCCCGCCCCCAGCAGCGACGACCGTTCGATGCTGGCCCTGGCCCTGGACAGTGGCCTCACCTGCCTGCGGGGCCTTAGCCCCCGGCGGCTGCGTTTTGAGGTGGAATATGGCCTCGAGCGCGGCACCTGCCACAACAGCTTCCTGTTTGCCGGCAGCCCGGCGGTGCTGGTGCATCCCCCGGGGGAAGCCTTCGCCGCCCCCTTCCTGGAGGCCCTGCAACAGCTGGTGCCCCAAGACCAGGCGCTGCGGGTGGTGCTGGGCGATGTGAACCCCAACCGGGTGGCGCTGCTGCAACGGCTGCTGGCCGGCTGGCCCCAGCTGCAGCTGGTGGCCTCCAACGCCGGCGCCAAGCTGCTGCAGGAGCTCTGGGGCCGGCGTAAACCCAGCCCCACCCCGGAAGCCGAAACCAGCCCAATCCCGGCCCTACCGCCGCTGCAGGTGGTTAAGACCGAAGAGCTGCTGCCCTTGGCCGCCGGTCGCTTTTTGCGGCTGCTGCCGGTGCCCACCCCCCGCTGGCCCGGGGGCCTGGTGGCCTTTGACGACCAGAGCGGCCTGCTGATGAGTGGCCGCTTTTTTGCCGCCCATCTCTGCACCAACAGCTACGCCGAAAGCCACCGCAGCGCCACGGAGGAAGACCGCAGGTATTACTACGACTGCTTGATGGCGCCGATGGCCAACCAGGTGGAGGCGGTGGTGGATCGCCTTGAGGAATTGCCGATCCGCAACATCGCCCCGGGCCATGGGCCGGCGATCAGCGAAAGCTGGCGCAGTTTGTTGAGTGATTACCGCCGTTGGGGGGAAGGCCAACAGAAGGCCAGCCTGGCGGTAACGCTGCTCTATGCCAGCGCCTACGGCAACACCGCCGCCATCGCCGATGCCATCGCCCAGGGGATTGCCCGGGCCGGGGTGCGGGTAAACAGCCTCAACTGCGAATTCAGCAGCAACGAAACCCTGCTGGAGGCGATTCGCCACTGTGATGCCGTGCTGATCGGCTCCCCCACCCTCGGCGGCCATGCCCCCACCCCGATCGTTTCGGCCCTGGGCAGCCTGCTGGCCGCCGGGGACCGCCAGAAACCGGTGGGGGTATTTGGCAGCTTCGGCTGGAGCGGCGAGGCCCTCGATCTATTGGAGGGAAAACTTACGGATGGCGGTTTCACGATGGCCTTTGCGCCGATTCGGGTGAAATTCAGCCCCGATGCCCCCACCCTGAAACGCTGCGAAGAAACCGGCACCGCCCTGGCGCGTCAACTGCAACAACAGCAACAACGCCAGCAGAAACGCAGTGGTGGCGGCCTCAATGAAAGCCGCAGTGATCCAGCGGTGCTCGCCCTCGGCCGGGTGATCGGCTCCCTCTGTGTGCTCACGGCCCGCAAGGGCTCCGGGGAGAACGCCCTCAGCGGCGCCATGGTGGCCAGCTGGGTGAGCCAGGCCAGCTTCCAGCCGCCGGGCTTCTCCGTGGCCGTGGCCCGGGACCGGGCGGTGGAGGCGCTGCTGCATGGGGGCGATTGCTTTGCGCTCAACGTGCTGGCCGCCGGCAAGGAACTCGGGCCGATGAAGCAATTCCTGCAGCGCTTCCCCCCCGGCAGCGACCGCTTTGCCGGCCTCGAGCTTGAGCTGAGCCCCGGCGGCCAACCGCTGCTGCCCGACGCCCTGGCCTGGCTGGAGGCCACGGTGGTGCAACGGATGGAGTGCGGTGACCACTGGCTGATCTATGCCCAGGTGAATGCCGGTGGCCTCTGGGATGAGTCCGGCCAAACGGCGGTGCACCATCGCCGCAGTGGCGCCTTCTACTGAGGGAGATCTTGGCCAGATCCACTCCATTTGTTGCAATTTGCTTGGAGGTTGCTCAAATAGTTTGTTGTTCTTGGGGTTAGCCAGTGCAGCCAAGCGATCTGGGCCCTAATCCAAAGCAAACGGCACTGCTAAAGCAAACGGCACTGCTAAAGCAAGCTGGCCTGCTGAAGCAAGCTGGCCTGCTAAAGCAAGCTGGCCTGCCAAAGCAAAAACCCCTGCGCTATCGCGGTTTTGTGCTTCTAGCCCAAGACGATCTGAGCTGGTTGGTGCGGCCGGAACGCAGCCCGATGAGCGTGCTGCCCTTCCGGGCCCCGGCCTGTTCAATCGCCGATGTGCAAGCCCTGGTGGATTGGCGCCTGGCCAAGCTCGGCGCCAATCAGCTGCTTAGCGCCTAAGCCGCCTGGGGCGGAGGGGTGGGCTCCCAGCTGTGCAGGGGCAGCACCAAAGTGGCCCAGGTGGCCTGGCGTTGGGGGCGGGCCCGGCGCGATTGCCGCACGCCAAAGGGCACGCGAACCACATTGGTGCCGGCCACATTCACTGTTTCGCCCCGGTCCAAGAGGTGCTGGAACGGTAATTGCGGCCCTGTTCCCTGGCTGTCGTTGGTACCCATGGTCCCCTTAAGCAGCGGTGACAAGGAAGGCACGAGCCCCTCCACCGCAGTTGCAACAGATAATGACTGAAAGGCAAGGGCTAAATCAAGGAGAAAATCTTAAATTTTCAGCGTTTAGGTAAAAGAGCCTGGTATTTAGCCCGCCAGGCGTTCCTATCCTTGCTCCGCTACCGCGCAACTGCACACCAGGTGGCGGTCCCCATAGGCATTGTCGATGCGGGCCACCGCCGGCCAGAGCTTGTTTTGCCTGAGGCCCTCCACCGGGAATGCCGCCTGCTGGCGGCTGTAGGGGTGCCCCCAGTGCTCCGCCGTTAGCGCCGCCAGGGTGTGGGGGGCCTGACGCAGCGGGTTATCGCTGGCGTCGGCCGTCCCCGCCTCAATCGCCGCCACCTCCGCCCGGATCGCCCGCATCGCTGCCACAAAGCGATCCAGCTCCGCCAGGGATTCACTCTCGGTGGGTTCCACCATCACCGTGCCCGCCACGGGCCAGCTCACGGTGGGGGCATGGAAGCCATAGTCCATCAGGCGTTTGGCCAGGTCTTCCACCTCAATGCCCGCCGAGCGCTTCAGGGGCCGTAGATCAAGGATGCATTCATGGGCCACCCGACCCTGGACAGCGCCTCGGCCCTTGGCACCGCGGTAAAGCACCGGATAGGAGGAATCCAGCTGTTCGGCCAGGTAATTGGCGGCCAGCAACGCCACCGCCGTGGCCTGGCGCAGCCCAGCGCCCCCCATCAGCCGGATATACATCCAACTGATCGGCAGGATGCTGGCGCTGCCCCAGGGGGCGGCAGACACCGCACCAATCCCCTGGTCGCCGCCACAGCTCACCAAGGGATGGCCGGGCAAGAACGGGGCCAGGTGGGCCGCCACTGCAATCGGCCCCACGCCGGGGCCGCCGCCCCCATGGGGGATACAGAAGGTTTTGTGCAGGTTGAGGTGGCACACATCGGCGCCGAAATCGGCGGGGCGGCACACCCCCACCTGGGCATTGAGATTGGCGCCATCTAGATACACCTGCCCCCCATGGCGATGGATCAGGGCACAGATCTCGCCGATGCCGGCCTCAAACACCCCATGGGTGGAGGGGTAGGTAACCATCAAGGCCGCCAGCTGGTCGCTGTGGGCCTCCGCCTTGGCGGCCAGGTCTGCCCGGTCGATGTTGCCCTCGCTGTCGCACTGCACCGCCACCACCTGCAGGCCGGCCAGCACCGCACTGGCGGGGTTAGTGCCATGGGCGCTGCTGGGGATCAGGCAAACGCAGCGCTGGCCCTGGCCGCGGCTGCGTTGCCAGGCGCGGATCACCAGCAGCCCAGCGAATTCCCCCTGGGAGCCGGCATTGGGCTGCAGGGAAACGGCAGCGAATCCGGTGATCGCCGCCAGCCAGCCCTCCAATTCCGTGGTCAGTTGGCGGTAACCACGGGTTTGGGCCGCTGGGGCAAAGGGATGCACCCGGCTAAAGGCCGCCCAGCTCACCGGCTGCAGTTCAGCGGCGCCATTCAGCTTCATGGTGCAGCTGCCCAGCGGGATCATGCCGTGCACCAGGGAGAAGTCTTTGCTGGCCAGCCGCTGGATGTAGCGCAGCAGCTCGGTTTCGCTGCGGTAGCGCTGGAACACCTCCTGGGTTAGCCAGGGGCCCTGGCGCCGGCCAATGGCCCCCACGCCAGCGGCTGGGGCTAGGGCCTGGAGCAGCTCAGCCAAAGCCGGCGCCGGCTGGCCCTTGGCCGCAGCAAAAAATTCCAACAGCTGGGCTAGCTCAGCCTCGTCAGTGCAACTGTCGAGGCTGATCCCCAGGCCCGTGGCCAGGGGCAAAAGGTTGAAGCCCGCCGCCTCTGCCCTCTCCAGCCAGGGGCCCGGCTCCGGCAGCTGGAGCCGCAGGGTGTCAAAGGCCGGCTCCGCCTCCAGCCCGTAGCCAAGCTGGCGCAAGCCCAGGGCCAGGGCGGCCGTGAGCCGCTGCAGCTGCTCCGCCTGGGCGGTGAGGCCCTCGGGGCCGTGGTGCACCGCATAGAAACCAGCCAGCACCGCCAACAGCACCTGGGCCGTGCAGATGTTGCTGGTGGCCTTTTCGCGGCGGATGTGCTGCTCGCGGGTCTGCAGGGCCAGGCGCAGGGCCGGCTGGCCTTCCGCATCCTTAGAAACCCCCACCAAGCGGCCAGGGATCTGACGCCGATGGGCCTCAGTGGTGGCAAAAAAGGCGGCGTGGGGTCCACCGAAACCGAGGGGCAGCCCGAAACGCTGAATACTGCCCACGGCAATCTCCACCCCCAGCTCGGCCACCGGCCGCATCAACACCTGGGCGAGGGGGTCCACACAGGCGATCACCAGCACCCCCGCCGCCTTAGCCCGGGCGATCACCGCCGCGGGATCGGGGCAGGTGCCACTGGCGCCAGGCAGCTGTAACAACAAACCAAAACTGGCTTCGCTGAACTGCATCGCCTCGGGGGCCTCCTGCAGCAGCTCGATGCCGAGCGGTTCCGCCCGGGTTTGGAGCACCGCCAGGGTTTGGGGGAAGAGGTCGGCCTGCACATGGAAACGCCGGGCGCCGCTGGCCCCCCTAACGCTGCGGGCCAGGGCCATGGCTTCGGCAGCGGCCGTGCCCTCATCCAGCAGGGAGGCATTGGCGATCGGCAGGCCGGTGAGCTCAGTGATCAGCGTTTGAAAATTGAGCAGGGCCTCCAGGCGCCCCTGGGCAATTTCCGCCTGGTAGGGGGTGTAGGCGGTGTACCAGGACGGGTTTTCAAACACATGGCGCTGCAGTAGCGCCGGGGTCACACAGTCGTAATAACCAAGGCCGATCAGGCTGCGGCGCGGCTGGTTGGCCGCCGCCCGTTCGGCCAATTCCGCCAGGGCCTGCCGTTCATCGCAACCCTCGGGCAAACCGGCCAGGGCAGCCGCCGCCGGCAACAGGATCTCCGCCGGCACACATTGGCCGAGCAATTCCTCCAGGTTTTTGCAACCCAGCCGCTCCAACATCAAGGCCTGGTCCGCCGGCGATGGGCCCAGGTGGCGCGGTAAAAAAGGGCTTAAGGGGGCCTCCGGGCGGGCGCTTGGCATAGCAACCATCAAGCGGCCCCTTCCAGCTTGGTGGTGTAGCTGGCCGCATCAATCAGATCGTCAAATTGGCTGGGCTCACTGGCAGTTATCTCCAGCAACCAACCGGCGCCATAGGGGTCGTGTTGCAGCAGTTCCGGTTGATCGATCACCGCCTGGTTAACGGCCAGCACCGTGCCAGACAACGGTGCATAGATCTCCTCCACTGCCTTCACCGATTCCACGGTGCCAAAGCGATTGCCCCGTTCCAGCTGCTCGCCCACCGCCGGCAATTCCACAAAAACGATGTCGCCCAGCTGATCCACGGCAAAGGCACTGAGGCCGAGCCGCATCCCGGCAGTGCCGGGGCCGGCGTATTCATGGCTATCGGCGTACCGCAGCTCAGCCGGAAAGGAGAGGGCCATCAGGGGGAATTAGGGGTGGGTTAAAGAGCTGGCTGGAAAGCGGCGTAAGTATGTCTGAAAAATGCTCAAGTGGCCGCATCCAAACGGCTGAGGGCGGCCGCCAGGGCGAGGGCGGCGTGGCTGCGGTGGGTGCCCCCCTGGCTGAAAAGCACATAGGGCTCCCGCAGGGGTCCATCGGCCGACAACTCACTGGTGCTGCCATCAATGAAGGTGCCGCCAGCCATCACCAACTCACTGGCGTAACCAGGCATCGGCGCCGGCACCGGATCCACATAGCCACCCACCGGCGAACAGGCCTGGAAAGCCCGACACACCTCCTGCAGGGCCCGGGGTTCCCCAAATCGCACCGCCTGGATCAGATCGGTGCGTTCAGCCCCCGGTAGCGGTTGCACCGCCAACCCCCGGTCGGCAAACACCTGGGCCACCAGGTCTGCACAGATCAGCGACTCCGCCACCATCTGGGGCGCCAAAAACAGGCCCTGGAAGAGCAGGCGATGCAGGTCAAAGCCGCTGCCCCCCTCCGAACCAATGCCCGGGGCCGTGAGCCGACAGCAGGCCTGCTCCACCAGCTCAGCCTTACCGGCCACGTAGCCGCCGCTGGGGGCGATCGTGCCGCCAAGGTTTTTGATCAAAGAGCCGGCGATCAGATCCGCCCCCACCTGGGGGGGTTCCAAAGCCTCCACTAACTCGCCGTAGCAGTTGTCCACAAACACCAAACATTCGGGCTGCAGGGCTTTAACCCGTTCGCAGAGGCGGCCGATGCTGGCCACTGGCAGCGAGGGCCGCCAGCTGTAACCACAACTGCGCTGGATCAACACCATCCGGGTGGGCGGGGCCAGGGCAGCGGCAAGGCCCGCCTCATCCACGACCCCTGCGGCCGTGAGCGGCAGTTCGGCGTAGTTGATCCCGAATTCCGCCAGGGAACCCTGGCCCTGGCCGCGCAGGCCGATCACCTCCTCAAGGGTGTCGTAGGGACGGCCGGTGAGCGAAAGCAGCCGATCGCCGGGGCGCAGCACCCCAAACAGGGCCGCGGCGATCGCATGGGTGCCACTAACGAATTGCAGCCGCACCGCCGCCTTTTCCGCCCCCAGCACCCGGGCAAAGACGCGGTCAAGGGTGTCGCGGCCGAGGTCGTTGTGGCCGTAGCCACTCACCGAGGCGAAATGGTGGGTGCCGAGCCGTTCCGCTTGGAACGCCGCCAACACCTTGGCCAGCTGGGGTTGCACGGCGGCGGTGCGGCGGGCGTCACTGGCCAGCAGCCGCTGCTGGGCTGCCGCCACGGCCCCCCAGGCGGCGTCGGTGGCCAGGGGCCAGGCGGGGGGCTGAATCGCTAGCACCACAACAGGGCAAGGCTCCCCAGCCTCCCCCAGCACGGATTCCGGTGGGGTCCCCTTGGCCAACTGGATCTAGCTGAATCACCTGCAGCTTCTTGCCGGTGGGAGCTTCTTGCCGGTGGGAGCTCCTGGCTGGCGGCATCCCTTAACTGGTGACGATGGATCGATGCCATAGGCGTTTTACCAAGTGCCGATCGATGCCAAGGGCGTTTTACTAAGCACTGATCGATGCCGAGCTGGCCGCAAAAGCACAAAAGAAAACGCCGGGGCGAGCCCCACCAGCTCCGCCGCTAGGCGGCCTTGCGCAACTGCTCCAACAGCTGATCGGCACTGGGGAGCCCTGCCGGGGAGAGCCCCACCGCCACCAGGGTCCGCTGCAGATCGGGCAATTCCGCATCCAGCTCGGCGGCGCTGTAGTCGCGCAGACCGGCCATCACCGCGGCGAAGCGCTCCCGCCGCTGGCGTTTCTCCACCCCATAGGCCGCCATCACGGTGTCGCGGCATTGGCGCCAGGGGCGCCCCGCCGCCAACAGTTCCGCCAGGGCAGCACTCAACACCGGTGCCTCCTGCTCACTGATGCGCAGATCAAAACCCGGAGGCACCGCCCGCAAGCCCACAAAGATCTCCAGCAGCTCCCCCGCCCCAAGCACGCTGCCTTCGGGCCCCACCAGGGCTACGGCCGACTGGTTTAGGGCCGCCAACAGCTCCGGATCAGCGGCAAGGGCGGCGGCCGCCTGGGGGGAAAGCTGTTGGCCCGCCTGGGCGGCGGCCAGCCAGCGGTTGCAGCCGCCCAGGGCGAGAAACACCTCTGGGCCGGGGGAGGCCAGCTTGCGGTTGCGCAGGTTGGAGAGCTGGGAACTGTGGAGTCGTCCCAGGTCTAGGCGCTCCGCCAGGGAGGGCAAAACCCTGTGGGACCAGCCATTGCGCTCATGCCAGGCGCGCACCAAAGCGGCAAAGGCCCCATGGCCGGCCTCCAGCTGCTCCCGATAGCCCACGCGTGATCAAAATTCGTATTGCCAGCATTTTAATCATTATTCACTCTCCACAGGACCTCGGAGCGCGCCCATATCCACCCCCCTTGCCTAATCCGAATCCGTATTGCTAGGATTCCTGCATCGAAACCTATTCGTCTCGAATGACCGCTTCCCTGGGTCGGCTTCCCATCGCCGCCATCACTCCCCCCCGGCGTTCCGCCACCCTGCGCCATCCGCGTAAGGGCGAAGCCGAGGGCACCATCCCCAAGGGGGCCCGCTGGGGCACCCTTGGCTTCATGGTGGCGATCCACGTGCTGGCCATTGTCGCCCTACTGCCCCAATTCTGGAGCCCCACCGCCGTAGCAACCCTGCTGGTGCTCTATTGGGTCACCGCCTGCCTGGGCGTAACCATCGGCTACCACCGCCTGCTGAGCCACCGCGCCTTCCGGGTGCCCCAATGGCTGGAACGCTTCTTCGCCACCTGTGGGGCGATCAGCTGTCAACACGGCCCGATCGACTGGGCCGGCCTGCACCGCCACCACCACAAGTTCTCCGACACCGACGCCGATCACCACAACAGCCACCGCGGCTTCTGGTGGAGCCACATGGGCTGGATGTTTGAAGAAATCCCCGCCATGGCCTCCGTACCCCGGCTCACCGGTGACTTGGCCCGCGACCCCTACTACCGCTGGCTGAACAAGTACTTCCTGCTGCTGCAACTGCCCCTGGCGGGCCTGCTCTTCTGGATCGGCACCGTGACCGGTGCCGGCGGCTGGGCCCTGGTGCTCTGGGGCATCCCCCTACGCCTGGTGCTCGTGTATCACATCACCTGGCTGGTGAATTCCGCCACCCATTGCTGGGGCAAGGTTGTGTACCCCAGTGGCGACGCCTCCCGCAACAACCGCTGGGTGGCCGCCCTCACCTTCGGCGAAGGCTGGCACAACAACCACCACGCCTTCCCCCATTCCGCCAAGCACGGCCTGCAAGCCGGTCAGATCGACCTCACCTGGCAGCACATCCGGCTGATGCATGCCCTGGGCCTAGCCACCCAGGTGCGCCTACCGGTAGGCCAGAGGCACCCCGCCCGCTAAGCTCAATGGTTGGCCTTCTCGGCAGCACTCAGGAATCCAGTCCCCATGGCTAAGCGCGTACAAGTAGTCCTTAACGAAGACGTTCTGAGCCTCGGCAAGAGCGGTGATCTGGTGGAGGTGGCCCCGGGCTACGCCCGCAACTTCCTCCTCCCCACCGGCAAGGGCCTGAGCGTGACCCCTGCGGTGCTGCGCCAAGTGGAACACCGCCGGGCCAAGGAGGCCGAACGCCAGGCCGCCCTCAAGGCCGCCGCCGTGGCCTTCCGCACCGCCCTCGACACCATCGGTCGCTTCACAATCAAGAAGCAAACCGGTGGTGACGACGTGCTGTTCGGCACCGTTACCAACGTGGACGTGGCCGAAGCGATCGAAGCCGCCACCAAGCAGCCCGTCGACAAGCGCGATATCACCGTGCCCGAAGTGCACCGCACCGGCAGCTACAAGGTGCAAGTGAAGCTCCACCCTGAGGTGGTTGCCGAAATCAACGTGGAAGTGGTTAGCCACTGAGCAGCAAAGGCGCCACGATGGGGGGCTACTGCCCAGTTAATCGCCCATGGTGACTGTCCCGCTGAGCGGCCCAGAACGGGAACGGCCCCGCCGGGACAGCGCTGACCTGTTCGAGGCAACCCCCGATCAGCTGCCCCCCCAGAACCTGGAGGCGGAGGAGGTGGTGCTCGGCGGCATCCTGCTGGACCCAGACGCCATCGGTCGGGTGGCAGATCTGCTCCAGCCGGAGGCCTTCTACCTGGGGGCCCACCGCGATATCTATCGCACCGCCCTGATGCTGCACAGCCAGGGCAAACCCACAGACCTCACCGCCATGGGCGCCTGGCTGGCGGACACCGGCCAGCTCGAGAAGGTGGGGGGCACCAGACGGCTCAGTGAGCTGGTGGAACGCACCCTCAGCACCGCCTCGATTGATGAGGTGGCCAAGCTGGTGATGGATAAGTACCTGCGGCGGCAGCTGATCCGCTCAGGGAACCATGTAATCCGGCTGGGCTTTGACCAAAGCAAGCCCATGGACGTGGTGCTGGATGAGGCGGAACAGGAAATCTTCGCCATCAGCCAGGCCAGACCCAGCGGTGGGCTGATCCCCACCGCTGAAATTCTCACCAGCACCTTCAACGAGATCGAAAGCCGCTCGCTCGGCACCGCCGTGGCCGGCATCCCGGTGAATTTCTACGACCTCGATGCGATCACCCAGGGGCTGCAACGCAGTGATCTGATCATCGTTGCCGGCCGGCCGGCCATGGGCAAAACCTCGATTGTGTTGAACATCGCCAAGAACGTGGCCCAGATCCACAAGCTGCCCGTTTGCGTGTTCAGCCTAGAAATGAGCAAGGAACAGCTCACCTATCGGCTGTTGTCGATGGAGGTGGGCATCGAAAGTGGTCGGCTGCGCACCGGTCGCCTGCAGCAGGAGGAATGGCCGTTGCTGGGCCAGGGCATCAATAGCCTCGGCCAGTTGCCGCTCTTCCTAGACGACAAACCCAATTCCGGCGTCTTAGAAATGCGCTCCCTCTGCCGGCGGCTGATGGCTGAACAGGGCAAGGAGCTGGGCCTGATCGTGATCGACTACCTACAGTTGATGGAGGGCTCCACCCCTGACAACCGGGTGCAGGAGCTGTCGCGCATCACCCGGGGCCTGAAGGGCATGGCCCGGGAACTAAACGTGCCGGTGATTGCCCTCTCCCAGCTGAGCCGCGGCGTGGAATCCCGCACCAACAAACGGCCAATGCTCAGTGACCTGCGGGAATCAGGCTCAATCGAGCAGGACGCCGACCTGGTGCTGATGATCTACCGCGACGAGTATTACAACCCCGACACCCCCGACCGCGGCATCACCGAAGTGATCGTGACCAAACACCGCAACGGCCCAGTGGGCACGGTGAAACTGCTGTTTGAACCCCAATTCACCCGTTTCCGCAACCTGGCGGCACCGAGCGGTCATTAGGGCTAGATCAACTCTGGCCTGGGAAGCCCCAGCAATGAATCAGCGCTTAGAAATTGGCCAGAAGGTAACTTTCCTAGCCCCGCTGGCAAGAGGTGAGCTGTTTAGTTGTAATGGCTCCACATCCGCAACACCTTCACCACCTGCTCCTCAGTTAGCACTTGATAAACGAGCCGGTGCTGGATATTGATCCTGCGGGAATAGGCGCCCCGTAGGTCCCCCACCAGGGCTTCATAGGGCGGCGGTTGGCGATAGGGATCAGCTGCTAATAAATCAAGCAACTGCTGCGCTTTAGCCTTGGGGGCACCGGCAGCGGAGGCAAGCTTGCGGGCATCTTTCTGGGCCTGCCGAGTGAACAAAACTGTCCAGCTCACCAGCCTGGTTCGCTGCTCAGTGCTGATGAGGGTGTAGCCATCCCTTCCAGGATTGATTCCCGCATCCCGGGAATAGAGATCAGGTGGAGGGTTTCCTGAATTGCCCGCCAGTCGTCCTCTGAAAGGAGCACGGCATTGCCACGCTTGCCTGTGATCTGCACTGCCTCGTGGGACTGCCCCACCTCATCGATCAGGGCGTAAAGCCGCCTGCGGGCCTCGGTCGCCGTCACACTGGTCATCTCACAAACCCCGTTGCCGTACGTTAAAGTGTACGGCCGCAAGGCAACGGGGCCGGATGCTGGTCCCCGGCGCGGGTGGTGGTCCAGGCCTTCACTGTGAGTAGCTGAATCGAGCCCTCACCACTGGCGGCAACCGTGAAGCTGTAACCCTGCAGGTTGAGGCTGCCGCGGAGAGTGGCCCCAAGGGCCGCAGCCCCAGAGAGCAGCAGGGCCGAAGCGAGGCTCCAGGCGCCCCAACGTTTGATCCAGGGGTGACAAGGTTCCATGGCGGGGGTCAGCGACCGGTGGCCTTCTTGCTTAGGCCATGGGTTGCTGTGGTGGGCGGGCCCCCTCCAAGAATTCCGCGATCGGTGGCAGAGGCGGCATCTTTCCTGGCACCAGAGGGCGGAGCTGGGCAAGTCATTAAATAAGTTCGACTTTCAGAGTCTTACCTACTGCTGATGCTGCCTTACCGAGCGTCGAGAGAGTGACCGAGCGATTCGAGGGATCAAGGAGACGATCTACTACCGGCCTACTCGTCTTCATACGTTGCGCCAACTCAGTCTTCGTTAGCTGCGCGCGCTTCATCTCCTGAGCGATCTGAAGGGCAACCACGCGCTTTGCAGCCACGGCCTCAGCGTCATCTAGAAGTCGCTCGTTGCGAAGGAAATCATCAAAGTCGCTGCCGAAGTGTTGCTCGTCCATCATTTTGATCCTCGCAGTTTTGCAAGACGTTCTTTCGCAGTCTTGAGTTCCGCTGTCGGCATCTTGGCCGACTTTTTAATAAAGCCATGAAGGAGGATCATGGCGTCATCTTCAACCGTAAAAATTACACGCGCAATACCTTTATCGATATCCGACCTTACCTCCCAAAGGCCGGGCTCTAGCTTGCGGATCAACGGCATACCCAAGGGCCAGCCGTACTGAGCTGTTTTGATGTCGCAACCAATGAGCTTGCGATCCTCACGCTTTTGATCCAGCAACCACTCTCTCACTGGTTCTCTCCCTGAATGAGAACGAAATGAAGAGGACCCGCAGGATGGGGTTTTTGCCCACGCCTTAAGCAGCCTCAATGACAAAAGTGTACCATAAAAGATGCGGCCAGCAACGAGCTGCTGTCCGGTGAGGCGCTATCGCGGCTGGTCTGCCCAACGCTCGCCGGGGAGGCCTTGCGCTGCTGGGGCATTGAAGGGTCGAATCTGATCCGGCCATTCAGCCGGGAGCAAGAGCAATTTCTCAGCGCCCATCGGCAGGAACTGCGGCGCTGAGGTTGCCTGGCTCATGCGATCTAGGACCGCGGCAGAGGCATCATGATTCCTGGCTGAGGGGGGGTAGCCGTCATGGTGGCGGTAGAGGTGGCTCGGCTGGCCAAGGGGCTGGGGCGGCTCTGGGTTACACCCACTCCGCACACAGCAACTCTGCTTGGGCCAGCACTGTTTTCACCGCTTCCTCTTGCAAATCGGGCGGGTAGCCGTATTTGTTGAGGATGCGTTTCACCATCACGCGGATCTTGGCGCGGGCGCTTTCGCGCAAGGTCCAGTCGATTGTCACGCTCTTCTTCACCTGGGTGATCAGTTCGGCAGCGATCAGCTTGAGCTTGGTGTCACCCATGGCCTGAACGGCACTGTCGTTGGCGGCGAGGGCGTCATAGAAGGCGACTTCATCGTCGTTGAGCCCAAGGGTTTCGCCGCGTTTTGTGGCAGCATCGAGCTCTTTGGCAAGGGCGATCAGCTCTTCGATCACCTGGGCCGTGGAGATGGCGCGGTTGTGGTAGGCGTTGAGGGTGGTCTTGAGCTTCTCTGAAAACACCTGGCTCTGCACGAGGTTGCGTTTGGAGCGCACTTTGAGCTCGTCTTTCAGTAGTTTTTCAAGCAACTCGGCAGCTACATTTTTGTGCTTGAGGCCGCGAACCTCGGCGAGGAATTGATCGCTGAGGATCGAGATATCAGGCTTGGGCAGGCCGGCGGCGGTGAACACATCGATCACCTGGCCTTCGGTGGTTATGGCCTGGCTCACCAGTTGGCGGATGGCGGCATCGATCTGCTCGGGTGTTTTGCCGGTGCTGCTGGTTTGCTTGGAGAGGGCGGCCTGCAGGGCCTGGAAGAAACTCACGTCGTCGCGGATCTCAGTGGCCTCGTCGCAGGCGGCGCAGAGGGCGAAGGCTCGGGAGAGTTCGGCCACCACCTGCAGCCAGCGTTGCTTGCCGTTCTCCTGTTGGAGGATGTACTCCTGACCGGCGGGAAGGAGTTGCAGGCGCTCGGTGGGGGTGCCGCTGGTCCAGTTCAACCAATCAAAACCGTGCAGGAGATCAGAGGCGATGCCGTGTTTTTCGAGCATCACGGCGATGGCCTTGGCGGTGTCGAAGGTGGGGTCGCCCCGGCCACCACTTTCGGTGTAGGTGGCCAGCGCCCTCTTGAGCTGATCGGCGAGGCCGAGGTAATCCACCACCAGGCCGCCGGGCTTGTCGCGGAACACCCGGTTGACGCGGGCGATCGCCTGCATCAGGCCGTGACCCTGCATCGGCTTGTCGACATACATGGTGTGCAGACAGGGGGCATCGAAGCCGGTGAGCCACATGTCGCGCACGATCACGATCTTGAAGGGGTCGGCGGCGTCCTTGAAGCGGTTGGCCAGCTGGCGGCGCGCCTCCTTGCTGCGGATGTGGGGCTGCCAGGCGGGGCCGTCGTCGGCGCTGCCGGTCATCACCACCTTGAGGGTGTCTGTGGCCCACTCCGGCCGCAGCTGGATCAGGGCGTTGTAGAGGTCAACGCAGATGCGGCGGCTCATGCAGACGATCATCGCCTTGCCTTCCATGGCCTCCAGGCGCTTCTCGACATGTGCCACCAGGTCGGCCGCCACCAGGGCGAGGCGTTTGGGATCGCCCACCAGCGCTTCGAGGGCGGCCCATTTGGTTTTCAGCTTTTCCTTGCTGGTTTGCTCCTCGCCCTCGGTGATCGCCTCGAACTCCGTGTCGAGACGGGGCAGCTCGGCGGCGTTCAGGGAGAGTTTGGAGATGCGGCTCTCGTAGTAGATCGGCACGGTGGCCTTGTCGGCCACGGCGCGCTGGATGTCGTAGATGGAGATGTAACCGCCAAACACCGCCCGAGTGTTGGCGTCGGTCTGCTCGATCGGCGTGCCGGTGAAGCCGATGAAGGAGGCGTTGGGGAGGGCATCGCGCAGGTTGCTGGCGAAGCCGTAGGACATCTCGCCCGTCTTTTCGTTTACCTTGCCGCCGAAGCCGTACTGGCTGCGGTGCGCTTCATCGGCGATCACCACGATGTTTGCTCGGGCACTCAGTTCGGGCATCGCTTCGCCCTTTTCCGGCATGAACTTCTGGATGGTGGTGAACACCACGCCGCCACTGGCCCGGTTGAGCAGTTCGCGCAGGTGGTCGCGACTGGCGGCCTGCACGGGCGTCTGGCCGAGGATGTCGGCGCAGCGCTGGAACTGGCCGAACAGCTGGTCGTCGAGGTCGTTGCGATCGGTGAGCACCACCAGGGTGGGGTTCTGCATCGCCGGATGGCGCACGATGCGGGCGGCATAGAAGAGCATCGAGAAGCTCTTGCCACTGCCCTGGGTGTGCCACACCACGCCGGCGCGACGGTCGCCCGGCTGGCCGCCCAGCGTCCGGGCGGCGGGACCCAAGCCGCTGGCGCGCACGGTTTCCTGCACCGCTGTGTTCACGGCATGGAATTGGTGGTAGCCGGCGATGATTTTGTGCAGGGCGCCCGAATCAGGGTCTTCCTCGAAGACGATGAAGTGCTGCAGCAGATCGAGGAACCGCTGCGGCGCGAACACGCCACGGATGAGCGTTTCCAGCTCCAGGGCCGTGGCGGGGGCATCGCTCTCGCCATCGATGCTGCGCCACAACTTGAACCACTCCTGGTTGGCCGTGATTGAACCGATGCGGGCCTGCAACCCATCGCTCACCACCAGGGCGGCGTTGTACTGGAGGAGCGAAGGAATCTCGGCTTTGTAGGTTTGCAGCTGGGCGTAGGCGCTCCAGATGGTGGCGCCTTCATCGGCGGCGTTCTTGAGCTCGATCAGGCCGAGGGGCAGCCCATTCAGGAACACCACCAGGTCAGGCCGGCGGTTGTGCTGGCCATCGCTGACGGAAAACTGGTTCAACACCAGCCAGTCGTTGGCGGCAACGTTGTTGAACTCCACCAACCGCACATGGTCGCCGGCGATGCTGCCATCGGGGCGGGGGTACTCCACCGGCACGCCTTCGCGCAACAGGCGGTGGAAAGCGCGGTTGGTCTGCAGCAACGAGGGCGTGGCCAGGCGCAACAGCTTGCGCAGGGCCTCCTCGCGGGCGTCCTCAGGAATGGCCGGGTTGAGCTGGCGGATGGCCTCGCGCAGCCGGCCCACCAGCAGCACCTCACTGAACGACTCCCGCTCGGCCGCCGGTTCGCCGGGGGCAAGCTGGGGGCCGGGGAGCACCGTGTAGCCCAGCTCGTTGAACCAGCCAAGGGCCGCCTGCTCGACGTCAGCTTCGCTGAGGGGCATTGGGCAGGGAGGCTGGGGCCGGTACTCAAGTCTGCCGTAGATCTTGAGCTTGAGGAGTGTGGCCTAGTAGCAACAGGCTTAAGCAATCTTTTCGATGACTGCCTTGTTGAACCAGGCGGGGATTCGGTCTGTCTTTAGTTCCAGCCGCCGGCCATCGGTGATTTCGGCTATCCAGGCGAGCTGTGGGTCGACACTGTCTGTTGAGTTGTCAAAGATGTAGGCCCGGTTGGTGTATTTGATGGCTTCCAGCAAGAGTGCCAATGAGCGGTGGTAGCGGCTGATGATCTTGTCTTCCGGCACGGGATGCCCGCCCAGACCCACGCGGTTGCGCACCCGCGAAACATTGATCTCGGGATCATCCGTAGCCACGAAGTAGAGATAGGTGCGATAGCCGGCTTGTTGCGCTTTCTCCAGAAGGTCCACCTTGCCGGGATGGGACATGACGGTTTCGCAGGTGAAGCTGGCCCGGCGCTGCAGCAGAAGCTGGCGTAGTACATCAGCCGCCACCGAAGCGAAGTAGGCATTGACCACCACGCCGGCAAAGACCAGCCGCCTGCCCTCCAAGCGCAACATCTGAGCAGGCTCCAGCAACCCTGCCGATCGCAGCAACTCTGAGCCCGTGAAGGCCGGCAAAATCTCCGCTGCGGCGGCGCTGATGCCAAAAGCTCCCAGATCCAGGAATCCGTTCTGGCGGATGCTCGCCTCGATTTCATCGGGGTTCAAGTACACCCCCAGCAAGGACAGCGGCAGCACACCCTTGAGCACGCTTTTCCCTGAGCCATTGGGCCCGGCGAACACCCGCAGCCTGGGTGTACCCACGATCACCGGATGGTGAAGGTGGTGCCAGGTTTGACCGGGGTGGGGGGCTCGACCGGCTTCAGCCGCTGCTTGCGCCCGTCGGGAAAGACCCGGACGATGAAGCCCCCTTCGGTTTGCAACACGCTTTGCCCCGAGGCCAATACCTGAGCACGGGCGGCAGCAAAGGCCTCACCGGAGGCGAGCGGGAACTGGCTTTCCAGGTCTTGAAGCTGGCGTTCCTGTTCGGACATGGCCCAACCATGCTGGATCAAGGTTAGCGGTGTCGACCCACCACCCACGCCAACGCACCCGCTGGCCTGACTGATCGTCTTCAACCTGGAACGGATAAAGCGCAGGAATCTCGATGCGAGTGAGGATTCCCCAGCTAGCCTTACCAGGTAATACCCTGCCCCGTAGGTGAGTTTCAATGGACTCTGCCGATACCGCTACCAGCTCGATCACCAGCAAGGGACAGGTGACCATCCCCAAGGCGTTGCGGCAGCAGTTCGGGCTGGCCAGGGGCAGCCGCGTGACGTTCGCGTTGGTGGGGGATCACATCGAGCTGCGCCCCTGGAAGCCGGAGCAGCCATTGCCGGAGAGCGGGTTCGGATTGCTCAGGTCCAGCCGGCCAGCCGTGCCGGCGGACTTCGATCCCGCCAGCCTGCTGCGCCCGTGATCGGTCTGGACACCAATGTGCTGGACCGCTACTTCGTGGCGGAGGACGATGCCGATGCGGCCACGGAACGCCAGCGCCGGGCCGCCCGCGATCTGATCGAATCCGGCCAGCCGCTGTTCCTGGCCAAGACGGTGGCCCTGGAGCTGGAGTGGGTGCTGCGTGGGTACTACGGCTTCCCGGTGGAGCAGGTGCTGCAGGTGTTCGACCACCTGCTGGCCCATCCCGGCCTCACTGCAGAAGATCGGCCAGCCCTGGAGCAGGCCGTGGCCGGAGTGCGTAACGGGCTCGACTTCGCCGATGCGCTGCACCATGCCAGCTGCCGCAGTTGCGAGGCGATGGCGTCGTTTGATGATCGCGGCTTCGGGCGACGCATCCGACAGCTCAATCTGGCGCCACGGGTGTTTGTGCCTGCAAGTTCCTGAGCAGGGCAGCGTTCAGCTGCAGGATGCCTCGCACATTCACCCCTCCAACACCCCTCGCGCAACGCCTCAACTCCTGAGGTGGGATCCCCGGGTGCGAGCGGGGTGCCGTGGCGAACCTAATAGCCCAGCTCCTAGAATCAGCCGAGGGTCGCCTCTTCGATGATGGATTCGTTGAAGCTCATCAGTAGCTAAACGGTGGCTGGAAGTGATTCGCTAAATTGCAGCTTTACCCATCCCAAAATCTCAAGATTTCGGATTGCGTTTGCCAAACGTCTTTGTTTTGCCTCGTCATTTCTCCAGAGCTTCTTCCATTCGAGAATATAGTCGAATAGATCTGCCTCACTGACTTCATCAGGCTTTCTTACCTGCTTCAGATTCTGGACAGCGAAGATCACCGTGGCAACCTCCTCCGCCTGATCGGTGTTTTTGATCCTGCTAAACAAATCCACCGTCCTGTGGATCTTGCGCTGGAAGGGTTTCAATTCCTCAGCAAGCTTTACTCGCGCGCCAGAAAACTCGGGCCCCACCCTAAGAGCGGTCATCTTGCCGAGCTGCTGCTCTATCACTAAGTTGTTGTTGGCTAGGACTTTGATGGCCTCCTTCACCTCCTCAGCGAATGGCCCATAACTCCCTCGCTCGAACTGAAAGCCGGTGTCCACCCCCTGCTTCGTAAGGATGTAGCAGATCTTCTGGAAGATCGTGCGCCCCACGGGGTTCGCATAGGGCTGTTTCTCTAGCTCGTAAAGCACCTCAACTAACGCCGCCCATTCAGGCCGCAACTTCATACTCTGGCGGCCTTTAATGCTAAGCTGTAGTTGCATGTTCGCCGCAAGATACTCCTCTTTCAACTGATTCGTCGGGGTCCCAAAAGGTGCATAAATCTCCACTGGTATCTCAAGCGCTGAAAGCCTCGAATACATCAGAGGCCCTACGGTCGCCCACTCCAAACCCCCATTGCCACAACCCAAAGGAGGAAAAGCAACTGACGTAATTCCCCACTCTCTGAAATGCTTGACAAAGTAGATTAGTCCAGCCTCCACGTCATCGAGACGGGTTGCCGCCCGCCAGTGCCCCTTGGTGGGAAAGTTCACTATGGAGACACCGGTCAAGTCTTTGTAGTGGTAGGGCTCGCCGAGGCGCACTTCCCGACGAGAGCAGCGATCGGCGTAGTCCTCGAACATGGCCGGATACTTTTTCTTGAAAATCTGGGCAATCCCTTTGCCCATGATGCCCACACAATTCACCGTATTAACAATGGTCTGCATCTCGCTGGCAAACATGTCGCCGATTAGAGCTTTGATGGTTGGCTGTGCCGTTTTCATGGTTGAGCAAAAAATAGGTCTGGTTCGATATCAATTGGGGAAGAGAATCCGGTGCCTTGCAAAGCCGCCTTGGCTGCGTCATTCGTCGCGTAGGCGCCAACAATATACTGGGGCGGCACGCAGTGCGGCACGAGAAATTCTGCACACTTTTGCGATCTGTGACGATAGTAAGCAATGGGATCGCCAGGATGCCGCCAATCCCTCGCGTAGATCGCCTCTAAATCCAGTTGCCCAATTTGGGCGACCGAGAGAAAGCGGACGTAATCGCTCGAAGCATTTCGATCAGCCATTACTGAACCGGGAATATGCCGCGCCTCAATCGAAACCCGGATTACACAGAGGTCTGCCGCTTCATCCTTCCGCTTGAAAAGCATCGGGTTCCTCGCGTGAAAATACAGATTAGCGTACTGGTGGAGCCGGAGCCCCCCGGGAACTTGCACCTTGTCACGTCGCTCCTGCACCTCTTGTATCGCGACTGAGTCGTGGGGAAGTTTTGCAGCTGCTTCATATGACAGGATCCCGTGATGCAGCACCGAAGGAATATTCTGGATTGGACTGATCCATTGAAATTCTCGAATCTTCATTGCAAAGCTTTAGGCAAGATCAACAGCCAATGCTGAGGACATCTCTCCTCTAAGCAGCTTCGGCAGCAGCGTGTCGCGGAGGATGGCAAGGGTGCGGGATTCTGCGTGGTTGGAGAGAATACGGTCGAGCATCGGCTGGCACTCACGGTTGAAGGCGACGAGAATCTCTGGCGCCGGCGCCACCAAAGGAAACTCCATGATGGCTTCTCCACTTACATTTGCTTGGGCAGTGCCGTGAGAGCGCGCTTCAACGAATGCGCGGAACTCAGGCTGGCGAGTCGTGCAATACCAGAAAGCCAAAGACTCAGTTCCCGCCTTCGGCATCACGAACTTACCAACACGTTGATTCAGCAGAGGCGGATTGTTGGAAGGAGGAACAAGGCCGACTTCTCCGACATAGCCAGTCATCCCAATTAGCATGTCGCCAGTGCTCAGGCGGTAGCGGGCGGCCAGTTGAGCAATCTCCTCAGAGACGTAGCTGACTTGGGACAGGTCAATGATGCCCGGCTTGACCGAGCCGATCTTGACGACAGGAACACCGGATTCCTGCCAATCCTGACTCTTGAACGAGAAGCCGCTTCGGAATCCGATGCACGCGCCGAGAGTAGTTATCTTCCACCCCGACGGAATATGGCCGACTTCGGAGTCTTGGAAGGATTCGGAAAAGAGAGCAGCGGTTTCTGGATCGAGGCCTGTGGGCTCCCGCCCATCAAGCTTGGCCCGCACAGGATCGAAATCCACGAACCAGCTCTGGAACAGCGCCCGCGCCATCGCCTCCAGCGTCGCGTTCATCCGCCGGTTCAACTCGATCTTGTCGTCCAGCGCCCCAAGCACCGCCGCGATGGCTTTTTGCTTGGCGAGGGGTGGGAGAAGGACCTGCTTTTCCTTCAACGTGTCGGTGACAAGTCTGCCGGTTCCATGTCCTGCATGGTCCACCGACGCCAAGAGCTCGGGCTTATTGGCGAGCAACCAGTAGGCGAGAAACGCACCATCGACATTCTTCGCTGGCTGGAGAGCTTTGATGTCCTGATTGAAAGCCATCTCCCGCGTGATCATGCAAATCGGCACGTCGTTGTGCAGCGTCATTCCGCGAACCAGCAGGAGAATGGTTCCAGCAGGGACGAGCTTTCCGCCATTGCCTACTGCGAGCGGTGAGATGTGGTCCTCAGCGTCGTGAAGGCGGAAAGACTTCATGTCTTTTGCACTGACCCACGGAATGGGCCCAGACCAGAACGCCTCGTTGCCCTTGAACGGCGTTCCGCCAGACAACCACACTGCACATTCGCCGAGCGTTGTTTCCTCCCAATCACCCGCCATAACCCAGCCCCCTCCGCCTGGCCTGGATGGCCAGCCCCAGTTTCTCTCCCTCGGAGAACGGGCCGTGCCTTTCACTGGCGAAGCTCGGCATCGCGGGAATCACTGTCATGACGCCGGATAGATGAGAATGCCCACCCGCTGGATGTGCTCCAGCAGAGGGCGGTGCTGAATATGAGCCAGGGATTGCACGTCAAACCGATAGGGCAACGGCAGCTCCTCCAACTCGGCCGCGATCGCCTCGGCGCGGAGCGGCACGATGTTGCCAGCCACCACCAGGTCCACATCGGAGCGGTCGCTGTGGGTGCCCTTGGCACGCGAGCCGAACAGTGTGGCGCTCGTCACCTCGGGATGCAGGAGGAACACCGAACGCACCAGCTCCAGTTCTGCGGGTTTGAGGGGCGGCGCTTTCATTGCATTGCCTCCCGGTGCATGAAGTCGTGCAGATGCTCGATGCCAGCAAGATAGCGCCTGTGGATGGCTTCAACAGCCTGTTCAAACACAACCGGACTGTAGGTGTGGGAGAGCAGGTTGCGGTGATCGAGCATGTCGATCCACACCTGCCCGTCCTCCAGGATTTTGGCCGCATAAGCGTCTTTCAGCACCTGGCGCGGGGTCACCATGACAAACAGAAAACCACCCTCTTCGAGATAGTCCTTGATGGTTTTCCAGGCGAGCTCGAAGCAATACTCGAAGCGTTGGATCACCCCCTCCTTCTCCAGTTGGTTGAGGGCCCCAGGTCCGTTCTCCAGCGCATCGCGGAGCAGCACGAACGCACGATCGAAGTTCTGAAAGCGTTGCTTCCATCGGATGTCGGCGTTGGAGTTCATGCTTTGAAGCCCATGCTCTTCAGATTCGCCCTGATCGCCACTTCCAGTTTGGCTGATTCAGCGAACTGGCTTTCAAGCTCAGCCACCAGCCGCGGCATCTTCTGCTCAAACGGCTCGCCGTCGTCTTCCACCTCCTCCGCCCCCACGTACCGCCCCGGCGTGAGCACGTGGCCATGGGCAGCGATCTCGGCGGTGGTGGCAGATTTCCAGAACCCCGGCACATCCTCGTAGCTGCCCTCGCCGTTAACTCCCCGCCAACGGTGATAGGTACCGCTGATCTTCGCCAGGTCGGCCTCCAGCAGCTCCCGGTGCACCCGATCGATCAAAGTGCCGAGCTTGCGGGCATCGATGAACAACGTGTGCCCGCGCCGATCGCGGAAGCCCCGCTGACCATCAGCAGCCTTGCTTTTCGCCAGGAACCAGAGGCAGACCGGGATCTGGGTGCTGTAGAAGAGCTGGCCGGGCAAGGCCACCATGCAGTCCACCAGATCCGCCTCGATCAGGGCGCGGCGGATCTCGCCTTCGCCGCTCTGATTGGAGCTCATGCTGCCGTTGGCGAGCACAAAGCCGGCCATGCCCTGCGGCGCCAGGTGGTGGAGAAAGTGCTGCACCCAGGCGAAGTTGGCGTTGCCCTTGGGTGGTACGCCGTACTGCCAGCGCACGTCGTCGTCCTTACGGAACCAGTCGGAGTCGTTGAAGGGCGGGTTGGCGATCACATAGTCGGCGCGCAGATCCGGATGCAGGTCGCGGCGGAAGCTATCGGCATGCTCGGGGCCGAAGTCGGCCTCGATGCCGCGGATCGCCAGGTTCATCACCGCCAGCCGGCGGGTGGTGGCGTTGCTCTCCTGGCCGTAGATCGAGATGTCGCCCAGCTTGCCGCCGTGGCTTTCCACGAACTTCTCGCTCTGGACGAACATGCCGCCGGAGCCGCAGCAGGGGTCGTAGATGCGGCCCCTGTAGGGCTCCAGCATCTCCACCAGGCAGCGCACCACACAGCTCGGCGTGTAGAACTGGCCTCCGTTCTTGCCCTCGGCGGAGGCAAAGCGGGTGAGGAAGTATTCGTACACCCGGCCCAGCAGATCCACGGAGCGGTGGGTCACCTCCCCCTCGCTGGTGGCGGTGAGCTCGATCGTGGCGATCACATCGATCAGCTCCCCCAGGCGCTGCTTGTCGAGGCCAGGACGCGCATAGTCCTTCGGCAGAACGCCCTTGAGGCGTGGGTTGTCGCGCTCGATCGCCACCATGGCGTCGTCCACGAACTTGCCGATCGTGGGTTGCTTGGCATTGGCCTGCAGCTGGCTCCAGCGGGCCTCGGCCGGCACCCAGAACACATTTTCGGCCTTGTATTCGTCGGGGTCTTCCGGGTTGGCGCCTTCGTAGTCGCCAACGCCGGCCAGCAGCTTGGCGCGGTGCTCTTCGAAGCTGTCGGAGATGTACTTGAGAAAGATCAGGCCGAGCACCACGTGCTTGTATTCGGCCGCATCCATGTTGTTACGCAGCTTGTCGGCCGTGAGCCAGAGCTTGGCCTCGAAGCCCAGGTTGGCGGTGCCGTTGCCGGCGGCTTTCCCCTTGCGGGAGGCTTTGGCTGGTGCTGCCTGCTGCGCCAGCGGCTCAGCGCCCACCAGCGACACCGAATCGCTGCGGCCCCTTCCCCGCACCACGATCCCCTTGGCCACCAGTTCCGCCTTCACCCCCTCGTAGAGAGGCTCTTCCCAGCCGAGTGCCAGACGCAGGGCGGGGTTCTTGGCGGGGCTGCCAGTCTTTTCCAGGGCTTCGAGGAAGTCGTCCAGTTGCTCCTGATCGGGCATCGGGGGATCAGGTGGTCACCGCTGAGGGGAGTCTGCCTGTTGTGGCATGGTTTTGGGGGTATTCAGACAAGTGCTGCCCTGCTGCAGCGGCTGGGTCGCTGCCAAGGTCTCGCCCAGATCCCGGCGGGCCAACCTGAGGTCATGGCTGATCTGCATCCGCAGCCAGAACCCCTCGCTGAGCCCAAAGAAACGGCAGAGACGCAAATCCGGCTTTCGGGCACACCAAGGGCTAAAGCCAGCCGGTACTGGCTGATCCCCATCGGCCGCAGGAACTCCTCCAGGAGAACCTCCCCAGGCGGTACCAGTTCAGTGATAGTCAACGATCTCGACCTCTTCCGGACCGGCCGCTGTCCAGCTGAAGCAGATACGGAACTGGTCGTTGATGCGAATGCTGTCCCAGGGGACGGCTGCCGCTGGGTCCTTGAGGTGGGCAGCCCAGCCTCGATCCAGCTCATCGCCGAGAACCGTATCCACTGGCAGCGCTTCGCGGCGGCCCTCCTCTTCCAGGCTGTCCCAGAGGGCCAAGGCCAATGCGAGTCGCTCACCGCTTGGCAGCTGCAGCAGATCAGCAATGGGTGTGGTGGCCACTGGTTTCGCCCAGTGCCTCACCACGCCAACGGGCCTGAACGGGGTAAGGACAAGGTCAGGCCCAAGTGAGTCCCCGGGATCTACGCCGCATTCGGCTGGCCGTAGTCGCCACCATCGGCCTCGCCGATCTGTTGCTGGAGGCATAGTTAAGCCATGCCATTGAGTGCCCCCCCCAGCGAAAGCTTTGAACTGATCGTGGTGGGGGGCGGCCATGCCGGCTGCGAGGCGGCCCTGGCGGCAGCCCGGCTGGGGATAAGCACCGCCCTGTTTTCCCTAAATCTGGATCGCATCGCCTGGCAGCCCTGCAACCCGGCGGTGGGCGGTCCGGCCAAAAGCCAACTGGTGCATGAGGTAGACGCCCTCGGTGGTGTGATCGGCCGCCTCGCCGATGCCACCGCCCTGCAAAAGCGGGTGCTGAATGCCAGCCGCGGCCCGGCGGTGTGGGCCCTGCGCGCCCAAACCGATAAGCGCCAGTACGCCCGTCAGATGCTGCAGCTGCTGGAGCAAACGCCAAACCTGGCCCTGCGCGAGGCGATGGTAACGGGGCTGGAAATCGACGGTGATCCCAGCTCCGGCGAAGCCCGGATCATTGGCGTACGCACCTACTTCGGCAGCGTCTACGCCGCCGGCGCCGTGGTGCTCACCACCGGCACCTTCCTGGGGGGCCAGATCTGGGTGGGCAACCAATCAATGGCGGCGGGCCGGGCCGGGGAACAGGCGGCCGAAGGGCTCACCGAAGCCCTCCAGGCCCTGGGTTTCAGCACCGACCGGCTCAAGACCGGCACCCCCGCCCGGGTGGATCGCCGCAGCGTTGCCCTCCACCAGCTGGAGGAACAACCCAGCGACGCCGCCGATCGCTTCTTCTCCTTTGACCCAGCCGCCTGGGTGAGCGGCGAGCAAATGAGCTGCCACCTCACCCGCACCACCGCCGCCACCCACCAACTAATCCGCGACAACCTGCAGCACACGCCGATCTACGGCGGCTTCATCGACAGCAAGGGGCCCCGCTATTGCCCCTCAATAGAAGACAAGATCGTGCGCTTTGCCGATAAAGACTCCCACAATATTTTCCTGGAACCGGAGGGTCGCGACACCCCCGAGCTCTACATCCAGGGGTTCTCCACGGGCCTACCAGAACGGCTGCAGTTGGAATTACTGCGCACCCTGCCGGGGCTGGAGCAATGCGTGATGTTGCGGCCCGCCTATGCCGTGGAATACGACTACCTGCCCGCCACCCAGCTGCGGCCCTCGCTGGAAACCAAACGACTAAAGGGCCTGTTCTGCGCCGGCCAGCTCAATGGCACCACCGGCTACGAGGAGGCCGCCGCCCAGGGGCTGGTGGCGGGGCTCAACGCGGCGCGGCTGTTGCGCGGCCAGTCGCCGGTGCATTTCCCCCGGGAGGGCAGCTATATCGGCACCTTGATCGATGATTTAGTTACTAAGGATCTGCGCGAGCCCTACCGGGTGCTCACCAGCCGCAGCGAATACCGGCTGCTGTTGCGGGGGGACAACGCCGACCGACGGCTCACGCCCCTGGGCCGGGAACTCGGCTTAATTGATGACCGCCGTTGGCAGATCTTCCAGGCCAAGCAGGCGGCAATCAGCGCCGAAACCCAACGGCTGGAAAGCGTGCGGCTCAAGGCCAGCGACCCGGCCGCCGCCGCCGTGGTGGAGCAAACAGGCGCCCCAATCCGGGGCTCCGTGACCCTGGCCGAGCTACTGCGGCGCTCTGGGTTCCATGGCAGCGATCTGGTGCGCCATGGCCTGGCCGATGCCAACCTGCCGGCCGCCGTGAGGGAGGGGGCGGAGATCGATGTCAAATACAGCGGTTACCTGGCCCGCCAGGCCCAACAGATCCAGCGGGTGCAACAACAGGGGGAGCGGCCGATCCCAGCCACGATCAACTACGACGCCATCCAGACCCTGTCGCGGGAGGCCAGGGAAAAGCTGGCCGCCGTGCAGCCGCTCAACCTCGGCCAGGCCGGCCGCATCCCTGGGGTGAGCCCCGCCGATGTCACCGCCCTGCTGCTCTGGCTGGAACTGGACAGCCGCCGCACCCTGGCCCTCGCCAGCCCTGAACTTGATCGATAGGTTGGGTCGTTCGCCCCCCAGTTCCTGAGCCCCCCCCTGCCCCAGTTCGACCAACACCGCCGCGGCAGGGCCTACTGGGAGCTGCGCGCCGAACAGGTGATGGACCGGGTGTTTGAAACGCTCGAACCCAGCGGCAGCCGGACGGAAAGCCTGCGGGCCGAACCCATCTCAGCCCTGCCCAGCGCTAGTCCGAGGCCGCCCAGGCTCAGCACGCCGGTGGCCCTGGTGATTGGCCTCACCCTGGTGAGCGCCGTGGCGGGCTTGTTTTCGATGCTGTTGTGGCGCAGCTGGATGCAGGCCCGCCAAGACCTGCACCAGGAACGTCAACTGCTGGTGCTGGAAAGGCTGCGCCAGCTGGGACCCCTCTCACCGCCCAATCCCACCCTCGCAGCAGCACCCCTGCAGCTACAACTACCAGCGCCGGCCCCGCTGCAGCCCGCCCCCCAGCTCCCCCAGCCGGCCTCCCCCCAACAGCAGCAGCAACTGCAGCAACAGCCCCCAGCCAATCCAGAACCCGGCTGGTTTGAACCGGTGGCACCGATTCGGGTGCCGGTGCCAGCGGCCAGGCCCGCCGCCCAGGCGCCCGCCCCATTGCCCCTGCCGGAACTGTTGGGGGTGGTGCAGGTGCCCGGCCGTGGTGGCACGGCGATCTTCAACACCACCACCGGTTCGATTACCGCCGCCGTGGGCGAAATGATCGGCAGCAGTGGCTGGCAGCTGCAAAGCGTCGGCAGCGACCAGGTGCAGGTGAGCCACCAGGGCTTGCTGCGCAGCCTCAGCCTCAGCGGTCGTTAGCCTTGCCTCTGTGCATAGCTTGCCCCTTTGCATAGCTCCCCCCCGGCGCTCTGGCGCAGCAACAATCTTTCTGGCCAGGAACTAAGCGGCCCCTGGCGGCTGCTGCTGCTGGGGGATGGCAGCCCCACCCGGCACCTGCAACTGCTCACCGGCGCCGCCGTGGAGGTGGAACTGGCCGCCATGGGGCCTGAGCCCGATGGCGACCCAGCAACGCCCCCCCCCCCCGAAGTGCAAGACCTGCTCGCCCCCCTGCTCCGCCGCCAGGTGTGGCTCCACTGCGGCGCCCAACCCCTGGCCTGGGCCGAGAGCTGGTGGAACCAGGGGCAGGCCGATCTGCACTTGCAAAACCGCCAGCAACCGATCTGGCGCAGCCTCACCAGCGAACGGGCCGAACTATTCCGAGAGGTGGATGGCTATGGCCTGGTCCAGGCCCCGTGGCTGGAGGAACGCTTTGGCCAAGCGGGTCCTTACTGGAGTCGTCATTATCGTTTTTTCCGCCAGGGCCAGGCCCTCACAGTGATTCGCGAGGTTTTCTCCCCCGCCCTGGAGCGCTGGCTAGGCCCCGCCAGTGCACATAAGAACATGAATTTTTAAAAAGTTTGTGTGCGATTGACGCTAAATCTGCTTTGGAACTTGCTTTCAATTTCTACCTCGTCAGCATGGAGCCAGTTGTAAAAGGTTCAGATTGAACAAAAATCCGATGAATAAGGCCCCGGCGGGCCCAAGCAAACCAAGCCAGCGTCAAACAAGCCAACGCCAGGTAAGTCATGGCCAGGTAAGTCATGGCCAGCCAATCCATAGCCAAGCAAATCAAATCCAACCCTGGCTAACCCTCACTGACCTGGGGCGCCGCTATGGCATCTCGGCGGTGTACTGCGGAAAACTGCTTACAGACGCCGGCCTGCGCGACAGCGCCGGCCTGCCCAATGAATCCGCCCTGACCCAGGGTTTTGCCTTCCGTCGCCCCGAACAAAACGCCAACCGTTGCACCCTCTGGCACCAGGAACGCTGCGGCGGCCTGCTCCAAGACCACGGGCTGCGCACCCTGGACGAGCGCCACTTGGTGCAGCAATGGGCCGAGCTGTTGTTCGCCCTCAATGAGGGCTCCCCCTCGATCAGCACCTCCCCGGCCCAGATGGCCGAGGAACTGCCCAAGCACCTAGTAACTGCGGTAAACGAACGGCTGCTGGGGCTGGGCTGCAATTTCCAGGTGCAGGGCCTCAAAACAAAGGCAGCCCGTAAGGGTTGAGTCCCCTTAGCTGGCCGCATCCAGCAACTGCTGTAAGCGGGCTTCATCGGTGTGGCTGAGGTTGGTGCGCAGCAGCTTGGCGTGGGGCGCATGGCTGTGCAGCTTCTCGATCACCCGATCCACCGTGGCCTGCTTCACCAATAAACAAAGGGCGGCACTGCCCGGCTTCAGGGTTTCACCCACCTCCCGCAGGAAACCATCGTTGATGCCCAGGTCGGTGAGCGCCCCAGAGGCAGCCCCCACCCCGGCCCCCACCGCAGCCCCCAGCAGTGGATTGAGAAAAACAAGGCCCACCAGGGTGCCCCAGAAACCGCCACTCAGGGCGCCGGCGGCGGGCAGGTTGAGGGCCTGGTGCAATTCCACCTTGCCGGCGGCATCACTCACCACCACCACGGCGTCCTCAAGGGCAATCAGATGGTCCTGCTGCAGGGCCACCAGCTCCTTGCGCACGTCTTCTGCTTCCTCTGCCTTTTCAAAACCAAGCACAATCAATTGACCCATGGCAGTGGCAAGCAAGCTGCCCGCAGCCTCAACAGTGTTGATTAAGGGCCGGTAAAGGCAGCCTGGGTCAGCAACGCTGCCTAGGCTCTGGCTGAATGGCTAGGGCTAGGGATGGGACTGGTCCGCCGCGAGTTTCTGCTGCTGCTGGGTGGCGGCCTCACTGGCCTAGCCCTCAGCGGTCGCCAAGGGGAAGGCCTGGCAGCCCAGGGGAACCTGGCCGTTCAAGGGCTCCTGCCCTTCCAGCCGGTGGCCACCAGCCTGCCCCTGCCCAGCGATGGCCTCAGCGCCGCCGCCCAGCGGCAGCGCTACCGCGTGGTGCGGATCAGCGACAAATTAGAGATCCCCAAAGGCTATAGCCAACAACTGATCGCCAGCTGGGGGGAACCAGTGGGCAACAGTCGCTTTGGCTTTAACAACGACTACCTGGCCCTGCGGATCTTGAATCCCCAGCAGGCCCTGCTAACGGTGAACTTCGAATACATCAGTGCCGTGCCCTGGCAGCAGGCCTTCGCGGCCGTGGTGGGTAAAGCCTTGCCCTATCAAGCCGTGGTGGCTGGCCTCAAAGCCAGCGGCGGCAAGCTGGATGCCTTCCAGCTGCCCAGCAACGATCCCCTGCGCGGGCCGATCCGGGAGCTCGCCCGGGAGGCCCTGATCGACCAGGGGCTGGGGGTGATCCGCCTCAGTCGCCAGGCCGACGGCGGCTGGCGGCGCGACCCTGGCCCCGAGGACCGGCGGATCACGGGCCTGGCCGGCCTCGACGACCCCAGCCAACGGCTCCGCAGCAGCGGGCCAGCAGTGGCGGTATTCCAACAACGCCAACGCCAGGGCTACAACGATGGCCTCGGGGATCGCATCATCGGCAGCTTCGGCAACTGCGCCGGCGGCACCACCCCCTGGGGCACGGTGCTGAGCGCCGAGGAGAACTTCCAAAGCCAAGTGCCTGAGGCCGTGTATGCCGACGGCAGCTCCTTTCCGCCCTCGGCCCGCCCCTTTCAATGCACCGAAAAGGAGCTAAACGGCCTAGGCAATCCCTTTGGCCTCGCCGGCAACAAGTACGGCTGGATGGTGGAGCTCAACCCCGCCGACCCCAATGACCCCGGCACGAAACACACGGCCCTGGGCCGTTTCCGCCACGAGGCCGTGGCCGTGAAAGCCAAGGCCGGCGAGCCCCTGGTGGTGTATTCCGGCTGCGATCGCCGCGGCGGTCATCTCTACAAATTCGTAAGCCAAGGCCAGGTGAACGATCCCAGCGATCCCGCCAACAGCGCCCTATTCGCCAAGGGCACCCTCTATGGCGCCGTGCTCCAGGCCGATGGCAGTGGCGAATGGCGACCGTTGCTGCCCTCCACCCCGGTGGCCCCCCTGGCCGCTCCAGTGCTGGTGCCCCATGCAGACCGCCAAAAAGGTGGCAGCGAACGGCTAACCCAGCAGGAACAACTGCAGGCCTACGCCCAGCGCTACCCCAGCCTGGGCGACCTTTACCCCGGCAGTGGCGACGCCCAGTTGGGCGCCATCTTGATCGATGCCCACTACGCAGCCAACGCCATTGGCATCACCGGTACGGCCCGGCCGGAAGACACCGAAATCGATCCCCGCACTGGCGACTTGCTGATCGCCTTCACCTCAGGGCTGCCCGGGGAAGAGGGCATCCCGGATCCCAGCATCTTCAAAGGACCCCGGGGCCAAAGCCCCTGGAACGAGGGCTGGATCATGCGCTTAAGCGAAACCGGCAACGGTCGCTTCCGCTGGCGGATGCTGGCCACCGGCGGCGAACCAAACAACGGGGGCCTGGGCTTTGCCAACCCCGACAACCTGGCGCTGGACCCCAGTGGTGCCCTCTGGATGGTCACTGACGTGGGCACCGGTGAGCTCAATGGCGAGCGCAACGGCGGCGCCTACGGCAACAACAGCTGCTGGGTGCTGCCCACCAGCGGCCCCCAGGCGGGACAGGCCTTCTGCTTCGCCACCGCACCGATGGAATCGGAACTCACCGGCCCAGCACTGACCCCCGACGGCCGCAGCCTGTTCCTGGCGGTGCAGCACCCGGGCGAACTGCATGGGGTGCGCCGCCAGGGGGCCGAGGAGGCCCGCAGCTTTGAGCTCCATGACCGCTCCGGCCAGAGCTTCAACCAGCTGCGCTGGGTTCCCTTGGGATCTAATTGGCCCGACGGCAGCACCAATGCCTGGCCCCGCCCCGGGGTGGTGGCCATCCGCCGAGACAACGGCAAACCGCTACTGGCCCCCTAGTTGCTGCCTAGCCAGGGCGCCGGCGACTGGAGCGGGGCATCGGCCTACTGGCCCCCTCCGGCCGGCGCTGCTCCGCTTCAGGGGTTGGTGCAGGCGCAGCATTGGGGGGATCCGACCGCTGCCAGCGGGGCAAGCTGAAGCTGTCGTCCTCAGGCCAACCGTCATCGGCCCCTAGGTCAGCGGCCACCGGAAGGCTGGTCCTAAGCCCCCGGCGCGAGATCGCCTCCAGCGGCCGGCGGCCAGGGGCGCCCGCCCCAGCGCTGCCCGGCCCAACAACGCCCTGGCGCCGCGATCCGGGTCGGGCCCCGGAAACGCCATCCACAAATTCCCTACCGCGGTCTAGCCAACCCTCAAGACGCTCTTCCAAGCCCCCTTCGAAGAAGCGATCCACCATCAACTGTTCAAGGCCAGTTATTCAGTTTAGGAGCGCCGCGCCGCAGCCAGGCTTCCCGACCGAGGCCCACCAGGCTGATCACCCAGCCACTTACCAACAGGCCCCCCAGGAACTCAGCCAACGGATGCCTGTTCAGAACGACTGAAGTTAAGGGCGTAGCGGGCATCCCAACGGCCCTGGTTGTGCCGCTCACAACAGCGCCGACAGGCCAGCCCCTGGCGGCGGCGGCGATAGGCCTGGGTTTGGCCGCAGCTGGGGCAATGGGCCAGCCAGCCGGCGAGGGCGGCGGGCAGGGGGTAACGGTGCCGCAGGCTCACCTGGAATTGGGCCTGGCCAGCATTGATCCGGGCCATGCAGGTCCGGAATTGCGGTCCATGCACCTCCCGCGACCCCTGCACCCGGTCGATCCAAGCGTGGATCATTTCGTGGCAGAGGGTGCTGAGGGTGGCCTCCGCCGGCAGGGGACCCAGCAGCGGCCGCGACAGCACGATCTCGCAGAGCTGCGGCCCGCGGCGATAAAGACCGGCCGTGCGGGTCATGCGGCCGTCACTCCAGCGCAGCTGCAGGGGCGGATCCGCCAGGGCCGCGAGGCGGCCCTCGAAGTGTTCCCGGTTGAGCCGATGGAACAACGGCAGTAGCGGCTCAATGGGCATCGCCAGATTCTGGGCCGAATTCGGGCCGCCGTCCTTCAGACTCAGGCCACCAAGCCCAATGCCCCCAGGAAGGACGCCGCCCATGGATCTGGACTGGTCACTGATCCGCGACCTCAGCAGCAAGCTGCTGCTGGCTGGCGCTGGAGCGCTGCTCCTCTACTGGACCATCAGTGCCGTGCGCCTGGTGATCAGTGCCCGGGGCATCAACCCGCTGATCAAACAGTTCTTCACCCAGGTGGCCTCCGGCCGGGTGGATGCCGCCTATCTGCTCACCACCAAGAGCTACCGGCAACACGTGAACCGCCAGCAGTTCATCCGCTTCCTGGCGGGGCTGCAACTGAACAAATACCGCAACCTCAAGTCTGGCCGGCCGCGGCTGCAGGAGGGGCAGATCATGCTCACCGTGAAGCTGAAGGCCGAATCGAAGGAGGAACTGCCCCTCGACTTCACCTTCGCAAAGGTGGAAGACAACTGGCGGGTGGAACGCATCTCCCGCATATCCAGCAACTGAGTGGCGCCGATGGCCCCCACTCCCCAGCCCACTGCCCGGGTGGAGGAACTGCGGCGGCTACTCAACCGCGCCGCCTACGCCTATTACGTGCTGGATGCCCCGGAAATGGAGGACCCGGTCTATGACCGCCTCTACCGCGAACTGCTGGAACTGGAGCAGGCCCATCCAGAGCTGATCAGCCCCGACAGCCCCAGCCAACGGGTGGGGGACAGCCCCTCCACCAGTTTCAGCAGCGTGGAGCACCGCATCCCGCTGCTCAGCCTCGACAACGCCTTCAACAACTCAGAGCTGGAGGCCTGGTACGGCCGGCTGCTCAAGGTGCTTGACCGCGAGCCCGGCCCCGGCGAGCCCTTGCCCGCCCTGGCCATGGTGGGCGAGCTCAAGATCGACGGCAACGCCCTGGCCCTCAGCTATGAACAGGGCCTGCTGGTGCGGGCCGCCACCCGCGGCGATGGCGAACGCGGCGAAGAAATCACCACCAACGTGCGCACGATCCAGAGCGTGCCGCTGCGGCTAGCCCTGGAGCAGCCCCCCGCCTGGGTGGAAATCCGCGGGGAGGCCTTTATCCCCGATGGCACCTTTGCCGCCATCAACGAAGAACGGCAAGCCCGCGGCGAAGCACTGTTTGCCAACCCCCGCAATGCCTGTGCCGGCACCCTGCGGCAGCTGGATCCCCGGGTGGTGGCGGCGCGGCGGCTGGATTTCTTCGCCTACACCCTGCATCTGCCCCCCGGGGAGCCCGCCCCCACCAGCCAATGGCAATCGCTGCAATGGCTGCAAACCGCCGGCTTCCGGGTGAATCCCAACGCCGAACTGCTGCCGGATCTGGCGGCGGTGGCGGCCTTTTTCAGCAGCTGGGACGAACAGCGCCGGGCCCTGGCCTACGCCACCGATGGGGTGGTGGTAAAGCTGAACGAACTGCGCCTGCAGGATGCCGCTGGCTTTACCCAAAAGGCGCCCCGCTGGGCGATCGCCCTTAAATACGCCGCCGAGGAGGCCCCCAGCCGGCTGCTGCGGCTGAGCTGCCAGGTGGGTCGCACGGGGGTGATCACCCCGGTGGCCGAATTCGAGCCGGTGGCCCTGGCCGGCACCAGCGTTAGCCGCGCCAGCCTGCACAACGCCGACCGGCTGGCGGAGCTGGATCTCCACTCCGGCGACACGATCGTGGTGCGCAAGGCCGGCGAAATCATCCCGGAGGTGGTGCGGGTGCTGCGGGAGCTAAGGCCGGCGGCGGCCGAGCCGCTGGAGCTGCCCCACAGCTGTCCGGAATGTGGCTCGGAGCTGGTGCGGGAGGCGGGGGAGGCGGCCACCCGCTGTGTAAACAGCAGCTGCCCGGCGATCCTGCGGGGCGCCCTGCGCCATTGGGTGAATAAGGGGGGCCTGGACGTGGATGGCCTCGGCAGCAAGTTGATTGAACAGTTGGTGGATAGGGGCCTGGTGGGCTCAATCGCCGACCTCTACCGCCTGGATGCCGCCCTGCTGGCCAGCCTCGAACGCATGGGCAGCAAGTCGGCGGAAAACCTGGTGGCGGCCTTGGCGAGCTCAAAAAGCCAGCCCTGGCACCGGCAGCTCTATGGCCTGGGGATCCACCATGTGGGGGAGGTGAACGCCAAGGCCTTAGCGCGGGCCTTTGCCAATGCCGCCGCCCTGGCCAGCGCCGCCAGCGACAGCCCCGAGCTAATCACTGCCGTGTATGGCATCGGCGCTGAAATTGCCCAGTCGCTGCAGCAGTGGTTCGCCACGCCAGCCAACCAGCAACTGCTGGGCCAACTGGAAAGCCTGGGCTTCTCCCTGGGGGCAACTGGCCCTGAGCTGGCGGGCCCTGGGGCTGGTCTAGTAGGGGCGGCCGCTGGCGCCGAAACGCCCCTAGCCGGCCAAACCTTCGTACTTACAGGCAGCCTGCCCAGCCTCAGCCGCAGCGCCGCCCAGGCCCTGATCGAAGCCGCCGGCGGCAGGGTGAGCGCTTCCGTGAGCAAAAAAACCAGTTTTGTGGTGGCCGGCGAGGAGGCGGGCAGCAAGCTGGGGAAGGCCAAAACCCTGGGGGTGCCGATCTTGACTGAGGCCGATCTGCTGACCCTGCTGGATCAAAGCCAGCCTTAACCCCACGGACCTAGAGCCCCAGCCATGGCAACGGTCCCAAACACGCAAACGAATACTGCCAACGCCAGCCTGCAGCTGGCCAGGGGCAGTGGCTGGCTAGATGCGGCCCTGCTGGTGCTGGCCCTGGCCCTGGTGGCCGGCATCGCCCAACTGGGCAGCCAGATGGCGGTGAGTTTTCACCCGGGCAGCGACGCCCTACCGGGCTTGAACCTCAACCCCGCCCTGCTGCCTTACTACGCCGCCCGCTCCAGCCTGCGGATGTTCATCGGCCTGGGCATTTCCCTGGCCCTCTGCCTGGGCATCGGCACCCTGGCGGCCCGCAATGCCGTGGCCGAACGGATCATCATGCCGATCATTGATGTGCTGCAATCGGTGCCGGTGCTGGGCTTTCTGGCCATCACCGTGTCGTTTTTTCTGCAGCTATTTAAGGGCAGTCTGCTGGGGCTGGAGGCCGCTTCGATCTTTGCGATCGTGACCGGCCAAGTATGGAACCTGATCTTTTCCTATTACCAATCCCTGCGCACGGTGCCCGGGGAGCTGAATGAAGCCGCCCGGCTTTATCGCTTCAGCGGCTGGCAACGCTTCACCCGGCTGGATCTGCCCTACGGCACCATCAACTTGGTGTGGAACGGCATGATGAGTTTCGCCGGGGGCTGGTTTTTTGCCACCCAGAGCGAAGCAATCAGCGTTAACAACTCCGAATACACCCTGCCGGGCCTGGGCTCCTACGTGGCCACCGCCATCGCCAAACAGCGCATGGACTGCATCCTCTGGGCCCTGCTGACGATGGTGCTAGTGGTGGTTTTATCCGATCAGCTTTTCTGGCGCCCGCTGGTGGCCTGGAGCGACCGCTTCCGCATGGACAGCAGCGGTGCCGGGCTGGCGCCCCGTTCCTGGTTTTTGGAGTTGCTGGGCCGCTCGCGGGGGCTGCAGCAGCTGCGCCGCTTGATTGGCCGGGGCTTCCAACCCCTGGGCCAACTGCTGGCAGATCTCACCCCCCCAGCCCGGGCCAGCGTTGGCCCAGCCGCCACCGTGCCCCGCTGGCTCGATGCCCTGCTGTTGGGCCTGGCCAGTGGGGCCGTGGTGTTGGCCGTGCGGCTGGTGCTGCAAAAGGTGGGCCTGAATGAAACGCTGCTGGTGGTTGGCTATGGCCTGCTCACCCTGGGGCGGGTGCTGGCGGTGGTGGGGCTGAGCACCCTGGTGTTCCTGCCCCTGGCCGTGAGCATCGGCCTGCGGCCGCGGCTTTCCGCCCTGCTGCAACCGTTAATTCTGATGCTGGCCAGCATCCCCGCCAACTTGCTCTTCCCCTTCTTCACGGTGGCTTTCCTGGCCACCCATCTGCCGATGTGGTTGGGCTGTGTGGTGCTGATGGCCCTGGGCTCCCAGTGGTATGTGCTGTTCAACAGCACCGCCGGGGCCAGCGCGATTCCCTCCGACCTGCGCGAAATGAGCCAGGTGTTCCAGCTGCGGGGCCGCCAACGCTGGGATCGTTTCCTGCTGCCGGCGGTATTCAGCGCCTGGGTTACGGGGGCGATCACCGCCTGCGGGGCCGCCTGGAACGCCTCGATCGTGGCGGAGGTTGTTACCTGGGGCAACACCACCCTGCGCACCGCCGGCCTCGGCTCCTACATCGCCAGTGCCACCGCCAAGGGGGACCAACCCCGCATCCTGCTGGGCTTGATGGTGATGAGCCTGTTTGTGGTGGGCTTCAACCGCCTGCTCTGGCGCCCCCTCTACCGCCTCGCCGAACGCCGCTTCTCCCTCTGAATTTCAGCCCTCCACCAGCCAGCCCCCCGCCCCTGTTCCCATGACCGCTCTGCTCGAACTGCACCAGGTGCATAAGGCCTTCCCCGCCGCCGACCGCAGTGGACCGGTGACGATCCTCGACGACATCGAACTGGAGGTGAACGAGGGCGAAGTGGTGGCGCTGTTGGGGCGCAGCGGCAGTGGCAAAAGCACCCTGCTGCGGCTGATGGCCGGCCTGATTGCCCCATCCAGCGGCACGATCCAACACCTGGGCAGCCCCCTGCAGGGGGTAAATCCCGATGTGGCGATCGTGTTTCAAAGCTTCGCGCTGCTGCCCTGGCTCACGGTGCTCGACAACACGGGCGTGGGCCTGGAGGCCCAAGGGGTGGCGCCCGATCGCATCCGCGAACGGGGCCTGGAGGCCCTGGCGATGGTGGGTTTAGAGGGCTACGCCGAGGCCTACCCCCGCGAACTCTCCGGCGGCATGCGCCAACGGGTGGGCTTTGCCCGCGCCTTTGTGCTCAACCCAGGGTTGCTGTTCATGGATGAACCCTTCAGCGCCCTCGACGTACTCACCGCCGAAAACCTGCGCCAAGACATCGATGAACTCTGGGCCAAGGGCAACTTCCCGGCCAAGGCGATCGTGATCGTGACCCACAACATCGAAGAGGCGGTGTTGCTTTCCGATCGGGTGGTGCTGTTGGGGGCAAACCCCGGGGTGATCCGCGGCATTGTTGCCAACCCGCTGCCGCGGCCCCGGGACAAGGACCACCCCCAGTTCACCAGCCTGGTGGAGGAGCTCTACGGCTACATGACCAATCCGGAGCGCACGATTGGTGCAAAAGAATCGGAAAGCAAGCCGGCAACAGCGACCCCCCGGCGCGTCTTGGCCGCTCTGCCCAGCTGCCGATTGGCCTCGCTCACCGATCTGGTCACCCTGCTGCCCAAACAAAAACGGCGACGGCTGTCTCAACTGGCGGGGGAGCTGGGCCTGAGCGATGAAAATCTGCTGCCCCTGATCGAAGCGGGCACGCTGCTGGGCTTGCTGGAGGGGGAAAACGGCAAACTTCAGCTCAGTGACCATGGCCGCAGCCTGCGCAAGGCCGATGAATCGGGCCAACGGCAACTGCTGGCCCAATTAATGCGGGAACGGGTGCCTATGGTGCAAACCGTGGAACGTTTGCTAGATCGCAACCGCCGCCATGAGGTGAGTGGCGACATCGTGCTCGACCTGATGGACGAACACCTCACCACCCCCCAGGCCGAACAAAGCTTCCGCACCCTGGTGAACTGGCTGCGCTACGCCAATATCGCCATCTACAGCCAAGACAGCGACCGCTTCCAGCGGGCCCCTCTACCGCCCATTGTCTGAACCATGGCCCAACACTTCCTAGACGCCACTCCCCAGACGATCCATTGGGGCCATCTAGACGCCGCCATTACGCCAAAACTCACGGTTGATTCCGGCGATCTGGTGGTTATCAACAGCTTCTCCGGCGGCCGCGCCGACCTGGGCGGTGACCTCTCCTTCGTGCGGCCGAGCCACCGGGAGATCATCGAAACCGTAATTCCGATCGATGGGCCCCACATCCTCACGGGGCCGATCGCCGTGCGCGGCGCTGAGCCCGGCGACACCCTGGAGGTGAAGATCGAGGCGATCGAACTCACTGAAGACTGGGGCTACAACCTGATGCGTCCTGGGGCCGGCGTGCTGCCGGAGGAATTCCCCCATGCCAGTCACCGGATCCTGGCAATCGATCGCCAGGCGATGACCACCCGGCTGCCCTGGGGGGTAGACGTACCCCTAGATCCCTTCTTTGGGGTGTTGGCGGTGGCGCCAGCGGCGGAGAAGGGTCGCTTGAGTTCGGTGCCCCCCGGCGAATTTGGCGGCAATATCGACAACAAGGAATTACGGGTGGGCAGCTCCCTGTTTCTGCCGGTGTTTGTGCCAGGGGCCCACTTCTCCGCCGGCGATGGCCATGGGGTGCAGGGCGATGGCGAAATGGATGTAACCGCCCTGGAAACCTGCCTCAAGGGCAGCTTCCAACTGGTGCTGCACAAGCGCCCCAGCGACCAAGCACCGCTTGATTTTCCCCGGGCAATCACCCCCAGCCACTACATCACCATGGGCTTTGATGCCGACCTAAACCTGGCGGCCCAACAGGCCTCCCGGCGCATGCTGGATTGGCTGGTGAGCCTCACTGGCTGGGAACGGGAGGAAGCCTATGTGTTTTGCAGCCTGGCCTGCGACCTACACATCACCCAGATGGTGAACCGCAATCGCGGTGTCCATGCCATGGTGCCAAGAGCACTGATCGCCTGAGCAGCCATGTCAAAGCCGCAACAGGCCCCCCGCAACGCCGACGCCGCCGAACCCTTTGAATACATCTTCGAGCAGCAGGTGCGCGCCGCCAAGCTCGATAGTTTTTACAACTTCAGCGAGCAACTGCACCAGTTAGCCAGCCAGCAGCCGGGCTATCTATACCAAGAGAGGCGTTTGCTGCCCGGGGAGGGGGAGATTCGCCACTTTCAAACCGTGCTGCGCTTTGAAAGCCCTGAAGCTTGCATCAACTGGCTGGATCACCCAGAACGGCGGCGCCTATTGCGCCAAGAGGAAGAACAAAATTACTTCCAATTCCGCGGCCATGGCAACTGGGAGGGCTACAGCCGCTGGTTAGCCCGCAGCATCAACCAACCCACGCCTAAGTGGAAGGTAAACCTGCTGGTGCTGCTCACCCTTTATCCCACGGTGATGGTGCTCACTCCCCTGCTGCACCTCAGCCTTAAAGGCGTTGGCTATCCAATCGTGATGCTGGTAAGCAATTCAATTTGTGTGGCGGCCACCTCCTGGTTTCTGGTGCCCTTTGTAAGCCGCTTCTACAGCAATTGGCTCCAGGGAAACCTGGGCCGCTGGCAGCGCTGCTTTGCCCTCGCCTCCCTGGTGCTGCTCTTCATCCTGCTGCTGAATGGTTTCCTCGCCCTACCGAAAAGCCTCTGGGGCTGAAGGGCAGTAAGCCCCCCTCCCTATCAGCCCAGATCGGCCAGCCGTTGTTGGGCCAACTGGGCTTGGGCTTGGGCCTCGGCCAGGTTTGCTTGGCACTCGGCCACCACCTCCGCTGGGGCCTTATCGGCAAAGTTGGGGTTGGCGAGGCGGCCGGCCAGGCCGGCAATCTCTTTTTCAGCCTTGGCTAGGTCTTTTTCCAGGCGGCTGCGGAGGGCGGCGAGATCCTGCTCCGGCAGCTGCAGTTGCACCTGGGCGCTGCCACTGATCCCCATAAGTGAGCGGGGTAATTCGGGCATGCTGGAGAACACTTCAACCCGTTCCGCCTTCACCAGCACCTCTATATCTGGCACCGCCAACTCCAACACCCGCTGTAATTCAGGGCGGCTGGTGGTAATCGCCACCAGCGAAACCTTTTGGCCGGGTTTTAAACCGCCCGTGGCCCTGAGGTTGCGGGCCATCCGGATCAATTCGATCGTTTCGGCAAACAACTCTTCTAATTCAGAATCAAGGGCCGCCTGATCTAGGGCCGGCCAAGGCTGCAGGGCCAGCAGCGTTTCGATCGGGGCGCCCCTGAGCCCATGCCACAACTCCTCAGTGAGGTGCGGCATCAGCGGGTGCAACATCAACAAAAGCTCGTTGAGCACCTTTGCCAGCACCTGGCGGGCGCTGCGCTGGTCGGCGAGGGCCGCCTCCCGGGCAGCCCCCTCCAGCTCAGCGGGCACATGCAGGCGCCGCTTGAGCAATTCAATCGTCCAGTCGCACACCTCATTCCAGGCAAACTCATAGAGCCCCTTGGCGGCTTCTCCGAGGCCGTAGTTGCCATAGCGCTCAGCGGTTTCCTGATTCACCCGCGCCAGCCGCGAGAGGATCCAACGGTCGGCCAACTGCAGCTGGGCCGGATCTGGATCCCCCAAACTCGCGGGCGTTTCGCCGCCGAGGTTCATCAGGGCAAAGCGGCTGGCATTCCAGAGCTTGTTGGCGAAGTTGCGCGCCCCCTCCACCGTGGCGGAGCTGTCGGTTTTGCGGTCGTAATCAAGGCGGATGTCTTGGCCGGCACCGGCCACCTCCCGCACCAGGGCAAAGCGCAGGGCATCGGCGCCGTAGCGCTCAATCAACAGCAACGGATCGATGCCGTTGCCCGCTGATTTGCTCATCTTGCGGTTCTGTTCATCCCGCACCAGGCCGTGGATGTACACATCGGCAAAGGGAATCCAGGGCTCGCCAACGCCGCGCGGATCCAAAACCCCGGCCAGCATCGTCATCCGGGCCACCCAGAAAAAGATGATGTCGAAACCAGTCACCAGCACGCTGGTGGGATACCACTTGGCCAGATCAAGGGCCGCCCCATCGGGCCAGCCCAGGGTGGAGAAGGGCCAGAGACCGCTGGAAAACCAGGTGTCGAGCACGTCTGGGTCTTGCTCGATCTGCACCGGCTGGCCAGGGCTGCCGCCACTGAACTGGGCCTCAGCCTTGGCGAGGGCTTCGGCTTGATCACGGGCCACCACATAGGGGGTGCTGTCAGTGATCTCGCCAGCGGTTTCACTCACCACAAACCAGGCGGGGATGCGATGGCCCCACCAGAGCTGACGGCTGATGCACCAATCACGGATGTCGGTGAGCCAATCGCGGTACACCTTGCTCCAGCGCTCCGGCACGAACTGGGGTGCGGCGCCGGCGGGGTTGGCCAGGGCCCCGCGGCAACGGCTCGCCAATGGCTCGGTGCGCACAAACCACTGGGTGGAGAGCAACGGCTCCACCGGCACCTTGCCCCGGTCGGAATAGGGCACGGCATGGCGATGGGGTTCCACCTTCACCAGGAAGCCCTCCGCCTCCATCGCCGCCACCACCGCCTTGCGCGCCTCAAAACGATCAAGGCCCTCAAAGCGGCCGGCGGCGGCGTTCATGCTGCCGTCCTTGGCCATCACCGTGATCAAGGGCAGGCCATGGCGCTGGCCAATGGCGAAGTCATTGGGGTCGTGGGCGGGGGTCACCTTGACGCAGCCGGTGCCGAAGCCGGGGTCCACGTGCTCGTCGGCCACGATCGGAATCAGCCGACCCACCAGGGGCAGGCTGAGGGTTTGCCCCACCAGGGCGGCATAACGCTGGTCGCTGGGGTTCACCGCCACACCCGTATCTCCCAAAAGGGTTTCCGGCCGGGTGGTGGCCACCTCCAGGTGGGTGGTGCCATCGGCGGTGGGCCCGGAGGCGAGCGGATAGCGGAAATGCCAGAGGAAACCATCCACCTCCTTCATCTCCACCTCCAGGTCACTCACCGCCGAACCGGAGGCGGGGCACCAATTCACCAGGTATTCACCCCGATAGATCAGACCCTGGTCGTGCAGGCGCACAAAGGCCTCCACCACGGCCGTATTCAGCTGGGCATCCAGGGTGAACCGCTGCCGCTGCCAATCAACGGAATAACCAAGGCGCCGCAGCTGGGCCACGATCGTGCCGCCGCTCTCCGCCTTCCAGGCCCAGGCCCGCTCCAGGAACGCCTCCCGCCCCAGGTGCTCCTTACTGCTGCCTTCCGCCTTGAGTTGTTTCTCCAGGATCGTTTGCACGGCGATCGAAGCGTGGTCGGTGCCGGGCAGGCAGAGCACGTTCTTGCCGCGTAGGCGCTGGAAACGCACGATCGTGTCGATCAGGGCGGTGTTGAAGGCATGGCCCATGTGCAGGCTGCCGGTCACATTTGGCGGCGGGATCACCACACAAAAGGGTTCACCCGGGGCCTGGGGATCGGGATGGAAGGCGGCCTGCTGCTCCCAGGCCTGCTGCCAGCGGGCTTCGGTGCCGAGCGGGTCGTAGATCTTGGGCAGGGCTTCTGCGGGCGACAAAGCTTCAGCGGGGGATAGGGCCTCGGGCACGGCACAGCTACGGCGGTGGGGCCATCGTCTCAAAGGGCAGGCGCCCGCCAGGGCACCGCCACCAGGGCCTCATGGATCTGCCAGCGGCTGCAATCCTCCAGCACCAGCGCCGTGAGACCCAGCGCCTCTAACGCCGCCGCCACCGCCTCTAGCTCCGGGCAGCGGGCGGGGCCGAGGGGCAGCAGCAACACCTGGGCCTCGGCGGGATCGGCGAGCACCCGCAACTGCAGATTTTCCAGCTCCCGCTCAAAAAACAAGCGCCGCAGCCGGCCGCTAAGCGAGGGCCCCAGGGAGCTGGCAAAGGCCTCAAGGGCCTGGCGATCTCCACTGCAACCGCAATTAAGGGCCAACCAGATCAGAAATTTTGCCCAGCTGTCGCGGCTCCAGAGCGGCATAAAGCTGCAACGGTGCTGACGAATCAGCTCGGCGAGGGCAAAATCCAGCAGGGCGGCTTGGAGCTCCTCGGCTTCCGGCACAGCCATGGCCATCGCAGTCTCCTCTTTTGGGGACAAGGCTTCCTTCCTACCAGCACTCAGCCATTGCCCCGCCATGGATCTCACGGCCCAGATGGGCGCTATTCAGCAAAGGTATGAAGCCATCCTCAGCCTGCTGGAGGGCCAGCGCTTGGTGCTCTGCGTTGGTGATTGGGCCCTGTTGGTACATCAGGTGAGCTCGATCAAGAGTGGCCCCCGCCTGGAGGGGGCCTGCACCACGGAAGAGGAGGGTTTCCAGCTGGTTAAAACCCGCCAACCCCAGCTATTGATCTGCCAAGACGAGCTCGAACAGGGCAATGGCCTCAGCTTGATCCAACGCTGCAAGGCCCTGCAACCCCAGCTAAAAACCCTGGTGCTGGTGAGCCAAGCCCAGCGCTTCCACTGGAAGCAGGCCCTGGAGTTGGGGGTCGATGCGGTGTGCAACCGGCAACGGCTGGGCCGCGGCGTATTTCTCGATGCCCTGCGCAGCTTGCAGGGGGAGGGGGCCTACGTGGACCGCTCGCTGTTGGGGGGGGCCAGCCCCGAACGGCCCCAGCTAACGCCCCGGGAACTGGAGGTGCTGCAGGGGCTGCACCAGGGTGCCCAAACCAAAGATCTGGCCAGGAGTTTGGGGCTAAGGGCCAACACCGTGAAGGGCTATGTGAGCCAGATCCACCAGAAGCTTGGGGTGAGGTGCCGGACACAGGCGGTGATGCGGGGCCTGCAAGTGGGGCTGATCAAGGCAGACTGAACGGCCCGAGCCCCGATCCGATGGCCCTCGACCTGAATGATCCCGATCTGGAGTTTTCCGACCTGGTGTACGCCTACCAGAGTTGGGTGTTGGCTGTGCTCAATGACGAAAAGCTAAATCCCGAAGGAGAAAAGCTCAATTCGGAAGACATCGCCGAAGACGCGATGAATGCCCTGCGCTTCCTGCCCTCGGAAGTAACCGCCGCCGTGGAAACCACCCTGGCCCGGGCCTACGACGTGGATGCTGACGAACTGGCAGACCTGCTCTTCCCCGAAGACTGAGGAATGGCCAGATCCCAACTGAGCATCCTTGCCTCACCGGAACTGGTGAAGCGGGTCAAAGATCGGGCAGCCGAGAAAAGCCTCACCGTCTCCGCCTATGTGCTGGGGCTGGTGGGGGCAGACCTGGATGGGGCCCAGATGGGACGGAGCGCTGACCTGCTGGACCGGCTCAGCGACCTGGAAGCACGGGTGGGGGAACTGGAGGCCAGGGGGGCTGTAGCCAGTTTGTAGATTGGCACACGCCCTCTGCATTAAAGCTGCATATCGTCTACATAGGTGGGGCTAGGGCCCTTGGGCCGTTAACCCCAAAACTCAGCCATGCAAGCCACTACTACCCGCCCCCTGAGCCGCCGCGAACTGATTACACGCTCCCCCCAGCGGATCTCAATCACCATCCCCTGGGAAACCCATCGCCGCCTCACCGAGCGCAGCGATGAGGAAGGTCGCAGCATTTCAAACCTGGCCAGCTACCTGCTGGAAAGGGGACTCATTCAGTAGCCACAAAGGCCAGGCCCACCACCGACACCCAGCCGGTGACTTCGCACCAACGCACTGTGGCCTGGCGCTCAAGCGGCCCATCCGGCCCTGTAAAGCCAAGCCGTAACAGCACCAGCTGCCCAGGGGTGAGCACAGCACCGGCCGGCAGCAGCACACTTGCCCCAGCCGGACTCCAATCGGCAAGGTTTACAGCCATCGGCTGGGCCGAAGCATCGCCTACCAACAGCAAGGAACCTTCCACCTCCCCATACACCGTCTCCCTTGGGTGAGCCCGTTGGTTCAGGTATTGGCCTGGGCTTTCCTCTGGGCTGGATTCCATTAATAGTTCCTTACAAAAGAATAAGTTTTTCCTGGGCAAGGCAAAGGACTGATCGGCAGACAGACGTCCCAGTCCCAGTCCCAGTCCCAGTCCCAGTCCCAGTCTAAGCCTGGGGGCGAAAGTTCAAAAAGTGCATAATCTGCAATAAATCAAAGCAGCTAAGCTCACTTGTGGCAACGCAGCTCATTTAAACCTGAGGGAGCGGTCCTAAAGGAGGAATGAGTAAGGAGCAATGAGTAAGGAGCAATGAAGCACGAACGAAGATGAAGCAAGCGCCCATTCCTACGAACGAACCGCAGCGCTTGGCGGAGTTGCACAGTTTTGAACTTCTTGATTCAAAGCAAGAATCCCTCTACGACGACCTGGGGGAGATCGCCCGCTGCATCGCCGGCACCCCAATCAGCTTGATCAGTCTGGTTGATGAAAATCGTCAATGGTTTAAAACCTGCCTCGGCCAGGCGATCCTTCACATTGCCAATGAGATTGATCTCGAGGTAACTGCCGAAGGGATCGAAACAGAATTCCAGAGAAGCTGGCCAATTGAACATGGCTACAGGGAAGGCCAGGGGAACCTATTTGCCGGCGCGATGGCGGAAAAAGAGTTAATTCAGCACACCCTTAGCCAAGCCAAAATGGCGCTCGTCAGATGAAACAGTTCAAACTTAAGCTCAGCACACAGCTGATCATCACCCTAGCCATTGCTGCCGCTGCCTATGGCATTAACCTCTTAAATTTACCGCTATTCTTTGGAGTTAATGTTTTACTTGGCCAAAGCCTAGCCATCTTGCTAACCCTACAATGGCGCGGCCCCTGGGGTTTAATTGCAGGCACTCTAGCTGGTTTTGCCACCTGGAGCCTTTGGGGCCACCCCTGGGCCGTAATCATTTTCGCCCTTGAACAATTAGCAATCTACTACTGGGTAAATCTCCGCCGCTCAACATCCCACTCCCGCGAAGATGGCAGTGTGATTCTTGTAGACATGATCTACTGGCTGCTAATTGGCATGCCGCTTGTTTGGATATTCTACAGCGGAATACTGCATATGGACAGCGCCAACGTAGGCGTGGTAGCCATCAAACAAGCCATTAATGGTGTAATCAATTCAGCCATTGGATTCCTACTTTACCTCAGCCTACGCCTGCTGCTGCTAAAACTCAATGGCAAAAAATACCAGGGCACCACCACTCATGGCATATCAGTTCGCAGCATGATATTTGCCCTGGTTTTCACTTGCATTTCCCTGCCAACCCTAGCCAATACAATCTTCAGCGCCCATCAGGTTAGCGAGTCAACCCAGGGTGGAATTGTTGATACCCTTAGCCTTATTACAAATTCAATCGAAAGAGACCTTAGCAACCAAGGCAATGGTGTCGCCACTGGCACTGGCACTGACACTGACACTGACACTGACACTGACACTGGCGCTACTAACACACAAGAAAGTCCCTCCAGCCCGACCCCACACCAAGCATTTGCCCAGAAGATAAACTATCAAATAACCAAGACTGATGGCAGTAAATTCAGCAGCAGCCCCGCACTGTTTGAATCACTAGGCAATAATTACAAGGCTAGCGACAAGCAATTCATCACCGTGCCAAACTTAAATATATTGATCACAAAGAAGAAGGTTCCGCTGCTTAAGAAATGGATTAATGGCTACTGGACGCTTGAAAGCAAGTGGCCAAATCAAGCCAACAGCCCCTACAAGAGCATCCAAGTAGTAATGCCCGCCCGGGAGACGGTGATTCGGATGCAACACCTCTCCACGGAAATCCTATACAGCCTGGCGGCTGTGATCGGCATCGGTGTCGTGATTGCCGAATTGCTGTCGCGCTCCTTTCAGGCGCAATTCAGTCTGCTGATTGCCCCCTTCCTCTCCGAATCAGAGGCCATCAGCAAGCAACCTGTTGGTTTGCCGCTGCTGCGGATGTCTGCGATCACGGAATTCTCCACCCTGGCATCCCTAGTAAATGAACGGATTCTTCGCACCAATAATCTCACCAGAGAGTTGCAAGCCAGCAATGAGGAACTGGCCAACTCCCGCGATCAACTAGCACTACTAAGTACAACAGATGATCTCACAGGCTGCCTTAATAGACGCAAATTGGATGAGATTCTTGAACAGGAGCTGGCCCGGGGTAGCCGCACTGGCGAACCGCTTTGCTGCGTAACCTTTGACATAGATTATTTCAAACAAATCAACGATACCCATGGCCATCTTGGCGGCGACGAAGTACTGCGTGCAGTAGCCCAGCAAGCCAAACAAAGACTGCGCAGCACAGATTATTTATGTCGCTTTGGCGGCGATGAATTCGTTGTTATTTTACCCGCCTGCCCCCTTAATGACGCCCTCAACGTAATGGAAGCCCTACGCCAATCCATTGACAACACAATTCATAATCTCAATGGGTCCAATTGCAAAGTGAGCATAAGCGTAGGCGTAACCCTTGCTGATTACAAACTGGACAATGGCACCAGCCTGCTCAAGCGCTCAGATGATGCCCTATTCAAAGCCAAACAGAACGGCCGCAACCGCATTATTCATCAATCTATCGCAGGTTAAGTTATTCCGCTTGATGCCTAGTCTAGCTGTGAAGCTTGCGCCAGAGCCGCTCAGGCAAGCAGCTGAAGATCAAGTAGCTGAGCCGCCAGGTTGAGGCGGCGGCGAGCTGCACGCTGTCATAGCCCAGAAGGGCAAACACGTCGGCAAATGGCGCAGGTTTTCCAGGGCCTCGAAGTCGGAGGTGGCAGGGGCGGCTGCCTTCACTGGATCAAAGCCGGTGTAACGGGCGGAGAGGAAGGGGTTGGTCTGAGCAAGCAGCCTTAGACAGGTGCGCAAAGCGTGTTCAAGGCCGATTCTGAGCTCCGGAACCAAAGCCGTAAAAGCCTTACAGCAGCAGGTTTCTCGGGATGGGCGATCCAGGTTTCGAACCAGGGACATCCTGCTTGTAAGGCAGGCGCTCTACCGCTGAGCTAATCGCCCGAGCTTTGCATTCTGCCTTGTGACGGTGCTCTGGCAAGCGACCGGGCAAGGGCCAGCAGAGGACCCGGACAGCACTGGACTGGCAGAGAGGAAAAAAAGGGGGGGAGTGGACGGGCGAGTGGGCGAATGGGTCTAGATGGATGGATGGATAGATGGATGGATGGATGGATGGATAGGCTGCGGCCAGTCTCTTGAAAATGACCAGGGTTAGATGACTAGGGTTAAATTCAAGAGAGTGTCGGAGGAGGGCTTTTCGCCAGTGAATAAGCCAGTGAATAGGCCGGGCCTGAATGCGCCTCTACCGAATGGGCCGCAACTCACCCCCCGCCAGCAGCCCCTCTGGTGGAGCCAGCCAGAGCTCCTGGATGCCTCCCGAAACGCCATCTCCAAAACCCGCTTCAAGGCCCAAGCTCTCGAGCTGTTCCGCCAGGTGGAAGCCACCGGCAGCCCCCTGGTGATTTCAGACCACGGCCGTCCCTGCCTTGAAATCCGGCCCTACAGCCCCCCCAACCCCGCCAACCCCCTGGAGCAGCTGCGCGGTTCCCTGCGCCATTTTCACGATCCCCTGCTGCCACCCACCTGAGCCATGGTTGCCACCCTCCTAGACACAGCCCCGTTGCTGAGTTGGGCCACGGGCCAGTCCCTCAAACTTTCCCCCCGGGTGCAGGCCGCCATCGCCACCGCCCTGGGGGAAGGGGAGCTGCTGGTGTCTGCCATTAGCGCCTGGGAGCTGGGGGCCCTGGAGCAGGAAGGTCGCCTCGCCCTCAGCATGGGCGTGGAGCGCTGGTGGGCCGAACTAGCCAGCGTGGAAGGCCTCCAGGTGCTGCCGATCACAGCCCCCCTGGCCCTAGCCGCCAGCCAACTGCCAGGCAAATTCCCCGGCAACCTCAGCGACCGCCTGTTGGTGGCCCAGGCCCGGGCCGCCAATGCCGTGTTGATCACCGCTGATCCAGCCCTGCATTGCTATGTACACGTGAATCACCTCTGGTAATGGCCAGCGGCAGCAACCACGACCGCTTCACCTCCTGGTGTGCCCTGCCCTTTGGCCTGCTCTGCTGGCCGCTGCTCGGTTGGGGGGGGCTGCTGGCCGGCAGTTTCGGCTTCCTGGTGGGGGGCCTCTGGCTTTCGCCAGACCTAGACACCCGCTCCAAACCCAGCCGCCGTTGGGGCCCCCTCGCCCCCCTCTGGGCCCCCTACCGAAAACTGGTGCGCCACCGGGGCCTGCTTTCCCATGGCCCGCTGCTGGGCAGTGGCCTGCGGCTCGTCTACCTCGGCCTGCTGCTGCTCGGCTTTTCGCTATTGCTACAGCCCCTGGGCGCCCCGCGCCCCACGGCGCTCTGGCAATGGGGCACCAGCCTCTGGCAACAGCAACAACCGCTGGTGCTCACCGCCCTTGCGGGCCTAGAGGCCAGCGCCTGGCTGCATCTCCTCCAGGATGGGGATCCCCTGCCCCCACCCCTACGCCGGTGAGCGACCCCCACCCCATCTCCACCCTGGTGACCCTGGTGGCCCGCCTGCGGGATCCCGAAGGGGGCTGTCCCTGGGACCAGGCCCAAACCCACCAATCGCTGATCCCCTACCTGCTGGAGGAAGCCCATGAACTGGCCGATGCCCTGCGCCAGGGGGATGACATTGCCCTAGCCGATGAACTCGGCGATTTGCTGCTCCAGGTGGTGCTCCATGCCCAACTGGCCCAGGAACGTCAGGCCTTTGACCTGGCCAGCGTCGCGGCAACGATCAGCGCCAAGCTGGTGCGGCGCCATCCCCATGTCTTTGGCGGTGAACAGCGCAGCTGGGAGGAGATCAAACGCCAGGAACAGGCGACCCGGGGGGAGGACCTTTCCCTCGCCGACGAACTGCGCCGCAAGTTGCGGGGCCAGGGGGCCCTGGCCGGAGCCATGGCGATCTCCAAGAAAGCTGCGGCCGCCGGTTTCGAATGGAACAACATCGATGGCGTGTGGGCCAAGGTGCACGAGGAACTGGATGAGCTCAAGCAGGCCCTCGCCGCAGCCGAAACCACTGGCGACCGCAGCCATGCCCAAACCGAACTGGGCGACCTGCTCTTCACGCTGGTGAATGTGGCCCGTTGGTGCCAGCTCGACCCGGAGGAGGGGCTGGCCGGCACCAACCAGCGCTTCCTGGAGCGTTTCGGCCGGGTGGAAGCCGCCCTCGCCGGCGACCTCAGCGGTCGCCCCCTGGAGGAACTGGAGGCCCTCTGGCAGCAAGCCAAGGCCGAGATTCGGGCGGAACAAGGTTCCTAAAGCCAAACGGGGCTCAGTCGTCCTTACTGTCCCGGCGCTGACCCTTAATAAAGCTGCGTTGACGTTTGGCCTGGAGTCGCCGCTCCACCGATCCCTTGGTGGGTTTAGTGCGGCGCCGGGGCGGGGCGGGCGGGGCGATCGCCTGGCGCAACAGCTCCGCCAAGCGGGCCAGGGCCGCCTGGCGGTTCCGCCACTGGGAGCGGTATTCCGAGGCCGCAATCACCACGGTTCCCTCCAGCAGGCGACTGGCCAGCCGTTCCAGGGCGCGGGCCTTGAGGGCCGGGGGCAGCGCCTCGCTCTGGGCCAGGTTGAACACCAGCTCCACCCGGGAATCGGTGCTGTTTACGTTTTGGCCGCCGGGGCCGGAGGAACGGGAAAAACGCCAGCCAAACTCCACCGCTGGAATCGCAATCCGGTCAGTGAGCCGCAGCTGGTCTAGCTCCATGGGCCCAGGCTAATCATGCAAAATAGATTGTCTAAACCAGGGTTTCTGTGATGGTGGTTAAGGGCGCGGCCTTGCTTCTTGCCCTGGCGCTTTTCAGCACCAGTGGCCCCAGTGCCGCGGCCAAGCCTGAGGGCCCAGAGGCGATCCCCACCGTTAAGCAAAGCCAATTCCTCCCACCCCCAAAGGACCTGCGGGACTCACGTTATTGCGAAATCATTCCCATCTTCCGTCGCGGCTTCAACTTTGAGATACCGGTATTCAACACCGCCGGTCTTAATAATTGCCCCGCAGACCTCTGGGCCCGCCAAAATGCCAAGGAGCTGGCAAATACCTACGACGCCTTTCTCGTTAAATTAAACGGGCCCCGTTATTGGATGATGGATTCAATTACAGCCGAGGCGGCCACCAAGTCTGGACGGGTTGTTGAGTTCAATGGCTTGCAATTCCGCCAGCGGGCTTTGATGAAGTTCAACCTGTCAAACATGTTAACCAATCAACGGCCTTACCGGGCAATAACGGTGGAACGCACCACTGTCTTTAGCTATCTTAAGGGTAAAAAAATATATGAGCTCAACTCCCCCACTGGGGAAACATATCGGATGCAGAGCTACGCCCAGATCGTTGACCCCAATCTCAAGATTACGGATCTTGATCGCCTCGGCGAACGCCTAAAGCTGCCCAAGGGTTGGAGTTATCAGGTGCGATTGCTTGATAAAGATTCCGAGCTGCGGGCCAATGGTGTGGCCTATGTACTCCAGGATGACCTCCAGAATTCTTACCAAAAGATTATTGATTAGACCTCACAGCAAACTCACCTGGCCTGAAGCGATCTCGAAATAGGCGGGCTGGATGCTGAGCTTGCCCCGGGCCTGGGCCTGGCTCAACAGGGCACTGCGCTGCGGTAATTGGGCGGCGGCGTAGCAGGCATTGGCCTGGATCGCCCCGGTGAGGTCATCGCCGGCCAGCAGCGAAGCTCGGATCGGTGCCACCAGCGTTTCCAGCAGGGGGCTGAGCGGCCCCTGGCCCATGGCCGCCTGCACCGCCCCACAGCCGCTGTGGCCCAACACCAGGACCAGCGGCACCTGCAGGCTGTCCACGGCGTATTCCAGCGAAGCGATGCCGTCATCAAAGGCGCTGTTGCCGGCAATGCGCACCTGGAACAACTCGCCAGCGCCAGCGTTAAACAGCCATTCCACCGGCACCCGGGCATCGGCGCAGCTGAGCACCGCCGCCCAGGGCCTTTGCCCCTTAGCCAAAGCCTGGGGATCGATCTGGCAATCGTCGTTGTAGGCCTGCTTGAGGGCCTGCATCCGCAGCTGGGGGCTCGCCGCCTGGCGGGCCTCCGCCCAGGCCGCCACGAAGCGCTGATTGCCCTCTAGCAGGGCCTGCAGCGGCTGGGAGCGGGGGCTGCAGGCCTGCAGGCGCGCCCGCAGCAGCGGCCCGATCGGGGCGGCCTCGGCGGCCGCTGGCAGCAGCTGCCCCAGCAGCAGTCCGGCGCCCAGCAAGCCGGCCTTGCCCAACAGATCCCTGCGGCTTGGTGCCATAGCCCACCTGACAAGTAACCAGGCCAAAGGTTTAGCTGGGGAAGTGAATGCTGCCTTACCCCGCCCATGACCGAACCCGGCTGGATCGATGAACACCACAACGGCGTGCGTTATGGCCTTGAGGGGCGGGTGCTGGTGGAGGAACAAAGCCCCTTCCAGCGGATCACCGTGATCGAGAGCGAGCGCTACGGCAAAGGGCTCCTGCTGGATGGCTGCTGGATGACCGCCGAAGGCCAGGAACGCCACTACCACGAATCCCTGGTGCATCCAGCCCTCTGCTCCGCCGAATCGATCGAACGGGTGCTGGTGATCGGCGGCGGCGACGGCGGCACCGCCCGCGAGTGCCTGCGCCACGGCGGCGTTCAACAGCTCGACATGGTGGAGATCGATGGCCGGGTGGTGGAATTGAGCCAGGAACACCTACCCAGCCTCGGGGCTGGCGCCTGGGCGGACCCCCGCTTCCGGCTCACGGTGGGCGATGGCATCGCCTGGGCCGCCAACGCCGCTACGGCCAGCTACGACGTGGTGCTGGTGGATGGCTCCGACCCGGCCGGCCCCGCCGAAGGTTTGTTTAACCGCGCCTTTTTTGAGCACTGCCGCCGGATCCTCAAGCCCGGTGGGGTATTCGCCACCCAGAGCGAATCACCGGAAGCCTTCCGCCAGGTGCATATCGACATGGTGCTGCTGCTGCGCGAGGTATTTGGCTACGCCGATCCGCTCTACGGCTGGGTGCCGATGTATCCCAGTGGCTGGTGGAGTTGGACCTTTGCCGCCAGCGATGGTCCCCGCTACCACCAACCGAAACCCGAACGGGTGGCGGCGGTGGCGGCCGGCTGTGAGATCTGGAGTCCCCGCTGGCAACGGGGCGCCTTTGAAGCGGTGCCCGCCGCCATCGAACGGGTGTTGGAGGCCTGAGCCATGGGTAACGCCAACCTCTCCCTGTTCAACCGCGATGGGGCGATCTTCATGGGCAGCCGCCGCGATCCCGTCGGCTGCCAGGTGGGGCTCTTTGGGGTGCCCTACGACGGCACCACCTCCTTCCGCCCCGGCACCCGCTTTGGGCCCGCCGCCATCCGGGCGGTGAGCGAAGGCCTTGAAACCTATGACCCCCAACTGGACCGCGACCTGGAGGAACTCGCCTACGTCGACCTGGGGGCGGTGGAGATCTCCTATGGCGCCCCGGAACCGGTGGTGGAGGCCGTGCACAATGCCACCGCCGCGGTGCTCGACCTGGGCCTGGCACCGCTGATGCTTGGCGGCGAGCACTCGATCAGCAGTGGCGCCGTGGCCGCCGTGGCAAACCGCTACCCCAACCTGGCCCTGGTGCAGCTGGATGCCCACGCCGACCTGCGCGACAGCTGGCTGGGGGGCCGCCACAGCCACGCCTGCGCCATGCGCCGCTGCCTAGAGGTGCTGCCCAGCGGCGAATTGCTGCAGGTGGCGATCCGCAGCGGCAGCCGCGCCGAATTCCTGGAACTGCGCCGTCAGCAGCGGCTGGTGCAGCTGAACCAACTGGAGGAGCGCCTGGAAAAACTGCGGGGCCGTCCCATCTATCTCACCGTAGACCTGGACTGGTTTGACCCCGCCGTGCTGCCCGGCACCGGCACCCCCGAACCTGGGGGCTTCCACTGGTCAGACTTTGCCCGGCTGATCGACCTACTCCAAGGTCAGCAGCTGGTGGCCGCCGATGTGGTGGAACTGGCCCCCAGCCTTGATCCCAGCGAATGCAGCAGTGTGTTGGCCGCCAAGGTGGTGCGCAGCCTGCTCTTCAGCCTCGCAGCGGCACCAAGCCCATGATCGGCAACTGATGGCTGTCATTGGGGCGCACCCCCTCCGAGCTAAACCCATGGAAATCGGGCAGCTCCGGGGGGCGGGCCGTCCAGTGGTGGCAACTCAGCTCCGCGGTGAGCTCGGGATGCAACGACAGTTTGCGCAACTGGCACCAGGAAACATTCCCTGCCGGATGGCAATGGCGGCAACTGCGGCAACTATCCCTTTGGGCCATGGGGCAACAGAACTGGCCACAAACGTAATTAGTTCGCCCTGAAAACCAAGGGGTTTTGCCTGAATCAGCAGGTTCTTTCCTGGAGACCGAAGCAAACCTTGAGACGCACAAATCCACAGCTACCCCCATAGGATCCGCCCCAACCGCCCCCGGTCCATGCGTCGCACCCCATTGTTTGAGGCCTGCCGCAGCGCCGGCGGCCGCATGGTGCCCTTTGCCGGTTGGGAAATGGCCGTGCAATTTGCAGGGGTACTGGCCGAACACCAGGCCGTACGCCAGCACTCTGGCCTGTTCGACATTTCCCACATGGGGGTGCTGCGCCTTTGGGGGCCGGGGGTGAAAAACAAACTCCAGGGCCTGGTGCCCAGCGACCTAGATCGCATCGGCCCCGGAGAATCCCAATACACCGTGCTGCTCAACAACGAGGGCGGCATCCGCGACGACCTGATCGTTTATGACCAGGGCCTGCAGCAAGGCAACGAACAGCTGCTGCTGGTGATCAATGCCGCCTGCGCCGAAGCCGACAGCACCTGGATCCGCCAGCAACTGGAACCCCAGGGCATCCAGATCGCCGACCCCAAGGGCGATGGCGTGCTGCTGGCCCTGCAGGGGCCGGAGGCGGTGGGCCAGCTGGAACGTCTCTGCGGCGAGGGCCTGGCGGGGCTGCCCCGCTTTGGCCATCGGCAACTGACCATCGCCGGGGAGCCTGTGTTTGCCGCCCGCACCGGCTACACCGGCGAAGACGGCTTTGAGCTGCTCCTCGCCCAAGCGCCCGGCATAAAGCTGTGGCAACAACTGCTGGCGGCGGGGGTTACCCCCTGTGGCCTCGGCGCCCGCGACAGCCTGCGGCTGGAGGCGGCCCTGCCCCTCTATGGCCAAGACCTGGATGCCAGCACCAGCCCCCTGGAGGCGGGGCTCGGCTGGCTGGTGCACCTGGAGATGCCGCTCGACTTCATCGGCCGCGAGGCCTTGGAACAACAAACAGCCACTGGCTTGGGCCGTCGCCTGGTGGGCTTAGAACTCCAGGGTCGCAACATCGCCCGCCACGGCTATCCCCTCTGGCACAACGGGGAGCCGGTGGGGGAAATCAGCAGTGGCAGCTGGGCCCCCAGCCTGGGGCGGGCCATTGCCCTCGCCTACCTGCCCAGCCCGCTGAGCAAGCCCGGCACCAACCTGGAGGTGGAGATCCGCGGCCGCCGCGAAGCGGTGCAGGTGGTGAAACGCCCCTTCTACAGGCGCAGCTAAAGCAAATAAATGATTCCGTAAAGCACCACCCAGATGCCATCAACAAAGTGCCAGTAGAGCTCTGCCGCCTCGAGGCCGAAATGTTGCTGGCTGTTGATCGAACCACCGGCCCGCGCCTGCCACCAAACGATCAAAATCAGCATCACGCCTAGGAACACATGCAGCCCATGGAAGCCGGTAAGCACGTAAAAGGTGCTGGCAAACAGGTTTGAAGTGAGTCCGAAAGGAAGGGTGAAATACTCGCGCATCTGACTGGCCAGAAAAGCTGCCCCCAGGGCCGCTGTGATCAGTAGCCAACGGCGACAGCCGGCCCCTTCCCCCAGGCGCAGCTGACGGGCGGCCCGATGGAAAGTGAAGCTGCTACTCACCAACAACACCGTGTTGAGCGTGGGTAACAGCAGCTCAAGTTCGTAGATGCCGCCCTCTGGCAGCGGGTTAACAGCCCGGAAGGTGAGATAGGCCGCAAACAGACCGGCAAAGGTCATGCCATCGGCCACCAGGAAAAGCGCCAAGCCAAAGAGGCGGAAATCGCCGTGGCCTTCCTCAAGCACTGCACCGGCTTCGTGCTCAGCGGTGCTTGGGGGAATCAAGCTAGTCATGCTGGGTCCACCATTCCGTAACCGTAGGGGTGCTCAACGTGGGGGGCAGGCCCATGCCAGTTCTCCACCGGCGGCGGCGAACTGGTAAGCCATTCAGGGGTCAAGGCCCGCCAGGGGTTGTCCCCTGCCAGCTCACCACGGAAGGCACTGTAAATAACATTAAAAAGGAAGGGCAGGGTGCTGATCGCCATTAACAGGGCTCCGGCACTGCTCACCTGATTCATCAGGGTGAACTGGGGGTCGTATTCGGAAACTCGCCGGGGCATGCCGTTGATACCCAGCCAATGCTGGGGACCAAAGCAAAGGTTGAAGCCAATGAAGGTGAGCACAAAATGGAGGGTGCCCAGGGGCTCATTTAGCAGCCTGCCGGTGAACTTTGGATACCAGTGATATACCGAGGCAAAAATCACAAATACTGTACCCCCATAAACAATATAGTGGAAATGGGCGACAACGAAATAAGTATCGTGCACGTGAATATCGAAAGGCACCTGGGCCAGGGCCACACCGGTGATACCGCCGAGAACAAAATTAAGGATAAAGGCACAGGAAAACAGCATGGCGCTGTTTAAGGCAATCTTGCCCCCCCAGAGTGTGGCCAGCCAATTGAAGAACTTAATGCCAGTGGGAACGGCGATGAAGGAGGTGGCAATCGTGAAGAACAGGCGCATCCAGGGGGGAGTGCCGCTGGTAAACATGTGGTGGGCCCAAACGATCAGCCCCAGAAAAACAATGGCGAGGATCGAATACACCATCGTTGTGTAACCAAACAGTGGCTTGCGGGCATGCACTGGCAAGATCTCACTAACCAGGCCAAAGGCCGGCAACACCATGATGTAAACGGCCGGGTGGGAATAGAACCAGAAAAGATGCTGATACACCACTGCATTACCCCCCTGGACGGGGTTAAAGAAACCCGTATGGGCCACGATGTCAAAGGCCAGCAGGATCAGGGTTCCAGCCAGCACCGGCGTGGAAAGCACCACCAGGATGCTGGTGCCCAACATCGCCCAGCAATACATCGGCAGCTGCATCAGCTTCAACCCAGGCCGCCGCAACTTAAGGATCGTGGCAATGAAGTTAATCCCGCCAAGAATAGAGCTGCCGCCCAGCAGAAGCACACTCAGGATCCAAACCACCTGGCCGGTTGCTGGTGTGGTGAGGCTCAGCGGGGGATAGGCGGTCCAACCAGACTGGGCGGCACCGCCAATAAAATAACTACCAATTAACAGAATACCGGCCGGTGGAATCATCCAGAAGGCCACGGCGTTGAGTCGCGGAAAAGCCATGTCACGGGCCCCCACATAGAAGGGCACCAGATAATTACCAAACGCCCCATTAACTACCGGTACGATCCAAAGAAAGATCATCACCGTGCCGTGCATAGTGAGGATTTCGTTGTAGGCCTCACGGCTGAGGTAATCGGAGATCGGGGTAGCCAACTCGGTGCGGATCATCCCCGCCAGAACCCCACCAACCAAATAGAAGAAAAAGCCTGTAACAAGATATTGAATACCGATCACCTTGTGATCAATGCTAAAGCCGAAATAACGCCACCAGCCCTGGGGCTGAAGGTGGGTGGCATGGGGGGAAATGCTGTTGGCCATGGCAATTATGGAGCTCAGGCGGTGACGGGAGGGGGGGTGTTTTCAGTGAGCCACTGCTCGTAGGACTCGCGCCCATGGACCACAATGGAAGTATGCATTGCGCCATGGTAAAGGCCGCAAAGCTCGGCGCAGATTATCGGGTAGGTGCCCGGTCGGCTAGCGGTGAAGGCAAGCACGGTGGGCTGGCCAGGAATGATGTCCTGCTTTAGCCGAAACTGGGGCACCCAGAAGGCATGAATCACATCATTGGCCTGCATGTGTAGTTGCACCAGCTGGCCCTCAGGCACATGCAATTGACCACTAACAATGTTGCTCTCTGGGTAGCGGAAGATGAAGGCAAACTGCATCGCTGTTACATCCACAGACACCGCCGGGCTCAGCCCCGGTGCGGCACCAATGCCAGCCCAAACCTTGGCATTGCCGTTCTCCTCCCCCACCGCCATGCCATGCATGGCGCCGTGGTCAGAGAGGGGAACCATGCCCCCCATGCGCTCGTAAATGTTGTAGCTATAGAGACCCACAAACAACACCACCACCGCCGGAATCGCCGTCCAAACAATCTCCAGGGGCAGGTTGCCTTCGGTGGCGGCCCCATCGCCGAGATCGCCACTGCTGCGACGGAAACGCACCAGGGTGTAGATCAGCAGGCCCAGGACGCCGAGGAACAGCATCGTGCCAATGCTGAACAGCACCTGGAAGAGTTCGTCGTAAACCGGTGCATTGGTGCTGGCCTGGAGGGGCAACAGGTCAACGTTTGCCCCCACCCAGAGACCTGCCAGCACCAGCAGAACGCTCAACAGCGCGATCAGTACGGAAACGCGTATGGACAAGCTTCCAGGAACGGCACGAGCTACACCCTATGGAGAACGCAGCCAGCAGGCAGGTCTCTTAACCGGATGTGTTGAAGGGCGGATCGAAAGCCTCGACCCTTGCCCCAGCTCAGCCGCCGGCGGCAAAGGTGGAAAGCAACAGCACCGAAAGCAGCATCCCAGGGAGCAGCAGCTCCACCAGCAGGCCCAGGTCGTGGGGGGTCATGGCCGGGATCGCAAGCATGTTTCCGGAGACTAGGCAGCGGCGGCCTCTGCATAAAGATATTTCCGAAGCCCATCCCCAAAGCCTGACGGGCTTTAGCTGAGGAAAATCCCAGCGTCGCTCCGATGGACCAATCCCACGCCTACCAACTGCGCTGCACCCTCAAATTCGGCGACATCTACGGCCAAATCATGATCTGGATGCTGGTGATCTTCGGCAGCCTGGCGGCGGGCCTGGCCCTGATGGGGGCCAATAACCCGATCTTCGCCCTGGTGGCGGTGGGCCTGATCCTGGTGCTCTCGCTGCCGTTTTTACTGTTTGCCTTCACCACCACCCTGCTCAATCACATCGCCCTCGAGCCATCGCCCACCCCCCACAGCCCCTAAGCGACTGAATGGCCCTTAGTTAGGATCCAACCTCGGTGCGGGCGGCGGCTAGGCATGGAACCCAGCACGTTCAGCAAAGGCAAAGGGGAAGCAACAAACCCAGCCCAAAAACTAGACGTCATCCGCATCTCTGGCTTCCGCTGCTACGGCTACACGGGTTACTTTCCTGAGGAAAATAAGCTCGGCCAGTGGTTTGAGCTGGATCTGAGCATCTGGCTGGATCTATCGATCACCGGTGCAAACGATCAACTGGAGCACAGCCTCAACTACGCCGATGTGGTGGAACGGCTGAAAACATTGATAGAAACCTCCCGCTTTAAGACCATCGAACGGCTCAACTCCGTAATCACCGAAGCAGTACTTGCCTTTCCCCCCGTTTACAAAGTGCATTCGCGGCTGGTGAAGTTGTCCCCGCCGATCCCCGGCTTCGGGGGCCAGATCGCCATCGAGATGACCCGCTCCAAAGGCGAGCTTTCCTGAGCTTTGAACAACTCCATGCTGCTTTCCCAGGAACCGCTGCCGCAAGCCGCCATTGCCCTCGGCAGCAACCTGGGCGACTGCCGCAGCACCCTGGAGCAGGCCCTGGAGGTGCTTAACGGGAGCGCCGGGGTGCGGCTGCTCTGCCGTTCCAGTTGGTATCGCACCGCCCCCATCGGCCCTGTCCACCCGGACTATCTCAACGGCTGTGCCCTGCTGGAGGTAAGCCTCTCGGCCGCCGCCCTGCTGGAGCTGTTGCTCGCCACCGAAAATCAGTTCGGCCGCGTCCGGGCCGAGCACTGGGGTCCCCGCACCCTCGACCTTGATCTGATCTTCTACGGCCAGCTCAGCCTCCACACAGCAGAACTGCAATTGCCCCATCCGCGGATGGGGGAGCGGGCCTTTGTGCTGACGCCGCTGGCGGAGATCGCTCCAAACTGGATCCACCCAGGCTCTGGCCGCACGGTGCAGGATCTAGCCAGGGAGTTGGCGGGTCAAGGCGTGCTCGAACGCCTGGGGGAAAGCAAAGCCGCCCCAGGGTCCATAGATAAGTGGCATGGGAAACTCACCCATTGATCCCCGGTACCCCCATGCGCAGCCACTCCTGCGGCGACCTGCGCAGCGAAGCCATAGGCGAGACCGTACTGCTGAGCGGCTGGGTGGACCGGCGCCGCGACCACGGCGGTGTGATTTTCATTGACCTGCGCGACCGCAGCGGCACCGTGCAGATCACCGTGGACCCCGACCTGGGGGCGGAAGCCTTTGCCGCGGCCGAACACCTGCGCAATGAAACAGTGCTGCAGGTGAAAGGGGTGGTGCGGGCCCGGCCGGCGGAAGCCCTCAACGATCGCCTCGCCACCGGGGCGGTGGAGGTGTTGGCGGAAACGCTGCTGGTGCTCAATGCCCCCCGCCGCCCCCTGCCCTTCCAGGTGTCGGTGCACGACGAGGAGCCGGTGCGGGAGGAACTGCGCCTGCGCCACCGCTACCTCGACCTGCGCCGCGAACGCATGCGCCGCAACCTCAGCCTGCGGCACCTCACGATCCAAACCGCCCGCCGCTTCCTGGAGGATGAGGGCTTCATCGAGGTGGAAACCCCGGTGCTCACCCGTTCCACCCCGGAGGGGGCCCGCGATTACCTGGTGCCTTCGCGGGTGTGTGGCGGCGAATGGTTTGCCCTGCCCCAGTCGCCCCAGCTGTTTAAGCAGCTGCTGATGGTGGGCGGCCTGGAGCGCTACTACCAGGTGGCCCGCTGTTTCCGCGATGAGGACCTGCGGGCCGACCGCCAGCCGGAATTCACCCAGCTGGACCTGGAGATGAGCTTCCTGGGCCAGGAACAGATCCTCGAGCTAAACGAACGGCTAATCGCCGCCATCTGGAAAAAGGTGAAGGGCATCGAGCTGCCCCTGCCCCTACCGCGGCTTACCTGGCACGAGGCGATGGAGCGCTACGGCTGCGACCGGCCCGACACCCGCTATGGCATGGAGCTCACCAACGTGAGCGACCTGGTGGCCGACATGGGCTTCAAGGTGTTCTCCGGCGCCGTGGCCAGCGGCGGCTCCGTGAAGTGCATTGCCGTGCCCGGCGGCAACGACGCCGTGAGCAACGTGCGGATCAAGCCCGGCGGCGATGTGTTCAGCCAGGCCCAGGCGGCGGGGGCCGGCGGCCTCGCCTTCATCCGGGTGCGGGAGAACGGCGAGATCGACACGATTGGCGCCATCAAGGACAACCTCAGCGAAGCCAAGAAGGCCGAGCTGCTGGAACGCACCGGCGCGGTGCCCGGCACGCTGCTGCTGTTTGGCGCCGGCGATACGGCCACGGTGAATAAAGCACTGGATCGGGTGCGCCAGTACCTGGCCAAGGAGTTGGGCCTGGTGCCCGAGGGGGCCTGGAACTTCCTCTGGGTGCTGGATTTCCCGATGTTTGAGTTCAACGCCGACGAAAACCGGCTGGAAGCCCTGCACCACCCCTTCTGCGCCCCGAACCCCGCGGACGCCCACGACCTGGCCAGCGCCCGGGCCCAGGCCTACGACCTGGTGCTCAACGGCCTGGAGCTGGGGGGCGGCTCCCTGCGCATCCACGACTCAGACCTCCAACGCCAGGTGCTGCAAACCATCGGCCTAGCGCCAGAGGAGGCCGAAAAACAGTTTGGTTTCCTGCTGGAGGCCCTGGAAATGGGGGCGCCCCCCCACGGCGGCATTGCCTTTGGCGTTGATCGTTTGGTGATGTTGCTGGCCGGGGAGGATTCGATCCGCGACACAATTGCCTTCCCCAAGACCCAGCAGGCCCGTTGCCTGATGACCGGCGCCCCCGGCGGCGCCAGCGACGCCCAGCTGCAGGAACTGCATGTGGCCAGCACCTGGGTGGAACCGGAGGAGAACTGAGGGGGGTCCCAATCGCCCTTTAGCTCAAAACCTCTCAGCCCAGCCTCTCTTGAATATGGCCCTAGTCATATGACCCTAGTCATTTTCAAGAGAGGCTGGGCTAGGCAGGGATTAACAGTGCAGCGAGAGTGCCGCGAGAGTGCAGCGGCGAGATTCGGAGACCACTTTCTCAAAGGGTCCTCCACAGAAAGGCCCTAAACAAAAAGGCCCTAAACAGAAAGGTCCTAAACAAAAAGGTCCTAAACAGAACGTCTCCTAAATAGAAAATGTCCTTGCCGGAACGCCGCAGTAAGGGCCAGATTTATCTATAAGAACCCAACTGAGACCGCTCACCATGGCCCATCTCGCGCCCCCCATCGACATCGGCATCCCCGCCAACCAGCGGCAGGAAATCGCCGAGGGGCTGGGCCATCTGCTCGCCGACAGCTATGTGCTTTACCTGAAAACCCATGGCTTCCACTGGAACGTGACGGGGCCGATGTTCAGCTCCCTACACCTGATGTTTATGGGGCAGTACACGGAGCTCTGGAACGCCCTTGACGTGATCGCCGAACGGATCCGCGCCCTGGGCCACCCGGCCCCCATGGGGGGTCGCCGCTATGCGGAACTCTCCAGCATCGAGGAAACCCACCAGGCCCCCGAAGCCCTGGCCATGGTGGCCGAATTGGTTAAGGGCCACGAAGCAGTGGCCCGCACGGCCCGGGGGATCCTGCCCCTGGCGGACGCCGCCGAGGATGGCCCCACCGTGGACCTGCTCAACCAACGGCTGCAGATCCACGAAAAAACCGCCTGGATGCTGCGCAGCGTTCTGGAACACTGAGCCAGATCAAGCGCCAGTCCAACCGATAGATTGGCCTGTCAGCGCAGAGGGCATGGCCAAATTCGTCTTTGTTACTGGTGGTGTGGTGTCCAGCATCGGCAAGGGCATCGTTGCCGCCAGCCTTGGACGACTGCTCAAGTCGCGCGGCTATAGCGTTTCGATCCTGAAGCTCGACCCATACCTGAATGTGGACCCGGGCACGATGAGCCCGTACCAGCATGGCGAGGTATTTGTTACCGAAGACGGGGCTGAAACAGACCTCGACCTAGGTCACTACGAGCGGTTCACAGACACCGCCATGTCACGGCTAAACAGCGTGACCACCGGTTCGATCTACCAGGCGGTGATCAACAAGGAACGCCGTGGTGATTACAACGGCGGCACCGTGCAGGTGATTCCCCATATCACCGGCGAAATCCGCGAGCGCATCCATCGGGTGGCCGCCAACAGCAATGCCGATGTGGTGATCACTGAGATCGGCGGCACCGTTGGTGATATCGAGTCTTTGCCCTTCCTTGAAGCCATCCGCGAGTTTCGCAGTGAGGTGGGTCGCCACGACCTCGCCTATGTGCACGTAACCCTGCTGCCCTTCATCGGCACCTCCGGCGAACTCAAAACCAAACCAACCCAGCACTCAGTTAAGGAACTGCGTTCGATCGGCATCCAGCCGGATGTGTTGGTGTGCCGCAGCGACCGGCCGATCAGTGAAGAACTAAAGGGCAAGATTGGCGGCTTCTGCGGCGTTGTGCCCCGGGGGGTGATCCCCGCCCGCGATGCCGACAGCATCTATGCGGTGCCCATTGATTTGGAAAAGGAGGGGCTCTGCCGCCAGGTACTTGAGGTGCTCAACCTCGAGGACCACGACAGCGACATGGCCCGCTGGGAGGAACTGGTGCGGCGCCTGCGCAACCCCGGCCCCGCCGTGAAGGTGGCCCTGGTGGGCAAATACGTGCAGCTCAACGACGCCTACCTGTCGGTGGTGGAGGCCCTGCGCCATGCCTGCCTCGATGCCGACTGCGGCCTTGATCTCCATTGGATCTGCGCCGAGCAGATTGAAGAACAGGGGGCCGAAAAGTTACTGCAGGGCATGGAGGCGGTGGTGGTGCCCGGCGGTTTCGGCAACCGCGGCGTCGATGGCAAAATCGCGGCGATCCGCTGGGCCCGGGAGCAGCGGGTGCCCTTCCTGGGCCTCTGCCTAGGCATGCAAACCGCCGTAATCGAATGGGCCCGCCACAGCGCCGGCCTGGTGGGCGCCACCAGCGCTGAGCTGGAACCCGGTGCCACCCACCCAGTAATCCACCTACTCCCTGAACAACAGGATGTGGTGGACCTGGGCGGCACCATGCGGCTGGGGGTATACCCCTGTCGGCTGGTGGCCGGCACCAAGGGGCAGGCGCTCTATGGGGAAGAGGTGGTCTACGAACGGCACCGCCATCGCTATGAGTTCAATAACGCCTACCGCAACCTCTTCCAGGAATCTGGCTATGAGATCAGCGGCGTTTCCCCCGACGGTCGCCTGGTGGAACTGATTGAACTCAAGGACCATCCCTACTTCCTGGCCTGCCAATACCACCCGGAATTCCTCTCCCGCCCCGGCAAACCCCATCCGCTGTTTCGCGGCTTGATTGAGGCAGCCCAGCAACGCCAGCACCAATGAATCCCCTGCCCGTGGTGGAAAGCTTCCATTCCCTCCAGGGGGAAGGGCTCCATACGGGACGCAGCGCCTTTTTCATCCGGCTCGGGGGCTGCAGCGTCGGCTGTCCCTGGTGCGACACCAAACACTCCTGGCCCCAGGGGGCCCATCCCGATCGCAGCCTGGCGGCATTGGCCGAGGAAGCCAGGGCCGCCGCTGAGGCCGGCGCCGGCTTCGTTGTGATCACCGGGGGAGAACCCCTCCACCATCAGCTCGATCGCCTCTGCGAGGCCCTCAGCCAAGCCACCGCCACGGCCGCTCGGCCCCGAGGTTTGCCCCTGCACCTGGAAACCAGCGGGGTGGATCCGCTCAGCGGCAGCTTCGCCTGGATCAGCCTCTCGCCCAAACGCCACAACCCGCCCACAGCCCAACTGCTGGCCGCCTGTGATGAGCTCAAGGTGGTGGTGCATGACGCCGAGGATCTGGCCTTTGCCGAAGCCATGGCCGCCGCTGCCCCCCAGGGCCCTGCCCTCTTGCTGCAGCCCGGAGACAACTGCCCAGCGGGCCAGGCCCTGGCCATCGAGCACGTGAAGCACCATCCCGCCTGGCGGCTCAGCCTGCAAACCCACAAGTGGCTGGGGGTGCGTTAGCGCAGCTGGGCCGCTTGGCTGCTGTTTTCGGCTTTCCAGAGGCGATAGCGCACCGTGAAGCCGTCGGGGGCGTACACCACGATCGGCAGGCTGGCGTTGAAGGGCAGCACAAATGGCTTATCGCCCAGGGGCACAAATTGCTTGCTGGGGGTCTGCCCAGGGCAGGCCTTACGGGTGGAGACCATTGGTCCGGGCTGTTCCACCCGGTAAACGCTGTAGCCAAGACCCGGCAGCCGTTCAGAGCGCAGGCGACCGGTGAAGCGGTGCAGGTTGCAATCCAGCTCCAACTCCTGGCCCACCAACAGCTGCACCCGCCAATCGGCCGGGTTGTTGGAGATGCTGGGGTCTGGGGATGGTTTCAGCAGCGGGTTGAGCTGGATCACCCAGCGTTGTTCCCCCGCCACCGGCGCCGGATAGGGCTTGAGATCCAGCAGCGGGATCGCCCCAGCCGGAGCGACCGCCAGAGTCAAAACAGCCGAGAACAGAGCAACGCTGCGCACAGGTCTTGTATCAAAGTGGTGCCCATCCTGGCCCCCCCATGGCCCCCTCCACCCCCACCGCCATTGCCCTGCTTTCCGGCGGCCTGGATTCCGCCACCGCTGCGGCCCTGGCCCAGGAGGCCGGCCTGCGGGTGATTGGTCTCTCCTTTGACTACGGCCAGCGGCACCGACGCGAACTCCAAGCCGCCGTGGCTATCGCCAGCCACCTGGGCCTTGCCGAACACCACACCATTGCCGTGAACCTGGCCGCCTGGGGGGGCTCCTCGCTCACTGATCTAGAGCAGGCCGTCCCCAGCGATGGGGTGGTGGAGGGGGTGATCCCCAGCACCTATGTGCCCGGTCGCAACACCGTGTTCATTGCCCTGGGCTTGAGCCTGGCGGAAGCCCGGGGCGCCGAACGGCTGGTGTTGGGGGTAAATGCCGTGGATTATTCCGGCTACCCCGACTGTCGACCCGATTACCTGGAGGCCTTCCAAAAACTGGCGGATCTGGCCAGCAAGAGTGGTCGGGAGGGCCATGGCGCCCAGCTCTGGGCGCCGCTGCTGAGCTGGAGCAAAACCCGGATCGTGCAAGAAGCGCTGCGGCTGGCGCTGCCGATCGAGCTCACCTGGAGCTGTTACTCCGGTGAAAACAAACCCTGTGGCCGCTGTGACAGTTGCCGGATTCGCGATGCCGCCCTAACGGAGGCCGGCCGGCCGGATCTGGCCGGTCGATGACGCCGCTGCCCTGGTGGGAACCCAGCTGCCTGGCGGCGGCCCTAGCCCGCTGCTTTGGCCAGGAGGGGTTGGTGTGGCTGGATGGTGATGGCAGCCCCCTGGGGCGGCGAGGGCTGTTGGCGGTGGCCCCCCAGCAACGGCTGCGCTGTGATGGCCTCCCCGGCGATGGCGGCAGCCGCGATCCGTTTGAGGCCCTACAGGAGCTGAGCCAAGACCGCCGCGGCACCTGGCTGGGCTGGCTGGCCTATGAGGCCGGCGCCTGGGTGGAACCGGGCCCCCATTGGCAACGGCCCGACATGGCAATGCTCTGGGCCGGCCGCTACGAAGCGGTGGTGCAGTTGGATCTGCACCGGCACCAGCTTTGGGTGGTGGGGGAAGGTCGCCAGCGCCAGGTCCTGGAGGAATTAATTCGCTCCGGGCCAGGGGCGGCGGCGGCCCCGCTGGAAAGTCCGGCCGGCCTGGCCCTAGAGCAATGGCATTGGCACAGTTCCGCTGCCGTTTTCCAGCGGCAGGTGCAAGAGGTGCAGGCCTGGATCAGCGCCGGCGACCTCTTCCAGGCGAATCTCACCAGCTGCGCCGAACAGAGCCTGGCCGCCGCCGTTGATCCGCTCGCCCTGTACCAACAGCTGCGCCGGGTCTGCCCTGCCCCCTTTGGTGGGCTGATGGTGGCCGACGCTCAAGAGGCGGTGCTCAGTGCATCACCGGAACGCTTCCTGCAACTGCAGCCCTCTGGCCTGGTGGAAACCCGACCAATCAAAGGCACCCGACCCCGCCACCAGGAGCCAAGCCTGGATGCCGATGCCGCCGCCGAACTAATTACCAGCGCCAAGGACCGGGCCGAAAACGTGATGATCGTGGACCTAATGCGCAATGACCTGGGCCGGGTTTGTGAACCGGGCAGCATCGATGTGCCCCAGCTCTTGGGCCTCGAGAGCTATGCCCAGGTGCATCACCTCACCTCGGTGGTTACCGGCAAGTTGCGGAAAAACCAAGACCTGGTGGCCCTGCTGCGGGCCTGCTGGCCCGGCGGTTCAATCACTGGCGCCCCCAAGATCCGGGCCTGCCAGCGCTTAAACCAGCTGGAACCACTGGCCCGGGGCCCCTACTGCGGCAGTTTCTTCAAACTGGATAGCGATGGCAGCTTCGATAGCAACCTGCTGATCCGCAGCATGATGTTGCGCGGCAAACGCCTGCGGGTGCATGGGGGCTGCGGCATCGTTGCCGATTCCGACCCTGGCCAGGAGGCCGCTGAACTGGGCTGGAAGGTGCAACCGCTGCTGGAGGCCCTCAGCTGATGGACGCCATCGGCTGGCTGGGCGATCAATGGGGGGCGCCAAACCAGCTGGGGGTGCCCCTCGATGACCGCGGCCTGAACCTCGCCGATGGGGTATTTGAAACCGTGCTGGTGCGCCAGGGGCAGCCGCAACTGCTGGCGGAACACCTGGGCCGCTGGCAACGGGGGGCCGCCCTGCTGGGGCTGCCACCGCCGCCAGCCTTGGCCGCCGTGCAAAGCCTGGCCGCTAGCGCCGTGGAGCGCAGTGGCATCCAAGCGGGCGCCCTACGGCTCAATTGGAGCCGCGGCAGTGGCGGCCGCGGTTTGAGCAGCCCTGAGCCCCCCGGCCCCGGCCGCTGCTGGGGCAGCCTTTATCCCCATCAGCCAAGTTTCCAAGCGCTGCGGGTGCAGGTGAGTCCGCTGCTGAGCCGCTCCGCCACTAGCCCCCTGAGCCAATGCAAATCCTTTGCCTACACGGAGCTGGTGCTGGCCCGGCGCCAGGCCCAGCAGGCCGGCTTTGACGATGCCCTGCTGCTAAGCAGCGCCGGCGGCCTCTGCTGCGGCACTGCCGCCAACCTGCTGGTGCTGCGGGGGGCGCGTTGGCTTACGCCAGCCCAGGCCAGTGGCTGCTTGGCGGGGGTGATGCGGGGCCGGGCCCTGGGCCTGGGCCTTGCCGCAGAGGCGCCCCTGGGCAACGAGCTGGCCCCAGGGGAAGCTGCAGTACTGCTGAATAGCCTGGACTGCCGTCCACTGAATAGCGCCGCAGAACCCTTGGCCCAACAGCTATTTGAGCAACTGTTGACCAGCTGAACAGCCAGCTAAGGCCATTAATAGCGAAAAGAATCGGAATTTTCCAATCAAAATGGCGATTCCGTGACGATTGCCACCGTTCTCAACGGCCAACCATGACTTGATGAGGACACCTGGACCAGCCGTCATGGCTCAACGCACCTGCAGCTATCGCAATAGCCTCGACAGAATGGTAATTCTGCGCTGCTTTGGCAGCGAGCAGTATTACCTAGAGCGGGTGGTGTTCCCCTTTGAACTACTGAATTTCAGCGCCCCCGCCGATGGGGAAGTGGAAATCTGGAGCCACGGCCTCGGCGGCCCTGAACTGGTGGAAACCTCTCCCGTGCGCGAACTAATTTGCGAAGAAGAGGGGCTGGAGCCCCTGGAAGCTTTGAAGCAAGCTGAATCCCTGGCCCTCAGCCATTAAGGCGAGGGCCAGGGATTCAACCCAAACAATCATTTACCAACGCAGCCTAATAGAACTATTTTAGCCGGTTTCCAGATGATAATATAACTTGTGATCGCATTTCAATAAGCAATAATTTGCTTCTATTGTTTACTTTCAGCTATTGTTTGCTTTCAAGCTATTGTTTGCTTTCAAGCTATTGCTTACTTTCAAGCTCTAACTTTCTTCTAATCCCCAGCCTAAACACTGAGAAAACGATCCACCACTTCCTTGCTCAGTTCAGCGGTGGGGCCACTGGCGACCATGCCCCCCTTCTGCATGGCGTAATACCAATCAGCTTGGCGCACAAAGTGAAGATGTTGCTCCACCAGCAGCACGCTGATGCCGGTGCTGGCAATGATTCGCCGCACGGCCCGTTCAATATCCAGCACCACTGAAGGTTGAATCCCCTCGGTGGGTTCATCCAGCAATAACAACTTGGGCTTCCCCAGCAGGGCGCGGGCAATGGCCAGCTGCTGCTGTTGGCCGCCACTGAGATCGCCGCCGCGGCGATTGAGGAAACCCTCCAGCACCGGGAACAACTCAAAGACCAGCGGATCTATGTGGCGCTGGCGGGCTAGGCCCCCCGGCAGGGCCTCGAGGCCGAGCAGCAGATTTTCCCGCACCGTGAGCTGGGGAATAATCTCCCGCCCCTGGGGCACATAGGCGATGCCGCGCCGGGCCCGCTGGTGGGGGGGCAGGCCCGTGATTGATTCCCCCAACAACTCAAGGGAACCACTGCGTTGCTGCAATAAACCGATCACGGTTTTCAACAGGGTGGTTTTACCCACCCCATTGCGCCCGATCAAACAGACCATTTGGCCGGGGCGCACCGTGAGGTCCACGTCCCGGAGGATATGGCTCTGGCCGTAGTAGGCATTCAGCCCACGCACATCAAGCACAGCCATCAGTGGTCCTCCATCGTCTCAAGATCAGCATCGCTGCCGAGATAAACCTCAATCACCCGGGGATCGTTTTGCACCTGCTCCATCGGGCCCTCACAGAGCACATGGCCCTCATGCAACACCGTTACCGGCGCCTGCAGATTGCGGATGAACTCCATGTCGTGTTCGATCACCAGCACCGTGTGCTCCCCAGCCAACCGCTTAAGCAGATCAGCGGTGCGTTCGGTTTCAGCATCACTGAGGCCAGCCACCGGTTCATCCACCAGCAGCAGATCAGGATCCTGGGCCACCAACATCGCAATTTCCAGCCATTGCTTCTGGCCATGGGAGAGCCCCCCCGCCAAGCGATGGGCCTGCTCCTCTAGGCCCACCACCGCCAGCAGATGTTGCACCCGATCCCGGGCGGCCCCATCAAGGCCACCAAATAACAACTGCAGCGGCGTGCTTTGGCCGCTAATTGCTAACTCAAGATTGCGACGGGGGCTGAGGTTTTGATAGACCCGCGGCGTTTGGAACTTACGACCAATGCCGAGGCGGGCGATCTGATTTTCCGATTTACCCAGCAAGGAACTGCCCCGGAAGAACACATCCCCCCGCTGCGGTTTCAGCTTGCCGGTGATCACATCAAGAAAAGTGGTTTTGCCGGCCCCATTCGGACCAATCACCGCCCGCAATTCCCCCGGCCGCAGGCTGAGGTTGAGCTCCTTGAGGGCCCAGAAGCCATCAAAGCTCACACTCACATCACGCAATTCCAGCAAGGGCTTTAGAGCCGTCATGGCTTAACCTCCCGGCGCCACCACCAGCCCAACAGGCCATCGGGCAGGGCCGTAACCACCAGCAGGAACAGGCCCCCCTGGATGAACAGCCAAGTTTCCGGTAACTGTTCACTCACAAGGCTCTTGGCAAAGTTAATCAGTACCGCCCCGAGCACAGCACCGATCAGGGTGCCGCGGCCCCCCACCGCCACCCAAATCACCATTTCGATCGAGAAAGGCACCGCCATGAACTGGGGGCTAACAATGCCCGATTGCACGGTGTAAAGGGCACCACTGATTCCGGCCAGGGCGCCGGCCACGGCAAACACCAGGGTCTTGTAGCTGGTGGTGTTGTAGCCGGTGAAGCGCAACCTCGGTTCATCGTCTCTAATGGCCACCAACACATCACCAAAGCGCCCTTTAGTAAGCCAGCGGCAGAGCCACCAGGCCGCCACCACCAGCACCACGGTGAGCCAAAACAATTCCTTTTGAACAAGATCACTGCCCACCAGGTCACCAAACACCTTGGCGGTGTCTGTTTTGAGGCCATTGGTGCCATTGATCAACTTCTGCTGGCCATTGAAGAAGTTGAAAAAGACCAGCAGGGCCGCCTGGGTGAGGATCGAGAAATACACCCCCTTGATTCGATTACGGAACACCAGATAACCGAGCAGCCCGGCCACCAGGGCGGGCACTATCCAGATGGCAAAAAAGGTAAAGAGCGGTGATGTAAACGGTTGCCAGAAGCCAGGCAGGCTCTTTACTCCATAGAGGCCAAAGAACTCCGGCAATTGGCCGGGGGCCAGGGAGCCCAGCTGCAGATGCATACCAAGGGCATAGCCGCCAAGGGCAAAGAAAATCCCTTGGCCGAGGCTGAGTAGGCCTGTGTAGCCCCAGATCAGATCAATCCCCAGGGCAACGATGCCGAGGGAAAGGAAACGACCGAGCAGATTCAAACGAAAGGGTGGCAACACGATCGGCAGCACCAGGGCGGCCACCACCAGCACCAGCCAGGGCAGCCAGCGGCGCCAGGCCTTAAGCCAGGGAAAGCTGTTCATCAGGCCTCCACCATCCGCCCCTTGGGCGGAAACAAACCGGCGGGACGCACCTGTAGAAACAGCACAATCAGGGCAAAAACCAGCACCTTGGCCATCGAGGTGGTGGCAAAGAAAGTGATCAATTCATTCAGCCCCGCTGGCATCGCCGGCCAGATCAACAGCAACGAACCAGAACCAACCACATAACTGATCACACCAATGCCCAGGGCCGCCAGCACCGTGCCGAGAAGCTTGCCCACCCCACCAAGCACCACCACCATGAAGCAATCAACGATGTAATTACCGCCAAGATTTGGTCCTACGGAACCCAGCAGGGTTACCGCCACGCCGGCCACCCCCGCCAAACCGGAACCAATCAGGAAGGTGAGCGCATCAACGGTTTCGGTGGGTATGCCGAGGCAATCACTCATGCTGCGGTTTTGGGTTACGGCCCGGATGCGGATTCCCCACACACTCTTCTGCAGGAACCAGGTCACCCCCCAGAGGGCCAGAATTGTGAGGGCAATAATGAAAAGTCGCGCCGTGGGCATCGTTACGCCGCCCAGTTCAATCGAACCACGCAACCAGCTGGGCGCGGTTACATCAAGGTTGCGGGCGCTAAACCAGGGTTGATCAAGGCTGCGCTCTTCCCCCAACAATGAGGCAACCCCAATACCCACCAGGCCGGCACTGATCCAGCTGATCGTGCCTTTGAGGCCAGCCCAGCGGGGCGCCAGCTGCACCCGCACCAACAGCCGGGGCAGAAAAAGCCCGATAGCCACAGCCAGCAGCAAACCAATCGCAAAGGCACTGGAAACCGAACGCACGAATTGCTGCAGAATCAAACTCACCCCCCAGGTGGCCAGCAGGGTTTCCAGGGGTCGACCATATAGGCGCCGAACCACCGTTTTTTCCAACAACAATCCGGCCAAACCACTCACCAAAAAGGCAAAGGGAATCGCCACAAGAATGTAGATCGGGAACACACTCTCCGGCAGCACAGCCTTGAAAACGTTCTGCACCACAAAGGTGGTGTAGGCACCCAACATCATCAATTCGCCATGGGCCATGTTGATCACGCCCATCAAACCAAACACCACCGCCAGGCCTAGGGCCGCTAGCACCAGCACTGAGCCAATCGCTAAACCATTAAACAGCGTGTCGTAGAAAAGATTCATACCCTCCCGCAGGGACAAATGGTGGGAGAAACAATCGGAACTAAAAACGGGGGGCCGCAAGCCCCCCGCAGTCTCATATCAACGCCGCAGGGCGCTGATCACATCTTGAACTTGCCAGCGTCAGGGCGCTTTTGGGTCCAATCGCAGCTGTAGCCCTTGGTTTCGGGCACGAACTGGTTCCAGGCGATCGGCTTAACGATTCCCTTGTTCTCGAGAATCTTAAACATACCGTCCTTCTGAACTTCACCAATCAACACCAGCTTGGAGATGTGATGGTTGGGTTCCACGGTGACCTTGCCCTCGGGGGCGTCGAAGCTCACACCCACCAAGGCATCCCGCACCTTGTTGTCGTCGACGCTGTTGGCCTTTTCAGCCCCCTTGGCCCAGAGGTAAACCATGGCGTAGGCGGCTTCGGCGGGGTCACTGGTGACCCGCTTCTCGCCATACTTGGCCTTGAAGTCTGCGGTGAACTTCTTGGAGGCGGGGGTATCAAGGCTCTGGAAGAAGTTCCAGGCGGCATAGGTGCCTTCCAGGTACTCAGGACCAATGGCGGCGATCTCCTCTTCGGCGATCGAGAAGCTCATGATTGAGTAGCCGTTGGCGGGGGTGATGCCCGCAGCCTTCATTTGCTTGAAGAAGGCCACATTGCTGTCGCCGTTGAGGGTGTTAACAATCACACCACCCTTGGGCAGGGCCTGCTTGATCTTGGCGATGATCGGCGCCACCTCGGTGTTACCCAGGGGCAGGTAATCCTCACCAACAACCTTGCCGCCTTCAGCCTTGAGTTGCTCCTTCATGATCGTGTTCGCCGTCCGCGGATACACGTAGTCGGAACCGACCAGGAAGAAGTCTTTGCCCTTGTTCTTGAGCAACCACTGCACAGCAGGTTCCGCCTGCTGGTTGGGGGTGGCACCGCTGTAGAAGATGTTCTTAGAACACTCCTGACCTTCGTACTGAATCGGGTAGTAGAGGAAGTGATCCTTGGCCTCATAGACCGGCAACATCGCCTTGCGGCTGGCGGAGGTCCAGCCACCGAAAACCACGGCCACCTTGTCTTGGTCAATCAACTTCTTAGATTTTTCGGCGAAGGTGGGCCAGTCAGAGGCACCGTCTTCCTCCACGGGAACGATCTTGAGGTGCTTGCCGTCTACTAGCACACCGCCGGCCTTGTTGATCTCATCAATGGCCATCAATTCCGCTTCGGCCACCGTGTTCTCGGAGATGGCCATGGTGCCACTGCGGGAATGCAGGATGCCCACCTTCACTTCGCCATCAAACGCACCCCCCTCACTCTTTTTCTCACCGCCACAGGCCACCAGCGAGAGGGAAGCCGCCAGGGCGGTGGCTCCACTCAAAAGGCGGAATGAAGTTTTCTGCAAAGGAGCGGACAGCATGAACGAAATCCTCTGGATGTAGATCCGCCTTAAAGCGGTTCGGCGACCGTATGGGCGAACCGGCCTGCGTTTAGTAGCAGAACTAACCGTTTGGAGCGTTTGGTAGCTGTTGCAACAAAAACTGCTCCACCTGATCTACGCCTTCGCCGCTGCGCAGGTTGGTAAAGCACCAGGGCCGCTCCCCTCGCATGCGTTTGGTGTCGCGCTCCATCACCGCCAGGCTCGCCCCCACAAACGGGGCCAGGTCGATCTTGTTGATCACCAGCAGGTCGGAGCGGGTGATGCCGGGCCCCCCTTTGCGGGGAATCTTGTCGCCGGCGGCCACATCGATCACATAGATGCAGAGGTCCACCAGCTCCGGGCTAAAGCTGGCGGCCAGATTGTCACCACCGCTCTCCACCAGCACCAGATCGAGGTCTGGGAAGGCCAGCTCCAGCTCCTCCACCGCCGCCCGGTTAATCGAGCAGTCTTCGCGGATGGCGGTGTGGGGGCAGCCGCCGGTTTCCACCCCACGGATGCGCTCCGGGGCCAGGGCGCCAACGCGGGTGAGGAACTGGGCATCCTCCTGGGTGTAGATGTCGTTGGTGACCACCGCCAGCTGCAGGCGATCGCGCAGCCGGCGGCAGAGCACCTCCACCAAGGCGGTTTTGCCGGAACCCACCGGTCCAGCCACCCCCAAGCGCAGCCGACTCATCCCACCACTTTGTTGGCTTCCTTGAGCAAAGCCTCCGGCAGGGTTATGCCAAGGGCCTTGGCGGTGGTTTTACTCAGCAACAGTTCTGTTTTGCTGAGCGGTTCAAAGGCCAACTTCGCCGGCGATTCGCCCTTCAACACCCGCACCGCCAGTTCCCCAGCGGCAAAACCATCCTCGTAATAGCTCCAACCAATCACCCCAAGGCAACCGGGCAGGTCGATATCTGGGGGATCAACGGAATACACCGGAATCTTGTGCTCCAGGCCCACCTTGCAGATCGAACCAAAGGCCTGGATCGTGGCGTAATCACCGATTTTGACAAAGGCACCCACCTTCTTCTCCGCTAGGGCTTGGGCCGCCTGCAACACCTCACCGGAATTAGCCACCGACTGGTCTTCAACGCTGATGCCCCGCTTGCTGGCCTCTTGCTTAAGCAACTTCGCTTCAAATTCGGAGTTGGGTTCGCCTGGGTTGTAGATCAAGCCCACAGTTTTGAGGCCTGGATCCAGCTGACGGGCTAAGTCGAGCTCCTTACCCACCGGATTAGTGCCCACGGTGCCCACCACGTTGGCGCGATGTTGACCAACGCCGCCGGGGGGGGTGCCAGCCCCAGCCCCCCAGGGGTTGGAGCAATAGCAAAACACCACCGGCAGGGAGGCGGGGGCCGCCTGCATCGCCGCCTGCAGCGGCGGGGTGCCGATCGCCAGGATCATCGACACGTCATCGCCAACGAACTGCTTAACCACGAGGCTGGTGTTTGGCAGTTCGCCGGCGGCGTCTTTCTGGAGGAAATTGACGGTTTTGCCTTGCACATAACCGGCCTTAGCCAGGGCAGCCACAAAGCCCTGGCGCACGGCATTTGGCGGGGCCGCATCCACAAACTGGAGCATGCCAATGGTGGGCCCCTTCACCCGTTTGGCCCCGCCGAATTTGCCGCAGGCCGCCAACACCAGGCTGCTGCCAAGCCCTGCACCAACCAAACCAAGAAAGCTGCGGCGGGGCAGGGCCATTGAAATCAAGATTCCGTTGGCGGCACTTTGGCAGAGCCATAGAGCGACCTCAAGTAACTGACAGTGAGCGCCTGGCGTTCGGGCCCAGCCCAATCCCCCAGCAGCTGGCCGTCCTGCAACATCACCAACCTGTCCCCATGGCCCAGGGCCTGGTCGAGGTTGTGGGTCACCATCAGGGCGGTGCTGCCCAGTTCCCGCACCAGGCGATCGGTGAGGGCCATCACCGTGGCTTCCGCCTTTGGATCAAGGGCGGCGGTGTGTTCATCCAGCAACAGCAGCTGCGGTTCCCCCAGGGTGGCCATCACCAGGCTGATCGTTTGGCGTTGGCCACCGGAGAGCTGACCCACCGGCGTATCAATGCGATCGGCCAGCGGCAGCCCCAGGTTTTCGAGCAGCGCCCGATAACGACGGCGGTCGCCAGCACTGGGGTGTAGCCCTAGTAAGCCGCGCCAGCCAAACGGTGAGCGGCGGCGCCGTTCCGCCAGGCGCAGGTTTTCAGCAATGGTGAGCCCCGGGGCGGTGCCATCTAGGGGGTTCTGCATCACCCGGCCGATCCAGCGGGCCCGGCGGTGGTCTGGCTGTTGCTCCAGGGCCCGACCCTCCAGCTCGATGCGCCCCTGCTGGGCCCGCAGGGTGCCGGCAACCAAATTGAGCAGGGTGGATTTACCGGAGCCATTGCTGCCGATCACCACCAAAAACTGACCGCTGGGGCAACTCAGCTCGAAGTTGCTGAACAGCTGGCGCCAACCGCCACCGGGCTGGCTGTGGCCCCAACCCAAGCCACTCACCTGCAGGCTCATGGGCTTTTACCCCCATCGGAAACCCCTGGCAGCCGCAGGCGCCCCAGGGCCAGGGCCGCCAGCAGCAACAGGGCAGTTACCAACTTGAGGTCCACCGGCTCCAGCCCCAACTGCAGGGCCACGGCGATCATCAGCCGGAACAGGATCGAACCCAGCACCACCGCCAGCAGCGCCATCGGAATCGTGCGGGGCCGCAGCACCGACTCGCCAACGATCACCGCGCCGAGGCCAAGGATCAAGGAGCCGATGCCCATGGTTACGTCGGCAAAACCCTGGTAGAGCCCCACCAGGGCGCCAGCCAGGGCCACCAGGGCATTGCCGGCGGCGATGCCAAGGGTGAGGCCAGTGCGACCACTGATGCCATTGGCCCGGGCCATGGTGGGGTTATTGCCGAGGGCCCGCAGGGCCAGGCCCAGGTCGGTGGAGAGCAGCAGCGCCAGCAGCCCGATCAAGCCCGCCACCACCAGGGTGAGGGCAAAACCCCAATCCCCATCAGAACCTGTGCCGAAATCAGGCAGGGGCCCCAACCCCAGGTTCAGGTCGGTGAGGGGAATGTTGGAGCGGCCCATCAACCGCAGGGTGATCGAATAAAGACCGGTGGTGGTGAGGATGCCGGCGAAGAGATCATTCACCCCCAAGCGGGTGTGGATCAGGGCGGTTACACAGCCGGCCAAGCCGCCAAGGATCACCGCCGCCAGCAGGGCCAGGCTCGGGGCCACCCCGTTACTTATCAGCATCGCCGCGCTGCCGCCCCCTAGGGCGAAGGAGCCATCAACGGTGATGTCTGCGAAATTAAGCACCCGCAGGGTGAGATACACGCCGAGGGCAAGGCCGGCGTAGGCCAGACCCTGGTCGAAGGCGCCGAGCCAAAGAGAAAGCATGGGCAAATTTTTGCACCCCTTAGCGTGCTGATGGCTGCTGCCGACCGATCGAAGTTCTGGACCTACTGCTTCTGATCAGCTGCGGGCTGCTGGGCGGCTTCATCAACACGATTGCGGCCAGTGGCGCCACGGTCACCCTGCCCTCAATGATCGCCATGGGCCTGGAGCCCGGGGTGGCCAATGGCACCAACCGCTTGGCGGCCGTGGCTGGCCTGGCCACCGCCACCTGGCGCTTCCAGCAGGCGGGGGCGATTCCCTGGCGGCTCACCCTGCTGGCCACGGTGCCGATGCTGATCGGCGCCACCCTCGGCTCCCTGGGGGCCACCGCCGTGGGGGACCAGTGGATCAGCTTGGCGATCGCCGTGTCGTTGCTGTTTGTGCTGGTGACCCTGATCAGCCAGCCGGGGCGCCTGCTCAAAGACAGCGAAGTGGCGCTGGAAGACCTGCGGCTGGGTCCAATTTTTTATCTATTGATGGCCTTCACCGGCCTCTGGGCCGGTTTTATCTCGCTGGGCTCCGGGGTGATGACCCTGCTGGTACTGGTGCTAGCCGGCAAGATCCCGCTCAAAACCGCCAACATCCTCAAGTGTTTCGTGCGGCTTAGTTCGAGCCTGATTGCCCTGCTGGTGTTTGGCCTGCGCGGGGAAATCAACTGGCTCTGGGCCCTGCCCCTGGCCCTGGCCAGCATGGTGGGCGCCAACCTGGCCGCCAAGCTGGCCCTGGGCCCCCGGGCCAGCCAACTGATCTTTCGTTTTCTGCTGGTGGTGGTGGGCCTGGAGGTGGGGGGCTTCCTCTGGCGGCTGGGGCTACCCCAGGGGGCCCTGGCCTGGTTGCAGCAGACCATATCAATAACAAGTTGACCCCCTGCCCCAAGCGCGCAGCAAGAATGCTTGGGGATTATTCAGGGGGCCTCAGCCAATAGATCCAATAAAATGCTGAGCAATAAGAGCATTGCCATGGTATTCAACATCAGCACACAAACTGTCAGGCCAATACAGAAAAATCGATATCATCCAGGTTCTAGCCTGGGCTTTATTTGTGGAAGAAGCTCCAATGCTTAAACTAAATAGCAAAATCTAAACATCATCTCCGGCACGTCGGCCAAGCAGTTGCGCCACTCGTATTAGTCAATGCCTCAATGACGCCATGCTCAATTAAGTCCACTTCAGGCAGCTTGCATATCAATAGTTGCACTTAATTGCAGCCGAACCAAGATCCCAAAATCAACGCACAATGGCCAGGCGTCAACCAAAAGAGATCATCACAGCAAGACAATGGATTTGTGATAACACATTAAAGGCTCATGGCTCCAATAGAGTACTCTAAACGGGACAAGATCCCGCCAATGTATTTACTGATACAGAAGCCTAAGGTGGATTTCCAAATCAACAAGGACATATCTAAAACACATGTCAAATGCTGACCCTTAGCTATGATTTTGTTGATTTTCGGGGCTCGCGCAAGTGAGAACGATGACGGAGGGCCCAAAAACCCGTCAAGTCTGTCAGCCTAGGGCGTAAGACCCATGCCCCCTTCCTGGCCTCCATTTCTCGCCGAGCAGTTATCTAGGCCTTCCATAGAAGAAAACTCCCATAGAATTACCCTCCACAGGTATTTAATTCATATATTCCAATGACATTAACCAAACATTTACCGGTACCTTTGAAAAGCTATCCCAACAGCTTTCTTACACTGCCCCCAGCAACTCAAATCCTTACACCGGCGCCAGTAACACCTAGACCGATAGACAGAGAAAGCAGCTTACAAAGCTTACTTACATTACTCTTGCCTTTAATGAAATCATCGGCCAGCGGCTTACGAAGGAAAGAAAGGGCCCTCTTGCTATTACCCGATAAAACTCGAAAGCAGACAGCAGCACGTCTACTGATTGACGCCATGGTTGAGGTCTGTCAATTAGAGCAGAATTTTTCTTTCGATATTATTTTTGGCCTGGGCACCCATCCCATCATGTCAGAGCAGGATATTGAGTCAATGCTAGGAGCCCAAAGACTAGCAAAACTTGTAGCATTAGGGACTACTTTGCAACAGCAAACAACCCTAAACCCTCTACCTCAACACTACATAAAAATCGACAACCCAGCCAAGTCCTATGGGTCCTCCTCGGCAAGTGAATTGCTCGACACAGAAGAGATTCGCCTAGGACTTCCCGCTGCCCTATGGGATTACGAGCACATCCTAGTAGGTGGAGATACAGACCTTCACCCCTACGAAGGTCGAAGCGGTAGCGGAGGAATTAACAAAATGCTAGCAATTGGGGTTGGCTGCCTAACCACAATTCGCATTACCCATGCCATTGATATACTTTCGCATCCCCTAACAAGACCAGCGGAACCAAACAATCACTTTGTTAAGCTAATAGATCATTTTGCCAGGGAAATTACTGCTAGCTTAAGAAAATATCCCAGTCGCCTTAGGGGCACCCCGCTCGGGGTCTCCGTGCTAGCAAAAAAAATAGATCAACCTGAACACATCTGGGTTGGCAATCAAGACGAGGAACGGACAGTACTTACCAAGCAATTGGAAATTGAACGCACAGTCCCACTTGATGAGCCCATTGATTTTGTTGTTACAGATACTGAGAAAGAAAAGGCGACAGATATTCTGGCTGGCGCCAGAAGCCTGCACTTCATTTGCAGCTTTGACGATGAATCAAACCAACTCCTATCGCCCCTGCCAGCCCATCGCAGCGCCATAATGTTTAATGCTTGCCATGAATTAAAAAATTCAAATGGTATCGGCAATTCAGGAACTCTTCTACATCTAAAAGCTCTCCGAAGCTTTGTACGAGAATCAATCATACAGACGAGCAATCTTGAAAACTCCACACATATCAAACAGCTGGCCGCTGACAGAGCCAGTCAGCTAAAAACGGCGATTCTCAATCGCTGGGAGGCCTATCTGCGACTGGTGAGCGAAGAAGACCAGTTCTTTGCCAAAATTGAAACCATGCTGGTTAATATTTCATTGGAAATAAAACCAGTGGAAAAAGAGACTCTTGTTAATTCACTGAGCCAATGCTTGAATGAATCTTTAGACCATAGCCATGGCATGCACCGACATGTCATTATTGGCACTCTTCAAAATTTTGTTGGCAGCGGAGCCATTGCTGCCCTTACCTTTCTGCGGAAAACAACCAGTGAGCTTGGTTTTAAGGGCCTAGGAGAAGGAGGCCAACGGGCACTTCGACTACTGCTTATTCTTCGCAATTTCAACGATCTATTTATTGCCACTGACAATCAACATGTCCTTGACTTTATAAAAGATTTCAGTTACGATTCCACTGCAGATCAAGCTCAAATTAGAGCAGATAAGACCTCACCAATTTCATCGATTAACATATTAGGCCTCACTGGAATTTCCCTCCGGGACCACTCTTGCCAAAATGCCCTTGAGATCGCGCTAGCAATACACAAACAAAAGAAAATAGACCCTTACCGTGCAGCGCAATTAGCATTTATCCAGCAACCAGTAATCCTCAAGCGAAGCCTAGCCCCATCAATGAAAAAAACGATGAGTTCGCTTGTCCCAATTGCATAATGATGGCTAATCCTGTAAGCTTACAGAAGGCTTTTTAACCCCAGCAGCCAAGCTCACTCCACAGCGCGCCAGCCAAACCAATGCAATCTTTTCTTCAGATCGCCACCGCTGTCTATTTCCCTATTATAGCTGCTTGCGTCATCGGAATATTACTCAGCAAGGCACTGACTAAGGCAGGTCGCCAATTCAAAAACAAGCCGATTCAGGAGATAGTCCCAGACTTTCTGGCCCGAAGTCTTTACTTGTTTGGGATTCCAATTGGGGTTGCAAATTTCATACGCAAGGCCGAATTCAATTCGACTGTGTGGTTATCCCCCGTGATCGCCTGGGCGGCAGTCTTATTGGCGATTCTATTGTGCTGGCTTTTTATAAAAAGCTCAAATAAACCCAAAAAAGCCACTACAAAAGCCAGCTTTATGCTGCTTAGCTATCTTGGCAATACAAGCTATCTAGGTTTTCCCGTAATTCTACTGTTGCCACAATTAGGACCACGCTATTTTAGCTCTGCGGTTCTTTACGATATTCTCGGCACACTTTTAGCTGGATACGGGCTGGGGGTATTTATTGCGCGGCAAGCCGGTCGCATGAGCCTTTCAACGAAAAACGACCCAAGCCAATCTGTAGATGATAATGATCAATCCTTGGCAACAACAATTTCTGAAACCAACTTATCCAAACCAAACCTCCTGAAAGATAAGAGCAATAGCCTTGTATCAAATCCCTTGCTGGATTCCCTAACGGAAATCGTTAAAAATCCAACATTTTACGCCTTCTTTGTCGGGCTATTTTTAAAGACACTGGCAATTCCCGATTGGATTGTGGCAACACTAAATGCCATCGCATGGGCCTCTATTATGGTCGCGCTTTGTGTGATGGGAATGCGAATTCAACAACTTTCATCAAAAATAGATTTTCGCTTAGCCATCCAACCTGTTGCAATTAAAACAATTCTTGTTCCCCTCATCACGGCAGCCTGCTTAACCGTCTTTGGGTTTGATGGTCCCCAAAGATTGGTTCTAGTTCTTCAGGCCTCTATGCCCTGCGCTTTTGTTTCACTAATCTTAGCCGAAAATTACGACCTTGACGTTGAACTAACAGTTGCATCCATACTGCTATCTTGCATTGTCTTTGCCTTTACCCTGCCAATCTGGACTTCACTATTTACGACATGGTAAATAATGCAAATAGCATATATGCTCCTTGCCTGTAGCCGCTGCCAGTTGCCGTCTATATCAATGGTGACAAGCGATATTCCCTCGCCAAACAATTGACTAGATTATGCACATATTCCTAACCATAGCTTTCCCCAACTCTATCTGCTATCATTAGACCAATGCCACATCAAGCATGAAGAGACGGGTTTTCATCAGCACCGGAATTGCCAGCGGTCTGTTGGCCTCCTGCACGAACATAGACCTGCTGAGCAGCCGCGGCAACAAGAAAGGAAAGCACGATCTAGAAGTTTGGTGGTCTGAAGGATATTACCCTGAAGAGACAGATGCCATTGAAACAATCTTTAAGAATTGGCAGCGGCTCACAGGCAATAAAATCAAGCTAACCTTTTTTAGTGAAAATGAACTGGCGGCCAAAGCGCGCTCTGCAATTAATGGTGGCCCAACACCTGACCTAATGTATGGCTATGGCATTAATGACACAGTAGTGCCAATTCTAAGTTATAACAACAAGCTAGTCCCCTTAGACGACATAATCAAACCAATCAAGCCGGATCTACTGCCAGGTGTAATAGACGGCATAAGTTATTTCAATAAAGAAAAGAATAAAAAATCAATTTATGGCGCCCCAATATCTCAACACTCAGTCAACCTACACTACTGGAAAGATCTGCTTGAGATTGCCTCTGGCGGCGATGGAAAAGAGTATGTTATTCCTCGTGAATGGAAGAAATTCTGGGAATTCTGGCACACTGCGCAGAAAGAATTACGAAGCAAAGGATATAACGACGTCTACGGATTAGCGCTGCCCATGTCTAGCCTAGCAAGGGATACAACCTATATTTTTGAATTCTTTTTGGAGGCTTACGATGCTGGCCTAATCAGTACAGCTGGGAAGCTGACCGTCGATGAGCCTGGCACTAGGAAAAAGATCATTCAGGCTCTTACTGATTACACAAGTAACTATAAGGAGCATTTTGTCCCCCCTAAGGCGACTACTTGGTCAGATCCCGACAACAATATAAATTTCCTAAGCAGTCTATCAGTCATGACAGCAAATCCTACACTTTCCATACCAGGTTCTCAGCTTTCTGACGAAATTGCCTATTTTGATCGAATTGGATCAGTAGCTTGGCCCAATAAGATTGACGGCACACCCATGCGCTCCTATGCCTCAATTAAACAGGCAATTGTATTTGATAGCTCTAATACAAGCGAAGCAAAAAGTTTACTCTCTTATCTGTTGAAAACTGAAAATTTAGGTCGTTACGTTATAGGATCTCAAGGAAGATTTCTACCGGCAACCAAACCTATCATGGCAATGCCATTCTGGCATAGCCAAAAAGATGAGCACATTAAGACGGCAATCAATAATCTGAACACACCGAAGGATCCTGCATGGATTCAAAATACAGCCTATAGCGAAGTGATTGCCAAAAATATATGGGGCGTCGCAATAGAGTCTATTGCCACTGGCACTCTATCAACGGAAAAGGCCGCTGATGCTGCAATAATAGACATTAAAAAGATTTTTGCCGACCATAATTAACATGACCATCATGAAAACACACTCCTTCTGGCTCCGACTTTCAGTTGCAACCTTGACCTCGTCAAGTGTTATTTCCCTGGCAACCTATAATTTAGGCAACATACCATTGACCAGCCAAGCGATTGAAAGGCAGAAACTAATTCTAAATGACAATCAGTCACGCATCGCAAAATGGTGGCAATCTGAAGTTGAAAACATTGGACAGGATCTCAGCAACCCTGAATTACATTCTCGTTCACTTAATATTCTACAAGCAAAACGGCACAGCAAATCCGATATAACTTCTGAGAATAGCCAGGTTCTTGAGTCAATTCTTTCCAGCCACTCTAAAAACCGTAACAGCGCATCTTTGCTGACCAAAGGCGGCATTGTGGTTTTTTCAACTAATCACAAAAGATATGCTGCCTATCAACCCCTCAAAAATACAACCACAACTCTTGAGCTTTTTGAACTGCCAAGAAAACCTCTGAATTTCTTTACTGATTCCATCACTGGTCTTCCATCTATATCAGTTGCGTTACCAATTCACTCAGAGGCTAAGGCGAGGGCAGGCTTTTTGGCAATTGACCTCAATCTCCAGATGTTAAACAAGCAAGTCTTAGATAATTCCACAGCCCTTCAAGGCTCCGCAGACAGCCCTGGCTCCTATAAATCCTACTTAGTTGCAAGAACTTCCCTAGACCAGGCTACATTTATTGCCCCTCCAGATTCCAGTCAATCTGACTATAAGTTTAAACCCTTAGACAGCGCTGGTATTACCAAGGCTCTTGATGGCATTTCCGGCCAAGGCCTTTATCTAAATAGTGACGGTATTCCTGTGATCGGGGTTTACCAATTTTTGCCAAATTTCCGGACTGCCCTACTGGTTGAAAGCCCTCAAAGTGAAGTGTATGCTTCATCTCGGCACAAGGCTTTAAAAATCTTTGAAGCCGGGGTTATTCTTTCTTTAGGGTTTTTACTGGCCGGCCTTACCATTGGCAGACGCAAGGATAAACTGAATATTTCCGCCCCTTTACATGGCTCTTAGTTGTAATTCAGGCATAACGCATTTGCCGCCTAGAAGGTATAAATTTTAATTTGAATTCAATGCCAATAGTTCTGATAGTTCTGATTATTGGTCCATGATTCTGGGCCTACTTCCGGCCCTGTTGGCCCGAGGGTTCTGCTGAGAGGTCTGCCATTCAATGCAGCCTTGCCATGGTCTTTTGCACCCAGGCCAAGGCCCCCGGGGCTAGTCGTAGCCCAGGCAGAACTAGCTGCGAAACAGCCGCGAATACAGGCTGCCGTGCTGCAGCTGAGCCAACCCCGCCCCCACGGCGCCACTCCAGAGCTGACGCGGATCAGCCCCCAACAACTGCTCAGCCCGCCGCCGCAGCACCGGCGCCAGCTCCAGTTGCAAGCGTTGGCCAGTGGTGGCCCCCAGGGGCACGAGCCGCACCGCCGCACTCAACTGGTTGGCCAGCCAGCCATACAAATATCCCTCCAGCAGTGCCAGCTGGGGCAGCTCGAGGCAGTGGCCGGCCCAGGCCCAGGCCGCCGGCCAGCCCAGGTCACAAACCCCGCCGGGCAGGGGCCAGCCCAGCTCCGCCAAGAGCTGCAGCAGCGAGCGACCCATCTGGCGCTGTTGGGCCCGCAGTTCCGGCGCCTCCCGCTGGGCCAACAACCAGCCATCCAGGTCGCGCAGCTGCGCTTCGCCGGTACCCCTGGGATCCGCCTGCCAGGCCGCCAGGGCCAAGCCCAGGGGCCCCAGCGCCGCCGCCTCAAGCGCCACCGCCCCCCGTTCCAGTTCGGCCCCAAGCCAGGCCTTCAGGGGGACAGGGCCAGTGATCCCGCCCTGTTGCACTAACACCTCGAGCCCCTCGGAATAGCTGAAGGCCCCCACCGGCAGGGCCGGACTCACCAATTGCAGCAAATGCAGGAGCTGCAGCTGGGGCCCGCTCACGGATGATGCCCCCCATAGGCCCCCGCCTCCGGCTGGAAGGGGGCCTCCAGGGCTTCAACCCGGAGGCCCCGATGGCGCAGCAGATCGGCCAGCACGCTGTCGGCCAGCAGCCGCAGCTCGCCGCAGTGCAACTCGAGGGCCACATGGCGATTGCCGAGGTGATAGGCGGCCTGCACCAGGGCCAGGGGCTCAACGGCCGTGACCCGCAGCAAGCTCTCCGCCGCCGCCTGCACCTGGACCAAGGCCAAACCATCCGCCGCCGCCAGCCATTCCCCCGGCCGCAGCGCCGCCCCCCGGGGCAATTGCAACAGCAATGGCTGGCCGCAGCTGCTGAGGCGCCGGCCGCGCAGCACCGTGCGTTCCGCCGCCGTCAATGGCAGGCAGAGGCTGGGGACAGGCTGCTGACCTGGGGCCGCCAACCGCCGCTCGAGCACCAGTGCTGCCAACTCCCCATCCGCCATCAACGCTTATCCCCCTGGTCCTGGCCCCAGCCTCCCGGCCAGAGGCAGGGAAAAAGGTGTTGGTTGTTACCAAGTTTTGGGGGCAGCAGGAGAAGCATCACCCCATGGCCATTGCTTACCCCTGGCGCGGCAGGGCCGAACTGCACTTTGCCCTGGATGCCGATGGCAACACCGGTTTCCAGGGGGGCAGCACGGCGCCCCTGCGGCTGCAGCGCAGTTTCCGCCGGGGCGATGGCCGCTGCGAACTGCCGTTGCTGCACACCGCCGGCGGTTTGGTGGGGGGTGATGAGCTGGGGGTGGAGGCGCACCTGGCGGCCGGTAGCCGCGCCCTGGTCACCAGCGTGGCGGCCCAAAAGGTCTATGGCACCAGGGGCCGTTCCCGCCAACAACCCCAGGGCCTTTGGGCCCGGCAACAACTGCAATTTCAGCTGGAAGCAGCGGCCGACCTCGAATGGCTACCCCAGGAAACCGTGGTTTTCAGCGGTGGCTTGTTCGAACAACACTGCCGGGTGCAGCTGGGGGCCGATGCCCACTGGCTCGGCGCTGAGGTGGTGCGCTTGGGGCGCACCGCTAGCGGTGAAAGCCTTGGCTGCGGCCAATGGCGCAGTCAGCTGGAGATCCAGCGGCAGGGCCGTTGGGAGTTTGTGGACCGGCTTGAGCTGGGGGGCGATGCCCTGGGGGCGCCCCACGGCATGGACGGCCAGCCGGTGTTCGGCAGCCTCGTCTGGGCCAGCCCGGGGGCCGTGGCCGCCGAGCTGCTGGAGCTCTGCCGCGCCGACAGCGCTGGCCTGCCCGGCAGCCTGGCCTGCGGCGCCCTCGAGCGGGGCCTGATCGCCCGCTACCGGGGGCCCTCCAGCCAGGCCGCCCGCTTCTGGTTCACCCGGATCTGGGCCCGGATCCGCCAGCAGCGGGGCTTAGCGGCGGTGGAATTACCGCGGGTTTGGCCCTTCCAGGAGGCTCCCCTCTAAAGCGCCAGGGCGCGAATGGCACGGCGGCGTACTTCGATCACCTCACCAATGTCCTGGGCAACGCGGGGCTGCACTTCCAGCAGATGGTGCAGGGTGTCGGCATCGATCAACAACACACTGAGATCCTCGGTTGCCAATACCATCGTATCGATACATTGCTCCGTAAGTAATGATGCATTCTCACCAAAGTACTCACCGGCTGCAAGCACGCCAATCGTAAACATTCGGCCCTCAGCATCTATCACATTCAAGCTTGCCCGGCCCTCCATAATCACAAATAAGCCAGGCAGACGCTCCCCTTGGCGCAACACCAACTCCTGGCTGGCATAGCGCTGCTGTTCACATATAGCCAAAATAGATTCCAACTCAGCGGCCGGCAATGTTGCAAAGCAAGCCACCCGCTGCAAGCCCTGGAGCTGCAAACGCCGCCGCTGTTCGCCCGTGGGCCCAGGGGGGCGGTGCGCCATCACCTGCTGGATTGGATAGGGCATCGTGAGCCCATGGCGCTTGGCGGCATACCAGATGCGCAGCTTAAAATCATCAACCGCATCAAAGGCCTCCTCGATGCCCTCTGAATAGAAACGAATCGAATAACTAATCGCCGAATCGCCATACTCATATACCGACACATCGGGGCGGGGTCGCTCAAGTACATCATTAATATTAGCCAAGAGATCTCGGATCACCTTAATCACCTTGTTGGGGGGATCATCGTAGGAGAACGAAAGCAATAGCCGTTCATTGTGAAGCCTGCGCGGTCTACTGAGATTGGAAAATGTTTCTTTTGCCAATACAGAATTAGGCACCACCGTAAGGTCTGTAAAGCGGGTGACCAAGTGCACAGAGCGCCAGTTTATCTCCACCACCTTGCCAAATTTATCGCCAATACGAATCCAATCCCCCAGGCTAAATGGCCGTTCAGATAAAAGCGAAATCCCCGAAAAGATATTGCCAAGACTGTCCTGCAGGGCCAGGCCCACCACCAGCGAACCCACCCCCAGGGCAGTGAGCAGACCGCCAAGATTGGCGCCCCACACCGAAGACAACACAAAAGCCGAACCGATGCACACCAGCACAAAACGACCTAGATCCCGCAATATCTGGGGGATTTTTGCCTGCCAGCCAGCACTGCCACCCCGCTCAAACAGCAGCACATTCAGCAGCGTTAAGGCTGCGTAGATCAAGGTGATCCAAAGGAAGGTTTCCGCCAGCCGCACAAAGATCGCGCCGGCCGGCCATTGCAACACCTGCCGCAGCAGCACAAAAGCCGCCGCCAGGGGCAGGCTCCCCTGACGCAAAATTGCCAAGGGTTGAGCCAGGGGTTGTTGACGCCGCTCCAGCCGCAGTTGCAGCTCCCCCAGCAGCAACATCAACAGGGGAAAGCCCAACACCAGGCCCAGGGTCCAGCCCAGGGCCCAGCCCTGGATCGCTACGCCAGTGGCCATGGCTAACTCACCCGCCAGATCGGCAGTTCAGCATTGCCTTGTTCAGCAACTGGCTCAAAGCTGTAGAGGCCCTGGAGGGCCTCATAAACCGACTGGCTTACATGGATCTGATTCTGACCGGGGGATTCATGGATCTGCTTGGCGATGTTCATTGTTTCCCCCCAAACCTCGTAATTAAATCTGGTTTTACCCACCACCCCCGCCGACACTGGCCCACTGTGGATGCCGATATCGAGGCCAAGGTTCAAGCCCTCCTTGCGGTTAAAACGCCGAATAATATTAATCATCGCCAGGGCAAAATCCACCATCCGCTTGGCGTGGTCCACCCGCGGGATCGACAAACCGCAAACAGCAACATAAATAGATCCCATACTGCGAATCTTCTCCACACTAAAGCGCTCAGCCGCCTCGTCAAAGGCCTCATTCAACTGATTCAATAGTTGATATGCATGCCCCTCTGAAAGACTGGCCGAAAGTGAATCAACACCGTCAACATTCACATACAGCACCGTCACATTTGGGAAACTATCGGAAATATCCTGTTCACCACTCTTAAGCCGCTCCGCCGCCCCAGGGGGCAGGATCGTGAGCAGCAGGCGGTCGTTCTCCTGCATGTGGGCCTGAATTGCCTGTTCCTTTCCATGCAAAGCCTTGGCCATGGCATTGAAGGATTGGGTGAGCTCCCCAAATTCATCCTGGGAGCCCACCGGAATCTGCACCTCACTATTGCCGCGTTCAATCTCGTGGGTTCCGGCAATCAAGCGGCGAATCGGCGTAAGAAAAGTTTTAGCCACCGCCCCAGAAACCAGGGTGATCAAAGGCATCATGATCGCGGCGGTTATCAGCATATTGCGGGTAAGCGTATGCACACCACTAAATATTTCAGCCTGGTCAATCTCGGCCACTAAAGCCCAGTCAAAATCACCTAATTTGATTGGGGCATAGGCTCCAAGTACGGCCACGCCCCGATAGTCGTTATAGGAAGCCAAACCAGCTTTACCAGCCAAGGCCGCCAGGGCCCCCTTTGATTTAACCTGCTGGATCAGAATTGAAGACTGGGCGGATTTAATCAGGCCAAGCTGCTTAGCGGCCACCCCCTGGGCTTCGAGGGCCTTGTAATAGCCCTTGGGATCCTGGAAGAGGAAACGACTGGAGGAACGCATGCGCTGGTCTTGCCCCACCAGATAGGTTTCTCCTGACTCACCAAGGCCCACCTGCTGCCAGCGTTTATCCACATTCATAATCTGATCAATGCGCTGGGAAGGCACCTCAAGCACCAAGACACCGATAAACTTATCTTTATCAAAAACCGTCGTACTTACAAAGGCTGACGGCACCCCATAGCCAGGCTTATAGTTTTCAAAGTCTGTTATACCAACGAAATCTGGATCCCGCGATTGACGGGCCATCTCAAAGGCTTTATCGAGGGAACTACCCGCAAAGGGACCATCGGTAATATTGCCACCAAAGTCAATCTTCTTGGCCACCGAATATAAAACATTGCCTTTAGCATCAATCAAATAAAGATCCGGATAGCCAAACTCCTCGGCAATCACCCGAAAGCGCTTATGCACGGCCCCATGCAGCTCGCTATATTCACTACCGTCCCCAGCCTTCAACAACTGAGCGCGATTTTTGGGGTAGGGATTTGCCACCGTATAGTGGTAAGTAAGATACTTATCCGCCGCAGAAATGGGCAAATAAGTGGCCAGCGCTGGATCGCCCTCAATATTCTTTTTTAATTTCGGTAGGAAGTCTTTGGCATAAAAATTCCTCAACCTCTCCGCCTGCTCGGCTGTGATCTGGCTGCTGTTCAAGCTATTGATCGCCGGTCCAAGGCTATTGATGGCATTCACAGCCATCTGCTGATAGCCCAAGGTGAGGGCATGGGCCTTCAAGCCCTTGAAATAGCTCTCGATCGCCTGGGCACGGGAATTGCGCAGGCCTACCAGCTGGGCATCAGCAGCAGCCATCAGGGCCTGGCGGCTACTGCTATAGCTCACAAAACCAGTGAGCAGCAGGGTGAACAAACTCACCGCCAGCACCAGGGCCAGCAGCTTCGATTGGATCCCCAGCTTGCTGAAAACAGTCATTGGCAAAGGCTCAGCCGAGGGGCGAGGCAAGCGGTGCATTCACGCAGGCAGAACCACGCTTCTCGGCAAGCGAGCTTAACTGAACTGTTCAGCCCGAACGTTCCGCCTGAACCACCAGGAACCAAGCGGAGCTGGCAAAGTGCCTGTTCCCTGGACTGAACCATGCACCTCACCCCCCAGGAGAAAGACAAGCTGCTGGTGGTGACCGCTGCCCTACTGGCGGAGCGGCGCCTGCTGCGGGGCCTGAGGCTGAACCAACCGGAGGCGGTGGCCTGGCTTAGTTTTCAGATCCTGGAGGGGGCCCGGGATGGCAAAACCGTGGCCGCCCTGATGCAGGAGGGCAGCACCTGGCTGCGCCGGGACCAGGTGATGGAAGGGGTGCCGGAACTGGTCCCCGAAGTTCAGATGGAAGCCACCTTCCCCGATGGCACCAAGCTCGTGACCCTGCACCAACCAATCCGATGATGATCCCCGGTGAACTGTTCCCTGAACCCGGCAGCATTGAGCTAAATGCCGGCCGGCCCGTAACCCTGGTCACGGTGGCCAACAGCGGTGATCGCCCCGTGCAGGTGGGCTCCCATTTCCATTTCATGGAAGCCAACGCTGCCCTGCTTTTTGACCGGGAAGCCGCCCGGGGCCAGCGCCTAGACATCCCCGCCGGCACCGCCATCCGCTTTGAACCAGGGGACAGCCGCGAGGTGCAGCTGGTGCCCTTTGTGGGTGCCCGCCGGGTGGTGGGTTTCAACGGCCTGATCAACGGAGCGCTCTGATGGCGTACCAGATGGACCGTCGGGCCTACGCCGAAACCTATGGTCCCAGCCGCGGCGATCGCCTGCGCCTAGCCGACACCGAGTTGATCCTGGAGGTGGAAAAAGACTTCACCAGCTACGGCGATGAGGTGAAATTTGGCGGCGGCAAGGTAATCCGCGATGGCATGGGTCAAGGGCAAACATCCCGGGCAGCAGGGGCCGTAGACACGGTGATCACCAATGCGTTGATCCTCGATTGGTGGGGGATTGTGAAGGCAGACATCGGCCTGCGCGATGGACGTATCTGTGCCATTGGCAAGGCCGGCAACCCCGACATCAGCGACAACATCGACGTACTGATTGGTCCTGGCACCGAGGTGATTGCCGGCGAAGGCCAGATTGTTACCGCCGGTGCCATCGACACCCACATCCACTTCATCTGCCCCCAGCAGATTGAAACCGCCCTGGCCTCCGGCGTTACCACCCTGCTCGGCGGCGGCACCGGCCCAGCCACGGGCACCAATGCCACCACCTGCACCCCGGGGGCCTTCCACCTGGCCCGGATGTTGCAGGCCGCCGATGGCTTCCCGATCAACCTGGGCTTCTTTGGCAAGGGCAATGCCAGCAGCCCCGAGGCCCTGGAGGAACAGATCCGGGCCGGCGCCTGTGGCCTCAAGTTGCATGAAGACTGGGGCACCACCCCCGCCGCCATCGATTGCTGCCTAGGGGTAGCTGACCGCTTCGACATCCAGGTGTGTATCCACACCGACACCCTCAATGAAGCCGGGTTTGTGGAAGACACAATCCGCGCCATTGCCGGGCGCACAATCCACACCTTCCACACCGAGGGGGCCGGCGGCGGCCATGCCCCCGACATCATCAAGATCTGCGGGGAAGCCAATGTGCTGCCCAGTTCCACAAACCCCACCCGCCCCTACACCCGCAACACCCTGGAGGAACACCTCGACATGTTGATGGTGTGCCATCACCTCGATGCGGGCATTCCCGAGGATGTGGCCTTTGCTGAATCACGCATCCGCCGCGAAACAATCGCCGCCGAAGACATCCTCCACGACCTGGGGGCCTTCAGCATCATCGCCAGTGATTCCCAGGCGATGGGTCGGGTGGGGGAAGTGATCACCCGCACCTTCCAAACGGCCCACAAGATGAAAGTGCAACGGGGACCTTTGCCGGGCGACAGCAGCCGCAACGACAACCAGCGGATCAAGCGCTACATCGCCAAATTCACCATCAACCCCGCCATTGCCCATGGCATCGACAGCCAGGTGGGCTCGGTGGAGGTGGGCAAGCTGGCCGACCTGGTGCTGTGGAAGCCGGGCTTCTTTGGGGTGAAGCCTGAATTGGTAATCAAGGGGGGCATGATCGCCTGGGCCCAGATGGGCGATGCCAACGCCTCGATTCCCACCCCCGGCCCGGTGCACGGCCGACCGATGTTTGCCGGCTTCGGCGGCGCCACCGCCCCCAGCCGGCTCAGCTTCCTCTCCCAGGCGGCCCTAGACGCCGACCTGCCCCGCCAGTTGGGGCTGCGGAGCCCCTGTGTGCCGGTGCAGAACACCCGCAGCATCGGCAAAACGGCGATGCGCAACAACGACGCCATGCCAGCGATGGAGGTGGATCCAGAAACCTATGAGGTGTATGCCGATGGCGAACTGCTCAGCTGTGAACCGGCCGAGCTGCTGCCCATGGCCCAGCGCTATTTTCTGCTCTAGGGGCTGCTAGCACCATGGGGACCCGCATCAGCAAGGAAACCTTCCTGGCCCGGGCAAACGCCCGTTTTGGCGATCGCTTTGACTACTCTGAAATCCTGTACAAGAGCTATCGAACGCCGGTGAAACTACGCTGTCGCCAGCACCCTGTCGCCCAGATCGTAATCACCCCGGAACGCCATCTGATCACCACGGGGGGATGTCGCTTCTGCCTCAAGGAACTGGGGCGCTAGCCCACCACCCTCCACCGGAGACCGGAACGATGTCTAAATCAAGCCGTAAAAAAACCAAAGAAGATCTCTACGAGCCCTCAAATCTACTCGAGGATCTGGCGGCCAGCAGCGATGGACCGGCCAGCAAGCTTGAGCGCAAAATATACGAAAAGGAATTAGCCAAATTACATGTAGAACTCGTAAAAATGCAATACTGGGTAAAACATGTTGGCTATCGTTTAATCATTGTCTTTGAGGGCAGAGATGCGGCAGGCAAGGGGGGAACGATCAAACGCATCACTGAACCCCTCAACCCCCGCGGCTGCCAAGTGATCGCCCTTGGCACCCCCTCCGATCATCAAAAGACCCAATGGTACTTTCAGCGTTACGTTGAACACTTTCCCTCGGCAGGTGAAATCGTTATATTCGATCGCAGTTGGTATAATCGAGCTGGCGTAGAACGGGTGATGGGCTTCTGCACGGAGGCCCAAACCAATGAGTTTCTATACTCCTGTCCGGAATTTGAACAGATGCTGGTGCGAGCCGGGATTGTACTGATCAAATACTGGTTCTCCGTTAGCGATGAGGAACAGGAAATTCGCTTCCAATCGCGCATCGATGATCCCACCCGCCGCTGGAAACTGAGTCCCATGGATTTAGAATCACGGCGGCGCTGGGTGGACTTCTCAAAGGCCAAAGATGAGATGTTTGCCCACACCAATATCCCAGAGGCCCCCTGGTTCACCGTGGAGGCAGATGACAAGCGCCGGGCAAGGCTAAATTGCATCCATCACCTGCTCAGCAAAATTCCCTACGAGGACATGACCCCCGAAGCAATTAAACTACCCCCCCGCAAAAGCGGCGGCAACTATCAACGACCGCCGCTCAATGAACAATTCTTTGTTCCTAATATCTATTGATGGCTGAACTTAAAGTCAGAGACCTGATGCCAGCAAGGCCCCCGGGGGCCAATAAGTAGTCAAAACGACATTTTGGCTCTGGTCTGCGGCAAAACAGGCATTCGGTAGCAACAGCAACGCTGCTAGGGCCTCTCAATTGCCGACCATTACCCCAGGAACGGGTTGCACATGTTTGAAAGCTATGCCCCCAACGGGGGTTTCGACGAATACATGAGCCCCACCCACACCCCCCGCCAGGCGATGGGTACCTTGATGGATCAGTTGGGGGCCCTGGGCCTGCCCCAGCTCAACCGCAACCACCAGGCCGCCGAAAAACTGCTGAAGCGCCTAGGGGCCACCTTCCGTTTGAACAGTGGCACCGAAGGGGCCAGCGAGCGAATTCTGCCCTTTGATCCCCTACCGCGGCTGATCGACCATGACGACTGGATGGTGCTGGAGGCGGGTCTGATCCAGCGGCTGGAGGCGATCGACCTGTTCCTGGCCGATGTCTACGGCCCCCAACGCATCCTCAAGGACGGGGTGATCCCCGCTGAAGACGTATTCAGCAGCCATGGCTGGCGACCGGAAATGGTGGGGGTGCTGCCCCCCCTGGGGCGTTGGTGTCAGATCTCAGGCCTCGACCTGATCCGCGATGGGGAAGGCGCCTGGCGGGTGCTGGAAGACAACCTGCGTTGCCCCTCCGGGGTGGCCTACTTCCTGGAAAATCGCCGGGTGATGAAGCAGCTATTTGGCGGCTTGTTTAGCAGCCAGCGGGTCACCCCCATCGACGACTACGCCTCCCAGCTGCTCCAAACCCTCCAGGACATGGCCCCTTGGAGCAGCAGCCCAACGGTGGTGCTGCTCACCCCCGGGGTGCACAACAGCGCCTACTTCGAGCACAGCTACCTGGCGCGGCTGATGGGCATCCAGCTGGTGGAGGGCCAAGACCTGGTCTGCAGCGATGGCAAGGTTTGGATGCGCAGCACCACCGGCCTGGAACGCGTGGATGTGATCTACCGCCGCATCGACGACGATTTCCTCGATCCCGACTGCTTCCGTGCCGACTCAATGCTGGGGGTGCGCGGCCTGATGGCTTGCTATCGCCAGGGCTCGATCGCCATTGCCAATGCCCCTGGCACCGGCGTGGCCGACGACAAGCTGATTTATGCCTATGTGCCGGAAATGATCCGCTACTACCTGCAACAGGAGCCGATCATTGAAAACGTCACCACCTACCTCTGTTCCCGCCCCGATCACCTCAGCTACGTGCTGGAACATCTGCCGGAATTGGTGGTGAAGGCCGTGTCTGAGGCGGGCGGATACGGGATGTTGATCGGTCCCCATGCCAGCGCCCAGGAATGTGCCGAGTTCCGCGAACGGATCAAGGCTGACCCCCGCAATTACATCGCCCAACCAACCCTGCAACTTTCAACAGTGCCCTCCTTGAGCAATGGCGAGCTCTACCCCTGCCATGTGGACCTGCGGCCCTACATCCTGCGGGGCCGCCAGAGCTGGGTAACCCCAGGCGGTCTCACCCGGGTGGCCCTCAAACGCGGTTCCCTGGTGGTGAACTCCTCCCAGGGCGGCGGCAGCAAGGACACCTGGGTGGTCTCATGCTCAGCCGTGTAGCCGAACAGCTCTACTGGATCTTCCGCTACGTGGAACGGGCTGAGAACCTGGCACGCTTCCTGGAGGTGAGCCAGTCGATGGCCCTCGACACACCAATGAATGCAGACGATGTCTGGCTGCCGCTGATTGATGTTTGCGCCGATCGCAGTCGTTTTGAGGAACTGCACCCCGGGGGCGGTGCCAATGAAGTGGGCGAATATCTATTGCGGGAAGCAGAGAACCCCAATGCGATTCGCAATTGCCTGGCCATTGCCCGGGAAAATGCCCGTCAGATCCGCGAGGTGATTCCCAACGAGTTCTTTGAAGACCTCAACGCCCTCTACCTAGACCTGGAGGATGGCGAACCCTTCTGGCAACTGCCTGAACAGGAGCAACTCCAACAGATCCGCAGCCGTTGCCAACAGCTCTATGGCATCGCCGATTCCACCATGCGCCGGGATCTCAGCTGGCAATTCGCCAACCTGGGGCGGCTGATTGAACGGGCCGATAAAACCGCCCGCATCCTTGATGTGAAGTACTTCCTGCTGCTGCCCAGCCTTGAGGATGTGGGGGGCGCCCTCGATGAACTGCAATGGATCGCCCTGTTGCGCTGTGCCAGTGCCTATCAGGTGTTCCGCCAGCACACCCAGCAACCAATCAGCCCCAGTGGGGTGGCCGCCTTCCTGCTGCTCGATCCAGCCTTCCCCCGCTCGGTGCGCTACTGCCTCAACGGCATGGCAGAGGCCCTGAATGGCATCGACCAGCGGCCCCTAACGGAGGGGGCCGACGAGCTGGCCCGCACCATGGGGCTGCTCCAGGCCCACTGGAACTACAGCCGGGTGGAAGAAGTGGTAAATCGTGGCCTGCATGAGGTGATCGACACCCTGCAACAGCAGCTGAATCAACTGCATCACCTGATTGAAGAGAGATACTTCATTAGTTCCCACGGCCCAATGGAAGCGATCTAGGCGCCATGCACGTCCGCCTGAGCCATCAGCTCACGTACTCCTATACCAAACCGGTGCAGCTAGGGCCCCACCGCCTGTGCCTGATGCCCCGGCCGCTGGGCTTCCAGCGGCTGATCAGCCATCAACTGCAGTTCACACCGGAACCCTCTAACCAGTTCCCCCTGGTGGCGGCCGGGGGGGATCAGATTCTGCGCACCCGCTTCATCGGCAGCACCGACCGCTTTGAGATCCTTTCGATCTCCGAGCTGATCACTGAAACCCCTCCCCCGCTTGAACTCTGCCTAGAGGAACAGGAGCCGCGGCTCCCCTATCCGGTCGGGCGCCTGAATGGTGATCTGCTGAGCAATCTGCAGGGCTGGCTCCCCAACGGCCAGCACGACCCCGCCGCCGTGGTTCTGGCCCAGGAGGCCCTGATCGGCAGCAACCACCATTGCCTCACCTTTTTGCAGCAACTGGTGGAAATAATCAAAGAAAGGGTGAGCTACACCAAACGCCACCAGGGGCCCCCCTGGTCCGCCGGCCGCACCCTGCGGGAACGGGTGGGCTCCTGTCGAGACCTGGCGGTATTGATGCTGGAGTGCTGCCGGGCGATTGGTCTGCCCAGCCGCTTTGTGAGTGGTTATCACCTGGTGGAACCGGCCCCCGAGGCCTATGACCTCCATGCCTGGACGGAGGTGTATCTGCCGGGGGCTGGCTGGCGGGGTTTTGACCCCAGCGGTGCTGGACCGGTGGATGACCGCTACATCGCTGTGGCCAGTTCCTCAAATCCTGAACTCACCGCAGCAGTTAGTGGCAGCTTTAGTGGTCCCCCAGGGGTGGAAAGCCGCCTGAGCTGGAAGATCCACGCCACGGAACTCACCCCAATCAGCCGATGAGCAACTCCCCCCTGCCCGCCTGGATGGGCACCGCGGCCCGGGAAGCCCGGGCCCGCTTCCAGGGGGCCGGCATGGCCCTCACCCTGGGGGGGGAACCCACCTATGTGCCCCTCGATCCCCAGGGGCCGGAATGGAGCGTGGCGGCCGATGGCCCCACAAAACTGCCCCTAGCCCGGGCCCTGGCCGCAGAACTACAACGCAGCAGCCTGCCCGGCAGCCTCTGTTTCTTCTGCCCCGGCAAGCACTACCCCGGCGAAACCAACCCCCGCTGGGCCCTGCGGCTGCTCTGCCAACGGGACCTCAGCCCCCTGGTGCCCTGGCCCGGCAGCGGTCCCCTGGCAGAGCCGCCCCAGGAGCTGTTGAAGGCGATTGGGGCGGCCTTGGGCCTGGGTCTGGAGCCGGTGAAACTCAAGGATCCCCTGGCCCCAGAACGGCAGGTGTGGGCCGTGCCCCTCTCCCACGATGGCGAGGCCTGGGCCAGCTCCCCCTGGCCCCTGGCTGAGGCAGAACAGCTGCTGGTGGCCACCGAGGGGCCCCCCGGCCTGCGGCTACCGCTGCAACAGCTGCCGGAGGGGGTACCCCGCCAGGTGCTCACCCTTGATCAAACCAGCGATGGCTGGGGCCTGTTTTTGCCCCCCCTGGAACAGGACAGTTTTGAGGAGCTGATCCGGGCGATTGCCGCCCTACTGGCCAGCAAAGCGCTTACGGCCCCTGAACTGAGCGGGGTGCTGCCCTTTGACCTGGAGGCCCGCTGGACCGTGCTGGGCCTCGCCGCCGACCCCGGCGTGCTGGAGATAAATCTGCCGGTTTGTGCCAACTGGGAGAGCTATGCCGGCTGGTTGTTGCAACTGGAGGCCGCCGGCGCCCAGGTGGGGCTGCGCTCCTGGAAGCAGGACCCGGCTGGCCAAACCAGCGGCACCGGCGGCGGTAACCATCTGCTCTGGGGCGGACCGACCCTGGCGGAAAACCCCCTGTTCCAGCGGCCCGCCTGGCTGGTGGCGTTGCTGCGCACTTGGCAGCACCATCCCAGCCTTTCCTATCTATTTGGCAGCGACCCGGTGGGTCCCGCCAGCCAGGCCCCCCGGGCGGATGCGATCGCCTGCGACCTGCTTGATCTCGAACTGGCGCTATCCAGCCTCGAACAACTACCTGAGGGGGACCATCGCCAGGCAATCGGCGAAACCATGCGCCATCTCCAGGTGGATCGCAGCGGTAATTCCCACCGCAGTGAAATCAGTTTTGACAAATACTGGAACCCTGGCTCCATGGTTGGCTGCCAGGGCCTGCTGGAATTCAGGGCCCTGGAAAGCCTGCCCGAGGCCCAGTGGATGGCGGCGGTGGCCCTGCTCTGGAGTTGCCTGGGCGCCCAGTTACTAGACCCAGAACAACGGCCCAGAAAGCTGATGGCCCATGGCCAGCGGCTCCACGACCGCTACCTGCTGCCCTCGGTGCTCTGGCAAGACCTGGAAGGGTTGTTGCTGGAACTGGGGCTCAACGGCCTACGGCTCGACCCCGAGCTCTACCACCAGATCTGGGAATGGCGCTTCCCGCTGCTGCTCCAATGGCAGGAAGGCAATTGTCGGCTCTGGGTGCGGCGGGCCCTAGAACCTTGGCCGCTGCTCTCCGACATGCCGGAACTGGGGGCAATCACCAGCCGTTTTGTGGACACCTCCCTGGAACGGCTGGAGATCGGCTGCTCCGGCGGCTTCCTGGAGCAATACCAACTGCGGCTCAATGGCCGCAGCCTGCCCTTGCAGCGGGGGGTGGTGATCCCTGAGGCGGCGGAGGCCTTGGTGGGGGTGCGCTACCGCCATAGTCATCTTTATCCCTGCCTGCATCCGCAGTTACCAGTGGATCTGCCCCTGCAACTCAGCATCGAAAAGCACAACGGCACCCCTGTGGCCTGGTTTGAACGCCGCGCCGATAAGTCTGAGTTTGTGGTTGGCAACAGCGAAAATTGGCCCCCACAAAACGATCAGCCCCTAACCACCTGGCACCGGGAAGACATCTGCGTGGACCTAAGACTGAGCTGAATCAGCAACAACACCTAATTCACCAACAACAGCCGTGCAATTTCGGCAGGGGGGCCGTGCGACTGGTCACCGCAAACAGGCGGGGGATGTGGGCACTGTTGTAAACCCGGAATTCGCGCAGCACATCGGCCCCCTGGTCCCGCACCGCCTGGTTCAACACCGTGGAGCCATCGGGATCAGATATGGAGCGGTGGAAGGTGCCGCGGGGGATGCGCAGGATGTCGCCGCCGGTTTCCAGCCGCACGATGTGAAATGGATAATTCCAGCCCAGATTCACCAGGTAGAAGGTGCGGGCCCCATGCAGGGCCAGCAGGTTGTCCTCCTGGTGGGCATGCAGATAAAACTGCCAGCTGCCATCGCTGGCGTCAGGGGGGCTCACGGCCGACCCCCCATGGATCACCAAATCCCTGGCGTTGGAGTCGGCCACGGTCACATCAAAGAAGCGCACCGCGGGGGTGTCGCGAAAGCGTTCGTAGGGAATCAGCTCAAACATCGGCACGGCCATGGCAGCAAGGGGGAGGCAGGAATACCCCCAGTGACTCAAACAACCGCAGCCCCTGCAACTACATCCGCTACGGAATTCCAACTTGCCCCGCAAATACCCAGAACGGTGTCATCAATCACAATGGCCCCCCAGGCCTACCCGCACACTGGTGGCCCGGCCTGAAAAGGTTGGGGCATGGGACAGGTGGGCGGTGTCTTCTGGCATCGCCTTTTTTATGGCAACCGTGCTGCATCCCTGCCATCAGATCGCCAACCCATGCAGATCGCCATTGATCACCGCCTCATTTATCAATACGAGCGGCCGGTCTTCCTCGAACCCCACAGCCTGCGGCTCAGCCCCCGCCAAAACAGCAGCCAGCGCCTAATCAGCCACGGGCTAGAGGTGTCCCCCAGCCCCGCCGGCTGCTGCGCCATGCAGGAACCAGACGGCAGCGATGGCCAGGTGCTCTGGTTTAACGACCCCTGCGACCGCCTTGAGATCAGGGTGCGCTCTGAGCTGGAAACCCTGCGCAGCAACCCCTTCGACTGGATCCTCAGCGAAGCCGGAGCCCAGACCCTGCCCCTCCACTACGGAGCCCCCCTGGCCGCCAGCCTCCAGCCCTATCTGGTGAACCTGGCCAGTGCTGCGGTGGCCGCATGGGCCGCAGACCAAGCCGCCGCCGTAGCCGGGGCCACGGCCGCCTTCCCCCAGCAGCTGGCCGACGAAATCCACCACAACTTCGAGCACGGCAGCCGCCCCGAGGGGGAGCCCTTCAGCCCCCACGACACCCTCAGCCAGCGCAGCGGCGCCTGCCGTGACATGGCGATGTTGTTTATTGCCGCCTGCCGCAGCCAGGGCCTGGCCGCCCGCTTTGTGAGCGGCTATTCGATCCACCATCCGCCGGAGGTAACCGAACAGGAGTTGCATGCCTGGGCGGAGGTGTACCTGCCCGGGGGCGGCTGGCGCGGCTACGACCCCAGCCTCGGCCTGGCGGTGGCCGATGGCCATGTGGCCCTGGTGAGCGCCCCAGACCATCAGCTGGCCGCCCCGGTGAGCGGTAGCTATCGGGGCACCGGAGTACAGGCACAGCTGAGCTATCAGGTAAAAATCAGCAGCACTGAAGTGCAGACGCAGCAGCAAGCAACGGGCTAGTCCCCCCTCAGGGGTTGGGGCATGGTCACGGGGGCAGGCAGGGGGGCGCAGGCCGGCACCCTTTGGGCCACCACCTGGCCGATCACCACGATGGCGGGGGCGCCAAAGCCCTGGGCCTCCGCCTCCTCAGCCAGGTCCATGAGGCTGGCGATCAGTTGTTTCTGGCCGTTGACGCTGCCCTGCTGAATAATCGCCGCCGGGGTGTGGGGGGCGAGGCCACCGGCCAACAACTCCCCACAGATACGGCGCAGGTTGTGCAAACCCATGTAGATCACCAAGCCATCACTGCTGCGGGCCAGGCCCCGCCAATCCACCCCGGGCCGACCCTTTTCGATCTCCTCATGGCCGGTCACAAAGGTCACCGAGGAACCGGCGTTGCGATGGGTCACGGGAATGCCGGCATAGGCCGGGGCAGCAATGCCGGCGGTAACGCCGGGCACCACCTCCACTGCCACGCTGTTTTCCACCAGAAAAGCCGCCTCCTCACCACCCCGGCCAAACAGAAAAGGATCGCCACCCTTAAGGCGCACCACACAGCGATGCTGGCCGGCCAGCTCCACCAACAGGGCATTGGTATCTGGTTGCGGTAATGAATGCTGACCGCGGCGCTTACCCACGGCATGCAATTCACAACCCTCCTTGACGAGTTCCAACAACTCCAACGGCACCAGGGCGTCGTACACCAGGGCATCACAACGTTGCAGGAGCCGATGGGCCCGCAACGTCAACAGTTCGGGGTCCCCAGGGCCGGCGCCCACCAGATAAACAATTCCAGCTACGGTCCCAGAGGTCATGCCAACAAGAGAAGCTGCTCCAGCAGCAAACGGCGAAAACGGAGCTGTTGCAGCAGGGGCGGCCACACCTGCACCCCTGGGGGTCGCTCCCACCGCTGCAGGGTCTCACTGAGGCGATTGGCCGCCACCGCCAACGGCACCAGTAAGGCGCGCTCGCCACTGTAGGCAGCCACGTCCCAGGGGCGGCAGGGCAGCCCCAAGCGCTGGCTTAGGGCCTGGGGATAGCGGGCCGCCAGGGGGCCGCCCAGGGGATGGTGCAACAACTCGGGCCGCCAGCCCTGGGCCTGGGCCTCCCCCAGGGCTTCGGCCAGTTCTTGCTGCCAGCGGGGCCAGGCCCCGAGGAAAGGCAGCCGCCGCAGGGGCCAGCGCCGCAGGCGCCACTGGGCGGCGATCGCTGGCAGATCGTGGCGCACGTGGTGGCCGGGCAGCTGAAACAGGGGCACCAAGGTGAGCGGAGCGGGCTCCAGGGCCAGGGCCTGCTCCGCCGCCAGCGGATCCGTGAGCGGCTGCACGATCACCCGACAACCCCTTTGCTGCCGCAACTCCTCGGCCAACTGCAGCAATTCATCGGGCACCACCCCGCCACTGCGCCCATGGATCAACAACAAAAGGTCGGAGGGGGGAGCCGCCGCGCGGCGCCGGGCCAGCCGGGGCGCCAACAGGGGATCAACACCCCGGGCCGCCACGGCAGAGAGCCCCTCCCTCGCCCAGGGCAGCCGGGCCAACAGGTCCATGGCCGTTGCCGCCAGCTGGGGGTCCAGATCAGCACTGAGCTGCACCAATAGCTGGCGCAGGGGCCCCAGGGGCCAGCAGCTCAAGCCACGAGCCAGCCCCTCGAGGGCCCCCCGCCGCAGGACCAGGGCCCCCGGATTCAGGGCCAGGGCCTGGAGCCCAGGAAAATCCTCAGGATCGCGCTGGTAACCCAGCAGGGGGAGAAGCAACGCCAGCAGGGCTGGATCTGGGCTGCCCCCCTGGGCTGTGCCAAGGGCCTGACGCAGCAGGACAGCAGCAGCCACCCCTTGGGGGCGCCCCACCAAATCAGCAAACTGCCCCAAGCCATACCCCAGCCCCCCCGCCAGGAGCTGCTCTAACCACCAGGCCAACAAGCCCAGGGCCTGGTCAGCACTGAGCTCGGCCAGCCGCTCGGCTAGCCCCTCCCTATCCAGGTTCAGCTCACCAGCCCGAAGGGCGGCCAGCCAGTCATCCGGGGATAGGTCCACGGTGGGCAACAGCTCTTCTCAACTTCGCACCGCGGCTAGCCCAACATTGATCACTGCACCAGCTGGGGCCGTCGCCGGGCCCCAAAGCGATCCAGCAAGAGCTGTTCCAGCACCCCAACCAACTCCACCAGAGGTACGGCCTTTTCATGGAGTTGGGCCAGCTGCGGATCTACGCCGAGGGAACCGCCCAAAAAGATCTTGGCGGCCTCCACCATCTCACCGTTATGGCGGGCTTTGGCCCCCATCAAACCAATTTCACCCATGTAGGGCTGGCCACAGGCATTAGAGCAACCGGTCCAGTGGCTTCGCAACGGGTTAGGCAGCTCCAGGCGCCGCTCCAACTCATCAATGACCGCTTGGGCGGTGGTCTTGGTGGGGATCAAGGCAAAACTGCAATAGCGACTTCCGGTGCAACTCACCGCCTCCGCCTGCAGGGGCCCAGGGTCGGGACGGAAGCGTTGCAGCAGCGGTTCAGCTAACAATGTCGGTAGCAGCCCCGTGGGCACATCAGTTATCAACAGATTTTGGGCCTCCGTAAGCCGCAGCTCCCCCTTGCCATAGGTGCGTGCCAACTGGGCTAAGGCCAGCATCAACTCGCCATCGAGCCTGCCCATCGGCACATGCAAGCCAACCCAGTGGAGCCCTGGCTGGGCCTGGCCATGAACCCCCAGACAGGATCTGGGCGCCCTATCCACCAGATGGCTGCCATCGTGGGCCACTACCGCTTCGCCATAACTGGCCAGTAGCTGATCCCGGTAGCCATCGAGCCCTAATTCCTCGATTAAATACATCAAACGGCTCCTGTTGCGGGCCGAGCGGTTACCTTCGCGCTCGAAATGAAGCAGCAGGGCAAGGCTGAAACCGGCTAGCTGATCAGGCCGCAGCCAGATCCCCAGAGGTATAGCCAACTCATTGCGCTGGGCTGAAAAGAAGCCACCCACCATCACGGTGAAGCCCAGGTCCCCATCCAATCGGGCAGGTAAAAAGGCGAGGTCGTTGTGGAGCAAAAAGCTGTCTGGGGCCCCACCCACCGCCACGTTGAACTTGCGGGGTAAGTTGCGGGGGCCATCAGGCCCCAATAACAGCTCTTGGATAGCCAATACCAGGGGTCGGGTGTCGATGAACTCCTCAGGATCAATCCCCGCCAGGGGATTACCGGTGATGTTGCGGGGGTTGTCGTGACCCGACTGGCGGCTGGTAAGACCCACCGCTCGCATCAACTTGAGCAGGGGCGCCATGTCTTCAAACAGCAGCCCTCTCAGCTGCAGGTTCTGGCGGGTGGTGAGGTCGGCACTGCCCTCAGCACCACAGCGGTCCAGTGCCTCGGCCAGCACCGTCAACTGCTCAGCATTAATCACCCCATTGGGCAAGCGCAGTCGCAGCATGAACCGCCCAGGGCTAACAGGACGAAAGAAAATCCCTAACCACTTGAGCTGAATGGTGAGCTCCGCCTCGCTCAACTGTTCCCAGCCCCGCCGCGCCAGACTCTCAAGCTCCGGCTCTAGGGCCAACCCACAACGCTCCGCCTTGGCCTGCTCGATCTTGCTCAGGGGGGCGCTCGTCATCGGGGAGGCGATCAACGGGTCCCACTGTCTCCAGCGAACCCTGAAACCCCCTGTGCGATCCGCTACCAAAAGTCGAGAAGCTTGAATGGTTCCTTTATTACCCGCCACCTTGGACCTGGCCAGCAACCGAGGCTCCTCCTTAGGCCCGGCCCAGCGACGGTTCCGAGAGCTAATCGCCAAGGTGGGCAGCGGCGAACACACCAGCAGCGGCCTCAGCCTGGCGGAGGCGGAAGAAGCCATGGACGCCATGTTGCTGGGCGAAGCCTCGGAAGCCCAGATGGGGGCCTTCCTGATCGCCCACCGGATTCGGCGGCCCGAACCCCAGGAGCTGGCGGGGATGCTGGCCAGCTATCGCAGGCACGGGCCACTACTGCATAGCCCGGGCCGTAGGGCCCTTTGTTTTGGGGTGCCCTACGACGGCAGAAACCGTACCGCCCCCCTGCTGCCACTCACAGCCGTGGGCCTGGTGGCAGCCGGTGAAACCGTGGTGCTCGCTGGCGGAAACCCGATGCCAGTGAAATTCGGCATCACCCTGGCCGAATTAATGGCCGGCCTCGGGCTCGACTGGCGCCCCCTAGAGCTGGCCCAGCTGCAAAAGCTGCTTGACCAGGAAGGCCTGGCGCTCTGCCATCAGCCACGACACTTCCCTGCCGCCGAACGGCTGATACCGGTGCGCGATCAGATTGGCAAACGGCCGCCTGTGGCCAGCCTTGAGCTGCTGTGGACCCCCCACCAGGGGGAGCACCTCTTGATAAGTGGCTTTGTTCATCCGCCCACGGAGGTGCGCGCCTGGGCCGCCTTAGCCCTGGCCGGGGAAAACGAGTTACTCACGGTGAAGGGCCTGGAGGGCTCCACCGATCTACCCCTCAGCCGGGCCTGCATAAGCGGTCGCGTCCGTGGGGGTCAAAGCGAACGACTAATCCTGCACCCGCGGGACCATGGCTTTACCGGGGCTGAACCCCCCTGGATCGATCTGGAAACCTGGAGCAGCCAAGCCCTGGCCGCCCTGGAGGGCAGCGGCCCCCTGGCCCAGAGCCTGCATTGGAACCTGGGTTCTCTGCTCTGGCTTTGCGGCCACCAAAGCAGCATCGAAGAGGGCCTTAATCAGGCAGCTGAGCTATTGCAAAGCGGAGCGGTGCTTAGCCAGCTAGGGAAACTACAAAAGGCGCTCGCCCCATGAATACCGAAAGCACCAGACCAGCCAGTACGTCCCCCCTTAACCAATGCAGCCACTGCTTCGCATTTGAAGCCGAGTTCAGCAGCAACCTGCGATGCATACCGATGGCAGTGCGGCGCAAACTAGACCTCTGCGGCCGCAAGCTGCGCCTACAACACTGGCTTGAATTGCCAGAGGCCGAGCGCACAACCCTGCTGCTCTGGGGTGATGGCCCGGCAGATCTGAGCCAACTGGCGGAACGCTTAGGGGCCATCACCACTCCCCTGGCGCCGGCCAGCAACGAAAGCTGGCAACAGCTGGGCCCCGTGCCCGAGGCCCTGGGGCAAGCCTGCCGCCAGATCGACTGCCAGCCTCCCAGCCTCCACCAATGGCAGCGCCTGCAAGAACTGGAACGCTTCGCCCTAGTGAAGCTCTCCCACCCCGGCCATGAACATCGAAACCTGCCAGTGGCCTTGCCTGAAATCCTGGGCCGGCTTAATCCGGCCTGGGATCTGCTGGGCGATCGGTAGCAATTAGCACAATGCAACTGCCCCTGCCCATGGTGATCTACTTAGGCGGTCAGCAGTCGCGCCGCACCCCCTACCCGGCTGCACCTTTCTGACTCCGGGTTCCACTGAAACTTATTTCTGTCATGGGACCACTTACCCGGCGTTTCGCCCTGAAAACGGCTGCCTTGAGCGCTGCCACGGTGCTGCTAGCCCCCTTAGTCGCCCAAGCTGCCCCTGGCAAACCGGAAACAACCAACGTGGAGCTGGGCTTCATTGCCCTAACCGACGCAGCCCCACTGATTATCGCCAAAGAAAAGGGCTTCTTTGACAAGCAGGGCATGCCTGGGGTGAAGCTAATGAAGCAAACATCTTGGGCGGTAACCCGCGATAACCTAGAACTTGGCGGAGAGAGAGGTGGCATTGATGGCGCCCATATTCTTTCGCCGATGCCCTATCTACTAACCACAGGAGCAATCAGCAAAAGCCGTCAGCCCGTACCAATGGTGCTGCTAGCCAGACTGAACACCCAGGGGCAAGCAATCTCAAGCTCTAAAGAATTCCTGGCCGACAAGTTCAAGGCAAAGTCGACTAACCTTGAATCGGCAATCGAGAAAAAAAATAAGACCGGCGACAAATTCAAGGCAGCAGTAACATTTCCGGGCGGCACCCACGACCTCTGGATGCGTTACTGGATGGCTGCTAATGGAGTTGATCCCAACAAAGATGCCGACGTAGTGGTGATCCCACCTCCGCAGATGGTGGCCAACATGCAGTCTGGCACCATGGATGTCTTCTGTGTTGGCGAACCCTGGAACGAGCGCCTAGTCAACAAAAAGCTCGGCTATACCGTTACCCAAACCGGTGAAATCTGGAAGGAACACCCCGAGAAAGCTTTCTCGATGCGGGCCGATTGGGTGAAGAAAAATCCTAACGCCACCCTACGACTGTTAATGGCTGTGCAGCAAGCCCAACAGTGGGCCGACAACCCAACCAACACAAAGGAACTGGCCGAAATCCTATCTGAAGACAAATATGTGAAAGCCAGCGTAGATGACCTGCTGCCCCGCCTGCAAGGGGATGTGGACTATGGAGATGGCCGTAAGGTGAGCAACAGCCCCTATAAAATGCTATTCTTCAAGAACAATGCCTCCTTCCCTTACAAAAGCCACGACACCTGGTTTGTCACAGAGGATATTCGCTGGGGCTATTTGCCTAAAAGCACAAATATCAAGGCGCTTGTCGACAAGGTAAACCGCTCAGACCTTTGGCGTGCCGCAGCCAAGGCCAATGGCATCAAAGAGATTCCTGCCACCGATTCCCGTGGGGTAGAGGTCTTCTTTGATGGGGTTAAATTTGATCCCAAAAACCCCATGGGCTACCTCAACAGCCTCAAGATCAAAGCCGTTAAATAATTTAAAAGACTGCGGTGAGGTCCTGAACCCCCGGGGGGGCCTAGTGCCTCCCCTTGCTTTTCCCATTATCTAAATCCAGTCCTCGCCATGACCAACTCCCTGGTGCGGCAGATCAAGCCCCCCCTTATCTGCACCGCAGCAATACTGCTGATTTGGCAACTGCTCTGCAGTGGCACCAACAGTGATTTCCCCGGACCGATCCAGGTGATCACTCAAACCTGGAATCCATACATCGTTAAACCCTTCTATGACGACGGCGGCACCGCCAAGGGCCTCGGCTGGCAAATCCTGATCTCATTACAACGGGTCGCAGTGGGTTACAGCCTGGCCGCAGTGGTGGGCATCTCCTGCGGCCTCGCCCTGGGCCTTAACCGCTTCGTTCGTCGCGGTTTTGACCCAGTGATCCAGGTACTACGCACGGTGCCCCCCCTGGCCTGGCTGCCAATTTCGCTACTGCTATTTCAGCAGGCCGATGCCGCAGCCATTTTTGTAATCTTTATCACGGCCATCTGGCCAATTGTGATAAATACAGCCATGGGCATCCGCGAAATCCCCCAGGACTATCGCAACGTCGCCCGGGTATTACGGCTACGTAAGCGCAGCTTTCTTTGGGACATCGTGGTGCCATCAACGGCCCCCTATGTGTTCACCGGCCTCCGCATTGCCATTGGCTTAGCCTGGTTGGCCATCGTGGCGGCAGAAATGCTTAAAGCCGATGGTGGCATTGGCTTCTTCATCTGGGATGCCTACAACGCCGGTGGCGACTCCAGCACCAGCCAAATTCTGCTTGCCATCCTCTATGTGGGGGTAGTGGGTTTACTCCTCGACCGACTGGTGGCCTGGGTTGGTGACCGGGTTAGTGGTCCACAACGCTAAAAGCAAAATCCCCCACCCACGGCACCCCTAAGGCAATTCCATGGCGAGTTTTTTGCAACTGGATTCGGTGGAGCAAAACTTCACCCGAGCCGATGGCACGGTGCTTGAGGCGCTGAGCACCATCAATCTTGAAATCAGTAAGGGAGAATTTGTTTCCCTGGTGGGCCACTCCGGCTGTGGCAAATCAACCCTGCTAAATATCCTGGCCGGTCTTAGCCAACCCAGCCGTGGGGGGGTAATCCTTGAGGGTCGCCAGGTCACCGAACCAGGCCCAGAAAGAATGGTGGTGTTTCAAAACTATTCGCTATTGCCCTGGCGCAGCGTGCGCCAGAACGTCGCCCTGGCCCTGCGGGAAGTTAAACGCGAGCTAAGTGCATCGGAACGGGCCGAACGCACCGAAGCAGCCTTGGCCATGGTGAATCTCGACAAGGTGGCTGAGCGGATGCCGGGCCAACTGTCTGGGGGCATGCGCCAACGGGTAGCCATCGCCCGGGCCCTGGCCCTCGAACCCAAGCTGCTGTTACTGGATGAACCCTTTGGCGCCCTCGATGCCCTCACCCGGGGCCATCTGCAAGAGCAATTAATGCAGCTCTGCCAAAAGGCTGGCATCACAACGGTGATGGTCACCCACGACGTCGATGAGGCGTTGCTACTTAGTGATCGAGTGGTGTTGCTCACCAATGGGCCAAAAGCCCATATCGGCCGCATCGTGGCGGTACCTTTCGAGCGGCCCCGCTGCCGCAAGGCGGTGCTCCAACACCCCGATTACTACAAACTACGCAACGAATTACTCGAGTTCCTCCACGACCAACGCCGGTTGTCAAACCGAAAACCGGCCCCACCAAAACCGGCAGCGGAGCTGCCAACCGCCGTAGCCAGCAGCCCCAGCCCCAAGCCAATCCGCCTCGGCTACCTGCCCGGCCTGGATGCCGCCCCCCTACTGGTGGCCCGCCAAAAGCAACTTTTCGAAAAACAGGGGCTGCGGGTCGAGCTGCTGGGCTGCCAGAGCTGGGAGGAAATTGACGACTTACTACGCATAGAAAGACTGGACGGCGCTGCCCTCAGTGCCGCCCAGCCCCTAACCATGGCCGCCGGTGCCATGGGCAGCACACCGCTGCCCATGGTGGTTACCCAAACCCTCAGCCGCAATGGCAACGCCCTAGTGCTGGGCACCCAGCTCTCGATCAGCTCCAGCGACGGCCTGCTACTCCACCTGCGCCAGGGCCGTCCCCTACGGCTGGGGGTGCCCGATCGGCTCTCCATGGCGGAATTATTACTGCGCCATTGGTTGGCCCGCCAAGGGGTGGATCCAGCCCAGGTGATCTGGCAACGGCGCAGCCCACTGGGTCTGCTAGCTGCCCTGGAAGGGGGGCTAATTGATGGCTTTGCCGCAGGGAAATTAAGGGCCTGCCTGGCCCAGCATCGACGTAGTGGCCGCGTGGTACTCACGGACGCCGCCATCTGGCCCAACCATGCCGAGAAGGTACTTGCCCTACGCGAATCCTGGGTAGATGCCCAAAGCAATCAATCCAGCAGTATTGCCGTTGGTCTTATTGCGGCCGTGCTCGAGGCTGCCGCCTTTTGTGACCAAACCAGCCATCGCCAAGAACTACTTGAGGTCCTCACGGAACCCCAAGCCTTCGGCCCCCAGTTACTCGCCCCCCTGCAGGAGGGTCTGGCCGAATCAAATTTGGCCAACGACCTAAACCAGGCCACGAGCTTGCTGCGTTTCAACCGTTTCTTCCTGGGCCAAGCCAGTTACCCAGACCCGGCGGAGGGTTTATGGGTACTAACCCAGTTGGCCCGCTGGGGCATGGCCGAATGGCCCAGCCATCGCCAAGAGCTGCTTGAACGCGTCTATGGCCGGCGCCTGTTCCTGGAGGCCTGCGGTCGCCTGGGCATCAGTGACCAAGAACCCACCCAGCGGAGATACCAACTGACCGAGGGTGAGTATTTCGATCTAGACGAACCCCTGCGCTACGCCCACAACTTGCCCTTTTCCACCCTCAGCCCTTGCCTGCCATGACTGTGTCCGAACGCCGCGGCCGCCGGGTTGACTTTAATGACCTAGGCAAAAGTTTTCCCTCTGATTCGGGCAGTATAGAGGTGCTGCAAGGGGTCAACCTAAGTGTGGCAGCTGGTGAATTTGTTTGCGTGATCGGCCACTCTGGCTGTGGCAAATCCACCCTGCTAAACACACTTTCTGGCTTTGAAATCCCAAGCAGCGGCAGCGTGCTAGTGGAAGGTAAGCCGGTGGCAGGACCAGGTCCAGACCGCATGGTGGTGTTTCAGAACTACGCCCTACTGCCATGGAAAACGGCCCTCGAGAATGTGGTCTTAGGCCTTCGTTCAATCCGCCGGGGGGAACCGCGTAAATTATTGGTGGCAGAAGCCAAGGCCATGCTCGAAACCGTTGGCTTAGGTGATGCCCTTGACTGTCACCCTGGCGAATTATCCGGTGGCATGCGCCAGAGAGTAGCGATTGCCAGGGCCATGGCGATGAAACCTCCAGTATTAATCCTAGATGAACCCTTTGGGGCCCTAGATCCGATCACCAAGGAGGAATTACAAGAGGAATTACTTGCCCTTTGGCGACAGCAATCCTGCACGGTGCTAATGATCACCCACGACATTGATGAAGCCCTATTTCTCTCCGATCGGGTTGTAATGCTCACCAATGGCCCCTCCGCCAGCATTGGCGAAATCCTGACAATTCCCTTTGATCGCCCCCGTGACCGCGATTCCCTGCTGCACGACCGCCGTTACGGAGAACTTCGCAACCGCGCCCTTGAGTTTCTATACGAACGCCAGGGGGGCTAAAAACCCAGTTACCCGCCCTGGGGCAATGGCGTCAGCCTCACCGCTGCAGCCTTCAACTCCGGCTGCTTGGAGTGGGGGCAACCCAGCTCGTGCATCAGACGATTGGCCTCACAGGGATTGGGCTGGGAAGCACCCCAATGCATCGGCAAAAACACGGTGCCAGGACGGATCAAATCAGTTATCTGCACCCTTGCGCTGATCGCCGCCCGCCGCGAGCGCACCTCGGCCCAGCCCCCATCAACTAGTCCATGGCTGGCGCCATCGCGGGGATGCACCTCCAGCAACGCCTCAGGATGCTGCTTAAGCAACCTTGGCACCTGGGCCGTGCGGGTCATGGTGTGCCAATGGCCCAAGTAACGGCCAACGCTGAGCACCAGGGGATACGAGTCACAGGGGGGTTCCGCCAGACCAAAGGGCTGGTCGCAATGGAATAAAGCCCGACCGGTCGCCGTTGGGAAACAGTGGTCCAGGTAAAGCCGAGCCGTGCCAGCGCCAGGAGCGGTGCCTTGGCTAAACGGCCATTGCTGGGGGCCATGGTCAGCCAGGAGCTGATGGCTAAGACCGGCCATGTCGCAAACACGACCAGCAGTTAACGCCACAAACTCGGCGAACACCTCACTGCTATCGGCATAGCTAAAGGCCTCCCCAAATCCCAGCCTTCGCCCCAACTCAGCAAAGATCGCCCAATCGGCCCGGGCCTCCCCGGGCGCCGGTCGGAACTGGCGGCAGAGGGTGACCCGCCTTTCCGAATTGGTCATCACCCCCTGCTTCTCACTCCACTGGGCGGCCGGCAGTACAAGGTGGGCCACCGCAGCGGTTTCTGTGCCGGCATAGGCCTCACTGAGCACCACCAGGGGGCAGTTCTGGGCCGCAGCCCGCACCCGATCGAGGGAAGGCAAGCTCACCAGCGGATTAGTGGCAGCCACCCACCAAAGACCCAACTCACCCCGCTCCATGGCCTCCACCTGGGCCCACACATCGAGGCCAGGCTCCGCAGCGATCGAACCCCCAGGCAGGCCCCAGTGGCTCTCGAGCTCAGCCCGGTGGTCGGCAACAGCGACGCTGCGATACCCAGGCAGCAGCTGGGCCAAGCCCCCCGCCTCGCGGCCGCCCATGGCATTGGGCTGGCCAGTGAGCGAAAAGGGACCGGCACCAGCCCTGCCAATCTGACCAGTGAGCAGGTGCAAATTAACGATGGCACTCACCGTGGCACTGCCTTCCTGCGACTGGTTCACCCCCATCGACCAACCACTGAGCACCGCTGGGCTGTGCCCCCAGGCCTGGGCCACGGCCTCCAGCTCCGTGGGGTCGATACCGCAGATATCACTAACCCGCTGCGGCGTCCAAGCCCGCAACAGCTCTTTGTAGCGATCAAACCCTTCAGTGTGGTCAGCGATAAAGCCAAGGTCAAGGGTGTTGCCTTGCTTGAGCAAATGGCCAAGGCCATGGAGCAGGGCCAGATCCGTACCGGGTCGAATCGCCAAGTGCCAATCAGCCGCAGCGGCAGTGGCGGTGCGCCTGGGATCCACCACCACCAGGCGAAGACTTTCTGGGTCCCGGCGTTTGCGCTTAAGTAAGCGCTGCCAAAGCACCGGATGGCAATCAGCCGTATTAGTGCCAATCAGAAACACTAAACTGGCGCCATCAAGGTCGTCATAACAACAAGGGGGGCCATCTGAACCAAGGCTGCGGGCATAACCTGCCACCGCTGAACTCATGCATAGCCGAGAATTGGCATCGAAGTTATTTGTACCCAAAAAACCCTTAAATAATTTCTGGGCCAGGTAATAGTCCTCCGTAAGGAATTGCCCAGAGCCATAGACAGCCAAGCCCTTAGGCCCCTGGTGCGCCACGGTTGCTTTGATCTGGTCCCCAAGGCGCCCAAGGGCCTCATCCCAACTGATCGGCCTAAATTCTTGATCAAGTTGATCGCGCCAAAGGGCTTGGGTGAGGCGATTTTTATCCAAGGTTTCGCCAACCGTGGCCCCCTTCACGCACACCTGGCCGAGGGAGGAAGGGTGCTGGCGATCGCCCCTGGCGGTCCAAACCAGCCCCTGCTTTGGCGGCAAGAGTTCAAGGCCACAACCCACCCCGCAGTAGGGGCATTGGGCCCGGGCAGAGGCCGTTGGAGTTTCTAATGCCATCGGCGGGTAAGCCAACTAGCTCACCATTTCCCATAGGGCAGGAATTTGCCGTTCATCGTCACCACCACCCGATCGCCCCTGGGATCATCCTGACGATCCACATTGAGGCTGAAGTCTATGGCCGACATTATCCCGTCTCCAAACTTCTCCTGAATCACATCCTTAAGCGGTAGGCCGTAAACCTGCAGTATTTCGTAGAAGCGATAGAGCAGCGGATCGGTGGGAATAACTGGATCGAGAGCCCCCTTTACCGGATAAATAGTGAGCTGCTTAGCCAACTCAGCGCCGTCCCCCTCCAGCCCCAGGGCCTGCACCAAGGCCTCCACCTGCCCTGGGGTGGCCGTGGCCTGGCCATAGATCAGGCTCGCCACCCACACCTCATCCGCCCCAAGCCGCTGGCCGAGATCAGCAAAGCTGAGCCCCATGCTGCGCTTGGCTGTGAGCAGAACAGCCGTAAGGGGTGAGAGAGCCATGGCGCAGCAAGCTGAAACAGAAGATCCAGGGGACCTTAAGAATCAGTCTTTAGTCGGTTGGCGACAACCGCTACAAAATGAGTTATCACGCCCAAGCACGGCTGAAAAGATGGCGCCACCGGCCCTGCGCTGCTGCTTACTCAGCGGTGGCGCCAGCCGCCGCATGGGCCGCGACAAGGCGTTGCTACCCCACCCGGAGGGGGGCACCTGGCTGGAACGCAGCCTGAGATTGGCCAGTGGCTGCGGCCTACCGCTAAGCCTTTGCAGTGGCCATCCCCATCACCTAATACTGGCGACAACCTTGGCCCCCCAGTTGCCCGTGGCCCTTGAGCTACTGAAGGAACCAGCCCCCTGGGAGGGTCCCCTGCGGGCCCTAGGTCGGCTGATGAACCAACACCCTGGCGAGGATCTACTGCTCTTGGCCATAGACCTACCGTTACTGCAACCTGAACATCTGCAGCAACTATTGGCGGCCTGGCATCCCCTAAGGACACTGTTGGTTGTTAGTAGCGAAGGCCGGCGCCAACCACTCACAGCCATTTATCCAGCGGAGCTGGCTAACAACCTCGCCGCGGCCCTGGGCAACGGCGAACGTAGCCTTAACCGCTTCATCGCCACTCAACCGCACCGTTGCCTCCCCATGGAGCCTCGGGCCCTAAGCAACTGCAACCGTCCCGAGGACTGGCCCTGGGACCCTGCTTCGCTAATCATTAATGTCAGCCAGCCCTAGGCCAGCCAGAATTAAGCAGGCGCCAGCGGGTCCTCCGGCCAGCGGTGTTTGGGATAACGACCACGCAGGTCTTTGCGCACCAGCGGATAACCCTGCTGCCAGAAGCTGGCCAAGTCCCGCGTTACCGCCGCCGGCCGCCCCGCCGGCGAGAGCAGATGCACCAGCACCGCATGGCGCCCCCGCAGCAATCGCGGGGTGGCGGTGAGCCCAAAGAAGTCCTGCAGACGACTGCTCAACACCGGTTCCTCGCCCGTGTAATCAATCCGGCCGGCACGACCACTGCAAAGGGGCCAGCGCAAAGGGACCAGAACATCTAGTTCACTGCGTTGGCGCCAATCGAGCCGATCCAGCAGCGCTGCCCCCACATCGAGCCGTTGCAAATCCACCAAGCTGCGCACCCCCTCCAAAGCAGGCCCCAGCCACAGTTCCAGTTCCGCCAGCAAGCTGGCGTCGTCCACCGCTGGCCATAGCTCGGGCTCGAGCCGCTGCAAAAACCCCAGCCGCCCGCGCAGCTGTTGCCGTTCCGGCGTCCAGGTCAACTGCTGCAGGCCCCCCCGGCGCAGCTGTTCAAGCACACAGGCCCGCAACAGCTCTGGATCGGGATTAGCCAGGGGCTCATCGTTCAACAACAAGGCACCTAAACAGCGTTGGCGGCGGGCCTGCACCAGCTGCCTGTTGTCGTCCCACTGCACCAGGTCTCTACTGCGGAGCTGATCGGCTTGCAACAACTCCAAAGCCGCCCGCGGCAGGGCGGCCGCCAGCCAGATCCGGGCCTGGCGCCGGTCCCCATCCAGGTGGGCCGCCACCAGGGCAGCACTGGCCGCCAGGGGATCATTGGGCTCCAAAGCCGCCCCGCGGCCACTGGCCAGCAGAAACACTCCGGGGCGCTCCGCCGCCCGCGGCAAGCCCAGCCGGTCGGGGTAGGCCAGGGCCAGCAATATCCCTACCCAGGCGGGCCAACCCTCGGGCAGCAACGGCAGATCCCGGGGCAAGCGCAGCTGCCGCCGCAGTTGTTGGGTGAGCTGTCGCAGCAACGGCAAGCCATCGCCCCGCCCCCGTTCCAAGCGATCCAACCGCAGGCAGAGGTCCGCCCCCAGGCTGGCCGCCTCCTGGCGCAGGGGGTCCCGCTCCCCCAGCAAGGCCGCCAGGGCACAGGCCAACGCCTGGCGTTCCTGGGCGCCCCAGGCGGGCAGCCCCAACTCCGCCGGCAGCTGCAACTCCCCTGCCGCCAGCAGCATCGCCCCCAGGCGCGGATGTAAGCCCAGCTGCCCCAAGGCCCGCCCCCGCTTAGTGGGCTGGCCATTGAGATCAAGGCCCCCCAACTCCGTGAGCAGCTGGCGGGCCTGCTGCAACGGCCCCGCTGGCGGCGGATCCAGGAAGGCCAGCTCCTCGCCGCTGGCCGCCCCCCACAGGGCCAACTCCAGGGCCAGGGGGGCGGGATCACAACCAAGGATTTCCGGCTGGGGCTGGGCCGGGCGGCGCTGCTGGTCGATGGCGGTCCAGAGCCGATAACAAACCCCAGGACCAAGGCGCCCGGCCCGGCCCCGGCGCTGGTCGGCCTGGGCCAGCGAGGCCTTTTCAGTGAGCAGCCGCGCCAGGCCCGTGGCGGGATCAAAGCGAGACCCCCGACTCCAGCCGGCATCCACCACCACCGTGATGCCTTCGATCGTGAGGCTGCTCTCCGCCAGGGCCGTGGCCAGCACCAGCTTGCGCCGGCCCGCCGCCGCTGGGGCCACCGCCGCATCCTGGGCCCGGCCATCGAGGTCGCCATAGAGGGGGGTGAGCTCCACCTCCTCGGGCAGATCCTGCAGCTGCTCCACCAAGCGTCGGATCTCCGCCTGCCCGGGCAGGAACACCAGCACACTGCCCCGCTGCTCCGCCAAGGCCCGACGGATCGCCGGCCGCACCTGGTCGGCGATCGCCGCCACCGTGGGCTGCTCCGGCGCCGGCCGTTCGGCATAGAACGTCTGCACCGGATAGGCCTGGCCGCTGCTGCTCAGCACCGGCGCCCCATCAAGCAGCCGCGCCAGCGGCTCCGCATCGAGGGTGGCCGACATGGCCAGCAGGGCCAGCTCAGGCACCAGCAGTTGCTTGGCCTGCCAGGTGAGCGCCAGGGCCAGGTCGCTGCCCACCCCCCGTTCATGCACCTCGTCAAACAGCACGGCACTCACCCCCGTAAGGGCCGGGTCCTCCTGGAGCAGCCGCAGAAACAGGCCATCGGTGAGCAGCTCGATGCGGGTGCGCGGGCCCACGCAACTGTCGAGCCGCACCCGGTAACCCACCGTTTCCCCCACCGCTTCGCCAAGGCTGCGGGCCATCTGCCGGGCCGCCAGCTTGGCCGCCAGCCGCCGCGGTTCCAGCACCAAAATCTTGCCGTGGCACCAGGGCTCCGCCGCCGCCAGGGCCAGGGGTACCCGGGTGGTTTTGCCCGCCCCAGGCGGCGCCTGCAGCACCAAGCGCCCGTGCTGCCGCAGCAGGGCCAGCAGCTCAGGCAGCAGTGGTTCGATCGGTAGCGTCACCTGACTCCTGAAAAATGCCGGGCAGCAAATCGCACCGTCACGGCAGTTCGAGTTGAGTTTTAGCCTGCCATAAACATCTCAGGGCTTAACGACTGAGCAATAAAGCCTGAGCTGGCGCTAAAACCAGGCAGAAAGAAGCACATAAAAGAGGCGGAGTAACCTCAGGATTTTCTCGGTGCACATCTCCAGCAAGTACATAGAGATTGAGGTCTCGGCTCCGCAAGCAAGTCTCGCCATGATCAGCTTGAATGAATACTTGCGCTTGCCCGAGCCAAAGCCTCCATCCACTTCATTGCATCTGCGCTGATCTGCACTGAGTTACTGCTTATGCCCAGCATTAACTGCTTGATTTTTCGGCGGTCGCCCCAAATCAACAAAGCGATGAGGAATACTTCCTGTCTTGCTGTTCAGCAGTATTGTTTGCTGCCGGTGTAGCTCACTGCAAGCAAGGAGCTTATGCCACCAATGCTGCCCAAGGGCTGAAAGGCTTGCCTGAGTTTCCGATGCAGGAAAAAGCAAGCGGATCACTATGCCCGTGCGTACCAAATATTTATAAACTATCTCTCACAAAGCCGCGGCAAGATCTGCACCAGGTTGCAAGGGGAAGTGCGTTCATCAAGTTGGCCTTTGATGAGTTTGTCCCAGCCGGTTTCCACTGCATCTACAGAACCTGGCAGTACAAAGACCACCGTGCCATTGGCAACCCCCGCCAAACAACGGCTTTGCAGGCTGCTGGTGCCAATGGTTTCAAATGAAAGCACTCTGAACAATTCACCAAAGCCGTCGATGGTTTTGTCAAGCAGCGGCGACACTGCTTCCGGGGTGCCATCACGGCCTGTGAGCCCGGTGCCGCCAGTGCTGATCACAACTTGCACCTGGGGATCAACTATCCAACGGCTCAACTCGGCACGAATGCGGTAGCGGTTGTCTGGCACAAGGCAGCGTTCGGCTAGCAGGTGGCCGGCCAACTCAAGCCGTTGTTGCAGGACATCACCCGATCGGTCCTCCGCCAGGGTGCGGCTGTCAGACACGGTGAGAAGAGCAATTGAAAGTCCCACAGGGTGCAGTTGCCAATGGCAGGCAAATCTAGGCAGGCTTCCCCCTGGCGTTCCTAGGCTGAGCCCAGGGATTCGTATCCATGGCCGCTGCACCGATCCGCCTGCGTTTGTTTGCCTCGCTGCGGGAGGAAGCCGGTTGGGAGCAGCAAGATTGGCCCTGGCCGGATCAGAACCAGCCCCCCACCCCTGAGCAAATCTGGCGGTCTTTGGGGCTAACTGCTTCCCTAGATGATCTGCGCATCGCCGTAAATTTTGAGTTTGCAGGTCGGCAGCAGCCCTTGCAACCTGGTGATGAATTGGCCTTTCTTTCCCCTATCTCCGGCGGTTGATGGGCCCAGTGATTTCCGTTCAAGTGCTGCTCTCGCCGGAGCCCTTTGATCCCTACTCGCTCTTGGCAATTTGGAGTGCAGACCACCCAGCGGCCGCTGAAAGCCATTTTATTGGTCGCGTCCGCCCGGTCACCGGCGCCAATCAACAGCTAGACGCCTTGGAGCTGGAGCATTACCCCGGCATGGCCGAACGCCAACTCCAACAACTAGCCACTACCCAGGCCCAGCACCATGGTGTTAAGGCGGTGTTGGTGCAGCACCGGGTGGGTTTGATTACCCCAAAGGCGGCCATCGTGCTGGTGGCAGTGGCCGCCGATCGGCGCGGACCAGCCCAGCGCTGTTGCCAAGCGTTACTGGAGGCCCTTAAGCACGATGCCCCCTTTTGGAAACGGGAATGGAGTGCTGGGGTGGGCACCTGGGTGCAGGGCAATACGCCGCTTGGTGATGGCGGCTGAGCCTTGTCAGAACAAGGGGAGTCTTAGCAACTGGGCCCAGAGGCTGGTGCCTGCTTCCAAATTGCCAGCGGCGGCGGGTATCTCGAGCAAAAGATCTGCCCCCTGCAGGGAGCCAATCCTTGAGGACGCCTGCGAGCCACTCACCTCGGCCAGGGGCCTGCCTTCCGTGTCAAAGCGCAGTTGGGCCCGGGCCAGTTCCGGCCGGCCGGCCCCCCGGCGGATGGGCTGGGCCAGGCGCACCACAAGGCGGGGCAGCAGTTGCAGCTCAGCCCCCTCGAGCCGTTGCAAGGCAGGCCACAGTAATTGCAGGGCGGTGATGGCTGCAGCCACTGGGTTGCCTGGTAAACCAAAGAAAGGGGTGCCTTGGATTTGGCCCCAGGCAAACGGGCGGCCAGGCTTAAGGAACAGTTTCCAAAAGTGCAGGGCCCCCAGTTCACTTACTAAGGGGCGAATCCAGTCGCTGTCACCGGCGGAGATGCCACCACTGCTCACCACCAAATCACAGCTCTGGGAGAGCTCAACCAGGGCCGCACGCATTGGCGCTGGATCGTCGCTAACCATGCGGCAATCGTCTACCCCATAGCCCAGCCGTTCCAGCAGAGCCGCCAGCAAGGTGCTGTTGCTCTCCCAAATCTGGCCCGCCTGCCGGGGCTGCCCGGCTGTTATTAGCTCATCACCGCTGACCAATAGACCGATGCGCGGCTTTCGCTGAACCACCAGTTCGCTAATGCCGCAACTGGCTAAACGAGCCAGATCAGCGGGCCCCAGCCGGGATCCGGGCGCCAGGAGCTCCATGCCCGCAGCGGCTTCCTCATCGGCCTGGCGGATCCAGGGGTTTGATCCAGCTGGTCGCAGTAGTTCAAGGCTCTCCCCAGAGCTTTGGATTAATTCCTGGGGTAGCACCCTGCCGCAGCCCCCTGGGACGGGGGCACCGGTAAGGATGCGAATGGCTTGGCCTGGCTCTAGCTGGCCTAGGTAGGGCGCCCCGGCCCCTGACCGGCCCAGCAGTTGCCAGCGCTGGCCGGGGTTGGGGATTTCGGCACCAGCTATGGCGTAGCCATCCATTACTGAGGCGGCAAAGCCCGGCACCGCTGCGCTGGCTAGCACCGCCTCAGCGGCCACCCGGCCCAGGGCCTTTGCTAAGGGGAGCCGATCGCTGCCGCCTAGCGGTGCCAAGGCTGCCAGGATTGCTTCCCTGGCCTGGTCCAAGGGCAGCCCCTCGGGGCCGAATGGCTCAACCATGGCGCTGCCAGTCCCCTTGGCGGCCGCCCCGTTTACTTAATAACCGAACGGGCCCAATGCTCATTGCCGGATCAGCCGATTTCACCATGTCGTAGAGCGTAAGCAGCCCCACTTGAACGGCCGTGAGGGCCTCCATTTCCACGCCGGTAGGGCCCCAGGTGCGGGCCGTGGCTTCGATGCGCAGTCCGCCACCATCGCTGCTTGGCTCAATCACCACCCCCAGGGAGGTGAGCGGGATCGGATGGCAGAGGGGAATCAACTCGGCGGTGCGCTTGCCCCCCTGGATGGCGGCCACCCGCGCCACCGCCAACACATCGCCCTTGCCGGCTTTTCCCTCCAGCACCAGGGCCAGGCTGGCAGGGTTCATCTGCAGAAACCCCTCGGCGATCGCCTCACGCTCGCTCGGGTTTCGCCCCCCCACATCAACCATATGTACTTCCCCTGCATTGTTGAGGTGGCTCAGGCCAGGGGGATGGGGTTGGCCGGTCAAGGCAGGTGCCGCAGCTGCCTTGATCCTTACCTAAAATTGCCCTTTACCGCTTAAGGAACGGAGCGACGCCGCCAATGGCCGTGCAGCACAATCCACTCTGGACCCGTTGGTTTCACGCCTTCGATGCCCTGGTGCTGCTGGTGATGGTCGGCAGTGGGCTGCAGATCTACAACGCCAATCCAGTATTCGGCAGTCGCGGCGGTGCCACCTTTCCACAGCTCGTCACCCTGGGGGGCTGGCTGGCTGGTGGCCGCTATTGGCACTTGGGTTTCATGGCATTGTTTGCCCTCAACCTGGGAATTTGGATTGGCCTGTTGCTCCAGCACCGCCGTCGGCATCTGGCCCAATTGGCGGATGTGGTCACTTGGCGGGGTAGTCAAAATCAGGCCAAGCGGCGTTATTCAGCCCATCGACTTATCTATACCTTGATGCTGGTAATTTTGGGCTTCAGCCTGATTACTGGTTTGGCGATGTACAAGCCGGTCCAGCTCTGGTGGCTTTCTGGTTTGTTTGGTAGCTGGCAAATGTTGCGGGTTTTCCATTTCGCCACCATTCCAGCCATGGTGGCTTTGGTGATCAGCCATGGGGTTCTCTCCTGGCGCATCGGCGGTTGGTCGCTGCTGCGCAAGATGGCCGTGTAAGCGATGGGCCCAATGGATGCTGATCAAACCTCTGCCCCATGCTTAAACCGCCGCCAGCTTCTTAAAGCTGGGCTTGGGGTTGGTGGCTCGTTGCTGTTGGGGGGGTGTTGGGCGGATGGCTACGGCGAGGATGTAGCTAACGCCACTCGTCCCCTAAATGAACGGATTGAGGCTTGGTTGCAAAGCAAGGGCCCTGGGCCGGAATTTCCGCGAAGTCAGGTGCGGCCAGAGGAGCTGTTGCTAAATAGTTTTAATGGTGTGCCAGCCCTAGACCCAGCCAGCTATCGGCTCCAGGTGGCAGGCTTAGTGGGTCGACCGCTCAGTCTTGATCTGGCGGCCCTAGCAGCTTTACCGCAACAAGAAATGATTATCCGCCATATCTGTGTGGAGGGCTGGGCCGCAATAGTTGCTTGGGGGGGGGTGCGCCTGGCTGATGTGCTGAAGCTGGCCCAAGCCTCAAATCTTGGCAGTTATGTCTACTTTGATTCCGCTGATGGCTACTACGAAAGCTGGGATATCGCCTCAGCCATGCATCCCCAAACCTTGCTGGCCACCCATATGAATGGTGAACCCCTGCCAGCCCAAAACGGGGCTCCCTTGCGGTTGGCCACACCGATCAAGCTGGGCTACAAGCTCAGCAAGTGGGTCACAGCGATCCGGGTGGAACCAACCTTGATGGCAAGCCGCAAGGGCTATTGGGAGGACCAGGGCTACGAGTGGTTTGCGGGGCTATGAGCCTGCCTGAAAATCCCATTGATCAACTGGGACGTCGGCTGGGGGTGCTGCGGTTATCGCTCACGGCCCGTTGCAACTTTGCTTGCCCCTACTGCCTACCCGATAGCCAGGAGCCCCCGGGCCTGCTTAGCCTTGGGCAACGGCTCGCCGTGGTGGGGGCGGCCGTGCGCTTGGGGTTGCATTCCCTACGTCTCACTGGGGGAGAGCCGCTGCTGAATCCCCAACTGGAGGCGTTGATTGCGGCTGTGCAGCCCCTCAGGGCCGAGGGCCTGGCAGACATCGCCCTCACCACCAATGGCAGCCTGCTCACCGCCGAACGGGCGCGAGCTTTGCGCTCGGCGGGCTTGGATCGGATCACCATCAGCCTCGATGGCACAACCGCGGCCAGTGTGGCGCGCATGGCCGGCCTTCCCCCTGGCCCCCGGGCGGAGGCAGCCCTTCGCAATGTGCTCGAGGCCCTAGGGCATTCGGTTGCGGCTGGCTTTGATCCTGCTGATGGAGCCCTCAAGCTCAATGCGGTGGTCCAGCGGGGCCGCAACGAGGATCAGATCCTGCCCTTGGCACGCCTGGCACGGCAGTGGGGGATTGAGCTCAGGTTGATCGAGGCGATGGATGTGGGCACGCGCAATGGTTGGCGGCTGGAGGATGTGGTGCCGGCCAGCGCCATGGTGCAGTTAATTGGCAACCGATTCCCGCTGGAGCCGGTGGGCCGTTCACCCGGTGCCACAGCAATGCGTTGGCGCTACGTCGATGGCAAAGGCACGATTGCCGTGGTTGCCTCCATCAGTACGCCTTTCTGTGGTGATTGCAATCGGCTGCGGGTGACTGCTGAGGGAATCGCCTACACCTGCTTGTTTGCCTGCCAGGGCACCGACCTCCGCCCCTGGCTGCAACCGGCCACTGATCCGCAGGCCCTTAGGGAGGCCATAGGAACCCTGTGGCGTGGCCGCTCAGATCGCTATAGCGAGGAGCGCCAAGGGCCCCATGCTGGAGCAAAGGAAATGGCCTACCTAGGTGGCTAATTCAGGGTCTAGATGTTGCTATTTTATGTTGCTGTTGTTGCTTCAGCTCCTTAATTTAGCTTGCGCTTCCTGGGCTTCCCCCCACCCCCACGATTTTGCGGACAGTCCTTTAGGGCCAGGGCATTGTTGTGCCAATGGCGGCTAATTAGCCAAACAAACTTGGTGAAATTGGCTCACCTAATCTCAAATTGCCGTGATTCACCTCGATCTCAATAAGGATCGCTTCCTTTAAACAGAGTGCTGCTTTGACACGCTCCCGGGAGCCTGTTGTCCAGAGTCTCCTTAGAATCCAGGGATCAGCGGGACTGATTTAGGTATGGGATTTTCACTGATCCAATGGGGTCTCGCTTTACTGTTCTTCTCCCTGAATCTGGGGGGTGTAATCAGCTATGCCATCGGCAGCCATGCCATTGAAACAACCCTGGGGCTGAGCAGTGCCCAGATCGGCAGCCTGGGGGGCAGCTATTTCATTGCCTATGCGATCTCCCAGCTGCTGCTTGGCTCGCTATTTGGCCTGGTGCCCAGCCGCTGGCTGCTGGGGGGATCAGCGCTGCTGGCAGGGCTGGGCGCCCTGGTGATGGACTCACCGTTGTTTTCCTGGCGGGGGGCCTACTCACCCCGGCGGTGGGCCAAGCCGTGGCGACCCTGCCGATGAACGCCTTCAGCACATATCAAGTGGCAATGCACTGGTTCATCGCCTTTGCGGCAATCGCCGCCGTAGCCAGCTTGTTCCTGCAACGGGGCCCCTTCAGGGGCGCCAATGAAGCGAAAGCCCAGGCCAATGGGTAAGAAATTTCATTAAAGCTACAAACTTTGCCGAGGCGGTACCAAACTGAGGGCAGGCGTGACCTTTTCACGTTGCTCCTCACATATTCACATCCATGGGCGGCAAAATCGGCGGCAAACAGGCTTATCGGGCTTCGATTTTCCATGTTCTTGATGATCCCCGTTACAACAAAGACGCCTATGAATTCCTCGAGGATGGAATTCTTGTTGTTGAAAACGGCAAGGTAAGCGCCCTTGGCCATAAGGAAACAGGCTCCGTCCTTTGCCCAAATCCGCCCTCCAACATGTTCCTGGGCAGCGGCCTTTTCAAATTCCAAAAAGCCAAGGATTTTGGCGTAAAAGTTGCCCTAGGAACCGACTTCGGAGCCGGCAACACGTTTTCCATGCTGCGCTCCATGGAAGAGGCCTACAAAACAGCTCAACTCCAGGGCTATTCCCTATCTCCCTTTGAAGCATTCTATTTAACTACCCTCGGGGGCGCCAGGGCCCTGGCAATGGACGACAAGCTGGGTAATTTTGAATTCGGCAAAGAAGCTGATTTCGTAGTGCTAGATAAGCAGTCAACCCCCTTCCTGGCCTGGAGGATGGACCATGCCAAACCCCCCCTGGAAATCCTGTTTGTGTTGATGATGCTGGGGGACGATCGGGCCGTGAAGGCAACCTATGTATATGGCAACAAGCTGCATGACCGCGATGCCCCCAGCAGCAACTAAATCAAAGCCCTCACTGCTGGGCCAGTAGTTTCAGGAACCGCCGGGCCCGCACCGCATGAAACGTCCGTCCACGCTGCTCTGCGTGTTCGTGACCCTGCTGAACGATCGGGTGGGGGAAAGCCTGGTGTTTCCGCTGCTGCCCTTCCTGCTGGCCAGCTTCACCAGCAGTGGCACCATCCTGGGCCTGATGGCGGGCAGCTATGCCCTGGCCCAGTTCCTGGCCACCCCCCTGATCGGTGCCCTCAGCGATCGTTTCGGCCGCCGGCCGGTGATCGCCTGCAGCGTGGCGGGCACGGTGCTGGGGCTCAGCCTGTTTGCCACCACCCTGGAAATCCCCTGGGCCCAGGGCAGCGCCTGGCCCTTGCTGTTGTTATTTGGCGGCCGCCTGCTGGATGGCTTCAGCGGTGGCACCGCCGCCACCGCCGCCGCAGTGCTGGCCGATATCAGTAGCCCAGAGAATCGGGCCAAGGCCTTTGGCCTGATCGGTGTGGCCTTTGGCCTCGGCTTCATCCTTGGCCCAGCCCTCGGCGGCCTGCTGGCCCGCTGGAGTGTGACCCTGCCGGTGTGGATCTCCGTGGCGATCGCCGCCGTGAACCTGTTGCTGGTGCTTCTCCTGCTGCCGGAAACCCATCCCCCAGAGCAACGCCGAGCCCTGCCCCGCAAACGGACCCTCAACCCCTTTGCCCAACTGGCCAAGGTGTTTGGCAATCCGCAGGTGAGCAGCCTCTGCCTTGGCTTTTTCCTGTTCTTCCTGGCCTTCAACGGTTTTACCGCCGTGTTGGTGCTCTATTTCAAACAGGTGTTCGGCTGGGGGCCGACCCTGGCCACCACCGCCTTTCTGATCGTGGGCGTGGTGGCCACGGTGGTGCAGGGGGGGCTGATCGGTCCCCTGGTGAAACGCTTCGGCGAACAACGGCTCACCCTGGTGGGCCTGGCCCTAGTGCTGGTGGGCTGCCTGCTGATCCCCACGGCCACAATCGCCAATGCCCAAGCGGTGGTATTCAGCGCCGTGGCGCTGCTGGCCACCGGCACCGGCCTGGTGATCCCCAGCCTGCGCAGCCTGGTGTCACGGCGGCTTGATGCCGGTGGCCAGGGGGCCGCCCTCGGCAGCCTCCAGGGGCTGCAGAGCCTGGGCAGCTTCCTGGGACCACCGCTAATGGGCCTGAGCTATGAGCACTGGGGCCATACCAGCCCGTTTCTGCTGGCGGCGGTGATTCTTTTCGCGGTTGGTGTTCTAAGCGTTAACAGAACCCTTAGGCCAGCGGGCTAGGGTCCGGCCCAATGGCTGCCTCCGCACCCCCCATGGCCCCCGCCGCCCTTGCCCCCGAGCTCTACCTAAACCGGGAACTGGCCTGGATCGACTTCAACCAACGGGTGCTGGCCCAGGCCCAGGATCAGCGCACGCCATTGCTGGAACAGGCCAAGTTCAGCGCCATCTTCAGCAACAACCTCGATGAGTTCTTCATGGTGCGCGTGGCGTCCCTGAAGTCCCAGGTGGAGGCAGGCATCGAAACCCTGAGCGTGGATGGCCTCACGCCGTTGAAACAACTGCAGGAGATCCAGGCCAAACTGCGGCCACTGCTGGAACAACAGCAGGAGCATTACCGGGCCCAGCTCAAGCCCCAACTGGCCCAGCAGGGGGTGCAGCTACTTGATTACGGGCAACTGAATGCGGCCCAGAAGGAATGGGTGAATAACCATTTCCGCAATGCAATATTTCCGGTGCTCACCCCCCTGGCGGTGGATCCGGCCCACCCCTTCCCCTTTATCAGCAACCTCAGCTTCAACATCGCCGCGTTGATCCGTGATCCTGAAACTGGGGAGCAACAATTTGCCCGGGTGAAGGTTCCCCAGAAGAACCTGCCCCGTTTCATCAAACTGCCCCTGGAACTAGCCGAAAGCGACCGGCCGGTGCTGTACACGGCTGTACCCCTGGAGCAGGTGGTGGCCTTCAACCTGGCCCTGCTCTTCCCAGGCATGACCATCGAGGGTCATTACTTCTTCCGGGTAACCCGGGACGCCGACCTCGAACTGCGGGAACTGGAGGCCGATGACCTGATGCTGGCCCTACAGGAGGGCCTGCGCAAACGACGGATGGGCGGCGAGGTGGTGCGCCTGGAGGTGGCCGATGAGATGCCCCAAGACGTGATCGACCTGCTTATGGAAGGCATGGCCGTGGAAGCGGAAGACCTCTATCAGATCAATGGTCCCCTCGGCCTCGATGACCTGTTTGCCCTCACCGGCCTGCCCCTGCCCCAGCTCAAAGACGAACCCCAACTGGCCCGGATTGCCGCCCCCCTAGCCAGGGCCCAGAAGGCCCTGCTGGCCGATGGCTCAATCAAACCGGAGGAATTCGAGAGCGTCTTCGACGTGCTCAAACGTGGTGATGTGCTGGTGCATCACCCCTACGACCTGTTCAGCTCCTCGGTGGAGGAATTCATCGCCCAGGCGGCCGATGACCCCGATGTGCTCGCCATCAAGATGACCCTCTACCGGGTCTCTAAGGACTCAAAAGTAATCAGCTCGCTGATCACTGCGGCTGAAAACGGCAAGCAGGTGATGGCCCTGGTGGAACTCAAGGCCCGCTTTGACGAAGAGAACAACATCCAATGGGCCCGGCAACTGGAAAATGCCGGCGTCCATGTGGTTTATGGCGTGATCGGCCTCAAGACCCACACAAAGGTGACCCTGGTGCTGCGGCGGGAGCGGGAGGAGCTGCGCTCCTATGTGCACGTGGGCACTGGCAACTACAACTCGAAAACCTCCAGGCTCTATACCGATGTGGGCCTGCTCAGCGCCCGGCCGGAGCTGGGCCACGACCTGGTGGAACTTTTCAACTATTTGACCGGTTTCTCCAAGCAACAGAGCTTCCGCAAACTGCTGGTGGCCCCGGTAACCCTGCGGTCCGGCATGGAGGCCCTGATCCAGCGGGAGATTGACCATGCCCGCAGTGGCAGGGGCGGCCAGATCATCTGCAAAATGAACTCTCTGGTGGATCCCCGCCTGATATCGCTGCTCTATGAGGCCTCCCAAGCCGGGGTGAAGATCGACCTGATCATCCGCGGGGTTTGCAGCCTGCGACCCGGCCTTGAGGGGCACAGCGAAAACATTCGCGTGATCAGCGTTATTGGTCGTTTCCTCGAACACTCCCGCATCTTTTGGTTCAGCAATGGCCAGCAGCCGGAGGTGTTTATCGGCAGCGCCGACTGGATGGGGCGCAACCTCGACCGGCGGGTGGAGGCAGTAACCCCAGTGGAGGACCCCCTACTGCGCAGCCGCCTAGAGGAACTGCTGCAGATCTACCTCAATGACAACCGTGGCGCCTGGGATATGCATGCCGACGGTCAATTTGTGCTGCGTCAGCCCGATGGGGAAGTACACGATTCCCAGCTCGACTTAATGAATCATTGGAATGCCGTGCAAGGGCAGCCGGCATAAATGCTCAAGAAAACGCGCCGCTTTCTGCGGCGCTCAACCAGTAAGCAAACTGACCGGATTTGGCAAAATCTGAGGCGATGCGCCTCCCCCACTGGGGCCTTTGATCCGATTGTTACCGGAAGCACGTTTAACCCCTTGCTGTTCCCCCGGTTGTCTTCGTAATTACACTTATATATGGGGGCGAAAGGTGCTAAATTCTGGCCAAATTAAATTCTCAGGAGGCCAGGGTGATGGGGACACCGCAACGGGCCCGGCCCGAGGGGAAACAAACCCCGGCCCGCCCTGCCGTTGGAAAGGCGAGCAATCGCAGCGGCGGCCGCCTGAGCACCGATTCGATCGGGTGGTATCTGAGCAACATCGGCCGGGTGCCGCTACTAACCGCCGCAGAGGAAATTGAGCTGGCCCACCAGGTGCAGCAGATGAAGCGCCTGCAGGAAATTGCTGAAAACGAGCGCACCCCCCGCCAACGGCACCAGGTGCGCATGGGTTGCCGGGCCCGGGATCGAATGATGGCGGCCAACCTGCGGCTGGTGGTGAGCGTCGCTAAGAAATATCAAAACCAGGGCCTGGAGCTGCTGGATCTGGTGCAGGAAGGGGCGATCGGCCTGGAACGGGCTGTGGACAAATTTGACCCTGCCATGGGTTACAAGTTCTCCACCTACGCCTATTGGTGGATCCGCCAGGGCATGACCCGGGCAATCGACAACAGCGCCCGCACCATTCGCCTGCCGATTCACATCAGCGAAAAGCTGTCGAAGATGCGGCGCGTTACCCGCGAACTCTCCCACCGCTTTGGTCGCCAGCCCAACCGCCTGGAACTGGCCCATGCCCTGGGCATGGAACCCCAGGAACTGGAGGAACTGCTAAGCCAGAGCGCCCCCTGCGCCTCCCTGGATGCCCACGCCCGCGGCGAGGAAGACCGCAGCACCCTCGGCGAACTGATCCCCGACCCGGTGAGCATGGAACCGATGGACCACATGGACCGTCGGATTCAGAAGGAACACCTGGGCACCTGGATCACCCAGCTAAACGAACGGGAGCAAAAGATTCTCAAGCTGCGCTTCGGCCTGGAAGGGGCCGAACCGCTCACCCTCGCTGAAATCGGCCGCCAGATCAACGTTTCCCGCGAACGGGTGCGCCAGCTGGAAGCAAAGGCGATCCTCAAACTGAGGTTGATCACCAACCAACAAAACGCCGCCTGACCCTTGCCCCTGGTTAGTGGTTTGCCCCTGCTGGGTGGCTTGGCCCTGGTGCTGCTCTGGCTGGCCCTGGTGCTCACGGCCGCTGGGCTGGCCCGCCGCCTCTGGCCCGGCCAACGGGAACTGAGTCGCAAGCTGGTGCACATGGGGGCCGGCCTGGCCCTGCCGATCGCCTGGGCCACTGCCATTCCCCTGGCGATCGCCCTACCCGCTGCCCTAGGGGCCACCCTGATCACCGCCCTCAACCACCGCTACCGGCTGCTGCCGGCGGTGGAAGACGTGGGTCGCCACAGCTGGGGCACGATCGCCTACGGCGCCTCAATATCCCTGCTGCTGGCCCTTTACTGGCCCAGCCGCCCCGAACTGGTAACCGCCGGGGTGTTGACCATGGCCCTGGGGGACGGCCTCGCCGGCCTCGGCGGTGCCGCCCTGCCCAGCTTCCGCTGGAAGCTGTTTGGCCAAACCAAATCGCTTTGGGGCACCGCCCTGATGGCCAGCGTCAGTGCTGGGGTGTTGCTGCTGCTCCTACCTGGGGCCCCCTGGGGGCTGCTGCTGGCGATTGCCGCCACGGCCACGGCCCTGGAACAGCTCTCCTGGGGGGGCCTCGACAACCTCAGCGTGCCGCTGGCCACCGCCTGGCTATGCAGCTGGCTGGGGCCTTAACTCAGACCGCCGCCGCCAACTGATCCAGCAGGGCTGCGGTGCTGGCCAGGTCGATGCAGGCATCGGTGATGCTCTGGCCGTAGGTGAGTTGCGAAAGATCCGCCGGCAACTTCTGGTTGCCCGCCACCAAATGGCTTTCGATCATTACCCCCAGCACAGCGCTGGAGCCGTCCCGCACCTGGGACGCCACCGCCTCCAGCACCTCCCCCTGGCGGCGGTAATCCTTATTGGAATTGCCATGGCTGCAATCCACCATCACCCGGTGGGGTAAGCCCACGGCCGCCAATTGCTGGGCCGCCACGGCAATCGCCTCCGGGTGGTAATTGGTGCCGCTACCGCCGCCCCGCAACACCAGGTGACCATCGGGGTTGCCGGTGGTGGAAACAATCGAGGCCTGGCCCTGGCCGTTGATGCCGAGGAAATGGTGGGGGCGGGCGGCGGCCTCCATGGCATTGATCGCAATGGCGATGCTGCCGTCGGTGCCGTTCTTGTAACCAATCGGCATCGACAGCCCCGAGGCCATCTCGCGGTGGGTTTGGCTTTCGGTGGTGCGGGCGCCGATGGCGGTCCAGCTGATCAGATCGGCGATGTATTGGGGCACCACCGGATCCAGCAGTTCCGTGGCCGCCGGCAGCCCCTGTTCGGCCAGCTGCAGCAGCAAAGTGCGGGCCCGGCGCAGGCCGGTGTTGATGTCGTAACTGCCGTCGAGATGGGGGTCATTGATCAGCCCCTTCCAGCCCACGGTGGTGCGGGGTTTTTCGAAATAAACCCGCATCACCACCTCCAGCCGCTCCTGGTGGCGTTCCCGCAACCGGGCCAGGGCCCCGGCGTATTCCTCCGCTGCCCCCACGTCGTGCACTGAACAGGGGCCCACGATCACCAGCAGCCGTGGGTCCTCCCCCCGCAGAATCTTCTGGATGCGCTGGCGGGTGCCCCGCACGGTCTCCGCAGCCCGATCACTAAGGGGGAGATCGCCATGGAGAATCGCCGGCGCCACCAGGGGCCGCGTTTCCACCACGTGCAAATCAGAGGTGGGAAGCATGCCCCTCAGCCAGACAGACACATTGGTCACAACCCTAGGCGGCGGGCCTGCGGGAACAATGGGTATATCGCTGCCCACTGCTGATGCTCGCTGCTTACCGCCAGGCCGCCGCTGACCGGGAGGCCCTTGGCATCCCCCCCCTACCCCTAGATGCCGCCCAGGCGGAAGCCCTGATCGAGCTGCTGGAACAGCCCCCCGCCGGGGAAGATGCCTTCCTGTTGGAACTGCTCAGCGAACGGATACCGCCTGGGGTGGATGAGGCCGCCTATGTGAAGGCCGGCTGGCTCAAGGCGGTGGCCCAGGGCAGCCTCAGCAGCCCGCTAATTAGCCCCCTGGCGGCCACCCAGCTGCTGGCCACGATGATCGGCGGCTACAACGTGGGCGCCCTGATCGAGCTGCTCTCCAGCGGCGATCCCAGCATCGCCGCCGAGGCGGCCACTGGCCTGGGCCGCACCCTGCTGGTGTACGACGCCTACAACGATGTGCTGGAGCTGGCCAGCAGCAACGCCTACGCCCAGCGGGTGGTGGATAGCTGGGCCGCGGCCGAGTGGTTCAGCGCCCGGCCCGAGCTGCCCGCCGAAATCAGCGTCACGGTGTTCAAGGTGGAGGGGGAAACCAACACCGACGACCTCTCCCCAGCCACCCACGCCACCACCCGGCCAGACATCCCCCTGCACGCCCTGGCGATGCTGGAAACCCGCCAACCCGGCGGCCTGGAGCTGATCGCCCAGCTCAAGGCCAAGGGCCATCCCGTGGCCTACGTAGGTGATGTGGTGGGCACCGGCAGTTCGCGCAAATCAGCGATCAATTCAGTGCTCTGGCACACGGGCAAAGACATTCCCCAGGTGCCGAATAAACGCAGCGGTGGCGTAATCCTGGGCAACAAGATTGCGCCGATCTTCTTCAACACCGCCGAGGATTCCGGCGCCCTGCCAATCGAATGTGATGTGAGTGCCCTCAACTCGGGTGATGTAATCACAATTCGCCCCTACGCCGGCACGGTCGAACGGGCGGCGGGCGAAGTGAACGCCGGCGAGATCATTGCCCGCTTTGAACTGAAACCCAGCACGATCAGCGATGAGGTGCGCGCCGGCGGCCGCATCCCCCTGCTAATCGGCCGCTCGCTCACCGATAAGGTGCGCAGCCAATTGGGGCTGCCCCCCAGCACTGTTTTCATCCGTGCGGAGGACCCCAGCGGCGGCGGCCAGGGCTTCAGCCTGGCCCAGAAGTTAGTGGGTAAGGCCTGTGGCTTGCCCGGGGTACACCCCGGCACCAGCTGTGAACCACTGATGAGCACCGTGGGCAGCCAAGACACCACCGGGCCGATGACCCGTGATGAGCTGAAGGAGCTGGCCTGCTTGGGCTTTTCCGCTGATCTGGTGCTGCAGAGTTTCTGTCACACCGCCGCCTATCCCAAGCCGGTGGACGTTAAAACCCACGCTGAACTGCCTGATTTCATTAGTTCCCGCGGTGGTGTGGCCCTGCGCCCCGGCGACGGCATCATCCACAGCTGGCTGAATCGGATGCTGCTGCCAGACACCGTGGGCACCGGCGGCGACAGCCACACCCGCTTCCCCCTAGGTATCTCCTTCCCGGCCGGTTCCGGCCTGGTGGCCTTTGCAGCGGCGATCGGCGCCATGCCCCTAGACATGCCGGAATCGGTGCTGGTGCGTTTCAAAGGTTCGCTGCAGCCGGGGGTAACCCTGCGGGATGTGGTGAATGCGATCCCCTATGTGGCGATCCAGCAGGGACTACTCACGGTGGAAAAGGCCCACAAGAAAAATGTGTTCTCCGGCCGGATCATGGAGATCGAAGGGCTGCCTGATCTGAAGCTGGAACAGGCCTTTGAGCTCACCGACGCCTCCGCCGAAAGGTCTTGCGCCGGCTGCACGATCAAGCTCTCAGAGGCCACCGTTGCCGAATACCTCCGCAGCAATGTGGCGCTGCTGCACAACATGATCGCCCGCGGTTATCAAGATCCCCGCACCCTGGCGCGGCGGATTAAGGAAATGGAGGCCTGGCTGGCTAATCCCCAGCTGCTCAGTGCCGATGCCAATGCCGAGTATGCCGCTGTGATCGAAATCAACCTTGATGAACTCACAGAACCGATCCTGGCCTGCCCCAATGATCCAGACAATGTGAAGCTGCTGAGTGAGGTGGCCGGCGAACGGATCGATGAGGTGTTCATCGGTTCCTGCATGACCAACATCGGCCATTACCGGGCGGCGGCCAAGGTGCTGGAGGGCGTTAGTGCCAGTGGCGCCACCCTATGGGTGTGTCCGCCCACGCGCATGGATGAGGAAACCCTCAAGGCCGAGGGCTATTACGCCAGCTTTGAAAGTTTTGGCGCCCGGCTGGAGTTACCCGGCTGTTCGCTCTGCATGGGTAACCAAGCACGGGTGGCCGATAACGCCGTGGTCTTCTCCACCAGCACCCGCAACTTCAACAATCGCCTCGGCAATGGCGCCCAGGTGTATCTCGGCAGCGCCGAACTGGCGGCGGTCTGCGCCCAACTGGGCCGCATTCCCACCCAGCAGGAATACCAAGCGATCGCCGCCGAACGGATCGCACCCCTGGCCAGCGAGCTCTACCGCTACCTAAGCTTTGATCTAATCGAAGATTTCAGCGATAGTGGCCGGGTGCTGAGTAGTGCTGAGCACAAGGAGCTGCTGGCGGAGGTATAGAAAGGAGCATGGGGTAACCACAGGTGATGCTGCTCAACCCTGAAGACGCCCAGCGTTTCATTGCTACCTATGAACAGGTGGCCTTCTCCGTTCATCGGCTGTTGAAGCTGGCTCCGGCCAAGCAGATAACACGGATCCTGTTTACTGCCCGGGAACAGCTGCAGGCCAACCCAGAACTGCTGGATCAAGCTGTGGCCCATGGACGTAAGCAGGGTTTCAGCCTCGACAGCCAGGCACTAGATGCCCTGGGCCAGATGCGGCTCGATCGCTGGATCTACCTGAAGGACCTTAAAAGTGGCTCGATCCTGCTGGACCACCAGGGCCAGGAGGCCTACAGCGTGGTGGGCCTCACCCAGCCCCTGGCCCAGATCACCGGCCAAACCGGTTGGGTGTTGAATACCGCCCTTTGCCCGTTCAAAGGAAAGATCATCTGCGATGGCATCATGGCGCCAATCGCCCAGCTGGGGCCATCACTTAAACGCGACTATCACCAGCTTTACCTCAAGCTCAAGGCCCACGGGCGGCTTCATCGTGAGCCACAAACTTCGCCCCTGTGGAACTAATGCCGGCCCCAATGAACAAATCAAAACAACAAATCACTCGAATACTGAGTTACGCATCAGGGCATTCAGAGTTCATCCTTGCTCTCTCGTTGCTTTTTGTGGTGCGCTACCTGTGTACATTCATCTCCGACTCAACGCCATATTTACTGCAAGACATAAGATCCTCATTTAATTTAACAACTGAGCGCGTTATATTAATCAAATCCATCCCCTGGGCAGCCGGCATTTCTGTTGCTCTATTGGCAGGAAACCTGTGTAGCGCCTATGGCACCAAGAGAATCCTCACAATTGGACTTGCCCTGAATGGAATCGCGGCACTTGTCATCTATTTCAGCAAAAGCAGTGCAATGCTGATGCCCGGCCTAGCCCTACTGGGCTTTGCGGGTTCTATCTCAACAATAGCTGGATATAACCTAATAGGAAATTTCAAATTAACGCCGAAATCAATTGCCATGCTTGTGGGCATTTGGTCATTTTCTGGCAATCTCGGCTATGTCACATCGCCCCTAATCAGCAGCATGGTTTTGGCCGACATCTCCAACAGTCGCCAAGCAATAAGTGTTGTTTGGATTATATTTACGATATTGGCAATATTTCTGCTCAGCCTGTACCGCGATAAAGCCGAAAGAACAGCCAATGACGTTGACTATATTTTACTAATTCTAGCCGGGCTATGCTTTAGCCTAGTGGCATCTTTGCCACTTATTAATGCGCTAATACCAACCACATTCCCCTTGATCCTGGCCTGCAATGCAATTCTGATTGCACTAACAATTTCATTCGCAAAAAACTCCTTATATTTCAAGCGCCAAATGGGATTTATTGCAAATCCAGTTATTTTATTGGGTCTCACTGCGCTGGCAGCGAATAACTTCGTTGATTGGAATTATTTATCCGAAAGATTTCTAGCGCTGCGATATTCACTCCAATTATCTGAAATAGCTGTATGGTTGACACCCTCAAATTTAGCTGGACTTGCAGGAGCCAGCCTCTTTAGCTTACTTAGCCTTAGGGTTGGAGTCAAGAAAATTATCTTTTTTGGCATCTCAGGCTGTCTAATTATAGCCCTGCTATATACACGCATCAACATGAATACTACGGTATTCTGTATATCCATGGCCATCGCAGTCTACGTTCTATTTGACACCATAATTGACAATGGGATCACGACATCTGTAATAAACTTTGTACCAAATAATTTGCTGGCCAATTTTGAGGCCTCTAGCATGATTTTAAATACGATTGCCGGATGCATTGGTGCGGCACTTTCCTCCAGGGTCGTCTTTGACACATTCCAAAATCACCTATTTGACAAATTATCACCACTGCCACTTGGCAATTCCGAAACCACCTTTATCGCCGAGCTTATAACTCAGGGCCGCAGATCATTCGTGCTTCAGCATGGCTTTGGGCTATCAAGTTATCATCTTAAATCTTTTTTACATAAATCAGCCTTGCCAAACCTAGAGGCTGCCATTGCAGGATTTCACGTGCTGGGCTGGCTATGCCTGGGATCGCTAATGATCACATCTTGCTTATATTTTGCCTCCGTCATTGTCAACAACAAGCGGCACGCGGCGCAGGGCAATTACATCTAGGGGAATACCCTGGCTCCTCCCTGCGGCTCGTAGAGATACTTCTGAAACCCTGCAAACACCTTGCCTATCTCTGCCGGCGGGCCCAGATCGGTAACGGCATCAGCGATCGAGTTCTGGTAGCGGAGCTGCAGCAGAGGGGTGAGCTTCTCGATGGCCAGTTCCTGCACCCCCGTGCTCACATAGTGCTGCAGCACGAAGTTAAGGAACAGCTCCTGCTTGCTGGTGACTGGGTACTGGCCAAACCAGGGGGAGGGCATTCCATCCACATCCGACCCGCTCATGAAGGTTTGAAAGATGGTGAGGAAGACGCTGGCGTTGGTGGGCACCCGGCCTTTTTTGCGCAGGTCATCGGGAGCGATCCGCGCCAGGGCGTTGTCTTCAAAGGCGGCAAAAGCGGTGAAGTCGTTAAAGGCCTGATCGGCGAGGTTGTTGCGATCGGCAAGAAACAGAAGACGGGGCCGGCGCCTGGGTTGGCCGGAAAGGTTCCAGCGGGCCTGGAACAGCTTCCAGATGATCTGGAAAGCGATCGCGCCAGGCGTTCTCTTCGGCGAAGGTGCGATCCCACAGCTCCTGGGGGCTGGGGAAACCAGCGGCCTCCCCCTCCTCGCCGCTGGTCATGTCGATGGCGTAGACGCCCTTGCCATTGCTGGAGTAGGCGAAGCGGATTTGCAGCTTCTCGGCATAATCCTTGGCCTGGCCCACGCCTTCGCTGAGCGGGGCGGTATCGGCCTTAGCTTCCAGCACCGCCAGCTTGGTGTTGCGGTAGGTGAGCACGTAATCGGCAGTGAGGGTTTTACCGCGGCGACCAGCACCTTCCAGGCGGCCTTCGGTGATCTTGAATTCGCGGCGAATACGGCTGTCCTCCACCACCCCCCAACCGGCCGCCACCAAGAGCGGATCGATCAGTTCGGCGCGGGTTTCGGCCTCGTTCATGGGATCAGTGAGGCCACCTGCTCAAGCAGATCAGCGCCGAGCTGGTTCCAGGCGGCGCGATCAAGATCCTCCTGCTCCGGTTCGTCGTCGTATCTCCACAACACGGCAAAGAGGGTGAAGCGGCTGAGACCAAGGAAGGGCTCAACGACGGCGCCTTGGTCGCGCAGCATCTGAGTCTTCTCGATGGCCGTCTGGATCTCCGCCGCAATCGTGCTTAGCAGCGGCTCATCCACCACGTAGTGATAACTAGAGGAGCGGGCCAATGCAGTCATTGGGTAATTCTGACGCCTTCCTCAGTGGCGTGCATCCCACAAGGGACAGCCATAGGCAACAAAGGCGCCATCGGCACTGAGCAGCGTGAGCGATTCGCGGATCGACTGGGCCACTAGCAAGCGATCAAAGGGATCGCGGTGGTGCAGAGGCAGCTGTTCCAAAGTGAGCAGATGGGGAAGCTCTAGGGGCAGCAAATCAAACCCACAATCCTCGGCCCACTGAATGGCCTGGGCTGCGGAAAGCGGCATGTCTGAACGGGTAAGAGCGTGCTTGATGGCGATCTCCCAGATCGACACGTGGCTGAGCAGCACGCCACTGGCCGCTGTCGTGATCAGATCACGGCTGTGGGCGCCCAGCCTGGGGTCATCGCTGATCGCCCAGAGAGCGGTGTGGGTGTCAAGCAGCAGTCGCATCAACCCTGCTCAAACAGCTCGGCGATCAGGGGATTAACGGAATCGATGGTCTCAGGTGCCACCAACTGGTCCCGGGCCATCCCCAGGGGTCCAGGGAGTTGCTGGCAGCAGTTTGATTGATCAGTTCAGAGATGGCCAACTAACTGGGGCAATTGCTTCTGCAGTGTTTTTTGCCTAGATCGCAGGTCCTCGAGTAGCAAGCCAATTGCCGGATTATCAAGCCACTCGCTTAACAGGATCAGAGCTTCACCACCAATGAAGTCATGCTTCCAGTCAAGGGGGCTGAGGTTGTTATCCGCAGCTAGCGATATACAACTACCATAGGAAATACTTACAGCATCTTCTGTTATGCGATCCCATGGGCCCACGTCATAGCGATTTAGCAGACTAGTGCCACCAAATCCCATGGCATGAATAGCGCTCGCCAGCTCTGGATAAAGATCATCGGGCAGGGTCAGCATTGGAAACATATCAATATCCCCACGGCTGAGGCCTCGCTCACCGGCCAGTGGATGGCAGCTGCTAACCACCAGCTCCCCGGGCCAATCCCAAAGAGATATTACTGTTAACTCAGGGGATGAAGGTAAACCCTTCAAGTCACTGGTTATCAAAGCATCAATCACCCTGCCTTGAAGTAATCCGAGCATTGCTCCATTGCCCCGGTGGTCGCAGGGACCTAGGACCCAACCGGGCACAGGCGGCGCACAAAGCTGCTGCCTTATGTAGTGGGTTGCATCCAGCCGCAGCGAACGGTGACCTAAAAAGCGAGCCTGCTGGTGAACAAGCCTCTGCAACACCAAAAGGGTGGCATCTCCCACCAACCCAAATTCAGAACCACGGGATAACTGAAGCCCTAGGGCCTTAAGGCAGGCCCTAGTGCGGCGAGTTATGGAGCTCTCATCACAGTAGGAAATCCGTGCAGCAGCAGCGCCTGAGCGAAGCCATTGAACTAGATCCAGCGCCTCCAGCTGCTCTAGCATTACCACCGCTGAACCCCCCCCCCCACCATTAAAAGTAGCAGCAAAAGCGGGGCAAAGCGCAGAGCAATAATGGATTTATGCAAAAATCGCATGCCACCGATTTAGGCTTGTATGCAAATTTACATACCAGCTTGCAAATAACGCAAGCCCAATGGGTTGACCCTGGCTTTCTGGATCAATAACTTGACTGCATCGGCTGGCTTACTGGGCAAATTCCCGGTGGTTACCCGCATTGCCAATCCAAAGTTCTATCCAGAGCACCATGAACAAATCAGCTTTCATCAAGGCTGCTGCTGCCCTAGGGCTGGCATGCGGGCTTGTGTCTCCTGCCTCAGCTCAAGTCAGCGCTGGCCTACAACAATCAGCTTTTGGCCCAGCCGGTTCAGGTGCAGCTACTGGATTCTCAGCCCTTTCAAATGTTGGTGGCACAAGAGTTGAGGGTGCCACTATTGATGCAAATGGAATTTCAACCGGTGGAACAACCGTAATAACAACGGGCGGAGGTGGAAAGGTAGGTACATTTCAAGCTAGTTTGAGTGAGGGGGACCAGCAACGCTTCGCAGTTGGTACAAGCACAAATATCAGCGTGAATGCTTCGTCATCATCTACGAGCGATTACATGACCAATAGTACTGCCACCCTTGGCATTGGTTCATCTAATTTACGTCAAACAATCGGCACATCTGGAGTTAGCGAGACTGCATCAGCTAGAGAATCTTCTGCGTCAAGCTACGCAGACACAAGTGTTGGTAAAAGTGCCAGCTCTTATTATGAAAAAGCTAAGAGTGAGATCGCAGTAGATTCGTCCGCCAGTTCAAGGTATTCATGGTGGCATTCTGGCATGGCAACCCAGAGCTATGATCAAGCAAAAACAAACACAACTTCTGGAGGTCAAATTGATTCATCTTATAATAGTGCTTACGGTAGTGCAAAATCTGAATATTCCTCATCAGCAAGTGCATCCCAAGCTGCTAACGGCGTAATTTCTGGGTCATTTGTAGCTAGTAGTTCAACCACCACAACACCAGCTGGAGATAACTCACAAAACCAGGTCACAGTTAGCGGAATCGGTAACGCAGCCAGCGTCAATGCTCAAGCCAATTCAGTGTTTAGTAGCACAATTACCGGAAGAGCTGGCACTCCCGCAGTAGGCACATCTGGTACTGCCTCCGGATCAGCCGGAGCAAACGTAAGCAGCACCGCATCAGCCGATGCAGCTGCAACCAAGTTCTCAAGCGTTTATATTCAATCTTACTAAATCTGTTCTATCACCAATCCAAAGCCGCTTGATTTTCAAGCGGCTTTTTTTGTACCTAATATACCAAAGAGAACTAAGAAGCCTTGCGCATGCAACATGGACTCCTACTCAGCTGCGATTTTAATTACAAAATAACAGCAACCAAAAGGCTCCAAAGATGACATTAGCAAAAAATAATAGCCATGCAGCCAAAATGAGCAGATTAAGCCATATGGGCAATAGCATTATCTTAAATTTTAATGTGATTACTATCTTGGCAATAGGGTTTGGATTAACCAACCTGCCAGCCCCCTCCTCGGCACTCGCAACACCTCTAACTATAAAAAATCAAGCCCGCGAAAATCTAAAGGCAGGCAAGAGCCAAGAAGCACTTGATTTATTAAACAAAAATTCAAGCCAATCAAACACCGACAGCCAATACTTTTTTCTGAAAGGCAGAGCCCTACAAGATTTGCGCCGCAATACCGAATCTCTTTCCAACTATTCCATTGCAATTTTTCTTAATCCAAAATATACCAATGCATTCATCAATAGAGGCCTTGTTAAAGGAGCCCTGAAAGATATAGATGGCGCTTTAAGCGATCTTGACCAAGCCCTCATTATTGATCCCAAAAATTTAGCAGCACTTATAAATCGTGGGGTCACCTATGGCGGACTAAATAAACCGTTGCTTGCCATCACTGACTTCGATCGAGTAATCCAGATTGATCCCAACTATGCGGATGCTTTTCGCAATAGAGGGTTAACAAAGCACTTGATCGGAGACAAGAAAGGTGCCTGTGATGATTGGAGTAAAAGCAAAGACCTAGGCATCGTTGATGCCGCTGAATGGCTAGCAAAACTCTGCCGCTAGGCGAACCAAGCCCCAGCCCCCTTCGCCAAAGAAAAGCACTAGAGCGCCCTTGTTTACGAAGCTCCCTGCAGCAGGCAAACCCTGCCCAAAGAAAGAGATAAGCTATGCTAATTAGAATCTAGCCAGTCCCGCTTCCAAAATCAAAGGGACAAATGCTAAAGTGAATATGAGAAATTTAAAGGCCCCAAAAGTGAGGTTCTACTTTTTTGCAGCCTTGGCTTCAAGCCTCGCCCTCGGCACAGCCTCCGTCGCCCAAACCCTTCCCGATCTTCCCAAGCCCACAAAAGGGGAAACCATAAATATGTCAATACAAAATGGCACAAGATCTTCACTAAGCTTCGGTAGTGCAACAAGCTTTGGCAGCAATGTTACTTTAAATGCAACTGAAGGTACCTCCGCCAGTTCATCAAGTTCTTTGGCTCCTGCAGGTGGAGCAACCCTAAATCTTTCGATTGGCACAGGCGCAATACCAAGTGTCACCTCCGCTAATATTGAAAATCTTAAAACTCAAAATAATGCAAATACATCATCATCTGGCAAGGCAGAACTCAGCGGTGTACAAGGCAAATTAGACCTAACACTGGATAGTGCTCGTACAGGCTTCTCTTCTCAAACAACTACCCTGCACTCAAGCTATGGCACCAATGGTCAAAATGGTGCTCAGCTAAAAACAGGCAATCAAACCTCCAGCGCAGCTGGCAATGCAATGGTGAATAGCAATACAAATGTTGACATCAACACCTCAAACTTCACCAGTATTTTCTCCCAAGCATTTTAAATATGAAATTTATTAAAATGCTAAAATCTTCCTCGCAACAATTATTCTTTTTAATTGCTCCCTTAGGCTTAGTTGTTTTATCCTTTGGCAATAAAATTTATGCACAGACTGCCCCAGGAATGAGAGAAATTACAAAGGGTTCTAGCACACAAACGGTATTTTCCTACCGCATTCAATCTACCTATGGAACATCTACATCAGCCCAAGTAAATGGCAATATGCTTGCAGATACTGAAGCAGTTTTAAAATTAAAATCTGGCAGCAAGCTTACAAATAAATCTGGAGATGCATCTGGTAATTCTTCTGTTGTTTTTACGGCCACCCCCAACGGCGCTAATGTAAATTTATCAGGATTAACAGGAGAAAATCTTTTTCTAATTGATGATGGTACCTTTTTTAGATCTGCACTAAAAACAATCGACAATCCCAATCCAGCACTTACGAGCAGTGGCACAGCATCAGCAACAGCAACCCACTCCATGACAATTACCATTGAAAAAAATGCAAATTCTATACAAAATTATCTAGAGAAAGCATATTAAACTCTAAATATGCTAATTGCAATTCCTAAATTTAACAACCTGTGCATGATATCTATTTATGTTATCCTTTTTTTGCTTTATTTAGTTGGATTCTCCCCGAAAAGCTACTCTCAGCAAACCAATAACTCATCAAGCCTAACTAATTCTGCTGCTCCCTCTGCTTCCTCAGTGACAACTGGAGGAACAAATATTAATTATCAATCTAACAACACTTTTAATAATGATACAGGTTTTGCTCCAGGTATTTATTGTAGAACACCTACACTTTACATTGGTGGTAACTGGGGTAATAGCTCCCTAGATGCGTTTGATCCAATTCAAGTAACTGGAAATAAAACACTTAACTATGCTGTTAATGCTGGGCTAGTGCTGCCATTTGGCTCTCAAATAATTGACTATTGCAAGCAACTTGCCTTATCAATTGCCAAGGACAGAGAGATTTCCTCGCAACTGTCTATGCTACGTACTTGCTATCAATTGGAAAAAGAAGGTCTTGTGGTAGATCCACAAAAATATCCTTTGCTTAAGCCATGTGTAAAAGATACAAAAAGCAGCTTAAATAACACCAATAACAATCCTCCCCCTCCTGTGGTAGAACCACAAAATATACCCCCAGCTTCACTAAAGCCTAAAACCATAAGGGTCCTCTGATATTATTGTGACAATTACAAGAACATCAAATTTATTTATACAAACTCTCTTTTCAGTCCTCCTAAACTCTCTGATTTCACCAGCATTAGCCGACACAGGCAATGCTTCCTTTTCGATATACTGCATTAGCAATGGCGATGGCACTGGTAACTGCACCCGCGATGACAATAAAAAGCCTATTAGCTGCATAGGCATGCCTGGAGCAACAGTTGAATGCCAAGACAGAAAACAAAATAAATATGAATGCGTGCCTTTTGGCTTTATTGATACAGGACAAGTTCAAGTACAACTTTCCTGTGAAAATAAATCTAGCGATAATATTAATGATGGATTATTTGATAGCACTGATACAAATAATCAAAAAATAGCACCTATAAAGCCAAGCCCAAAGCCAACGCCTAGCCAAACTTTAGACCAAAAGCCCACAATAAAAGATACAAGTAAACCAATAAATTTAAATCCATTTCTTGATTCAACTCCTCCTGCAGACTTGAATCAAACTGACCAAACTTTTACTGACTCCTTCTAAAAACCAAGAACAACATCATAAAATGACACAATCTCCTCACTTTAAATGCATGGCTATACTTTACTCCTGTTTATTGACAATTGCCCCCAATCTACCTACAAAAGCAAATCCCTGTTATCCCAACGATCCCAATGGTGAAAATCCTGGCAATTTATGCTTTCCAAATTTAGCTAATCCACAACAATCAGGCATCAACCAATCAAGTTTTCAGCAGGGTTATGCCTCAGAAGGTTACTATGGATCTCCAACTGGTCCCAGGATTCCGGGTTCGCCAGTGGTGCCAAGCCATCAACCAGGCACCCCAATTGATAGGCGTCTTGGAAATAACGGCTATTGGAAAAATATAGATGCTTCAGAGTCTGGCACTACCCTAAAAACTAATACCGGCCGCGAATGGAAGATACAACCAATACGCTTCCCGTGAGGTTATTACATACTTAAAAAAATTATTCAGAAAAAATGTACTAGCTCTCAAGGTATCTGACTTTTTAGATGCCACAAGCAAGTCCATTCTCAACTAGCTAAGTTCATAGCCAGACCCCCTACCACCTCAATGGCCATATGCATAAGCTGCATAAAAGCTAGCATTGCAAATCCTGCAATTTAAAAAAATTCCATCCCATGTATAAGAATCTGATTCTGCATTTTGCTAAACTACGACTAAACCACGCAAGCAGGTTGAGGGAGTTAAAAAATGAAGAACATTTCTTCCCTTCAGGCTTTAGCTCTTTCCCTGGTTAATGTTCTTAGTAGCGGCCATACGCTGACATCTAGCCAGCTGCGCAAAGCCATAGCCAACCAACTTAACCTAACGTCAGAATCCTTTAGCGAAGAACAATTCAATCTAAAGCACAATACTTTAGACAGTCAGATAGATTTAGCCTTAGCATTTCTATCTGATTCGGGACTTGTAGAGAGCCCAAACCTAGAAACTTATACACTCAGCAATTCTGGTAAACAGCTGCTTCAAAGCTCCCAAGCAGAGCCAAGCAATGAATTATTTGCAGAAGAAAATTTTGACCTCAAACTGAATACAGAAAATAATATTCAAACAGAAAAAAGTGATGTCTACCATCAACTCCGCAATGAAATCTCAGAGAAAATCAAGAGCTTACCGCCCGAAGACTTTAAACAATTTATACTTAGCTTGCGCCAATTAAGCATTGACTCCGCTCAAAAAATAGCCGATCAAATACCCATGGATGATTATCCAGAAACATCAAATACCTTGATCGAATCAAATCCACAATCCTCAGCCCACTGAATAACGTCTGCTTTTGCCAAACTAACCTCAAGGCCCCAACGCCCCCACCGGTATCACTGCGATGCCATCAGAGCGCTGATAGCCATAGCCCTTGCCGCACACCACCGCCAGGAAGGCCGGTTCCCCCGTACGGCTGGTGTCTATCTGCTGGCGGGAACGCAGCAGCCCCTGGGCAGCAGCATCCACCTGGCCTTCACCCAACTTGATCTTGATCGCGCCCCAGCGGCCATCGCGCAGCTGCACGATCGCGTCCACCTCAATGCCGTAGTCGTCGCGGTAGTGGAACACCTCGCCATCCAGCGCCTGGGCCAGCACCCGCAGGTCGCGGATCACCAGCGACTCAAACAGCAACCCCAGCCACTCCAAATCCTTCAGCAGCCGATCGGGGCTGGCACCGAGGGCCGCCACCGCCAGGGAGGGGTCGCAGAAATGGCGCCGGGACCCCTGGCGCAGGGCCGCCTTGGAACGCAGGTGGGGCCGCCAGGCCGGCTGGTTCTCCAGCACCATCAATCGCTCCAGGGCCTGCAGGTGGTCGTTCATGGTGCGCGGGTCGAGGGGCCCATCGGCACCACCGGCATCGGCCGCCAGGGTGGACAGCTTCACCTCGGTGGCCCCGTTGCGGCCGAGGGAGCGCAGCAGGGCCCCCAACCGCTGGGGATCCCGCCGCCGCCCATCCAGCCGCTGCACGTCCACCTGGCGCACCTGCTCCAGCTGGGCCGGCCAGCCGCCACGGCACACCAGCTCGGCCAGATCCGTCACCGCCAACCCCGGATCGGCGCAGCTGGGCGGCTCCCCCTCCAGCAGCGCCGCCAGCGAGACGCCGCCCTGGCCGGCGCCACTTTCGACCAGGCTCATCGGCCGCAGCCGCAGAAAGGAGAAGCCCCCCACCGCCCCGCCAGACTGTTCCCACCGCCGCCAACCCCCAGCCCCCTGAACCAGGAAACCCTGCTGTTTGAACCAGCCCAGCCCAGGGCCGGCGCCCTGCGGGCGGTATTGGCTTTTCCCAGCAGCTATTCCGTGGGGATCACCAGCCTGGGCTATCAAATGGTTTGGGCCACCCTGGCCCAACGGTCAGACATCGACGTAAGGCGCCTGTTCACCGACCAGGGGGATCCGCCCCACGGGGGCCAGCGCGGCCGCGGGCCAGACCTCGACCTGTTTGGCCTCTCGTTGAGCTGGGAGCTGGATGGGCCAGTGCTGCTGGATCTGCTCGAACAACAACGGATTCCGCTCTGGAGCAGTGAGCGGGGCGACCAGCACCCGCTGGTGTTTGGCGGCGGCCCGGTGCTCACCGCCAACCCCGAACCGCTGGCCCCCTTCTTTGATGTGTTGCTGCTCGGCGACGGCGAGGAGCTGCTGCCGGCCTTCCTTGATGGGGCCGTGGCCAGCCAGGGGCTGGGGCGGGCCGAGCGACTAAGGCAGCTGGCCCAGCTGCCCGGCCTCTACGTGCCCAGCCTCTACGCCCCCCGCTACGACCCTGCTGGCCAGCTACTGGCCGTGGAACCCATCGAAAGCGGCATTCCCGCCAGCATTGCCAAACAAACCTGGCGCGGCAACAGCCTCACCCACTCAACGGTGATCACCCCGGCGGCCGCCTGGCCCTCGATCCACATGGTGGAGGTGGTGCGCAGCTGTCCGGAGCTTTGTCGTTTCTGCCTGGCCAGCTACCTCACCCTGCCGTTTCGCACCCCTTCGCTTGAGGACGGCCTGATCCCGGCGGTGGAACTGGGGCTCAAGGCCACCCAACGGCTGGGGCTGCTGGGGGCCTCGGTGACCCAGCACCCCCAATTCAGCGAACTACTCAGCTGGCTAAACCAAGACCGCTTTGCTGACACCCGGGTGAGTGTGAGTTCAGTGCGGGCCGCCACGGTTACCCCCCAGCTGGCCGAGATCCTGGCCAAACGCGGCAGTAAATCACTCACGATCGCAATCGAAAGCGGTAGCGAACGCCTGCGTGAGGTGGTGAATAAGAAACTCAGCACCGAGGAGATCTATGGCGCCGCCCGTTATGCCAAAGAGGGGGGGCTCACGGGGCTAAAGCTCTACGGGATGGTGGGGCTGCCCACGGAGCAGGAGGCCGATGTGGAGGCCACCGCCGAGCTGTTAATCGCCCTAAAAAAAGCCACCCCCGGCCTGCGTCTTTCCCTGGGCGTTAGCAGCTTTGTGCCCAAGGCCCACACCCCCTTCCAATGGGAGGGGGTGCGACCTGAGGCGGAAAAACGACTGAAACTGCTGGCCAAAAGGCTTAACCCCAAGGGGATCGAATTGCGGCCCGAGAGCTATGGCTGGAGCCTGATCCAGGCGCTGCTCTCCCGCAGCGATCGACGGCTGGCGCCGGTGATCGTTGCCGTACGCGGCCACCACGAACAGCTGGGGGGCTGGAAGAAGGCCTACCGGGAAATCGCCAGCCAACCCGTCAACGGCGGCGCCCCCCTGCCCGCCTGGGAGGAGGTGATCCACGGCCGCTGGGCCACAGATCGGCTGCTCCCCTGGGACCACCTGGAGGGCCCCCTACCCGTGGCCTCCCTCGCCAAACACCACCAGGAGGCTCTTAGGGCCTAAACGCCTGGGGCCAACAGGCCGCCCGCAGGCCCGCCAGTAGCAGCCAACCGGCCACATTCAGGCGCCCGTCATAGAAGGGCAAATCCGTGGCGTGCAACAGCACCAGGATCAACACCGCCGCCCACCAGGCCCGCTCAAACACCGGCCCCCCAGCCATACCCAGCCGGGCGGAGCGCAGCAACAGCCAGAGCACCACCCCCACCAACAACAACGCCACCGGCAACCCATGGCTGATGGCCAGGTCCATGGGCAGGTTGTGGGGATGGCCATGCCACACCCCAGCGCGCTTGGGGTACACCAGGGAGAAGGCCGCCGCCCCCCAGCCCAACCAGGGTCGTTCCGCCACCAGGCCCGCCGCCACGGTCCACTGGCCCAGGCGGGTGGAGGCCAGGGGGCGATCGGAAAAGGCCAGATCACTTAAGCGACCCCAAATCGCTTCCGGCACCAGGGCCCGGGCCGGATGTTGCAACAATTCCGGCACCCCCGGCAGCACCGCCAATAGCACCGGCGCCAGGGCCAGCAGCAGCAGCGGCAGCAACCAAAGCCAACGGGCGGGGCCCAGCACCAGCGGCAGCGCCAGCACCGCCGCCCCCCAGCCATTGCGGGAATCGGTGAGATAAAGGGCTGCCAACTGGGCAATCACCAAGATCGCCACCACGGGCAAACGCCAACGGGCCTGGCCGCCCCGAAACCTGCTACAGCACTCAAAAGCTGCCGCCAACAGCAGGGGCCAACTGAAGGCCAACCAGGCGGCGGCGATGTTGGCGTAATCAAACAAGCCGGAAAGCCGGCCGGGGGGCAGGCCGCCGGGGGCCATGTGCCAGATCACCAAACCGCCAAGCGCCTGCCAGGGGCCACTCCAGCCGAGGAAATGCTGGCCCAGGCCAGTTACCAGCACGGGCACGCCGCCCGCCACGATCAGCAGGGCCATGCGACGCCGGGCCCCAGGGGTGGCCATGTAGGGCTGGAACCCCCAGAACCCCCAAAAGAACGGCAACCAATTCATCAAGCCCACCCAGGCCAGCCAGCCGCTATGGGCCCGGGGAGCCCCCAGCAGCATCAGCCCTGCGATCAGCAGAAAAACCCAATTGAGCCGATCACTCCCCCAGGGGCGCCTTAGGCGGCGAGTGCCTTGCAAAAGGGCCCAAAACAGGGGCGGCACCGCCAGCAACAGGCTGCTGGCCAGCAGCAACAGCCCTAACTGAAAGGCGATCCAACCGGAGGCCGTGGCCGCCACGGGCCGCTCCTGCCGGCACCACTGCAAGAGCGAATCCAGCCGCATCAAGCCCGGAACCAGGGGTGGCTCAGTCAAACACCGCCGTGCGACCGCGATAAACCATCACCTGATGGCGCAGGTGCAGCCGCAGGGCCCGGGCCAGGGCCAGGCGCTCCATGTCGCGACCCTTACGGATCAGATCTTCCACCTCATCCCGGTGGCTCACATGCACCGTGGCCTGCTCAATGATCGGTCCGGCATCCAGTTCCTCAGTCACGTAATGGGCCGTGGCACCGATCAATTTCACCCCCCGCTCCCAGGCCCGCAGGTAGGGCTGGGCACCGGTAAAGGCCGGCAAAAAGGAATGGTGAATGTTGATAACTGGGCTGAATTGCTGCAGAAAGCTGCCACTCAACACCTGCATGTATTTAGCCAGCACCGCCAGATCAATGGCTTCCTCCGCCAACAACTCCAGCTGCCGGGCTTCCGCCTCCGGTTTGGTGGCAGCCGTTACCGGGATGTGTTCGAAACGGGCACCAAAGTTTTCGGCGATGGGTCGCAGGTCTGGGTGGTTACTGATCACCAGCGGCACCGCCATCGGCAGTTCACCGGCCTTAGTGCGCCAGAGCAGATCCAGCAGGCAATGGTCTTGCTTGCTCACGAACAGGGCCACCCGCGGGGGCTGATCGGAGAAATGCAGTTGGCCCTCGCCCCCCAGGCGCTGGGCCAGGGCCGTGGCCGCCGCCGGCAGGGCCCCCCGGGGCAGGCCAAAACCCTGCAGATCCCACTCGATCCGGCTCAGAAACAAGCCAGCCCCACAGTCGGTGTGGTGGTCGGCATGGCGGATATTGCCGCCGTTAGCTGCCACCCAGCCCGACAGCTCACTCACCAACCCCGGCCGATCGGGGCAGATCAAGCGAAAAATCGCCGTGGCGGAAGACATGAAAGTTAGCGAGCACACCCTTTTCTACCGAGTTGGGCGCCAACGGCCCGATGGCAGGCCCAGCAGCTGAAAATTTTCAGGGTTTGGGGCCAAACGGCAGTAGACATTGCAAAGGCCCATAGCAACGCACCCGTGGACTTGCGGCGACTGGCTCCTTATCTGGTGGCCCAGACCCGCCGGGGGATCGTGGGCAGCAGCCGCTATGCCAAATCCCTACGGGAGGCGGTGCGCCAGGCCGCCGCCGACCCCAGCCGCCAGCCGGTGCTGCTGATGGGCGAACCGGGGCTGGAGAAAGACAACCTGGCCGCCCTGATCCATTTCGGCTCCGCCGAACGGCGGCTACCGCTGATTCGGCTGGATGCGGCCCTGCTGCGGGCCGATGGCGCCGAACTGTTTACCCCGGGCAGCGGTGAGCAAAGCTCCCTGCTCGATTGCCTTGAGGGCGGCAGCCTGCTGATCGACAACGTGGACCTGGCCGACCCCGCCCTGCAGGAACGCCTGCTAGGCCTGGCGGACAGCCACCCCGGCCGGCTGCTCTTTACCAGCGAAACGGCCCTGCCCAGCTTTGACCGCCGCTGCCGCCTGATCCGGGTGCCGCCGCTGCGGGTACGCCGCCAAGACCTGGGGGAATGGCTGCGCTACGGCATCCGCCAACAAAGCCGTGGGCTGGGCTGGAAGCAACCACCCAGCGTGGCCCCCGGGGTGGTGGAACGGCTGCAGCAATACGACTTCCCCAACAACCTGCGGGAACTGGAGGTGCTGATCTATCGGGCCCTGCAGCAGGCCCGCCGGATCCAGGGCAATGAACTGCCCCAGCAACTGCCGGAAGACGTGTTTTGGACCGCCAACCGCCAAACCCGGCTGCGTTTTGACCTCTGGCGCTGGAAACCTGAGCTGCGCAACTTGCTGCGCTCGCCCCTGCTCTGGAACGGCCTGCTGTTTGGCCTGGTGAGTTGGGTGTTTGTGCTGGTGAACCTCTGGCTCTGGCTTGGCCCCCAGGACCGGGCCCACAACGGCGCCCTAAACATCTTCTGGGCCTGGTGGTGGCCGCTGATCCTGCTGGGGTTTCCCCTGGTGGGGCGGCTCTGGTGTTCCTTCTGCCCCTTCATGGTCTGGGGGGAGATCGTGCAGCGGCTGGCGGCGCTGCTGGGCTGGCAGCCCCCCCGCTGGCCCCGGGGCAACAGCGACAGCTGGGCCTCGCCATTGATGGCAGCCGGTTTTGCAGCGATCCTGCTCTGGGAAGAGCTGGCCCACCTGGAAACCACCGCCTGGCTCAGCAGTTGCCTGCTGCTGCTGATCACCGCCGGGGCGGTGCTGGGCTCGTTGCGTTTTGAAAAACGCTTCTGGTGCCGTTACCTCTGCCCCGTGGGCGGCATGAACGGCCTGTTCGCCAAGCTCTCAATCCTGGAATTACGGGCCCAGGCCGGCACCTGCAGCGGTAGCTGCAGCAGCTACGCCTGTTTCAAGGGGGGCCCCGCCGAAGGAGAGGGCCTAGCCAGCGCCGGCTGCCCCCTGGGCACCCACCCGGCCCACCTCAGCGACAACCGCAACTGTGTGCTCTGTTTCACCTGCGCCCAGGCCTGTCCCCATCGCTCCGTGCAGCTGAGCCTGCGCCCCCCCGCCGCCGACCTGCAACGGGAGATGACCGTGCCCGAAGGCGAACCGGCGCTGCTGCTGGTGCTAGCGGGGGGCGTGTGCCTGCACCACTGGCAACCGGCCCTGGAGGCCCTGCCCCCGCTGGCCCGCTTCCCCCTGGCCGCCCTGGCCCTGGGCCTGCCCAGCCTGCTGGCCCTGGCCCTAGGGCGCCTGGTGAGCCCAGAGCAGTGGCGCCAAACGCTCTACGGCCTCTTGCCCCTGGTTTGGGGGGTATTGCTGGCCCGGCACCTGCCCTTAGCCATGGCCGAAGCGGGCCAGCTGCTGCCGGTGACCCTGGGGCCCGCTTGGCCGGGCTGGAGTGCCGATCCCCATGTGCTGGCCTTTTGCCAGAGCACTGCTGTGTTTACGGGTGTAGGGGCCAGCCTGCTGCTGCTGAGAAGGATGTTGCTTGGCGAAGGCCGCCTGCTCTGGTGGGGCTCCGGCTTGGCGCTGCTGCTGGGGGCCGGCGGCCGCTGGCTGGTGGTGCTGGGCTAGGTCTGCACCCCCTCCAGCTGGGCCCCATCCAATTGCGCCTCGCGCAGGTCGCTGTCGGAGAGATCGCAACCGCGCAGGTCGGCACCGCGCAGGTCGGCGGCGCGGAAACTGGCCTGGTACAGGCAGGTGCCGCGCAGGTCGGCCTTTTGCAGCTGGGCGCCACCGAACTGGGCAAAGCTGAGGTCGGCGCCCCGGAAATCCACCTGGCCCAGGTCGGTGAGTTGATCAAGGGCCGAACGGAAATCCACCTCAATCAAGCGGGCCTGCTGCCAATGGCTGTGGGGGGCGATCACCCCCCGCAGGCAGGCCCGGTGCAGGTAGGCCCCTTGGAAATCAGCCCCCTGGAGCCGGGCCCCGGATAGATCGGCCTCATGCCACTGGGAGCCATGGGCCTGGCACTCAGACAGATCTGCCCCCCAAAGCAGGGCCTGCTGCAAACAGGCAGCGGTGAGACGCACCCCCGTAAGCCGACCATGGCCGAAGCGACTGGCCTTGAAGTCCCCATTGCTTAGGTCACAGCCCGCCAGATTCAGATCAGCAAAGTCCTCCTCCTCCAGCTGGAGACCGGGGAAGCAAAGGCGACCTTCACTGAGTTGTTGCCTCAGGCCATCAAGGCTTGTGGGGAGCGGGGCGTTGCCGGCGTAATCCATCCATCAACCTTGCCAGAGCAAGGTTCAGAGCACCGCCTGCAGGGCATTTAGTTGCTGCTGACGGCTCACCTGCAGCTGCTTCTCGGCCGTCGCCAGCAGCCGGAAAACGCCACGGTCTATTACTTCGTAATAAACGAGGCTGCCCTCGGGCCGCCGCCTCACCACCCCGGCGATCGTGAGCAGCTTCAGGTGCTTAGACACCAAGGCCTGGCTGAGCCCCGTGGCCTCCACCACTGCTGTCACGTTGAGGGACCCCTGGTGCAGGGCCTCAAGCACAGCAAGACGGTTGGGCTCACTGAACACCTTGAAGTACTCGGCCAGGGCTTCCATGGGGTTATCAGGAGTGAGTTCGGCTAACGCTACCAGCGTTCCACAGATGGCTGGCAGTGCTGACCCGGCATGTTTAGTATAACGTTGTCGTGATACCGCGATAGCCGCCGATGACGCTTCGATTGGCCAGGAGGCCCTGGCCCCGAAACTGGTTGAGTCGCAAACCTCTGCTGGAACGCCAGCATGATGGTCTTGAACAGGAACTGGAGGCATTGATCACCGCCCATGGGGCCCAGGCCCCAGACGCAGGGTTGCAGCGGCGTTTCCTCAAGTTGGTGCAGCGATTAGGGCTGCATCTGCGCCTGGAGGAACGGTGGTTGCTTACGGAACGCAGTCTCTGTGGCGGCCACCGGCTCGGCCACCAGGAAATCAAGCAACAGGTCCAGCAGGCGCTCCCCCAGTGCCTGAACGACCCGATCCGGCGCATGCAACTACTAATGGATGTGCAGGAGTGGTTCCACGCCCATCGCCATGGGGCCGATGCAATCGCCTACGCCCGGGCCGATGCCCAGCACAAACAAGCCAAAAGCAATCCCCAATCCCTTCAACTGCAGCAAGCCCACCGATGACCACCTCCGCCCCCCATCTGCGCGAAGACCTGCTCACCCCGCGCTTTTACACCACCGAAATCGAAAAGGCCGCCCAAACCAACCTGGAGGGGGCCCGCCAGCGCTTTGAGGCCCTCCAGGCTGAAATGCAGGCCGACCACAACCGCAACCACTTCGATCGCCGTGCCCCCCTCGATCGCCTTCAGGCCCTCACCCAGGAGGAGAAGGAGGCCTACGAGAGCTATCTGGTGCGCTCCTGTGTGTCGGAATTTTCCGGTTTCCTGCTGTTCAAAGAACTCTCCCGCCGCCTGAAGGAAGCCCAACGGCCGGAGCTCAGTAATTTGTTTCAGCTGATGGCCCGGGATGAGGCCCGCCACGCCGGTTTCCTCAACAGGGCCCTGGTGTCTGAAGGGATCGAACTCGACCTGCCCCAGCTGAGCGGCCGCCGGCCGGTGACCTGGTTCCCGCTGAGCTGGGTGCTCTACAGCGTTTATCTATCCGAAAAGATCGGTTACTGGCGCTACATCCTGATCAAGCGCCATCTAGATGGCCACCCCGGCAACCGTTTCGCACCGCTGTTTGATTTCTTCGAGCCCTGGTGCCAAGACGAAAACCGCCACGGCGACATCTTCAATGTGTTGCTGCAATGCTGGCCGAAGATGACCCAAGGGCTGCGCGGTCAACTGCTCAGCCGTTTCTTCCTCTGGTCGGTGTTTCTCACCCACAGCCTCACGGTGGCAGAACGCAGTGACTTCTACGAACTGCTGGGCATGGATGCCCGCCGTTTTGACGATGCCGTGATCGAAGCCACCAACCGCACCGCCCGCCAGGCCTTCCCGGTGGTGTTCAAGCTGAGCGACGATCGCTTCCTGGCCCACCGCGATGGCCTGGTGCATTGCTTCCAGCAACTGCAATCCCTGGCCACCCAAGACTGGTCGCTGCAACGTAGCTTCCAAAGCCTTGGCCTGAAACTGCAGTTTGCTGGCCATGCCATCCGCCAACTGTTCAACCCGATGGAAGCCAGCCAATGACGCACCACCCGCCGGTGGCCCAGGTATTCATCGGCTACGACCCCCGGGAACGGGTGGCGGTGAATGTGCTCACGGATTCAATCCAGGCCCACGCCAGCCTGCCGGTGCAAATCGCCCAGGTGCGCCTGGAACAACTGGGGTCCGTCTACCAACGGCCCCAGGATCCGTTGCAGAGCACGGCCTTTTCCTTCAGCCGCTTCCTCGTGCCCTATCTGATGGGCTACGAGGGCTGGGCCCTGTTCATCGATGCAGACATGCTCTGCCTCGCTGACATCGCCGAGCTCTGGGCCCTGCGCGATGAAAGCAAGGCAGTGCAGGTGGTTCAGCACCAGCACCAGTGTGAAGCTGGCCAGAAGTTCCAGGGGATGCCCCAAACCCCCTATCGGCGCAAGAACTGGTCGTCGGTGATGTTGTTCAACTGCAGCCGCTGCACCGCCCTCACTCCCACCTATGTGAACACTGCCTCTGGCCTGGAACTGCACCAGTTCCATTGGTTAAAAGACGCTGAAATTGGCGCCCTACCAGCCGAATGGAACGTGCTGGTGGACGTGCAGTCGATCCCCTCCGAAGCCAAAATCCTGCATTACACCCTCGGGGGTCCCTGGTTTGACGACTGCCTCAATTGCGCTGAAGCCGACCGCTGGTCTGAGGGCCATCAGCTGCTAAATGCCCCCCTCCATCCCCCCCTTGCCATCGCCCGATGACCCTCTCCACAGCCCCAACCATCGACTACAGCACCGAGGCCTACCGCAAGGCCTATGCCCTGATCAACGGGGTGGTGATCATGGGTGAAAACCACGCCGACCATCACTTCCGCCTGCTGGCAGATGCGATCCCCGCCGACCGGGAGGAACTACTCGCCTTGGCGGCAATGGAAGCGCGCCATGCCCGGGAGTTTGTGGGCTGTGGCCGCAATCTCAAGGTGCAGGCCGACATTCCCTTGGCTCGCAAACTTTTCCAACCCCTGCACGACAGCCTTACCAGTGCCCTGGAGCAGGGGGAACTGGTGCGTCCCCTGGTGATCCAGTGCCTGATCATCGAATGCTTTGCAATTGCCGCCTATCACTGCTATCTGCCGGTGGCTGACCCCTACGCCAAGGGCATCACCACCTGGGTGATAGACGATGAACATCTGCACCTCAACTATGGGGAGCAATGGCTGCAACGCAATTTCAGCAGCCACCGGGAGGAAATCGCTGAGGCCTGCCGCCGGGAACTGCCCACCACCCTCACAATCCTGCAGGAACTCTGGTCAGACCTGGAGGCGATTGGCATCGCCCCCGATGGACTGGTGGCTGAATTCAGCGGTCTCTTCAATGATTCCCTGGTGGCGATCGGCTTTCAACCCAAGGAAGCGATGGCGATCAGCACTTCGGCCGTCGCCCGCGCCTTAGCGCACCTCTAAACCGACTGGGGCGGCGGCGGGGGGCAGGCTGGCGGCCAGGTCTTGGAAACCAGCGCCCGGCAGGGCCACCTGCTCCAGCAGCTCCCCACCAAAGCGCACCTGCAGCCATACCAGCAGATGGGGTTCACTGCTGATCAGCAGTTCCAAAGGCCCAGTGGGTCGGGGTCCCCGCTGGGTTAGGGCATCGCGCAGCTGCTCACTGAACTGATCAGCGGACACAAACCAGAGATCCCGGCCGGCGGGTTCCTGGCCACGGATGCGCTCCTCAAACACCTCCCGCAACTGGCCATCGCCACTGAGGGAGCCCGGAGGGGCAAAAAGCACGGAAGCGAGACGAACAGCAATCATTTGCGAAGCAGCATGTCATTACAACGTTTCCATTATATCGTTAACGCAGTCGAGCTGATCCCATGACTGCCTCCCATCCAAACCTGCCGATTTCCGTGCACGACCAAGGTCGGGCCCCCCTGGGCCCCCGCCTCCAGAAACTGCACCGGGTAATCGGCGCCGCCCACCGCGACGCCGAAGGCATGGTTTTCTCCCGCTCGCTGCTGCAAGGGGAAGCCACCCCCCTCCAGCTGGCCAGCCTGATCCGTGCCCTGTTGCCGATCTACACAGCCCTGGAGACCGCTGTGGCCAACCTGCCCGATGGCCTTGGCCACAGCGGCATTCCCTGGGCCGACCTCTCCCGCCACCAAACCCTGGAGCAGGACGTGGCCGCCCACGCCGACGTGGTGGCCCACCACCCCGAGCTGGCTGAACTCGATGCGCTGGTGGAAACCGTGGTGACCAGCCTGACGACGCTGGCCAAGGAGTCGCCGGCCCGGTTCCTCGCCCATGTGTACGTGCGTTACGGCGGCGACCTCTCCGGCGGCCAGCAACTGGCCGTGCAAGCCAATGAAATCCTCACCAAGGCAGGGCTACCCCCGGTGAACTTCTGGAATTTCCCGCGGCCGATCGCCGAGCTGAAGCAGGAAATGCACGACGGCATTGAGCAGTGGCCCCTCACCGACGCCGAAGAAGCCGCCCTGCTGGAAGAAGCCCCCGCTGGTTTCCGCCTCAATCAGAAACTGCTGCGCGCCCTCGCTGATCTCGCCCCCACCCCCGCCACCGCTTGAGCAGCGGCCAAATCCCTACCTAGCCCCCCCTCAATCCCTATGGCCACTGCCACCCTGCCGCTCGACCAGCTAATGCGGCACGACCGTCCCGTGCCCCGCTACACCAGTTACCCCACCGCCCAGGCCTTCCACCCCGGCGTGCAGGGCAGCCACCTGCTGGCGGAACTGGCCAAACCCAACCCAGCGCCCCTGTCGCTGTATGTGCACCTGCCCTTCTGCCGGGAAGCCTGCTGGTTCTGTGGTTGCAACCGGATCACCACCTCCGCCGGTTCCAAGGCGGTGCTGCCCTACCTCGATGCCCTCGAACGGGAACTGGATCTGCTGGTGGCGGCCATGCCCAGCCCCCGACCGCTCGCCCAGCTGCACTGGGGCGGTGGCACCCCCAACTACCTAAATGCCGAGGAACGCCAACGGGTGTGGCAGGCGGTTGCCCAACGCTTCCCCCTGGAGGCCGACCTGGAGGCCGGCATCGAGGTGAACCCCGAACGGCTCGACCGCAGTGAAGTGCAACAGATGCGCCAGCTGGGTTTCAACCGGATCAGCTTTGGGCTGCAAGACGTGGACCCGGCCGTGCAGGCGGCGGTGAATCGTCCCGTGCCGGTGGAACAACTGCGGGCCGCCATGGGCTGGATGCGGGAGGCGGCCTTTGAAAGCGTCAACCTCGACGTGATCTGTGGCCTACCGCTGCAAACACCGGAACGCTTCGCCGCCACGATGCGGGAAGTGAGCAACCTGCGCCCCGATCGGGTTTCCCTGTTCAGCTTTGCCTACCTGCCCGAGCAGCTGCCGTTGCAACGGCGGATCAAAGCGGAGGAACTGCCCTCGCGGGAACAGCGGCTGCAAATGCTGGAAAACGCCCATGGCCATCTGCTGGACCAGGGCTATGTGGCCATCGGCATGGATCACTTCGCCCTCGCCGACGATCCCCTAGCCATAGCGGCCCAGCAGGGCACCCTGCACCGCAATTTCCAGGGGTACACCACCCGCGCCAACCTCGATCTGCTGGGGGTGGGCTTGTCTGCCATCAGCCTCTTCCCCGAGCTCTACACCCAAAACAGCCGCTCGCTCAAGGCCTACCAGGAGGCCACAAAACAAGGCCAACTGGCGGTGGACCGGGGCTTGGAGGTGAAGGATCCGATGGTGATCCTGCGGCGCCACATCATCCAGGAATTGATGTGTCATTTCGCCGTGGATTTCTCGCCCCTGGCCGTGGACGTGGCCAGTGTTTTCCCCAAGGAGTGGGCCCTGTGTGGGGACTTGGAGGCGGAGGGCCTGCTCGATCGCCACAGCAACAGCATCACCGTCACCGAACGGGGCCGCTGGTTGATCCGGGTGATTGCCGCCGTGTTTGATCCTGATATCCAGGAAAAAGCCTCCGGATCCCGGGTGGTCTGAGCCGCTAATCCCAGCAGCTCAGCTCAATTGAACCGAATTAAGGGGGATTGAAAACCCAAAGGGTTTCCTAATGCCCCCTTTGCCAAAGCCGCCTAGACCACAGTCAGTTATGAACGCAAGATTGCGATGACTACAACGGAATTCCCCCCAAGCCCCACCCAGACCCCAGGCCAGCCCTTGGGCGAGCAGGAGCTGCAACAGCTCCATGCCTGGTGGCGGGCCGCCAACTATCTGGCGGTGGGCATGATCTACCTGCAGGACAACCCGCTGTTGCGGGAACCCCTGCGGCCGGAACACATCAAAAACCGCCTGCTGGGCCACTGGGGCTCCAGCCCCGGCCAAAGCTTCATCTGGACCCATGCCAACCGGCTGATCCGCCGCCACCAGCTCGACATGATTTATCTGTCGGGGCCAGGCCATGGCGCCCCCGGCATGCTTGGACCGGTTTATCTAGACGGCAGCTACAGCGAGGTATATCCCGACAAATCGCAAGACGTCATCGGCCTGAAGCGCTTTTTCAAGCAGTTCTCCTTCCCCGGCCACATCGGCAGCCACTGCACCCCGGAAACCCCCGGTTCAATCCATGAGGGGGGCGAGCTGGGCTATGTGCTTTCCCACGCCTGCGGCGCCATCTTTGACAACCCCGATTTGATCGCCCTGGCCTGCGTGGGGGATGGCGAAGCGGAAACCGGCCCCCTGGCCACGGCCTGGCACATCAATAAGTTCATCAACCCGATCCGCGACGGGGCGGTGCTGCCGGTGCTGCACCTCAACGGTTACAAGATCGCCAATCCCTCGATCCTCTCCCGCATTCCCCACGGGGAACTGGAAAGCCTGATGCGCGGCTACGGCTGGCGGCCGATCTTTGTGGAAGGCAGTGAACCCCACGCCATGCACCAGGCGATGGCCGCCGCCATGGATGGGGCAGTGGAGGAAATCCGCGCCATCCAGCAACAAACCCGCAGCAGCGGCAAGGCCTACCGGCCCCTATGGCCGATGTTGGTGCTGCGCTCCCCCAAGGGTTGGACAGGGCCAAGCGAGTTGAATGGCCACAAGCTCGAAGGTTTCTGGCGCTCCCACCAGGTGCCCCTCACCGACCCCAAACACAAGCCAGAACAACTGGCCGCCCTTGAAGAGTGGCTGCACAGCTATAAGCCAGAGGAATTGTTTGATGAGGGCGGTCGCCTGCGGGCTGAGCTGCGCCAGCTCTCCCCCACGGGCCACCAGCGCATGGGCTCCAACCCCCATGCCAACGGCGGTCGCCTGCGCCAGAAACTGCGCTGGCCCGACGTTGATGCCTTGGCGGTGCCGGTGGAAACCCCCGGCCAAAGCGAAGCGGAGAACACCTACCCCCTGGGCAAATTAATCAAGGAGTTAATCGAGCTCAACCGCGGCCGCTATCGCCTGTTTGGCCCCGATGAAACCCATTCAAACCGTCTGCAGGCGGTGTATGAAACCACCAAGAAAGTATGGATGGCGGAATATCTGCCAGAGGATGCCGATGGCGGTGAACTGAGCATGGATGGCCACGTGGTGGAGATGCTCTCAGAGCACACCCTCGTGGGGATGATGGAGGGCTATTTGCTCACCGGTCGCTATGGCTTCTTCCACACCTACGAAGCCTTTGCCCATGTGATCTCTTCGATGTTTAACCAGCACTGCAAATGGCTGGATGTGTGCGAAGACGTGCCCTGGCGGGCGGCAATCGGTTCCTGGAACTGCCTGATCTCCTCCACCGTCTGGCGTCAGGATCACAATGGTTTCACCCACCAGGACCCCGGCTTCATCGACCTGGCCGGCAATAAAAAAGGCAGTGTTACCCGGGTATATCTCCCGGCCGATGCCAACTGCCTGCTGGCGGTGGCCGAGGAGGCCTTGCGGGAAACGAATGTGGCAAACATCATCGTTTCAGACAAGCAGAAACACCTGCAATATCTGAATCTGGATGCCGCCCGCCGCCATGTGGCCAGGGGCATCGGCCTCTGGTCTTGGGCCTGCAATGACAGCTGCACCGACAGCATGGATCACCCCGATGTGGTGATGGCTTCCGCCGGTGATGTGCCCACCAAGGAAACCCTGGCGGCGATCGAAATCCTGCGGCGGGAACTGCCGTCGCTGAAGATCCGCTACATAAATGTAGTTAAGCTATTCAGCCTTACCCTCCCCTCCGAACATCCCCACGGCCTCCCCGACCGAGACTTCGACGATCTCTTCACCACCGATCGTCCGGTGATCTTCAACTTCCACGGCTACCCCTTCCTGATTCACCGCCTCACCTACAAACGCCATAACCACGTGAATATCCACGTGCGGGGCTATAAGGAAAACGGCAACATCAACACACCGTTGGAGCTGGCGATCATCAACCAGATCGACCGTTTCAACCTGGTGATTGATGTGATCGATCGGGTGCCCGAACTGGGCTCCCGGGCCGCCCACCTCAAGCAACAAATGCAAGACGAAATCCTCAAGCAACGGGCCTACGCCTACAAACACGGCATGGACGATCCCGCCGTGAATGATTGGCACTGGCCGTTTGGCTACGGCTCCTGCGAAAAAAACTGAGGAGTGATGTCCACCCTGGTGCTTAATGCCGGCAGCAGCAGCCACAAGCTGGTGCTGTTTGACGCCGAAGGGGAGCGGCTCTGGCAGGGGGCGATCGACTGGAGTGAGCGGGGGGGCGCCCTCGCCCAGGACCAGGCCAGCCTGGCTGCCGCCCTAGGGGAATTGCTCGAGCAGTTGCCCCCCAGCGCCGGGGGGGCCGCAGCGATCAAAGCCGTGGGCCACCGGATCGTGCATGGGGGCGACCACTTCCGCTCAGCCGTGGTCCTTGATGCGCAGGTGGAACATGAATTGGAGAAGTTACGCCGGCTTGCCCCCCTCCATAACGGCCCGGCCCTAGACAGCCTGGCGGTGTTGCGCAAACTGTTGCCCGGGGCCTGGCATGGGGCCGCCTTCGACACCGCCTTCCACCGCAGCCTGCCGCCGGAGGCCAGCACCTATGCGCTGCCGGCGGAATGGCGGGCCCGGGGTTTGCACCGCTTTGGCTTCCATGGGCTCAGCCATGGTTCGATCGCCCAACGCTTCCCAGGGGTGCGGCTGATCAGCGCCCACCTGGGGGGTGGCTGTTCCCTGGCGGTGATCGAAAAGGGCCGTTGTATCGACACCACCATGGGTTACACGCCGCTAGATGGCCTGGTGATGGCCAGCCGCAGCGGCAGCCTCGACCCGGGCCTGTTGCTGGAACTGCTGGCCCAGGGGGTAACTCCAGCGGAATTGCATGAGGGGCTGCACCGCCGCAGTGGCCTGCTGGGCCTCTCCAACCGCTCCGGCGACATGCGGGTGCTGCGCCAGGCCAGTGCCGCCGGCGATGGCGACGCCCAACTGGCGATCGCCGTGTTCCAGCAGCAACTGCTCAAGGCGATCGGTGCCGGCATCGCCCTGCTGGGCGGTTTTGATGTGCTCGCCCTCACCGGTGGCATCGGCGAACACGACAGCGCCCTGCAGGCCTGGCTGCAGCAACGGCTCCAGGGGCTGGGCCTCGCCCCCAGCGGCCCGGCCCAGCTGCAGATCGTGGCCGCCGATGAGGAGTCGGAGATCTATCGCCAGGTCAGCGCCCTGAGGCTGCCCGCAAACAGGCCCGCCGCGTCAACGCCATCGAGGTGAGCGTGGGGCTCTGCCAACCGGAGCTGGGCCAGCTGGCCCCATCGGTCACCAGCAGGTTGGGGCAGGTCCAGAGCCGGTTCCAGCGGTCCAGCACCGAGCGGCTGGGATCGCTGCCCATGGGGGCACCGCCCAGTTCGTGGATGTAATAACCGGGCGGTGCCACCGCCTGGGAACCGGCAACGCTGGCCCGCAGCCAGGGTTCGACCAAGGGCAGGCGGAAGAGGTCTTCAAGCGGCCGCACCTCCCCGCCGGCGGCAGCCACCACGCTGCCAATGCGCTCCAACATCTGGCCCACCAGGGCCTGCTCCGCCGGCCCCCAGCCCATGGCGATGTGGGGGGCCGGAATTCCCCAGGCATCGCGCAGTTCAGGCGCCAGGCTGACGCGATTGCTGACCTGGGGCTGCACCTCCCCATGGCCAATCAAAAAGCCCACGGCGGCAGCGGGATCGCGCCGTAACAAGGCCGGCAGCCCAAAGCGCTGCACGGCCCCCCAAAGGCCATAGCCAGCGCCGGTATTGGGAATAAACACACTCTCCGCCCCCGACAGCCCCGTGCCCGCCGGCGCCGGCGGCTGGTCGGGCAGGGCAAAGAAACGGGCCACCGACACGTGATCCATCAAGCCCTGGCCCAGCAGCCCAGAGGGCTCGATCAAGCCACCGCTGAGCCGGTCATCGCGGGAGAGCAGCAACAGGCGCAGGCTTTCGATCGTGGAGGCACAGAGCACCACCAATTGGGCCCGGGCCCGATGCTCCACGCCGCTGAGCCGATCAATAAACAGCACCCCCTCCACCCGGCTCTGGTCTGGGGCCAACAGCAGCTGACTCACCAGCGAATTGCTGCGCAGGGTCAGCCGACCACTGGCTAGGGCCCAAGCCAGGGCACCCCCCTGGGCACTGAAGCGCGGCCAGGGCCCATCGCTAGCGGGGCGATGGCGGCCAAAGCCACGGGAATGGATAAAGGGCAGTTCCAGCTGGCCACACCCCTGGGCCAGGTGGCGTTCGGCGGGGGTAAAGGGGGCTGGCGGCTCGAATTCCCCATCGGGCAACAGTTCCAAATGGTCGCGCTGGCCCCACACCCCCAGCTGCCGCTCCAGGGCGCCGTAGTGGGGGGATAGCTCTTCATGGCTGAGTGGCCAGCCCTGGCGGAACTCCTGGTCGGAAAGCCGCAGGGTGATGCCCCCCCAGCTGAGGCTCCTGCCCCCCACCTGGCGGCCCCGGGTCCAAAGGAAGGGTTGATCGGCGGGGGTGCTGTAGGGGTGTTGACCCTCATCTACGTAAAGATTCGGGTTGTTTTTCCAATAGCCAGGGTGCTGGCTTTGGAGGCGCTGGCGGCCGGCGCTGAGCTGGGCCAGCCGCCGCAGGCTGTTGAGCGGTTCAGAACCGAGGGCCGCCGCCGGCCCCAGATCGGGCCCGGCCTCCAGCACCAGCACCTGCAAACCCTGTTGCGCCAGGGTGTGGGCGGCCACTGCCCCGGTGGCGCCACTGCCCACCACCAGGGCGTCGTAGTTGCGCTGGGGGTCAAAGACCTGGGGCACGGCGGAACCAGTCGCTAGGCCTGATGCTGCCGCAACACCGCCAGGGGACCAGGCCGGAACTCGTTAAACTCCGCCCCTAGAAGTCCCTCTTTGCTCAGCTGGTGACGATGCTTTCCCCCCTGGTTTCTGTTCTGCGTCGCTTTGCCCTGCTGGCGATGGCCCTGGTGCTGTCCGTGGGGCTAGCCGCCTGTGACGGCGGCAAGGCCAAGGCCGCCCCCAGCCTCAGCCCAGCCGACATCGCCTTCATCACCCACCAGGCCGAGGGCTTCCTCGACGCCAGGGACCACCTGCCTGAGCTGGCCACCCTGGTGAATGAAAAGAACTGGGTGTTCACCCGCAACCTGATCCACGGTCCCATGCAGGAGGTGGGCCGCGAGATGAGCTACATCAACCAGCGGCTGCTGCCCGCTGACCGTCCTGAGGCCAACAAACGGGCCGAAGAACTGAAAACAGCCCTGGCAGAACTGGATGAAGCCGCCCGCCTCCAGGAAGGCGAACGGCTAACCCGCGATTACATCCGCGTTGCCAGTGACTTCGGCCTCTATGCCCAGGTGCTCCCCGAAGAAGTGAAGACCGCCCTGCGCCAGGTCTGAGCAAGTCAGTCCTGATAATTGGTGGCGGCTTTGTAGGCCGTTGCTGCGGCTGGTTACTCAGCCAGCTCGGCCATCAGGTAAGCCTGGTGGACCAGGCGCCGGAGCCGCCAGCCCGCAGTGGCAGTGGCGCCGCCCTGGGCCTGTTGATGGCCCAGATGTATCAACGCAGTAGTGGCCGCGGTTGGCGCCTGCGCCAGCGTTCCCTGGCCCTGCTGCAGGAATGGCAGGGGTTACTGGCGGAGGCCGGCCAGCCGGTGGAACTGCGCCGGGGCCTGTTGCTGCTGGCCAGCGGCGCCGATGAATGGCAAAGGCAGCAGCGGCTAGGGAGCCAACGCCAGGCCAAGGGCTTTCCCCTGGAACTGCGCTCCCGCTCAGACCTGCAGGCGGCGGTAGCCCAGGGCGCCTTGCCGGAATTGCCCCAGGGGGTGGAGGGGGGCCTCTGGTCGCCGCAAGATGGCCAGCTGGATCCGGGCGCCTGGGCTGCCGCCCTCGGGGCCGCTGCAATCCAGCGGGGCCTGCGCGAAATATCAGGACGGGTAACTGCCCTGCGGCCACCTCCGCCAGGGGATCCCCAAGCCCAATGGCAACTGGACTTAGCGGATGGTTCGCAGCTGAGCGGCGACTGGGTGCTGGTTTGCGCTGGGCTGGCCAGCCCCAGCCTGCTGGAACCCCTGGGCATTGAGCTACCCCTGGAAGCGGTGCTGGGCCAGGCGGTGGAATTGCAATTGGCGCTGCCCTTGGCGCCGGGCCAAGACCCCTGGGCTGGCTGCCTGGTGTGGCAGGGGGTGAATCTGGTGCCCCGCCCCGGCGGTCGCCTCTGGCTGGGGGCCAGCCTCGAGCCTGGAACTAAGGCGGATCCCGAGGCCCTGAAAACCCTGCTCAGCCTGGGGGGCACCGCCCCCGCCTGGCTGCGCAACGCTGAGTTAGTAAGCCACTGGCAGGGGCTGCGTTGCCGGCCGGTGGGTAGGCCAGCACCGCTGCTGGAGCAACCACTGCCGCGGCTGTTGCTACTCAGCGGCCATTACCGCAATGGCATCCTGCTGGGCCCAGCCAGCGCCGAATGGGCGGCGCAACGGATTGCTGATGCAATGGCAACAACTGGGCAAAGCTATCGACCCACCTAATACCATTAGTTGCGTTGACAAGTTGCATTGATCCAGGGCCACTACAGCCTGGACGCAAGGTTTGGCTACAGAGATGTTGCTCCTGCGAAGCACGCCAACCTGCCGGTTAGGGGAATGCTCAGGGCAGAACGTGTGTCGCCATGAATTCAGCTGATCGTCCTCTAGTTAGCGTCTACCGCGAAGCCCTGATAGCACGTCATTATGCCCACCGAACCATCGACACCTACGAGAGCTGGCTGCGGCGCTTCCTACGCTTTTACCTGCTACGCCATCCCAGGGAGATGGGCGGGCCAGAGATAAATGCATTTCTTACTCATCTGGCTGTGGAGGAGCGGGTGAGCGCATCTACCCAAAATCAGGCGCTAGCGGCCTTGTTGTTTTTGTGGGTGAAAGACCTTGATTTTGCAGGTAAACAGCTGATAATCCGCGGTGGCAAAGGCAACAAGGACCACGTCACGGTGTTGCCCCAGAACCAGATGGAACCACTACAGATCCACCTGCAAGAAGTCAGGCGTTTGCATCGTTTGGATCTGGCAGTGGCTGTTCCTACAGGTGACGCGCTGGCGCAATCGCGACACAGCTGAACAGGGTCGCCACCATCTAGATCCGTCTGTGATCCAACGGGCGGTAAGGGCTGCGGTGCAGGCGGCAGGCATCAGCAAACCAGCAAGTTGCCACCCATTCCGGCACTGCTTTGCCACACACCTACTGGAGCGTGGTTCAGATATCCGCACGATCCAGGAATTACTTGGCCACAGTGATCTGAAGACCACGATGATCTACACCCATGTGCTCAACCGTGGCCCTGCAGGTGTGACCAGCCCGGCGGATCTGCTCTGAAACTTGTTCTGCGGATCCGCATAAGATCTGGTTAGAACCTCACAAGCCCTTCAGCACTTGGGGGTGCGAATGGCTGCGAAGCGGGTATGGGGACTAAGAATCGTTTCATTGAGAGCTACGAGGACGTTCTAAATGGCGTTAGGCTCTTATGTTGGCAAATAGCTTGAGTCAAGTCAGGTTGAACATCATTACCTTCATTCGTTATGGATTCTAGGTCTCTTGACGACTTAACGATAGAAGAACTTGCAGCGCTCCCGAACTGGGCAGTTCCACCAAGGCTCCAGAAAAGGTTGGAGGATGCTTTGGCCGTTGAGAATCGGGATCGAATCAAAAAGGCTGATGATGATGTAGCGCCAGAAACCTTTCATGATCCCAGGGGCTATTGGCCGGCAAGAACAAGAGATACAAAAGGAAGCCAGGATACGCTAATCGATCAAACTACCAACAGCGATGATGGCTCTCAAGTCGGGCCAAGGGGCGGCAGATATCGAACTCGCTTCAATTCTGATGGCAAGCCCTATCGCCAGTACTTCTGAATAGTTGCCTCATCGCTTCGTTCTGAATGAGGTGGGCAATGTTTAGACTCGAGAAATCCCTTGGATTGTGATTCAAATTTGAATCGCTGATTATCTGCGATCTAAGGTATGATGGTGAAATGCTTGGCCATCTACTCAGGAGTTGCAGTATGAATCGTGACATGAATCTTGCCCGTGAGATACTTGTTTGGGCCATAGAACAACCACACGGTTACGTCGATGGCAATCCGGAGATCCCCGGACACACGGAAGAAGAGGTGGCTTATCATGTCTATCTCCTGCGTCAAGCTGGACTTGTAGACGCAGCCGTTAGAAATGTCACCGGTCTTCCAAGTCCCAATGCCATACTGAATTCGGTGACATGGTCTGGGCATGACTTTGCAGACGCTGCACGCGATGATGTCATATGGAAGAAAGCCACTAGAACTGTGCTTAAAGAGGGGGCCTCTTTTACGTTTGATCTACTAAAGTACTGGCTTAGGAACGAGGCCCAACAGCATCTTGGTCTCCCTCTTGGACTATAGGTTCAGCGATTAATGCCTAACAAGCCCCTGGAGTGGACAGGCCGCCGTCGAGTCTGCTTGGATAGCAATAGCTTCTTGCCTGCCACTCAGGGGCAGCGTTCGGAGGAGCAGGCAAAAGCAGGCTGCTGCAGCTCTGCGGCTTGCCCATGCGTAGCCAGATGGCTAGAGTGGGTGTGTGGTTGAAGTCCGTCAGACAGAGCGGTTCGCTCAGTGGCTTGAGGATCTTCGTGATCTGAGGGCCAGGGCGAGAGTTCAGGCCAGGATTGAGCGTCTCATCAGCGGCAATCCCGGTGATGTCAGGCCTGTTGGATCTGGCGTTTCTGAATTGCGGATCAACTATGGCCCTGGCTACAGGGTCTATTACCAGCAGAAGGGCTCCACATTGATCATTCTCCTAGCTGGTGGCGATAAGTCATCACAGGTCAGAGATATCGAGGAGGCACTGATGCTGTCCCGTCAGATCAAGGAGGATGGTTGATGGAGATCAAAACCAGGCCCTATGACGTCGCTGAGACGCTCAGAACTCCCGACGAGATGGCGGCTTATCTAGAAGCCTGCATTGAGGAAGCGAATGGGGATGCAGCGTTTATTGCCAAGGCTTTGGGCGATATTGCCCGTGCTCAAGGTATGACAGAGATCGCACGCCAGACAGGCTTGTCTCGTGAGAGCCTCTACAAAGCGCTTTCAGGTGAACGCAGCCCAAGTTTTGATACCGTCCTCAAAGTGATCTCCGCGCTGGGGTTGAAGCTGAGCGCCGGTGTGCGTGATGAAGCTGAGGTTGCCTGACCTTCCTTGATGCAGCGCAACTCCGCGATGGATGATTGTTGAGCGGGCCCTTCGAACGCGCCCCTCGAGTGGACAGACCCCCGTACATTCCTGGCTGAAGCAGGAGATCTTGGCCTGCCACTCAGAGGCAGCGTTGGGCTGGCAAACCATGCTGGCGCGCCTTGGTTGACATCTCTCTGGCAGTAGCTATTTTCATAAAGAATCAAAAGCTACAGAAGTCTGGGTCATGAGGGAAACCATCGTAGAAAGTGGTAATCATGAGCAATGATCGAAACCACTTTGAGGAATATCGAGAACAAACCAGAGTAAAGCACGAAATACTTGAGAAGTATTTACGAGCCTACCTTCATGTTCTTAAGCGCTGGAATAACAATCTTCTGTTTATTGATGGCTTCGCCGGACCAGGAGCCTATCAGAATAACGGCTCGTCCCAGCCTGGATCACCCATTCGTGCCCTTTCTCTAATTTCCAGCGATGCTGAACTCGCTAAACGTGTAACAACTGTCTTCATCGAGAAAGATAAACAGCTACATGAGGACTTGCAAGCAGAAGTTCAATCATTTTATAGAGACAATCCGAACATTCGCGAGCCAATATGTCTCAATAATGAGTTTAGAGAAGGCATGGAGATTATGCTCCAACCCTTTGAAAAGAAAAGCAGGTCCCTGGCTCCTACATTTCTCTTTGTAGATCCATGTGGAGTTAATGGTGTCTACTTCGACACGCTAGCTAGGTTGATGAATTTCGGGAGTTGCGAGATCTTCCTGTTTTTCAATATTGATGGCATAAGAAGAATACTTGGCCTTGGAGAAGCGCGCGGTGACACGCTTGCTCAGTTCTTTGGATCAGACAGAGAGGCAGAAGATCTACTCAAAGCAATCGAGAACAAGTCATCGACAGAGAAAGAAGATCTAATTATTGCACGATACTACGATATTGTCAAACGAGATATTGGAGCAAATTACATTACTGGCTTTAGGATTGAAAAGGAGAATAGACGAACCGTGTCGCACTACCTAATTCATATCACAAGGCATGAGCTTGGGTTCCGGATCATGAAAAGTATTATGTGGGGTGTTGGCAAAACCGAAGCAGGCAGAGGCGGGCTAGCGTTGATGCAAAAGAGTCTTACGGATGGCCACGTTCTTTTTGATCCAGAGTGGGACGCATTCAAGCAATCAATCCTAAAGGAGCTTACGGCTCCCCGCAAAGCAGACTATTTTTATCATGATCTTACAAGCCGGTCAGATAATCTCTTTTGCGAACCAGCGTATCGGGAAGCGTTGCTTGAGCTTGAGCAGGTGGGCTCTATCATTGTCCTGGATTCAAAAGGCAAGCCCACAACTGCCAGCACGCGTAGGCGATATAATGGTAAGCCAACTCTAAGTGACAAGCACACAATCACAATCAGGAGCCAAGGGAAATGAGCATTCAAACTGGTATCGAATGGACTGATGCCACTTGGAATCCCGTTCGTGGCTGCACAAAGATAAGTGCAGGCTGTCTAAATTGCTATGCTGAGACTTTCGCCGAGAGATGGCGTGGAACCAAAGGTCACCCGTACGAGCATGGTTTTGATTTGCGTCTTGTAGAAGATAAGCTTTTTGAGCCACTCACTTGGGCAAGGCCACGAATGATATTCGTAAACTCAATGAGTGACTTGTTTCATGATGATGTTCCTGATGCATTCATTGGCTCTGTCTTTCGTGTTATGCAGGCTGCTAGTTGGCATGTTTTTCAAGTCCTAACGAAGCGGCCAACGCGGCTTGCAGCACTGGCGCAAACTGAGATTCAAGGCCTTACTAGTTGCAGCAACATATGGCTTGGCGTAAGCGTTGAGAATAAGGCTCAAGGATTGCCCCGAATTGAGCATTTGCGCTCCACTCCTGCTTCGACAAGATTTCTATCCATCGAGCCTCTTCTTGAGGATCTTGGAGAGATCGATCTCCGAGGCATAGATTGGGTCATAGTTGGCGGTGAAAGCGGCCTTAAAGCACGCACCATGTCGCCCGAATGGGTGCGCAGCATTCGAGACCAGTGTATGACGAATAACACAAGATTCTTCTTCAAGCAGTGGGGCGGGAAAAACAAGAAACTGGCCGGAAGATATCTTGATGGAAAGGTGTATGGAGAGTTCCCATCCGCCAATGTCACACCTAGGCCTTCTCGTACTGAACGTATGCGTGTGTTGGCCACTCTCGTAGACCGGAAGCCGGCTTGCGTCTAAATGAGCAGCCCAACAATGCGATTAAGGCTGACGGGGCTTCGCCCCGCAGCTTATCGCAGGCGTTCGAAGGATCAACCGAATCCATGTCAACAAATTGCTTGAGGCAGAAAGCCTTAAGACCAATTACCGCAGCTAGAGAAGTTCTATCAAAATGGAACTGCACTGCGGACTCATCGATTTCTAATTTCGAACATCCGCCGCTAAGCCAATATGCCCCCTGGTTGTAAGAAGGGAATACAGTGAACAAGTGGATTTTGATAGTTTTGATACTTTGAGCCATTACCTTTCCTAGGCGTCAAGGCATTTTACGATTATATATAGATACTGAATTTCTCCCAGTGATGACAAAAAGCCGGCGTGCTTCCCTCCGCAGAGGTCGAACGGAAAATATTAACATGGGCCATTCTGAGAAGCATATGCTATAAAGGGATAAAGACAAGAGATCTCAATGCCTCCTCACTCCTTGGGCGACCTGCAGAGCTCGGAGCAACTAATAAAGGATTTATATATTGATCTTAGGCAACGCGTGAATAATTGGGCAAGCATCACTTATCAGACTCCACAAGCACGCATGGGATACATAGGGCAGCATTTAACGAGTATCGTCACCGGATACCCAGGTGGAAGATCAGGTGCACGTGGATATGACCTGGTACTTCCAGATGATCGCCATGCTGAGATTAAAACCTGTTACAGAGTTGATCAATTGGGAAAGTGCGGTGAATGTGGCTGTTCGGTCTCAGCGATTGAGATTGCATGCCCACGATGTGCATCGCATCACATAGAGCGAAAAGATGATTCGAAGTGGCTTATTGGTCTTCAGAATATAAATGATCTTTCGCAGATAGCCGATCCATCTTTCTACTACTTTGTACTATTCGAGTTCGTAGATCTTGCCGATCCGAGGGAGATTGCTGCCAGCATTTGGAAAGTTGCCTCAAGCAGTCCAGGGTTTCTGTTAGCGCTCATAGATTACTGGTTTAACATCAGGATGCATTCAAGCTCAAAGGCACCTCTTAACATCTGGCCACACAGACTGAAGAGAGATCTGATGGGCGGCCAGCTTGTCTATAGATCAATTGTTACCGATGAGAGCGTAGTAACCAGGATCTTTCCTGGAAGGGACGAGCCAATTCAACATAGTATTCAACCCTTGACAACTCAGCTGAGAACCGATCTTCTTAAGGAAAGCAAGAATCCTGGCATCACGAATTCCATTTCGGCTTACAGTGAAACCTTGGGCATTGGGAATCGTGAAGACCTAAACTCGATAATTCACGAAATCTCGCTTGTTCATGAGAGGAATGATTCGGGAAGAGCATCTCAGGCCCAGCTTGATGATCTATCAATATATGTTTATTACCCACGCCTTGAAGCAGTTTTAGAGGATATACCCAATCGGCTCAGAGACCTAGATCCTGTGCAAAAGCTTCTGAACCTCAGGGATGCTTTATGAAGGTGAAAGCGTCTAATCCTTAGGATTCCATGAGTTGGCCATCAATCACTGTTACTATGTTTCTCTGTTGATAAGTCAACTCTGACATGACCTTGCAAAGCTCGGACCCCTTTAAAGCCAAGGAAGCATAATCATGAATTTTAGGATGGCCCAATAGGACATTTTTGTTAACTGGCAGAGATTCTACATCTGCGGAGTGAAGATGTGCTGTTTGGCCTCGCACCATACCTCTGAGTTGCGCTCCAACAGATGGCAGACGGAGATACGCAAGAAGCCTAAAAGGATCTACCTTCGACGGGTCAGGCCTAATGAGCATTACTTCGCCAACATATGAAAGCGGCATGTCAACAAAATCGGGAATATCCGACAGGATGTCAATCTTTTTTGCTATATATGAGCTATTGTGAGCGGAGGAAGTCAATAGAATATCATTCTCTTGCAAGATGAGCCCACTCCTTGCTGACATTCTCTTCAACATTTCATCCTCTGGAATAAAGTTGCGATCCCTAGGACACCAGTCGATGCCACTACCTGTGAGATTGCCAACCTTAATTAAGAAGAAACCTGCATCTGTATACTTGCTTCGCGCAGGAGTCCTGCCGGTGCGAATAAGTGTACAGAAGTCTGATAGCCTAGCGCCGTTCTGAGATGAGCTGTAATCTCGTGAATCCATGCAGATATCTGATAGTCGAGCAAAAGAGTCGCCTCTTGGTATAAACGAATCATACGATATGCGATCAGTAATGTCTCTTGGTAAGCTCTTCGACGAATCCTTGCAGAGAAGAAAGTCCTGTAAATCGCCTGGTCCTGTGCTTCTCCCAGTTGAGTCATGTCCAACTGATTTGCAGTTATAAGAGAATGTCCGTCCGAGCTCGTTCCTCTCATCGAGTTGCTTGTATTTCATTGCGAAAATGACAATTGTACTTACTTGGGTTCCAGTAAGGGCAAATGTCTCTGGAGGGAGCGTGAGGATCGCATCAATAAATCCATATTGACCCAGGCTTTCTCTTGCCGCTTGCAGGGAGATGTTGGTTGCAATGCTCTTTGGCAATACAATAGCTAATCGTCCGCCCGGCTTGAGCAACTTAAAACACTTTTCCAGAAAGAGCAGTTCACTCGGAATAGAGTTGAATCCAGAAGACCGTGCCAAGGCCGTAACAGTCTGGTAGCCTGAAAGAGTGTCATCGCTCAATGCAGTGCTAACGCCAAATGGCGGGTTTGTAACTATGGTGTCAAACTTCTCAGCATCAAGAAGGCCATGCAATGAATCAATTACTCGATAATCAATGTGAGCAGAGCCCTCGAATGGAATCAGGTTGATGCGAGCCAACAGCATTAACTTGGGATTCTTTTCGGCAACTACAACGCTGCAATTACGCGGCTGCCGTTGAAGAAATACTTTCAAAAAAGTGCCTGATCCTGCAGCCAAATCGAGTACACGTGTGCCACAAGAAGTCCCAACGTAGTCAATAATTGTGCCGACAAGATTCTCGGGCGTTAAGAATATTCCAAGTCCGCGTCTAGAGTCTCTTCCTGTAAATGATCTCAATGCGTGACTGCCAAGATCAAGATCACCGTATTCACTATTGGCGTCCTCCAATAGGCGCCACATTTTCGAAATGCTAGCTTCTGAAAGTTGTATGCGACCAATCTTGTAGTCTTCAAGCCCAAAATGCCTAATTGTGTTGTCTAGGGTTTCTTGAGTGGGTCGATGATTGGGGAAATTTAAAAGCTCACCAGTTGCATCTAGGTATTCACGGCAAAGCAAAAGCTTGACTAATTCATCCAGTGCTTCTGCTGGCTGCAGTCCTTCTTGATTTCGAAGGAAGTTGTGCGATTCGTCAAAAGTGGTGCCAAGCTTCCGAGCTCTTCCCATGCTGGGCATTGCAAATAGTGCAAGTGTACCACGGAACTTGAAAGATTTCAAGCTCTGTCGGGATGAAGCTGACTTGGAGGATTTGGAGTTGCCTCTCTCTTGGATAGCTTACTTAAGCTTTGGTGAAAAGTTATTTGTGGTTTATGAACAATCCTTCATGGTAAGTGTTGGCGCGAACCTGTAATGACACTTCGAACAAGCCCCTGGAGTGGACAGGACACCACCAGATATCTGCTGCGCAATCCTAAGCTCGTTGCCTGCCACTCAGAGCCAGCGTTAGAGAGATGGGGGGCACTCCGTAGTGGCCAAAGGTGGTATAGTCGGCGTATAGCCGCGGCTGGGGCATGCAGACGAAGGTTCAGAAGTGGGGAAACAGCCTTGGCGTGAGGATTCCACGCGGCTTAGCTGAAGAGGTGGGATTGGGAGCTGGTACTGAGGTCAGTCTGACCGCGAAGGATGGTGAACTGGTCTTAAGGCCCGCCGTGCCAAGCCGGCTCAGGCTTGCGGATCTCCTCGCGGGGGTCACGCCAGAGAACATCCATGCCTCTGTTGATACAGGGGATGCCGTAGGCGCCGAAGCATTCTGATGTCGTCCTACGTGCCCGATCATGGCGATCTGGTGTGGCTGGAATTCACACCGCAAGCCGGAAGTGAACAGCGCGGGAGAAGACCAGCACTCGTCTTGTCTCCAAAGTCCTACAATGGCAAAGTCGGACTAGCCTTATTCTGTCCCTTGACTTCAAAGTTCAAGGGCTACCCATTTGAGGTGGAACTTCCTGATGGATACGCCGTGAGTGGAGTTGTTCTGTCCGACCAACTCAAGAGCCTTGACTGGCGGTCGAGGAAAGTGAAGTTTATCGAGCGGGTCAGCCCAGATGTAATGGCGATGGTGACTGCCAGGGTGTTACCGCTTCTTGAACCCGATACTCCTGCCACTCTCTAACACCGCCATTCACCTGAGCCGCCTCCTCCAAGCTGTCTTCTTCGCCGAGCACACCTTGCGGCCATGTGATGGCGAGCGTTCGAAGGAGCTGGCAGAAGCGAGCTGATTCAGATCTGCAGCTTGCCCCGGCGTAGCCAGGTGGCTACAGTGGTGGCGTGGTTGAAGTCCGTCAGACAGAGCGGTTTGCTCAGTGGCTCCAGGATCTTCGTGATCTGAGGGGCAGGGCGAAGGTTCAGGTCAGGATTGAGCGTCTCATTGGCGGCAATCCTGGCGATGTCAGGCCTGTTGGGTCTGGCGTTTCTGAATTACGGATCGACTACGGCCCTGGCTACAGGGTCTATTACCAGCAGAAGGACTCCAGGTTGATCATCCTCCTGGCAGGTGGCGATAAGTCATCCCAGGTCAGAGATATCGAGGAGGCACTGATGCTGTCCCGACAGATCAAGGAGGATGGATGATCGAGATCAAGACTAGGCTCTATGACGTCGCTGAGACGCTCAGAACTCCCGATGAAATGGCGGCTTACCTAGAAGCCTGCATTGAAGAAGCGAATGGTGATGCAGCTTTCATCGCCAAGGCCCTCGGAGATATTGCTCGCGCTCAAGGTATGACAGAGATCGCGCGCCAGACAGGTTTGTCTCGCGAGAGCCTCTATAAAGCGCTTTCAGGTGAACGTAGCCCGAGTTTTGATACTGTACTCAAAGTGATCTCCGCGCTTGGGCTTAAACTGAGCGCGGGTGTGCGTGATGAAGCTGAGGTGGCTTGAACCTCAGTCTTGCGGAATAAGTCCGCGACGGACAGCTGTTGAGCAGGCCCTTCGAACGCGCCCCCTCGAGTGGACTGGCCTCCCTGAATTACTGATAGATGCTGTAGCTATTGGCCTGCCACTCAGGGGCAGCGTTAGCCAGAGCAGGGAGATGCGCGGAAGTCGCGTGCGTGGCTACAATGTGAGTACGTCTGCAGGCCGTGGCCATGGTTCGAGCGAAGCTGGTCAAAATCGGCAACTCGAGAGGGGTCCGTCTCGCCAAGCCGATGCT